>NZ_CP049863.1:1232377-2464755 GCF_011299575.1 Leucobacter viscericola
ACCTCGATACCCAGCGCCTCAGCCCGGCCGAGCACAACCGCGATGGTCTGCGGAAAGAGGTTCGCGTCGAGCACCGTCTTCGCCGTCGCGGGTGCTTTTTTGTTCGCCCGCCGCATGAGCAGCACGGCCTCGGCGGTCGCGGAGGATTCGTCGAGCATCGAGGCGTTGGCAATCTTGAGCCCGGTGAGGTCGGAAACCATCGTTTGGAAGTTCAGCAGTGCTTCGAGGCGGCCCTGCGAGATCTCGGGCTGGTAGGGCGTGTAGGCCGTGTACCAGGCCGGGCTCTCTAGCACGTTGCGCCGAATCACGGGCGGTGTGTGGGTGTCGTAGAAGCCCTGGCCGATCATCTGGGTGTGCACGGTATTGCGATCCGCGAACCCACGAAGCCGGGCGAGGATCTGCTCTTCACTCAGCCCATCGTCGAGTTGGAGCGCGTCGTCGCGCCGGATCGATCCCGGCACTGCCGCATCAACGAGCTCTTCGAGGCTGCCGTAGCCGAGCCGAGCCAGCATGGTGGCGGTGTCGTTCACCTCGGTGACGCCGATGTGTCGATCGGCGAAGGTGCGAGTGGTGGGCGTGATGCTCAAAGGATCTCCAGTGGTAGCGTCGCGCGGGCGCGACTGATGGTGATCCTCCCCACTCTGTTGGGAACCTGAGAGATTCGAAAGCTTCGATGTTGTTCGGAGCTTCCTTGCACCGTCGGTGAGCCAGCGTCACGGATGACGCAAGCTACTTTCCAGAGTTGCCTTGCCATAGCGGTACGGGTGCCTGAGAGATTCCCGGGGAGGTGTTGCTCCTTCGGCGCCGGGTACAAGCCCCGGACTCTCCCGCCACAGCTCAGCGGCCTATATTCAAGAGTGCTGCCAGCCTATACCAGCCCGAAGGTCAACAGAATCCACGTATCGTTCGACTCCACCAAACTCAGGACACAATTTGCCGAGCCTGCCGCTCATGGCTGAGCCTGCACCTCACCTCCGAGCCCGCACCCCGTAGCCGAGCCGGCAGCTCACGGCCGAGCTTGCAGTTCCTAACCGCAGGTTCGGCGGTGAAGCGCAGGCTCGGCGGTGAAGTGTAGACTCGAGGCTGCAAGGCCGACTCAGCCTTGCAAGAATCGATCAGGCCCCGTAGAGCTACGGCGTGTACACGTCGGGTGTGCCCGACTCAGACGCGGGCATCTCTGCGGCGATACGGTTCGCCTCTTCGATCAGCGTCGCGACAATCTCGCTCTCGGGCACGGTCTTGATGACCTCACCCTTCACAAAGATCTGTCCCTTGCCGTTGCCTGATGCGACACCGAGGTCAGCCTCGCGAGCCTCGCCCGGTCCGTTCACGACACAGCCCATCACAGCAACGCGCAGCGGCACGCTCATGCCTTCGAGGCCCTTCGTGACCTCTTCGGCGAGCGTGTACACGTCGACCTGTGCACGCCCACACGACGGGCACGACACGATCTCGAGCTTGCGCTCGCGCAGATTCAGGGACTGCAGGATCTGCAGGCCGACCTTCACCTCTTCGACCGGCGGGGCCGAAAGCGAGACACGAATCGTGTCGCCAATACCTTCAGAAAGCAAGATGCCAAACGCGGTTGCACTCTTGATCGTGCCCTGGAACGCGGGGCCCGCCTCGGTCACACCGAGGTGCAGCGGCCAGTCGCCGCGCTCAGCGAGCAGGCGGTACGCCTTCACCATCACGATCGGATCGTTGTGCTTCACCGAAATCTTGAAGTCGTGGAAGTCGTGCTCTTCGAACAGCGACGCCTCCCACACAGCACTCTCCACGAGCGCTTCGGGGGTGGCCTTGCCGTACTTCTGCAGCAGACGAGGATCGAGCGATCCGGCGTTCACGCCGATCCTGATCGACGTGCCCGCGGCCTTGGCGCGCTTGGCGATCTCCGCGATCTGGTCATCGAACTTGCGAATGTTGCCCGGGTTCACGCGCACAGCCGCGCAGCCGGCGTCGATCGCCGCGAACACGTAGTTCGGCTGGAAGTGGATGTCGGCGATCACCGGAATCTGGCTCTTCATCGCGATGATGGGGAGCGCCTCGGCGTCGTCTCGCGACGGACAGGCGACACGCACGATGTCGCATCCCGACGCCGTGAGCTCTGCAATTTGCTGCAGGGTCGCGTTAATATCGGTCGTTGGAGTGGTGGTCATCGACTGCACCGACACCGGCGCGTTGCCGCCGACCATAACTGAACCGACTTTGATCTCACGCGACTTGCGCCGCGGCGCAAGAACTTCGGGGACCTTCGGCATTCCTAAATTGACTGCTGCCACGCCCGCAATTCTACTCGGCGTAACCTGGGGCCGCTGGCAGGTCGAAGAATTCCTCCAGGGTAACGATGCCGGTAGAGCGCATTTCGGCTGCGAGTTCTGGCCCCACGTAACGGAAGTGCCAGGGTTCGGGCATAAATCCCGTGATTGCTTCTTTACCTTCTGGATACCTCACGATGAAGCCGTATTCGGCCGCATGTTCGGCGAGCCACTTGCCAGCAGGGGTCTCGCCAAAGCAGCCCATCAGATAACAAGAGCCGTGGTCGTCGAGGTCGATGACCAGTCCAGTCTGGTGTTCGGAGTGTCCCGGCCGGGCCGAATACGTGTCGGCGGCGGCCTGGCCGTCACGCGCCACGTAACTGTTGTAGAGCGCAACCTGCGTGCCGTAGTCGCGGTAGGCGCTGATGATCCGCACCGGCACCCCAGCATCTGCCGCGGCAGCCGTCATCGCCTCGGCGGCACGCGCGGCGGGCTCCCGCAGCGGTTGGTTGAACTCGTTCTCAACCCCCGCAGGTATGACGAGGTCACTGGCCTCAAAATCAATAGGGTTCAGCGGCCGCAGTTTGTTGCTGACTACCCAGATCGACATCGGATCGTCAACAGAATGCGCCGTCTTGTCGAAGGCGGGCTCGGCCGGCTTCGTTGGCTCCGCAGTACGAGTTGGTTCAGGATCCGGCGCCTGTGACGTGGGTTTCGCGGTCTTTGCGGGCTCCGCCGCGCACGCGGTAAGACCCGCGGTGACTCCCACTATGAGTGCCACGGCGAGCGAGACCCGCGTCACCGGAAAACGTTCTGAATAAGCCACGTCCCCGATGTTACCCGGCCCCTACGTGCTTCACCGAGTGCCAGTTCCACACGAAGAGCGCTAGCCGCAGCATGTCAGCCGGCACTCGCACACCTACCGGCTCAAACAGCCCCTTTCCATCCGGCTGAGATGTCAGCACCGGCTGATGAGTTGGTGCGCACACCCCGCCAGCTATCCTGGTCAACATGGTGGATCAGGATCAGCCCGGCGCAAACAACACTCCCGCAGAGGGCGCGCCGGATCCTCACCCCCAAACAAAACCCTCAAGAATGTCGCGCCGCACCAAGATCCTCATCGGCGCGGGCGCAGCGCTTGTGCTGATTTTGGCCGCAGGAGGCACCGCCTTCGCCCTGCTCAACACCGGCACCTCCGAGCCCACCACAACGGCCGCGACGAAATCGCCATCCCCAAAACCGGCCACAACCCCAACCCCAACTCCCACCACGCCCGCAGGCCCCAAACCGGTGAAGGTCATCGCGATGGGCGACATGCTGCCGCACGACTCGGTCAACGCAAATGCGCTCCAGGCAGACGGCAGCTACAACTACGCCCCGTTCTTTGAGGGCATCAAACCAGAGCTCGACGCGGCAGACCTCACCTTCTGCAACCTCGAGGTGCCAACGGCGGGCGTCGATTTCGGAATCAGCGGATACCCCACGTTCAACGCACCAACAGAGTTCGCACGAGACCTGCACGGCGCCGCGGGCTGCGACCTGGTCAACACGGCCACGAACCACACGGCAGACAAGGGAACCGCCGGCATCGCCGCGACAAGAAACGCCTGGGACGCTCTGCAACCCTCGTTTGTGTCGGGAGCAAACCGCAGCGCGGAGGAGCAGCAGGTCGTCCCCGTCGTTGAAAAAGACGGCATCAGGATCGCGCTCGTCTCGTTTGCGGAGTACTCAAACGCGCCGATCGACGATGTTTCGCTCAATCTCATGAGCAACGACGCCCTCGTGCAGCAGCTCATGGCGAAGGCGCGCGAGACGGCCGACGTGGTCATCGTGTCTGCGCACTGGGGCACCGAGGATTCGCACGAGGTCAACGACCAGCAGCGCGGCTTTGCCCAAAAAGTGGCAGACCTCGGGGCCGACGTGATCATCGGCACCGGACCGCACGTGCTGCAGCCGACCACCTGGCTCAACCGCGCGGACGGCGGCAAAACGCTCGTCTGGTACTCAATCGGCAACATGCTGAACACACAGCTCACGCTCGATCAGCGCACCGGTGTGATCGCGGGGTTTGAACTCACCAAAGACGGCGACACCGTGCAGGTAACAAAGCCCACCGCGGTGCTCACCTACATGCACTACGACTGGACACCCGCCCAAGAAGCGGCGAACGACCTACTCGCGCGCAACAATCTGAGCATCACACCGCTGGCAGGAGCCGACGAGTTGCTCGCCCGCACGACCTTCGGGGTCTCTGCGGCCCAGCAGGTCGAGGCGTCGTCAGCGATCCTCGGCCCGGACGTCACCGTCCTGCCGAAATAGCCGCCAGAACCGCTAGAACCCCGGGCTACTCGAAGAACGAGACCGGCTTCACCAGGTCTGCGTACACAAGCAGCAGCGTCATAAATCCGCCGACCACCACAACCGCGAAGGTGATTGGCACCATCTTGGCGGTGTCGATGGGGCCGGGATCGGGCTTGCGGCGCAGCCGCGCGATCCCTCGCTTCAGGCCCTCATAGAGTGCACCGGCGATGTGCCCACCGTCGAGCGGCATCAGCGGGATCAGGTTGAACACAAACAGTGCCACGTTCAGTGATCCCAGCAGGCTGAACATCACCTGCGCGCGTGCGGCGACAGGCGCGTCGTCGACGCTCACGATCTCGCCCGCGAGGCGCCCCACTCCGACGACGCTCATCGGCCCGTTAGGATCACGCGCTTCACTGCCGAAGGCCGCGTTCCAAATGTCGACCATGCGCTGCGGCAGGTGCAGCACCATACCCACGACTCGAGAGATGTTGTCGCCAACGTACGGCCCGACCTCAGCGATCGACTGCGGCACCATCTCTGAGGCGGGAGTCGCGCCAATCATGCCGACCGTTTCGTAAACGGGCTTGCCGTCTGCGTCGACCTTGACATTACCGTCGGCGTCGGTCGCCTGGCGCTCGTTTGCGACGGGCGTGAGCTGAAGCTCAACCTTCGAGGTCTCCCCCGCTTTGTCGGTACGCTCGACGATCACGCTGAGGTCTTTACCCGGAGACTCACTCACGAGCGTGCGGAACGCTTCCCAGTTCTCAACCGGAGCACCGTCCACCGAAATCAGCTTGTCGCCCGGCAGCAGCCCAGCCTCCGCGGCGGGGGCAGCAGGATCGCCGCTGCCACACTTCGTGGCGGTGCTTGACGCGGGCACCAGGCACTCGTTAATCGCGCCGAGGGTTGTGCTGTTCTGTGGCACACCAAATCCAACGAGTACGATTCCGAAGAACACAAACGCAAGGATCAGGTTCATGACCGGCCCGCCGAGCATCACGACGATCTTTTTCCAGACTGGAAGCCGGTAGAACGTGCGGTGATCCTCACCCTCCGCGATGGTCTCCGCGCTTGCCTCGCGCGCGTCGTCGACCATGCCAGCGAGGCCGTGACGCAGCTCGGTCGGCTCAACGTCGCCGATGCGCTCGAGCTCAGACACGATGTCGGCGTGCTCGACAGACCCGCGTGCGCGGGTTGCGCCCTCCTGCACAACGGAGTTTAAGAACCCGGTTGTTGACGCGCGTGCAGCCTCCCCGGGCTTTTTAGGCGGGTACATGCCGGTCATGGCAACGTAACCGCCGAGCGGGATCAGCTTGACCCCGTACTCGGTTTCGCCCTTGCGCTTCGACCAGATGGTCTTACCGAAACCAACCATGTACTGCGTGACCTTTACTCCGAAGAGTTTGGCCGGCACTAGGTGTCCGATCTCGTGCAGGGCGATCGAAACGGCGAGCCCGATCACGATGATCAGGATCCCGAACACATAGAGCAGCACTTCAATCACTGTCTTAGATTAGCCCTTGCTGCTGTGTGGTTGCAGTGGCTTAGCTCGTCCGCGCGGCAATTACTTTCTGCGCCGCCTCACGCGCCCAGCGCTCGGCGTCAAGCAGAGTCTCAAGAGTGAGCGTGTCTGGTGCCGAGTGCGTCTCTAACACGTCTTGCACGGTGTCAACGATGTCGAGAAATCCGATGCGCCCCTCGTGGAAAGCGTCAACGGCCTCCTCGTTCGCCGCGTTGTAGACGGCGGGGAAGGTCTGCCTCGCGCGTCCCACGGCCTTCGCGAGATCAACCGCGGGAAACGCCTCGGAATCAAGCGGCGCGAACTCCCAGGTCGCGGCCGTCGACCAGTCGAGCGGTTCAACGGCCCCGGCAATTCGCTCGGGCCAGCTCAGCCCGAGGGCGATGGGAAGCCGCATGTCGGGTCGGGATGCCTGCAGGATCGTGGATCCGTCGATAAATTCAACCATCGAGTGCACGATGGACTGTGGGTGAACAACCACGTCGATGCTCGAGTACGACACCCCAAACAGCAGGTGGGCCTCAATCACCTCTAGCCCCTTATTGATGAGGGTCGCAGAGTTCGTCGTGACCACCCGGCCCATGTTCCAGGTGGGATGATTCAGCGCCTCGGCGGGAGTCACCTCGCGCAGCGAGTCCCGGGATCGGCCGCGGAACGGCCCGCCCGACGCGGTCAGCACAAGCCTGCGCACTTCGTCGCTCTGCCCGGATCGAAGGGCCTGAGCGATCGCGGAGTGCTCGGAGTCAACCGCCACGATCTGGCCCGGGGCAGCAAGGCCCGTGACCAGGTCGCCACCAACGATCAGCGATTCTTTGTTGGCGAGAGCGAGCGTGCGCCCGGCCTTGAGCGCAGCGATCGTGGGACCAAGTCCGATGGAGCCAGTGATCCCGTTCAGCACGACGTCGGCGGGCACGTCGCGGATCAGCGCCTCAGCATCGACCGCTCCGAGCGCCGTGTGCTCGACATTAAACTCTTCAGCCTGCTGCTGCATGCGATCAGCTTGGCTGCCTGCGACGAGTCCCACGATCTGAAACTTCGAGGGGTTCTTGCGAATCACATCGAGGGCCTGCTCGCCAATCGAACCGGTGGACCCCAGAATCACAACACGCTTCATAGCTCCATTCTGTCAGGCTTCTGCGTGGCACCACCGACAAAAAAAAGCCCGGGAGTTTTCACTCCCGGGCACTCAATCAACCAGCTGTATTACTTCGCTTCGGAGACAAGCTCCAGAACGAAGGTGCGGGTCATTCCGTCCTTGTAACCCTGCTCAGGCGGCACGGTCACCTGAACGATAGAACCAATCTTCTGTCCGACCATCGCGGCGGTGAAGCCTTCGATGAGTGCACCCTTGGTGGTGTCGAACTCGACTCCCGTTGCGGTCCAGTTGCCGTCGAAGCGCACTGCACCGTTCCAGTCAACACCAACGTAGTTGGTCATGACCTTGTCGCCCTCTTTAATTGTGGCGCCCTTGCCCTCTTTCAAAACCTTGATCTCAAGGTCCTTCGGAGGCTCGATGCACTTGGGGATCGTGATCTTGGGCTCCGACTTACCGTCGCCCAGATCAACCTCGGGGTACTTCTTGTCACGCGGCTTCAGCTTGTCGCAGGTCTCGGCAGTCTTCTCGGTGCCCTCAGCCTTAGCGATCTTGCCAAACTTCATGACCATCACGAGCGAGTCGGTGTTCTTGACACCCTCAAGACCTGCGTTTGCGGGATCCTGGCCGCCAGTAACTTCCTTCACCGGAGTTACAAGCGCGATCTCCTGGCCGGGAATAGCGCAGCGGAATGCGTCGTATGCCCATGCACTCAGGCCGTCTTTCGCGACCGGCACTGCGCTCTCCGGAGCCTGCTGAATAACCTTGCCGTCAACACCGCTGAAGATAGTCATGGCCACGTTGATCGACTCGGTCGACTTAGGAAGGTCGCCCTTGCCCTCTTCCATGACCGTGCGCTGGCTCTCCTTAGACTTCACCGGAGTCTTGGAGGTGAGCTTCAGGTCTTTACCGACCTCGCCAGACACCTTAACGGCGTTGCTCGCTTCGCCGCTCGGCAGACATTCCTTGCCGCTAGCGTCTTTGGTGGTGCCGCCAGCCGCGCAACCGCTCAAAAGCAGAGCTGCGACAAGTGCGACGGGGATCAGTGTGCGCGTGCGCTTCACGGGAGTCCTAACGTAGATAGCTTGCGCGAGAAGCGCAGGTCGTCACCAAGTCTCTCGCATTTGCTTATCATTTGCCTGAGGACAGGCTGGGTACAGCCACGGTAACGCTCACTTTTTTGCGGGCGCGACGGTCCGCAGAATCGACCGCGCCGCCATCACCGCGAGCACCAGCACGAGCACCATCGTGGCCACGTCGCAGGCGATATAGATGTAGTGCCACGGCGATTGCCCCGGTGCGGCTCCCGCGAGCACCTCATCAGTGCGGGCGTTCAGGGGTGGTCGCACAAACGCGACCTTCGCCGCGAACACGAACACAAGTCCGAACCAGACGAGCAGTCGCGACCCCGCGATGCGGGCACTCTCGGGCCAGAACGAGAGCAGGGTGAGCGCCAACAGAATCACTCCCTCCACGATGTTGAGGGTCGCAAACACGAGGCGGCCGATCCCGAGCCCAAGCGGGATCGTGATTCCGGGTGCCTGAAATTTCAGCGGGGCCTCGATAAACGAGATCGCCGCGATCATGCCGAACCAGAGCACGGGCAGGGCTACCCGCCAGAGCTCAATCTTGATCCGCGTCCGTGCGAGTTCTGCGTTGGGGGTTGTAGCTGCACGATTCACGCCAGTACTCCTTGTTTCACGTGGGTGTTCATGAGGTCTCAAGCGTCGCGTGCCGCAAGGGCAGCCGCGTACAATTCCCGCGACGACAGGCCCGTTGCTTCAGCAACAGTTCGGGCGGCGTCTTTCAGGCGCTCCCCCGCTTCAACGAGCCGCTGTACCTCTGAAAGGGCATCGTCGGCAGACACCACGGTCTCGGGCGCTCCACCCACAACGAGCACAATCTCGCCGCGCACACCCTCGCTCGCCCAGCCTGCAAGCTCAGCGAGTGGGCCGCGTCGAACCTCTTCGTGCATTTTTGTGAGTTCGCGGCAGACCGCGGCTGGCCGATCCTCACCGAATGCGACCGCGAGGTCGCTTAGGCTAGCCGCGAGTCTTGCCGGGGCCTCAAAAAAGACGAGGGTGCGGCGCTCCGTTGCGAGGTCGCGCAGGGTTCGGGATCGCTCCCCCGACTTGCGTGGCAAAAATCCTTCGAAGGCAAAACGATCCGTTGGCAGCCCCGCCACCGCGAGAGCGGTCACGACGGCGCTTGGCCCGGGGATCACGGTTACCTCAACACCACGCTCAGCAGCGAGTTGCACGACTCGAAATCCGGGATCCGACACGGTTGGCATGCCTGCATCACTCACAAGCACAATGTCTTCGGTCGCCGCGCGATCAACCAGGGCCGCAGCACGCTCGTGTTCGTTGTGATCGTGGAGAGCGATGAGTTCGGGGCGATTTTCGATGCCGAGCAGCCGCATCAACTGAATCGTGTGGCGGGTGTCTTCGGCCGCAATAACTTTGGCCTCGGCCAGTGTTTCGCGGAGGCGAAGTGAGGCGTCCCCCAGGTTTCCGATTGGGGTCGCAGCGAGCAGAAGCATAGTTCAATGGTACGCGCAGCCGGGAGTTGCCAGGTGCCGGTGCGGTTGCCCTGACACAATGTCTTGTTATGAGCACCCCGGAGATGCCCACAGTGTCCACCCCGCCGCCGCACCCGTATGCGACAGCGCCGAGCAGCAACAATGGCCGCGGATTCGCGATTTCGGCCATGGCCGCGGGGCTGCTCTCGCTGCTGTCAACAGTGGTTGGTATTTTTTACGGTGCCGCGTTTGTGATTTTGGGAATCGGACTCGCAATCATTGCGATCGGACTCGGCATCACGGCCCTCATCTTGAAGCAGCGTCCCCTAGCGCCCAGCATCGTTGGGCTCGGTTCCGGCGTCCTGTCGATTTTGGCGGCGGTTGTTGTCGGATTGCTTGTTCTCGGAGGAACCATCGTGGACACCGTCAAGCAGGAGGCCGGCAGCTCAAACGGCGCAACGTCGTCCCAAGGAATCGACGCGAAGTGGCCGTCGAACATGGCGAGCGGTGGCGTTCTATTTCTTGGCGGCTCGGCCGGTGGCGGCGAAGTGGCGACCTCTGCTGCGCCCTCTAACGGCGCTACTCCCGACACCAGCCTGACAGGTGGAAGCGCTGCCCCGAAGAACCAGATTCAGCTCTACGTCGACTACATGTGCCCAGCGTGCGGGGCATTCGAAGCCACCAACCTCGACACCATTGAGTCGGCGCTTGCGGGTGGAGACACAAGTCTCGAACTACGCCCGTTGACGTTCCTTGACGGTGCTTCGCAGGGCAGCTACTACTCCTCCCGCGCCTCAGCAGCGCTCGCCTGTGTTGTTGACACGCAGCCAGAACTCGCGTGGAAAACCCACACCACGCTGCTCGACGCCAACAACCAGCCCGAAGAAGGCACCACTGGCCCCGACAACAAACAGCTCATTTCAACGCTGAACAAGGCCACGGGTGGTCTCAGCGACACGACACAGTCCTGCATCACCAAAGAGACCTACGTGCCCTTCGCCAAGGGGCTGAGCTCGTGGCTTCTGAGCAACCCGGTGCCAAACGCGCAGGATCCCACCCTCACAGTCTCTGGCACACCAACGGTCGTCGTGAACGGCACCCGCTACTCGGGCAGCATCACCGATGCTGCGGAGTTTAAGAAGTTCTTGACGGATCAGGGCGTCACGCTGAAGTAGGCACGCTGCTAGGCTTGGTCGGCTATGCCCCGTAACCAATCCAGCGCTCAAGGCGATCCCGCTCCCGTCACCCTTCTTTCGAAGACGGGCCTGGGCTACTTCCCGCTTGCATTCGTCTCGCGACTGCCGTTCGCCATGATGGTGATCGGCGTGCTGACGCTGGTGGTGTCGGTGCGCGGCTCTGTTGAGCTGGCGGGGCTCAGCTCGGCGCTCGTTGGTATTGGCGCCGCGCTCATCGGCCCACTGATCGGGGCGGCCGCAGACCGCTTTGGGCAGCGGCCGACGCTGCTGCTTGCGGCCGTGGTCAACAGCGCAGCCCTCGGCACACTCGCCTGGGTGGCCTACAGCGACTCGCCCAACTGGGTCATGCTTGCGGTCGCGTTCGTCACCGGCGCTTCGGGCCCGCAGACTTCGCCAATGTCGCGGTCGCGTCTGGTGTCGATCATCCAGACGGCCCTGCCGGCCGAGCGCCGACCGCGCACCATCTCGACCGTGCTCGCCTACGAATCGGCCGCCGACGAGATGGTGTTTGTCTTCGGCCCGGTGGTTGTTGGGTTGCTCGCAACCACGGTTGGCGCGTGGGCCCCGGTCGCGGGCGCCGCGATCCTGACCCTCGTGTTTGTTGTGGCGTTTGCCCTGCACCACACGAGTGCCCCCGCTCGTTCGCGGGCGGAGCGGGCGGCAACACTCGCACCGGCTTCCGAGCTCGTGCGCCCCACGCTGCTCGTTGTGGTGCTCGGCATCTTTGCGGTCGGCCTGGTCTTTGGGTCGACGTTCACCTCGCTCACCGCGTTTATGCAGGAGCGCGGATCAGCCGAGTCGGCGGGTCTGCTTTACGGTGTGATGGGGGTCGGGTCGGCGATCCTCGCCCTCTGCGTGGCGCTCTTCTCCCCCAAGTTCACGCTGCGGCACCGCTGGCTGGGGTTCGCGCTGTTCTTGCTGGCGGGCGAGTCTCTGCTCGCGACAGCCGACAGCATCGGCACGGTTCTTATGAGCCTCGCACTCACGGGAATCGGGATCGGCCCGCTGCTCGTGACGCTCTACAGTTTTGGGGCGGAGCGCAGCCCGATCGGGCGATCCGCAACCGTCATGACGATGCTCGGTTCCGGCATCATGCTCGGCCAGTCGCTTGCGGCCGCAATCACGGGTGCCGTCGCTGAAAACGTAGACGTGCCGACCGCCATGCTGCTGCCGCTGGGGGCCGCGATCCTCGTGACTCTCGCTGGCGCCACAAACTGGCTGCTTACGCCTTCGAGCCGCCGCTCATTTTAGGTCTCGGCAGGTGCCAGCCGCGTGCCACCGAGGTGAGGCGCAGCGTGATCGCGAGTGCGCCACCGATCAATGAGGCGAGTGTCGCGTCGCCGCCGAGCGCCAGAACCGCGACGGCTGCTCCCGCGCCGAGCAGCGCGGAGACCGCATAGAGCTCGCGGGTGAGCACACCCGGCACCGTGTTCACGAGCACGTCACGAATCACTCCTCCGCCAATCGCGGTAATGACGCCAACGAGGATCGACGTAAGTGTGCTCTGCCCCGAGATGTAGGCGACCGCCGCACCGTTTGCCGAGAACAGCCCCAGGCCGAAGGCGTCAAACACAACCTCGAAGTGGCGAATGCGCGTCACACTCGGGTGCAGGTAGAACACCACGAGCGAGCCCACAATCGCGACCGTCAGATTCTGCCAGTGCAAAAACGACAACGGCGGATGCACCCCGAGCAGCATGTCGCGCAGGATCCCGCCGCCAACACCCGTCGACGCGCCAACGACCACTACCCCAAGAATGTCGAGTCGGCGTCGCACCCCAACCAGGGCTCCAGAGATGGCGAAGGCCAGGATCCCGGCAAGCTGCAACACTTCATACACAATCGAGGCCATCACAGAGCTTGAGTGTAGCGGCCCCCTCGACGCGGGTCACTTCGGCATAGTGTTTTCGCCGCGCACTGTGTGCAAGTGACCCCGCTGGGCTGAATAGCGCGGGATCCCCCTCCGGAATAGACGCGATTCCCAGGCCGTTACACTTCCCGGTATCACCGCCAGGTGAAAGAATGGGAGTTATGCCTTCGCTCAGCCCCGCTGAGGTCGCCGAACTGCGCGCGGCCTTTCCTTATTTCAACGCACCACCCCGCGAAGATGGGCGAACCGTCGCCTATCTTGACGCCGCGGCGACTTCGCAACGGCCGGGTGCGGTGCTTGATGCCGAGCGCGTGTTTCTTGAGACCGCAAACTCTGCCGTGCATCGCGGCACAAGCGGTGCGGTCGGCGCAGCAACGGCGGCTTTTGAGGGCGCTCGCGCGGCCGTTGCCTCCTTTGTCGGAGCTTCGACCCCCGAGCAGATCGTGTGGGCAGAGAACGCGACTGACGCCCTCAACATTGTCGCGCTCGGGATCGGCGAGGCGAACCTGGGGCTGGGCGTTGCGGGCAGCGAGCGGTATCGACTTGGCGCGGGAGATGAGATCCTCATCACCGAGGCCGAGCACCACGCTAATTTGATCCCCTGGCAGCGACTGGCCGTAAAAACGGGTGCCACGCTCCGCTACATTCCGGTGCGCGAGGACGGCACCTGGACCCTCGACGACGCGCGCGAGGCGCTCAGCTCGCGCACCCGCATTTTTGCGTTTGCGCACGTCTCAAACGTGACGGGTTACGTCGCCCCCGTCGCCGAACTCGCCGAGTTGGCTCGCGCGGTTGGTGCGATCACCGTGCTCGATGCGTGCCAGTCGGTGCCGCACATTCCAGTCGATTTCGAGGCGCTCGGCGTCGATTTTGCCGCGTTCTCAGGTCACAAGATGCTGGGACCAAACGGGATCGGCGTGCTCTACGGTCGCCCCGAGGCCCTCGAGGCGCTGCCCCCGTCGCGCACCGGCGGATCCGCGATCACCCGCGTCACGATGGAGACCGCAGAGTTCATGCCTCCCCCGCTGCGCTTTGAGCCCGGCACACAGCCGGTGTCTCAGGTTGTTGGCCTCGGGGCAGCCGTTGCGTTCTCTGAGGCGGTTGGCATGCAGCGCGCGGCTGCTCGCGAGCACGAGCTGGTAACGAGATTGGTTGAGGGGATCCTCGCCACCCCCGGTTTGCGTTTGCTTGGTTCGGCAGATCCCGCGCAGCGCGTGGCGCTCGCTGCCGTGTCCGTTGACGGCCTGCATGCGCACGACGTTGGGCAGTTTTTGGATGAGCAGGGGGTGCTCGTGCGTGTCGGTCACCACTGTGCCCAACCGCTGCACCGCGCGCTCGGCATCACATCAAGCACACGAGCAAGTGTGCACCTGACCACTACCGAGGACGAGGTTGATCGTTTTCTCGACGCGCTCCGCGGCGCCCAGCGGTACTTTGGCGTGGAGGTGGCGGCGTGAGCGCACTTGATGGACTGTACCAAGAGGTTATTCTCGATCACTCGAAACGCCCCATCGGCAAGGGTGAACTTGCTGCCGGTGCTGAAGACATCACGGCTTCACACCACGAGTTCAACCCGAGCTGCGGCGATGAGATCGATCTGTCGATCGCCGTCGACCCGGAATCGGGACTCGTAACCGGGCTCGCGTGGGAGGGGCAGGGCTGCTCAATCTCGATGGCCTCCGCGTCGATTCTCGCGCAGCTTGTTCGCGACGAGAAGCTTTCGCTGGCCGATGCGCAGCTCAGGATCGACGCGTTTCGCGAGATGATTCAGGCCCGCGGAGAGGGTGAGCCCGACGAGGATCTGCTCGGCGACGCCGTCGCTTTGCAGGGTGTTTCGAAGTTTGTGATGCGGGTGAAGTGCGCCATGCTCGGCTGGGTCGCCCTCGAAGCTGACCTGAAGCAGGTGGAGGCGCAGCGCTCGTAAGTGGTGCCCGTGAATCACGTAAGTTAAGTGGCCCAGTTTTATGCGCCGCGATTTTATTACTTTTCCTTTCCAGAAGTAAGCCCGATGAAATTCTTCTGTGCCCTCTCAAAATCGCGATAAGATCGTGTCGGCGACACAAACAGTTCGCTTGCTGGTCAGAAGTTGGGGGACTTCTTGCCTGTTGGAATGTTCGGGGAATTGTCTGGGTTGCGAGCAAACTTGAATTTGCTCGCAACCCTTGGCACTCCTTGATCCCTGAGTCTGGTTCTCCCCAATGCATGGATGACCAAAGACGTTCGAAGGGACCTTACAAGTGGACACCACAAAAAGCGCAACGGGATCAGCAGCGATGCTGGGCATCGTGTGCGTGGTCATTTGTGCGTTGCTGGCGGTTATTCTGCCGGGCGCACCCGCTCACGCCGCACAAAACGCGACCAACGCGACGGTGAAGTCAAAACAGACCTTTTACACGTATGTAAAAGCCGGTGAGACCTACTCCTCCAGCTTCGTCAAGCGCGAAACGGTGTTCGCCGGAATTGGCGATCCTGTCATAACCGTGATCACGCCGTCCGGCGCCTCGACCGAGTGCACCAACATCAAGCAGGTTCCCCCGAACAACTCTTCGTGCCTCTTCACCGAGGTCGCCCCGGTGGACGGCGTGTACGCGACCACTATCAGCTCTTCTGACCCGACTTCCACGGTGTTCCAGACGCGAGTCACGATGCGCTGGACCATCCAAGCACTCAACGGTGCGACCCCGATTGAGGGACGCACGTGGAGCGACAAGTTTCATATGCGCGACGAGTTGCGCGTTCCGCAGACCCTTGGAGTGCCGATCCTCAGCCTCTGGTACCAGACCGAGTACGGCTACCAGTACAAAGTGGATCGGCGCCAGCTCAACGGCATCGACTCTGTGTACCTCGCGAACGCGTTTGGCATGGTCAATACTGAGACCTGCCAACCGATCTACCGCAGCATCGGTGTACTTCCGGCTGATCCGCCACCGGTTGCGTTTGTTGAGGACTCAGGCTGCAGCTACCAGCCGTACAAGGTTTTCTTTGAGCAGCCCGCCGCAGACCTCCCAGCAACCGTCACGCTCCCGGATACCGGGCAGACGACCTGGATGATTCGCCCGATTCTTGATCCTCAGGTTGCATCGCTGTCCTTTCAGCACTCCTCACCGGGGTCTCGCAACGGCCAGATTGTATTCGACATGCAGAACTATGAGGGACCCGTCAAGCTGCAGGTTGACACGAACAACAACGGTGTCTTCACGGATGACGTCGATCGCGAGATCCCGGCTGTCGCCACAACGAGTGGGGCAACCACGGTCGACTTCGATGGGCTGGATGGGCTCGGCGCAACCATTCCGGTGAACACTCCCCTTGCCGTTCGCCTCAGCATTGACCGGGTTGGCGAGGTGCACTTTATCGACGGTGACCTTGAGTTTCTCACCGGCGGAATCGAAATCACGAGGCTCAACGGACCTGCCGAGAACCGCACCCGAATTTTCTGGAACGATGAACTGATCAACGATCCGCAGTACAACACTCAGGCCCTCCTCAGCTGTTCTGCAACCCCGGCGCTCACCTCTGCTGCTGGCGGCACCGATTCCACGGGTGGTGTTCACGCCTGGGGTGTTGGCACTTGCGCCAATGCAACTCTCGCGAACCCCGGCCCCGGCGACACCACTAACGGTGGCACCTGGGGCAATAACCGCATGATTGATAACTGGACGTACATCGACGCAAACGTGGCAGCGACCACCGACGTTCCGGGATATCAAATTCTGAAGCAGACGGATCACGCCGCCGGGGCAACACTCAATCCCGGTGAAAAGGTCGATTACACGATCAAGGTGACTCCCGTGCCCTACTCGGCACCCCAAGAGATCACGGCGGGGTTAGCAGCGAGCACGTGGTCGGCTGTTGTGTTCGATGATCTCTCGAACGTGACCGATGATGCATCCGCACCGCTCACAGATCTACAGGCAACGGGCAACCTCGGCACCTTCTCGCCGGGCTCGACCGGCTGGACGTGGACAGGCGCCGACCTTCCGCTCGGCTCCCCCGTGGATCTGACGTATTCGACCAGCGTCATGGAGGCTCCGCTCGGCGACCTCAAGCTTGCCAATACCGCTTACGCTGCTGGTGAAGAACAGCCTAATTGTGTGCCGGGGCTCTGCTCAGTGACCGAAAACCCGGTCGCCCAAATTAAGGTCGAGAAATTCTCCGATCCTGTTTCAGGATCAACGGTCAAACCCGGCGATAAGGTCAAGTACACGCTCGTTGTAACCAACATCACCGGCGTTGAACTTGACGACGTGACAGTGGAGGACAATCTCGAGTCAGTCCTGCAAAGCACCACCCTGTCTGGATCTCCAAGCTCTTCAGCGGGAGAGGCACCTGAGATGAGTGGGAACACACTTACCTGGAATGGCAGCCTCGCGGCAGGGGCCGCCGCTTCAATCACTTACTCGGTTGTGGTGAACCAGGATGCCGCTTCAGGTGCAACGATCAACAACGTTGTCGTCGCACGAAGCGAAGTTCCCGGAGACCCGAGCTACGAGACTCCGCCGTCTTCAACGACCCACAACGTGAGCAATGTGATCCCTCCGAAAAAGGGTCTGTCTGTGACCGGTGCAAGTGGAAACGACCTATTCGCTCCGGCGTTGGCAGTGCTTGCGCTGGCTTCCGGTGCAGCGTTGCTGGCGCTGAAGCGCCGACGCACTCGGGCCTAGGCCAGGAATGACGTGGTGGTGGTTGCTAAACGCGCCACCACCACGTTTTTGCTTGCGGATCCGTTGCGTTCTTTTGGTTTCGACCTTCGCTCACAGATACCCGGATCAGGCAGTTTTGACACGATTCGACCCTCTCGCTGTGGACAACCTCTTTTAGGCTCTTCCGACAGCGCAGGATCGAAGCATGAACGAACCAACCCTCACCGATCCCACCACTTCCCCTCGTGTCTTGAAGTGCGAAACGACAGCAGACTTTCTTGCTGCCCTGCCACAGCTTGCGGGGTTTACAGCGACCAACAGCATTTTTATTGTGTTCTTTTCAGGGAAGCGTTCGGGCAGTGCTGCACGCATTGACCTCCCCACCAACGAAGATGCAGACGATGTCCCTTCGCTCCTCGAGTTCATCAGTTCCGTGCTCCAATCAGCGGGCGCGGTGGGCAACTCCGATGCGTCCCCAGGCATTGCCATTGCCTCTGAACAGACGTTTGTCAGTTCAGGTGGCACGCCGTGGCGCAAGTTCGCCCGTCGGTTAGAGCAGCATCTTGGTCGCGATGATATTCGGCTGCGTGAGCTGTGCTGCGTCGCCCCAGACGGTTGGGCCAGCTACCGAGATTCTGCGGCCCCTCGCGCGGGCCATCCGCTCAGCGCAATAGAGGAGAGCCCGATTACTCTGGAGGCCAGGGTGAGGGGCGTGTCTCAACCCAAACTGGCCGACATGGGAGTGATACCAGAGGCCAGCGCTGCCCAGATAACTGCGGTTGCAACCGCGCTTGACGCGCTCGAGCGGTTTGTTGTGCATGAGCAGGGAACGAGCGCACCTCCACGCACGGCAGAGCAGCATAACGTCTCCACCGCCGCACCATTCCCCTCCTGGTTTCGCGACACCGCAGAGGTGACTCGTGCGCTCAGAAACGAGAGTGTTCCCCTGAGTTCAGAGTTGAAAGCGCGCCTTATTCGAACCGCGAACACCCCCGATCGCTGGCTGCTGCTTACACTCGGCATACTCACCCGTCCGGAGTTTCCGTGTGAGCTCGCACAAGACATGTCACCCGAAGCGTTCACTGGCATCGCCATTGATCTCGACACGGGAGAACACACCGTGCCGCGGGTCGGGTGGTCGATTCGGCGCATGCTCAGCAGCATCTGCCCAGATTTCAGCGACCGAGAGCGCCTCGCGATCATTCGCAGCCGACTGCTCACCCTCATCTCGGAAACACCCCGGCAGGATCGACCAGGCCTCCTTGCCCTGAGCGCTTGGGTGTGGTGGCTCACAGGCACACAAACGGTTTCGCGCAAACACATCGCGGAGGCACTCAGCATCGACCCGGACCACGAACTCACCCTCATGGTTCGGAGGCTGAGCGAGATGCCCCTCTACACAAGGTTTCTCGAGTCAGCTCATGCCGCTTAGCGACGGGACTGCTCACATGCCAGGTGTTCTCGTCCCGCGCGCGGCCATCACTTCAGCTCCCAGAATCTCCACGATCCTCTCGATCGCCTGGCTGCTGAGGGGGTTCGGGAGTGTAAATCGAATTGCGGTTTGGGCGAGGGTCGGCTCCATACCGAGCGCCAACAGCACCGGCGACGGTTCGTCCTTCCCGGCAGCACACGCAGAGCCAGAGGACACGGCAAAGCCTGCAACGTCGAGCGCTACAAGCAGCGACTCACCGCTGACCCCCGGCACGACAAAGGAGGCGTGGCCCGGCAGACGCTCGATCGGGTCCCCCGTCAGCCGCACTCCCGGCACTTCAGCGAGTACCCTCTCAAGAAGCTCGTCTCGGCACTCGGCAAGCGCGAGGGCTCGGGTGCCGACATCTTTACGGCTCGCGGTCAGGGCAGCCGCGAAACCGACGATGCCGACGACGTTCTCGGTGCCCGAGCGGGCTCCGCCCTCCTGGCCGCCACCGTGCAGGATCGGCTCCAAGGGAAGGTTTCGACGCACGAGCAGCGCCCCCATCCCCTGAGGGCCACCGAACTTGTGGGAGGCGATGGTCATCGCGCCGACCGAGGCACCTGGCCATGAGCCAGCTGTCGGTGCGAAAGACACGGGGAGTGAGGCGGCCGCCTGCACTGCATCCGTGTGCACTGGAACCCCGAGAAGTCGAGCGTGCTCTGCGATCTCCTGGATTGCTTGAACCGTGCCGATTTCTGCGTTGGCGAGACCGACCGATAGCAGGGTCGTGTCTGCGCGCAGCGCCGAGGCCACCTCCCCCGGGTCAACCCTGCCCGTGGCGTCGATTGGCAGCAGTGTGAGCTCGAAGCCGAACACCCGTTCCAGATAGCGACAGCTTTCAAGCACTGAGGGGTGCTCGATTGATGTGGTGACGATGTGTCGACCTCGCGGGCTCGCAAGAGCGAGCCCGATCACGGCGAGGTTATTCGCTTCGGTTCCACCCGAGGTGAAAACGACTTCGTTTGCTCTTGCCCCGAGCGCGTCTGCGATCTCAGAGCGGGCCTGTTCGACGAGCTGGCGAGCGCGGGAGCCAGGTGAGTGCACACTGGATGGGTTCACCGCGTCATCAAACGCGGCGATCATGGCGGAGCGAGCTTCAATCCGCAGCGGAGCAGTCGCCGCCGCATCGAGATAGCCAGATCCGGCAGTTTTCTCGCCAACTGCAATCTCAGAAGACCGCAACGTTTGCCCCGTCATCTCGCACCTCCACTCAATCGGCGTCGAGACCGAGGTCAAGCGCACGGGCGCCGTGGGTCAGCTGGCCTACGGAAATCACGTCCACTCCGGTCGCCGCGATGGCGGCGACCGTCGCAAGCGAAACACCGCCGCTTGCCTCGGCAATGGCACGACCACCGATCATCCGAACACCGGCCTCAAGGTCAGAAGTGGAGAAGTTATCGAGCAGCACACCAGTGACGTTCGCCGCGAGCACCGGTTCAATCTGATCAAGGCGATCCACCTCAACGATCACCGCGGTCGTGTGCCCTGCACGTTCACGAAGTCCCCGTAGCGCGGCAGTGGTTGTCTCGGCATCGACAGCGCCGAGCGCGATCAGGTGGTTGTCTTTCACCATGATCGCGTCAGAGAGACTGAAGCGGTGGTTTGTTCCGCCCCCTACAAGCACCGCGTGTTTCTCCAGGGCGCGCAGGCCCGGGGTGGTCTTTCGCGTGTCGGCTATTCGCGCGCGAGTGCCAGCCACCGCCTCGACAAACTGGGCGGTCAAAGTTGCAACACCACTCATGCGCTGAGAAAAGTTGAGGGCGACTCGCTCCCCCGTGAGCACTCCGCGCGCGGGGCCCGCAACCCGAGCGAGCACATCCCCCGCCGCAAACGAAATCCCGTCGGCGGCGAGCGCCGTCACCCGAATACGCGGGTCGACCTGCCGGAACGACTCGGCAACCAGCGCGCCACCCGCAAACACTCCGGGTTCGCGTGCGACCAGGCGTGCTTCGATGAGAGCATCCGCGGGAATCGCGAGCTCTGCCGTGAGGTCTCCCCAGGGAGCATCCTCCGCGAGCGCGGTGCTCACAACAGACTCAATAGTGTGACGGGTCAGCACGATGAAAAGCTCCTCAGCTCGGGGACGCCGGTGGTGTGTAGGGACGATGACTGAACGAAACGAAATGCGCGGCGGGATGCCTGTTCCGGGTCAGAACCGGGGAAGTCTCGGCGCTGGTGGGCTCCGCGAGACTCGGTGCGCGCGCTCGCCGCGGTGTGGATCATCGCCGCGAGTTCCGCGTCGGGCCCGCGATGCAGCCCAATAAGCTTCCCCGCCTCTGCCAGCCCCTCTGCGTCGCGTTCGATGCCGAGTCCGTTGGTAAGGGCCGTCTCCAGGCAGGAGTCGCGGTTCGTGCAGGGGTGTTCCGGCGACTCGCACTCTAGCGAAAGGCGGCCTGGTGTTCCTTCGCCGTCGGACGGGACACCAATCAGCGCCAACTGCGACGCACTCACCAGGCTTCGGGCACCCTCACCGCTCAGCTCCCACGACCCAAGCCCTGCCCGGCTCGCTTCACGACCAGCGCGTGCCCCAAACACGAGCCCCTCAAGGAGCGAGTTCGAGGCAAGACGATTTGCGCCGTGCACCCCGGTCGAGGCGGCCTCACCCACAACATACAGCCCAGGCAGGCTGCTGCGTCCGTAAAGGTCACTCAACACACCTCCCATCGTGTAGTGCGCCGCTGGAGAAACGGGGATCGGCTCGTGGGCCCAGTCGAAACCCTGATCGGCGACCGCCGCCGAGATCCCGGGGAAACGACGCGACAGTGTTCCGGTGCCGCCCTCACGCTCGATGTTGGTCGCGTCGAGCCACACCGCGGAGTCTCCGCGGCCCCGCAACACACGGTGTATTTCACGCGAAACAACATCACGCGGAGCAAGTTCGGCGCCCGGGTGCACCCCCGGCATAAACCGCTTCCCCGAGCCGTCAAGAAGCAGCGCACCCGCTCCGCGAACCGCCTCAGAAACGAGACTCCCGGTACCGGCAAGAACTGTCGGGTGAAACTGCACAAACTCAAGATCCGCGACCACCGCTCCGGCGCGAGCCGCGAGCACAATTCCCTCGCCTCGTGCCCCCGCGTGGTTCGAGGTGCGCGGATACAGAGCGGCGTACCCGCCTGTCGCAATCACCACCGCGTCAGCGGTGAGGGTCATTCGGGGTCCGCGATCCTCACCCCCGTCAACCGGTTCAAGTACCGCGCCCGAGACAACACCGTCGTGTTTCAGAAGCGATACCACGCGGTGTGCCTCCACCAGCTCGATCTGCCCGTCGGCCACGGCCTTAAGCACTTGCGCTGTCAAAAATGCGTGCAGGATCGCGCCCGTGCGGTCACCGCCAGCGTGCACAATGCGCGAGGCGCCGTGCGCCCCCTCCAACCCCAGCCGCGGTGCACCGTTCGCCTCACGGTCAACGTCAAAACCCTCGGCGAGCAGCGCACGCACCGCACCCACACCCTCAAGCGCGAGAACCTCGGTCGCTTGCAGATCCACAAGCCCCGCACCGGCGGCCACGGTATCGGTCACGTGGTCAGCAACACTGTCACCGACACCGATGGCGGCGGCGATCCCACCCTGCGCGAGCGCCGTGTTACCGCCCGCAAGCTCGCGAGCGAGAGAACCCGAATCCCCGAGAACCCTCCCCGGCGTGACGAGTGTGACGTGCGCGCCAGAACGCGCGGCCTCAAGCGCGCAGGAGAGTCCTGCCACGCCAGACCCGAGAACCAGTATCACGGGCGGGCCGCAAGCATCCGCTCGAGAGCCACCCGCGAGTCTCGAGAAACTTCGTCTGACACAGACACCCGATTGGGCTGCTCTCCCGCGAGCAACCCCTCGAGTGTCCAGGCAAGGTAGGCCGGGTGGATCCGATACATCGTCGAACAGGGGCAGACAACCGGGTCAAGGCAGAATACAGTGAGTTCCGGGTGCTGCTGTTGTAGCCGGTTGACGAGGTTGATCTCGGTGCCGACCGCAATCACGTCTCCGGGTGCTGCCGCCTCGATCTGCTTGCGAATGTACTCGGTCGATCCTGCGCCATCGGCGGCTTCAACCACCGCTGCCGGGCACTCAGGGTGCACGATGACCCGCACCCCCGGGTAGTCAGCACGCGCCTTTTCGATCTGCGCGACGGTGAAGCGTTTGTGCACGGAGCAAAATCCGTTCCACAGGATCACCCGCGCATCACGCAGCTGCTGGGCGGTGTTACCGCCGAGGGCAAGGTGTGGGCGCCACAGCGGCATCAGCTCTTCAGCTATCCCCATGTCTTTCGCCGTGTTACGGCCCAGGTGCTGATCCGGGAAAAACACCACCCGCTGCCCGCGTTCGAACGCCCACTCGAGCACCGTGCGCGCGTTCGAGGAGGTGCAGACAATACCGCCGTTACGCCCGCAGAACGCCTTGATCGCGGCTGAGGAGTTCATGTAGGTCACCGGGATCACGGGCTGCAACCCGTCTTCCCGCGACGGTTCATCGAGCGCGGCCATCAGGTCTCGCCAGCAGTCCTCAACCTGGTCGATCGTCGCCATATCTGCCATTGAACAGCCGGCCGCGAGGTTGGGCAGGATCACCGCTTGCTCTGGGCCAGAAAGTATGTCTGCGGTCTCGGCCATAAAGTGCACCCCGCAGAACACAAACGCCTCGGCTTCGGGGTGATCTTTTGCGGCCTGAGCAAGCATGAATGAGTCACCCACGAAGTCGGCGTGCTCGATGATCTCGTCGCGCTGGTAGAAGTGGCCGAGAATCTGGACGCGATCGCCCAGCTGCTCTTTCGCCGCGACGATCCACTGCCGCAGCTCGTCATCCGAGGCGCTCGTGTACCGCTCGGGCAGCGGCCCTTGCCGCGGTGCACTCCCGGGAACGGTGTCGTCGAGTGACGCCCCCGGCCCATATCCGGGCGCGCGGTCAATCGCCCAGGGATCCCGAACCAGCCCAGAATCACAGCTGGAGACCCCCGTCGCTCGCAGCGCGATTGGTTTTCGAGACACGGTGTTGTTTCTCGATGCCTCCTGCTGCGCGGCGGTGCGGATGAGTTCGTGCACGCTCGTCATGGCCTGCTCCTCGAGGATGATTGGTTTGGGGATGCTTGATTTTGGGGTGCTTGATTTTGGGGTGCTTGAGTTTGAGTCGCTTGCTGCGGGAACAACGCGTCTGGTGTGCCTGCTGAAGGATCAACCTCCGCCGCGAATCGGTACAGCCTGGCCGGCCGATAGTGGGTGCCGGTTTCGCGCTCGCCCGTATCCACGAGGTACCCCTGCGCGAGTGCCTGCCTGCGAAAATTCGCGGGATCAACGGTCTGCCCGCGCACGGCCTCGTGCACCTGGCGCAGTTGGGCGAGCGTAAACTCCCGTCCAAGAAAGCGGTGTGCGACCGTTGAGTACTCGGTCTTGGAACGCAATCGTGAGAGCGCGTAGGCAACGATGTCTCCGTGGTCAAAGGCCAGTTCAGGCAGGTGGTCTGCTGAGAACCAGGCCACGTTCGAGTCCGGCTCCGCGCGGTCCGCCCCGGGGAGCTGCGCGGGGTCGCCACTCGGATCGTCCCAGCGCCCCACCTGTGCACCGCTTTTCTCACTTGCAGGCGCGACGACGGGATCGGCGGCGAGATCGCCCTCTCCGTAAAGCGCCCAGTAGGCGATCGTAACCAAACGCTGCGCTTGCGCCGAACGTTCGACCCCGCCGAACGAGTAGAGCTGTTCGAGGTACCCGGGGGCCCTCAGCACCGCGTCGTGAAGGGTGCGGAGCGCGGTACCCGCGAGGGTCTCGTCCCAGCGAGTTGGCCCGCCGGGCAATGCCCACATCCCGTGGAATGGGGCACGGGTGCGCCGAACTAGCGGGATCCACAGCGAGGTGGAATCAGATCCCCGTGACATAGATGAGTCAAGGGCCGCCCCCGCGGGTGGGGTGAGGGCAAAGGCCACGGTCGAGACCGCAACGGCGGGCGGCAGCGTACGACGCTCGCTCACACTTGCACTCTCGTACTGCACGGCGCTCCCTCGCTCAACCCGACTGACACTTATAGTCACCTTGACCATAAGTCAGCATACGCCTACTTTACGGACTGTCAAACCGCGGAAGTGAAACAATGTGACACTCAAATGACACAAGAAGGTCACGATCCTGTCGCGCCGCTCCGGCATAGGGTAGGCTCAGGCCGTAAGACCAGTAATGCCGAACGTTGGGAAACCAAAGCACGTTTTATTTGTTGCCATTGAGCAGCACGCTACCAGTCTCCACGTCGGCACCGTCGCCGTGGCACACAAAGACCGCATCGCGGTCAGCAACACGAAGGAAATACAGATGGCCACTGGCACTGTGAAATGGTTCAACTCCGAAAAGGGCTTTGGATTCATCGCCCCCGATGATGGCTCAGCCGACGTTTTCGCGCACTTCAGCGCGATTGCTGGCAACGGCCGCCGCGACCTGTTCGAAGAGCAGCGCGTAGAATTTGATGTCGAGCAGGGCCAGAAGGGCCTGCAGGCAACCAACATCCGCGCTCTCTAAGTCGCAGATGTGAAAGAGGGGGTGGGGCTTCGGCCCCACCCCCTCTTTTGTTTTCTCTACCCCAGGCTTACCCTGCACCCCCAAAGTTCGGGTCAGTTTCTGGTAGAAAACCCGGCCTTAGTGCCAGAAACTGACCCCCATTTGGCAAGGGCGGGAGGGCGGGCCGGGAGGGGTACGTCCGTCACTGCAGGGTCGAGGGCGTCCAGCGGTACTCAAGCTCGGGGCGACCAGGGGTGCCGTAGCGCGGCTCCCGCGAAACCTGACGCGTGCTGGTGAGGTACTCCAGGTAGCGTCGTGCGGTAATGCGCGAGATCCCGAGCCCCTCGGTTAGTTCTCCGGCAGAGACCGCAGCCTCAACTGACTGCAGGTAACCGACCACGGCACCGAGCGTCTCTGGCGAGAGCCCCTTCGGCAGATCACCACCGGCAGTCCCGCGAAGCCCCGACAGGGCCGCGTCGATGTCACCCTGCAGCACCGACTGCTGCGATCCGGTTTCTAACGAGTCGCCGCTCAGCTCGGCAGCAAAACGACGATAGCTCGCGAGCTTGTCAGCAAACATCACAAAGCTAAACGGCTTCAGAATGTACTGCACAACACCAAACGAGATCGCCTCGCGCACGGTCTCGAGCTCGCGCACGGCCGTGACCGCGATGATGTCAACTCGAAGCGAAGCGGCCCGAATGCGGCGCGCAAGTTCCATCCCGTTAAAGTCAGGCAGATTCATGTCGAGCAACACAACGTCGACGTCCGCACCAGCTCCGGGAGCGAGCAATCTGAGGGCCTCCGCCCCCGAGCCCGCGATGCCTGCAACCTCAAAACCTTCGACGCGCCCAACATAGGCCGCGTGCGCTTCGGCGGTCATCGCTTCATCTTCAACAATCAGTACGCGCAGTGTTCGCATCAGCGTTGATCCCTTCGTTCACTACTCATGTCATCCTCGACAAGATCGGCTGCACTGGTGGGCAGCACAACGGTAAATCGGGCGCCCTCATTGGCAGCTACCCCGTCCTCCAGCTGCAGTGTTCCCCCGGAACGGCGCACTGCCTGGTGCACAAGCGCGAGACCGACGCCCCGAACAGACGCGCCCCCGCTCCCGTCACTCTTTTTGGTGTATCCGCGCCGCAGCACCTGTTCAGGCGCGACGCCACCCAACCCGGCCCCACCATCGGTGACTCTCACTACAAGTTCTTCGGGTGACGCGAGCATCTCAATCTCGACCCAGCGGCGCTCGGCCATCTCTTGCTCACCCGCCGCATCCATCGCGTTGTCGATGAGGTTGCCGAGGATCGTCACCGCGTCCTGCACATCAAAACTCCCGGCGGCAATGCGGCCATCCGCAACAATGCTGAGCTCAATTCCCCTCTCAGAGGCCTGAGCGCTCTTGCCAAGCAGCAACGCGGCGAGCACGGGCTCATCGATGGATTCCAGCACCCGATCGGTGAGCTCTTGATCCACCTTCACATCAGCAGCCGCGAATCGAACCGCTTCCTCGCCCCGCCCGAGTTCGAACAGCGTCACCATCGTGTGCAGACGGTTGGCATGCTCGTGCGTTTGCGAGCGGAGGGCATCCGACATCGTGTGCAGCGAGTCCAGCTCAGAGGTGAGCTTCAAGAGTTCCGTGCGATCCCGCAGCACAACCAGCGTGCCAAGCGAGCGGGCCGAGCCGCCGGTCGACTCGTCACCAACAACCGGCCGGTGACTCACGAGCAGCACCCGGTCGCCGAGTGTGACGACCTCGTCCTCAACGGTTTCACCGCTCGCAAGCACCTCACGCAGCTCGACGGGCAACTCCCCTACCGGCGCACGCCTGCGCGATCTGGCTTTGGTAGCAACCTGAGAGACGCGCAGCGCAGAGCCCAGTAGCTCTCGCGCTCGATCGTTGTACAGCACCAGATCACCACTGCGCCCGAGCAGCAGCATGCCATCATCAACGGTGTGCAACACTGCGTCGTAGAAGGCGTACATTTGGCCGATCTGCTCGGGTCCACGCCCGAAGGTCACACGCCGCAGATAGCGGCGGATCCCGAACGCCATGATGGCGCCAGCCACGAGCATCGTGCCCGCGATCCCAAGAATGAGCGGGATTCGTTGCAGCAATAAGAGGTTGCTGTGCTCAACGGTCACCCCGGTTGAAACGAGCGCGACAACAGCGCCGCTCTCGCCATAGATTGGCGTGATGCCGCGGATCGTCACCCCAAGCGGGCCATTATTCGTTTGATTGACCGTACCGTGCTTGAGTGCCTCGTCGATGGGGCCCGCAAAGGTGCCGCCGATCTCCGACTTGTACCGGTGCGTGTAGCGGGTGCGGTCGGTGTCCATGAACGTCACAAAATCAACGCTGCTCGCCGACATGACTGCCTCTGCGAAGGGCTGCAACAGCTCAGTCGGGTGCGGGGCCTGCACTGCCTCGATCACAAAGGGATCAACCGCGAGCGCCGCCGAGAGTGAGGCGGTGCGCTCCTGTGCGGTGTGCACCGCCTGCCTGGTTGCGTCCAGATAGAGCGCGAGCGTGAGCGCCACAACAGCCAGCAGGGTCAGCGATAACACTCCCATAAAAAACCGTGTGGCAACGCTCCATTCCCGCATTGCTTCATTCTGTCATCGCCACCGCCACCTCAACTAACTCACACCCGTTGCGAACACTATGACCACAACACGTCCCTGGCACCCGCGCACCCGCAAACTAACAACAGCAACCAGCCATTCCCACAAAGGAGTCGTCGTGGCACAAGCGCCCGCAATCCAGCCAGCAGGCAACGTCAAAAAGCGCAGAGGGATCGACAGATCCCACTATCTCTACATCGCAGTGATCATTGCGGTCGTCGGTGGCGCGATCGTTGGCCTCACGGTTCCGGAGTTCGCGAAGTCTCTCAAACCGCTCGGCGACGCCTTCGTGGCCCTCATCAAGATGATGATCGCGCCCGTCATCTTCTGCACGATCGCCCTCGGTGTTGGCTCGGTCGCAAAGGCCGCCACCATCGGTAAGGTCGGCGGTCTTGCGCTCGGCTACTTTGTGGTCATGTCGACGTTTGCGCTCGGGATCGGCCTGTTCGTTGGTAACCTCATCCACCCGGGTGCTGGCCTCGACCTGAGCAACATGCACTACGACGCTCCGGCAACCGCTGGCGCGGCTGAGAGCGGCACGCAGTCATTTCTCATGGGGATCATCCCGACCTCCCTGCTCTCCTCACTGACGGCGGGCAACATTCTGCAGACCCTGTTTGTGGCGCTGCTGACCGGCTTTGCCCTCCAGAAGATGGGCGAGGCTGGTAAGCCGATCCTGACCGCCATCGGCCAGATTCAGGTGCTTGTGTTCCGCCTGCTCACCATGATCATGTGGGTGGCCCCGGTGGGCGCGTTCGGCGCGATTGCGGCCGTGGTCGGCTCCACTGGCTTCCAGGCCATCGTGAGCATGGCAACGCTCATGATCGCCTTCTACATCACCTGCATCCTGTTTATCGTGGTGGTGCTTGGCTCGCTGCTGTGGACCGTGTCTCGCGTCAGCATCTTCCGCCTCATGAAGTACCTCGCCCGCGAGTACCTGCTCATCTTCTCGACCTCGTCTTCTGAGCCGGCCCTGCCGCGCCTCATCGCCAAGATGGAGCACCTCGGGGTCTCCAAGCCCGTCGTCGGTGTGACCGTGCCGACCGGGTATTCCTTCAACCTCGACGGCACCGCGATCTACCTGACGATGGCCGCGTTGTTCGTGGCAACCGCCATGGGCAAGCCGCTGGAACTCGGCGAACAGATCTCGCTGCTTGTCTTCATGATCATCGCGTCGAAGGGCGCCGCCGGTGTCACGGGAGCCGGGATCGCGACGCTGGCTGGTGGACTGCAGTCACACCGACCCGACCTCGTGGACGGCGTCGGCCTGATCGTCGGCATTGATCGCTTTATGTCGGAGGCCCGTGCGCTCACCAACTTCACCGGCAACGCCGTCGCGACCGTGCTCGTTGGCACCTGGACCAAGAGTGTCGACAAACAGCAACTCGTCGAGGTGCTCGCGGGCCGCGCTCCCTTCGACGAGTCCATGATGACGGCTCTCGACCACGGTGCCCCGGCGCCGATTGTCGAGGCCGAGCGGGTGGCCGCCGATCGTTCAGCCGTTGGCGCAGCCCCCACTTCAACCTCCACGCCCGGGCATTAAACACTCCTCACCCTTATGCGGTGAACGCATCGTGACCTTTTGCGCGTTCATAAGGCCACGATGCGTTCACCGCGCATTGAGGCGTCGGGTGAGATTTTGTAGGCTCACCACTAGGCGCTCGACAGCCGCCGCGATTCCCCGCTAGGTTCGGGATCACCAACCGTGACCCGAACCAGCAAGGGAACCATGTCAGCGCAGACTTACCCGCAGCTTTTCACTCCGCTCGACCTGGGCTTCGTAACACTTCCAAACCGGATCCTCATGGGATCCATGCACCTCGGACTCGAAGAGATACCGGGTGGTTTCGAGCGCATGGCCGCCTTCTATCGCGAGCGCGCGGCGGGCGGAGCCGCGCTCATCGTGACGGGTGGCATCTCTCCGAACGAAGAGGGGCAGCTCACCCCCGGGGCCGCGATGCTGACAACCGAGGCTGAGGCCAACGAGCACCGCGTGATCACCGAGGCCGTGCACGGGGCGGGCGGCAGGATCGCGCTGCAGATTCTGCACGCCGGTCGTTACGCCGCACACCCGGGCCTTGTCGCCCCCAGTCCGGTGAAGGCGCCGATCTCGCCTCTGGTGCCGCGCGAGCTCTCCCCCGAAGACATCGAGCGCACCATTACCGACTACGTGCGCGCGGCTTCGCTCGCTCAGCAGGCGGGCTACGACGGCGTCGAAATTATGGGCTCCGAGGGTTACCTCATTAACGAGTTCATCGTGCGGCACACAAACAAGCGCGACGACGAGTGGGGCGGCTCGTACGAGAATCGCATGCGCTTTCCGATCGAGATCGTGCGCCGCGTGCGCGAGGCGGTCGGGCCAAACTTCATCATTATCTACAGGCTCTCCATGCTCGACCTGGTGCCCGAGGGGTCAACACTCGCCGAGGTCACTGAGCTCGGTCAAAGGATCGAGGCCGCGGGCGCGACCATGCTGAACACCGGCATCGGCTGGCACGAGGCGCGGATACCCACAATCGCGACCTCGGTGCCGCGAGGTGCCTTCACCTGGGTGACGAAGCAGCTGATGGGCAAGGTCTCGATACCCCTCATCACAACGAACAGGATCAACACCCCAGACACGGCCGAGCGGATCCTCGCAGACGGCAACGCCAACATGGTGTCACTCGCGCGGCCGTTTCTGGCCGACCCCGAGTTTGTCGCAAAGGCCGCTGCCGGCACGCCAGAGCGCATCAACACCTGCATCGGCTGCAATCAGGCCTGCCTCGACCACACGTTCTCGGGGCGCATCACCTCGTGCCTCGTGAATCCGCGGGCCGCACACGAGACCGAGCTGGTCATCGGACCAACGGTATCGCGCAAGCGCATCGCCGTCGTCGGGGCCGGGCCCGCAGGGCTCGCGTTCGCGACAACGGCTGCGTCGCGAGGGCACGGGGTCACCCTGTTTGAGGCGGCCACCATTATTGGCGGCCAGCTCAACGTCGCCCTGCAGGTGCCAGGCAAGTTCGAGTTCGCCGAGACGCTGCGGTACTTCGGGCAGCGGCTCGAAGAGACCGGTGTCGAGCTGCGGCTCGGCCACCGCGTCACCGCCGCGGAACTCAACGCTGGCTCGTTCGACGAGGTGATCATCGCCGCGGGTGTCACGCCGCGCACGCCCGACATCCCCGGGCTCAACCACCCCACGGTGGTCAACTATCTTGAGGTGCTGCGGGATCGCAAGCCCGTGGGAGCAACCGTCGCGATTCTGGGCGCGGGCGGGATCGGCTTCGACGTGGCGGAGTTTCTGACGGCACCCGCGGATGAGGATCCGCTCGACATTTCGGAGTTCTTGGAGCACTGGGGCGTTGACCCCACCTATGCCAACGCTGGCGGGATCACCAAACCTGTTGAGGTGGCACCGCCCCGACAGGTCACGCTGCTTCAGCGCAAGGCCTCAAAGGTGGGGGCGGGCCTCGGCAAAACGACGGGCTGGATCCACCGCACGGGGCTCGCGCGCAGGGGCGTGCAGATGATCCCGGGCGTGAGCTACAGGCGCATCGACGACGCGGGGCTGCACGTGCAGACGGTCGGTGCCGAGGGCGAGGTTCAGGATCACACCATCGCTGCCGACACGATTGTGCTGTGCACGGGTCAGGATCCGCTGCGCGCGCTCCACGACGAGTTGGCCGACATGGGAGTCGAGTCCCACCTCATCGGGGGCGCTGACGTCGCGGCCGAGCTCGACGCGAAACGCGCGATCGACCAGGGCACGCGCCTTGCGGCGAAGCTGTAGGACAACCATGGAGATGCTCACGCCCACTCGCCAACATGTCAGCCGGTACTGGCAGGCCTACCGGCCACAAAGCGTCCGTTTTGACCGGCTGACACGTGAACACCGGTTGACGTGTCGGCCCATCGTGTCCCACAAGGCACTACGGTAGTTCCATGACCGCCAGCGAAGCCAGTCCCGCGCTCAACATCACCCCTCGCGAGGGGGCTGCCGAACGCCTCTCGCGCATGATCCAGATACCCACGGTTTCGGCCGAAATGGAGCAGCGCGGCGCAGAACCGTTTGAGCAGTTCATCGCGCTGCTCGAAGAGCTGTACCCGCTCACCCACGCACAGCTCGAACGCGAGCGGATCACCGATCTCGGCCTGCTCTTCCACTGGCGTGGCACGGACTCGCAGCAGGATCCTGCCGTGCTCATGGCGCACTTCGACGTTGTGCCCATCGACGAGTCCGACACCTGGAAGCATCCGCCGTTTGAGGGCCGCATCGCGAATGGCTACGTGCACGGCCGCGGCGCTCTCGACGACAAGGGTCCGCTGCTCGTCACACTCGAGGCGGTCGAGAACCTGCTCGCAACGGGATTCACCCCCGCACGCGACGTTTACCTTTCGTTCGGCGGCAACGAAGAAACATTCGGTGACGCGGCCGAAGCGATCGCAAACACACTCGAGGATCGCGGGATCACGCCCTGGCTCGTGCTCGATGAGGGCGGTGCAGTGGTTGACGCGCCACTCCCCCTGGTCAGAGGTCTTGCTGCCATGGTCGGCGTCGGCGAAAAGGGCGCAACCACGATCGAGCTGAGCGCGCGAGGCGACGGCGGTCACGCGTCCGCGCCACCCATGCTCACCGCGGTGGGCCGGGTCTCGAGAGCCGTGCAGCGCCTCACGCCCGAGACGTTTCCGGCGCGCACCCCGGCGGCAGTCACGCGCATGCTGGCCGACTTCGCCGCCCGATCCCGAGGGCCTGCCCGCCTGCTCTATCGTGCGCTCGCGGGCTCACCCTGGCTCACCGCGCGCGTCTTCACGATGCTCGGCGGCGAACCGGCGGCGATGGTGCGCACGACCGTGGCGCCCACGATGCTCTCGGGTGGCACCGCCGCCAATGTGCTGCCATCGCAGGCGAGCGCAACCGTCAATCTGAGGATCGCGCTCGGTGAGTCGGTGCAGGGTACGGTGCGCAGGATCCGCCGCCGCATTAAGGATCGCCGCGTCACCGTCACGGTGCTGGAAGCGGGAGAGCCCTCCCCCGAATCAGCGACCGACAACGAGCAGTTCGCGCTCATCACCGAGGCGGTGAAACGGTCTCACCCCACGGCCCACACCACTCCATACGTGATGATGGCCGCCACCGACTCACGCCACTTTCACCGCTTCTCACCGGCGACGTACCGTTTCGCCCCGCTCGCAATGTCTGCCGAGCTGCGCGCAACGATCCACGGCGTCGACGAGCGCGTGGCCATGAGCGAGCTTGAGCGCGGCGAGATTTTTCACCGCACACTGATCGAGAACCTGTAGCGAACGACCAAGAAGGCTAAGCATGAAAAAGATCACCCTTGGGGCACTTGTTGGTGTTGTGGGCTTTCTCGCGTTCGTCGAGCTCACGAGCGGCTTTATTCAGGGCTACTACACGCCCATGCTGAGCAACATCGCTCGCCACCTCGACGTGCACGATGCCGACGTGAACTGGCTTGAGGGATCACAGCTCATGCTCTCGGCACTGGTGGTGCCCGCGCTCGCGAAACTCGGAGACATGGTCGGGCACAAGCGGATCCTGCTGTGGTCAACCGCCATCACCGCGCTCGCGACACTCGCTTTGCCGTTCACCAACTCTTTCGCGCTGTTTCTCGCCGCTTGGACGCTGCAGGGGGTCTACGTTGTGTGGTTGCCCCTCGAGATTGCCCTGATCTGGTCGCGCTCTCGCAATATGGAGGACCGCTCACTCGTCACCGCACGCGCCGCCGGCATTTTGGTGGCGGCTCTCGAACTCGGCGCGATCACGGGTGCGCTTCTCGGCGGGCAGTTGATCGACACTCTGCCGATCATGACGGTGCTGTTTGTGCCGGGCATCCTCGTGACGATCTGCTTCTTCGTGATTCTCTTTGGTGTGAAAGAATCGCCCGATCAGCTTGGCGGCCGCCTCGACTTCGTCGGCCTGAGCCTTATCTCGCTCGCGATCCTCGCGTTCACGGGTGGCCTCAGCCTACTCCGATTGAACGGCGCCGGCGATCCGATCGCCTGGGGTGTGGTGCTTCTTGGCCTGCTCCTCGTCATTCCGTTCGCGCGCTGGGAGCTGCGTCACCCAGACCCGTTGATCGACGTGCGCCTGTTCCGTTCCCCAGCGCTCGCCCCGGTCTTTCTGACCGCCGCGCTCTTCGGTATGAGTGTGCTCGGCGCGCAGGCTCCGCTCTCGACCTTCTTGCGCACGGATCCCGAAGTCTACGGCTACGGGATCGGCACCTCGGGTTTTGTGACCTCGCTCGCCATCGGCTTCTACCTGATCTCAATGGTGATCGGAGCGCTGCTCTACCCGCGGGTGGCCAGGCTTCTCACTCCGCGCCTCGCGCTTGTTGTCGCGGCGTGCCTGGTTGGCATTGGGTACCTCCTGTTTGTGCCCTTCCACGCGACGTACCTGCAGGTGGTCCTCAACATCATGATTGCGGGCATTGGATCCGGGGCGCTTGTCGCGGCCCTTCCCGCTGCCGCGGCAGCCGCGGCTCCGGCAACACAGACGGGTGTTGCGACCGGCCTCACAAACTCGACGAAGACCATCGGCGGCGCAGTCGCATCTGCCATCTTTGGGTTCGCGCTTCTCCACGGCATTTCGGGTGGCCCGGAGGGTGGCACCGCAGGATCCTTCTCCGGCTACCTCACCGTGTGGCTCGTCTGCAGCATCTCCGCGTTTGTCGCGGCGGCGGCGCTGCTGTTTGTGGTGCCGAAGAACGCTTTCCAGGATCACCCCGTGGAAAAGGTCGCGGGCTAGGCCATCACCTCGCGGGCTATCCGCAGAGCGGCTTCGACCTTTCGGGCAAGGTCGTGGCGACCCGCGCCGAGGTTTGACCAGCGCCACACGGCACCGAGCAGAGCAGCCGCGTATCCGGCCGCGACGATCCTCGCACGAGTCGGATCCTCACCCTCACGCTCAAGCCGGGCCGCGACGGCGTCGGCGATCCTCAATTGCCGCAGCGCCTGCCCCGTGCGCAGTTCGTCTTCGACCCCCATGTTGCGGGCGTCCACGATTGCGAGCGCCAAAGAGTCGGGTGCCGCACCGTCGGCAAATGCGGCGAGCGCCTGCTCAAGCGTGAGCTCGGGATCGGCGAGACGCTCAACGAGCGCGTCGATTTGGTCGTCGAGCACAAACCACAGGATCGCGGCTTTTCCGTCGAAGTAGTTGAAGAAGCTGGAGCGACTCACTCCGGCTCGTCGTGCGATCTCGGTCACCGAGGTGGCTTCGTACCCCTGCTCGAGAAAAAGCTCGCACGCCGCGTCCGTGAGTACCTCACGGGAGGAGGAGTGTGGGCGACCGCGTGGATTCGACATACGCAGCAGCTTAGCGACTGCCCCTTACCCCTGCTCTCCTCGGGTGTGCCCACGGGCATACGTCATGCACTAGGGTGTACTTGTTGAACTCAATACAACAACAAGGAAGCCTCGTTCATGACGCGCACTTTTCCCCCTCGCCCTACGCTGCTGTACGGCATCGCAATGACCTCGGTCGCCGCACTGGCAGCGGTCGCCCTCAGCTCTTGCGCGAGCGACACCAACGCGAGCGAACAAGCTGACGGTGGCACTCTCGTCTATGCAACCGGGGACGCAGAACCCACCTGCTTAGATCCGCATGTCGGCGGCAACTACCCGCAGGCCCTCATCTCGACGCAGTACCTTGAGCCGCTCGTGGGCCGCAGCGCGGACGGCACAATCGAGCCCTGGCTCGCAACCGAGTGGAAGGCGAGCGACGACGGCCTCACCTGGGACTTCACGCTGCAAGACAAGGTCACCTTCACCGACGGCACACCACTCGACGCCGAGGCCGTGAAGGCAAACATCGAACACCTGCAGGATCCCGATACTCAGTCTTCAACGGGCTACCTCGCGGTTGAGAAGATCAAGCAGGTCGAGCCCGTCGACGCGACCCACGTGCGCTTTCACCTCTCCAAGCCCGACTCGGCCCTGCTCGAATCGCTGAGCCAGCAGTGGACCGCGATCCAGTCCCCCGCCGGCATCGCCCGCGGCATGGAGAAAAACTGCGCCGATCCAATCGGCACCGGCCCCTTCACCGTCGAAAAGTGGACCCCGCAGCAGCAGGTCACCCTGGTACGCAACAACGACTACAAAACGTCAGGCCCCGAGGCCGACCACAAGGGCGCGGCCCACATCGAGCGCATCGACTGGCGCTTCATTCCCGATGCGGCGACCCGCTACGCCGCACTCACCTCAGGCGAGGTGCAGGTGATCGACAACCCGCAGCCCGACTCCATCGTCGCTGCTGAGAAGGACGGTTCGGGCATTGAGCACATCAACGCGCCGCGCCCCGGATCCACAAACCGCATCGAGCTGAACTCCGGCCAGGCCCCGTTCGACGACATCAAGGTGCGCGAAGCCTTCATTCGGGCGGCAAACCCCGATCCCGGCATCAAGTCGCTGTACCTCAAAACGGCAACCCGCTCGAACTCGCTGCTCGCCAGCACCGAGCCGACCTCGATCAGCGACAACACCCTCTTCAGAGCCAATCCCAAAACTGCCGAGAAACTACTCGACGAGGCCGGCTGGACAGCAAAAGACAAAGACGGCGTGCGTATGAAAGACGGCAAGCGACTCACCGTGCGCTTCCCGGTCAGCACGAACCAGTCGGTGGCGGCCGAGCAGTCGCTGTTCGAGCAGATCCAGGCGAATGCTGCCGCTGTCGGTTTTGAGGTGATCCTCAATCCCGTCGACCTGAGCACCTGGTACGGCGCCCTCGGCAAAAACGAGTACGAGGCGGTCAGCGCTCCTTACACGAAGGTCGGCCCTGACGTGCTGCGTATCCTGTATCACTCCGACGGAATCGTGCCCGCACCCTCCGGCTACTTCGCCAACCACGCGCAACTTGCAGATCCCGAGATCGACACACTGCTCGACGAAGCGTCCGCGACTCTCGACGCCGACAAGCGCACCAAGCTCTACGCCGACGCGCAGCAGCGCATCCTTGAGAGCTACACCGTGTTGCCGCTCTACGACCAGCAGAACCACTTCCTCGTGAAGGGCGCCACCGGCGTCACGACACTCGGCACGGTCGCAACACCAACGTTCATCAACACACGACTCGGGAGCTAACTGCCGTGAGGGCGGTCCTCGCACGATTGGGATCGGCGGTGCTGGTGGTGTGGATCACCGCCACCGTCGTGTTCCTTGCACTGCGGGCGACGGGTGATCCGCTCGAGGCGATCCTCGGCGGCCCCGGGTCGCAGGCCGGGCCGGAGGCGGTCGCGAGAGCGACACAGAGTTACGGCCTCGATCAGCCGTTTGTCGTGCAGTACCTCGCGCAGCTGTGGCGGATCGCGACCCTGCAGTTCGGTGACTCGTATGCGCGCAAGCAGCCGGTCTCTGAGTTGCTCGCCGAGAACGTGCCGCCGACCGTGCTGCTCGCGACGCTGGCACTCCTGCTTGCGTGGGTGCTCGCAATCGCGGGGTTGCTCATCGCGGCGACGGCCCGGGGTCGCTTCGGTGGGCTTGTGCGCTCGGCACTCTCGGGCATCGAAACGGTGGCGAGTGTGGTGCCGCAGTTCTTTTTGGGGGCGGTGCTGATACTCGTGTTCGCAAACGGGCTGGGGTGGCTGCCGGTCACCAGTTCGGGCTCGAGCCCGGCCGGTCTTGTGCTGCCGGTTGTCACGCTGGCGGTGCCCATCGCGGGGTACCTCGCGCACGTGCTGCACGGGTCACTTGCCGAGGCAGATGCGGCCCCGTTTGCGGTGACGGCGCGCTCCCGCGGGGCTTCCGAGGCACGAGTGTTCTTTCGGCACACGCTGCGCCACGCGGCTCTGCCCGGGGTGGCGCTTTCGGGTTGGGCCTACGGTTCGCTGCTGAGTGGGGCGGTCGTGGTTGAGGCGCTGTTTGCGCGCCCCGGCCTCGGGCGACTCCTGCTTGAAGCCGCAACCGTGCGCGATGTGCCCGTGGCAATCGGGGTGGTCACGGTGATCGCTCTGCTCTATGTCGTGGTGATGCTCGTCTCGTCGCTCCTGGAGCACGTGATCGATCCGCGGCTCGCAAAGGCGGTGGTGGCGTGAGCGCGGCAGTCGACCTGCGCTCGCCGCAGAAGAACCAACGGTCACTCGCCCGGCTCGGCTGGCCAAGCTACCTAGCGCTCGCGATCCTGGCCTTCACAGCCGTCGCCGTGTGCGCACCGCAGATCCTCGCCCCGGGCAACCCGCTCGCCATCGACCCCGCCAACGCCCTACAGTCGCCCTCAATGGCACACCTTTTCGGCACCGACGAGTCGGGCCGCGACCTCTACACCCGCGTCATCCACGGCGCCGCGGCCTCGCTCGGCATCGGGCTCGCCGCCACGGCCATCGGGGTTGGCATCGGCGCGATCCTCGGCTTTGTCGCGGGTCTCGGCCCGAAGCTGCTCGACTCCGCGCTCGGCAGGGTCTTCGAGGTGCTGTTTGCGCTCCCGACGCTGGTCATGGCGCTACTGTTCATCACGATCATTGGTGGTGGCCCCGCGGCATCGATCCTCGCGATTGGACTGGCCACGATCCCGGGTTACGCCCGCATGCTGCGAGCGCGGGTGCGCGGCATCGCACAGAGCGGCTACGTGGAGTGGGCGCGACTCGACGGTGTTGGCCCACTGCGAGTGTTCACCCGGCACATCGCCCCCAACTCACTGTGGCCGCTCGTGTCGGCGGCAACGCTCGGGGTCGGGCAGGCGATCGTGTGGGTATCGGCGCTCGGGTTTCTTGGTCTCGGGGCACTGCCACCCTCGCCCGAGTGGGGTGCGATGCTGAACTCCGGTCGCACCTACATCGCGACTGCGTGGTGGATGACGGTGTTCCCCGGACTCGCGATCGTCATCACGGCTGCGGCACTCACGGCCCTGGGTCGTCGCCTCTCGAAGTTGGGGACCGCATGAGCGTCTTAGAGGTACGCGGCCTCAGCGTGCAGCACGGTGGCAGTCAGATACTCGGCGGGATCAGCTTCGCTGTCGAGCCGGGTGAGTGCCTCGCCATCGTCGGTGAATCGGGCGCGGGCAAGTCAGTGCTCACCCGAACTCTACTCGGACTGACCCAGGCGGATCCCCAATGGCGCGTGCAGGCCGAGCACCTCCTCGTTGCGGGGCACAACATGCGCGAGGCGACCCAGCGAGACTGGCGGGCGCTTCGGGGGTCCGAGGTCGGACTCATTCTGCAGGACGCGCTGCAGTCACTCGATCCGCTGCGCACCATCGAGGCCGAGGTGGGCGAGGCGCTTGAGATTCGGGATCGGCGGGCGTTCGGGCAGGGCCGCGGCCTGCGGCGAGCGCGGGTGCTCGAAACCCTGAAGCGGGCCGGCCTGACGAGGGCTGCGCAGCACCTAAGGCAGCGATCCGGCGAGCTCTCCGGGGGTATGCGACAGCGCGCGCTCATAGCGTCCGCGCTCGTGGGCGATCCGGGACTCCTCATAGCCGACGAACCAACCACGGCACTCGACCCGACCACCGCGGCCCGTGTGCTCGATCTCTTCGCCGAGATTCGCGCGAGCGGCACGGCTCTGCTGCTCATCAGTCACGATCTGCAAAGCGTTGCGCAAGTAGCCGACCGCGTCGCGGTGCTCGATCGGGGCAAGATCGTCGAGGTTGGTGACAGGCTCCAGATCCTGAGCGAACCGCAACACCCCGTCACCCAGCAACTGCTGGCGGCGGCACCGTCCGGCCCGAAACCTGACCCCGCACCCGCCCCGGGAGAACCGCTCATCACGGTAAGCGGCGGCACCCGCAAGTTTGCGCTGGGCAAGGGTCAGACGCTTGCGCTCGATGACGTCAGTTTCGGGCTGCGGCGAGGCGAGGCAGTGGGTGTGCTCGGCGAGTCCGGCGCAGGCAAGACCACACTCGCGCGGGTGCTCGTGGGGGCCGAGCGACTCGATGCGGGCACGGTCGAGCGCGCCGCGGCGCGGGTGCGGCTTATTCCTCAGGACCCGCTGGCAACGTTTGACCCCCGGTGGAGGGTCGAGCGGATCATCGCGGCGTCAAACCGGCTGCCGGGCACCTCGGTTGCCGAGTTACTGACCATGGTTGACCTTGATCCGGCTTTGGCGCGCCGCCGCCCAACGACGCTTTCGGGAGGCCAGCGGCAGCGGGTGGCCATCGCGCGGGCGCTCGCCGCTGACCCCGACGTGCTGGTGTGCGACGAGCCGGTGTCGGCGCTCGATGTCTCGACGCAGGCCGGCGTTCTGGATTTGCTGCGGCGACTGCAGAGCGAGCGCGGTCTCACGATCGTGTTTGTCTCGCACGACCTCGCTGCGCTACGCACGGTTTCTGATCGGGTGCTCGTGATGCGCGACGGGCGGATCGTGGAGCAGGGGCCGACGGAAGAGGTGTTTGCTGGGTTTGATTCGAGCCGCTTGTAGCCAGTATGTCGGCCGGTACTGGCAAGTCAGCCGGTGAAAGCTCTCCCGATCGAACCGGCTGAGGTGTGAACACCGGCCGACCCGCTCAGAAAACACCACAGGCACCCGGTCCCGAGAGCCACAAGCACGACCCCTCAGTGAACCGTAGCGACCTCCGAGCCAATCACAATGCCCGTGCGCAGCTCGGCGAGAACCGCAAGCACCGCAGCGGCGGCTTCTGGATCGGCAACCCGCTCGCGCGCCAGCGAGGTGCCCTCCCCTACTTTGATGCCCAGGTCGTCAGGCCCGAGCACCGCAAACACGTCCTCGTCGGTCACGTCATCACCGAGGAACAGCACGGGCGCAGCTGGCAGCATCTCGCGGATCATCTGCAGCGCACTCCCCTTGTCGGTGTTGCGCACTGAGAACTCCCGCACCTGTTTACCCACGCGCATCGTGATCCCGGGCACAGCACCAAGCTCGACCGCCGCAGCGAGCAGCTCAGAGGCGCGATCTGGCTCGGCAACCTCGCGCGTGTGCACCACGATCCCGTAGGGCTTCCGTTCAAGCCGAACGCCCAGCTCATCTCGAAAGACCCTGTCGAAGCGCCTGGAGAGCTTGCCGAGGCGCTCATCTTCTTCGGGCGTCAGTGACCCCGAATCGGCCGCGGCCTCAAGCCCGGTCAGTTCTGCGCCGTGTGAGGCCGACAGTATCCACGAGTCCGATTCGAGACCGGTCACGCGCAGTCCCTCAACAGAACGCCCGGTCAGCAGGATCACCTGCACATCGGGTGACTCCTGCAGCACCTCAAGGGCGTGGCGCGCGCGGGGAACGATCCGAGCGTCTTGTGGTCGCCCAACGATTGGGGCGAGGGTGCCGTCGAAGTCGCTCGCGACGATCAGGGTCGGGGCTGTCGCCAGCCGCCGCAATCGCGCGCGCAGGGCGCTCGACACGAACACTTCAGCCGGAACAGGGATCTCGGCGGTCTCTCCACCACGCGCGCCCTCGGCTTGCTTCGCGTGTGCGTCAGCCGCCGCCGAAACCGCCTCGAGGTACTGCGTCGCCCAGTGGGCCACGTCATTGTCGTAGACCGCTTTGCGCAGCGAGCGCATGCGACGGCGCTGCTCCTCGCGGGGCAGGTGGATTGCGCGCAACATCGCAGCCTTCAGCGCCTCGATGTCGTGCGGGTTGATCAGCAGCGCGGCGCGCAGCTCGTCGGCCGCGCCGGTGAACTCGCTCAAGATGAGCGCCCCACCCTCGTCGGCCCGGCACGCAACGTACTCCTTTGCCACAAGGTTCATGCCGTCTCGCAGCGGGGTCACCACCATCACGTCGGCTGCAAGGTAGAGCGCTGCCATCTCTTCGCGGGAGTAGCTCTGGTGCAGGTACACGAGTGGCGCGTGCCCGATGGATCCGTGAGCACCGTTGATGTGCCCGGCCGTCACCTCGACCTCTTCGCGCAGCTGCTGATACGCCTCGACCTGCTCGCGACTCGGGCTCGCGACCTGCACGAGCACGGTGTCATGGGCACTGATCTCACCGTCCTCGAGCAATTCCTCGAAGGCCTTGAGCCGGTGCCTGATGCCCTTCGTGTAATCGAGGCGGTCAACTCCGAGAAGGATCGTACGATCCTGCCCGAGCTCTTCGCGAATCTCGCGAGCTCGCTGCTGCACCTCGGGGCGCGACGCAAGCTCTTCAAAGCCACCCGCGTCAATGGAGATCGGAAACTCCTGGGCAAGCACGGATCGAGACGGTTGATCCGGCGCCTCTGGCAGCACAATCGTGTTTCCGCGCGCGGGGGCACCGGCGTAGCGTTCGCTGACGTGCCGAAAGTTGACGGCGTCTTGCACACGCTGAAATCCGATGACGTCGGCGCCGAGCAGTCCGCGCACGATCTGGCGACGCCAGGGCAGCTGGGCGAACAGGCTGCGCGGCGGGAACGGGATGTGCAGAAAAAATGCGATGGTGAGATCGGGGCGCAATTCACGCAGCATCTCTGGCGCCAACTGCAGCTGGTAGTCGTGCACCCACACGACGGCGTTCTGGGCCGCCTCATGCGCGACCCTCTCGGCAAAGCGGCGGTTGACGCGCTGGTATGAGTCCCACCAGGTGCGGTGGTAGACGGGAGGGGAGATAACGTCGTGATAAAGCGGCCAGAGCGTGCCGTTCGAGAATCCCTCGTAGTAGGTCTCAAGTTCTTCGCTGCTGAGCGGGATCGGGGCCAGCCGCATAGACCCGATCTCGAAGGGTTCAACCTCTTCATCTGCGTTGCCGGCCCAACCTACCCACAGGCAGCCGAGCTCCCGCACGATCGGTTCGACCGCCGTCACCAGCCCACCGGGCGAAGGCGCCCAGTCGGTTGTGCCGTCAGCCTGCACAACCCGATCTACGGGCAGGCGATTAGACACCATGACAAGTTCGCGACCGTGCGCGACCTCACTCAATTCAAACACTCCAACGCCCCAAAGGTATTGCGCTCGACGAAACTGCAGAATCGTTCTCAGTCTATCGAGAGGGAGTGCCGAGTTACATAGCATGACCTCAAGAATAAAATCCCAGTTCACTGCAAGGTATGTCGCGCCGCAACCAGCCCAATGGAGCCCTCGGCGCAATGACAGCAACATTCATCATTCTTGGTGGTGAGTTTTGGCTTCGTCAGACACCAGCTCACCCCACGGCAAGTGCCGTTCCTCTTCCCCAGGCGGCGTAAACAGCGTCGCCACCCAGGTCGTAATCGGCACTGCGAGGATCAACCCGATACTCCCGCAGAAGGTCCGCACCAACTCGACCGCGATATCTTCGCGCGTCAGCAGCGAGAGCACCGGGCGGTCGTAGAGGTACAGCAACAACAGCACACTGAGCGCTGCACCCACGTACGAGAAGAACACCGTGTAGACCGTCGAGGCAATGTGGTCACGGCCGATCCTCATGGCCCTTGCGAAGATCTCACGCCGCGGCATCTCGGGTGCCGCAGCGCGCAGTTCCCACACGGCCGAGGACTGGGTGATGGTGACGTCGTTGAGGATCCCGAGCCCGGCAATAATAATCGCGCAGGTGAGCAGCCCCCGAAAATCTATGTCTGAGGCCACGGCCGAGAGGAATCCAGACGACTCGTCGCCAATGCCGCTGAGCCTGGTGGTGTGCACCGCGATCAAAGAGATAAGAGCCATGATCAGGATCCCGCACAGCGTACCAATCAGCGCGGCTGTCGTGCGCATGTTTGGCCCGTGCACAAAGTAGAGAATCACAAACATGATGGCGCTCGCCCCCACCAGCGCGACGGGCACACCGGGCTGCCCCGAGACCAGCGCGGGGAGGATAAACGCGAGCAACAGGAACGCACTGATCCCGAGCGCCACCAGCGACAGCGCCCCGCGCAGTCGCCCAACCCAAATCACGACCGCGGCGAACAGCAGTCCGAGGATCAGCAGCGGCAGCCCTCGAAAGACACCCGAGACCCCGTAGTTGGTTTCGCTCACTTCGTAGCTCTGCGTCGCCTGGTCTTTGCTCGCGTCGGCGGTCTGCTGCGGATTCGGCGCGACCGAATAGGCGATCAGTTCGAGTCGATCTCCCACTTGAAGGCCCGCGGACGCGAGGGCACCCCGCACCGGCACATCGACGGTGCGACCCTTGTCTGGACCCGAGTGCACCCCGACCATCATTGTCAGGCAGCGATCACGTGGGCTCTCTGGCGCGTTCCCTCCCTCACTGCGACCTAGCGCGACGCACCCCTCTTGAATGTCGAGCACCTCGCCCTGCTCGTAGGTGCCGGCCTGCCCTATGGATCCGCTGCGCTCTGCCGCCTTCGCTACCTGATCCGCGTCGGGCCACAGAGCCACTAGCCCGACGATCGTGGCGAGGGCAACGGCGGCCAAGAGTCCGAAGGTCGCGACTTTCACGGGCTTGCTGAGCGCGGGCAGGTCCTTTGGTAACTCGTGGGAGTGGGAGTGGGAGTGGGAGTGGGAGTGCCGAACCTCGCCTACATCTTGGCTCGACTGTTCCTCACGCCTCCACCACTTGAACATGATTATCAATATACCAATAATCAGACCTCGCCCAGACAACTAAAAAACTCCCGGAAGCCATTGGCTTCCGGGAGTTTCCAGTCGGGATGACAGGATTTGAACCTGCGACCCCGTCGTCCCGAACGACGTGCGCTACCAAGCTGCGCCACATCCCGATTGCGTTTTCACGCGAGCATAACTCTATCGGTTTCCGGGGCAAAAGAAAAAACCGCGGGCTATCCGCACCGGTGCCGGGCGATTACACCGTCAACGCAGCGAGCATCACGGGCTCAAGCTGCCCGGGCCAGGTCGCCCACAGCGCCTCGGAGCCCGCCAGAGGTGCGGCCTCAGCGTCAAGCACCCGAAACACGTCGAGTGTTGCGAGCGGGGCCTCAACCCGCACCGCTCCCCGAGCACCTCCACAGAGGCCGCCCACAGTTCCGGGACGGGGCTGCCCTCTGATCCCGAACCGCGAACGTGAGTTGCCGTTTCTCGAACCGAAGTCTGCCCCTCAGCATTCACCGTCTCGAGCGTGGCCTCGTGGCCGCCCTGCGCGATTGCGGCCGCAAGAGCCGAGCGATACACAGGATCGCCGGTCGCGTCACTCACCCAGCGCGTACCGAGCACCCCGTGCTCCATCGTGCCGACAAGAAACGGCTCACCGTCTTCGAGCGCCGCACCGCGGTACGTGAGCGGCACGTGGTAGACCGTGTCAGATCCGGCGGTCAGCAGGTGCCCCTCGATCCCAACCTCACCCTCGGGATCATCGAAGCGATACGCACCGACCGAAGCGAGCTGGGCGGCATCACCCTCAAACCACGCTTGCGTTGGCAGCCACTCGGCGAGCAGCTCAAGTTTCGAGGGGCGCAAAGTAGTGGAGGCGTAGATCAGAGACATGCTCAGATACTACGCCTCCAACCGGGAATGCTGCCCGGTAAAAGTTACTTCTGGTTCTTGACCCGTGAAGCCGTACGCGCACGCGCACTGGAATCGAGCACAACCTTACGAATGCGCACAACCTCGGGGGTTACCTCAACGCACTCGTCCTCGCGGGCGAATTCGAGGCACTCCTCGAGCGTCAGCTGACGCGGCGGCGTCATCGACTCGAAGTTGTCTGCGCTCGCGGAGCGCATGTTGGTGAGCTTCTTTTCCTTGGTGATGTTCACGTCCATGTCTTCGGAACGCGAGTTCTCACCGATGACCATGCCCTCGTACACCTCTTGGGTGGGCTGCACGAAGAACGACATGCGCTCCTGCAGGTTGATGATCGAGAACGGTGTGGCCACACCAGAGCGGTCAGCAACGATCGAGCCGTTGTTACGGGTGACGATGGGGCCGGCCCACACGTCGTAGCCGTGCGAGATCGCGTTGGCGATGCCGGTGCCGCGGGTGGTGGTCATGAACTCAGAGCGGAAGCCGATGAGACCACGCGACGGCACGATGAACTCCATGCGCACCCAGCCGGTGCCGTTGTTCACCATGTTCTCCATGCGGCCCTTGCGGGTCGCGAGCAACTGGGTGATCGCGCCGAGGTGCTCCTCGGGCGTATCGATCGTGAGGTGCTCGTAAGGCTCGTGGGTCTTACCGTCAACCTGCTTCGTCACAACCTGTGGCTTGCCCACGGTCAGCTCGAAGCCTTCACGGCGCATGTTCTCGACGAGGATCGCGAGCGCAAGCTCGCCACGTCCCTGAACTTCCCAAGCATCGGGGCGCTCGGTATCGAGCACACGCAGCGACACGTTACCGATCAGCTCGCGGTCAAGGCGATCCTTGATCATGCGCGCGGTGAGCTTGTGGCCCTTCACCTTGCCGACGAGCGGCGAAGTGTTCGCACCGATGGTCATCGAGATGGCCGGCTCGTCGATCATGATCGCGGGCAGCGGGCGAATGTCTTCGGCGTCGCAGATGGTCTCACCAATGGTGATGTCTTCGATACCCGCGATGGCAACAATGTCGCCGGGGCCAGCCTTCTCGGCCGGGAAGCGGGTCAGCGCCTTGGTCAGCATGAGCTCGGTGATGCGCACGTTCTGTACACTGCCGTCCAGCTTCACCCAGGCAACGGTCTCGCCCTTGTGAATCCAGCCATTGTGGACGCGCAGCAGCGCGATACGGCCGAGGAACGGCGAGGAGTCAAGGTTCGTGACGTGAGCCTGCAGAGGCGCCTCGTCATCAAAGCTGGGGGCGGGCACGCGGTCGAGGATCGTCTCGAACAGCGGCTCCAGATCGGGGTTGTCGGGCAGCGTGCCGTTTTCCGGGCGGTTGTGGCTCGCAGCACCTGCGCGGCCCGAGAGGTACACGGTCGGCACATCAAGCACGGCATCGATGTCGATGTCTGGGTGATCCTCAGAGAGATCAGACGCGAGGCCGAGCAGCAGATCCTGCGCCTCACCCTCAACCTCTTCGATGCGACCGTCGGGGCGGTCAGTCTTGTTGACCGCGAGGATCACGGGAAGCTTTGCCTCAAGTGCCTTACGAAGCACGAAGCGAGTCTGCGGCAACGGACCCTCAGAGGAGTCTACGAGCAGCACAACACCGTCAACCATCGAGAGCGCGCGCTCGACCTCGCCACCGAAGTCAGCGTGACCCGGGGTGTCGACAACGTTGATGATGATGGGGCCGTTTTTAGCGTGTGCACCCTCGTAGGTGATCGCCGTGTTCTTGGCCAGGATCGTGATGCCCTTTTCACGCTCGAGGTCGTTCGAGTCCATGACCCGATCGTCCATCTCGGCGTGCGCGTCAAACGAGTTTGTCTGGCGCAACATGGCGTCAACGAGCGTTGTCTTGCCGTGGTCGACGTGTGCGACGATTGCGACATTGCGGAGGTCTTCGCGTGTGGCGAGAGCCATATAAGTTGAGTCCTAACGAGACGAACGGAGCGCCGACGCGGCGGGTTGCCGGGCGCGCTGCGGGATCATCCCGCGGAGCCGCCAAAGAGGCCGACGCACCAGTTTAGCGGATTTCACCTGAACCTCCACCATGAACTTCGCATATGATCATTAGGATGACCGCTCGGCCGCGCCTCACCCCCGCTCTCCTGGCCGTACTTTCGTTCCTCGCGGCGATCGGCCCGTTCGCAACCGACCTCTATCTTGCGTCGTTTACAGACATCGCTCGGGATCTGGGCGCCCCGGCTTCTTCGGTGCAGCTGACACTCACCTCGTTCCTGTTGGGAATGGGGATCGGCCAGCTCATTCTTGGCCCGCTCTCCGATCAGCTGGGGCGCCGCCCGGTACTCGTTATCTCGCTCAGCGTGTTTGCACTCGCGAGTGTGCTCATGGTGTTCTCGCCAAACATTGTCGTCTTTATCGCGCTGCGTGCGCTACAGGGCATTGCGGGCGCCGCGGGTGTTGTTGTCTCGCGTGCGATCGCGGTTGATCTGTCGGAGGGTGCCGCCGCGATTCGCGCCATCAGCCTGATCGCCATGTTTGTGGGTCTCGGTCCGCTGATCGCCCCGCCCATCGGCGGTTCGATCCTGCAGCTCGGAGACTGGCGCACGGTGCTCGGCACACTCGCCGCGATCTCCCTCGCGATGTTCGGCCTCGCTGCGGCGTTTGTGCCCGAGTCACTTCCGCCCGAGGCCCGCCGCAACTCGGGCCTGCGCACAGCGCTGCAAAGCTTCGGGGTGCTGCTGCGCACGCGCGAGTTTCTGCTGCTGATGTGTGTCTTCGGGCTGGGATTCGGCAGCATGATGTCGTACATCGCCGCATCGCCGTTCATCGGGCAGGTGATCCTCGGCATGCCGCCGTTCATCTACGCACTGGCGTTCGCTTCTGGTGCGTGCGCGATGATCCTCGCCAACTCGATCAACGCCCGCCTCGCGGGCAGAGTGCGGCCGCAGCGCATGTTGCTGCTCGGCACAGGCCTGTCGTTCGCCGCGGGTCTTGCACTGACGCTGCTCGCGTCGACTAACACGCTCAGCATTCCGGCGTTTATCGCCTGCGCGTTCACGCTCACCGGCGGCACCGGGTTGATCATGTCGAACGCGAGTGCGCTGGCGCTCACACTCGCGGTGCACTCGCGCGGTGCCGGATCCGCGCTGCTCGGCGCAGCCCAGTTTACGATCGGCGGACTCGCGTCACCGCTGGTTGGTGCGTGGGGCGAGCACACGGCCCTGCCGATGGCAGTCTTTGTGCTCGCCGCCTCCACGCTGGCGTGCGCAGGCGCGATTGCCTACGCACGCCGGGTGTAGTAGCTCGCGCTACACACCCAGTTCGATGTTTGCCCCGGGAATCGCCGCGAGCAGGTTCTTCGTGTACTCCTGCTGCGGGTTCTCGAAGACCTCTTCCACGGTCGCCTGCTCAACGATCTTGCCCCGCTGCATCACACACACGCGGTCCGCGATCAGTCGCACGACCGCGAGGTCGTGGGTGATGAACAGGTACGTGAGCCCGAGCTCGCGCTGCAGCTCGGCGAGCAGATCCAGAATCTGGGCCTGCACGAGCACGTCAAGCGCCGACACAGCCTCATCGAGGATCAGCACGTCGGGCTTCAGAGCGAGTCCGCGAGCGACGGCCACGCGCTGGCGCTGGCCACCCGAGAGTTCGTTCGGGTAACGGGTCGCCATGTCGCGCGGCAACGACACCTGATCGAGCAGCTCGTACATGCGCTCGCGACGGCTCGCGCGATCGCCAACCTTGTGAATGTTGAGCGGCTCCATGATGGTGTTGCCGATGTTGGTCAGCGGATCCAGCGAACCATACGGATCTTGGAACACCGGCTGCAGCGTACGACGCAGATCGAACAGACGCTTGCCCGAGATGCCCGCCATCTCTTGGCCGGCAATCTTGATCGAGCCGCTCGTTGACTTCTCGAGCTGCAGCAGCATCTTCGCGATGGTGGACTTGCCCGATCCTGACTCACCAACAAGCGCCATCGTTTCGCCGCGCTTCACGGTGAAGGTGGCGTCGGTGACGGCGTGGAAGTCTTCAGAGGCAAAGTTTCCCTTGCGAATCTTGTAGACCTTGCCGAGACCGTTGACCTCGATCATCGGCTCGCCGTGAGCAACCACGTGGTGCTGCTCTTCAGCCAGCGCTGCGAGATCGAACGCGTCCGTGGGTGCGGGTGGCAGCTCAGCATCCGAGCCGATACGCCGTGAGGCGAGGCTCGGCGCAGCAGCGACCAGTCGCTTCGTGTACGGGTGCTTCGGGTGCTGCAGAATCTCGCGGCTTGGGCCAGACTCCACGATGTTGCCCTTGTACATCACGATCAGCTTCTCGGCACGCTCTGCAGCGAGACCGAGGTCGTGGGTGATGAACACCACTGCGGTGCCGCGCTCGCTCGTCATCTTGCCGAGGTGATCGAGCACCACACGCTGCACGGTGACGTCGAGTGCCGAGGTCGGCTCATCCGCAATAAGTAGTTGCGGGTCAGCAGCGAGGCCAATGCCGATGAGTGCACGCTGCTTCATACCGCCAGAGAACTGGTGAGGGAACTGCTTCATGCGCTTTTCGGCGTCTTGCAGGCCCGCCTGCTGGAGCACCTCAATTGCACGCTCGCGCACCTCTTTGCGGCCCTTTGCGAGGCCGTTGGCACGGATGGCTTCTTCAACCTGGAACCCGATGGACCACACCGGGTTCAGGTTCGACATCGGATCCTGCGGCACGAGACCAATCTCGCGGCCGCGGATCGTTTCCATGTCGCGGCGGTGAATGCCAACGAGCTCGCGCCCGTTCCAGTTCACGGATCCCTCGGTGATGTGGCCGGTGCCCGGAAGCAGGTTGATCACGGCGTGCATCGTGGTGGATTTGCCGGATCCCGACTCCCCCACGATTGCAACGGTCTCGCCGGGGTACACGTCGAAGTTGATGCCGTGAAGCACCTCGTTCATCGACTTGCCGACCTTGAACGCGACCTTCAGGTCGCGCACACTCAGTAGTGGCTGTTGCTCGCTCATCGCTGTGCCCTCGCCTTCGGATCGAGTGCGTCACGCAGAACTTCGCCCAGCAGAATGAAGGCGAGCACCGTCAGCGTAAGCGCGATGGACGGGAAAATCAGGTTTCCCGGAGAAGTGCGCAGATCGGACTGTGCCGCACTAATGTCGTTGCCCCAGCTGATGAACTCCGGCGTTGGCAAACCAACACCCAGGAACGAAAGCACGGCTTCTGCCACGATCGAGGCAGCCAGCGCGAGCGTCGAAACGACGATCATCGGTGCCATCGAGTTTGGCAGTACGTGACGCCACAGAGTGCGCCACGGGCCAAGGCCCTGAGCGGTCGAGGCAGTCACAAAGTCCGCCGGCCGGATTCGCAGGACTTCCGCTCGCAACACGCGCGCGCTCGAGGCCCACGCAAAGAGACCAATAGCGAGGGAGATCACCCAGATATTGCGGTACTCCTTGAGCACGCTCATCACGATCACTGCCGCGAGGATGTAAGGAATCGAGAAGAAGATGTCGCCAACTCGCGACAGCACCGCGTCAACCCACTTACCAAAGAAGCCCGCGATCGCGCCCATGATCGTGCCGATCACAAAGATAAGCAACGTTGCGATCAGGCCGACCGATACCGACGTTGAGGTGCCGTAGACAATACGTGAGTAGATGTCACAACCCTGCTTAGTGAACCCGAGCGGGTGCCCGGCCTCTGGCCCGACGTTGCTCATGGCAAGATCACACTGTCGCGGATCGGTCTGTGTGAACAGACTCGGGAACACCGCCGCAGTGATCACAAAGAGCAGGAGCGTGACCGAGATGTAAAACATCGGACGCTTGCGGATGTCGCGCCAAGCATCGATCCACAGGCCGGAACGGCGCTCGTCGAGCTTCGGAACGTCAACCGCGGCGGTAAAGGTATTCTCGTCGAACGGAGCAACGAAGTGCTCGTTTCTAGGATTCGTGTTCTCAGGCATATCGGATCCTTGGGTCGAGAACCGCGTAGAGCAGGTCAATAAAGAGGTTGACGAAGAGGTAGATGAGTACCATCACCGTCACAAACGAAACCACGGTGGTGTTTTCGCCAAGGCGGATCGCCTTGAAGAGCGTGTTACCAACACCGGGAACGTTGAAGATTGCCTCGGTCACCGTCGCACCCACCATCAGCACACCGAAGTTGGTCGCGGTGTTCGTAATGGTTGGGATGAGCGAGTTACGAAGCACGTGCACCGGAATGATGCGGTTACGGCTGAGGCCCTTTGCGTAGGCCGTGCGCACGAAGTCTTGGTTCAGCGTGTCAATCACCGAAGCACGCGTCAACCGCATGCTGGTTGCGTACAGCGAAACACCGAGCACAATCGCGGGCATGATCAAGTCTTGGATCGGAGCTCCCGGCCCGACCGTCGTTCGGAAGATGCCCCACTTAATGCCGAGGAAGTACTGGGCGACAAACGCGAGCACAAAGATCGGCACACTCGTCATGATGAGGCCGATGATGAGGCTCACGTTGTCAAAGAGCTTGCCCTTGCGCAGACCGGAGATCAGGCCGATCGAAACAGCCAGCACGAGCTCGATGACGATCGCCATCAGTGCTAGTTGCAGTGTCACCGGGAAGGTCCGAGCCAAAACCTCGGATACCGGCTGACCGGAGAAGGTCACGCCGAGGTCTCCGGTGAAGATGCCGCCGAGGTACAGGAAGTACTGAACGATAAACGGCTTATCGAGGTTGTACTGTTTGGTAATTTCCTCGAGCACAGCTGGGCTCGGAGGCTTGTCTCCGAAGAGGGCGAGGATCGGGTCGCCCGGCATCGAAAAGACCATGAAGTAGATCAAAAAGGTCGTTCCCAGTAGAACCGGGATGACCTGGAGGATGCGGAAGAGGACGTATCTCAGCATTCGCCGCTCCTCCGCTCAGTGGTGGTAAGCATGAAGCGTATTCTCTCGCAATTGTGGCGCGAAACGAAGTTAAGAACCTCTATGTCCTTAAATCCGCAATGAAAATCCTCCCTGCGAGTGCTCGCCGGGAGGTGATTGAGACCCCGGGCCGGTGGGCCCGGGGTCTCAACACTGCTGGTGTTACTTGGTGATCTCGTAGTAGAGGGGCACCGAGTTCCAGCCGATGGTTACGCCGCTGACGGCGTCAGAGTAACCAGCAACAGCGTTCTGGTACCAGAGCGGAATCGCGGGCAGATCCTTGAACAGGATCTCCTCTGCAGCGTGGAACTTCTCGTTTGCTGCGTCAACGTCCTTTGCAGCAACACCCTCGTCGAGGAGCTTGTCGACGTCGGCGCTGGAGTAGTCACCGTCGTTCGACGAGGCACCGGTCTTGTAGAGCGGCAGCAGGAAGTTGCTGAGACCCGGGTAGTCACCCTGCCAGCCCGAGCGGAACGCGGTCTGGATCGAGCGATCTGTGATGCTCTGGCGGAAGTCGCCGAACAGCGGGTTCGGAGCACCTGAAGCGTCAATGCCGAGTGTGTTCTTCAGGTCGTTCGACACAGCGTCGACCCAACCCTGGTGTCCACCGTCAGCGTTGTACGCGATCTGGAACTTGCCGGTCCACGGAGAGATAGCGTCAGCCTTAGCCCACAGCTCCTTGGCCTTCTCGGGATCGTAGGTCAGTACGTCCTTGCCCTTGAGGCTGTCGCTGTAGCCGTTGATAACCGGTGAAGACCAGTCAACAGCGGGGGTACGAGTGTCAGCGAAGATCTTGTCGGTGATCTGCGGGCGGTTGATTGCACGCGAGATTGCTTCACGACGCAGCTGGCCCTCTTCGCCAGCGAAGTGGTCGAGGCGCTCGGGAATAGTGAAGGACTGGAAGATCGCGGCGGGCTGGTTGATCCAACGATCGCCCAGATCATCCTTGTAGTTGGCGTAAGCGGTATCAGGGATCTGATCCAGCACGTCGAGGTTGCCACCCAGCAGATCTGCGTATGCAGCATCGTAGGAGTCGTAGAAGACGATCGAGAGGCCGCCGTTCTTAGCTTCGCGATCCCCCTTGTAGTCGTCGTTCTTCACCATTTCGATCTTGACCTTGTGGGTCCAGCCCTTGTCAGCGACCTTGTAGGGGCCGTTGCCGATCGGGTTCTGGCCGTAGTCCTTGGTGATGTTGCCGTCAGCGTCGAATGCTGACTTGGGAACCGGGTAGAACGAGGAGTAACCGAGCTGCAGCGGGAAGTCCGACTGTGCACTCTTCAGCGTGACGGTGAAGGTGGTGTCGTCAACGACCTTGAGGCCGGTGAGCTCTGCATCCTTGGTGTCATCAAAGCCCTCGATGTTCGAGAACCAGGAAGCGTTCTTGCGAGCGTTCGAGAACTTCGCAGCGTCGTTCCATGCGGCAACAAACGACTCAGCGTCAACCGGGTCACCGTTGGTGAACTTCTGGTCAGCCTTGAGCTTGATCGTGAAGACCTTGGAGTCAGTTGACTCAACCGACTCTGCTGCGTCGAGCTTCGGGTTGCCCTTTGCGTCGTAGTAGTACAGACCCGCGTACATGACGTCGAGAATACGACCGCCGCCGACCTCGTTGGTGTCGCTAGGGATCAAGCCGCTCTCGGGCTCCGAGCCGTTTACAGTGATGATTGCAGCGCTGTCGCCCTTGGCATCGCCGCCCTTGTCGCCTCCGCTCGATGAGCAGCCAGACAGCACCAATGCGCTTGCTGCAGCCAAAGCAATGAAGCCCAGGCCGATACGTGATCGCTTCACAGGTATTCCTTTCGTGAACATTCCCCCGCTCGCAAAATCGCCCTTTGTGGGGATCTATTCGCAAGCGAATCCAGAGTACTTACCCTCTCAGCCTATCGAGAGCTGGCACTCTCGTAAGCTTCGTGACCCGCTCGTGACTTCTTCGTGACCGTGCCTGTAGGTCTCCTCCCACAAATTGCCTCTCGGGTTGAAATATCTCTGCGCAATCCCACTACTGAGCGACACTGCGCGCGGTACTCTGAGGGCGTGAACATATCGGCCACACGCACTCGACTTCGCTGGGAAATTGGGGTTGTCTTAGCGTTGTCCTTTGGGGCGTCTGGTGTGTACGCCATCGTGACGATTATCGAGCGGTTGACTCGCGAGACCACGCTCTCTTCGCAGACCGCAACAATCAACCAGTCGCTCGACGAACGCCCGGTATTCGATCTCATCTACCAGCTGCTGGGCTTCGCTTTTGGCCTTGCTCCCGTCGCGCTCGTGGTGTTCCTGCTGTGGCGCAGCAGCCGACCGCACTTGGGGCGGCTCGGGATCGGGCGGCCCGTTGGCGCGAGTCCACTCTGGTGGCTGCGGGAGACCGGCGGCGGGGTGATCCTCGCGGCCGCGATTGGGATCCCCGGTATCGCCTTCTACCTGTTCGCTAAATGGATCGGGATCAACACCACCGTTGTGCCCGCGGCACTCGACGCGTACTGGTGGACCGTGCCCGTGCTGATCCTGCAGGCACTGCGTGCAGCGCTCGGCGAAGAACTCATCGTGGTCGCCTACCTGTTCGAGCGGCTGAAGCGCCTGGGCGTCGGGCCGGCTGCTACCGTCGTGACCAGCGCCCTGCTGCGCGGCAGTTACCATCTCTACCAGGGATTCGGCGGCTTCATCGGAAACGTTGTGATGGGGCTCGTGTTCGGCTGGGCCTACCATCGCTGGGGACGCAGCCTGCCGCTCATTGTTGCGCACTGGATTCTCGATATCGTCAGCTTCGTCGCCTACCCGCTCGCGGTGGCGCTTTGGCCCGCACTGTTTGGCGCGCCCGCGAAGTAGAGGAACACTAGCCATAAAAATTCCTGTTCATGGCTAAAAATGGCGATCTCAGATAGACTGAGCGTCACACTATTGCAGCTCGTTTTGCGCCCAGGATGGAGCGGTCTGCCGAAAGTCGTCTCAGTTCGCGCGGCAGCACTCAATAGCGAGCCGCGCACTTTCGGTAAGGAGTTACTTTGCGAACCCGTCGCTGGTGGACACCATCAGCCATTCACCTATTCATGCTGCCCGGTCTCCTGGCCACGACAGCGCAGCTCTTACAGTCTGGCCCGATGACCGAAAACCCGGAGGGTAATCTGCGTCTCGCACTGTCGAGTACCGAGATCCTGCCCGCCACGATCCTGACAGTCAGCGTCGTGCTGTTCCTCACGGTCTCGCTGATGCTCTTGCTGCGTCGTCCTGCCCAGTAGATCTTCCTCCGGATTTCGGGTCAGTTTCTGGTACTAAACCGAGTTTTTCTACCAGAAACTGACCCGAAAATCTGGGGTGAGGCTCAAGCGGCTTGGCCTGAGCCTATTCCTCTCCCCGCAGCATACGTGCCAACTCGCGACGCTCCGCCTGGCGAGCCGGATCTGGAACCGGCAGCGACGCCAGCAGGCGCTGCGTGTACGGCTCCTGCGGGTTGTTGAGCACCTCGGTTGCCACTCCACTCTCAACGAGTTCGCCGTGGTACAGCACACCAACCCGATCAGCGAGTGCGTCAACCACAGCGAGGTCGTGGGTGATGAACAGCGCCGCAAAACCCAGCTCTGCCTGCAACTCGGTGAACAGTTCAAGCACCTTGGCCTGCACAGACACGTCAAGGGCAGAGGTCGGCTCGTCGGCGATCAGCAACTTCGGGTCAAGCGCCAGCCCACGAGCGAGCGAGGCACGCTGCCGCTGACCTCCGGAGAGCTCGTGCGGAAAGCGCTCACCGTACGCGCGCGGCAGCTGCACTGACTCGAGCAGTTCGTCGACCCGCTTTTGAGCGCCAGCGAGGTTGCGCGCCAGGCGGTGCACCAGCAGCGGTTCGGCAACGTTCTCCGCGATGGTCAGCAGAGGGTTGAAGCTCGAAGCCGGATCCTGAAACACAAACCCGATGTCGCGGCGCGCGGGCCTAAACGCCCGCTCTTTGAACCCAACCATCTCGTGGCCGAGCACCCGCAGCGAGCCACCCGTTGCGGGTGTCAGTCCCGCAATCGCGCGACCGATGGTGGACTTGCCAGATCCCGACTCCCCCACGAGGCCGTACACCTCTCCGGCGTGGATCTCGAAGCTCACGCCGCGCACGGCCATAAACCCGGGTTTGCCGAGGCGCCCCGGATACTGAATCTGCAGCCCCTTGGCGAGCACCACCGCATCGCTCTGGGCACGATCCTGAACCAAAACAGGCGCGACCTCAGAACGGCCAACAGCCCGAATCCGGCCACCACCGAGATTCAACACCGATCCCAGCAGCTCCCGCGTGTACTCCTCGCGCGGGTTCGCAAACAATTCGGCTGCAGAGGCTCGCTCAACAACCTCACCCTGGTACATCACGGCAACATCGTCGGCGAGGTCCGCGACGACGCCCATGTTGTGGGTGATGAGCAGGATCGCCGTGCCAAACTCGTCGCGCAGTTTGCGCAGCAGATCCAGGATCTCCGCCTGCACGGTCACATCGAGCGCGGTCGTCGGCTCATCGGCGACAATGAGGCCGGGTCGCAGAGCAAGCGCCATCGCGATCATGACGCGCTGCTTTTGGCCTCCCGAGAGCTGGTGCGGGTAGTAGTCGACCCGCTCGGATGGCTCCGGGATGCCGACTCGCTCCAGCATCTCGATTGCCCGCGCGCGGGCCTCCTTTTTTGAGAGCTTCTCGTGCGCACGCAGTCCGTCGGCAATCTGCCACCCGATCGTAAACACCGGGTTCAGCGCGGTTGACGCCTCCTGAAACACCATCGCGACGTCACGGCCGCGCACCTGACGCAGCTGATCTTTCGAGAGGTGCAGCACGTTGTTCTCGGCGCTACCGTCACGGGTGGTGAGCACAACCGCACCCGACGACACCGCCGTCTCGGGCAGCAGGCCCAGGATCGTGCGGGCGGTTACCGTCTTGCCCGATCCTGACTCGCCAACAACCGCGAGCACACGACCGGGCTGCACCGAAAGCGATACGCCGTCGACGGCCTTGACCGCGCCGTGATCCGTCGCGAACGTCACCTCAAGGTTCTGAATATCGAGAACTTTAGTCATCGTGCACTCCCATCTTGAGCAGCACTAACATTCGGGTCAGGATCCTGCCCGGCAACACCCATCGTTTCGAGCATCGAGGTGTTCGCGACCACACCGCTGCCTGCCTTTGCGCGGCGACGGCTGCGCAGCCGTGGATCGGAGAGATCGTTCAGGCTCTCACCCGTGAGCGTCAGCCCCATCACCACAAGCACAATCGCGATGCCCGGCCACAGGCTGGTCCACCACACGCCGTTCGTCACGTCGGCGATCGCCTTGTTGAGGTCGTAGCCCCACTCAGCGGCCGAGTTGGGCTCGATCCCGAACCCGAGGAAGCCGAGGCCAGCGAGAGTCAGGATCGCTTCCGAAGCGTTCAGGGTGAACACGAGCGGCAGCGACCGAGTCGAGTTGCGCATGACGTGTCGGAACATGATGCGCAGGTGACTCGCGCCGACAACCCGCGCGGATTCTACGTAGGCCTCCGCCTTCACACGGATCACCTCCGAGCGCACCACTCGCAGGTACTGCGGAATGAACACCACGGTGATCGACAGCGACGCAGCCCAGATGCCACCCCACAGGCTCGACTGGCCACCCGAGATCACGATCGAGAGCACAATCGCGAGCAGTAGCGAGGGGAACGCGAAGATGGCGTCCGCCAGCATCACGAGCACACGATCCAGCCAGCCGCCGAGATACCCCGAGAGCAAACCGAGGAACGATCCCAAGAAGATCGAGCTGATCACCGCGATGGCAATCACGAGGAACGCGGTGCGCGCACCCCAGATCACCCGCGACAGCACGTCGTAACCAGCAATCGTGGTACCGAACGGGTGTGCCGCTGAGGGCGCCTGCAGTGATCCGAAATCGCCGTCTGGGCCCGAAAGCGCCGAGAACCCGTATGGTGCCAAGACCGGGGCGAAGAGCGCAACCACCACAAAGATGAACACCAGCACAAGGCCGGCGACAAGCATGCCGCGCTGCAGTCCGATGCTCTGCCGAATCTGCTTGATCAGCGGCCAGGAGTGCCAGCCACGCTCGACGCGCGGGGCGGTGAGAATCGCTTCAGTAGTCATCTCAATACCTCACTCGCGGATCGATAAGCGCGGCGACCACGTCAACCACAAAGTTGCTGAGCGCGACAATCACGGCAAGCAGCGCCACAATGCCCTGCACCGCAACAAAGTCTCGCGCGCTCAAGTAGTGCGCCAGCTGGAAGCCGAGGCCCTTCCACTCGAACGTCGTCTCGGTCAGCACCGCGCCACTCAAGAGCAGCGCGATCTGCAGGCCGATCACGGTGATGATCGGGATCAGCGCCGGCTTGTACGCGTGCTTCGTGACGAGGCGATACTCGCGAATACCGCGGGATCGGCCGGAGTCAACGTACTCCTGCCCCAGGGTGCCGATCATGTTGGTGCGCACGAGGCGCAGGAACACGCCCGCGGTCATCATGCCGAGAGTCAACGCGGGCAGAACCGCGTGCAACAGCACGTCACCCACGTTTGCCATATTGCCCGTGCGGAATGCGTCGATCAGATAGAACCCGGAAGGATCCGGCAGCGTTTGGATCGCCAGCTCCGTCGAAATCGAGGCTCTGCCAGAGACCGGCAGCCAGCCCAGCCAGATACCGAAGATGAGCTTCATGATCAGGCCGGAGAAAAAGACGGGGGTCGCGTAGGTGAAGATCGCGAACACACGCAGGATGGCGTCGGGTCCGCGATCCCGGTAGTAGGCCGCAAGCATGCCGAGTGGGATCCCGACAACCAGCGCAACGATGATCGTGTAGATGGCGAGTTCGAGTGTTGCGGCACCAAAGGTCGTGAGAACCTCAGTGACCGGGCGGCGGTCACTGAACGTGACGCCAAAGTTTCCCGTGAAGACCTGGCCGAGGTACTCGAAGTACTGCACAAATAGCGGTCGGTCGTATCCCGCTGCGGCAACTCGCTCGGCGAGCTGATCCGGCGGCAGGCGATCCCCAACAGACGCGGTAATCGGGTTGCCCATGGTGCGCATGAGCAGGAAGACCATCGTCACCAGGATGAAGACGGTTGGAATGATGAGCAGGGCTCGCCAAAGAATAAAGCGACCGAGTCCACCACCGCGCTGTCGCGCTATTGCGGCAGGGGTCGTGTCGGTTTCGGTAATAACCATGAGTGCTCCGTTAACAGGAGGAACGGTGACGAGCGGGCGAGCGCGACATTCCGCGCTCGCCCGCCAATCAAAACCGCTACTTCGTGATCAATCCGAAGCGGAGCTTGAACGATGCGTCAAGCGTGACGCCCTCGACCCCGTCAACCGCGACCGCAACTTGCGAGCCCTGCAGCATCGGAAGGGTTGAGAGTTCAACCGCGAGCTTGTCCTGGATCTCGCCCAGGATCTTCGCGCGCTCTTCAGAGTCGCCTGTGACACGCTGCTTATCGATCAGCGCCGTGATCTCCTTGTTCTCAAAGTGGTTCACAAGGAAGTTGTCCGGCAGGAAGAACGGCGACAGGTAGTTGTCGGGATCCGAGTAATCCGGGAACCAGCCGAGCTGGTGCACAGGGTAGAGATCTTCAACACGATCCTTCGTGTACTGACCCCACTCGGTCGACTGAAGGTCAACCTTGAAGAGGCCGGTAGCCTCAAGCTGCGACTTGATCTGAGCGTATTCCTCGGCTGAGGAGGCTCCGTAGCGCTCACCCGCGTACTGCAGCGGGAAGCTCACCGGAGTCTGCACGCCCGCATCGGCGAGCCGCTTCTTAGCGCGCTCAACATCGGGCCCACCCTTGCCATTGCCGTACAGGTCCTTCAGCGCTTCGTTTGCGCCGAGCAGGCCCTCAGGGATGAAGGAGTAGAGCGGCGTGTAGGTGTTCTTGAAGACCTGCGTCGAGATCTTCTCGCGGTCAATGATGTCCGCGATTGACTGACGAACAGCGAGCGCCTTTGCGGGGTCCGCATCGGCGGTCGTCGCACCAAACGGCATCGAGTTGAAGTTGAACACGAGGTAGCGAATCTCGCCGCCCGGCCCCTTAATGACCTGGAGCCCCTTGGTCGTCTCGAACTTCTCGACGTCGGTAGCGGAGAGGCTGCGGAACGCCACGTCGACGGCCTTTGTCTCAATCGCCTGGCTCAGATTCGATTCGTTCGCGAAGTACTTCTGGTTCACGGACTCGGTTTTGGGTGCGCCCCACATGCCCGCGTAGCCGTCAAACGCCTTGAACGCGATGAGGTTGCCCTTGTCGTACTTCGTGATGGCGTACTGCCCAGCGAACGGGTTCGCCTTCACGATGTCTTCGTCGCTCGCAACGGCATCGGCCGGGAACGAATCCTCATCGACGATCGGCGCAACCGGGCTCGAGAGCACCTGCGGGAAGGTCTGGTCGTTGGGGGTCTTGAGCTTAAAGACGACAGTGAGGTCGTCTGGGGTCTCAACACTGTCGAGGTTCGCAAGCAAGCTCGACGGTCCATTGGGGTCGGCGATCTTCAGCTGACGGTCGAACGTGAACTTCACATCCGAGCTGGTCAGGTCGTTACCGTTGGCAAATTTGAGCCCCTTCTTCAGCTTCACCGTGTATTCGGTGGGCTGCGTGAACTCCGCTGACTCAGCAGAGTCCGGCGCCACGGTCGATTCGCCAACGGGGTTGTTCATGAGGAACGGATACACGTTCGTCATGACCTGCCAAGAACCGTTGTCGTAGGCACCAGCCGGGTCGAGCGAGGTTACGGTTTCAGTCGTGCCGATCGTCACGGCGTTTCCGGATCCGGACCCGCCGTTGTCGCCACTTTTATCCCCCGATGCGCAACCGGAAAGGAGCAGTGCTCCCGCTCCAACCATTGCGACTGCCTGCAGTAATTTCTTCATTGAGTTCCTCCAGTCTGTTTGCGCGACGCGGTTGAAAATCAACCGTGCGTCACCACACCCCCGACCTTAGCGACCCTGGAAGCTAGCTGAAAGGGTTTGTTCCGGCTGTAACCAATCCGTAATCAGCTCTGTGGATTCACTGAAACAACTGTCGAAACTATCGCTGTTTCTTGCGACATTCGTCCAATGATTATTTACAGAGGCTTGAAGCTCTTGACAAAAGCATCAGTGAGGCCCCATAGCTCGTCGTAGAGCTCCGGTGCAGCAGCACAACTCTCCGCCGGTTTGGCAATCTTGTACGTGCCGTCTTCGGCGCGAGTGGCGCCCCACTGCGTGCGCATTGCCTTGCAGGAGTCCGGGAGTGAATTGATGAGGGGACTGTCGAGCGTGAGGTTCACGTTGTCGGGAATGGCGTAACTCGTTGAGCCGAACTTCTGACTCAACTGCGAGGTTACTCCCCAGGTTGGAATATCAAGCTTGTTCGTAAGGCCAACCTCAACATTCGGAACCTGGTTCGCCGGCTTCGTCTCGGGCTTCTTCGTCTCGGTCGGAGTTGAGGTCTCCGTTGGAGTGGACGTGGTCGGCGACTTCGTCGTCGTGGGGGCCGCGGTGGTTGTCGGTTTGGGATCCGCGCCACCGCCACGCGCCATGTTCACAACGACGATTGACAGAATGATGGCAACGACAGCGACAGCCCCGACGATGATCCAGGGCTTTGCGCCCGATCCGCGATCAGTTTTTGGGGTTTGAATCTTAGCTGTACGCACCCGCTCGGCCTGCTCGTAAGAGAGTCGCTCGCGGGCCGGTACCGGTTTCGGTTCCTCCGAAATCGGTCCGAACAGTTCTTCAAGTGGGTCTTTACTCACTGTTACACCCTAACTATCTCCGGCTTATTCGCACATTCAAGGGGACAATAACTCAAGGATCGCACGGCGTCGCTCCAAGAACGCCCGTACTCGCGCGAGATGCCGATCCATCGTTCCTGAGTCTCGCAGGGCGATCGTGCCGGGGTCACCTCGCTCGATGCCTGCACGCCAACGCTGTTCGATCAGGCCCATCCGAGATTCGACCGCGTTGAGCAGGTCGAGTGGCGCCACTCCCCCGTAAGCTGCGGCGGCAGCTTCGATACGCGAGGCGGCCTCGGCATTCGGGATCTCCCGCAACAACGGCACACCAGACCAGCACAGAAACGCGAGGTCATCAATGGGCCGCCCGGGGCCCGCGCGATCCCAGTCGATCATTCCGGCAAACTCGTCGTTGACAACCACCCAGTTATACAGGCCTGGATCGTTGTGACAGATCACCTCATCAGCGTTAAGCTGCTGGACTCCCTGCCGCCATTCGACCGCCCCTGGCCGATAACCGCGGACCGTGTCGTGGAAGCGCCGCAACCACTTCGCAGCCTCTGTGAGCGCCTGGAGACTGGGCTGTTCAGTTTCGGGATCGAGCGTGCGGCCCGGCAGAAAGCTCAGCACCTCACGATGCTCGTCGTCGATCCCGAGCACTTTTGGTACCCCGTCGAGCCCCTGGTCCGCCAGAAACTCAAGCAGCGCGTGTACCGCGGGGGTCCAGCCTCCCGTCGGACGGTGAACGCGGGTCTCGCCGTCGGGCAAGCGCACGCGCCACACTCCGCCGGATCCGCCAGGAATGTACTCGGTTTCCACCCCTCGACGCTACCGCACCGCGGCAGGGAACATGACGACCCCGCGCCCAGCTACACGCTATGAATGCGTGGCAGGGCGGGCGGTGGCACCTCCACCGTGGTGGTGATGAGACCGGGATCGCCGTGCAGTTGAGCGTGCAGCCGCTCCATGCGGGTGTCGAGCTCGGCGGCCGTATCGGCAGCATTTTTGAGCTCGCCGATGAGCGAATCGGGCACTTGACGGTCGTACTTGTAATAGATCTTGTGCTCGAGTGTTGCCCAGAAGTCCATAGCGATGGTGCGAAACTGAACCTCAACCGGCACGTTCACTCGTCCGGTCGAGAGGAACACTGGCACCGAGATGATGGTGTGCAGGCTCTGGTAGCCGTTTTCCTTGGGCTCCAGAATGTAGTCCTTCACGTGGAGCACCGTTATGTCGTCTTGCTTCGTAAGCAAGTCGAAGAGCCGATAGACGTCCCGAATAAACGCGCAGGTGACTCTAACGCCTGCGATGTCGTGGATGTTTCCACGAATCACCTCCAAGTGGTTGCCGATGCCGTCTCGCTCAAGTTGTTCCCCAAGGCCGCGGCGCTCAAGCTTCTCGACCAGGCTATCGACGGACTTCACTCGGCTCGAGACGTGTTCGATGGGGTTGTACTCGTGCATGTGCAGGAATTCCTCCTGCAGAATCGCGAGTTTTGTTTCGATCTCTTGCATGGCAAAGCGATACTCGAGCAGGAAGCGCTGCAGCTGATCCGACAGGGTTCTCAGCGCGCTCGCTGAAATCGTGATCTCGTCGCCCGGGGGGTCTACGGCGGGAATGCTCATGGTGTCAGCGTAACGAGGCCGCTTCAGAACTGGCTGTGTTTTTCTCCTACCCAAGGCCGGTAATCAGGGTGATGGCTGTGGCAATAATTCCGGTGCCAAAGAGATAGGCGAGGGCCATCTGCCCGACGACGATGCGTCGAATCTTGTTGCTCGTGACATTTGTGTCGGCGACCTGGTATCCCATTCCCAACCCGGTCGAGAAGTACACAAAGTCGGCGTAGTCGGGGTCACTCTGTTGGTTGAAGTCGATGCCGCCTGCATCGTCCTGGTAATACTCCCTCGCGTACCGAAGGGTGTAATCCAGTTGAATCAGTGACCACGACGCGAACACGCTGACTACGGCGGTGCCCGCGAGCAAGTAGGCGTCGATCCCGGTCGACTCACGCGAGTGAATGACCACCGCAACCACGGCGGCAAGGCTCACAATGCTGCCGATGAGCGCGATAAGTCTTGCCACAGTCTGGCCGGGATCCTCAGTGGTCGCGTGGTCCCGAGCCGATGCGGGGCTCATCTTCCAGATCTCCCGGAACGTCCAAATCGTGCTGACCGTTGCGAGTGCCGCCCACCCCGCAAGTAGCCCAGCAACGATGCCGAGAATAAACGTCACCAGAACCCCGACAACGATGCCGACGACCACAGCCACGGCCCAGCGGAGTTTCACTTGTGATCGAGGAGAAGTGCTCATGATCGGATCGTATCGTGCCCCAGATTTCTTTGCGCTACTCCCTACCTCGCAGCACCTTGGCATAGTGTGAGCCTTCAGGGGACTCAATCCATCCTCGATGCAAGGAGCATCTCATGCCCAGCTCGAACACAATACGTCCCGTTCCAAGAGAGCCGAGCGCTGCGGCGCGCGCCCTCGCAGCGCCTCCAAGCGCCACGAAGGCATCGCTACTGGGAATCTTCGCGTCGTCTTCGATGGAAAACGAGCGGCGGATCCCGATCCACCCCGATCACTTCGAACGGATCGACCCTGAGCTCAGAGCAAGATTTGTGGTGGAGCAAGGCTACGGCAAGGATTTTGGACTCACCGACGAGGTGCTCGCCTCGCTCGTGGGGAGCGTCACGTCGCGTCAGGGCGTGATCGATGCGGCCGACACCATTCTGCTGCCAAAACCGCAGCACGATGAGGTACGGCAGCTTCGTGACGGCCAGACCGTGTGGGGGTGGCCACACTGCGTGCAGGATCGAGAGATGACCGACGTTGCGATGAGCAAACGTCTCACCCTGATCGCGTTCGAGGCGATGAATCACTGGACCAACTCGGGCAATTTTGGGCTGCACGTCTTCCACAAGAACAATGAACTCGCCGGATACTGCTCGATCTTGCACGCGCTGCAGCTCATCGGCTCCACGGGAGACTATGGTCGACGGCTCAGTGCGGTTGTGATCGGGTTTGGGGCGACCGCCCGCGGGGCAGTGACAGCTCTCAACGCCCTCGGTATCCATGACGTTGTGGTGCTCACACACCGCGAGATTGCGGCCGTGGGATCGCCCATTCCTTCAGCCCGTATTGTTCAGATTGAGCTGCCCGAATCCGATGTGCAGGTCTTGCCCGGGCCCGGCCGTCGTGCGGTCCGGGATCTCGCGCAGCGTGAAGTCTTAACCGACGATGGCCCAGTGGCTCTCGCACCGTATCTCGCGGGCCACGACATTGTGGTGAATTGCACGCTGCAGAACCCGGACGAGCCGCTCATGTTTCTGAATGACAGCGACCTTGAACTGTTTCGGCCGGGCAGCCTCATCGTCGATGTGTCATGCGATGAGGGCATGGGGTTTTCGTTCGCGCGCCCCACAACGTTCGACGAGCCGATGATGCGAATTGGCAACGGGCTCAACTACTACGCGGTCGATCACAGTCCTTCTTATCTGTGGAATGCCGCAAGCTGGGAGGTGAGCGAGGCACTGCTTCCTTTCATTGAGGTGGTTATGGACGGGCCGTCCGCCTGGGACGCAAACCGGACCATTCATAAGGCGATCGAGATTCGCGGCGGCCAGATCGTAAATGAGGCCATCTCGCGTTTTCAGGGCCGATAGGGATCGCTCACTGAAGCATCTGCGTCACCGTCATGCGGCGTGGGGTCGGGCATACTTGCCGCCAATCGGGCTGATGCTTCGAGCGTGGCCACATAGTCGCGCCACCAGCTGTCTTCTTGCGCGGGAATGTTCGTCGCGCTCTGACGCATCCCCACCGATCCGTCAATCTGCTCGCGGAGAATATCGGCCTGCCCGGCATGACGACTTGTTTCGGCAATCATGTGGATGAGCAGGTGCCGCATGGTCACCGAGCTGCCGCGGTCTCCCCACCAGGGCACGGTTCCTCGGGCTTCTAAGCCGAGTTCGCGCACGGAGACATCGTCGGCCCGCCAGATGCCGCGGCACATGTCGAGGATCTGCTCCCTCGATTCGTCGGCCGTTGCCCACATGTCAGCGTTGTCGGGCGCATCGTCTGCGAGCCAGGGAAACTCGTAGTTCGAATCCCTCCCAAAACACTCCGTGAGGTAGCCGTGCTCGACACTCGCCACGTGCTTCATGAGGCCGAGTAGATTGCTGCCCGTCGGTGTGAGCGGCCGCCTCGCGTCATACTCACTCAGCCCGTCGAGCTTCCAGAGGAGCGCCTCTCGTGCGTTCTGTAAGTAACCAAGCAGGAGTTCAGTTTCGGAGTCTGTGCTCATGCTGGCCAGCGTAGCTTGGGGGTCCGACATTGTTAAGGCCTCCAACCATCAGACCTGGGTACTACCGCTCGATACCCCGGTCCGATGACTCTCGCCCTGTCAAGCGGGAGGCTAGAAGCATGAACCAGACAAACCCGTTCCGACAGCCATCAGTCTTTATTGCGGCTTCCCTCACGCTTGCGTGCGCGATTGCGCTCGCCGCTTCCCTTGCGCTTTCTGCAATGATCACCAGTGTGGTGCCCTCTGCAGTCTCAAACGGCGTCGGTGAGGGCAGTTCCACCATTGCGCTGCGCTGATCCACAGCTTTCAAAACAACCAGCCAATCACCATGACGTCTAGGTATGATGTACAAGTCAAATTGCATTCATGGAGTTTGATTTCCTCAGGTAGCAATAGGGGATTCTTATCCGACAATTGGGTGTTTTCTTCGCCCTTTTCGTTGGGCAAGGATGCATGCCGGAGAAAGAGGGTCCCTCGTTGCTCGCGCAAAGCAAGCAGTGATTAACCTTGATAAATTGCTAAATTTTGCAGAAAATTTGAAGGGTTAGCTTTTGGGGAAGTGGAAGCGGGCTTTAGGGGCCGTTATCGGTGTCGGCATGCTGTCGGGGCTCTGGGTCAGCCCTGCGATCGCAGCCCCGGGGGATCTCGTGAACGTTCCAGATGCCGCGTTTGCCCAGTGCTTGCAAGATCACGTCACAACAGAGGGCTTGAGCGGTGGCCTCACCGAGGGCAACTTGGCAGCTTTGACCTCGGTCAATTGCGACAGTAGAGCGATTGCGTCAGCAGAAGGGGTGCAGTTTCTCACTGGAGCAGCGACCATTTCTCTTTCGAACAACGACCTGACGACGCTTCCGTCCATCAGCGGTCTCGCAGATATGCAGGAATTGAACGTTAATGGGAACCGACTCACAAACCTCGACTTCCTGACCAACTGGACCGGCAGTAGTGAAACGACACTTGAACTCCTTGCAGATGACAACCTCATCGCAGACCTCTCTGCGCTCGCAACGATCACACCGGTCGCTTCCGGGTTTTACAGTTTTTCCCTGAAAAATAACAAGATCGTCAACGCCGAACCACTCGCCACCCTTGGCGAAAAGTTTCCAGACTCGAGCGTGCCGAGAAAATATCTTGGTCTTAACCTCGGTGAGAACTTCATTGCTGACATGTCCCCCTTCGCCCGATTTGACTGGTCGTTCTACAATTTTCAGCCCCCTGGCGCTGGCATTCCGGCCAGCATCGGAATGGACGCGCCATGCCAGACGGTCGACCTTGGCAACGTTGCCGTAGGCGCCCAGACTCCGCTGGTCATCCGCGACTACCAGGGAAACGTTCCCGTCGTGACTCCCGAAAACACCGGTACCCCTTTTACCTGCTTAGACGCTTCGTTCGGACCAGAACGGTTTCTTCCCCCAGGCAACCTCCCCGCGGGGATTACCTGGGATGGAACGACCCTGGTCGCCGACGCATCGTTGGTCGGAACTACCGTGGAGTTCATTCTTGGATCGAGCACTTCGCTTTTTGGGTCCGGCGGCGTGACATCGAGCTGGACAGTTCGGTTAACCATCGTTGAGCGCGTCCAGGGTGTCGGCTCGGTGGCATGGCAGAAAACCGATCCAGATCAGAATTTGCTTGCAGGTTCAGAGTGGGAGCTCACTCCAGCCACAGGAGCTGCGATCCCGGTTGTCGATAATGGCAAGAACGACGCAGACCCCGCAGTGGGCAAGATCCTGGTTGAGGATCTCGCCCCGGGCACTTACCACCTGAAAGAAACGAAGGCCCCCGCGGGCTTTGTTCTTGACGGCACCGAACGAGAAGTTACGATCACCGAGACAAACCTCGACATTGCACTCGGTAACATCGTCAACACTCGGGTCACTCCCCCAGCTCCTACTGGATCGGTGGCATGGCAGAAGACCGATCCTGATCAGAAACTGCTTGCTGGTTCTGAGTGGGAGCTCATCCCAACAGCAGGGACAGCGATCCCAGTTGTCGACAACGGCCCAAAGGACGCAGACCCCGCAGTGGGCAAGATTCGGGTACAGGATCTCCCTCTGGGTACTTACCGTCTGAAAGAAACGAAGGCCCCCACGGGGTACGTTCTCGACGGCACCGAACGAGAAATTACGATTACAGCGGGAAGCCTTGACGTTACGTTCGGTGCGATCATTAACACCCCGAAAACGCCACCGCCGATTCCGCCGAGGAAGCCCCTCGCGGTGACCGGCGGCAACGATTCACTCCCGTTGATCACGCTGGGAGTCCTACTATCCGCGGTTGGAGCCGGATGTGCGACGCTTGCATATCGCAGGCATCGGCGCCCTCTCGTCTGAAGTCACGCAGCACTGACGATAAAATTGCGACTATGGCCAGCCCTCGGCAAAAGAAAAGCCGCAGTACCAACTTCAAACGAGCGCTACTAATCTGGGCCGTTTCGGTCTCGCTCATCTTTGCTGGTCTCGTAGGGTCGTACTTTTGGGGAGTCTCAGTCCGTCCCCTTTCTCACGACTACTACTACAGCGCTCAGGGACGCGGAAATGCGTTGCATGCCCATTGGCTGCAGGCGCTCTGGAGCTTCGATCCTCACCTCACGCAAAACAACTTCTGGGCGTGGTACGGGCGCGTGGCATGCGCTTTGCTTGTTATCGGCTTTGTGATCTTAGCGGTGGGGGCCATTCGCGACACGTGGCGCAATAATCGCAGAGCTAAAAGCTAACGCGCACCACGTTTTCGATAGGCATCAGTTCTGATGCGCCAGGTTATCCAACGGACAGACCATACGTCTCCGGCGTCGTTGTGTATCCCACGTTCCACGTTGGGGTCGAGTTCTCCCAAAGCGGCCAATCGCGGCCGTAGCCGGGAAAGAGGCGGATCGTGCGTCTTGCTGGAGCCACGCCATTCATAGGAAGCACTCTACACAGAGCCTGGACTCACTCGAAGGTGCTCGGTCGCAGTGGAACTCTGCCGAGTTAGACGTTAAAACGCCACTCGCAGACGTCGCCGTCCTGCATCACGTACTCTTTGCCCTCCATGCGGGCCTTGCCCTTCGCACGCGCCTCGGCAACCGATCCGGCCTCAACGAGGTCATCAAACGAGATGATCTCGCCCTTAATGAAGCCCTTTTCGAAGTCCGTGTGAATCGCACCGGCGGCCTGCGGGGCAGTCGCGCCCTTCGGGATCGTCCAGGCGCGGGCCTCTTTCGGGCCAGCGGTGAGGTAGGTCTGCAGGCCGAGGGTGTCGAAGCCGACACGGGCGAGCTGATCCAGACCGCTTTCTTCCTGTCCGATGGACGCGAGCAGCTCGGCAGCATCTGCCTCGTCAAGCTCGATCAGTTCACTCTCCAGCTTGGCATCAAGGAAGATGGCCTTCGCGGGGGCCACCAGCGCGGCGAGCTCGTCGAGGCGCGCGCGATCCTGCAGCACACTCTCGTCGACATTAAAGACGTAGAGGAACGGCTTCGCGGTGAGTAGTCCCAGCTCACGAATCGGCTCGAGATCAATGTCGGTGTGCGAGAGCAGCTTGCCGTCGTTGAGCGCGGCAATGGCGGCCTTCGCCGCGTCAACCACACTCGCGTCGATCTTCTTCGACTTCAGCTCTTTTTCAAAGCGCACGAGAGCCTTCTCAACGGTCTGCATATCCGCGAGGATCAGCTCCGTGTTGATGGTTTCCATGTCGCTGGCTGGGTTCACGCCACCCTCAACGTGAATCACGTCGGGGTCTGTAAAGCCACGCACGACCTGCGCAATGGCATCAGCCTCGCGAATGTTCGCAAGGAACTGGTTGCCAAGCCCCTCACCCTCGCTCGCGCCGCGCACGATACCCGCGATGTCAACAAAGCTGACGGGAGCAGGGAGCAGCTTTTCGGATCCGAAGATCTCAGCGAGCTTGTTCAGGCGCGGATCCGGCAGGTTCACCACCCCAATGTTCGGCTCGATCGTCGCGAACGGATAGTTCGCCGCGAGCGCGTCGTTTGAAGTCAATGCGTTAAACAGCGTCGACTTGCCTACGTTGGGGAGACCTACGATTCCGATAGTTAGAGCCACGAGGCACCAGTCTACGCGGGTTCCCCCGATTACCCGACCGCGGGTGGCCAGACCCCAATGATTACCGCCATCACGAGTACCGTCACGAGTTCGTGGGCGATGTTCAAAATAGTGAGCGCCGCCGGCCTGCTCTCGAAGGCATCGTGGGTGATGAAGCGGGAAGCGGTGAAGCCAGTCCACAGAATCACGCCGGTGAGCAGGGTGCCGAGCAAAAAGGACCCGCCGTAAAACTCAAACGCGATCCAGCTCGCCCCGGCAAGCACCCAGGCAGAAATGAAGCTCACGATAACGGTGACTAGGATCGGCCCTACCGCCGATTTGCCAGTCGGATCGACCTTCGCGAGGCGCATCCACTTGTTTCCAAACACCTTTGGCGTGTACCAAACAGACCCGACCACCATGGTCGAGAGCGTTGCAACCAGCACTGCCCAGTAGTTGATTTCAGGAATCATGATATCCCCCTTGACCGGTGGTATTTCGCTCGCGGTGGCGAGATAGGTCAATCATCTCATCAATGTCAGTGGTGTGTGACAGGATCATTAGGTGCCCGTCAATTTCACCGCACTCGATTTCGAGACCGCCAATAGTCACCCCTCATCTGCTTGCTCGGTCGGGCTCGTTCGAGTGCGTGACGGCGTGGTCGCAGATCAGGCCTACTGGCTCATTAAGCCGCCGCCCGCACACGCGGAGTTTCTGCCGTTCAATATCAAGATTCACGGCATCACGGCGCAGATGGTGGCCGATGCGAGGCTGTGGCAAGACCAGCTGGCCGAGCTCACGGAGTTCATCGGGGACGACATAGCCGTCGCCCACAACGCGAGCTTCGACATGGGGGTCATTAAGGCAGCCTGCGCGGAGAGCGTCTCGCCGACTCCTCGCCTAAAGTATCTGTGTAGCGTGCAGGTCTCGCGCAAAACGTATGAGATTCCCTCGCATCGCCTGCCGCTAGCCGCGGAGGCCGCCGGCTTTGGAGAGTTTGCACACCACGACGCATTAGCCGACGCCGAAGCCTGCGCCGCCATTATCAGTGACGCAGCCAAACGACACGAGGTTGATGACGTGCTCGCGCTCGCCAAAAAGACTGGGTTGCGGGTGCAACAGCTCAAGGCGATCCCACTCAAGCTGTAGTTTTTGGCTCAGGATCTGGGCGAATCTGCCAAGCTCGTTCCTGCGCAACCGTCAATGTCCGAGGCTACCTGTAGCGTGGCCACACCAACTCTCGTAAGGAATTCCTCACTATGGACGCGCTCTTGCTCACGCTACTCATCCTGAATCTGCTCGGCATTTTGGCGGCGCTTGCCGTCCTGCTCTTCCGCCGAGGGCCAGCGAACAACGGCGCCGCGGGTGTTGGCGGTGGTGAACTACGCCAAGACCTCGCAACGCAGCGCGGTGAGCTGGCCGCAACGATGGCCACCATGCAGCAGCAGCTCAGCACTTCGCTCACGGGCCTGAGCGATCGGTTTCACACGACCTCGCAGGCGTCTCTACAGTCGCAGGTCGATTTGAAGGCGGCGATCGAGGCTCGCTTTGAAGAACTGCGCATTGCAAACGAGGCAAAACTTGAGCAAGTGCGCACGACGGTTGACGAGAAGCTGCAGGGCACGCTGAAGACCGCACTGGCAGAGAACGCGCAGCGCGTCCAGACGCTGACCGACACCCACGTGGCAAAGCAGACAGAGCTGCAAGAGACGCTGCGCACAGAGCTCGAGAAGCTTCGCCAAGGCAACGAGGCGAAACTTGAGAAAATGCGTGAGACCGTCGACGAGAAGCTGCAGGGCACGCTTGAGCGGCGCCTCGGTGAGTCGTTCAAGCTGGTGAGTGATCGACTCGAGCAGGTACAGAAGGGCCTCGGCGAGATGCAAACGTTGGCCTCCGACGTTGGCGGCCTGAAGCGCGTCCTCACGAACGTGAAGAGCCGCGGCAGCTGGGGTGAGGTGCAGTTGGAGCGCCAGCTCGAAGATATCCTGACCCCGGAGCAGTATGAGCAAAACGCTGTGATTAGACCGGGATCGGCCGAGCGCGTTGAGTTTGCGGTGAAGCTTCCCGGCCGCGGCGAGACCGAACGAGTGCTCCTCCCCATCGACTCAAAGTTTCCGCAGGAGGACTACGAGCGCCTCCTTGAGGCTCAGGAGAGTGGTGAGAAAGAAGCCGTCGAGGCTGCCGTGAAGGTCCTGGAACGAGTCATCCTGACCCAGGCCAAACTCATCGCTGAAAAGTACATCGCCCCGCCTCACAGCACCGACTTTGCGATCATGTATCTGCCGACCGAGGGACTCTTCGCCGAGGTCGTAAGGCGACCAGGGCTCGCGAGCAAACTGCAGAACGAGCTGCGGGTCATCGTGACCGGTCCGACCACACTCGGGTCACTGCTCAACAGCCTGCAAATGGGCTTCCGCACCCTCGCCATTGAAAAGCGCAGCTCCGAAGTGTGGCAGGTGTTGAGCGCCGCAAAGCAGGAGTTCCAGAAGTACGGCCAGGTTTGGGAGAAGCTTGAGAAGCAGCTCGCGACGGCACAAAACACCGTGCACCAGGCGGGTGTGCGCACCCGCGCGGTAGCCAAACAACTGCGCTCGGTCGAGACCCTCGGCACGGAGGCGCTCGCGATCGGGCAGTCCCCCATCGAAGACATCTTCACCGAGTTTGATGAGGTTGATGAAGAAGGGCCAGTGAAGGAGTCTCCTGCGGAACAGGACTAGTTCGGTTCGGTTCGGTTCGGTTCGGTTCGGTTCGGCAGGCGCTCGCTTACGCGCTGGATCAAATCAGCCAGCGAGAATGCGGCGCAGGCTCTCCTCGGCCTGGGCATACACGGCCTCGTCTCCGTAAAGCAGTGCGCGTGTGTTTACGGCGGCAAACAGCGCAAACAGTTCAAAGCCCAATTGCTGCGGATCAGCATCTCGCCGCAGTTGCCCGCTTGAGACCGCAGCCTTCGCGCAGCTCACCAGGTAGTCATCCCACTCGCGAAGACACTCCGCAATCCGGTCTCGCACCGGACCGGGCTGAGAGTCAAACTCTGTCGCGGCGGCAAGAAAGAAGCAGCCGCCGCGAAACACCCTGTTCTGTGAGTAGCGCAGCCATGAGAGGGCTACGGCTCGCAATCGTTCACCCCCTGACGGAACGTCGCGGCAGGGCGTGATAACCGCCGACACAAACACTTCTCGCGCATGATCGATCACGGCAAGCTGAAGCGCCTCTTTGGAGCCAAACAGTGTGGCCACTCCACTTTTACTCAGGCCTGCAGCACTCGCGAGCTGACCAATACTCATGTCAGCCAGCCCCTGCTCCGAGGCAACCTGGATCGCTTCTGCGAGCACCGCGCCTCGGGTGAGATCGCCGCGGGCCCTTCGTCCGTCCTCGCGAGACGCTGCACTTGAAGAGTTCATGTTTCAAGACTAGCATCAAACAGTACGCGCGTTCGTATTGTTTTAAGTTGAGGACCACATGCCGATCATCCACCCTGCCGTTCGCACCTTCTTTCGCCTGAACGGCGCGCTTATACCCGCTGCAGCGACAGAGCTGGCGTTTAGGGCTTTCAAATCCACAGGGCGCCCCGCAGAAGTGAAGGACCCCGAACGTGCGGTCCACGGTCAAAGCGTCTCTGAGCTGCGCCGAATAGGCACCCACACCGTCCGCGTCTACACCTGGCTCCCCACGCAGCCGTCACACTCGGGAGAGATCGCGAGTTCCCATTTGAATGCAACACCGACGGTGCTGCTCCTACACGGCTGGCGGAGCCGAACGTCACGTTTTGCGAGACTCATCGAGCAGTTCACCAGCCAGGGTTACCGGGTGGTTGGTTTCGACGCCCCGGGGCACGGCGATTCTCCGAATGGTTCCCCCTCGGCTGCGGACATTGTCGCGATAGCGCAGGGTCTCGAAGAAAGCTTTGGCCCTTGGCAGGCAATTGTCGGCCATTCGTTCGGGGCACTCGCCGCGCACACACTCGCCCGCAGTTCGAAACACAGTGTCCGGGTCGTTGCTATCGGTGGCGCCACCTCCGCACGTTTTCTGCGCGACACATTCATGCGCGCGATCGATCTCCCCCTTCACCTAAAGGATCAGTTCACCACCCGGATCGTACGCGGGTACCCGCTACCTGAAGGGACACTGTTCACTGAGTTCGATGAAGCGATCCGGCCGCCGTCCACCAACACACGGCTCCTGATTGTTCACGACTCAAAAGACCGCGAAGTTCCGCTCACCGAGGCGAGGCAGCTGCATCTCGATCGCCCAACAAACTCCGAATTGTTAATCACAGACGGCCTCGGCCACAACCGCATCCTGCACGACCCGGAAGTTGTCGAAAGGATCGTTGATTTTGTGGCCGAGCCGATCCTTCTCTGATCACCCAACCAACGGCCTGCCTGGTCGACGGGATCCGCCCCGCTGACCCTGCATCTCGCTGCCGAACCTGCGGTTGCTGGCCGCAAGTTCGGCAGCGAGATGCAGGCTCGGCGACAAAATGGCCAGCCCGAGTCAATTGGTCGAGAGTAAAAGCGCCAGCACCACCACTAGCACCAGCGCCCACGCCACGCCAACGCCAACGCCAGCGGCAGCGGCAGCGCCCACCTTATCTACCTGCGCCCACCTTACCCACGGGTAAATAAGGTGGGCACACGCGGCAAAGGTGGGCAGAAGCAATGTAAGCGGACAGAAGCAAAGCAGATGGAAGGGCACCCGCAAAATGCGGCGATTACTCGACCCGCCGCAACCGTTTCGTGGCCACGGTCGTGAGCACAGGCCCCAAACGACAAACGGACCACCTACCCGATGCCCAGGGGCACAAGTAAGTGGTCCGTTCGGAACGCAAATAGGTCTACGCACACACGCTCGGCGCATAGACCGCGAGGATTAATCCCAGCGAGTCGGATCCATGTCGCTGATGACGTGGCGGATCGTGCCGGAGTACGAGCGCATCACGATGCTCTCAGCGCGCACGAACGGTCCGCGGCGCTGCACACCCTCGACGAAGTCGGCCGAGGTAATGCCGGTCGCAACGAAGTAGGCATTGTCGCTCGCGACGAGGTCGTTGGCCTCGAGCACACGGGTCAGGTCGTGACCGGCGTCGATCGCGCGGGCACGCTCCTCGTCATCCTTGGGCCAGAGGCGGCCCTGAATCACACCGCCGAGCGCCTTCACCGCGCACGCGGTGATGATGCCCTCGGGGGTGCCGCCGATCCCGACGCACAGGTCAATGCGCGAATCCCAGCGAGCCGCGTTCACGCCGCCCGCAACATCGCCGTCCATGAGCAGACGGGTTCCGGCGCCAGCAGCGCGAATGTCAGTGATGAGCTGGTCGTGACGCGGGCGATCGAGCACGGCAACACGAATGTCAGAGACGTCAACGCCCTTGGCTTTCGCCAGCGCGCGAATGTTGTCACCGATCGGGCGATCGATGTCGACAACGCCGACGCCCTCGGGGCCACACACGAGCTTGTCCATGTAAAACACGGCCGAGGGATCGTACATGCTGCCGCGATCCGCCACCGCAATCACCGAGAGCGCACCGGGGCGACCCTCAGCAGTTAGCCGGGTGCCGTCGATCGGGTCAACGGCCACGTCGCAATCAGCGCCCTCGCCGTTGCCAACCACCTCGCCGTTGTAGAGCCACGGTGCATCATCTTTCTCACCCTCGCCAATAACGACGGTGCCGTTCATGTTGACGGTTGAGAGGAAACGGCGCATCGCGTCAACCGCGGCGCCGTCGGCGGCGTTTTTATCGCCGCGGCCAATCCACGGGGTGGCACGCATTGCTGCTGCCTCGGTCGCGCGGACGAGTTCCATCGCGAGGTTACGGTCGGGCTGCCACTCGCCAAGCGAATTCGGTTCAGTCATACACACAACCCTACCGCGTAGACTTGACGACAAAGCGGCTTCACGCCGAACAATCCAGCGGCCTCGCGCCGAACCCATGACAGCGGCCATTCGCCGATCCGATTGACGCCAAGGAGCACACATGCCCGTCGCAACCCCGGAACAGTATGCAGCAATGCTCGACGCAGCGAAGTCAGGATCCTTCGCTTTCCCCGCGGTCAACGTTTCTAGCTCGCAAACCCTCAACGCAGCGCTGCAGGGCTTCTCAGAGGCAGGATCCGACGGCATCATTCAGGTCAGCTTCGGTGGCGCTGATTACTTTGCGGGCCAGTCGGTCAGCAACCGCGTCGGCGGTGCGATCGCCTTCGCAAAGTACGCCGAAGAGGTCGCAAAAGCGCACAACGTCACCGTTGCGCTCCACACGGACCACTGCCCCAAGCAGCACCTCGAAAACTTTGTACTGCCGCTCGTCGCGGCCAGCGAGGAGCGTGTCGCGCAGGGCGGCCTCCCCTACTTCCAGTCGCACATGTGGGACGGCTCAGCGATCCCGCTCACTGAAAATCTCAGCATCGCCAAGGAGCTGCTGCCCCGCATGGCGGCGGCACAGATGATCCTCGAGGTCGAAATCGGCGTTGTCGGCGGCGAAGAAGACGGCATCAGCCACGAGATCAACGACCAGCTCTACACGACACTCGACGACGCAGTCGCGACGGTCGAGGCGCTTGGCCTCGGTGACCAGGGCCGCTACATGACCGCGCTCACCTTTGGCAACGTTCACGGCGTCTACAAGCCGGGTAACGTGAAACTGCGCCCCGAACTCCTCGCGGAGATCCAGGCAGGTCTGCAGGCGAAGTACAACACGGGCGAGAAGCCGCTTGATCTGGTGTTCCATGGAGGATCCGGCTCGTCTGCCGAGGAGATCACCGAGGCCGTGCGCAACGGTGTCATCAAGATGAACATCGACACCGACACGCAGTACGCGTTCACACGCCCGGTCGCGGACTTCATTCTCAAGAACTACGACGGTGTGCTGAAGATCGACGGCGAGGTCGGCAACAAGAAGATGTACGACCCCCGCGCCTACGGCAAGGCCGCCGAGAATGGCATGGCCGCCCGCATCGTTGAGGCAGCACAGCAGCTCGGCTCCGCTGGCCGATCGGTGAGCGCCTAATGTCGAATCTCCCCGAGGAGCCGCAGTCTGCTGACCAAGAAACCACTGGTCAGCAACCCACCGGTCAGCAGGACTCAGGTCAGCAGGCCTCAGGTCAGCAACCCGCCGGCAATAAGACCGGAGCTGCGACCCCAGCGGTGACCCCTCCGGCGGCACGCCCGCAGCCCGCCTTTGGCGAGTATGCACCCGAGGGTTGGGAGTGGAAACCTGAGGGCTCTGATAAGCCCGCTGAGGCAGACGCTCCAGCCGCCTCCGCTGGACGCTCGACAGGCGGCGCCATCGCGGGTGTCCCTCACAACCTGGGCGCGGCCAACAGCGCTTCAGCATCGGCAACCGCACCGGTGAGCCCGTCCCAACCGGGGCAGCAAACAGGTTCTCAACCACAGGGCGACCGCGCCGCGAACACAACGGGTGATCCTGCACCCTATCGCGCGAACAACGTGCCCGCCGCACCCCCCGCCTACGCGGCTCCGGCCATGGGTGCGAACGCCACAACACCGTCTCGCACCGGTGATCGCGTTATGACCATCATCCTGCTCGGGATTGGCGTATTCGGCGTGATCTTCTCCTTCCAGGTCATGATGGGGATGAAGGCGAGCTTCGTGCTGATGGGCGAGGCACTTGAGATCAAGGACTTCGAGGTTCCCGCGTGGGTCGGAACCCTCGGCACTATCAGCGCCCTTGGATTCCTCGCACTCTTTGCGGTCACGCTCATCTTTTCGATCCAGCGCATGCGGGCTCGAAAGGTTGCGTTCTGGGTTCCGCTGACCGCGGGTGTTATTGCGTTTATCGCGATGATCGTGCTGATCATGGTTGCGATCTTCTCGTCGCCGGAGCTGATGGATGCGGCAGCCGATCCTGGCGCGAATCAGAAGATTCTCGATTACCTCTATTCGACCACGCCGTAGACCAGGCTGTGAGTCGTAGGGCCGCTCCGAACATTTGTTTGGAGCGGCCCTACAACGTTCGCGCATGAATGTCGCTGGGTGGCACTACGCTGAACCCATGAATTCATCGTCGAGTTCCTCCGTACCTAATCGTGAGGCATCGTCAGCGGAAGAGCCAGATAGGCTCCCCCGCAAGACGGTCGTGCGCTATGCCGCAGGCTCTCTTGGCACGGGCGGCTTCGCAACGCTCCCGGGCCTCGTGCTGGTCTACTACCTCACGGACTCACTCGGGGTCACGGCACTGCTCGCGGGTGTCATTGTGACGGGAGCAAAACTCTGGGACGTGCTCATCGCCCCGGCCATCGGCGGACTGAGCGATCGTTCGCTGGCTCGCACCGGGTCACGACGCGGCCCCATGCTCGTCGGGGCTATCGGGCTACCCCTCGCGTTTGTACTCACGTTTGCGGTGCCCCACGGGCTCTCCCCCGGGCTCTCTGCAACCTGGGTGCTCGTTGCCTTTGTCGCCGCTGCCACATTTTTCAGCCTGTTCCAGGTGCCGTACATCGCACTTCCCGCCGAGCTCACAACGGGTTACCGCGAGCGCACCCGTTTGCTCTCGTGGCGCGTTGTGGTTCTCACCCTCGCGATCCTGCTGTTTGGCGCGGGTGGACCCGAGATCCGCGGACTCTTTCCAGACGATCCACTTCTCGGCTACCTCGTCATGGCCATTGCGGCCGCTGCGGTTCTTGCAACTGGGCTACTCATCGCGACAACAATCGCTCCGCGAGGATTGCCAGAGAATGTGCTCCGCGATGCCCCAGGCGTGTTTTCGCTCGAGCATTACCGCGAGGGCATCTCGACGTTACGCGAGAGCCAAGCGTTCCGCGCGCTGCTTGCAACGTTCATGCTGCAGGGACTCGCAACCGGCCTGATGCTCGCGGGCGCTCAGTTTGTTGCGCGATGGGTACTTCAAGACGAGGGCGCGGTTACGATCCTGTTCATCTCACTCATCGCCCCCGCCGTGTTATTCGCTCCGCTCTGGCGCTGGATCGCGGACCGCCTGGGCAAAGAGCGCGCGTTTCGTATTGCGAGCCTGCTCTTTCTCATCGGCGCCGTCGCGCTCACCGGCATGCTGTGGGCGCCTGGCTGGTGGATCGTCGGCCCCGTAGCGCTCGCGGGCGCTGCTTACGCCGGCATGCAAACGCTGCCCATGGCCATGCTGCCAGACGTGATTAGCGTTGATGCTGACCGACCGAATTCGGATCGCGGATCGCGCGCCGGTGTCTTTGGCGGCGTCTGGACAGCCGGTGAAACAGCCGCAATGGCCCTCGGAGCCACCGTGCTCACGATTGTGCTGGCACTCACTGGATACATCGAGTCGACGGTCGGTACGACCGTCGTTCAACCCGCCGCCGCAATCGCTGGGATCTCGCTGTCGTTCAGCCTGCTGCCCGCCGGATTGATGCTAATCAGTCTGCTCACACTCAACCGCTACAAACTGCGCGAACACGACCTTTCGGAGAAAATCGTATGAACTCGTCTGAGGTACTCGTCCGACTCAAGGAGCTTCGCAAGCTCGATGCCCCCACCCACGGCGGCAAGGTGTTGGCCTATGTGTACGACTCGGGGCTGAGCGAACTCGACGAGCTTGCTGAGGCTGCCGCGGCAATCGCGCGGCCGCTGAACGGTCTAGACCCTACAACTTTCCCGTCGATTGCGGCAATGGAGCGCGATCTGGTCCGCTTCGCCCGACACGCGTTCCACGGCAGCCGCTCCGGTCTCGGGCCACGAGTAGTTGGCAGCATCACGAGCGGAGGCACCGAGAGTTGTCTGCTCGCGGTTAAAACGGCTCGGGATCTGTGGCGTGCGAAAGATCCGCGTCGCAAGCACGCCCGACCCCGCCTCGTAACAGCGGTGACAGCTCACGCGGCTTTCCAGAAGGCGGCCAGCGCGTTCGACCTCGATTGGGATCCCGTGCCGTGCCAGGCTGACGGCAGCGTGCGCGCTGAAGACATGATTCGACACCTCGGCGATGACGTTGCCCTTGTGGTTGTGTCGGCTCCCGCTTACCCGAGCGGTGCGCTCGATCCGATCCGCGAGGTGGCCACCGCCGCCGCATCCCGCGGCATCTCTTGCCATGTTGATGCCTGTTTTGGGGGCTTCGCACTGCCCTGGTGGCCGGGGGCTCCCGCCTGGGATTTCCGCGTCTCGGGAGTGACCAGCATTTCGGCCGATCTCCACAAGTACGGCTATGCCCCAAAGGGCACCTCGGTGTTGCTGCATCGCGGTCGAGATCGCCATCGCAAGCAGTTTTTTGCCACCACTCGCTGGCCCGGATACCCCGTTGTGAACCCAACGCTCCTCGGGTCTCGATCCGCGTCTCCACTCGCCGCAGCGTGGGCCATCACACAGCACCTCGGCACCAGAGGGTACGCGGAGTTGACGGCCGCGTGCGTGCGCGCGACAGAGGGGATCAGGCAAGCGGTCGCAGAGATTCCAGGGCTCGCGGTGCAGGGTGATCCTGTTGGGCCCGCACTCTCGCTCATCGCTGATGTGAGCGCACCCGAGCATCTGCAAGTCGACCCGCATCATCTCGCTGACGAGGTCGCACGGCACGGATTCAAGATCCAGCACCAGCCGGGGCTTCACCAAACTGACGGCCCCGACCTGCCGCACAGTGCGCACCTGACGATCACTCCGGTGACGGAGCGCTCGCTGACAGAACTTGTCACAGCCCTCAAGGATTCGGCCGACGTGGTTCGGGGCCGTGCGCAGGCGAATCCGTGGCTCGAACTAGCGGCGCTAAGGCTGCTGGGTTACGGGAAAAGCGGCCGCGTACCGGGCCCCGCAATGGCCTGGACAATCTTGCAGGTTGCCGGGGCCGGAGGTGCCGCGAAGGGCAAATCACTGCCCGGCAATATGGCACCGCTCATGGCTCTCGTTGAGAGGCTGCCCGCCCCTGTTGCGGAGGCGCTGCTGACCGAGCTGCTCGCGAGGGTTTCTGAGCCTCGCTAGCGCACACGCCCGCCGAGGGCGCGCTCATCGCGCTTGCCGTTGACGTCTTGGCGCAGCTCTTTCGGCAGCGAGAAGACAAGGTCTTCCTCTGCGGTGACGGTCGCGCGCACATCGGAGTAACCAGCGTCGGCGAGATCGTCAAGTAGCTCCTGCACGAGCACCTCTGGAACCGACGCGCCACTGGTCACACCGACCGTGCGCACACCATCAAGCCACTCCTGCTTGACCTCGTTTGCAAAGTCAACACGGTAGGCGGCCTTCGCCCCGTACTCAAGCGCGACCTCTTTCAGGCGCACTGAGTTGGAGGAGTTTGAGGATCCGACCACCAGCACCAGATCAGCCTGCGGTGCGATCTTCTTGATTGCGACCTGGCGGTTCTGGGTGGCGTAGCAGATGTCGTCACTCGGCGGATCTTGCAGGTTCGGGAAGCGCTCGCGCAGACGCCGCACGGTCTCCATGGTCTCGTCGACCGAAAGTGTAGTTTGCGAGAGCCAGACGAGCTTGTCAGGATCTTGCACCTCAAGGGTGTCGACGTCTTCGGGAGAGTTCACGATGGTGATGTGGTTCGGGGCTTCGCCAGCGGTACCCTCAACCTCTTCGTGGCCCTCGTGGCCGATCAGCAAGATCTCCATGTCTTGCTTCGCGAAGCGCACGGCCTCGCGGTGCACCTTGGTGACGAGCGGGCAGGTCGCGTCGATGGCGTGCAGGTGGCGATCCTCGGCCGCGGCAACCACCGCCGGCGAAACACCGTGGGCGGAAAACACGACGTTTGCACCCTCGGGCACCTCGTCGACTTCCTCAACAAAGATGGCGCCCATGTCTTCGAGCGTGCGCACGACGTGAACATTGTGCACGATTTGCTTGCGCACATAGACGGGAGCACCGAAGCGGTCAAGCGCCTTCTCCACGGCAACCACGGCGCGATCCACCCCGGCGCAGTAACCGCGGGGGGCAGCAAGCAGCACCTGCTTGGTGCCCTCAACCGGCAGATCTTTAAGCCTGCCAACTTCGCGGCGCAGACGCGGCATCGCGAGACTCACAACGGGCGCACCAATCGTGCGCTGATTTTGCCCCGAGTGCTGAGTAGCGATTAGTTCCTCAGACCCAGCGAGTTGCGTTTCACCCATGCGCCCAGTTTACGTCGTGACCTCTGGGAGACACCGCATAGTGGCTTCTCTTGCAGGGTGCGCGTCGACCGGTGCCGGTAGTGTCGAAGCATGGTTGATACCTCGAATGCACCAGCAACCCGCGAGACACCGTGGCCGGTCGCAGTCATGAGCGAAAAGATCGCCGCCTGGATCGAGCGTCTCGGCATGGTCTGGATCGAGGGTGAGGTCACTCAATGGCAGCTGCGTGGCGGCCACGTCTACGGCAAGCTCAAAGACCTCACGCAAGACGCGACCGTGAGCTTCACTGTGTGGCGCTCTGTCACGCAAAAACTGACCAGCGAGTTTGCGCAGGGCGATCGGGTGATTGCCCTCGTCAAACCTAACTTCTGGGTCAAGGGTGGTTCGCTCACCGTGCAGGTGTTTGAACTCTCGCACGTCGGTCTCGGCGAGCTGCTCGAGCGGTTGGAACGGCTGCGTCGACAGCTGCAGCAGGAGGGTCTCTTTGATGCCTCCCGAAAGAAGCCACTTCCTTTCTTGCCCGGTCGCATCGGTCTCGTCACGGGCCGCGACTCCGACGCAGAGAAAGACGTGATTCGCAACGCGACTCTGCGCTGGCCCGGGGTGCAGTTCAAGGTGCACTACTCGGCAGTACAGGGGGATCGCGCAGCGGCCGAGGTCGCGGCGGGCATTGAGGCGCTGGATCAGGATCCCTCGATTGATGTCATCATCGTGGCGCGTGGCGGTGGCGATTTCCAGAATCTGCTGCCCTTCAGCGACGAACGCGTGGTGCGAGCTGCGAGCGCGGCGACGACTCCCCTCGTGAGCGCCATTGGCCACGAGGCCGATCGCCCACTGCTCGACGAGGTCGCGGATCTGCGCGCCTCGACGCCGACCGATGCTGCAAAGCGAGTTGTGCCCGATGTTGGCGAGGAGCTCGCTGGTCTGGATCAGGCGAGGGCCCGCATGAGTTCGCGGCTCGGCCAGTACCTGCAGCACGAGACCGACCGTCTCTCGCAGTTGCGCGGGCGCCCGGTGCTCGCAAACCCCAACCGCCTCATTGACGAGCGAGCTGAAGATCTCGTGCGCTGGATCGCGCGCGGCACCGAACTCGCGGATCGCAGTGTTGAGGATCGCGCCGTTTCGCTCGCTGAGACGCGCGCCCGCCTCAACGCACTCTCCCCGCGGGCCACACTTGAGCGCGGCTACGCCATCGCTCAGCTCGCAGACGGCGAAGTGCTGCGCGATCCTGAACAGGCAGCTGCGGGATCCGAGATTAAGTTGTCCCTCGCGGGCGGAAAGCTCGCGGCCCGGGCGGAGTGACCTGCCCCTGAACCTCCTACCCACTGCCCCTGCCCCCCCTACATGTCAGCCGGTGTTGGCACACCAGCCGGTCGAAGACCGCAGTTTCAAACCGGCTGAGTGGCCAGCACCGGCTGACACGCCAGCTGAGGCCACCCCTCAAACAAGGCGGGTAGACTGATCCTCATGTCTGAAGCCCTCCAGGATCCCGCCGAGCTCAGCTACGAGCAGGCACGCGACGAGCTCGTACAGGTGGTTGGTCGCCTTGAGCAGGGCGGCACCACCCTTGAAGAGTCACTGCAGCTGTGGGAGCGCGGCGAGGCACTCGCTGCCCGCTGCGAGGAGTGGTTGCTCGGTGCTCGACAGCGACTCGAGGCAGCTCGCCAGGGCGTTACCGGTGAGAACGAGGCTCAGAACTAACAATGGCAAAGAAACAGAAGCCCCCGACAATCGTCGCAGAGCTCGGCAGGCCCGAAACCAAGGCCGAGACCGCGGCACGCAAGGCGACAGACTCCTTCAACTACCGGCAGCGCAAGACCGTCAACAACCTGGTCTTTTCGCTGATTGTCACCCTCGGTGTTGTTCTCGTCATCTTCCTCGCGGTGCCGCAGGGCAAGGGACACTTCGAAGATCAGGCGCTCGACGTCAAGACGCTGGCGGCCGAGGCCTCTCCGACCGCCGGACGCACGCTGGTTGCACCCGAGGTTCCGAAGGCCTGGAAGGCGAAGCAGGCGCGACTTCTGCAGTCTGACGACGTGAACTACTGGAAGATCACGTACACCACCGTCGACGAGGCCACCGGCCAGGAGGCCTACGCCTCCGTCGTTCAGGCGTTTACCTCTGATGGGTCGCCCGTCGATGACGCCTGGGTCTCGGAGCAGTTTGAGCGACAGGAGCCGACGGGTTCCGAGCAGCTTGCCGGAATCGACTGGGTCGTCTTTGACCACCCCGAACTCAGCCCCGACAACAGCAACGTTGTCTTTGCGCTCCAGGGAACCTGGAAGGGCGACGCGATCCTCGTGTCTGGCACAGACACACCGGCAACTCTGCGCCTTCTCGCGATCGACGCCATAAAATCACTGGAGTCGGGATCTGCGGATGCGACAACCGAACCCACCAAGGAGGCATCGTGACCAGTCCCCGAGTGACCCCTCAGCAGGCGTGGGACGCGCTTGCTGCTGGGAACGCGCGCTTCATCAAGGGTGGGCCCCAGCATCCGCGGCAAGACGTCGAGCGCCGCAATGAACTGGCGACCGTGCAGAAGCCTGATGCCGCTCTGTTTGGTTGCTCTGACTCACGTCTGGCCGCGGAGATCATCTTCGACGCTGGTCTCGGCGACCTTTTTGTGGCGCGCAACATGGGGCACGTTGTTGCCGAGTCAATCACCGCGTCAATGGAGTACGCCGTCGTAAACCTCGGGGCCGCAATTATTGTGGTGCTCGCCCACGACTCCTGCGGCGCCGTTGCCGCCTCGATCGACCAGATGACGAAGGATCCCACGCCCGTTCCGCTCGCGGTTGGCAACACGCTTGAGCCGATCCTGCCCGCCGTGCAGCGCCTCTGGATGCGCGAGAATCGCAACACCCCGTACGTCGACAGCACGCTCATCGATGCCGACGCAGTTGGTCGCGTTCACCTCGACAACACGGTGAACGCACTGCTGCGAAGCTCACGCATCATCAGCGACGCCGTCGCAAACGGCACCCTCGGTGTTGTTGGCTGCCAGTATCGCCTCGCAGAGGGACGCGCCGTTCCGGTGAGTGCGGTCGGGCCACTCGACATCGCTGAAGATACAAAGCCTGCCCCCATTCTCTAATTTCCACCGTTGTATCCCGCCGTCAACCTGCGCGAAGCCGCAGGACCCAACATCGAACCGAAGGATGATTGTGACTGAAGAAATCGAGTACCGCATCGAGCACGACACGATGGGTGAGGTTCGAGTACCGAAGAGCGCGCTCTATGCAGCACAGACCCAGCGCGCCGTCGAGAACTTCCCTATTTCGGGCAAGGGCCTGGAGCCCGCGCAGATCGTTGCACTCGCTCGCATTAAGCGCGCGGCTGCCATTGCGAACGCTGAGCTCGGGATCCTCGACGCCGACATTAGCAAGGCCATCGTTGCGGCCGCCGACGAGATCATCGGTGGTGCACACCACGACCAGTTCCCGGTGGACACCTACCAGACCGGTTCAGGCACCTCCTCGAACATGAACATGAACGAGGTGCTCGCGACCCTCGCAACCAAGCACCTCGGTGCACCGGTTCACCCGAACGACCACGTGAACGCCTCGCAGTCCTCGAACGATGTGTTCCCCACGTCCGTTCACATTGCTGTCACCGGCGCGCTCATCGAGCAGCTCGTGCCTTCGCTCACCCACCTCGCAGAGGCGTTTGAGGTCAAGGCTGAGCTGTGGAAGACCGCTGTGAAGCCGGGTCGCACGCACCTCATGGATGCAACCCCCGTCACGCTCGGCCAGGAGTTCGGTGGCTTCGCCGCGCAGATTCGCTACGGCATCGAGCGCGTGCAGGCTGCGCTCCCCCGCGTTGCAGAGGTTCCCCAGGGCGGCACCGCCGTTGGCACCGGCATCAACACTCCCCTCGGCTTCCCCGAAAAGGTCATCGCTGAGATCGCTGCTTCCAGCGGTCTGCCCATCACCGAGGCTCGCGATCACTTCGAGGCGCAGGCGAACCGCGACGGTCTCGTTGAGGCATCGGGCGCGCTGCGCACCATCGCGGTGTCGCTCACCAAGATCAACAACGACCTGCGCTGGATGGCGTCGGGTCCCAACACCGGCCTCGGCGAACTGCACATCCCCGATCTGCAGCCCGGATCCTCGATCATGCCCGGCAAGGTGAACCCCGTTGTTCCCGAGGCCGTGCTGATGGTGTGCGCGCGGGTTATCGGCAACGACGCAACAATCGCGTGGGGCGGCGCTTCGGGCTCCTTCGAGCTCAACGTGCAGATCCCCGTTATGGGCACCGCGCTGCTCGAGTCGATCCGCCTGATGTCGAACGCAACGCGTGTGCTGGCAGACAAGACCGTTGCCGGTCTTGAGGCCAACGTGGATCGTGCAGCGGCTCTGGCGGGCATGAGCCCGTCGACCGTCACCCCTCTAAACCGCCTCATCGGTTACGAGGCCGCCGCGAAGATCGCCAAGCACTCGGTCGCCAAGGGCATCACCGTTCGCGAGGCAGTGATCGATCTCGGTTACGTCGAGCGCGGCGAGGTCAGCGAGGCAGACCTCGACAAGGCACTCGACCTGCTCTCGATGACCCACCCGGGTGTCGCAAAGTAGTTAGCCCTTCGCCCATACCTCTGCATTTGCGGGTCAGTTTCTGGCACTAAACCGCGTTTTAGTGCCAGAAACTGACCCGCAAATCTTGGGATGTACGTACGAAAGTTAAACCATGGGTGAATCCCTCAACTGGCAAGAGCGCATCGATGCGGTGTGGAACGATTCCGAGGCATCAGCCGACGAAGTGATCGCGCGGATCACGGAGCTGGTTTCAGAGCTGCCCGCTGACGATCCCCGCGGGCCGTTCGAGTTGGGTGGTGCCTACGACTCCGCCGGCTTCGAAGCCGAGGCCGCCGGGCACTACGCCCGTGCCGTCGAGCTTGGCCTCAGCGGCTCGGCCCGCGCCGAACTTGATATTCAGTACGCCTCAACGCTGCGCAATCTCGGCCGCGCAGATGAGGCGGTCGCAATGCTTCGCGATTCTCAGCGGGATCCCGCACTTGGAGCATCACCCGAGGCGTTCCTCGCCCTCGCGCTGCACTCGTCGGGCAAACCCGACGATGCACTCGCGGTCGCGCTCGAAGCGCTAATCCCGTTCCTTCCGCGCTACGAGCGCTCGCTTCGCGGGTATGTCTCAGAATTGCGCACGAACTAACACCCCGACTTCCTTCCCTTACCGAAGATTTCCGGGTCAGTTTCTGGTACTAAATCGCTGTTTAGTACCAGAAACTGACCCGCAAATCATTGGGCAGGCCTGGGACGGGACCTCAATCGGCGAGAGACCCGCGCACCGTCCTCGCCAGCGCCGAGGCCGATGAAGGGTGGAAGAGCCCGGCGAGCACGTCGCGGTAGAGGCGCGCGAGCTCGGAGTCGGCCTGGAACCCGCGCGAGCCCGCAAAGCGCATCGCGACGTCGACAGCGCTGCGAGCCTCATCACACACTTGATTCCGCGCTGCGGCGAGCGCTAAGAACCAGTCCTCGCGCTCACTCACACTGTCGACATCGCGCGCCAACAGCGTGAGTGCGTCGAGTGAGCGACGGTGATCCAGTACGGCCGAGGTGAGTCGTGATGCGAGTTCGGGATCGTCGAGCCGGATCCCCTCCCCGCCCGCACCAGGCCGGTTTGCCGCCTGTCGCGCCAGTTCGAGTGCCCGATCCGCGATCCCCGCGTACACCGAGGCGGTCAGAATCGAGAACGAAGAGAAGATCGCGAGCACGAGCGGGTCGCTGCCGTCGAACGGAGTTATCTTCGCTGCAACGTCCTCGGGCAGGATCCGCACTCCCTCGAGTTTGGTGTTCCAGCTCTGGGTCGCGCGCATGCCAAGTGGGTTCCATACACCCGGGTGCTCGATGGTTCCCTCTTCGAGCTCGCCACCGTCGCGGCGCACAAACCCAAATACCAGGTAAGGATCAGCCCCCGCTTCTTCGCAGCGCGCGTGCAGCCCGAGCCGCGTCCACACCGGTGAGAGCGTGGTGAAGACCTTGGTGCCCGAGACCCGAAAACCGCCCTCGGCATCTGGCTCGGCGGTCGAGAACGCGTCCAGCAGCACAGCCTCGTTGCCGGCCTCAGAGATCCCGAACGCAAACACCTCACCCGCAACGGCGTCGCGCAGCACCCAGTCGAGTGTGCCAATGCCGCGCTCGTGTAAGAAGCGGGCAACCTGCACCCACACCAAGTGCATATTGACGCCGAGTGCGGTTGCCGGAGCAAACGAAGCGAGTCGACGCTGGCACCGCACGAGAGTCTCGAGCGAGATCCCGGATCCGCCCAACTCTCCAGGCACCACCGCAGAGAGGTAGCCGCTTTCGCGAAGCTCGGCGAAGTCCTCTGCAAAGAATCGATTGTCACTGTCGTAACCGGCAGCTCGCTCTCGAAACCGCTCGAGCAGCGAGGTTGGCAGGATCTCTTCGGGGCTTAGCTGAGTCACCCCTTCAGCCTACGCCCGCGATCCTGATTCTGAACTAGCCGCACCCCCGGCACCACCCGCCGAACTCGTTCAACGCGACTCGCTCTGACTCGACCAGACCCAATCCCGCTCTTCCGCCCACCTAAATAGCTTGTACCCACCTAACCAGCACGCGGTTTAGGTGGGCACAAGTCAATAAGGTGGGCACTCGCCAGGGCTTATCCGACCCCGAATCACACCTGCGGTGGGTACCCAACCAGGGCACCCACCGCAGGCAGCGACCAATCCGAAACTACGGCGTATCAAGCAACTCCGTCACCAGCGCCGCAATCTCGCTGCGCTCCGACCTCGTCAGGGTGACGTGCCCGAAGAGCGAGTGTCCCTTCAGCTTCTCGATCACCGCGGCGATGCCGTCGTAGCGGCCAACCCGCAGGTTGTCGCGCTGAGCGACATCGTGGGTCAGGATCACCCGAGAGTTTTGCCCGATCCTGCTCAACATGGTGAGCAGCACCCCACGCTCAAGCGATTGCGCCTCGTCGACGATCACGAATGCATCGTGCAGGGATCGTCCGCGAATGTGCGTGAGCGGCAGCACCTCGATCATGTCTCGCGCCATCACCTCGTCAAGCACGTTCTCCGAGACGATCGAGCCGAGGGTGTCGAACACGGCCTGAGCCCACGGGTTCATCTTCTCTTGGGAATCACCGGGCAGGTATCCGAGCTCCTGCCCACCCACCGCGTAGAGCGGCCGGAACACCATAATCTTGCGGTGCTGTCGCCGTTCAAGCACCGCCTCAAGACCCGCGGCGAGCGCGAGCGCTGACTTGCCGGTGCCAGCGCTGCCGCCGAGCGAAACGATGCCGACCCGGGTATCAAGCAGCAGGTCAATCGCGAGACGCTGCTCGGCGCTGCGGCCGGTCAGCCCGAATACCTCACGGTCACCGCGCACGAGGTGCAGTGAAGTCTCACCGTCGACCCGGCCGAGAGCGGAACCCCGAGGTGAGGTCAGGATCAGTCCCGTGCCGAGAGGCAGAGAATCCAGGCCTGAAACATCTTCCAGCCGATCCTCTTCCCACAGCACCCGCATCTGCTCCTCGTCGAGCTCGAGCGATTCGGTTCCCGTGTAGCTGTCGTCGCGGGCCATCTCGGCCCGGTACTCTTCAGAGCCAAGTCCAAGCGCGGCAGCCTTCAGACGCATCGGCAGATCCTTCGAGACAACCGTCACGTCGAGTCCCTCGGCTGCCAGGTTCTGGGCAACCGCCAAGATCCGGGTGTCGTTGTCCCCGAGCCGCATGCCACTCGGCAGCGTATCGACGCTGCTGTGGTTCAGTTCGACCCGAACGGTGCCGCCCTCTTCGCCAACCGCAACGGGAAGGTCGAGCCTCAAATGTTCAGCGCGCAGTTGGTCGAGTATCCGCAGCGCTCGGCGAGCGAAGTAGCCGATCTCTGGGTCGTGCCGTTTCTTCTCCAGCTCCATCAGCACAACAACGGGCAGCACAACCGAGTGCTCAGCGAAGCGGAAGAGTGCCGCCGGATCGCTGAGAAGCACCGAAGTGTCAAGCACGTAACTGCGTTGCCCCTGATGAACATTGGTGGCGCGCTCTGAGTCGCCTGCGATACTGAACTTGGGTTTTTGGGTGTTGGCCACGATGGCTCCTTCGGCTGACCAAGGCTTCAGGTTGAAGCCCTGACGGCTTCAGCGGTTAACTCCCCCAAAAGCGGTTGTTTGCCTTTGAGTGACCCTCCCGCTCGTCGGGCACCCTGCCCGATACCACACACCGTACGCCGCAATCCCTGAGGCTTGTCTAGTGACACGCTCTGATTGTTATGAACGTCACACTTCGGTCACGTGAACGACACATTTCCAGAGCTTGCCGACAGATCACACTTCGAGGCTAATGAATGCCCACAATTCCGATATTCTTGGGACGGTGGCGCAGCAGCTGGGGATGCCTACACTGGCGGTTCCAGGTGCGAGCGGTGAGAATGGGTGAAGTTCATCCGTTCTCGGCGCGCCGTTAGATCGATCTCATCTTCGAGCTCAACACAAACACAGTCCCTTCCGAAAGGTACGCACATGTTCTTCACCAAGCGTCGCGCTCGCGCGGCACTCATCGCGGGCGCCGCAGCTGCTGCTCTGCTGCTCACGTCATGCGCCAGCGGCAACAGCGGGAGCGACAACGGGTCAAGCGACGCTGATGGCCCGAGCTTCATCTACATCACGAGCGATCCGATCGGCCAGAACGAGTTTCTGAAGTCGGGCAAGATCGGCATCGACAACGTTGCCAAGGAGTTCGACGGCACCTCGAAGACCTACGAGTCCAAGGACGAGGCGACCCGTCGCGCAAACCTTGAAGCAGCAATCGCCGAGGCTCCCGAGGTAGTTGTGATGCTGGGCTTCCAGTTCCAGGACGTCGCGAAAGAGCTTGCTGAGCAGAACCCCTCGCAGAAGTTCCTGCTGATTGACGCCGCTGTCAAGGACGCACCCGACAACCTGTACCAGGCGACCTTCCGCGAGCAGGAGCCCTCCTACCTGCTGGGTGTTGAGGCTGGCATGCTCACCAAGGCAAACAAGGTTGGATCGGTCATCTCGCTCGATATCCCACTGCTCAAGAAGTACTCCGACGGCTTCGCCGAGGGCGCCAAGAGCGTCAACCCCAAGGTTGACGCGGTGGCACCGCAGGTCATCGGCGGCAGCGGCGATCCCTTCGCTGATCCCGCACGTGGCAAGGAGCAGGCCCTCGCGTTTGCCGCAACCGGCGTTGACCAGGTCTTCGCAGTTGGCGCTGCGTCGAACGGTGGCATCATGGAGGCCGCCACTGAGAAGGGCTTCTCCGCCTACGGCGTTGACGCGAACCAGTGCCCGATGGCTCCCGGCTTTGTCGTTGACGGCAGCATCAAGTCCGTCGACAAGGTCGTCGAGACCGTCGTAGGCGAGATCATGGACGGCAAGTCCGCCAAAGACGCGACCACTTCGTTCGGCCTGAAGGAGAAGGGCATGACTGTTGTCAGCCTCACCGACAACGCGGCCGATTCACAGTGCACCGTCATGGAGAACGCTGACGTGTTGAAGAAGGTCAAAGAGACCCGCGACGACATCGTGAGCGGCAAGATCAAGGTCACTGACCCCACCGCCGAATAGGCATTTCCGCCGGAGTCGCAGGATCCACAAGCCGTGGGTGCTGCGACTCCGGCGGTTTCGTAATCGTCTGGAAGTATGAAGGAGTGAGCATGGCCGCCGAGGTTTCCATGCGCGGGATCACCAAGCGGTTCCCCGGGGTGCTCGCAAACGACAGCGTCGACTTTGAGGTTGAATCGGGTGAGATTCACGCCCTGATGGGTGAAAACGGAGCGGGCAAGTCGATTCTGATGTCGATCCTTGCCGGGGTCTACCAGCCCGAAGAGGGCGAGATCCTCATCCGCGGTGAGCGCCAAACGCTCGCCTCACCACTCGATGCCATCAACGTCGGCATCGGCATGGTGTTCCAGTCGTTCAAGCTGTTCCCCTCACTCACCATCGCGGAGAACGTTGTGTTTCGCCGCGAACCCACGAAGCGTGGCCTCATCGACCGAGCCGCAGCGAACCGCAAAGTCGCGGAGATCGCTGAGCAGTATGGTCTCGCCGTTGATCCCGCCGCTCGCGTCGACTCCGTTCCCGTCGGTGTGCTGCAGCGCGTCGAGATTATCAAGGCGCTCTACCGCGAAGCCCGCGTACTCATCCTCGATGAGCCAACCGCGGTACTGACCCCGCAAGAAACCGACCGGCTCTTCGACGTGCTGCGCGCGCTCAAGGCTGACGGTCGCACAATCATTCTCATCACCCACAAGCTCAACGAGGTCATGGCAATCTCGGATCGCGTAACGGTGCTGCGTGATGGCCGCAACGTGGCCCAGCTTGTCACCGCCGACAGCTCGCCAGAAGAGATCACCCGCCACATGACGGGCAGGCACGTCGACCTCACGACACCACCACCAGCGCAGCAGCCAGGCCAGGTTGTGCTCGACGCCCGCGAGCTCACCGTTCCCGGCTCGGGCGAGCGTAACGCCGTCGCTGAGGCAAGCCTCACCGTGCGATCGGGCGAGATCGTCGGTATTGCGGGCGTCGCTGGCAACGGCCAGGTCGAGCTCGCCGAGGCGATTATCGGCATGCGCCGCACGACCTCGGGCAGCGTGCGCATCGGAGATGTGGATCTCAGCCACTCTTCCATCGCGCAGCGCCGTGACGGCGGCATCGCCTACATCCCTGAGGATCGCCACGCTATTGGCAGCGCGGGAACCGCCGATGCGATCGACAACCTCGCGCTCGGCCACCACCGCAAGGCGCCAATCATGAGCCACGGCCTGCTCGCACGCGGCGCCATGCTCGAACACGCGAAGCGCCTCATCAAACGCTTCGGTGTGAAGATCGCGTCCCCCTCGACCCCGGTTGGCACGCTCTCGGGAGGCAACCTGCAGAAGGTCGTCGTCGCTCGCGAACTCGACTACAAGTCGCCACTGCTCATCGCTGAGCAGCCGACCCGAGGCGTCGACATTGGCGCTATCGAAGCGATTCACCGTGAGCTCTGCGAGTACCGCGACAACGGCGGCGCACTCCTGCTTATTTCGGCAGAGCTGAGCGAAATCATGTCACTGTCATCACGCATCCTCGTGATGTTCGAGGGCAGGATCGTCGCCGAGGTTCCGAAAGCGGAAGCCACTGAGGCGCTTCTCGGACTGTACATGGCCGGTCACGAGCCCGAAGAACGCCACCGAGCCAGTGCTTTTGCGCCGCTCACCAACGGCACCACGCAGAAGGGGGACGCGCTGTGAGCGCACTGCACCGCATCGGACGCTGGTTCATGGGGCCGATCCCCATCTCCGTCCTCCTCGCGCTACTGATCGGCGCGTGTTTCATGCTGGTCGCGGGTGTGGATCCGCTCAGCGGCTACTCCGCGATGCTCAAGGGCTCCTTCGGCAGTGGTGCGGGTCTCGCAAACACCCTGCAGCGCGCGATCCCGATCATCGGTATGGGCATCGCTATTGCGGTGGCCTTCCGCGCGGGTGTACTCAACCTGGGTGTTGAGGGCCAGGCAGGGCTCGGAGCACTCGCTGGCGGAATCGTCGCGATCTATGTGCCCGGCCCCGCGATCCTGATCGTGCCTCTCGCGTTTATCGTTGCAATTGCCACGGGTGCTGCCTGGGGCCTGCTCGCGGGTCTGCTGCAAAACCTGTGGGGCGTGCCGGTACTGCTTTCAACGCTGCTGCTGAACTACCCCGCGCGCTACTTCGCCTCGTGGATGATTCGCTTCGAGCTCAACGCAAAAGACACCGACATGGTGGCGAGTGACCAGGTGCGGCCCGAGGTGCAGCTCTCGATGCTGGTGCCGCGCGACTCCGCCTTCGCTGAAACCCTGCGCAACTCCCTCGGCCCGACAAACCCCATTACCGCGATACTGACCGGCGTCAACTGGTCGCTCGTTATTGTGATTCTCGTGGTGCTCGGCGCGATTTTCATGAACCGCCGCACCCGCTTCGGCTTCGAGTCGGGGCTCAGCGGCCAAAACCCCGAGTTCGTGCGCTACAGCGGCGTTAAGCCGGGCCCGCTCGTGCTGCGCACGATGGCACTCTCGGGTGGTCTTGCCGGCATGTTCGGCCTCATGGTCATCATCGGGGCCCCGAACACTCGCCTCATCGAGGGCGCGTTCATTCAAACGAACTACGCCTGGACGGCGCTGCTCGTCACGCTTCTGGCTCTGTACCGGCCGGTTGGCATTGTGATCGCGGGCCTCTTCTTCGCGGCAATCATGGTCGGCAGTGACGCGATGGGACGCGAGCTTGGGCTCTCCCCGCAGATTGCAGCGGTGATTCAGGCCCTCGTCATTATTCTGCTGGCCTTCCGGGTGACGATCCCCTGGCTGCGCAAACGGAAGTCAAAAGCCTCGGACGATCCGCCCTTCGCAGAACCCGAGCATCTGTCAGATCCACGACTCGCGGTCGTAGAAACAAACACGTCAAAGGAGTCAGAACGATGAACTTCTTGGAACTGTTTGATCAGGATCTCATCTCTTCAGTGCTGCGCGCGCTCATTCCGATCCTGCTCGCCGCACTCGGCGGCATGCTCGCGGAGCGCGTTGGTATCTTCAACATTGGTCTTGAGGGCATGATTCTTGTCGGCGCCTTTTCGGGTGTCGCCGCGTCGTTCTTCACGAACAACTGGCTCGTCGGCACCATCGTCGCGATGATCTGCGGTGCCCTCTTCTCGCTGATCCTCGGGTATGGCGCGGTGTATCGCAAGGGTGATCCCATTGTGCTCGCGATCGCGATGAACATTCTCGCGGTCGGCATGACGAGCTTCTTGATCGTTGCGATGTTTGGTGTGCAGGGTGTGTTCCAGGACCCGGGCATCGACGGCATCCCAGTGTGGCGCATTCCGGTTCTCGCCGATATTCCGTGGATCGGGGCACTGTTCGCGCTGACTCCGCTCGGCTACCTGGCGCTGATCCTGGTGCCCGTGCTGTGGGTTGTGCTGTTCCGCACACCGCTCGGCATGCGCCTGCGCGGCGTCGGCGAACGGCCGCTCGCGGCCGCAACGATGGGTGTCAACCCGCAGCACTACCAGCTCGGGGCCGTGATCGCTTCGGGCGCTCTGGCTGGCCTGGGCGGCGCGCAGCTTGCACTCGGCAACGTGGTGCAGTTCACTGAAAACATGTCGGCAGGACGCGGCTGGATCGCGGTTGTTGCCGTAATGCTCGCGCGTGCGCACCCGGTTGGTGTGCTCGGGGCGGCCCTGCTCTTTGGCTTCATCGATGCGATCGGGTTCCGCTTGCAGTCGTTCGGTCTCCCGCAGCAGCTCACTGACGCGGGCCCCTACGTTGTGACGTTGCTAGTGCTCATCGTGTTGAGCTCTCGCCTGCGTAAGACCCGCGACGCGGTGCTCACGTGATCGAGCTTCCCGCCGAGGCGGCCCGCTGGGTCCAGCATCTCGGTCTTGAGCCGCTCGAACACGAGGGCGGCCTCTTCCGCCAGATGCATCTCGACGAGCACTCAAGCGCAATCTATTACCTGCTCGCCTCGCCAGACTTCTCGGCGCTGCACTCGCTCAGCTCAACCGAGGTGTATCACTGGTACGCGGGCTCCCCGCTCGAGCTGCTATTGCTGCACCCCGACGGGCGCTCCGAGGTCAAGGTGCTCGGCCCCGACCTCGATGCCGGCCAATTGCCACAACTGGTGGTGCCGCCAGACGTGATGCAGGGATCCTCGCCCCAATCTGACTGGACCCTCATCGGAACAACCATGTCGCCTCCCTTCCAGTGGGACGGCTTCAAACTCGGCGAACGGGACGCCCTCCAGTCGCAGTTCCCCGCGCAGGCGGATCGCATCCTTACACTCACGAGGGCCTGAACGTAACCCCTCACAAGTAAAAAATCTAAGGGCTAAGGTAATCAACATGACCGACGCAAGAATTGTCAGAACCCGTGCTGCCCTGCACTCATCTATCACTGACCTCGCCGCCCACAAGCCAGTCCCAACCATCACGGTTTCAGAGCTCGCGGTCCGCGCGGGGATCAACCGCGTGACCTTTTACAAGCACTACGCTTCCCCAGCGGAGGCACTGATCGCCGCTCTCGGAAGTGAGCTCGACACCGCGCGCGAGCACTTCGTTTCGGATGCCTCAGATTCCGCGGTCAGTACCGTTGCCACGACCATTCGTCTGGTGCTCGACCACGTTGATCGCCACCGCGCGCTCTACCAGTTGGCCATCAACACCCCAGAAGACGGTGTTGTGCCAAACCTGCTCGCGGACCACTTCACCGGTTCACTGCAGCAGTACCTCGCGGAACACCCCGAACTGACCCCACCAAACCCCGAGGTCGACGTGACCATCGCCGTGCGATTCTTCGCGCACGGACTCGTTGGCGCCATCAAGGCATGGATTCAGGAGGGCAGCACGGACCGCACGGCGTTCATCGCAACGGTCCTGTCGTACTCCCCCGAGTGGATGTTCCCGACGGACGACTAACCCGCCGTTACCCCGCTACGACCCGAGGCTTCGCTGTGAGGGCCGGTTCCTTTCGAAACTGGCCCGTCAGCAGCAGCACAAGCACAATAATCGCGATGACGATCCAGCCAGCGACCCCGAGTGGGCTCGCGAGTGCCGGGTCAATCGGCGCACCCGCTGCCGAGAGCAGAATAACAAGCGAACCGGATGCGTTCAGCGCCCCGTGGGCAAACACCGCGGGCCAGACGGATCCGGTGCGCAAGCGTGACCACCCGAGCAGCACTCCCCAGGCGACACAGCCAACGGTCATGAGTGCGACGCCGCGCCAGTCGGTCAAACCGAAGTTGTAGCCGAGCAGGATCACGGGCGAGTGCCACAGCCCCCAGATCACACCCGAGAGAATCAGTGCGGGCCACACCCTAAGCGGTCTGAGCGCCGGCAAGAGCCACCCGCGCCACCCGATCTCTTCTCCCGCCGCAAACACGGAATTGAAGATCGCACCAAACGGAATCGCAATCAGCTGCGCCGCCACAAGGACGCCGATTGGGGGCAGTGGTGTGCTGCCCTCCGGCAGCGACCCCTTCAGCGTTTCCGCGAACGCTGAGAAGTGAACGAGGTCAAGTGTGACCCAACCGAACAGGGCTGCGATCGCGACCGAGAGCCCCACAACAATGACCGGCACGAAGATTGCGGCCACCGTAAACCACACGACCCGCTTCGCCGGTCGGAGCGGCCAGATGCCGAGAAACTGCAGGCGCGTGCCCTTTGTCGGAACGCGCATCACAAACGTGGCGATCAGCGCGGCGACCGTGGGGGTAAACATCATGACCGAGGCGAGCAGCGAAAGCATGAGGGGGAAGGCCGGGTTATCGGTGCCCATCATCCAAAGTGGGGTGGCAACCAGCCAGGCCAGCGCGAAGGCAACGACCACAAACACGGCAACCGCACCCCAGGGAACTCGTTGGAGTCGGTCGGGGCGATCCTGAACGATGCCGGGCGTATGCTCCACGAGAGGTGTCTCATTGGTCATTTCTTCTCCCCTTTCTCCGGCAGCTTCGCTGCTGCTTTGGCGGCGGCCGCGAGCAACGCAGCCCCGGTCTCTGCGTCGTCGACCGTAATGGCAAAGTCGCGCCCGCTCTTACGTGTCACTGCGATTCCCTCGCCCGTTCGCATCACGATCCCAAACTTGCCCGGCACCCAGCGCATGCCCAAGCCACCGAACTCTGCGAACGGCGAAATCTCGACCGCGGCGACACGAGCAATGTCTGTGGCTGGCACACGAACCGTCGGCCATCCCATAATGGATCGGGCCTCGAGCCCTGTTTCATCTATGCGCACGCGGAACCAGCAGGTCGCGGCAAACAACACCGCCAGCACAAGCAATAGCACCGCCATTCCCCACCACCCAGGTGTGCCCGTGGCGTACATCAGCACAAGGCTAGCGGCGATCACCGCGAGCGTACCGAAGATAAGCCATACGAGCCCCTTGGACGGACGAACCTCTCCAAACCAGAACCCTCGCTCCGATTCTTCGAGGGGCAGCGGCTCACTATCATCCTCGATCGGCCGCTCAATGCGCACGCGAGGCTGCAAGAAATAGGCCGCGAGCCCTGCAGCGATACCGATCCCAAACCCAATCGGCATCGCCCACGGCGCGGGAGCCGCGTCCCGCGCGTCGGCCATATCCAGCTGCGGAACCAGCGACAGTAAGACCCCCAGCTGTACCACCGTCACGGCACCCAGAATGATGGAAGGGAATGCTCGATTCGAGGCGCCCCAGACCGCAGACCCGGGTTTCTGCAGGCTTTGCACACCTTGCAACAGGGACATGGCTGTCAGAACCAAGCTCACTAAGAAAATGCCTATGGCGTTGGTCCACGGTGAACCGAACCCGTCGGCCACACCCCCAATGTTCCAGTGGGTGGGAGCGGGGTCAGGCATGCGCGGCATCCAGAGAATCTGCGTCAGAGCCCCGAGCACGGTGATTGCGAGAGGCAAGAAGAAACCCACGACTCTGGCAGCCCTGCGGGCACGCTTGAGCTCTTGAAGTTGAGGAGCACTCAGCAAGTTTTTGTGTTCGGCGTTGGAACCCTTGCTCACCCGGCTCTCTCCGTTGTCGTTCATGCGGCGGTTCCTTCCGTTATGTCTCCGACTTGTGGTGTGGTTGCATGCGGTGCTGCCGCGGACCCTGCAATCAGGGCGGCAAGCGCGTCCGGCGAAACCCCGAGCGCTGCGGCCCGAGTTACCAGCGACTGCACTTCAACCCGCAGCTCGGCAATCGCCCCCGCGGCCTGGGTGACCACGGCGCCACGGCGCCGCTTCAAATCGATGAGCCCCTCATCGCGTAGCAGCTGGTACGCGCGCAGCACAGTGTGCACGTTGATGCCGAGGGCAGCAGCCACTTCCCTGGCGGGAGGAAGCACGGACCCCGGTGTGATGCGCCCCAGCGAGATGTCGGTCCGCACCGAGTCAGCGATCTGGGCATAGATTGCCCGTTCGCTCGCTTCGTCTACTCGGATCAGCATTCGCCACCACCTCACTTATCTAATAACTCTACATGAAATAGAACTATTGAAAACACGAGATGGTTTGCCCGCCGGCGAGTGCGCCGCTAACCCACGAGCGCTCTAGATAATTACGCGCTGTTTTGTGGTGCACTCGCAGTTAAGCTGGTCACTCGCCACCGCGAACTCCCCTCGAAACTAGAACGCGGAGATGCCCGTCAGCTCGCGCCCGATCACGAGCTGGTGAACCTCGTCGGTTCCCTCGTAGGTGCGCACGGACTCGAGGTTCGCCATGTGACGCATCACCGGGAAGTCGCTCGTGATCCCATCACCGCCGAGGATCGAACGCGCCTGCGACGCGATCTTGATCGCCTCGCGCACGTTGTTGAGCTTGCCGACAGAAATCTGCCCGAAGGCGAGGTTGCCCGAGTCTTTCAGCCGCCCCAGGTGCAGCGCGAGCAGCAGCCCCTTCTCGTATTCAAGAAACATGTCGGCGAGCTGCGCCTGAATAATCTGTTTGCCACCGATCGGGCTGCCAAACACTTCGCGTGTTTGTGACCGCTCGACTGCAAGCTCGAGGCAGGAACGCGCCGCCCCCATGACGCCCCAGGCAATGCCGTAGCGGGCCTCGTTCAGGCACTCAAACGGCGCCGACAGCCCCTTCGCTTTGGGCAGCATCGCGTTGAGCGGAAGACGCACGTCGACAAACTCAAGGTCAGCCTGCAGGGACGCCCGCATGGAGAGTTTGTTGGCGATGGCCGTAGCGGTGAAGCCAGGGGTGTCTGTTGGCATCACAAACCCGCGAACAACACCCTCTTCGTCTTTTGCCCAGACCACACCAACCGCGGCAATCGTGCCGAGTCCGATCCAGCGCTTGGTGCCGTTGAGCACCCATTCTTCTCCCTCGCGGCGAGCCGTGGTGAGCATGGTGTTGGGATCGGATCCTCCCTGCGGTTCAGTCAGCCCGAAGAACCCAATTGCCTCACCCCGCCTCATCGCGGGGAGCCACTGCTGCTTCTGTTCCTCGGAGCCGAACTTGTGGATCGCACCCATCGTGAGCGATCCCTGCACCGAGAGCGCCGTGCGAAACCCCGAGTCGACGGCCTCAAACTCCATCGCGACGAGTCCGTAGGCAACCGACGACGCGTTGGGCAGGCCGTAGCCGTCCATGTACATGCCAAACGCACCAAACGCGCCAACCTCGGGTAGCAGTTCGCTGGGCGAGCGGTTTTCTTCAAACGCCTGATCGATGATCGGGGCGAGTCGCGTCTGCGCGAATTCGCGCGCCTTCAGCTGCCATTCGCGCTCTTCTTCCGTGACATAGTCGGCCACGTCGAAGAGTTGGTCGATAGTGGTGGGCATGGTGCTCCTGAGATTGGGTTCAGCTAGCGCGGCAGCCAGGTGGCACCCTGGTGCTCACCCACGCCTGGCGGAGGGGCTTGATAGTGCGGCGGAGTGAGCGAAAAATCGATCGGGGTGGCGATGGAGCGCAGCGTTTTTGTTGTTCCGTCGGGTGCGATCGCGGGGGTCTCCGCAATGACACCAAGCCCAAGAGACTCGGCCAGTTCAATCGCTTGCCCGATGGAATTGACCCGGCCAGCGGGAATGTTCGATGCGGTGAACGCTGTGATCCACTCCTCGGCCGTGCGCGAACGCAGCGGCACCTCAAGGGCGGCCCGCAGCGCGACCCTGTTTGCAACGCGCTCAGGGTTCGTGACGAATCGCGGATCCTGAGCCAACTCGGCGACCCCGAGAACTTCGCACAACCGCGCAAACTGCCCGTCTGTTCCTACCGCGAGTGCGATCGGCTGATCTGAGGCGTCGAGCGTTTCGTAGGGCGAGATCGAGGGGTGAGCATTACCCATGCGGGTCGGCGAGACCCCGGTTTCCAGCGTTGAGGAGGCCTGATTCGCCAGGGCCGACAGCAACGAGGTCAGCAGTGTGACCTTAACGTGCTGCCCGCGGCCGGCCGTTGGCAGTTCAGGAGTATCGCGGGCCCGCAGTGCGGCCTGGATTCCAATGACCGAGTTCAGGCCGGTGAGAATATCTACCAGCGCAACACCGACCTTCATGGGTTCGCCGCCCTGCTCACCGGTGATACTCATGAGACCACCGACGGCCTGCACCAACAGGTCATAACCCGGCAGATCTTTACCGGCAGCGTCGCCGAAACCCGAAATTGAGCAGTAGATAACACCGGGATTTTGCGCGGCCAGTTCTTCGTAACCGAGCCCGAACTTCTCCATGGTGCCCGGCTTGAAGTTCTCGATCACCACATCAGCGGTGCGCGCGATCTCGGCGGCACGGGCGAGCCCCTCAGCGTCTCGCAGATCGCACACGACTGAGCGCTTACCGCGATTGACGCCGGCAAAGTAGGTGCTCTGCCCCACGGCGTTGACGGGCGGGCTCCACTGCCGCGTCCCGTCACCCTCGGGGCTCTCAATCTTGATCACGTCTGCACCAAGATCCGCGAGGATCATCGTGGCGTGTGGGCCCGCGAGCACCCGCGAGAAATCGGCGACGCGGATACCGCTCATCGCCCCGACCGGACGTGTCTGCGCTGTACTTGCTTCTGGGCTCACGGGGGTTCCTCCAACTCGTTTGCTTCCGCCAGTCTACGGACACCCACCGACATCCCCCGAGCCGTCCTTGCATAGAGCCAGCAGAGAAGGCTGTGCAAGAATTGCCTCATGGTCGCCCTTTCTCAGCTGCTGGCTCTGCCCGATCTTGGGCTCCGCCTGCTTCAATCTGGGCCGGGTGATCCCGAGCTCAGCTGGGTGTCAACGACAGAGCTGCTCGATCTCAGCGAGTACCTTGAGGGTGGCGAAATCATACTCACCACAGGGCTCACGCTCGAGGCCGACGATCCCCGCTGGCGCGACTTCGTCGCGGTTCTCAGCAGGGCCCGGGTCGCGGGCATCGGGTTCGGGATCGGCGTCAACCACGACAGGGTTCCCGCTCCGCTCGTGAGCGCCGCCAGCGTCTACCGGGTAGCCCTCTTCGAGGTGCCACTGCCGGTGCCGTTTATCGCCGTGAGCAAGGCCATCGCTGAGCTCATGCGCGCTGATGAGCTGCGGGCTGCCCGTGGCGCCCTGCGGGCGCAGCAGAGGCTGCTCGATCGCTCGCGGGGAGACCAGGATCCGGCCGAGGTCTTGGCCAACATCGCCCAGGTAACGGGGCGCCAGCTTGGCCTCCTCGGCTCAGACAACACCGTGCTCGCGAGTACTGGGGGCTTCGCGAGCGTGCGCGATAGTGTCGGCACCGAGTACATCTCGCTCGATGCCGAGGGCTCGCTGCGGCTCGCGGTTGTTGGCGATACACCGCTCTCCCCAGAGGGCCGCTCGGTCATCGCCGCGGGATCCATGGTGCTCGGCATGGGGCTTCGCGGTGACCGTCTCGAGGAGACCCGCGAGCGCGAGCGCTGGGAGCGGTTTACCGCGGGATTGCTGAGTGGTCGCGAGCAGCCCCACAGTCTGGCGATCCTGAACCCTTCCCTTCAGCTGCCAGCCCTGGTTCGCGCAATTGCCGTGCAGGGCACTGCCGAAGACATCTCTGCGTGGCGCCACCGGCCCCGCAGCGGGCTCGACCGGCTCATCGCGGCTTCACAGTCTCCACCGCGAGCGGCCGGCCTGGCCCTGGCCTGGCAGCTGTGTGCCGACACGGATGCGGCGGTCGAGGGAGCACTCAAAGTGGCTGCAAACCATCAGCTCGACGCGGTGGTTGGGCGATCCGCACCTGTCACGAACACCGCACTGAGTTACCGATCCGCCAGCACTCGACTGCGGTCCCTCTCGGTGACGGCTCCGCTCTATACCGCTCCCCGAACACCAGTGGTGATCTGGGCGGATCGCGATACGCCGCTGCTCGACGCGTTGCTCAGCATGGGAGACCCTCAGGGAACCGAGGAAGGATCTCGGCGCAGGGCGCTCGGCGCGCATGTTCTCGGCCCGCTCTCACTTGCGAGTTCAGAACTCGCAGAGCACGAACGCCACATGCTGCGCGAGACCATGTCTGCCGTCTTTCAGGCTGATGGGCAGCGCGGGCCAGCTGCCACCGCGCTGGGCATTCACCGGAACACCCTTCGGGATCGACTGACCCGCATTGAACGACTTACGGAGCGATCACTGGCAGATGCCGATGACCGCTCCGAACTGTGGTTCGCCCTGCGTCTCGAAGAGATCGCGGACGAGGGTTAGGCTAACTTCGGCGCCCCTGGCGCCTCCGGTTTGCTCTCTGAGTGTGGCTCGTGAAGCGCGTGCAGCGCACCGTTCACGTCGCCGTGTAAGAAATCGTTGACAAGTTCATCGAGGGCGACCGACTCCCCAGTGCCCTGCAGAACCTCAACACGGATCCCGGTATCTTTTGCATGTTTCTTGTCCATGGGTTCAAGATAGACCCCATCATCAAGGTTGCGCATCACCTTTTTTGAACGGGTTTCTGGGTACTCTCAGCTAGCTTGCGATAATGGTCGCCTTTGCGAAATCGTTACGTTTGGTGTCAAAAGAATCCCCCGCGGTTTCTCGCGCTGTAATACGCTGACCACAGCTCACCCAATTTCACAAAGGAGTGAACCCACATGCAGAAGGTTCTGTCTCGTTCTCTGCGACGACGCATCGGCACCGCCGCCGCGCTCGTCGCAACGGCCGCGCTTGTACTCACAGGCTGCGCCACCTCCGGCTCATCTGGCGGTGACGCGGCTCCAGACGTCAAGCTGGTCGACACGGGCAAGGACATTGATCAGGTCACAGTGGCTTTTCCTGGATCACTGGCCAACCTGTACATCGGACAAGAGAGCGGCATCCTGAACTACAACCTCGCTGCAACGGTGCAGGAGGGGCTTGTTGGGCAGGACTCCAGCGGAAAAGTGGTTCCCGCGATCGCTGAGTCCTGGACGACACCAGACGACTCCACCTTCGTGTTCAAACTGCGCAAAGACGCCAGGTTCCAGAACGGGGATCCGGTCACCGCAGACGACGTGGTCTTCAGCATCAAACAGGCAGCGGATCCCGAGGCCTCACCCGGCATCTACTACTACCTAACGAACCTCGCCTCGGTCGAGAAGACCGGCGACGATGAAGTGACGGTGAAGAGCAAAACTCCCGACGCGACGTTCCTTGTTGGTCTCTCCAACGCTGGCGCGGTGGTCATCACACAGCAGAAGTTCTGGGAGGCGCACAAGGGAAACATCGGCACGAGCGACTCGCTGATCCTCGGCACCGGCCCCTACAAGGTCACTGAGTTCCAGCCTGATTCACACGTCACCCTGGAGCGCGTCGACACCTGGTGGGGTGGAGTGCCAAAGGCCAAGTCGATCCGGGTCAACTTCATTCCGGATGCAAACACTCGACTCGCGGCCGCCAAGAAGGGCGACATCGATATTGCGTTCAATGTGCCCATCAATCAGGCTGCCGAGTGGAGCAAGATCGATGGCATGCGCCTCGAGGCGCTCAACGATCTCTCGTATGTTGGGCTGCTCTTTGATCAGAACGTGAAGCCGTTCGATAACGTCGATGTTCGCACCGCTATCGCTGAGAGCATCGACCGCGATGCAATCGCAGACAAGCTGCTCCGCGGGTACGGCGAGAAGGCGACCGCGATCATGACGCCCGAGTCACTTTCGGCGGCGTACGACGGCAAGGAAGCCCGTAAGGAGCTCGCGAAAGTACCGCAGCATGACTTCGACCTCGACGCGGCGAAGAAGCTCCTGGCGGGCACCGACGCCAAGGGGCTCAAGACTGAGCTGACCTATCCGAACACGGGTCCGCAGCTCGGGATCGCCGCCCAGGCGATCGCAGAGAACCTCAAGAAGATCGGCATGGAGGTGACCGTCAAAGAGGTACCGATCGAAGAGTGGCTCGCCACCATCGGTGATGGCAAACACGGGCTCGGATTCATGTGGTACTTCTCGACGACGGGTGATCCGGCAGAGGTGAACGGCTACCTTCTCGGAGCCGACAACCCGAACGCCTTTAAGAGCGACGAGGCCACAAACCTCATCGCCGAGGCAAACGCCCTCGTTGATCCCAAGGAGCGGGCCCAGAAGCTCATCGAGCTGGAAACCCTCAATGCCAACGAAACGGTGAACGCACCGATCTGGTGGGGCAAGTCGCTCACGGCGTTCTCGAACACCGTCGGCGTCACCGACTACAGCCCCTACACCTTCACCGGTGTATGGGGAGCAAAGCTCTTCGCCGCTGAAGTGAAGTAGCCCGAACGGTGAGGGTCGGTCATCGCCTCACGAGAACGCTCACGCTGCGCATTGCCAGCGTCGTGTTGATCCTGCTCGTGATCTCATTCCTCTCTTTCACGCTGCTCTACCTTGCGCCGGGAGACCTTGTGAAGAATCTCCTCGGCAATCGCCCGAGCACACCCGCGGCCATCGAGGCAATCCGCGCTCAGTACCATCTCGATGACCCCTTTTTCGTTCGCTATCTCGACTGGCTGTTTTCTGCCCTGCGCGGCGATTTTGGGGTTTCAATCCGGCTCCAACAGCCGGTCACCAAGGTCATCGAGAGCAGGATCGGGGTCACCGCCGAACTCATCGGCTTCTCGTTCGTGTTGGCCCTGGTCTCGGCCGTGCCGCTGGGCATTTTGAGTGCTGCGCGCGCGGGCAAGCGCATCGACCGTGCGGCGAGCGCGGTTTCGCTCTTTGGGCTGTCAGCGCCGAGCTTTGCCCTTGCCATTCTAGCGATTTCGGTGTTTTCGCTTCTGATCCCCATTTTTCCCGCCTACGGAGCGGGCGACGAGGGCTTTGATCGGTTCTTGCACCTCGTACTGCCCTCCGTGGTTCTCGCCGCGGGTATCGGCGCCATCCTGATGCGCATGACCCGCGCTGCGGTGCTGCGCGAACTCGAGAGTGACGCCGTCACGTTCGCCAGATCGCGCGGCATCGCCGAGGCAAAGATCCAGCGCATCGCGCTGCGCGGGGCACTGATTCCGATTGTCACGAGTGCCGGGCTCATTCTGACCTTCATTATCGGTGGCACGATCATCGTGGAAACGGTGTTTGCGCTGCCGGGTCTGGGGCAACTGCTCGAGGAGGCCGTGCTGTTCAAGGATCTGCCGGTGGTGCAGGCCATCACCCTCCTTGTTGCGACGGCCATCGCGATCATCACCATTCTCGTGGACGTGAGCTACATGCTGCTCGATCCGCGAGTCAGAGCGAGGGAGCTCGTCGGATGAGTTCACAAACGACCCAGATTTCATTGCTCAATCGCGTGCGGGTCGCACCGGGCAAACCTCGAGACTGGAGCGTGATGGTCTCGGCGGTGTTTCTAACGCTCGTGGCGATCACGGCGGCTATCTCACCGTTTCTCACGGAGGCCGCGACCAATCAGAGCATTCTCGATTCGCTCCTTCCCCCGGGCTCTCCGGGGCATCCACTCGGCACCGATGAACTCGGTCGCGACATACTCATGGTCACCCTCGCCGGTACCGGCTCGGCCGTCGCGGGCCCCGTGGTGATCGCCATTGGATCGATGGTTCTCGCGATTCTCATCGGCACACTCGCTGGTTACCTGCGCGGCTCAGTCGATTGGGCCGTCGGGCGTGTGGTCGATATCTTGCTCGCGCTCCCAGTCATGCTTGTTGCCATTGTGGTCGCGGGTATTTTTGGGGCGGGGTACTGGGTCACCGTGTTTATGCTCGTGGCGCTTTTTGCCCCCTCCGACATTCGTATTGTGCGGGCGGGGGTCACTGAACAGGCCCCGAGACCCTACGTCGAAGCGGCTCAAATGCTATCGCTGTCACCCGCGCGGATCATGTACCGCCACACCGTGCCGAACGTGTGGCCGCTGATCATGACCAACTTCATGCTGAACCTCGCTATCGCACTGGTCACACTGTCGTCCCTGTCCTTCCTCGGCATTGGAGTCGCACCCGGCACCCCCGACTGGGGCCGCCAGATCACGGACGGCCGGGGCATCATGGGCGACAACCCCGCGATGATGGTCGTGCCAGCGATCCTCATTGTGCTCGTTGCCATGGCCATCAACGTGCTCGGCGACCACCTGGGTGAGCGCCTGCGAGAGCGGGGCATGCAGTGATCTTCAAAGACGCGAACACCGCACAGAACGCACAGGGAGTGCGGGTCACCGGCCTCCAGGTCGACAGTGACGAACGCACCATCGTGCAACCGTTTGATGCCACGGTTGTGCCCGGTGAGATGCTCGCGATAATCGGTGAATCAGGATCGGGCAAGTCGCTCACAGCCCGCGCGATCACAGGCCTGCTTCCCCGCGGCGTGCGCGCGACCGGGAGCGCCGCGATTGACGGGTTCGATTACGATCTCTCAGAGCAGTCGGCCGGGGTGTGGCGGGAGGTTCGCGGGCGGCGGGCGGTTCTGCTGTTGCAGGACCCCTTCACCAGTCTGAGCCCGGTGCTGCGCTGCGGCGAGCAGATCGCGCTTACGATCGAGGCGCGCACCGGCCGCTCCCCCGGGCGCGCGGCCATTCAGGCGGAGGTTGAGCGCCGGCTCGCCGAGGTGCAACTTCCAGCGCGCGTGGCGAAGATGTATCCGACCGAGCTCTCGGGCGGTATGCGACAGCGGGTGGCGATTGCGGCCGCACTTGCCGCTGAACCCCGACTGCTCATCGCCGACGAACCCACAACCGCACTCGACGCGAGCACCCAGGGTGAGGTGCTCGATTTGCTGCGCAGTCTGCAGCTCGCTCACCGCATGAGCCTGATCCTCATCAGCCACGACCTGGGTGTTATTGAGGGGCGAGCAGACCGTGTGTACGTGATGCGCAACGGCGAGGTCGTCGAGCAGGGTACCTCGGCAGAGGTGCTGCAGAACCCGCAGCACGAATACACGCGGGCCCTGATCGCAGCGAACCCCTCAATCTCTGACGCGGCCTCGGCTGTGCCAGCGGTAGCTGCAACGACCCCGCCGATCCTCGTTGCCACCGGCATCTCAAAATCGTTCGGTGCCACCGCAGCGCTGAGCGATGCGTCGCTTGAGGTCGCAGCCGGCGAGGTACTCGCGATTGTCGGGGAGTCAGGATCGGGCAAGTCGACGCTTGCTCGTTCGATTGCCGGGCTCGAAGTTCCCGACACCGGCACCGTCACGCTGCACGGCGCGCAGCTTCCGGCCGGGCGGCGCGGGCGTAAACCCGGGCAGATCCAGATTGTGTTTCAGGATCCGTACTCGACCCTCAACCCAACGTTCACCATCGGGCAGACACTTCAGGAGGCGCTGCGAGCGGGCAGTGACCGCACACGCACCGTGAAGGATCTCCTTGAGCTGGTTGAGCTTGATCCTGCGCTGGCAATGCGGCGTCCGTCACAGCTCTCGGGCGGTCAGCGCCAGCGGGTGTCGATAGCTCGGGCACTCGCCCCGAACCCTGACGTGCTGATCTGCGACGAGAGCGTCTCGGCGCTGGACGTTTCGGTGCAGGCACAGATTCTTGCTCTGCTCGCCAGGCTGCGTGACGAGCTGGGGCTTGCGATGCTGTTCATAACCCACGATCTTGGAGTTGTGGCGAGGATCGCAAACAACGTTGTCGTGCTGCGTAACGGTGAAATCGTCGAGCGCGGCGCAACCGAGCGTGTGCTGCGCGCCCCCGAGCACGAGTACACAAGGCTGCTTGTGGCGGCGGCGGAGCACGATAGCGTGCACAGAGAGGGACGGACATGAGCAAGAGCTTCACGGTCGAGACATTGCTGCATCACGAGGCGGCACTACCCGCGGATTTGGCAGCGAAAATCTCACCCGAGCGACGTGCCCTCTGGGAGGTGGAGCGGCAGCTCTGGACACCTCGTGCCTATATTTCTGCCAGTGGCAGTGTGCGCGGTGCGGTCCTCACAGTGGGGCGACCGCACACCGCCTACCGCAAGATCGTGGATGTGGTCGTTGTTGACGACTCCAACCCGGGCGACCCCGTTGCCGCACTGGCTGTCTGGGCCACGCTTGTTGACGCGGCGAGGGACGACGTGCCTGACGTGGATGCGAGTCACCCTGTGCCGCTCGTAGTTCATTTTGAAGAGCACCTGCAGATCGCGCCCCTCTCGCAAAGGTATCGGGACCAGCTTGAGGTGCTGGGGTTCTCCCCCGCACCACGACCGGTGCCCTCGATTCCCAGCACTCGCGACGGCGACTCTAGCGAGGTCGCAGCGTGGACCTGGTGGCGCGACGAGCGCCCAACACGCCTCGCACCTTACTACGGCCAAACGACCGAGGTCACCTGCGGCGCTGTCGCCTCGCTTATGGCGCTCGAGTTGCTCGGGGCAAAGGGCTTCGATCCACACAGCCTCACCGAAAACCGGGCCGCCGAGATCACCTTCTGGCGTAAGGCAACGAACCTGCCTGCTTGCGAACCGATCGCGCTAGCCGTCGAGATCGCGAAGTCGGGAGGCTCGCTGCTGTCGGGTCTCCCCCGTGTCATCCTCAGCACCGACGAGCCCGTGCTGCTTGAGGAGTTTGCCTCAGACGAGGCTGAAACCATGCTGCGCACCGACCTGCAACGCGAATCCCTGCGGCAGGCGCAGGAGTTGGGCATCCCGATTGAGCGGCGCTGGATCGAGGTTGAAGAGATCGCGGAGTTCGTGCGGGCAGGCGCGCAGGTGCTGTTGCTCATTGATCTCACGGAACTGATCGCCGATCCGACTCCACATTGGGTGCTCGCGAGCGATGTGGTTGGCGACAACTTGATCGTCTCGGATCCCTGGGTGCACTACCCGAACGGCGAGACGTGGGTGGACACGTTTGCACTGCCGATCCCGCTCACCGGCGTGGACTTGGTTACGCGCTGGGGTGATCCCAGCTATCGCGGAGTTGTTGTGCTGCCCTGAATGGCAGATGCCTAGTTCAGAATGAACGGCGCCGTCTCTGCACCGGTCACACCGGCGGCAGTAGCCTGCAAGTGATATGTGGCACCGCCAGCAACAACGGGCTCGCGGCTCACATCGCAGGTGTCTTTACTGGAGCGGGTGCGATCCCACGAGATGGCTTCGCTCTCAACGGGTTTGCCGGGGTCGAGGATCACCGCCGTGTTTTTGGGGTCAGTCTGGCAGTCGACGGAGTTCCACACTTTATCGTCGCCGCTGGAAATAACGAATTGCATTCCGGCGGTGCCCAGGTCTGCCGTGCACGCTTTAGACCCGGTGTTCTCGACCGAGAGTGAGATCTCTGGGAGCTCACCCTCAGCGTAATCGGACTTATCCGTGATCGCATTGACTCGCAGCTGGGCGGAATTGCAGGGCTGCGGATCCTTGCTCGCCTTCGCATCGTCAGTGGCGGTTGTCGTTGCGATGTCCGACGGCACCTTGACGTCAGAGGCCTGGTCTGGGGTGTCGCTCGATCCTGGCTTCACGATGATGAGCACAATCACGGCGATCACCGCGAGCAGTCCGGCGAGCACCAGAATTCTCCGCCTGATGTAGACCTTGCGGTCTTTGGGGCCCACGGGATCTCGCAGCGTCGACATAGCGCCAGCGTAACCTTGATCTGACGCTAAAGGCGCTTCAGCATCCGCGTGTTGCCAAGGGTGTTTGGCTTTACACGGGCTAAGTCCAGGAACTCCGCGACACCCTCGTCACTCGACCGCAACAGCTCGGTGTACACATCGGCGGCCACGAGCGACGTGTTTTCGCTCACGATTTCAAACCCGTTGCGGGTGAAGAAGTCGATCTCGAAGGTCAGGCAGAAGAGCTGGGTCAGCCCAAGGTCGGCCGCTCGGGCCTCAAGCGCCTGCAACAACCTGCGCCCGACCCCGCGTCCGAGCACCTCTTCGGAAACACCGAGGGTGCGAACCTCGCCGAGTTTGTCCCACATCACGTGGACGGCACCGTAGCCAACAACCCGGTCATCGGCCGTGGTCGCCACCAGAAACTCGGGTACAGCCCCATAGAGGTCGACCAGGTCTTTACCAAGTAACACGCGTCGAGCAACGAGAGGTTCCATCAGCTCGACCATGCGCGGCACATCGCTTGTGCGCGCGGTGCGGATCTGAATCTCTGGGGTGTCACTCATGCGTTCAAGCTTATGGCAGCCTTCCTCTGCAGAAATCCCACGGCTGGTCGCCACCAAAACGAACGTGGGCCCACCGCCGAAGCGATGGGCCCACGATTCCGTCTAGCAGAGAACTACTCAGTGACTCCCGGTGTAGCAGCGGTCGAGGCGACGGCAGCCGCGGCAGAAGCCGAGGTCTCGCCGTGAGCCTTTTCAGCGCTGCGGTTGGTTGTGAAGGTGAACTCACCATCAACAAGATCAACCTTTACGGTGTCACCCGCCAGCAGCTCAGCACCGAGGATCTTCTCGGAGAGACGATCCTCAATCTCGCGCTGGATCGCACGGCGCAGCGGACGGGCACCGAGTGTCGGGTCGTACCCGATCTCTGAGAGCCGCTCGCGCGCAGCGGGCGACACCTCAATGTGCATGTCGCGATCGAGCAGGCGGTCCTTCAGCTGCTTCACGAAGAGGTCAACGATCTGCAGCAGTTCGGGCTTCGAGAGCTGCGGGAACACGATCGTGTCGTCAACACGGTTCAAGAACTCGGGCTTGAAGTGCTTCTTCAGCTCCTCGTTCACCTTGCCGCGCATCGTGTCGTAACCGATCTGGCTGTCGCCCTCGATCTGGAAGCCGACGGGGCCACCAGCGATCGCGGTCGAGCCGAGGTTGGTCGTCATGATGATGACGGTGTTCTTGAAGTCGATCACGCGACCCTGGCCGTCGGTGAGGCGACCCTCTTCGAGCACCTGCAACAGCGAGTTGAAGATATCGGGGTGAGCCTTCTCGATCTCGTCGAACAGCACCACGGAGAATGGCTTGCGGCGTACCTTCTCGGTGAGCTGGCCACCCTCTTCGAAGCCAACGAACCCGGGAGGCGCACCGAAGAGGCGCGACACGGTGTGCTTCTCGCCGTACTCCGACATGTCGAGGGAGATCAGCGCGTCCTCGTCATCGAACAAGAACTCGGCGAGTGCCTTCGCGAGCTCGGTCTTGCCGACACCCGTGGGTCCGGCGAAGATGAACGAGCCCGAGGGGCGCTTCGGATCCTTCAGTCCTGCACGCTGACGGCGGATCGTCTTCGCGAGTGCCGAGATGGCCTCGTTCTGCCCGATCACACGCTGGTGCAGCGCCTCTTCCATGAAGCGGAGACGGCTGGTCTCTTCTTCAGTGAGCTTGAAGACGGGGATGCCGGTCGCCTGTGCAAGCACCTCGGCGATCAGGCCCTCATCGACCTCGGCCTTGGTCTCGACATCACCCGAGCGCCACTGCTTCTCGAGGCGCAGACGCTCAGCAATCAGTTTCTTCTCTTCGTCGCGCTTGTTAGCTGCGCCCTCAAAGTCCTGCTGCTCGATCGCCATCTCTTTGTCGGCGCGAACAACCGCGATCTTCTCGTCGAACTCGCGCAACTCGGGTGGGCTCGACAGGATCGAGAGTCGCAGACGTGCACCGGCCTCGTCGATCAGGTCAATTGCCTTGTCGGGCAGGAAGCGATCCTGCACGTAACGATCGGCCAGGTTGGCAGCAGCAACGATGGCGCCGTCGGTGATTGATACCTTGTGGTGCGCCTCGTAGCGGTCGCGCAGACCCTTCAAGATGTTGATGGTGTGCGGCAGCGACGGCTCAGCGACCTGGATCGACTGGAAACGGCGCTCGAGCGCGGCATCCTTCTCGAAGTGCTTGCGGTACTCGTCGAGTGTGGTCGCACCAATGGTCTGCAGCTCACCACGAGCAAGCATCGGCTTCAGGATGTTGGCCGCATCGATAGCGCCCTCTGCGGCACCCGCACCAACGAGCGTGTGGATCTCATCGATGAAGATGATGATGTCGCCGCGGTTGCGAATCTCCTTGGTGACCTTCTTCAGGCGCTCCTCGAAGTCACCACGGTAACGGCTACCCGCGATCATCGAACCCAGGTCAAGCACGTACACCTGCTTGTCCTTCAGCGTCTCGGGAACTTCACCCTTCACAATCGCCTGTGCGAGGCCCTCGACCACGGCGGTCTTACCGACGCCGGGCTCACCGATCAGCACGGGGTTGTTTTTGGTGCGGCGCGAGAGGATCTGCATGACCCGCTCGACCTCTTTTTCGCGGCCGATAACGGGGTCAAGCTTGCCCTCGCGAGCGGCCTGGGTCAGGTTACGACCGAACTGGTCGAGCACCTGCGATCCCTTAGCTTCGCCCTGCGCCTCGGGAGCACCGACGGTCGCGCTCTCTTTACCGGCTTGGTAGCCGGAGAGCAGCTGGATCACGGTCTGGCGTACGCGGTTGAGATCAGCACCGAGCTTCACGAGCACCTGAGCTGCAACGCCCTCACCCTCGCGGATAAGACCGAGCAGAATGTGCTCCGTGCCAATGTAGTTGTGGCCAAGCTGCAGCGCTTCGCGCAGGCTGAGCTCCAGCACCTTCTTCGCGCGCGGCGTGAAGGGGATGTGACCCGCTGGCGGCTGCTGGCCGGTGCCGATGATGTCGGTCACCTGGGCACGTACAGCGTCAAGGGAGATTTCAAGCTGCTCAAGGGCCTTGGCGGCAACGCCTTCACCCTCGTGAATGAGACCAAGCAGTATGTGCTCGGTGCCAATGTAGTTGTGGTTCAGCATCTTCGCCTCTTCTTGGGCGAGGACGACGACGCGACGAGCGCGGTCAGTGAATCTCTCGAACATCTTTACCTCCCTGCGGTACCCGTGCACGGATAGGGCACCGCCGTTGAAATAAGGCTACGGGTTGATTCGGGATCACGGGGAATTGTTCGCCGCAGGCGTGACGGGGGTTGACACGTGATGTCTGGTTGGGCCAGGTTATCCATAAGCCATGTCTATCCGAGTTCAGCCGTCGGTGGCAGGCAACAAAAAGGGCCGCCCGAAGGCGGCCCTAATATTGCAACTAGCTCTGTGGCTGAGTCGGATTCGCCGGTGCCTCTCCAGCGATTGGCTCGATAACCACGGCGGTACCGTAGGCACAGAACTCGGTGAAGTTGCCAATCGATCCCGAGTCGAATCGCATCGCGACGACCGCGTTTGCGCCGCGGGCCTGCGCCTCGCCCCACATGCGGTTCATAACTTCCCAGCGCGATTCGTAGATGACCTTTGTGTACTCCGGCATCTCGCCGCCACCGAGGGCGCGGAAGCCTGCGGTGAAGTTCTGGCCGAAGTTGGCGGAGCGAACAGTGAGGCCCATGACCTCACCCAAGACCTGCGTGATTCGGTACCCCGGTACATCATTGGTGGTGACTGCAAACATGTGATGGTTTCCTTTCAGTTGACCCCCACGTAAGTTTTACACCCACACGCTATTGCAAAGCTGAGGTGAGCCTGGCGAGTCCATCGAGTAGCTGCGAACGCAGGGGTTGCTTCGACCACTCCTCAATCGTGAGCTCCCGCGAATTGGCCCGGTAGTAATCGTTGACCTCATCGAGATCACTCACGAAACTCTCGCCGTGTACGACCATCGAGATCTCCATGTTGAGCCCAAACGAGCGCTGATCCATGTTCGACGATCCGACCACAGCTACCGCCTCGTCAACGGTGAAGTGCTTCGAGTGCAGAATGTAGGGCGGTTTGAACATCCAGATGCGCACACCCGCGCGCAGAATCTCTTCGTAGTAGGAGCGCTGTGCGTGATACACAACCGCCTGGTCTCCGGTCTCGGAGACAAAGAGCTCGACCTCAACACCGCGCGCGGTCGCCGCGCGCAGAGCGTTCATGATCGAGCCATCAGGCACAAAGTAGGGGCTCGTGATGCTGATCCTGCGTCGCGCGGAATAGAGCAGCGCAACAAACACCTGCAGGTTGTTCTCACCCTCGTAGCCCGGTCCGCTCGGCACGATCTGGCACTCAAGTTCACCCGGCTGTTCCACCGAGATGCTCTCCTCGGCGAGGTGTGTGAGGTACTCCCCCGTTTCGAGGTACCAGTCACCCTGGAACACCGCTTCGAGGCCGAGCACAATCGGACCCTCAACCCGCACCATCAGGTCTTTCCAGTGCAGGCCACGCCGTTTGTTGGAGGCCTTGTTGTAGCTTGAGTCAACGAGGTTCTGTGACCCCATGAATCCGACCTTGCCGTCGACCACCAGCAGCTTGCGGTGGTTGCGCAGATCCGGGCGCTGGTATTCCCCGCGCCACGGCCGCACCGGCAGCATGTAGGACCAGTCGAGGCCGATGTCTTTGAAACTCTGCACGGTCTTCTTTGCGCCGGGGTTTCGCACGGCCGAAACGTGATCCAGCAGCACACGAACCTTCACACCGCGCTCCACGGCCTCGCGCATTGCGGCGAACACGTCATCGGTCGTCTCGTCGTGAACGAAGATGTAAAACTCGACGTGAACGTATTCAGTGGCGGAACGGATCGCGGCGGCCATCTGGGCGAAAGAACCCTCGTAGTCGATGCAGATCGTCGCGGTGTTGCCAAGCAGCATCGGCTGGGCACCAAGAGAGCGTCCGAGCTGCACGGCGCTCGCGAGCCCCTCTTGCAGCTGATCCACGGGCGCCACCAGGCTGTTGTCCTCGCGATCGGCAACCTCGGACACAAACTTGTTGATGTCTTCTTGTTTGCGCTCGCGACTCTTCGGGAGCCGTTTACTCCCGATGATCAGGAACAGCAGCAGCCCGGGCACCGGCAAGAAAAAGATCGCCATAAGCCAGGCCATACCCGCCGTCGGGCGCCGGTTACGCGGCACCACAAACAGGGCGACAATTCGAATGATGTTGTCGACAACAAAGAACCCGAACGTCGAAATGTACGGCCAGCTGTTCACCAACCAGGTGAGATCCATTGCGGCTCCCTCCCGTTTAGTGATTCGCCGTATTGCTGAGAATCACTCTATCGGTCGCGGGAGCAAGTTTAGGAGTCTTCGCGGATCGGCAGACCCGCTTTAATGCGCTCCTCGTTTTCAATCTCGCGGAACACCCGTCGCTCAGTGCGATCCGCACGCAAGATCAGACGCAACACCATCCAGAAGAAGAGCCCGATCAACACGGTCGGAGTGAGCGACCAGATCGCATTCAACCACCAGTTATCCATAAGCACTCACTCTACTTTGCTTCCCTCCACGGCTCCTGGGCAATTGCCGCTATTTGACGAGCGGGAACAGGATGGTCTCTCGGATCCCGAGCCCCGTAAGGGTCATGAGTAGGCGATCCATACCCATGCCCATGCCGCCGGAGGGTGGCATGCCGTGCTCGAGCGCGCGCAAGAACTCCTCGTCGACGCCCATGGCCTCAACGTCACCCTTCGCAGCCTGTGCCGCCTGCTCCACAAAACGCTCGCGCTGCACGACAGGATCAACGAGCTCGGAGTAGCCGGTGGCGAGCTCAAAGCCGCGCACGTAGAGATCCCACTTCTCAACAACACCCGGGATCGAGCGGTGGTGACGCGTGAGCGGGCTCGTCTCGACGGGAAAGTCCATGACGAAGGTCGGACGGGTGAGGCCATCCTTTACAAAGTGCTCCCACAGCTCCTCAACGAGCTTGCCGTGGTTCGGCAGGTGCACCTCGACGCCCTCTGCGTCGGCAAGCTTCTGCAGCTCGTCAACCGAGGTTTCGGGTGTGATCTCGCGACCAGCGGCCGCAGAGAGCGTGCCGTACATCGAGATGCGCTCCCACTCGCCACCGAGGTCAAAGAGTGTGCCGTCGGCCCACTCCACAGTGTGGGTGCCCTCGCGCTCGGTGCCGACGTTAGCGGCGAGCGCGGCGTTCTGAATCAGCTCCTGCGTCAGATCGGCGATGCCGTTGTAGTCGGTGTAGGTCTGGTATGACTCAAGCATCGCGAACTCGGGGCTGTGCGTGGAGTCTGCACCCTCGTTGCGGAAGTTGCGGTTGATCTCGAAGACCCGCTCGAGCCCGCCGACAACGGCGCGCTTGAGGTAGAGCTCGGGGGCGATCCGCAGGAACAGCTCGGTGTCGAAGGCGTTCGAGTGGGTCACGAACGGGCGCGCGGAGGCACCGCCGTGCATCGTCTGCAGCATCGGGGTTTCGACCTCGATGAAGTCGTGATCGGCGAAGGTCTGCCGCAGGCTCGCCATTGTGCGGGCGCGAGTGACGACGTTGCGACGGGCCTGCTCGCGCTGAATCAGGTCGAGGTAGCGCTGGCGAACCCGCGTCTCCTCGTTCAGATCGGTGTACAGGTTTGGCAGCGGCGCAATCGCCTTCGCCGCGATCCGCCACTCACGGGCCATGATCGACAGCTCACCGCGACGGCTCGAAATCACCTCGCCAGAGACGAACAGGTGGTCGCCGAGATCAACAAGCTCCTTGTATGCGGCAAGCGATTCTTCGCCAACCTCGGCAAGGCTCACCATGACCTGGATCCGCTCTCCGTTGCCAGCCTGCAGCGTTCCGAAGCAGAGCTTGCCGGTGTTGCGCTGGAACACCACACGCCCAGCGATCCCAACCGTCTCGCCGCTCTCGGCACCCGCTTCAAGGTGACCCCACTTCGCGCGAACCGCGGGGATCGTCGCCGTAACGGGAACTGCCACCGGGTAGGCGCCACCCGCTAGATCGCCGGCCGCGTTCAGCCGGTCCCGCTTCTCCAGGCGCACGCGCTTCTGCTCGAAGATTTCTTCCGCGCTCACTTCTGGGGCGCTGGTCTCTTCACTCGCGTTGCTCTCGGCGTTTGCGCTGCTGGCTGCGGTCTGCTCGCTCATTTGGGCGGGTTCCTCCGTTGATTTGGCGTACCCGACCATCCTACGGGGCTTAACTCAGTTCAATCCCGCTGGGACCAGGATCTGCGACGGCTCGAAGCAATTCTTCTTCCATAGCCGCGCGAAGCACTCCCCCGACTGCACGATCCGGGCGTTCGATCCCGATGGATCGCAGCGCGTCGGTTGTCTGCCGCACGACGGCTTGCGACAGCTCCGCAGCTGCGAGCATCGCGTCTGCATACGCTGGGCGATCCTGCTCGCTCACAATGATGGGCTCTGCCCCCATCTCGACCGCGAGGGCCTGTCCGATCGGCAGCACGGGGGCTGGTGCCGTCACCGCAATCGTCGCCTCACTCAAACGGGTGAGGTCGAGGCTGGTGCCAGTGAACACAATCGCGGGGTGCAGGGCCAACGGGATCACTCCCGCGGCGAGCGCGGGAGCGAACACCCCGATGCCGTGTTCAGGGGCGGTGTGGATCGCAAGCTGTCCCGGTTGCCAGGCACCGGTCGCCGCGAGTCCGGCGACAAGACCGGGCAGCTCCGATCCTGGAATCGCGATCAAAACGAGCTCGGAGCGACGCACAACTTCTGCGACCTCGAGAATGGGGACTCCGGGGAGCATGCTCTCAGCGCGCTCCCGGCTCGTCTCGCTGACTGCGCTGATGCCGGTGATGGCGTGGCCTGCACCGGCAAGCGCCCTCGCGAGCACCGGGCCGACACGCCCCGCCCCGATAATGCCGACACCAAGGCGGGAGGCTTCGCGATCCGGATTCACTGTGGGTCTCCACTCTGCTCTGCGGGATAGGCAACGCCGCTCTGCGGGACTTCTTGCGTCGGCTCCACCATCTGCGATGCCTGCTTTCGTTCGGCGCGCTCCGCAGCTTCGGCTCCCTGTACTCGCAGCACCGTCGCGGCGAGGAAGTCGAAAGCGGCTCGTGCGTCTTTCAGGGCCAGCCCGCGCATCTCCATGCGCACCGGTCCCAGAACCGTGTGCGCCTGCACCGAGGCGAGCCCCAGCATGCGGTGCACAAGCGGTCGCCGCAGCTGCACCGACTGGGAGCGAACGATCGGCATGAGCGAGAGTGAGCGCGTGAGCACACCCCGCCTGATACGCAGTGTGGAGTTACCGAGCTCGTCATCAGGTCCGAGGCCGTCGACACGCATACCCGCGCGTTTGCGCCCCCACCACAGCACCCATCCGGCACGCGGCCCGGCACCGAGGTATCCCTTTCCGGATCCGGTCAAGGCGTCGCGCAACGCCTCGATTTCGGCGGTGTTTTCACCGACTCCGGGCAGTAGCGTGTCGATGACACGCAGCACGTCGTCTTCGAACCCGACGGGCAGCACCACGTTCTGAGTGGCATTCTGCCCTCCCTGCGCGACGGAGTGACCGGCGAGCGTGATCCTCACCTTCCACCACTTTGCCGGGCGCCACAGCAGCGGCTGACGGGCCTCAATAGCGTGGATTCTGCCGAAGGGGATGGTCTCGGTTGCGGTAGCCGTGAGCCCGGCGCCCGTTCGAACCGCGTCACTGCTGCGCGACAGCGTGAAGTTGAAGCCCTTGTTGAACTGGGAGAAGACGATTCCGAACATCACAATGGCCATGGGAATAATGCCAACAAGAATCGCGAGTTCGAGGGTGGCCCCCAGCACCACGATCGCGATGACGATCGCGACGGCTATGACGGCTTCCCAGCCGAGAGCAATGCTGCCGATCAAACGGCCGACCGGCACCTTCACCAGCGTATTTGCGGCGAACGCCTCAGGATCGACATCCGCATCAGCGAAGGTCTGCGCGCGCTCGGTGAGTTTGCCGCTCGCTTCGCCATACACGTAGCCGTCGTAGCCGACCACGGGAGGCGCCTGCACGTCGGCGGTGCGGTTCGGCGCGACCCCGTCGCGCTTGTGCGCGGCGCGCTGCAGAATCTGTTCACGTACAGTTTTGGCGTCGCGATGGCCGAGGTAGGCCAGCTCAACTTTTCCGCCCTGGCCAGCGGTGAGCACGTCAATTTTGGTCAGCCCGAGGGCCCTGGCAAGGAGTGGCCGCTGCAGGTTTACGCTTTGGATACGCTCGAGCGGAGCACGCCGGTGATTCCGAAAGACGACACCGCTGCGCGCTTCGACCGCCTCATCTGAAATGCGGTAAGTGTGGAAGCGCCACGCAACCCACGAGAACAGCACAATCAGCAGGATCACAACGATCGCGGCGCCAAGGGCGACAAGCAGTAGGCCCTGCTTCTCGAGGAAGGTGAACATGTCTTGCTCACTCACCATGCCCTCAAGGTCACCGCTCTCGCGCAGCTGGTTCGCAAAAAAGAACTCGATAAAACGATCGCGGAAGTTGGCGACGATGATGCCACCAACAACGAGCAGGGCGAGTCCGCCTCGCAACAGTGGAGAGAGCGGGTGCAGTCTGCGCCAGCCCTCGGCATCCGCGGTTCCAGGGAGCGCAGGATCTTGCGCAGCCTCATAAGCCTCCGTGCCAGTTGGCAGGTCGCCGTTGCTCGGCGCGGGGAGGTCGGTCACAGCCCTGACCGCCGTGTCTCGGCAAGCACCACAAGGCGATCTCGAAGCTCTTCAGCCTCTGCGGCAGGCAGACCTGGCAGGTTGACGCCGGTGGCGATCGAGGCAGTCACAAATTTCAATGTCGAAAGCCCAAGCGCGCGCAACAGAGGCCCCCGGTTGACGTCAACGAGCTGCAATCGCCCGTAAGGCACCGCGACGATCCGCTCAAACATGATGCCACGACGGAACAGCAGGTCGTCTTTACGGAGCTTGTAGCCGATTGCTTTCACGCGACGGAAGGCCAGAAGCGCGTTGATGAGCAGCGCCAACGCCACTGCCGGGATCGCGATGAGCGGGAACAGCGGCACATCACCCTCTGTGCCAACAAACACAACAACAAAGGCTGCGCAGACGGCGAGCACCAACAGCAGGTTCAACGCGAGATCGGCCCAGGCGTACTTCGAAGAAACTCGCTGCCAGGGCTGTTCGTTGTCTGCCCCGGCATCTGAGCGGGCAGCCTGCCCAAGTGTGTCCGCGTTCATAGCCTCAAGCTTAGACGGGGCCCTAAGGCTTGCGGAACGCGGCCTGGTCGGCGGGTTCGGGGCCTGTCTCGGGGTCGGTTTCTTCCCCCTTATCGTCTCCCGGAGGGACCCTGCACAGACGCTCGGTAATCATGGCGCAGATAACGAGGGTGAGGCCACCACCAAACACCAGCAGCATGGGCAACCAGCTCGCCACGGGGGCGGGAACACTGCGCCCGAGCAGTGACAGAACTAGGCCACCGCCAAACCCGCCAAGCAGCCCGCCGACAATCTGCCCGGCGCGCGCAGTCGCGAGAAGACGCACCGCATGAAACGGGTTGACGGCTCTCGTGCGTTTTGAGACGTTGTGTCGCAGCCTGATCCCGAACCCGAGCAAAACTGCCGCGATGAAGACCAGCGTGACGGGCAGCGAGAGCGGAGGCACAAACGGGGCGTGGCCCCGGCCGGAGAGGTAAAACTGCACCAGGAGACCGATCGCCATGCCCATAGCAGCGGCTGCGATCGAGGTCAGCGGGTTCATCCGGTCGAGCTTACGCATGTGTTGGCTCCTCGAACGGACGCGTCGTATCGCCGATGCGTTCCAATAGCTCAGCAACCCGGCCGTGACCGAGTAACACGGCGTGCGGATCCAGTTCAAGCCACGGGGCAAGCACAAAGTCTCGCTCGTGCGCGCGCGGGTGAGGAACATGCAGCCGGTCGTCGGAGATCGATCGACCTCCGAACGTAATGATGTCGATGTCGAGGGTCCGATCGCCCCAGCGCTCATCGCGGGTGCGCCCGTGCGCGGATTCCACCGTCTGAAGCAGATCGAGCAGTTCGTGTGGCCGCAGTGTGGTGGTGGCGGTCGCAACGCCGTTGAGGTAACGCGGTGCGTCTGGATCGGGGCCGTCAAGTGTCAGCGCGATGGTCTCACGCAGCGGCGAGGCGTTCAGATCGCTGATGCCCGCGGCACTGGCAAGCTCTCGCTGTGCCGCCCGGATCGTCTCGCCGCGGTCACCGAGGTTCGCGCCGAAGGCGAGCAGCACCGGCATTTGCTGGGCGATCATTCGGCGACCTCCTTTGGCTCGCTCGCGTACCTCACGACAGTGACCGAAACATCGGCGAAGGTCAGGTTGATCGGGGCGTTGGGCTTGTGCACTGTAATGCGTGCCTCCCGCACCCCGGCGAAGGCCAGCGCCGTCGCCGCGACCCGCTCCGCGACGGTTTCGATGAGGTCTACGGGATCTTGCGCAACAGCAGCGTGGATCGCCTCGGCGAGTTCGCCGTAGTGCACAGTGCGCGCGATCTCATCGCCCGTTCCGTTGAGATTAACCGCGACCTCCGCGTCGATCAGGAAGCGCTGGCCCTGCTCGCGTTCGAAGCCAAAGACACCGTGATGCGCAAACACCTCAAGCCCGGTGAGAGTAATGCGGTCTTCGGGGAGTCGCTCCGTGTTCCCGGCAATTGTGTCACGACCAACTTCGCTCATGGTCGAGCACCAACTGCCGGCTTAGCTTCGGGCTGCCGTGGAGCTTCGGAAGCATCTCGTTCGCCCGACCGCCACGCCTCTGCAATGGCGAGCGCCTGCACCGTCGCGGGCACGTCGTGCACCCGCACTCCCCAAGCCCCCTGACGAGCGACCAGTGCGCTGACAACGGCCGTTGCCACGTCGCGCCCTTCGGGAGGTGGCGCAGCGCTCAACGGAGTCGTGAGTGCCTCGGCGATCATGCGCTTTCTTGAGGCCCCAACAAGCACCGGAAAACCGAGGCTGATGAGCGCGTCGAGGTGGGCAAGCAGCTGCCAACCCTGCGCGCCCGTCTTATCGAAACCGAGACCGGGATCGATGACGATCAGTTCGCGAGCGACACCCGCGGCCATAGCCTCCGCAGCGCGCCCCGCAAGGCCATCGCGCACCTCTGCGACCACATCTGCATAGTCGGAACGCTGGTGAGTCGGATCGGGAATGCCGCGCCAGTGGCCAATTATGAAACGCGCCCCGTGTTCTTGGCCCGCCGCAGCAGCAACTCGCAGCATGTCTGCATCGTGCTCGCCGCCAGAAACGTCGTTGATGAGGCGCGCTCCAGCGGTCACTGCCGCTGCCGCAGTTTCGGCGTGCAGTGTGTCGACTGAGACGCGGTGTCCGCGGGCAGTGAGCCCCCGGATCACGGGAAGAATGCGACGCAGTTCTTCTTCGGGGCAACAGGGGTTGCTCCCGGCCTTGTCGATTCACCGCCAACATCGATCAGGTCAGCTCCCTGCACGGCGAGGGCGCTGCCGCGCTGAACAGCTGCTTCTGGCTCGTCAAAGAGTCCGCCGTCGCTGAAGGAGTCGGGGGTAACGTTCAGCACCCCCATAACAAGTGTGCGGGGCCTCACGATACGGCTCCGCCGTTATCGGTGTTGCCTGCGTTATCAGCGGCGCGGCTGGCTCCCGCGCCAAGCAACGCGAACACCGCGGTCTGCTCTACTGGATCAACGAACACGCCTCGAGATGCCACCGTCACGGTGACCGCTTCGGCCTGCAGCACACCCCGATCTGACACACACCCGTGGCTTGCCTCGAGCACGACAAGTACACCTCTGGGTTCGAGTCCGTCTTCGAGAGTCTGAGCGATCTGCTCCCCCAGGCGCTCTTGCACCTGCGGCCGCGCTGCAAGCGACTGGACAACACGCGGCAGGGCGCTGAGCCCAACGACTCGCGAGCCCGGTCGGTAAGCGATGTGGGCACGCCCGCGAAACGGCAGTAGGTGGTGTTCGCAAACAGAACGGAGGGTAATGTCGCGCAGCAGCACAAGCTCCCCCGTATCGTCGCCCACCGGAACCGAGTCGGTCAGAAACACAGCCGGATCTTGCCCCACGCCCGCAAAGAACTCGCTGTAGGCGTCGGCCACGCGAAACGGTGTGCTCGCGAGCTCCGCGCTGTCGGGATCTGAGCCGATCGCGCTCAGCAGTTCGCGCACCGCAGCAGCGACGCGCTCCCGGTCAACGCTGTTCTCCATGTGAACTATCGCGCCTCGTCGGTACCTGAATCAGAGCCCTTGCCGGTTTCATTACCGGGCACTCCGAGGTTACGCGGAGGGGCGCTCGTATCGCCTGGAGCAAGTTCCGAAGAGCCTAGCGGGGACGTGTTTCCGGAGGGCGTTTCAGAGGGAGGAGCCGTCGCCGGCGAATCCACTGCGGCACTCTCTGAGTTGCCCGAACCCTTAGTATCGTCGACGCTCGTTTCATCCAGGTTGCCGTCGGTGCGCACAACCACAGGCACCTCAATCGGGGGCCTGTTCGACACGGGGCGCTCGCCGTGCGAGAGCCAAACCGGACGCTCTGGCAGACGCTGCACGCCCTTAAAGATCTCGGCGATCTGAATGTGATCAAGCGTCTCTTTTTCAAGAAGCTCACGCGCGAGGTTGTCGAGAATGTCTCGGTTCTTCACTAGCACGTCATAGGCCTCATTGTGCGCCTGCTCAAGCAGTGCGCGCACCTCGGCATCTACCGCGACCGCAACACCCTCAGAGTAGTCACGATTTTGGCCGAACTCGCCCATAAACGCACCGGGCTGAGCCTGGCCAAGCTTGATCGGACCAACCGTCGAAGACATGCCGTACTCGGTCACCATTTTGCGCGCGGTGCTCGTCGCCTTTTCGATGTCGTTGCCAGCACCCGTCGTGGGATCGTGAAACACCAGCTCTTCCGCGACGCGACCGCCCAGCGCATACGCCAGCTGATCCTGTAGCTCGTTTCGAGTTACCGAGTATTTGTCTTCGAGCGGGATCACCATCGTGTAGCCGAGCGCACGGCCTCTGGGAAGAATCGTGATCTTGGTGACAGGATCCGTGTGGTTCAGTCCAGCGGCAACAAGGGCGTGTCCACCCTCGTGGTAGGCCGTTATGAGCTTCTCCTGATCCTTCATCAAGCGTGTGCGGCGCTGAGGGCCAGCGATCGCACGATCAATTGCTTCATCGAGTGCACGGTTATCGATGAGCTGCGCGTTGGAACGCGCCGTCAGCAGCGCAGCCTCGTTGAGCACGTTTGCGAGATCCGCACCAGAAAAACCGGGGGTCTTGCGCGCAACGATCTCAAGGTCAACGGAATCAGAGAGCGGCTTGCCCTTCGAGTGCACCTGCAAGATCTTGAGACGACCCGCCATATCGGGGGCGTCAACACCAACCTGGCGATCGAAACGGCCGGGACGCAATAGTGCCGGATCCAGCATGTCAGGCCGGTTCGTCGCGGCAATCATGATGACGTTGGTCTTCGGATCGAACCCGTCCATCTCAACGAGGAGCTGGTTGAGGGTCTGCTCACGCTCGTCGTGGCCGCCGCCCATGCCCTGCCCGCGACGCTGTCCAACCGCGTCGATCTCATCGACAAAGATAATCGCGGGAGAATTGGCCTTCGCCTCTTTGAAGAGATCGCGCACGCGGCTTGCGCCGACACCAACAAACATCTCGACAAAGTCGGAGCCGGAGATCGTGTAGAACGGTACACCGGCCTCGCCCGCAACGGCCCGCGCGAGAAGCGTCTTGCCCGTACCGGGAGGACCGTACAGCAGAACACCCTTTGGAATGCGGGCACCAACGGCTTGGAAACGCGCTGGATTCTGCAGGAAGTCTTTGATCTCGTAGAGCTCTTCAACGGCTTCGTCGGCGCCAGCAACATCTTCAAACGTAACCTGGGGCGTCTCTTTTGAGACGAGCTTGGCGCGTGACTTGCCAAACTGCATGACACCTCGGCCACCGCCCTGCATTGAAGACAGCATCCACCAGAGCAGCAGGCCGATCAGAAGCAGCGGGACCAGGAAGCCAAGCAGCGACCAAAGCGGGTTCGGCTGAGGCACCTTGTCGTTAAAGCCATCTTTAAGCTTTGCGTCGTCGACTGCCTTCACGACGTCGCCGCCGCGCTGGAAGACGTAGTAGAAGTACACGTCGTCAGTGCCGGTCTTCTTGTCAGCCTTGGTGAGGGTCAAGTTGACACGCTGGTCGCCGTCAACGATCTCAGCGCTCTTCGCTTTGCCTTCAGAAAGCATCTCAAGGCCCTGTTGCGTGGACACTTCTCGGGTGTTGCCGCCCGAGAGCAGCGACCAACCAATCAGCACAATGATTGGTGCGAGGATCAGATAGAGCAGCGGACCGCGCAGAAGCTTTCTGCTCGTCGACGTGCTCTTCGTTGAATTCTCAGCCAAGTCTGGGCCTTTCGGAATCGGCGCACCGGGGGTTCCGGCAAAAGTAAGCGTAACGAATACCACTGACATCGCCCTGTGCCAGGCGCCAGTGTCCGCTCAGGGCGCACTGAAAACGTGCGCCTGCGAGCTATTCCCCGCCGTAGACGTGCGGCGCAAGAACCGCGACATCACGCAGGTTGCGGTAGTCCTCGGCGTAGTCAAGACCATACCCAACAACAAACTCGACTGGAATGTCGAAGCCAACGTAGGCAACGTCGACGTCCACTTTCAGAGCCTCTGGTTTGCGAAGCATCGTGCAAATCTTGACGGAACGCGCACCGCGGCTCTCAAGGTTTTCTTTGAGCCAAGAGAGCGTCAGTCCCGAATCGATGATGTCCTCAACAATTAGAACGTCACGATCGGTGATGTCTGCGTCCAGGTCTTTCAGGATCTTCACGACGCCACTCGACTTCGTTCCGGCTCCGTAGGAAGAAACAGCCATCCAGTCCATCTGCGCGTGGAACTTTAGCTCACGCGCGAGATCGGCCATCACCATGACAGCGCCCTTGAGAACACCAACGAGCAGAGGTGGCTCATCTTTATAGTCAGCTTCGATCTCGCGTGCGAGCTCTGCGAGTCGACTGAGCAACTCCGCCTCGGTGTGAAGCACTTTGGAAAGGTTGTCACCCAGATGTTTCGAATCCATGAGCCAATATTAGCCCGAAGCCTCCTGGGCACACGCCTCGGTTTCGACCTTCGCTCACAAGCCGCAAACTTCGCGGTTTTCGGACGACTTATTCACAAAACACCCCAGTGTGGAACATCAGTGCATTTGCTCTGGAATTCTGTTGCAACAGCAGTCAGAATGAAAGGCATGATCACTATGAACGAACCCCAAGTTTGGACGCTGATTGGCGTGTTCGCCGCCGCCCTGCTCGGCCTCACGACAGTCATCACACAGACCTTTATGCGCACAATGTCCGCCAACATGAGCACGATGTCCGCAAACTTTACGGCCATCGAAACTCGCCTCGATTCGATGGCGGTCCAGGTTGACGCAAAATTTGACACTGTGTCGGCAAAGTTTGACACCGTGAACGAACGAATTGAGGGACTGAGGACCGAAATGACGCTTCGATTTGAGCGGGTGGATGAGCGATTCGAACAGGTCGATAAGAGATTCGAACAGGTCGATAAACGATTCGAAAAAGTCGAGGGACGCATCGACGGGGTTGACGCCCGACTCACCACGATCGAGAAACAAGTTACCGGTATCGACGGTGATGTTCAGCTACTCATGAAACAAGCCTTCCCGAAGTAGCGCTCTATGAGGCCAGGACGGCATGTTCTTCCCCAGGAAGGCTAGGTTGCCCGCGGCGAACCCACCTGTCGCACAAACAGCAATTTCCCTGCTGACCGGGTCACTCTGACCCCGGGAACGTAAATCGCTCCCTGCCCATGCCAGTCCGTCACCAGGGCCGCAATCGCGAGGGTGTGCTCACGGCTCAGTTCGCTCCCAAACTCCGCCTCGGCCACACGCCGGATAATGCGGTGGCGCAGAGCCGCGGGATTCGCGCTGAGCGCCGCAGTGGAGACCGCGATTCCCGCCTCCGCGTGCTCAACGATGTCTTCAATTTGCTCGTCTACCATCTCGTCGAAGGCCGCAGCATCTTCACGTGCCTGTTCGGCGGTGCGCGCGAGAGCCGCTGCGACGCCGGGTCCGAGTTCCGCCTCGAGCACGGGCAAAACACGCCGACGCACCCTCACCCGGGCATAGGCGGTGTCTTCATTGTGCGGATCAAGCCAGGGTTCCAGCGACTGGGCCTCACACGCAGCAACGGTGTCTGCGCGGGTCACCCCTAGAAATGGTCTCAGAATGAGCCCTCGCTGCGGAGGAATCCCCGCCAGGCTGCGCGATCCCGAGCCGCGTGCGATGCCGAGCAACACCTGCTCGGCTTGATCGTCGCGGGTGTGGGCGGTGAGGATCAGCGACGCGCCTGAATGCGCTGCCTGTTCTTCGAGTGCGCTGTAGCGCGCCTCACGGGCCGCGGCCTCTGGCCCGAGCTCGGGAGCATCGACAGAGACGCGCACGACTGTCACCGGGTCTAATCCCAACTGCGTGGCCTGCGCTGCGGCTCGCTCGGCAACCTCGGCTGAGCCAGGCTGCAGCCCGTGATCCACAATCACGGTGCCGATGCGCCAGCCTTCCCGAGAGCCCACAAAAGCCGCGGCTGCGGCAAGGGCGAGCGAATCAGCCCCGCCCGAGAGCGCCACAAGCGCGAGCGGCAGCTCCGTTGCATCGCTTCCTCTTCCCTCGAAGCCGAGCAAGGCTCGCCGCACCGCAACCCGCGTCATTGCAACGGCGGGGGGCAAAGGTGGGCGCTGATTCATTCCTCCACGCTACCGCGACGGTGAGTCGTTGGGAGCACTGACCCCTCGCATCAAGGTTCCCGGCGCTCCGGTCGGGTAACCTTGTGCTGGCATTGCAAATCGAGGCCGGGAGTCTTCCGCGCCCTTAAGCGACAAGGAACGTGCATGAGCACAGCATTCGACGCCGTCATTGAAATCCCCAAGGGCAGCCGAAATAAGTACGAGGTCGACCACGAGACCGGACGCGTGTATCTCGACCGGGTGCTCTACACCGGCTTCGTGTACCCCACCGATTACGGTTTCTTCGAGGAAACCCTCGGCGAAGACGGTGATCCACTCGACGTACTCGTACTGCTCGACTACCCCGTATTCCCCGGTGTCGGCATCAAGGTGCGCCCGGTTGGTGTGCTCAAGATGAGCGACGAGGCCGGTGGCGACGACAAGGTCATCGCCGTGCAGCACAAGGATCCGCGCTGGTCACACATCCAGGATGTCGCCGACATTCCCGAGTACACCCGCAAAGAGATCGAGCACTTCTTCGAGCACTACAAAGACCTGGAGCCCAACAAGTGGGTCAAGGTTGACGCGTGGGGCTCGGCAGCCGACGCTGAGAAGCTCATAGTCGAGGCACAGCAGCGCCTCGCGGCCCAGGGGCACTAGCTCCATCGCAAAGAGGGGGTTCAGGATCGCAAGATCCTGAACCCCCTCTTCGCATCTAATGCGGAAGCGACGCGTTGACTACCCGGTGACCCCGTAATTCGGGATCGGGTTCTGGAAGATGCCGCCGTACAGCACCTCGTAGTGCAGGTGGCAGCCGGTACTCATACCCGTCGTACCGACGTAACCGACCACTGCGCCCTGCCCCACCCAGGTCCCCCAACCCGGACCAAACGCCTCCAAGTGGGCATATCGCGTCTGGAAGCCGCCCGCGTGATCGACGTGGACCATGTTGCCGCCGATGCCGTCTTTCCAGCCGACAAAAGTGACGGTGCCCGCTTGCGGAGCCTGGATCGGCGTGCCGCAGCCGGTCGCGAGGTCAATGCCGGTGTGGTAGGGCACTTGGTAAAAGTAGGTCGAGACGTAGCCGCTGGTTGGGCGCCACCAGGAGCCGTCGCCGCCACCACCGCCGGTATTGCCACCACCGGTGTTGCCGCCACCGCCACCACCGCCGGTATTGCCACCTCCACCGCCACCGCCATTGTTGTTGGCGTTCTCGCGTTCTTGCCGGGCGCGCTCTTCGGCTTCTTTGCGAAGTCGCTCGGCTTCTCGCTGACGCTGTTCTTCTTCGACCCGAAGGCGCTCCTCGTACCCCGCAACAGTGTCGGTCGTTTTGTCTTTCAGAGCCGCAAGCTGCGCTTCCAGCGTTTGCTCTTGCTTCTGCTGGGCTTCGAGTTTGACGCGCTGGGTATCGGCTGCCTGAGCCGCAACCTCGGCCTTCTCCTCAGCCTTTGCGCTCAGCTTTTCGCGTTCTTTCTGCGCGGTCTCCGCTTGCTTTCCGAGAGCCGTCGCGTTGTTCGTCGCTTGCTGAGCCTCCCGCGAGATCGACGTATTGCGCTCAGTAGCTTTTGACATGGTCGCTAGCCGATCTAGCAGGGCGTCCGCGGTATCACCCTCCGACTGCAGAAACAGCTCCATGTTGCGATCCACCCCGCCTGAGCGGTACATCTGAGCAACGATCACCGCGGCCTGATCGGCCGCCTCATCCGCTTTCACCCGGCTGACCTCTGCCTGAGTCTTCAGCGTCTCCGCTTTTTCGGCCGCCTTGTGCGCAGCAGCCTCAGCCTCTTGCCACGACTCGTTGGCGTTGGCCGACTCGTTACGAAGGCGCTCAAGATCCTTTTGGCTCTGCGCGAGCAGCCCCTCAATCTCCTTCACCTTTTTGGCGGCGGCTGCCTGATTACCCTTGGCAGCCTGCACATCATCCCAGGTGGGCAGGTCTAACGCGTTTGCGGGTGAAGCAGCCGTGAGCTCTCCACTGAAGAGAAGCCCACAGGCTAACGCGCTCACTCCGAGTACACCGGTCAGTCGTTTCATGACACGGTTCGAGCGGATAGTCCGCTTCGGCATGCAGCCCCCAAAAGCCTAGAAGGAAGGATTAATCCGTACCCACGCTAGCATTGACCCGATCCAGAACCCCTGAGGTCGCTCGGGCAGGCGCGGTTCTTCAAGGCTTTGGCGTGATCCTCACCCCAAAAATTAGGCCCGGTTCAGCGCAAGCGCGTCTTGAACCAGAGCCAGCAGTGCGTTTTCGTTCAGCTCATCAGCCTCATGCAGATCAATGGCGCGCCGCGTGCCAGCCGTCAAGCTCGAGTTGAACAATCCCGCTGGATCTTCGATAGCGGCCCCCTTCGCAAAGGTAATTTTCACCTTGTCTCGGTAGGTCTCGACCGTGCAGATCAGGCCGTCAAGCGAAAAAGTCGGCACCCCGTCGGGGTTTGAGGGTTTGCGCCACTTCACTTCTTCGACAACGTCCGGTGCACCACGCAGGATCACCGATCGCACCAATTCAACGCGCTGTGTTCGCCAGTCCATCGTCATGCATGTGATCGTACTCCCCCAGAGCCCCAGGCGCGAGAACTTCTCGCTCTAAGGCCCGATCTCGCAAATCTAGGGCACCTGCCCGATGTGCTGCCCCCTCCTTAGAACCGAGAGTAGAAGTACCCCCACTTGTCTACAGAGGAGCTTCCCTTGGACTTTCAGACCTACGCTCACCAGCACGCAACCGCACAGCGGACTCAGTCTGCAGCGGCAGCCGCAGAACGCGCCCGGATGCATGCCGAACGGCAGGATCAGGCCGGCGGGATCCTGAACCGAGCCCATGCCCCGGCCGCCCCAAGATTCTTGAACGACTCCGCTCATGGGCTTCATGGAAAGGCACGCAAAGCGCGACCGGACGCCCTCAGTGAGGGTCGGCTTCAGGTCTCAGTACCTTGCTCCCGACGAGACCTGGGAAAATGGGGTCATGTCTCATCACGAGGTTGAACCAGCCATGGTCGGGCGCGATGCAGAGCTTGCCCATCTTCGTGATCGATTCCGTGGTGTTCTGCGGGGCCAGGGTGCAGCGACGCTGATTACCGGCGAGGCGGGAATCGGTAAGAGTCGGCTCGTGCGTGATCTTGCGGATGCGGCGCGAGACGAGGCTGATGTCTTAATTGGCCGCTGCATCGACCTCAAGCAGGCCGCGACACCCTACGGCCCCCTTCTGGAGGTGCTGCGCACACTTGTCACGGCGCGGGGTGCGGATTCTTTGCTCGAATCGCCGGCGCTGGACCACTCCAGCCGATCCGCGTTTCTCCTTCTGCTGCCCGAGCTTGTTGACGCGGAGACTCCCGATGGTGCCAGCGGTTCACCTCCCTTTCCCTCTGAGGATCACTCGGGCCCGGAGCGACTGCGGGAGGCCATCACGACCGTGCTGCGCATCGCCGCAAAGACGCGCCCGTTGATCCTCGTTATCGAAGACCTGCACTGGGCAGACGAGGGCACACTCGCGGTGCTCACGACACTGCTGCAGAGCATCACTGAGACTCGCATCTTGGCGGTGCTCACGATGAAAAATGACGGGCGCCGCAGCAACCCCGCTCGCAGATTTGCCGCGGAATCGGAGCGCACACGTGTGCTCGAGCAGCTACCCCTCGCGAGGCTCGGTGACGAAGAAGTGCGCGCAATGGTCAACGGACTCATGCAGCACCCGCTCGCTCCCCAAACGTTTAGCCAGCTGCTCGAGCGCTCAGAGGGTGTGCCCTTCTTCGTTGAGGAGCTGGTTGAGAACGCGGCGGCTCCACTCACCGACTCGCTCCGAGACGTGCTGCTCGCCCGGTATGACCGGCTCGGCCGTGAGGCCGCATCGCTGGTGCGCGCGATGTCGACCTCGCAATCGCCGCTCCCCCATGCCACGCTCGTGCGGCTCGTTTCGCTTCCCGAGGAGGAGCTGGAATCGGCCCTACGAGAAACCATTGACGCCGGTGTTATCGCGGTCAATGAATCAGACAACTACGTGTTTCGACACGCGTTACTCCGTGAGGCTGTGCAGGGTGAGCTGCTGCCCGGAGAACGCACGCGCCTGAACCGCGCACTCGCCGAGATTTTGCAACAGATCGCCGATTCAGACACCAAAACCGCTCCGCTCTCAGAGCTGGCGTACCACTGGGATCAGGCGAAGGATCCTGAAAAATCGTTTATTGCCGCGTTTGCCGCGATGAGGCAGGCAGAGTCAAAGTACGCGTATGCGGCGGCGGTTCGCTTTGGTGAGCACGTGCTTGAGAACTGGGACGAGTCGCTCGCTGCTGCCGAGGAAGCGGGGATCAACCGGCTGAAGTTTCTCGAGCGGTTCGCCTCGATCCTGCGGAATGCTGGTCAGACTGAGCGGGGTCTCACCGTCGTTGACCTCGCCCTCGACGAGGTGGAGGGTCTGAACGACCCCGTAGCGAAGGCCAGCCTGCTTCAGCAGAAGGCTTATTACCTGAGCCATCTCGGACGCCCCGGCAGGGAGCCGCTCATTTTGCAAGCGTTGGCCGCCCTCGATTCAGATCCTCGATTCGAGATCGATCTCGGTGTCGTCCGGCTGAAGGCAAAATTGCTCAGCCTGCTCACGAGCACACTCATGCACCTTGGGAAGCTCACCGAAGCGGTTGCCGCAGCAACAGAGGCGGCCCGCTACGCGGAGCAGTGCGCCGATAAAGCTCTGCTGTCGATCACCTACAGCGTGCGCGGCTCCTGTCTCGCAGGTTTGGGACAGGTGGAGACTGGCCTCACCGATTTATTAAGGGCACGACCGCTCGCGGTGAACGGTTCGTCCCTCATGAAGTTCCACACAAACTACTCTGACCTGCTCAACATCCTCGGCCGATACCACGAGGCTGTTGAGGTTGCAGAGGAGGGACTCGTGGTTTCGAGACGCTACGGAGTTGAACGCAGTACCGGCGCGATTCTGATGCAGAACCTGGTCGAGCCGCTGCTTGAACTCGGTGAGATCGAACGAGTTGAGCAGTTGTTGCAACTGGGGATCGACTCACACGCCGTGCGCATACAGCAGGTCTACACCCTCGTTTCGCGGGTGCGCGCCCTGTGCTGGCGTGGTCGGGCAGAGGAAGCGGAGGAGCTCTACCGGGACTGGGCCGAGCCGCTCCACCAAACCGCCGAGCTGGAACGGCAGGTCTGGTACGCGCAACTCCTGATGGAGGTGACGCTCGCGACCACTCGAGATGACTTCGAACAGGCGAGACTCGTCATCCTGCGCATGCTTCAAGACGAGCGCCCTCAGTCTGGAAACCAGAGACGGCTGCTTCTTGAGGGTGGCTGGATCGCCGCGGAGTGCCGCTCTCGGGGTCACGAGGTATCAACTTTCGCGTCCCGAGTGCTCAGCCGCTGGGAATCGCAGCCGCAGGAGATGCAGGACCCCTATTGTTCAAGCGTACTTCGCGGGCTCCTCAACCCCTCAGCAGACCTCTTAGACGCTGCGCTGAGCGCGTCGAACGCCGAATCTGTGCCGCGGATTTTTCAAGTCATCGTGAGGATCGAACTGAGCAGGCTGTTACTCGCGTCGGGTGAGCGGACTCGAGCCGCAGCGGTCGCCCTGGAAGCGCAGGATCTGTGCATCGAGCTCGCTCATGAGACGCTGGGTCAGCACGTGAAGAAGTTGGTGCAGGGTATTGGGACAGGACGCACGACTAGTGCTGACGGAAGCCCTGATTCGCTCCTCACGCCTCGCGAGCAGCAGGTACTTGACCTCGTGGCAGAGGGCCTCAGTAACCGTCAGATTGGCGAAAGGCTCTTCATCAGCGCTAAGACGGTGAGTGTGCACGTTTCTGCGGTACTCAGAAAGCTCGGCGTCAGCAGTCGCACGCAGGCGGCACGAAGTGAGCTGGTGTCTGAGGTTCGTGTGAACTAGATTCAGAGAAATGTTCCGCGGGCGAGATCCGAGAATCCCCAACTACCTCGCCCGTCCCATCTCCGCGATCAAGCGCATCGTCCGCTGCTCACCCGGGTCGAGCCATGTGCTCGGACGAATGCGCGCTTGCTTCACACGCTCGAGCACCCCGGGTCGTTCCACCGCGGAAAGCACTCGGGGATCCACATAGGATCCGCGAGTTACCGCGACCGTGTTGCCGAGTTTCTCGGCGGCGAGCGCGATGGCGTCTCGGGCAGCGGCGGCGCGCGCCTTTTCTGAGGCAAGATCACGTGGGTCAAGTTCAAGCAGTGCCGTGGCGACTGTCACCGTGCCACCCCAGGTGCGAAAGTCTTTTGCGGTGAACTCCTCTCCCATGTGTTTCTTGACGTAGTCGTTGACGTGGCTGCTTCGCAGGCTGTGCACCACCCCGTCTTCGTCGAAGAATCGGAACACCTCTTGCCCTGGCAGCTCCGCAAGTTGCGCGAGGATCCGGGCTGTTCGGGAATCCCGAACCCGCCGCCGCTGCCGTTTTCCGCTCTTACCAACAAAGTCGAATTCGACCCCGGTCGCGCCCACCGCCAAGTGTTTCCGTCGCAGCGTCGTAATCCCGTAGCTCTTGTGCTGCGCCGCGTACTCAGCATTGCCGACACGAAACAGCTGCAGGTCAATGAGCCGGATCGCGCACGCCGTGACCCGGCTGCGGCTCAGACGGCGACGGCGCAGATCCCGATCAACCTGCGCGCGCAATCGCGGCAACGCGCGACCAAAACGCTGCATCCGGTCAAACTTGAGCCGATCCTGACGACGACGAAAAGCCGGATGGTAGATGGCCTGAGTACGCCCGGCGGCGTCCACTCCCCTTGCGAGCACCTTAGCCGAGGCCGACTGCGCGATCTCCACCTCGGTCCACGCGGGTGGGATCACGAGCGCCTCGATGCGCTTGAGCTCTGAGCGCTTCGTGATCCTGCGCTTGCCAAGCCGGTAGATAAACCCCTCGTCCGTGAGTTCGCGCGTGATTGGGGTCCTTCTACCGATTCGCTTCGCCATGCGCGTTCCCTCAGTCCTCGTCCCACCCAGTCTGCGGCTCACTGCAATTCTCGCGGAACACAAACTGGCTTGGCGCCCTGCGCTCGCGGCTTGACCAGTCGATCACTGGCCTGTGCGACTGCTCGGGCACGTAGCCGAGGCGATAGAGCGCCATGAGTTCAAGGTCCTCGGGAACCTGCAGCAGCTCATTGATGCGTTCCCACTGGCCGGGCGCCTCCATCGGGAAGGAGATGAACTGAATGCCCATACCCAACTCGACGGTCGTGAGCCAGACGTTTTCCATCGCGGCACCGAGACTGAACTGGCAGTAGAAGTCTGCGAGCGAGTGGGCGTTGCGTTCTTGCCGGTCGAGCATGACCCCGAGAATTAGCGGCGATCCTGCCACAAGCTTGCGATTCTCTTCGCCGAGGGTCTGCGGGATGCGCAGCATTCGCATGGTCTTGATGCCAGCCGGCGTGTACACCGCACGGGTGAACGGCCGCAGCGCGGCGGGCAGTTTATCGAAGTACATGCCGGATCGATGCTCGGCCATCTCCTCGGCGCTGAAGCGGAAGTGGCGCTTGTACCGCTCGAAGAACGACCCCTCAGAGATCACGGCGGTCATCGATTCACCGCTGATGCCTGCGATGGTGTCGATCATTGTGCGATCCTCAATCACCACAAACCGCCAGGGCTGGCTGTTGAACTGTGACGGGGCCGAGGCGGCGGCTTTGATGAGTAGGCGCTGGTGCTCGTCGCTCACGGGATCGGGCAGGAACGGCCCATTGGTCGTGCGGCGGTTGAAGAGAACATCAAGAAATTCCATGGGGTGCTCCTGTGTTTGGGGTTGAATGAGTTCGTGGGCTCAAGTCGCGGGTTCACGTGACGCTTAACGCCCAGAGCACAACCGCCGCAAGATAAAACGGGGCGGCACTCAGGCCAATTGCAATGTGTCGTTCGGTGCGTTTCAAGACGGGCCTACTCAGCCACGGCAGCATCGCCAGCGGCACGAGAGCCACCGCCAACAAGACTCCACGCTGCCAGTGAGTTGGGAACGACAGTACTGCGGCGAGCAGGGTGAGGATCACAGTGAGTGCAAAGAGCCGGGCGTGCCAGGCCCGCCGCACTTTTCTTCCGCGAAGACTCAACGTGCCGAGGGTGATCGTCGCGAGGTAAGAAATCACGGCGATCAGGCTCCATGGGACAGCGTTGGCCACCTTCTGCCTCCTTTGCCCGTTGCCTGGGTTGGTGTTCCAACCTACCCCTCTTTGTAGTGGAGCGTTAGCTGTGCGAATAGGGCTTGCATTCGCAACCAACATGCGTGTTCCATTAGCAACATGACCACTCATCTCGTCTCCATCGGCACGGCTGTTCCGGCCTCAAGGCTGCAACAGGAAGAGGCCCGAGACTTTTTTGCCGCCCAGCCAGGCCGGGATCGTCTTGCCCAGAGGCTGATCCACACGGCGTTTGACCAGTCCGCGATCGAAACAAGGTATTCGGTTCTTGGTGGGATCGGCGGTGTCGATGAGCTTTCCCCGCTCTTTTCGACCGACGGGCTGCTGCACTCCCCGACCACGGGCGAGCGGAACGCGGTCTACCGCCGCGAAGCACCCCGGCTGTCGTCGGCCGCGGCCCGAGACGCGATCGCCGGTTCGGGATTCGACGCGTCCGAAATCACCCACGTCATCACGGCTTCATGCACCGGGTTCTTTGCGCCCGGCCCCGACTTCTTGCTGGTGAAGGAGCTCGGGATCCCCGGCACCGCCGAGCGCACCAACATCGGGTTTATGGGCTGCGCTGCCGCGTTCCCAGCGCTGCGTGCGGCCAGCAGGATCTGCACGGCGCAGCCCGGCTCAGTCGTGTTGGTGGTGTGCACGGAGCTCTGCTCGATCCACATTCGCTCGTCGAGTGACCCCGAGCAGATTGTTGCCTCTGCCGTGTTTGGTGATGGGGCGGCAGCTGCGATTGTGACCTCCGCTGAACCACGAACGACCGGGGCGACGCTGGAGGTCGGCGAGTTCACAACGGCGATCACCAGCGAGGGTGAGCAAGACATGGACTGGAGCGTGGGCGACGCGGGCTTCGAGATGCGCCTTACCGCGCAGGTGCCGCGCATCATCGGGCGTGAGATTGCCGGGGCTGTTGGGGCGGCGCTTCGCGACGGTTCGAGTCCGCTCAGCGACGCACCCTATTGGGCAGTGCACCCAGGAGGCCGCAGCGTGCTCGATCACGTTCAAGAGGGCCTTGGGCTGTCTGACGATGCGATGCGGCACTCGCGCGCGATCCTGCGCGAGTACGGCAACATGTCGAGTGCGACGATCCTGTTCATCCTCGGCCGGATGCTGGGTGACGAGTCCATCGATTCCGGTAAGCAGATTGCGGCCCTGGGGTTTGGCCCGGGGCTGACCGTGGAGACGGCGCGGTTTACTCGCCGCGCTGAAACTGCGTTGGTTCAGGCGGCGGAGCCCGCGGTTACCGCAGCGGCAACAGTGACTGCGGGCGCGAAGGTATCGGTATGACGCTGGCGGTTCGTGACCCGGATCTCCGCGAGCTAATGGACGATCCAGAATGTGACAAGGATCGCCTTCGTCGAACCCTGCAGCGTTTTGGTGTAGTGAACCGGGCCGTTTCGTGCTGGGACGGGGTGTACCGGTCTCAGCTGCGACCGTTCTTTGCTGGCCTGGATCGGCCCGCGCGCGTGCTCGACATCGGCTGCGGCGGGGGCGACGTGTTGCGCCGCCTCGTGCGACTCGCGCGACAAGATGGATTTGTTGTCGAGGGGGTGGGGATCGATCCTGACCTCCACGCCATTGCGGTCGCGAAGGCCGCCCGCCCCGAACCCGGGGTGACGTACCGGCGGGAATTCAGCCGAACCCTGGTCGAGCGCGGAGAAGACTACGACCTTGTCATCTCAAACCACCTGCTGCACCACCTGGACACCGTCGAGCTTGCCGGGCTTTTGAGCGACAGTGAAAAGTTGGCCACCGGCCTGTCTCTGCACTCCGATATCGCTCGTGGACGCATCGCCTACGGGGCATTTTCCATGCTCGCTGCACCCGTCGCGCCCGGAACCTTTGTGTGGGTCGATGGGCTACGAAGCATTCGTCGGAGCTACACCGCCGGCGAGCTCACGAGCCTGCTGCCGCCAGGCTGGAGCGTCGAGCAGCCGGGAAGGTTTCGGCTTCTCGCGGTGCGTCGACCAGTGGTCAGTGGTTCCGCAACGCGCCAATGAGCTCAGGCTTGCGCATCTTGGAGTATCCGGTGATGCCGAGTTCTTTTGCCCGCTTCTTGAGCTCGGGAACGGTGCGGTCGTCGTAATCTTCGGCTTGCCCGCCGCGCTTTCCGATGGCGGATCTGCCCTCTTTCGCGGCGGCGTTTGAGATGCGGGCGGCCTTCTCGGCAGAGGCGCCCTCACTGCGAAGCGTTTCGTAGAGTTCTGGATCTTTCAAAGACGATCTAGGCATGGCAACATCCATTCTCAATCGGGGTCTGAGTTCGACGATAGTCGCGCCGGCTGCGGCAGGCGAGGGCCTCGACAGGGTTCGGCGGAGCAACTATCGTGACGCGTGCGAGCCAGATCGGTACAGCTTCAGCAGCGCATCGATGCCGCCGTTCTCGTGCGCGAGCAGTTGCCGATCGGCCGGTCCTCCCCTCTCGCGCAGGCCATCCAGATATTGCTGGACACGATCCCACTCTTCGGAAAACTGCAGTTCCTCTTCAACCGTCGCGATCATGCGATCCACGAGGGTGAAAGCGGGAACAGTGTCGGCGACCACGGGATCGGTGAGATCTGATCTCAGCCCGTTTCGCGCGGCGATCCAGATCGCCCCGTCAACGATTCCGGGCCCGAGCTGCGGCCTGGGGATGCTCTCTGCGATCTCGCGCAGCGCACGATTGACGAGGGCGCGCACGATCACTGCAAACGCCACAGATTCGCCGACCTCGAGTTGGGCATCGGCGATCCTCACCTCGACAGTCGGGTAGTTCGCGGAGAGCCTCGCCGTCCACGTGAGGTGTCCCGCATCAATCAGCACCCCGGTATCGATGAGTCTCGCGACGGCGTCTTCGTATTGCGCGCCGTCTGCAAAGCTCGGTGGATAGCCCGAGATCGGCCACATGAGTCCCTGGATATACCGCCAGCTCGCAAAGCCGGTGTCATTCCCGCACCACAGCGGTGAGTTCGCGGTCAGCGCGAGCAGCACGGGCATCCATCGGGAGATACGGTCGATCACCTCAACGCCTGCGTCCCGCGAGGGAACCGCGACGTGCACGTGGGTGCCGATGGCGTACTGATGGGCGGCCACCCCTCGCATTTCCTCTCGGATCAGCTGGTAACGCGACTTGGGCGTGACCGTGCCCTCGGTGTCGCCGCCCAGCGGCGGCAACCCCGAACTCGCAAGCACCATGCCCTGTCGCTCCGCCGTTTGCGCAACCGTATCTCGAAACCCCCGGAGAGAGCTTTCGGCCTCCTCCGCTGTGGTGCACACCGGAGTTGCAGTCTCTAACTGGCTCGCAAGAAACTCGTGCTCCGTGGGTTGCGCAGCACTATCAACATCACGGATTACCTGTTCTGCGCCATTAGCGGGCATTCCGGTTTTCGCGTCGAGAAGCAGGTACTCTTCTTCGATTCCAAACCCTCGCGGGTTTCCCTGTTCGTCAAGCATTGTCTCCAGCTTTCCTCAGTACACCTCATCGTGACGAGTTGGCAAGGTGTTCGTCGGTGACCTTCGCTCCCGACTGCTGGGTTTCGATCCAACGCTCGAGCTCGTACCCCTGCGACCTGGCCTCCGCCAGATATGCCTGCTTTACGGCTTCCTCAAGTTGCGACTCCCTTGAGAGCAACCAGAGGTACTTTCGGTCGGGGGTGCCGACGAGGGCCACCCGGTACTCGGGGTCAAGTTTCAGAATCCAGTAGTCCGCGCGCGTAAACGGTATCCAGCGAAGCCCCTCTGGCAGAAAGGTCACTCGCAGTCGCCCCGCGTGTTCTGGGTCGGGATCGGCCTGGCCTATGGCCTGGGTCGGCGTCTTTTCGGCGTCGAGGCAGCGATTGTCGACCTGCACGGTGCCGTCTTCTCGCAGGCTGTACTCCGCGGTGACGTCTTCTGCGGTGTCATCTTCGTAGCGAAGCGGCAGTCGCCCGATCTCAAACCAAAGCCCTAAGTATCGTTGGAGGTCAACGTTTTCAACTGATCGCACCGGATTCGTGTCGTTCATTTGTGTCGTCTCTTCTTTCTGTCGCCAGCAACCGACCGCTGGGAGCCCTTCGGTGAGTAGCTACGGTTTTGGGCGCAGCACGGACCATTGGATCACCCGCATCACTCTCATTAGAACGCGGGCATGTGGGCACGCGCTAGCGGTTGTACTGGCGTCAGCGATCGTGTAGCGAGGATCCCAGCGCGCTTCGTGCGGCCTGCGTTCGAGTGGAAACCCCCAGTTTTCGAAGCACCGCGGATACGTGAACACTCACCGTTTTGGGGCTGATGTAGAGCCTCTCGCCGATCTGCCGGTTGCTTAGACCCTCGGCGATGAGGTCTAAGACCTGCTGTTCCCGGGGAGTCAACAGTGGGTCGCCGTCGGTCGCCGACCTATTGCGGTCTGCGCCCAAGGCTCGGGAGAGTTCGCTGACGTGTCGCTCAAGGATTGCGTGAGAGAGCCGGGTGGAGACGGTTTGGGCCTCAAGGACTGCCTCGATTGCCCTACTCCGGTCTCCACGTGCGATGCGGTGCCGGGCGAGCTCGATCCGAACGATGACACCAAATGTGCGCGGTACCGTTTCGCCGTCTGCCGCGGCAAGCGCGCCTTCGAGCAGAGACCCTTCAGGGTGAAGCAATGCCAAAAACACGCGCGCGCAATCGGGATCCTGCAGGTCTTGAGTCTGCAAGTTCCATGCGGCCAGAAGGCCGCTTGCGAGTTCCGTCGTGTCCTCTCCGCGAGCTCGGCACTCTGCCACGATCCAGGCTCCCTCGAGGAGCAGTCGTCGCTGGCTCCCCGTTCGTTTTCGCGGGTCGTGCAGCATGCGTTCGATCACAGCGCGCGCAGTATCAAAATCATCTCGCGCGGTCGCGATGGCGATCTCCATGGAGAGGGCCGCGTACCAGACCTGGCGCTCGAGTTCGGCGGTCTGCCGCAGCGGCTCTTCCCATTCTCGAAGCATCCTCTCCGCCTCGTCGGGGTGGCCCCGCCACGCCAACGCGCGGATTCTGGAGGACAGCATATAGACACGCTGCATGCGCACGGCATGGGTATCGACGCCGCGCCAGAGCAACTGATCGACTCGCTCGATCTCTCCGAGTTCCAACAGAGGCTCGATCAGATTCTGCATCATGATCGCCCCCGTTGTGCGTTCTACTCCGTAGCGCTGGGCGATTGCGAGACCGGCCTCAGCGACCTCAACTGCTCGCCGATACTGACCAATGTTGTTGAGCAGGTCAGAGTAGTTCGCGTGAAACCACATGAGCGAGTTGCCGGTAGCGGCGAGTGGTTGCGCCTTTTCGAAGTCGGCGAGCCCAGCCTGCACTTGACCGGCTGAAACGAGAGAGGCCCCTCGCAGGTTGTAGGCAATGGCCTGTTGAGACTCGTCGCCGCTTTGTTGCGCGTGTTCGAGCGCGGCTGAAGCGGTGTCAATCGCCTCTTGCAGGTCTCCCGCTCTCATCTGCATGCTCGCGAGAAGGCTGAGCAGATGGGCGCGCAGCTTGTGGTGATCATCGCTTGAGCCCAGCACGGCGAGTGCCTCAGTAATCAGAGGTTCTCTACCGGGCCAGCCCATGTAGCTGTGATAGTCGGCCTTTTGAAGGAGCAGGCCGGCGTGCGCCACCGGATCTTGAACGGTTTGGACCTCGTTGAGCGCGAGATCAACAACCGCGAGACCCCGCGCGGTTTTCCCTGCGTCTCGCAGAATCAACGCGAATTGCTCCAGAAAAGCGATTCGTCCGATCCTTGCCTTTTCAGCAGCCGCGTCGACCTCGTCCCAGCGTTCCAACACCTGCTCCCCGAAGTGGGCCGCTGGGGCGTAGGCATACTGTGAGGCGGCCAGTTGCATTGCGGCAAGGGAAGCCACGAAAGATTTCTCGTAGTCTTTGGCCTGTTCCCAGTGGTAGGCAAGCGCGGATAGAGACGCGTGCTGCTCACCTGAATCGACTGCGCGCTGCAGGATCTCTGCCAGGGCTCGGTTGAGGCGAGCACGCTCCCCGGGCAAAAGTTCGCTTCGAACGGCTTCACGAAGCAGAGCGTGGCGAAACGCATATAGATCCGCCTCGTCTACCGCGATAATCCCCGCATCAATAACTTCGCGAAGAGTGACTTCCAGTTGTTCGTCGGACACCCCTGCCAGTTGCACGAGTGTGTCGTGCGGGATGGCGGCCTGCGAGATCGCCATGATTCGCACCAGTGATCCAGCCCGCTCGCTGAGGCGGTCGTAACGTGCGAGCAAAACATCGCGAAGGGTCTCGGCGAGCGGAGCTGACGCATTTTCGACAAGTTCTTCAACGAAGAAAGGCACGCCCTCCGAACGTTCTAAGAGCTGATCGAATTTCTCGGGATCGAGAGGCCTTTCTCTGAGTTCAGCGACCATCGCACGCACTTCGTTGCCTTCCAGCCGCGAGAGTGGCATTGCTTCGAGCACACGGGCTCGCACCGATTCGACGGCGAAGCGTCGCGCCGGATCGCTGCGGTGCGCATCGTCTCGCATGGTGATGACAAGCATGAGCCGTGAATCGGCGAGCCCCCGCAGCAGGGACGTCAGCACCGTGAGCGTGCCCTCGTCTGCCCAGTGCAGATCTTCAATGATGATGAGCAACGGTCGTCTGCGAGCAGCGGCACGCAGCAGGGCTCTAATTGCTGCGAGTAAACGCTCTGGCCCGGCTTCGTCGTCTGGCGGCATGCCGCTCGACAGGGCGGGGCCTTCGGATTCAGAGAGCTCTGGGAGCAGGAGCTGGATCGTGGCACCGCTCAGTTGATGATCTTCAAGGTAGGACAGCATCTCGTGTGCACCACGGGCTTCTACAAGCGCCCGAAGGGCTCCCACGAGCGGCCCGTAGGGAGTAGCCGCGTTCCCCAAGTCAATACAGTGGCCAGTTATCACGTCAGCTTCACCCCGAACAGCATCAGCCAATTCGTTCACAAGTCGGCTCTTGCCGATGCCCGCCTCACCAGAAACCAGCACAGCACCGGCTTGGCCGTTCAACGCTTCACGAAACTGCTCGCGAAGGCGAGCAAGCTCTCTATCGCGCCCGACCAGGGCGGATCTCGCGGTGTGTGCTGGCATGTTTCCATCATTCCAGCCACCACTGGCATTGTCGTGCAGTGTATTAATTTGGCGTTCCTTTGCGGCGTGAAGCTCTTACTTCCTATATCTTTCGCGCTAGGGCCGCACCGCCGCATCGGGCGAATGCCCTAGATTACCCGTGCCCCGCGCGGGCTCTCTAGGGCAAGACTTCAGTGCACGTGTTCAAGGCTCGTCGACATGCTGCTTGTTCAGGATCTGGTACATCAGGTGATCCCGCCACTGTCCGTCAATGTTGAGGTACTGCGGAGCGAGACCGAACTCTCGGAACCCGTTTTTCTCAAGCACTCTCCGGGATCCGGTGTTCTCTGGCAGTGTCTCGGCTTGCACGCGGTGCAGCCCCAGAGACTCGAAGGCGAAACTCACGGCAAGCGCAACGGCGTTCGTCGCATGGCCTCGGCGGAGCGAGTCTGCCCGAACCCAATACCCCAGGGCACAGGACTGCAGAGCGCCGCGAGTGATCCCGCTCACAGTCAATCGGCCGAGAATTTCATCGGTGCCAGAAGTAATGAGGAAGGGCACTGATCCGCCCGCTTCATAATGTTCCAAGGCCTGCTCTGCGAGTTGCAATTGCCGCGGCACCGAGTAATAGTCAGCGGAGCGTGTGGGTTCCCAAGGCCGCAGGTGATCGGCCTGGTTTTGAAGCATCTCGGTGAGCGAAGGTACGTCTTGCAACGTAAGCAGTCGCAGGTAGGTGTTCTGCATATTGGTAGGCATATCGTCTGGTGCTGTCTGGGCAAGGCGACTCTGATCAAACAATTTTGATCGCCGATCTTTGCGGAGGCAATTGCTCTTGAAGCTCTTCCGCCGACATCAACCCGCGTTCTGAGTGGTAATCGAAGTGAATCCGCCGCACGCCGTCTGAATGTGGCTCGAGTACATCGCTGATCTTGTTCAGTTGAGTGCGGTAGCTCCCGATAGATGCAAAAGAGGGTGTGCGTTGTCGACTGTCAGGATCATACGTAAAGTGAAGAAGCATAAGGCCCTTACCCCGCGACTCCTCGTCTCCGGGTTGAAGTGACTTCATCGTCCACATCACGTTGCCGGTCACGAAAGCCAAATAGTCTGTGGCCCAGATCGCAATATGCCCGATGAGTGCGTCGCGAGGCACCTTGATCATGATCTTGTGCGGCGCCCAAACATCATCGCCCATCGCTACACTCTCGCGAGTGATCTCTACCTTCATGTCGAAAGGCTACCTGCCCAGGCACCCCTAGACTGTACAGCGAACCCGCCCAAGGTGCGTCTACCCGGTAAGGACGTGCTCAGCCCGCAGTTTGGTGAGGGTGGCTGCCCGTTCGAGCCGGGCCGGGTCCGGGATTCCTACTGCGCTGCGGGCGTTGTCGAGGCGTCCACTTTCATGCTTTGGTTCTAACGAAAGATGCCCTGTTGAATCTGAATAGTCGACATCGAGCGTTGCTTCGTCAGGGAGTCATTCAGTGGGGCGGCCCTGCCCGCTGCACCGATGACGTGGCTCGAGTGATCGGATACTCCAGTTCTCGCGAGTTTTACGAGGATCAGGATCGCCTAGTTGACCTCGTCTCGAGCCAGAAATGCATTGAAGATCTCGATTTCCGCCGCCTAGTCTTGGCGACCGAGATCGTTTTTGTGAGCGACCTACTCGGTGCCGGCGTTGAGTGGGAAACCGTCTCGGGTCTGAGTGACGAGGAGACGCTGACGATGCTTCGAGAGATGCAGCGCGAGTCTTATCGCTTTCCCAACTCCCACGGAAATGCCTGCTGATACGCCCGCCACTGAATCTGTTTTTTACCAGAACTGCACGGCGGCCAGGGCCGTTGGTGCAGCGCCCGTGTACGAGGGGCCACCGTCAATGGCTACACAAGTGGGCAGGAGAAGCGCTTTTGGGCACAGACTCAAATCGCTTTTGAGCCAGCAATCTCTTCCAAGCTACGTTCTTGCCCTTGAACGTTGGTTTCCCAAAATTCATACGAGACAGTGGCTTGTGCCCCGAGATGCTGCCGAAGTTCAGCGTAGATACGAAGCCCCTCAACATACTGATTGTGACAAATCTGGAGGTTTGGCCAGCCATCCTCTTCGTCATAGTTTTCATCGAAGACATCTGCCCATGCCCGAAGTTGCTTCTGGATTGAGTCAGGGATTATCTCGGTGCGCTCAAGCATGCCGTCATCCGACCATAAGGGGACGCGCGCGCAGTAGTCATTCGCCATTCTTATGGGCATCGGAGTCGACGATCCCGCATCCACCATGTTCATAGCCCTCTCGCTCAACATTTGCCTGGGTACGAGGTGATCACGCGCTTGGTGTTCTTAGACACAACTACCGCGTGATTCCAGGTCTTTTGGGCCACAACTTTCCCATTCTTTAGCCTGTAGGAAGTGATTTTCCCGGCGTAGCAGAGCTTGCTGCCTGCCCTTGAGTAAATTGCGTTGGGAGCACTCAGTGTACCCCGCGTCGCCTTCAGCATGTTGATGTCCCAGGAGTGCGGCGGAGGCGCTGCAGCAGCCCGGTGGCCGATTAGGGTGTGCAGGGTTGACCTACTGCAAGAAATCGATCCCGCATTTGAGATGCAGATGAGCAATTCGCAAAGTGCTACTCGGAAAAACAAAAGAACCCCCACGAGTAGAAGCCTCATGGGGGTTCGGTGAAGGTGTAATGTTCCTTCGTGGCTCCGACCGGCATCGATCCGGTGACCTTTCGATTTTCAGTCGAACGCTCTACCAACTGAGCTACAGAGCCAGGCACTCACCAATGGCGACCGCCTGAGACAAAGAAACCCTTCCGGAGAAGGGCTCTTCGCCTTGGCGACCCTGACGGGACTTGAACCCGCGACCTCCGCCGTGACAGGGCGGCGCGCTAACCAACTGCGCTACAGGGCCAAACTTGTATTCAATTATATTTGGTACCAGTGACCCCAACGGGATTCGAACCCGTGCTGCCGCCGTGAAAGGGCGGTGTCCTAGGCCGCTAAACGATGGGGCCGAAGTGATTTCTCACTTGCTACCGAGATGAAAGCTTATGCTGAATTGGTGTCGGTGCGCAAATCGCCGCGGTGAAAGCGAGATCCCTGGCGTGTCGCACGCGCCAACAACCGCGTCAGCCCCCGAGAGCGCGCTGCACGCGACTCAGCGAGATGTTCTCCTGAATCATCACACCGTAGCTCGTGCGTTGCTCGAGGTGGTACCCCATGCGCCCCTGGCTCAACAGTGCGATGAGATGCGGTTGCGAGGCATCCCAAAGCAGCCATGTCGGCTGCCCCCCAGCGTTCTTTCCTAGGAAAGTAACCTCAATGTCACGGCTTCCGACCTGCTGGATACCTGGCACCAGGTGTTCTGTTGAGAGGGCGACAGTACCATTCCCCGGATGCTGCATCTCGCTCATGGCTCAATCCTAGCGAACGGTTGGCGGGGAGTGATAATAACGCACATAATTCTTGTAGCAAAGTGACCACATCTCAGGCCCCCGCAAAAAACGCCGCGGCGGCCTTCGCGAGGCCGTGCAGATCGTCCACGTGCGCGAGTTCCCGGGCCGAGTGCATCGAGAGCAGCGGCACACCAACATCAACCGTTCGAATTCCGAGCCGGGTCGCGGTCAATGGCCCGATCGTGGATCCGCAGGGCACGGTGTTGTTCGACACAAATTCCTGCGTCTCGACTCCCGCCTCATCACATACGCGCTGCCACAGCGCCGCACCGTGCGCGTCGCTTGCGTAGCGCTGGTTGGCGTTCACCTTTAGCATCGGTCCACGCCCCGCAAGCGGCCTCACACGAGGGTCGTGCTTCTCCGCGTAGTTAGGGTGCACCGAGTGCCCCGCGTCTGCGGAGACACACCAGGATCCGGCAAGCGCCCTAGCCGCGTCCTCCGCCGAGGCGCCCAAACCGTCTCGGATCCTCGCCAGCACATCCTCAAGAAACGGCCCGCAAGCCCCGGAACGCGTCTCTGAACCGAGCTCCTCGTGGTCAAAAGCCGCAAGCACCGAGATCGTGCCGGGAGCCGGCTTCTCTCCCAGCAGTGCAACAAGCCCCGCAAATGTCGAACTGAGGTTATCGAGACGCGACGAAGCGAACAGCTCCCCGTGAACCCCAATACGAGTGGGGGCCTGAGTGTCAAACAGACGCACGTCTAGAGCCGCAATATCTTCAGGCAGGATCGCGGGGCGTGCCCGCTTCGCGGCGGCACAGAGCGCACCGAGCACCGAGGTGCCTTCCCCCGCGATACCGAGCACAGGCTGCACGTGGCGCTGTCGGTCGAGCGTCAGGCCGGAGTTAGCCTCGCGGTCGAGGTGGATCGCAAGCTGTGGGATGCGGGCGACCGCCCCCGTTGAGACCAGGTGTTCCGCACCGTCACGGGTCACGATACGCCCGGCCATGCCGAGGTCTCGATCCAGCCACGAGTTGATCAGCGGCCCGCCGTACACCTCGACCCCAGCTTGCGCCCAACCATCGGCAACAAAGTCGGGCTGAGGCTTCAGCACAAACCCTGGTGAGTCCGTGTGCGTGCCAAAAACCCGCACGGGACTCGTTGGCGTCACGTCTTCGCCAACACGCCACGCGATCACGGCACCATCACGCACGACGACCCCGCTTGACCCCGCGGTTACCGCGGGCCAGGCCTCCGTCTCGTCGAGCTGCGTGAACCCGCTCCCCACGAGCACTCCAGCGAGCGCCGCGGCCGCGTGGTACGAGCTCGGAGCAGCAGCCACGAACCCAGCAAACTCACTTATGTAGTTATCCCGATTGCGCAGCAGCTGCTCCATGTCACTCATGCTCCGGCCGGTGCCTCGAACGCTGCTGCGAACTCGACGAGCAAACGCGCGCCGAATCCGGTGGAGCCGACAGAGCGCCACAGGTCGTCGCTCTCCGCCTGCATGGTGCCGGCGATGTCGAGGTGACCCCAGGGCAGGCCATCAACGAACTCGTTGAGGAAGAGCCCGGCAAGAATCACGCCCGCGTACTGGCCACCGATGTTCGACAGGTCTGCCGTGTTTGACTTCAGCTGATCCCGGTAGCGGTGGTCGAGCGGGAAACGCCAAATGTTTTCGTCCGTCGTGTTGGCCGCGGCCTCGAGCTGCGCAGCAATCGAGTCGTTGTTGGCCAGCATCGCTGCGGTGCGCGTGCCGAGCGCCATCATGGCGGCACCGGTGAGCGTGGCAATGTCGACGATCGCGTCGGGGCGCTGCTGCTCTTCTGTCGCGAGCACAAGGCCGTCTGCCATAACCAGGCGGCCCTCGGCGTCCGTATTCTTCACCTCGACGGTCTTGCCACCGCGAATGGTGAGCACATCGCCCAGCTTCGTGGCGCTACCCGAAGGCATGTTGTCGGTGCACATGAGCCAGCCGGTCACGGCGGTCTTGACACCGAGCTCACGCAGCGCGGTCATCGACGAGAACACCGCGGCGGCACCCATCATGTCGAACTTCATGGCCGCGTGCATCGCGTTCGAAGGCTTCAGGCTGATTCCGCCCGAGTCGTACATGATGCCCTTGCCGATAAGCGCAAGGTGACCCTCGGCGTCGGCGGGCTGGTACGACAGCTTGATCATGCGCGGCTCTTCGATGCTGCCGGCGTTCACGCCGAGCAGACCACCACAGCCGAGCTCCATGAGCGCAGCGCGGTCGAAGACCTCGACCTTTAGGCCAAAATCGGGGGCCACTCGCTCGATCACATCGGCGAACTTCTCAGCGCTCAGGTGACGCGGTGGGGTGTTCGCAAGATCCCGAGCGATGCCCGCCGTGCGAGCGAGAATCTGCGCACGCTCCACACCCTGCTTCGCGGCCGCCTCGTCACTGGTCGCGACACCGATCAGCAAGCTCTCGAGCGCAACGGTCTTCGGGTCGCTCTTCAGCGCATCAAAGCGGTAGCGCGCGAGTAGAGCACCCTCGGTGGTAGCAATCGCGGCGTCGAGCGCGCTGAGGTCTGCGCCTACGACACCGGTGAGGTCAACGGCCAGCGCGCCCGACTCGTTCGCGGCCCGCGTGAACGCGGCAACCGCGTCCCGCAGAGCGGCGGCAGTCGTGATTCCCTCGCCAACACCAACGAGCACTCGCAGCTGCTCGCCCGGCAAAACGAGCGTCTGGTTTTTACCCGAGGTGAACCCCGCGGCGGCAAGCGCCTCGCGGCTCAAACCAACCTCGGGCAACTCGCCCTCTTTAGCCACAAAAATGGCGCGTACCGGGGCGACCTCAACGTCCGTGGCGGACGCAATGCGCACCTCGGCACTGCGGCCGAGTGAGGGGACAGGATCAAACGAGGGATCAATCACAACAGTCATGCTGACAAGCCTAGCCCCGCCCTCTGACAAAGGCGGCGCGGATCCTGAACCACCCTCTGTCAGCGCTCGCCTCACCACTTGCGGTGAACGCTTCTCAACATAATGAGCATCCATAATGTTGAGAAGCGTTCACTCCAATGGCTTGCCCGGGAGGCCCCTAGACCCACCCCCACCCAAAACTATATTCGCGGGAATATACTTCCCAGCACCCCAGTTACACCCGACATGAGAGCATTCGGATTCCTATCCTTCGGCCACTACGGCCCCGTACCCGGCTCGCGCGTGCGCACTGCTGGCGACATGCTGAAGCAGACCATCGAGCTCGCGGAGGGTGCCGACGAGATCGGCGTCAACGGCGCCTACGTGCGCGTGCATCACTTCGCGCGCCAGGCAGCCTCGCCGATCCCGCTACTGACCGCGATGGCAGCCCGCACGAAGCGCATCGAGGTTGGCACCGGCGTTGTTGACATGCGCTACGAAAACCCGCTGTACTTCGCAGAAGAGGCTGCCGCGCTCGACCTCATTTCAGATGGGCGACTCGCGCTCGGCGTGAGCCGAGGATCACCCGAGACCGCCCTGCGCGGCTACGAGGCTTTTGGGTACACGGGATCCGAGGATCCTCGCGGTGCCGACCTCGCTCGCGACAAGTTTGAACTGTTCATCCGGGCGATCGAGGGCGAGAAGCTCGTCGAGAGTGACACGCAGATGGCCCCGCCCGGGCGCCTCGCGATCGAACCCCAGTCCCCCACGCTGCGCGACCACATTTGGTGGGGTGCAGGATCCCGCGACACCGCCGAGTGGGTCGGCAAGCAGGGTCTCAATCTCATGAGTTCAACCCTGCTCACCGAGGCCGATGGGCGCCCATTCGACGTACTGCAGCGCGAGCAGATCGACCGCTTCCGCGAGGCGTACCGTACCGCGGGGCACAAGGGGTCACCGCGAGTATCGGTGAGTCGCAGCGTGTTCCCCATTGTGAGCGCCGAAGACGAGATGTACTTCGGGGTGCGGTCAGGCGGGAATCAGGATCAAATCGGCGTCATCGATGGGTTCCGCTCGACATTTGGCAAGACGTACGCGGATGCTCCAGATCGCCTGGTCGAGCAGTTGCTCGCTGACGAGGCCGTGATGGCTGCCGACACGCTCATGCTGACGATCCCGAACCAGCTCGGGGCGGAGTACAACCTGCACGTGCTGCAGGCCTTCGCGGAGCACGTTGCGCCCGCGCTCGGGTGGAAGCCGAATACGGAGGGGCCTGTGCAGGGGGACGTGGTTTAGCGCGCTATCCCGACTATCTCAACCACACACGGCTGCTTCGAGTTCAGCACGCTGGACGATAAACGGCCACGGCTTTCAGATGGCTATGGCTCCGTGCCGAGTGAACCCTCGGTCGGCACGGAGCGACGCATGCTGAACCAAAATACGAGGAAGTAGACCACGGCTGCCGCGGCTACCGCAATTGGAAATGAAGCCATCTCGACACCAGATCTCTGCAGACCTGTAAAAGCCACCCAGAGTGTCGCGGCTGCTGCGGGTCCAGGCAGCGGGTAACGCATGCCTATCTTGAAAGAGGCGAACGTGGTGATCACGTAACCCAACACAAAAACCACCGCGGCAGCGACTACGGCATTAGTAGAGGCGGTCATCACCCAGCCCGATTTGCCCTCCACACTCCAGTGCATCACGAGGCCACTTGGCGGAGTGAGAAGCCAGCTGAGCCCACCAGCAAGAATCGCAATGCCGATCTCTGGCACGACTCGGGCGAGCTTTGCGGTGCGATTCTCACTCATTTTTCAACGCTACCAACATTCGAACAGCGAGGTTTGCCGCGAGGGATGGCTCACGGCATCATGGGCACTTTCTCGATGCGCCGGTCTGTGCAGCCCCCAATGGACCAATGGATCAATGGATCAATGCACACCTTTGAACCCAAGCAGACCGGAGCAGCAAACCTCTACGATCGTTAATCATGGAGACGGGAACATTAGACGCTTCGGTAATTCGCACGGGCACCATTCCCGGCGACGTTGAAGCGTGCGCCGAGATTTGGGTGAGCGCCCTACTCGCGCGAGACGGCGCGGTTGACGCAGACGCAATGGCTGAGCGAGTGCGCTCATCGTTCGAGCTTCTGATCGTCAGATTCGCCGTTGTGGATCCGCCCCACCGAGCCTTCGCGCTGGTTGAGGCGGGCCGCCCCGACCCAACGGAAGCACTGCTGCACTACCTGGCGGTTGATCCTGCAACACCCAAACGTGGACTAGGGCGAGCACTTCTCGCGGACGCGATTGAGCACACGCGCCTCGGCGGCTTCGAATCAATGATGTTGGAGGTACGAACCAACAACACGCGCGCCATCGAGTTGTATACACGAACGGGATTCGTGCCGTTCGGGGAGCCCACCCCTCACTCGCTCGCCGGGTATCCAATGCAGGCGTACAGGCTTTTGCTTCGGTAGAAGCCCCTGACTCGTTTGCCATAATCGAACCATGATTCAGGATCTGTCGCTGCCGACCGTGCTTGATACCCGAGCAGGCGCGGTTACCCTGCGACGTGCTCAGGAAGACGATCTCGAGACCGTGCTCGGATTTCTCTACGATGATCCGATCAGCCAGGGTCGTGGTGACCGCTTCGATCCTGCCGACAACGCCCTCTACGTGCGGGCGCTCGACGAGATCTCCAAGAGTCCGCAGAACGAACTTGTGGTCGCCGAGCATTCGGAAGGCGCGGTTGTCAGCTGCCTGCAGCTCACAACCATCCCCGGCCTATCACGCAGAGGCGGCACGCGACTCTTGGTTGAAAGTGTGCACGTCGCGTCACAGTTTCAGTCGTCCGGCATCGGCGGCGCGATGATGCAGTGGGTTATGGACGTTGCGGCCCCGGCCGTAAACGCTGCAATGATCCAGCTCACTTCTGACAGCTCGCGAAAGGACGCCCATCGGTTTTACCTGAGGCTTGGATTCGTCGACTCTCACGTCGGGTTCAAGTACAGGGTTAAGTAAATTTGCGGCACCCGATTGGGCAACAACCTAAACTGGGCCAATGAACGACGTGCAACTCACCGGCCAGCTCATCTGCGCGACCACGGAGCAGGCCGAACTCGTGGCGAACCTGCTGCCGCAGCACATCGCACTAACTCGCGCAGAACCGGGCTGTCTCTCCTTTGAGGTCGCTCCGACAGAAAACCCCCTGGTGTGGTCGGTGAACGAGCGCTTCGAAAACGAACTGGCTTTTCAGCTCCACCAAGAACGCGTGACCGCGAGCAGATGGGGGCGAGAGACGAGCGGGATCGCACGCGAGTACACGATCGAGGGGCTATCGGGCCAGTAGAATAGGCCAGGCCTCAGCAACACCGCGTCAAGCGCCGCGATCCACCGCCTCAATGATGGCCGTGAGCTCGTCACGAAGCGCGAGCAGCCGCTCAACCGGCATACCGAGCCGCTCAACAACAGCCGGCGGAACCTCAAGCGCCTTCTTTCGCAGAGCCTGACCCGACTCGGTTGGCGTCAGATAAAACGTACGCTCGTCGCCGTCGACCGGGGTGCGCTCAATGAATCCCAATCGCTCGAGCCGCTTGATAATCGGCGAGAGTGTCGCCGGATCGAGCCGAAGCATGTCTGCAATTTCACGGAAGCGCAGCGGTGCATCGCCCCAGAGGCCGAGCATCACAAGGTACTGCGGGTGGGTAAGCCCCAGCGGCTCGAGAATCGGCCGGTAGATGCCGACAACCCCGCGGCTGGCGACGGCGAGCGCAAAACACACCTGTCGATCCAGCTCGAGGGCATCATCCGGAAGCATTTCCACGCTTTCAATACTACTGCCGTTAGTGCACTAACGAACGTGTTATGATTTCGTTTGTGGGCAAACGAGATAAGAAACGACAGCTTTGGCACAAGAGTCCCCATGATGGGGTTCCGGGGTTCTACGCCGCGACTCAGCGATTCCTCTATCAGTTTCAGGGTCCAGCGCAGCTCGGCGATCGAGACGAGCCGGCCTATGCGGCACCGGCGGATCCAAACTGCCCGGCCTGCAAACAACCGCTGCAAGATCACAGGATCACCCCCGCCAGCCCGGGCAAATCTTCGCACATGCAGTGCCCACGCGTGGAAACCTCCCCGGGCACGCACTGACATGATGGGGGCATGCCCCTTCACCTCACCCCCCTCACCAGCGAAGAGTTTCCGGGCTGGCTCACGAAGAGCCAGACGGAGTATCAATCCGACCTGGTGGCGACCGGACTCTCCCCGGCGGAGTCCCTCGCCCGTGCCGCGCAGAGCATCCAGGGAGCGTTTCCCGAGGGCTCTCCCCATCCCACGAAAGCAGTATTTCACCTCATCGACAACGAAGGCAGCGTCGTGGGCTACCTCTGGGTCGGTCGTGACCAATCCGACGATCCAACCTCTTGGTGGGTGTGGGACATCTTTGTCGAGCCCTCGTATCGGGGGCGGGGTTTCGGCCGGGTCGGCATGCAGCTGGCAGAGGAGTACGCGGTCTCCCACGGCGCAACCACACTGGGATTGAACGTGTTCGGTTTCAATCACGCCGCGCGTGGTCTCTACGAATCCCTCGGTTATGAAACAACCAGCGTGAAGATGCGGAAAACACTCACCGCACCCTAATCCCTAGCTCGACTGGTACACGACCCGAAACCGCTCGCAGATCACGGGCATGTCTGGTTCAAATCCGCGCGGATTCTCCGAGTAATTTCGCCAATACCTCTCGTGCCCCTGCCGCCAATCGGCGAGCGTGCGGTCCCCCTCGCCCTCCGAAAAGGCATGCTCAGCATCGACCTCGTCAAACGGCACCTCACGAATCGAGGTTGTCTCGATAAGAGCACGCGGCTCGCCCGCGCTGTCGAGAATGATACTGAGCTCCCCTACATGGGGCAGAGGATCGCCGCTTTCCTCATAGTCCCAGAGAGACGAGGCGGTTCCCGTTTTGACGCCCTCAAGCACAAGCCCGAGCAGCTCATCAGCATGCGCCGGGGTCGCCCCAAATGCCCAGGCCAGCGGAGTCTCCTCAGGTAGACCGGCCGTTTCTTCACGGCACCGCCTCCAAAACTGGGCAATGGTGACACTCTGACTCATGCTGTCCACCCTATTTGCTCTCCGCCACTCAATTCGCGGGTCACTTTTATGCTCTAAGGCAAGGCTTAACGCACAAAAGTGACCCGCGAACGCTGTGAAGGTGGGAACGAGAGTCGCAATCTGCGAACTGCCCAGGGGCCTTCACCGAGAAGGGTGTAAGACTGAAGGTGCACCCCAACCGGGCGCGTTACCGATGAAGGGAACACTATGAAAGCCGTTCAGTATCGCGAAATTGGCAAGGGACCCGAGGTTGTTGAGATCCCAACCCCAGAACCAGGGCCGGGTCAGATCCGGCTGCGCGTCACCGCCGCTGGTCTCTGCCACTCAGACTGGTTCGTCATGGACCTGCCCGCCGAGGCTTACACCTACGGCCTGCCGCTCACACTCGGCCACGAGGGTGCGGGTGTCGTCGACAAGCTCGGCGAGGGGGTTACCGGAGTCTCAGTCGGTGAGTCCTACGCAATTTACGGCCCGTGGGGCTGTGGGCTCTGCCACGCCTGCGCACAGGGCCAGGAGAACTACTGCACGCGCGCGGCCGAGCTCGGCATCCAGCCACCCGGACTTGGCGCACCTGGAGCGATGGCCGAGTACGTGATCGTTGACGACAAGCGCCACCTCGTGCCGCTCGGTGATCTCGATCCAGTCGAGGTTGTTTCGCTCACCGACGCGGGACTCACCCCGTACCACGCGATCATGGCGGCTCAGGATCACCTCCGCGCTGGATCAACCGCCGTTGTGCTGGGCGTTGGCGGCCTCGGTCACGTGGGCGTGCAGATCATCCGCGCGATCTCGGGAGCAACCGTGATCGCGGTCGACACGAGCGACGAGAAGCTCGCCCTGGCAAAAGAGGTCGGCGCGCATCACACCGTCATCTCGGGTCCCGAGGCCGCAGCGCAGATTCGCGAACTCACCGGCGGCCGCGGTGCCGACGCGGTGTTTGACTTTGCTGGCGTGCAGCCCACCATCGACATCGCCCGCGAGGTGGTCGCGGTCAACGGCAACATCCACATTGTCGGGATCGGCGGCGGGCTTCTGCCGACCGGCTTCTTCTCCACGCCGTTTGGCGCGTCAGTGCGGGCACCCTACTGGGGCAGCCGCTCAGAACTCATGGAGGTGCTGGATCTCGCCCGCGTTGAGGCCGTCAACGTGCACGTCGAGCGCTACCCCATCGAGGAGGCTCCTGAGGCCTACGCCCGCCTGCACCACGGCGACGTCCGCGGCCGCGCGGTCGTGATCCCCTAGGGGGGGGAGCCCTCCCGACCGCGGCCCCCGCCCCGGCCCACCCCGACCGCGGCCCCGGCCCGCCCGCCCCTTCCCCAATCCGGTGTAGCCATATTGCTAGTTGAGCGACTGCCAACTAGCAATATGGCTACACCGGATTGAACGCTTGCTTCAGTCCGCGGAGACTCCGTGCCGCGCAAGCCACCCGAGGATGGCCTCATTCGTTTCCGCGTGCCGCTCCTGCTGCACCCAGTGGCCACTATCGAGACTGATCTCTTCGACGTTCGGCACGAAGTCCGACAGGTTCTCGGAGCGCGCGACGGCATCCCTCTCGCCATAAATCATCAAAGCAGGCTTGTGAATGATCGGGTCAGCCTCAGCCAGCAGGTGCCAGTTGCGGTTGAGATTCCGGTACCAATTGATGCCACCGGTGAATCCTGATTTCTCGAACGCAGAGGCGTAGACGGCCAGTTCACTTTCGCTGAGCAGGGGCTCACCGAGGGGTGACTCCGAACGAGCAATCTCGATCATTGCCATGCCCGGCTTCGGCGGCAGCAGCGGCTCGTTCTTGCGATAAAGGTTGTTGATGAAGCGAGCGGGATCCGCATCGAACACTGCGTCGGCTACCCCTGGCTGCTTGTTGAAGTGAACAAAGTAGTACTCGCTGCCAAGCACGGCTTCCATAAAGTCCAGCCAGGGCATCTCGCCTCGCGCCAGGTACGGCAGACTCAAGGCGATCACCCTGTTTACTCGGTGCGGGTGCAGCAGAGCGAAACTCCAGACCACAAACGCACCCCAGTCGTGGCCGATGAAGGTCGCGTCGTCATAGCCGAAATAATCAAGGAGGGCCGCAAGGTCGCCGGTCAAGTGCTCAATGTCATACTCGATGACCTCGGTTGGCCGGGCAGAATTACCGAAGCCGCGCTGATTAGGAGCAATCACGTGGTAACCGGCCGCTACAAGCGCTGGCACCTGATAGCGCCAGGTGTAGGCAAGATCGGGCCAGCCGTGGCAGAGCACAATCGGGTTTCCGGCATTCTGTTTCCCGGCTTCGAAGACTTCTAGTTCGACGCCGTTGACGGCGACAATGGCGGGCTCAGGGAAGGAGTTTTCTTGAATTGATTTGTTCATGGTTCAAAGGTAAATAGACAAACCGGTCACCCCGCGACCGGTTTATCTGAAATTATTGATTTATGAGATCCGATCGTTTGGTGGCCATCCTTCTCATGCTGCAGCGGCGCGGGCAGGTGACAGCCCCAGAAGTTGCCAAAGAACTGGAGATATCCGAGCGCACCGCGCGCCGTGACCTCGATGCCCTCGGCATGGCCGGTATTCCCGTGTACTCGGTCCAGGGGCGCGCAGGCGGGTGGCGACTCCTTGGCGGTGGACGTACCGATCTCTCCGGCCTTACTGCAAGCGAAGCCCGAGCGCTGTTTCTCGTCGCGGGCCCCGCAGCCGCAGCGACACCAGAGGTGAAGGCCGCCTTGCGCAAGCTCGTCCGCGCCCTGCCAGAGCCGTTCCGCGAACAAGCAGAGGCCGCGGCATCTTCACTGATCGTGGACTCGCAGAGTTGGGGTTCGAGCGGTGCTACGAATCAACCGCCCCGCTTCCTTGACACACTGCAGAACGCCGTCATTCAGGGCGTTCAAGCCCGGCTCGGCTATGTCGACAACGCGGGGAATGAAACCGAGAGAATCGTCCATCCGTTAGGGATCGTCGCCAAGGGCCCGTCATGGTACATCGTCGCTCACACCGACGCGGGGCGGCGAACATTCAGGATCGACCGAGTCTCGTCGGTCGCGGTCACCGATGAATCTGTTCAGCGACCCGAGAACTTCGACCTCGCTGAAAGCTGGCACGAGATCGCAACTGAGGCAGACCGCAGGCGCACACCCGTCGAGGTCCATGCGATGTGTGCACCCGAAGGACTCGGCTACCTACAAACCGCCGTTGGTGACAACCTGGAAATTGGAGCAGCCGCGACCGACGGTCGCGTCGCCGTCGTAATCCGTGGACCCAGCGAATACGGGATCGCCGGCCATCTCGCCGGGCTCGTCGAGTGGCTCGAGATCGCCGCCCCACAATCAGTGCGAGATCACCTGGCGAGGATCGGCACCGCCCTCACTAACCGATACCGTTGACCGATTCGTTGGCGCCTCAGCCGAGCTGCGACAGAAACGCCTCGCTCATTGCGGGGTAGTACTGATCGAAGTTCGGTTGTTCCGTGCCCTCGGTCGCCGCGACGAGCAGGTCGAGGTAGTACTCCCAGCCGGGGCCGATGTCGCCGACCGCAGCGCCGGAGTCGAGGTGGTGCACAAAGCGCAGCAGCGAATCGTCTTCGCCGTCCTCCTCGAGAAACAATTCAAGCTCCCAGCCGTCATCGTTGGTCGTGGTGTGAAGTTCCAGGCGATGTGGGGCCTCACACGCGATCACGTTTGCGCGCACCGGTGGGCCGTCTTCTTCAAACGCCATGCGGATCCGCACACTTCCGCCCGCGCGACCGTCACCGTCCCACGCACCAAACCACTCGGCCGTGCGCTCAGAAACGGTCAGGTAGCTCCACGCATCTTCAATGGGCAGGGCGAGGGATCGCACCAGCACCAGATCGACGCCTCGCGCGGTCTTCACCACACGTCCGGTTGCTTCAATTGACACGACCACTCCTTACTTCAGGCGGGCTTCGCCCGCATAAATGACAGCGTACCGCCGTAGGATCCCTGTATGCAGCAACTGGTTGAAGTTCCCGCGGGGTCGGTTCAACTGAATGACGCGCGACGCGGGGATTCACGCACCGTCGAGCTACGCGAGTTTCGCATCGGTGCATACCCGGTCACCGCCACAACCTACGACGCGACAACCGCACAGAACCCCACTTTGCCCGCAACGGGAGTGCGCTGGATCGACGCCGCACAGTGGTGCAACACAGCGTCAGAGACCGCCGGGATCACACCCGCATACGAGATTCACAATGGCGAGGTGGTGTGGGATCTCAACTCAGACGGCTTCCGCCTGCCAACGGAGGCCGAGTGGGAGTACGCAAGTCGAGCGGGTAGCACTGGCCCTCGCTACGGCGAGCTGTCGCAGATCGCCTGGACAGACGCAGACCCCATTGATGCGTCACAACCGGTCGGGCTTAAACGCCCGAACGACTTCGGCCTCTACGACACCCTCGGCAACGCCTGGGAGTGGTGCTGGGATCGCCTGGACCCGGCACGCTACAGCGATTACCGCGTGTTCAAGGGTGGTGGCTGGGCTGATCCCGAGTGGAGTTGCCGGGTCGGCGTCCGCAGGGGCGATTCCCCGGTCGCCAAGCTTGAGGACGTCGGCTTTCGTGTGGTGCGCGGCGCGGCAGGGCCCGGGGGCCAGGGCTGGTCAGAAGCCGAGGATCGCGCCCGCGCCGCAATAACCGGTCCGCGCCCCGTGGGCTGGACTCCGCTGAGGTAACGCCCGCGGAGCTTGCACCTCACTGCCGAGCCTGCACCTCGCTGCCGAGCCTGCACCACACTGCCGAGCCTGCACCACACTGCCGAGCCTGCACCACACTGCCGGGCCTGCAGTCCCTAACTGCAGGCTCGACGCTGAAGCGCAGGCTCGACGCTGAAGCGCAAGCTCGACACTGAAGCGCAGGCTCAACGCTGAAGCGCAATCTCGACGCTGAAGCGCAAGCTCAACGGATGCCGGGCGCACACAACTCGTTGCGCAAAACCGCCTCCCCACCTACACTCGATATCGTGAAGATCTAACGCAGTCGATGCTCCGCGCCCGCGGCGCCGATCCTGTGTGCTCACTTCGTGGCCTTGCCGTTCTGAAAGAACCGCACGCCACCCGCACCTCGAAACGGCATGCCCGGCGGAGCCCTCCCTTCGTTCAGAGAGGCGGCGCACCGTGCCCGCACCACAAACCATCAACCCAACGTCAAATTCCCCCGCACTCACGGCCGCGAACAGAGTCGCCCGCAGCGCGGATTCGACGGCCTCAGGCGCCCAAAACCACCTGCTCGTTGACGGCATCTCGCAATCGTACGGCGACCGACGCGTGCTCAGTGACATCTCGTTTGCAGCAAAAACGGGCGACCGCATCGGCCTTATCGGAGAGAACGGCACCGGCAAGTCAACGCTGCTTCGTTTGCTGGCAGGATCGGAAGCCCCGCACACGGGCGTGATCCGGCACCCCGGCAGCGTCGGTATGCTCGCACAGCAACTCCCCTATTCCGACAGCGTGCCGGTGTCGGAGGTGCTCGACGACGCCCAGCGGTCCGCGCTTGACACCCTCGAGCAGATAGAACGGCTTGGCGCTGACTTTGCTGAGCAACCGGATAACCCGCAGCTCGCAGAATCCTACGCCGCAGCGTTGGAGCGTGCCGAGCACGAACAGGCGTGGTCGGTCGAGGCCCGCCGCGGCGAAATGCTCACGGGTCTCGGCCTGGGAGGAATCCCGACATCGACACAGATCGGGCACCTCTCGGGTGGTCAGCGCCTCAGGCTCGCCCTAGCGGCGCTGCTGCTCGAGGCTCCGCACACTCTGCTGCTCGATGAACCGTCAAATCACCTCGACGACGCTTCGGCTGCCTATCTTGAGCGTGTGCTGCGACAGTGGCCTGGCATCGTGATTGTCGCGAGTCACGATCGCGCGCTGCTCGACGCCGTCACAACGAGGATCCTCGATCTCGATCCCGTCACGCCAGTTCCCCAGGTCACGGCGATTCGAAGCGACGACCCGGGATCCGCGCTGGGTCTGCGCGCGTGGGGCATGGGCTACTCGGCCGCTCGTGAGGCCCGCCGAGTGGAGCTTGATCTCTGGCGCGCACAGTTCGACGCCGAGACCGCGGAGCACGAGTCACTCGTGCACGAGATTGAGGTCGGATCACGAGAGGTTAACCGCAAACACGAGTCGAAGTCTGAATCACGAATCACCCGCAAGTTTTACGCCGACAAAGATGCCAGGGTTACGGCGCGTCGGGCCCGCAATGCCCGCGTGCGACTCGAGGTGCTCGAAAGGGATCGTGTGCGCCGACCGCCCGAGCCGCTCGAGTTCAGGGGGTTCTCTTCCGGCGGCACCGAACCTACCTCCGACGCTACCCCGCTCTTGCAGGCCAACAGAGTCGCACTAGAAGCTCGCCTCGCACCCACGAGCCTCGAACTCCAGACAGGGGGCAGGATCATGCTGACGGGCCCAAACGGTTCCGGTAAATCGACACTGCTTGCGATCCTGGCCGGCGAACTTGAGCCGGGCGAAGGCGAAGTGGAGCGACACTGCCGGGTCGGGTACCTCCCGCAGGAGGTGTCATTCGAGGATCCGATGCGAACCGCAAATGAAACCTACCGGCGGGCAGTGGGGCTATCGGTTGCCGAAGCCTACCCTCTCGCAGAGACAGGCCTTCTTGCGCCGCGGGACAGCGATCGCGCGGTCGCGGCCCTGAGTGTTGGCCAGCGCAGACGGTTGGCCCTCGCGATACTGGTTGCTGATCCACCACCCGTGCTGCTGCTCGACGAACCAACAAACCACCTCTCGCTCACGCTGGTTGAAGAGCTTGAAGAAGCGCTCCAGAGCTTCGAGGGTGCACTCATTATTGCGACACACGATAGGTGGCTGCGATCCCGCTGGAATGGAGAGGTCCTGGCGATGTGAGCCCGATAAGTTCGCCCCAACGAACTCATTTCATCGCTGCTCCAAGCACAAACTCGGGCTATTCCCTCTCGCCGAATCCTTGCTAACGTTGCGGTTTGCCCGCACGCAGACAACCCGCAGGAGCCACGATGAGCGAGATCAACATCGCTAACCCTCACGAGTACGACCACCGCCACGCAGACATCACTTCGGGATGGCTGCGCGCTGCCGTATTCGGCGCCATGGACGGCCTGGTATCAAACCTCGGATTGATCGCCGGTATTGCCGCAGCAGGCGCCGCGCCGGGAATCGTCGCTATCACCGGCGTCTCCGGGCTGATCGCGGGCTCCATCTCAATGTCGCTGGGTGAATACGCTTCAGTGCGCACCGCCAACGAGCAGGTCGACGCCGAAGTTCGCGTCGAGCGCGAGGCACACGATCGCAACCCCGAGGGTGAGCGGGCAGAACTCGCGCAGCTCTTCGAGCGCCTCGGCATGGAAACAGACATCGCGCGGACCGCCGCCGAGCAGGTTCACGGCGATGCGGAGCAGGCGATCCGCGTCCACATCTCTCACGAGCTCGGCATGAGCCCGGAAGAAAAGCCCTCCCCCTGGGTGGCCGCTTTCTCCTCGCTCTTCGCGTTTGGTATCGGTGCGCTGATTCCGATCCTGCCGTTTCTCTTTGGTTTTGGCACCCTCGGATGGGGGCTCGCTCTCGGTGGCGTTGGCCTGCTGCTCGCGGGCGGGATCGCGGCGCGCTTCACCCGCCGCAACTGGCTGGCCGGGGCGGCCCGCCAGCTACTATTCGGTGGTTTGGCCGTCGGCGTGACCTATGCGATCGGCAAACTCCTCGGGGTTTCCGCGCTCGTTTAGCAGTTTCTGACGGGTTCGGGGCCGTAGGCTTATTGCGTGCCTAGCCCTGAGTTCGTCGACGCGGTCCTCGCGACGGTCGCGCGCATACCCGCGGGCCGCGTGATGACCTACGGTGACGTCGGCGTCGCTATCGGCTCTGAGGCCCCACGCGCGGTTGGCCGCGTCATGGCACTGTACGGGCACGCGAGCCCGTGGTGGCGAGTTGTACCCGCGAGCGGTCAGCCGCCGCAGGGTCACGAGGTACTCGCGCTGCCCCACTACATTGAAGAGGGCACGCCCCTGCGCGGTGAGCTGAAACCCGGTGGGTACAAGATCGCGCTCTCTTCGGCACGGCTGCCCTATACCCACGAAATCTATGCGGAGGTCGCACTGTGACAGAGACGACAGCAGAGGGTTCAGGATCCGAGCCAACGGAGCCCACAGCACCTACCCTCCGTCTGGGCTTTGCTCGCGGCATCGCGCCCAGCAAGTGGGCCGACCGCTGGCAAAAGGTGCAGCCCGATATTGCGCTCGAGCTGGTGCCGCTGAATCTGACATTCGGCGGACCAAAGCGCCCCGAAGGCTGCGACGTAGTGATCGAGCGAGCGGCTCCGGGCGAACGGCCCGTAGACGGCCGGCACGCACTGAAGCTCTACACGGAAGCCATCGCGCTTGTGGTGCCCATCGACCACGAGCTCGCCAAAGAAGAAACGGTATCGGCCGCCGACCTCTCCCTCGTGCCGCTGCTGGATCACCCCGATCACTCTGCCGAGTGGCCCGCGGCAGTGGCCTGGCAGGATCCCGCCTGGATGCCCCGTAACGCCCTGGCCGCGCTTGAGCTCGTCGCCGCCGGAAGCGGCTCCATGCTGCTGCCGCAACCGCTCGCGCGCCACATTTCAGACAAGCGCAAACACGCCATCCTCCGCGTCACAGGCGAACCCGCGCTCGCGGGCAGCACGATCTGGGCGACCTGGGATATAGATCGTGACGCCCTCGACGTGCAGCAGCTCATCGGCGTGATGCGCGGTCGCACCGCCCGCAGTTCACGCCCCGCCGCGAGCGTAGAGCAGGATCCGGCACCCGCCAAAGCATCGCGTTCACCCCAGCCCAAAGCCGCCAAAAAACCCAAGCTCAACCCCAACTCCCGGGGCGCTCAGCTCGCCGCCGCGCGCGAAAAGGTCGAGCGGGCGAAGGCCGAAAAACGCAAGGCCGCTCGCCGCAAACGCCGCTAGTAGCTACCCGCTAGCCGCTAGCTCCTACACTTCCCCCGCGACCGCAGCCCGCGACTCCACAAACGCGGCCACACAGGCCCGAATCTGTTTGTCGGTGTGGGCCGCCGAAAGCTGCACCCGGATGCGCGCGAGTCCGTGCGGCACCACGGGGTAGCTGAACGCCGCGACGAAGATGCCACGCCTCTGCATCTCAGCCGCCATCCGCGCGGTCAGCTCAGCATCGCCAAACATGACGGGGACGATGGGGTGCTTGCCCGGCAGCAGGGTGAACCCCTCGGCCTCCATCAGCTCGCGAAACTGCTCGGCGTTGTGCCGCAGGCGATCCCGAGCTTCACCCGCACTCGCAACAAGCTCAAGCGCCGTCAGAGTACCCGCGACGAGCGCGGGGGTAAGCGTGTTCGAAAAGAGGTAGGGTCGGGATCGCTGCCGCAGCAGTTCAACCACCTCGCGTCGGCCGGAAACGTATCCACCAGCGGCTCCGCCGAGCGCCTTACCGAAGGTGCCGGTCAGAATATCGACGCGGTCTGCCACACCGCAGAGTTCGGGGGTGCCCCGCCCGTGCTCCCCGAGAAACCCAACCGCGTGTGAATCATCGACCAGCACGAGGGCGTCGTAGCGATCCGCGAGATCGCAGATCTCACGAAGCGGGGCGATGTAGCCGTCCATCGAAAAGACGCCGTCGGTCACGATGATGCGGAACCGCGCATCCGCTGCCTCAACGAGCCGCGCTTCGAGCTCGGCGAGATCTCGATTTGCGTAGCGATACCGACGCGCTTTTGAGAGGCGAATGCCGTCGATGATCGACGCGTGGTTCAGTGCGTCCGAGATGATGGCGTCTTCTGCGCCGAACAGGGTTTCAAACACGCCCCCGTTGGCGTCGAAACACGACGAGTACAGAATCGAATCCTCAGTGCCGAGGAACGCCGAGAGTCGCCGCTCAAGGTCTCGGTGCAGTTGCTGCGTGCCGCAGATAAAGCGCACGCTCGCCATGCCGTAGCCCCACTCGTCGAGCGCGTGTTTGGCCGAGGCGATAATCTCGGACTCGTCGGCAAAGCCGAGATAGTTGTTGGCGCAGAAGTTCAGCATCGCGGCACCGTCGACCTGAACCTCGGCGCCCTGCGCCCCCACAATCTCGCGCTCGGTCTTGAGCAGACCGGAGTCGCGAATCCCCTCGAGCTCGGCGTCGAGATGCGTCCAGAATGTTGCACGGTTCACAGCACTGTCCAATCGAGAATAATTTTGCCCGTGCCGCCAGACCGTGCGGCTTGAAAACCAGCCTCCCAGTCGCGCGCGGGGATCGTGTCGGAAATCACTGAAGAGATGCGCTCCCGCAGGTGCGCGCTCGTCTGCAGCATGCCCGCCATGGCGTTCCAGGTTTCGAACATTTCTCTCCCGTAGATTCCGCTCAGCGTCAGCATGTGCGTCACCACCTTGTTCCAGTCAACCGAGTAGGGCTGAGCCGACAGCCCGAGCATTGCGATCCGCCCGCCGTGATTCATGTTTTCGATCATCTCGGGAAGCGCTGCGGGTGCGCCGCTCATCTCGAAACCGATATCGAAGCCCTCACGCAGGCCGAGCGTCTTTTGGGATCGGCCTATTCGCTCTCGCGCAACATCAACCGTGTCGTCGGCCCCCATGCCGGCCGCGAGCGCAAGCCGTGCCGGGCTGACGTCGGTGGCAACAATGTAGCGGGCGCCAACGTGACGCGCGACCGCAATAGACATGAGTCCGATCGGTCCGCAGCCGCTCACGAGCACGTCTTCACCAACGAGCGGAAACGCGAGGGCCGTGTGCACGGCGTTGCCGAGCGGATCAAACATGGCTCCGAGCTCTGGGGCGATCTCACGCGAGTGCACCCACACGTTGCTCGCGGGGAGCGCAAGGAACTCGGCGAACGCTCCGTTTCGCTGCAGTCCGAGCCCGATCGTTCGAATGCACATCTGGCGGCGGCCAGCGCGGCAGTTTCGACAGGTGCCGCACACAATGTGCCCCTCACCCGACACACGATCTCCGATCACAACGTCGTGCACGGCCTCGCCAATTTCGACCACTTCGCCGTAAAACTCGTGACCGGGTACGAGCGGAGTTTTGATCGCTTCTGCTGCCCAGTCGTCCCACTCGTAGATATGGAGATCGGTGCCGCAGATGCCGGTGCGCAGCACCCGTACGATCACCTCGTCTGGGCCGCACTCGGGATCCGGAATCTCGGTGAGCGTGAGCCCTGCTGCGGGTCTCGACTTCAGAAGAGCTCTCATGTGACCATTCCGCCAGCTTTACGGATTGAGAACAACCGGCAACTTCTTTAGCATCGGTTAAGGTAGAGCTTAATTGAGGAGCGTCATGGAACTTCGCCAACTCGAGATTCTGCGGGAGCTCGGCGCGCTCGGCAGCGTCACGGCCGTCGCCGAGTCACTCCTGGTCACACCCAGCGCAGTGTCACAGCAGCTCTCCGCCCTGCAGCGCGAGTTTCGAGCGCCTCTGACTCAGCGGCGAGGCCGCACGCTCACCCTCACAAACGCGGGGCTCGCGCTCACCCGAGCCGGCGTCGACGTTATCGACGCGATGGCCGCGGCGAAACACGCGGTTGAGGTGTTCGAGAGTGATCCAGCAGGATCCGTCAGCCTGTGCGGCTTTCACAGTGCGGCGCAGGCACTCTTTGGTCCCCTCATTTCTGAGCTCAACTCCCACGACGTCGCGCCAGCGGTTCGGCTCGCAGACGAGGATGTCGCGCAAGACGCGTTTCCGCCACTCGCCGCCCACTACGACCTCGTACTCGCGCACCGCCTCGCGCACAGTGCACCCTGGCCCACGGACGGCCTGCGCGTCATCCCCCTCGTTCAAGAACCGCTCGACGTGGCGCTGCCCCTCGGCCACCCCCTCGCCAGCATGGCCTCGTTGACCCCGCACGACATCGCGGGCGAGCGCTGGGTCACGAGCCGCGAGGGGTTTTCGCCCGACGACTTGGTGCGCGCAATCGCCGCGGTCACCGACTCGTCGATCGACGTTGTGCATCGTGTGAACGATTACGGCTCGGTGGCCTCCGTGATTGGTGCCGGCGGCACGATCGGCATGGTGCCTCGCTACACGGTTGGCTCGACCTACAGTGGCCTCGTCTTGCGTCCCCTGACCGGCATCACCGCCACCCGAAGCATCGATTTGCTCACAAGACCCGAAAACCTTCACCGCAATTCGGTGCAGGCCGTAGTGGCCGGGTTGCGTGCCGCGATGTCACGGCTTGTTGAGGCCACTCAGGATCAGCGGGCCTGATGTTGAACCATTGCGTGCGGCGGCCCCCACCGCCGCACGCAAGCTTTTACTTCTTCGCTTGAGCGCGCAGTTCTTTCTCGTGAATCGGCCACGTACCGGCTGCACGCTGGGCATCGACGTATGCCTGAGCTTCGGCCTGCCGCTCCTCTTCAATGCCGCTCGCAATCTCGGCACGCAGCAACTCGGGGGTAAGCCCAAACGCTTCAACGAGGTCGAGCGCGTGAGGGCGCAGACGCCCAAGGAGACGGTCGATGTAGGCGGTGACGGCCTCAGCACGCTGGGGTGAAATGCGCCCCTGCACGAGGTACCAGGCGGCGTTGTTCTCAATGAGCCCAAAGCCGAAAAGATCTCGCAGCCAGATGAGCACACGACGCGACTCGGTGTCTTTCACCTTCTCGATGCCCTCAGTGAAGGCTTCCCACTGCAGCAGCTCACCGTGCGCTCGCGCGGCCTCGATCAGCTTGTGCTGCTGTGCGTTAAACGCTTCCTCGCCCGCGATCGCATGTGCCTGCTTGTCGCTCTTCGGCACGTTTTTGGTCGCCTCTCGCAGAGCCATCGCGATCTCCGAGACCATCGTCTCAACCCGGTCAGAGAGCAGTGCGTGCTGCGCCTCCGGCGCGCGCATGCTCTCGACGGAGCGCGCGACCTGCCCTAGGTCAGCAATACTCTGACCGACTCGGCGCAGACCAAAACGGGTCACGCGATCGCCGATTTGGCTGGCCGCCGCCTTCGCAAGAACGGCTCGATCTGCGTTCTTGAACTGAGCGGCGTAGTCGGTCAGCAGGCGCTTGCCCACGAGCTGCAGCAATATGTTGTTGTCGCCCTCGAAGGTGACGTAGATATCGAGATCGGCGCGCAAGCCGGTGAGGCGGTTCTTGGCGATGAACCCGGCACCACCACACGCCTCGCGGGCCTCCTGCAAGGTGTCGAGCGCGGCCCAGGTTGAGAGTGGCTTCAGCGCCGCGGCAAGTGTCTCCAGGTCCTCACGATTCTCGGGAGTATCACCGGCCCCAGAAAATACCTCGTCGAACACGGTGAGCAGGCGCTCCCCCGCGAACGCCATCGCGTAGCTCTGGGCGAGTCGCGGGAGCAATCGGCGCTGGTGCTGGCCGTAATCCATCAGCACGGTGTCGCGGCCCGAGGCGCCGGGGAACTGCCGACGCTCACTGCCGTAGCGAATTGCGATGGCAAGTGCGGCCTGCATCGCCTGCACGGCTGACCCGTCGAGCGAAACTCGCCCCTGCACCAGCGTGCCAATCATCGTGAAGAAGCGGCGGCCGGGGCTCTCAATCGACGAGGAGTAGGTGCCGTCTGCCGCCACGTCACCGTAGCGGTTCAACAGGTTCGTGCGCGGCACCCTCACGTTCGTGAAGTGCAGCCGCCCGTTGTCGATTCCGTTCAGGCCGCCCTTGACGCCGTCGTCTTCGCTGCCGACACCCGGCATCATGTCGCCCGCTGGCGTGCGAATCGGCACAAAAAACGCGTGCACTCCGTGGTTTACCCCGTTAGTGATGAGCTGCGCGAACACCACGGCAGCCTGCCCGTGCAGCGCAGCATTGCCGAGGTAGTCCTTCCACGCACCCTTGAACGGGGTGTGGATCACAAACTCTTCAGTCTCTGCGTCATACGTTGCGGTGGTGCCGATCGAGGCGACGTCCGAGCCGTGGCCGATCTCCGTCATCGCAAAGGCTCCGGGCAGCTTAAGCGACATGACGTCAGGGAGCCACTTTTCGTGGTGCTCACGAGTGCCGAGGTGCAGGATCGCTGCGCCAAAGAGTCCCCACTGCACGCCGCTCTTAATCTGCATCGACGGATCGGCGAGCACGAGCTCCTGGTACGCCGCGATATTGCCGCCGTGGTTGTCGGCGCCACCCAGGTACTTCGGGAAGGCTCGCTGAATCGCACCGGACTCCACAAGAATGCCGAGCTGCTCGAGCACCCGTTGGCGGTGCTCGTCCATTGGCTGGCCGTGGATCGTGTGCATCCGCGGATCCTCGGCCATCTGCCGCCCCTCAAGCCGCTCTTTCTTCCACTTGCCGAGCAGCGCATCGCCAACCGCGTCGACGTCAATGCCGGCAGCAGACGTGGCCTTGCCCGGGCGAGAGGTGGTGGTGTCGGTCATCGAGGCTCCTTAACAGGTGGGCAGTGCGCAAACACATGCGGAGTTCGCCGCGCTGCCCTCGGGATGAAGTCAGCGTAGGCCCGACCTCAGACACTGACAAGCATTCGGCTCACACCCCACAATAACTTCCCTGATCCACCCCCACTGCCATTGTGAACCATCTCCAAAACGGACCCCACAAACCTGGAGGTCACCTCCATTCACAAGGTACGCCAATCGGGGCCAACTTGACACTTATTTCTTATGCGCGCATACTAAATGCATGATTGAACTCGCAAGCGCCACACACTTTTCTTCCGCACCTCCGAGCGACTTCTTCGCACGCTGGATTGATCACTCAAGCTGGGCTGAATGGGATCCCGACACCGAGTGGGTGTCGGTCGAGGGCCCCGTGCGCGAGGGGGCTCTAGGCGTCATGAAACCCCGTGGCGGTCCGAAGGTAAAGTTTGAGATCTTTGAGTGCGAACAAGACCGGGTCTACACCGACGTGAGTCGAATGCCTGGCACCAAACTCACCTTTCGACACAGCGTCACTCCTGTCGAGGGCGGATCCGAGGTCGCAATTCGCGTCTGGCTTGAGGGTCCGCTCTCGCGACTGTGGGCGCGCACCGCGTTTAAGGACTTTGATGTCGGCGCCATATCGAGCCTCGACCGCCTGGTTGCCCTCGTCGAAGCTGAAGCTGAAGCTGAAGCCAAGGCCAAGACCGACGCCCCGGCCCCGACCCCGACCCCAGCTCAAAAGTGACATGATGGCTGCATGGGTACCGCGCTAGAGAGCAAGTTCGAATCGGGCGATGACAGCCCCGGCTTTATGCTCTGGCGGGTTACGAATCAGTGGCAGGCCGTGATGCGCCGCTCGCTCAAAGAGTTCGGGATCACGCACGTCCAATTTGTGCTGCTCGCTTCACTCACCTGGTCCAGCGAGGATTCCGGGATCACCCAAGCGGTGCTCAGCCAGAGAACTCAAACTGACCCGATGATGGTCTCGCAGGTGCTGCGAGTACTTGCGGAGAAGGAACTCGTGCGCAGAGATCCCAACCCCAACGACGGCCGTGCGATGCTCGTCCAGGCCACGCCAGCCGGCATGGCTGTCGCGAGGGCGGCAAACCAGGCGGTGGAGGCCGCTGACGCGGAGTTCTTTGGGACGAGCGCGTCGACCCCAAAGCCGTTCCTTGCCCACCTCACGGAGCTGGATCAATCGAGGCAATAGCTCAGCGGCGCACCTGATAACGCAGGTGCAGCACTCGGTTGCCCTGAACAACCTCGGGGTCTTCCAGCAGGTGTTTCGCTTCAACCGATCCGAAGTAACGCTTGCCCGTCCCGAGCACAACGGGCGCCACGTCCATGCGCACCTCGTCGACTAGGCCCGCTGCAAAGGCCTGGCCACCAACGTTGCCCGCGGCCACCTCAACCACCCGGTCCCCCGCAAGTTGCTGCGCCAGAGCCACAGCCGCCTCAATGCTGTCCACGAAGTGAAAAGGCGCCTCCGGATCCCAGCCCTCAGGCGCCGACCGGTGACTCACAACGACGACATGTTCAACCCCGCTCGGAGGCGTCCCATCCCAACCGTCAGTCATGTCGAAGACGTGACGACCAGCAATGGTCACGCCAACCTGGTCCCAGTACGGCCGAACGTAGTCGTACGATGCCTGCGACACCTTCAAAATGCCACTCTCGTCCAGAGGCACGTCACCGCCCAAAAGCCACTCGAAGAGAGGACCCGGCTGGTCATCAACGTCGGCGATGAATCCGTCGATCGACATCGAGGCATTCATGACCACTTTTCCCATGACACACTCTCTTTCGCTAAATGGCCCCGTTCTAGGGCACCGTTTGACTAAAGCTTCTGGCCGGGCACGAAGTCACCGAAGTAGGCGGGCTTGATCTCGGCGTTCTCCAGCATCTCACGGGTTCGTTTCTGAGCGGTGCGCGGGATCACGGTCACCACCTGGCCGGTCTTACCGGCGCGGCCGGTGCGTCCGGCTCGGTGCAGGTAGGTTTTGTAGTCGCTCGGCGGATCCGCCTGCACCACCAGGTCAACATCATCGACGTGGATGCCGCGCGCGGCAACGTCGGTCGCCACCAGCACCGCAGACTTTCCCTCGGCGAAGCGCGCGAGGTTGCGCTCGCGTCTCGACTGGCTGAGATCACCGTGGAGCGCCGTAGCGTGCACCCCGGCAAGCTCCAACAGCTCGGTCACCTGCTCGGCATACGCGCGAGTTCGGCAGAACACCATAATGCGCCCTCGCCGCGAGGCGAGCTGCGTGAGCACCTGGTCCTTGTCTTCGCGCATCACAATGAGCACTTTGTGGGTTGAGGATCCCCGTTTCGATTCCTCGGCCTCGTGCGCGGCAGGGTTGCGCAAGAATTCGGAAATCAACTGCGATACGCCACTATCGAGGGTCGCCGAGAACAGCAGCCGCTGGCCGCCACGCTCGGTCTCCCGCAGAATCCGCTGCACGGGCTCCAGGAACCCGAGATCGCACATGTGGTCGGCCTCATCAAGCACCGTCACGACAACCTCTCGCAGATCGAGCTTGCGACGCGTCACGAGGTCTTGCACTCGACCGGGCGTGCCGATCACGATATCGATGCCCCGCTCAAGCGCGTGCAGCTGCGGGTCAATCGGCACCCCACCCACCATTTGCGCGGTGTAGAACCCGACGGACCTCGCGATCGGCTGGACAGTGCGATCGATCTGCAGGGCCAACTCTCTTGTGGGAGCGAGGATCAGCGCTTTGGGCTTACGAGCGACGCGTTTTGGCGCGCGCTCACCGCGCTTCGGCTTCATCTGCGAGGCCTTGGGATCACCCGCAAACAGTCCCTTGGCTTTCAAGATGAGCAACCGCTCAACAAGGGCAGCGCCAAAGGCGATCGTTTTGCCCGAGCCGGTCTGCGCTCGGCCAAGCACGTCGCGACCGAGTAGCGTGTCGGGTATCGTCGCTGCCTGGATCGGGAAGGGCCGCACGGCCCCGAGCTCCTCGAGCGTGCGCACAATATTGCCACCGAGACCGAGGTCCTTAAAACTCATTCCCGCAACATCGTCGGCGGTTGTGAGCTTCGCTTCGATGCGACTCAGCACAACGTCGGGTTCAGCACGAGAAACGCTCTTGCGGGTTGGCGCCTTGCCATCGACTTCAGCACGCGAGCGAGTTGCGGGTGCGCGGTTGCCACGAGCAGACTCGTCACGATCACGTCCCTTGTGCGCGGGATCCGCGTCTCGTCGCGTGGACTCTCGGCGCCCCGGATCGCGGCGTGCGTCCGATTGCTTCGCTTGTTTGCCAGCGCCATCTGTCTGTTGACCGCTGAACCGCTTCGGTTTGCGCCCACGATTCGGCTCGTAATTGGCCGGAGCCTTAAATCCCCGCCTCTTGCCAGCCATGATTAGTCCTGTTCGCGATGCTCGCCGTGCTCGGATGCGCCGGGCTCACCCTGTTCGGGATCACCAGCTTTGGATTCTTCTTCGTGTGCGGGTTCCGCAGCCACCTGCTCATCGACCTCTTGGGTCGCCTGCCACAGGAGTTCTTCCCAGTTGAGTTCCCCGGTGGTCGTGGGAACGGGCTCGGCGCCTTGCTCCGTTTCTTGCGGCACCTCGGGAGTGGTTGCGGGCGTCTCTTCTGAAGCGGTCGTAGGCCTTGGCCTGCGCATCTTCACGGGTTCAGGGTTGAAGGTGACCTCTCTGATCTCGGGAAGTTCAGGTTCAGAAGCCTTTGCCGCGTCAGCGGGGGCGGGGGCAGGGGCCTCAGTCAGCGCTGTGCTCGGAAACTCAGGGGCGACGGGTGCTGCCCCCGGCAGCTCGGGCTCGACGAGTGCCTCGGGCTCTGCATCGTCATTTACAAGCCCGGCTGGCGCCACATGATCCACGGTTCGCTCCGCATCGGCTGCCCCAAATTTATTCCAGGGCTTCGAGGTGAAGACCGCTTCCGGGTCACCCGCAGAAACCGCACCGACTCCGGCAGCAGCCAGAGCTGGCGCTACCTCCGGCCCGCGCACGGGCCCGCTAGGCGGTGTTTTCGCCTCTGCGTGACGCTCCCGCCACCGCTCGCGACGGCGTTCTACTACGAAGTACAGCGTTGGCAGCACAACGAGGGTGAGTACGGTTGACGACAGCAAGCCGCCAATCACAACAACCGCGAGGGGCTGTGAAATGAAGCCGCCCTTGCCGGTGATCCCGAGGGCCATCGGCGTGAGCGCAAAGATCGTCGCAAGTGCCGTCATCACGATCGGGCGAAGACGATTCAGTGCCCCGTGCATCACCGCATCTCGCAGTGCGTCTCCTCGACTTCGATACTGGTTCACCAGATCGATCAGCACGATCGCGTTTGTCACGACGATACCAACGAGCATCAGCACACCGATGAGCGAGGGGACGCCGAGCGGGATGCCCGTGGCAATCAGCAGCAGGATCGCACCGGTTGCCGCGAACGGCACCGAAACGAGCAGCAACAGCGGCTGTAGCAGGCTGCGGAAGGTTGCCACCATCACCACGTACACAATGAGAATAGCTGCGAGCAGAGCCAAGCCCAGTTGCTGGAAGGAATCAGCCTGCTGAGCTTGAACGCCACCGATGCTCGCGCTGGCACCGGCTGGCAACTTCACCTCGTCAAGCGCTTTGTTCACCGAGGCACCTGCCGAGGTGAGGTCGTCACCCTTGGGCATCGCTGAAACAGTCACCATGCGCACATTGTTCTCGGTGCGAATAGTGACGGGGCCATCTGCGACCTCAACGGTTGCGAGCGACTCGAGCGACTGCGGCCCTGCCGCGGTCTGAATCTGCAGAGCTTTCACTCCGGCCTCGTCGTTCGGGGCCTCACCCTCAGAGAGGTACACAGTAATTGTGTCCGCATCCATAGTGATTTGCCCGATCTGGCTCGGTTGCATCTGTGCCGCGACCTGGCCAGCAACGGCGGCCTCGGTCAGCCCGACCTCGGCGGCCTTCGTGCGATCAACCACAACGCTCAGGTACGGGCGTGACTTGCCGAGATCACTCTCAACCTGGCGCAGTCCGCTCTGCTTCTTGAGCGAGGCTTCGACTGCGTCGCTGGCCTCGGCGAGCACCTTTTGATCTGGTGCGGTGACGTTGACTTCGATGGCAGTGGACCCTGCAATACCACCGCTCGACTGTCCAAGCGAGAACTCCCCCGCATCGTCAAGGGCATCAACCGCCTTGCGAATCTGGTCTTGCGCTTCAGCCTGATTCGCATCGGGATCCGTGGTGAGTGAGTAGCTGATGGTGCCGTCGCCACCACCCCCGAGCAGAGCTGCGAGACCGTTGCCGGCATTGCCGATTGTCACCTGAACGGTTTCAACCGCCGGCACATCTTCCAGAGCAGCCTCAACCTTCTTCGCCTGAGTCAGCTGCGCATCGAGGCTGGTACCGGGCGCGAGCGCCTGTGTGAGCCCGACCGAATTCTGTTCGTCTGACCCGAAGGTGTTGGTCTTCATGAACATACTTGCTCCGCCAGTAAGTACCAGCACGAGCACCGCGACCATCAGAGTGATGATCGGCCGCTTCAGCGTCCAAGTAATAATCGGGCGGTATCGACGCTGCAGGGCGGTCTCCCGCTCTTCGCCGACTTCAGATGTTACGGCAGCGTCTTCGGCAGTCCCGGAACGGCGACTGCGACGTCGGGTCTTCTCTCGATCGGGTCGAAGGAACCAGTACGCAAGGACCGGCACAATCGTAAGGGCCACCAGCAGCGAAGAGATCAGAGCAATCGTCACAGTGAAGGCGAAGGGCCTGAAGAGCTCTCCCACCATCCCATCGACAAAGGCCATCGGCAAGAACACCGCGACGGTCGTGATCGTCGAGGCGGTAATTGCACCGGCCACCTCGCGCACGGCCCGCACGATGGTCGCGGCCTTGTCCCCTTCGTGAGAGAGGTGTCGCTTAATATTCTCGATCACCACAATCGAGTCATCGACCACACGCCCAATCGAGATGGTGAGTGCGCCAAGCGTCAGCAAATTGAGCGAATACTCGGCAAAGTTCAGCCCCACAAACGTGAGCAAAACAGAGGTCGGGATCGAAATCGCCGTGACCAGGGTGGCCCGAACCGACATCAAAAATACGAGGATTACGAGAACCGCAAACACGAGCCCGAGCAATCCCTCGGTTGTGAGTGTCTCGATCGAGTGCTCTACGTAAGGGGCCTGATCGTAAATGATCGTCAGTTTTGCGCCGCTGAGTTTATCTTTCAGCTCGTCGAGTTTGGTCTGCACCGCGTGCGACACATCGACCGTGTTCGCAGCAGACATTTTTGTGACGCCGATGGTGAGGGCTGGAGCACCGTTTACCCGGGCGATACTCTGCTCGGGGTTCGGCTCAAGCTGTACGTCGGCAACGGAGCCGATCGTCGCAACCGTTGTTGGCTCCGCCGTCACCGGAGCCGCCGGAGTTTCAGCGTTCGCCGAGGCCGAAGCCGCGCCATCCGTTCCAGCCGCGGCAGCGTCTCCCCCCGTGGCGTCCCCAGCTTGCTGGGCTGCCGCCGCAGACGACTGTCGCGCTGCAGCGGCCTGCTGCTCGAGCACAGCCTGTTGCTGAGCAGCCAGGGCCGTCGGACTGACCGCTAGCGGAAGGGCCGCGATCTCCTCGGCGGAGTGCACCTCCGAGCCCGCCTGCACGGCAAGCGTGCGATCACCCTCGGTGACCGTTCCTGCGGCTATCAACACACCACTCTGCTGCAGGGTGTCCTTGATGGACTGCTCAGTGAGCCCCTGGGCGGCAAGGGCCTCCGCGTTCGGAGTGATCGTCACACGATCACCGCGGGCACCCGCAAGCTGCGCGTCACGCACACCGTCAAGATCACTGAGCTCGGGGATCGCGACCCGTTCAACCAGCTTCGCGGTGTCTTCGGCAGAGACGCCCTTGGCCGGAGTGACAGCAATCTGAATCACCGGGAAGTCATCTACGCTGCCCGAGAGCACCTGCGTATCGGCAGATTGGGGAAGCATCTTTGAGAGGCGGCTAATTGCGCGTTCAACCCGCTGCTCAGTCACGGACAGATCGACGCCGTACTCGAACTGCGCAACGATCATCGAAGCGCCCGTGCTGGATGTCGCCGTGGTGCTTTCAAGCTTGGGAACACCCCGAAGCGCCGTCTCGATCGGCCCCGAGACGTCTTTATTGACCACCTCGGGCGAAGCGCCCGGGTACGAGGTCACAACCGCAATTGCCGGAAACTGAACGGAGGGGACAAGCTCTTGTTTGAGTGACCCCACGCCGATCAGACCGAAGACCGCGGCAACCACGGTCACGAGCGCAATCAAAGCCCGGTTCTTCAGGCTCAGCGCTGTGAAAATATACATGGGGTCGATTATCCCACGCCCCTACGACATGGCTTGACCGCCACAGTGTACGCGGTCACCGGCTCACGGGTGGATAATACAGAGATGCCGCTGATTCGAAGCCGCCGCACGCTCGGCGCCGTCACCCCCGCAGATTTCGAACGGCTTGCCAGCCTTCGACGCATGCAGGGTATCGCGCTCGGGCTGCTCGCCCTTATGGCGGTTGTCTTTGTTATCTCGTTTGCGCTGCAAGAGCGGGTTCCGTGGCTCAGTTACGTGCGGGCCGCGAGCGAGGGTGGCATGGTGGGTGCGCTCGCCGACTGGTTCGCCGTCACAGCGCTCTTCCGATACCCGATGGGGATCAAAATCCCCCACACCAACCTCATCTCGAGCAAAAAAGATGACATCGGCGAGGGGCTCGGATCCTTTATTGAAGAAAATTTTCTTGCCGACGATGTAGTGCACGACAAGCTCACACAGATCAGCGGCGCCCGAATGGCCGGTGAGTGGGTTGCCCAGCAGCCCAACGCTGAGAAGGTCGGCGGCATGATCGCGAGTGCGGGACTCGGTGCGCTCACGGTGCTCGATGACAACGACGTTCGAGAACTCATTGAGTCGCTCGTTCGCAGGCACATTATTGACCCGGAGTGGGCCCCGTTGCTCGGTCGCACCACGGCCAGTTTTATAGATGGGGGTCATCACGAAGCGCTCATCGACATGGCGGCCTCGAGATTCGAAGGCTGGCTGGTCGCGCATCCGGCGGCATTTGACCGGGTTGTTTCGTCGCGTCTGCCGTCGTGGGTGCCCGGGATCGTGGACCGCTTCATCGATGACAGGCTGCACTCAGAGGCGGTGCGTTTTGCGCGGGCTGTCGCCCAGGACCGCACTCACCCGTTCCGAAACGCCATCAAGCGTTTCTTGAGCGACCTCGGCCGCGACCTCCAGCACCAGAGTGCGCTGCAGCAGCAGCTTGAGGCATTTAAGCACGAGGTGTTCGACAGCCCGCGCATTCGCTCTCTCGCCGCCACCACTTGGGAGGTCATGCAGTCGACACTCGTCGAGATGCTCGAGGATCCCAAGAGCGACGTCCGCATCAGGCTGGTCAAAGCGCTGCAAGACTTCGGACATCGCCTACAAGACGATTCGACGCTGCAGTACAAGATCGATGTTTGGGTGATGGGAGCGGTTGAGCACCTGGTCCACAATTACCGCCACGACATCGCTAACGTCATCACTGAGACGGTGCATCGCTGGGACGCACGCGAGGCCGCCGAGAAGATCGAGCTACAGGTCGGTAAGGATCTCCAGTTCATTCGCATTAATGGAACCATTGTTGGATCGCTCGCGGGGCTTGCCATCTACACAATCGCGACGCTCATCATCGCACCGCTGGTGCGCTAATTACTTGAATTTCACCGGAAGCAGGATGTCTTGCACCCGGTCCGATGACGCGGTGTGGTCGGCGCGCGTTGCGATCGCACACTGACTCACACGGCAATCAAGCGTTCCTTCAACGGGATCCGGCACCGTTATACGCGCACTAAACGAACCCTGTTTCGGGTTGTCATACCCCTGCGTAGCGAACGCACGCCAGGCCCAGTCATCGGTAATCCAGACGCTGGAGAGTGCCGTCGCTCCCGCCGCAGCCCCCTCGGTCGCGCCGCTTGGAACACCACCGAGACAGGGCGACGGCTTTTCATCGGGACTCGCTGGGATCCCGCAGATTGCGACGTATATTCCAATGTCGGCATTAAACCCTTTACCGTCGACCACAAGCACTTCACCCGGGGTGAGTGCGGCAAGATCCGCGGGCTTTCCTTCAACGGTCATGACGCTCAGTTCACGCGTGCGACCGTCAGATCCGACAGCGCTCGTTTCAGAAACGATGCGGTCTGGAACCTGTTGGCCCGATCCTCCGGTGCTTTGGTGGGTCAGGATCGGCAGCAGCACAGCAACGGCGAGACCCAGCACAACCAGGGCCACAACCAGCAGAGTGACGAGCACGATCCGCTTGGTGCGAGAGCGTGCACGAGTAGCGTTCATGGTCTAAGCGTAACGCGTTCGGCTCAGAACTCTGGCGGCAGTTACTTCCAGACAACCACGGGTGAATCGGCGGTGAAATCAACGTACGGAGTCAAAAGCTGACCACCGTACAGCAGTTCGCCAGCGACCCTGGAACCGTTGTTTTCCGCCTCAAGGCGAGTCTTGACCTGGGTATTGAGCACGCTGTAGGTGGTTCCCGGAGAAGCCCCGTCAAGCTGGACGACCAGGGCGTCAAGGCTTGCCTTACCCTCATCATCAAGCGAGCGCCGCACCGTACCTTCGATGGGGGTCGCCCCGTCGTTGAGCTTGGCCGACACGTCGAGCCCGCAGGGCGTCACCAGACTCGTCATCGCCACGCACTCCTCCAGCGAGCTACGCACCATTTGGGTGAAGCGCGCTGACGTGTCTGGAGTGGGGGTCGGCTGCAGCGCACCGAGCGCCGCGCCCTGTTCGGGCGTCGCAATCAGTATCGCGTCGGCATCCGAGCTAAGCGCGAACGCCTCTTCGCTAAGCCCGACCTGGTACATGCCAGGGAAGACGCGCGCCTCGGCCTGCTTCGGTGCCACACCGTTGAGGGTCACGCCAAAGCCGTCGAGAGAAGTGAGCGAAACGGGGATCAACCCGTCGTTGAGCTGCCATCCGCCTGAGGTATTCCAGAGTCGAAATGTGCGTTCGACGGGGGTATCGCCGACCGTGAACTTCGCAGCTACCTCGACCTGCTCGCCGTCTGCGGTTCCAGCGCCGACCGAAACATTCGAGATCGGTGCGAGTTCGTTCGACTTCTTCAGCACGTCGTCACCGAGCAACGGTTCGGTGGTGCCGGCCCCAACAATCTTGCGCGCGGTACTTGCGTCTCCACTTGCGAGCGCGTTGAGGTAAGCCTCGACAGTCTTGGGCGCGGACTTCACCGAGTGCTGCATGCCCATGCCGTCCGTGCTGGACGGAGTCATCACCGCTCGAAGCGCGTAGCCGCCACCAAACGCGAGCAACACCGCAAGGATGGCAACGACAAGCCCCACAGGCCGCTTTCGACGAGCCTTTGTCGTCGCGCTTGGCCAAGAGGGAGGCGCCGGAATGGCGGTCAACAGTTCTGGGTTGGGCTGAGCAGCTTCGGGCTGAGCCGTCTCGGGTGAATCAAACGCCAGAGGCTCCTGAATCGCTGGCTCAGGATCAGCGGCTGCGATTTTCTGCTCGAGCCAATCGGCGCTGTCGCCGATCTCGGGCGCGACCACCTCAGGCGCTACATACTCAGGCAGTACCGGCTCGGGCAGAACTGGCTCATCGTATTCTGTCTCGACAGTGCCTGACTCGACAGCGCCTGACTCGAACGAGGCCGGCTCTACGGCTTCAGACTCGACGACATCTGACTCGACAAAGGTCGATTCAACAGCGGCCATATCAACGACGTCAGGCTCGACAACAACCGGCTCAGCAACTACAGGCTCGCTCAAGATCGGCTCTGGCAGCACGATCGGAGTGAGCTCTTCGACCGTGTTTACCGGAGCAGTATCGGTCGGTTCCGAATCGTCTTCAGGTGTCTCCGATGGCAGGTCGGTGAACCCGAGGTAGGGAAAGGGGCTTTCCCACTCGTCGTCTGAATCAGCACCAGATCCGCTGGTTCTCATTGGTGGCAGTCCGACTTGCGTTTAGGCAACGCTGCGACGCGCGCGACGGCGAGCTACCAGACCTGCAGCGCCGAGCACGACGCTTCCTGCGGCCAGAAGCGCGAGCGTTCCGGTCGAGTCAGAACCGGTTGTTGCCAGCTGCGACGTGGTTACAGTGCCCGCGACAAACCCTGTTCCGGTCGAACCGTCGGTGGACTCACCGATAATGATGCGGTTCCAGCCGATCAGCTCGCCGCCGTTGTAAACGGCGAGGCGGTGTGAACCGGTCAGTCCGGCGGGAAGCATAACCGTGACATTGCCATCGGGATCCACCAGGTGTCGTCCGAGGTAAGTCGGCTCGGAGAAGACGTAAACGTCAACTTCCTTGCCCGCAAACTGCGTTCCAACAAAAATCTTGACCTGCGCACCTGCAGCCGCAGTTGGCTGCGCGCCGACCTTGCCCTCAAGCGCCGGTGAAAGCTGGTTCTCGTTTGGCCCCGAAACCGGAGGGGTGCCCCCACCCGTTGTCTGGGTCTCGTCGGAGGGGTTCTTGTCTTTGTCAGTGCCGGGGGTTTTATCTTTGTCCGTGCCCGGTTCCTTCTCAGGCTTAGGCTCAGGGGCCGGCTTCACCTCGGGCGCGAATTCTGGCCATTCAGTTGAGGCTTCCGGAGCTGCTGCGAAACCGGGGTTTGGCACGGCAGTCAGCTTGACTGGCGCCACAAGCAAATACGGACCGGGAGCCCAGGTCTTACCTGTTGCGTCTTGGTAAGTGAACTCGTTCGAATCAGGCACGGTAAGGGTCGAAGTTTTGGCGTCAAACGTCGGTACCGCTGGCGTTGCCAGGGTCACGTCGACCTTTGCGCCCGCCAGAAAGCGTGCGCCGTCTTTGTTAACGTCAAACAGCATGACTGAATAGGCGCCGGAGGGCTTAAATGAGATCGTCTTTTCAACGCTCTTCCGGAAGACAACGCCCTGGCCCTGTACTTCTTGAGTGAGGTCGGCCATCGCCTGCTCGGCATCCGGGAATGCAGCAGCGGCTCCGGCGCCTTGCGCCTCCCAAGTCGTAACGTCTAGAGGCGCGTCAGCGGTGTAGATACCGAGCTTGAGCGCACTGTCAGCACCCCAGAGAGCCTGGGTATAACTGAAAGACATTGTGAAGTTCTCAGCGCTCGGCGCAATCTTGAAGCCGTCGATCCAAATGTTCGCAGCTGGAGCCGACGTCGTCGCTTCAGTAGCTCCGGTCTCGCTGCCAGTTGAAGCCTCGGTGTTAGCGCTCGCGGCGCTAATACCAGCGGTAAGAACAAGGGCCGAGGCCGCCACCAGAACAGCAGCGTGCTTTACAAACTTCATTTTGAACTTTCCGTGTCGGGGTCAGCCAAGTCGCTACCCTGAATAAATCAGAACATTGCTATCCATCTGACAATTTCCCCCAAGCTCAGGTATTTCTACCTAAACTCCCGCCCTGACAGGGGACCGAGTAAACATATCACTTTCATAAGCTCAAAGAAAATTGACAGTAGTGCATCAGCTAACCTGCGGGCAAAATCTGCAGCAGCGTGCAGGAGTTTGTTGCGGTGAGCAATTGGTGCGAGCACCCACCGCCGCTTGCTCCCTGAAACCAGGTCAGTCACAGGTCCGGTCATGCTAGAATCTGCTCTATACGTCTATGTTTATTGGTACCTGTCTCGCCGGCTCTAGTCCGCGGGACCTGAATGTGTAAGGGGGTCACGCATGGGGCGCGGCCGTCAAAAGGCAAAGCACACCAAAGTCGCCAGGGAGCTGAAGTACTTCAGTCCTGACACGAACTACTCTGCGCTTGAGCGAGAACTAGGAACGCCGTCTTCGGGAGGAACCGAAGAAGACGCCTGGGCCGAGTACGCCGAGAAGTACGGCGACGACGACAAAGACGACGAACGCTAAACGTCTACTAACACAAATATCCGAGCGGATTGGCCTAGCCAGCCCGCTCGGATATTTGTTGTTCGCCCGCGATCTAGCGGCCGTGAACTAGCGCCCCTGGCTCGCAACCGCGGCAGCACCAGCTGCGGCAGCTTCGGGGTCAAGGTAGCGACCGGGTCCGGTTGCCGTGCCGTCGTCGTTGATCTCGTAGACCAGCGGCATACCCGTCGGAATATTGAGACCCGCGATGTCTTCGTCAGAGATACCTTCGAGGTGCTTGACGAGTGCGCGCAGCGAGTTGCCGTGGGCGGTGACGAGCACGGTCTGACCCGCGTTGAGGTCGCTCAGAATCTCTGACTCCCAGTAGGGCAGCAGACGCTCGATGACATCTTTCAGGCACTCGGTCTGCGGACGCACACCGTCGATACCCACGTAGCGCGGATCGTTCGCCTGCGACCACTCGCTCGAGTCGTCGAGCACGGGCGGGGGCGTATCGAACGAACGACGCCACTCCATGAACTGCTGCTCGCCGTACTTCTCGAGCGTCTCGGCCTTGTCGAGACCCTGCAGCGCACCGTAGTGACGCTCATTCAGACGCCACGACCGCTTCACCGGAATCCAGAGGCGGTCTGCCGTGTCCAGCGCCAGGTTTGCGGTCTGGATCGCACGGCTCAGCATCGAGGTGTGCAGCACGTCGGGCAGCATGCCCGCCTCGGCGAGCAACTCGCCTGCTGCAGCGGCCTCGCCGCGACCCTTCTCGGTGAGTCGCACATCGACCCAACCGGTGAAGAGGTTTTTCTGGTTCCATACGCTCTGGCCGTGGCGCAGCAAGATGAGGGTGTGTGTCATATTTCCAGCCTATCCGGTCGGTGTTTCGCGCCGCGGGGTGAGGCGCGCGGTCGGTTCAATGGTGCGGGTTCTGCCAGCGTCTGCGGGCACAACAGTCTCTTGGCTCGCCGCAATGAGCTGGCCCTCGACGCTATCGGCATCGGCTCCGGTCTCGCCCGCGCGCAGCTCAAGTGGTGCGTCTTCAGCAACAGCCCGCTTCAACAGCGCGAGCGCGATGCCGCCCCACTCATAGTGCAGCACAGCCCTGGTCACGCGACCCACGGGACGGGACTCGGGATCCTGAGCCTCACCCTCGCGATACACGAGCGCACCGGTCACCGGCAGCTCACCACCGGATCCGTCGAGATGCAGCAGAACAAGCCGCCGCGGCGGATGCCCAAGATTGTGCACTTTCGCGACGGTTTCTTGTCCGCGGTAGCACCCCTTATTCATGTGCACCGCGGTGCGCATCCAGTCGAGCTCGTGCGGGATCGCGCGCGCGTCGACCTCACCGTGCTGCGAGGGCCGCCAGGCGCGGACTTCAAGAGCGTCGATCGCCATGAGTCCTGCTGCCCGCACACTGCCGGATCGCGCCAACCCTGCCACCGCGCCGAGCTGATCCCGAGCGAACAAAAACTGCACCGCAGACCAGTCAGCACCCGGGTGCTCGCCGTGCGCATACTGCACGCCCCCACGCGCCACAACCGCCCAGGGATCTCGCCACTCGGCGGCTGGGTGAAGCGCCCGCAGCGACTCGGCCGCCGGGCCCTCAAACGCGAGTACAGCGGCGTACTCTTCAGAAACGTCACGCACATCAACCCTCAGCGCGAATCGCATGCGGGTCAGAAATGCTGCGAGCGGCTCGGCCGATCCCGCATCAACAAGCAGCCAGGTCCGCTTGCCATCGTCGACAAGACGCATCACCCGCTCGATGCGCCCGTTCGGGTCGAGCAGGATCGTCTCAACACTCTCGCCAGGACGCAGGCCAGTGAGTTGTTGACTCGTCATCGAGTGCAACCAGCTCAGTCGATCCTCACCCGACACAACAACAATGCCGTTGTGGGAGAGATCGACGATCGCGCCGCCTTCAACGAGCGCACGCTGCTCTGGCAACGGCTCGCCATAGTGTGCGGCCACCCCGAAATCGGAATCCGCGATAGCCCCGGGCAGCTCAAGAAACGGATTCATCGTTCACGCACCCACGGAGCAGTTAGGAACAACGAACTAGCGCTGCCCCTTGAAGAGTTTGTAAATAACGGTTCCCGACACCCAGGCGATCGCCAGTGACGCGAGGCCGAGAAGCCCGAGAAAAAAGAGTTCGAGAGCAAGAAGCATGAGGTCAGTCTATCAAATCTCGGTTGGGCGAATCACCCTGGCTGCAGACGACCGGGTCTATGAATGCAGAACTAACAAACCGATCACATCGATCACGGCAATGACGAGCACGGAACCCGCCACGCTAAATGCAACGCGCGTAATGAATCCGACACGCTGGGCTGTTCCGAGCTGCAGCGCAAAGGTAACGAGTGTGCTCGCACCGATCGCAAACACCAGCCAAGAGAAACGCTCGTCGCCGCGCACCAGCACCGTGACCAGCACCCCGATCACCGCGGCAACAACCCACGCAATGACAAGCCTTGGCATATGCCAAGCCTGCACATCCGGCATCTCCCGGGCGTCAAGGTCCTCTGACTCGCTCACCCCGTCATTGTCGCACAGAGGTGCACTGCTGGCCGCCATGTTTCCTGCGGTGAACGCTTCCAAACATTTTGATCGTCCTTAATGTTGGGATGCGTTCACTCCAAACCCAATAACTCGCAGAAACATTTGAGCACCCACCCGTAACGCTCTCGAAACACGGACAGGTAATAGTTACAACCAAGCAATAGTATGGGGAATACGTCGTGCGAGAAGGGAGCGGATCTATGCAGCTGCTCTGCCTGACAGACCGGGATCCAGCAGATTCGCTGCCGGGGCTCGACCTTCTCCCGCACGAGATCCGCACGTCACCCCTCTCCCTGCGTGTGCCAGATACGATGGCTGACCGTTTTGACGCGATCCTTATCGACGGCACCCTTGACCCCCGCCGCGCCCGCACGGCAAGCATGAGTCTGATCGATTCGACGGAGACTCCCCGGGTTGTTGTGCTCTCGGAAGTTGCGCTGCCGGTTCTCACGACCGACTGGGGTGTTCGGGATCTGCTACTACCGACCGCTAGCCCTGCTGAGATCGAGCTCAGACTTCGCCTGCTCGAGCGCCCGTCGCTCGCCGACGAGACACCCTCACCCGCGGTGCAGGCAGCTGGTGTGGTCATTGACGAGTCAAACTTCATTGCGAGGGTCTACGGTCGCACGCTCGACCTGACCTACAAGGAGTTCGAGCTGCTGCACTTCTTGACGGGCCACCCCGGTCGAGTCTTCACCCGCGAGCAACTGCTGAGCGAGGTGTGGGGCACTGACTACTTCGGCGGCACCCGCACGGTTGATGTGCACGTGCGGCGCCTGCGCGCAAAGCTCGGTGACCACGAGGGGCTCATCAGCACCGTTCGCGGTGTTGGTTATGGATTCGCCCGCGCCCGCTACGAGGAGACTTCTGAATGAACACCGCACCCGTCCCCGCTGCTGATCTGGCAACCGCGCGAACCATCATCGCCGCGGCCGAGGAACGCGACGGTGCCTCGCCCGTGTCAGACCAGGCGATGCTCGCGGTCGCTCAGGGCCAGCGAGAGCTGGCGCTGTTCGGGGACGAGGCCGTTGCGGTTGGCATCGTCGGCGACGGCGAGGTCGACCTGGTTGTGCATCCGGAACATCGCGGGCGCGGGATCGGCTCGGCGGCGCTCGCTGAGCTCGTTGCGCGCGGTTCGGGATCCGGCGGTTCAGGATCGCTGCGCGCTTGGTCGCACGGCGATAACCCTGCCGCAGACGCCATCCTCGCGAAGGCCGGGTTTGCTCCGGTGCGCTCGCTGTTTCGGATGGCGCTCGATCCTGCCCTGCTGCCGAGTGACGGCCGCGATCCTTTGAGCCTCACTCCGCCCGCCGGTTTCGCGCTGCGCAACTGCCGAAGCGGCGACACAACCGCCGCCGAGGACTGGGTTCGTGTCAACGCCGCGGCCTTCGCCGACCACCCCGAGCAGGGGCGCATGACGGTGACCGACTTCGATCTCATCACGCAGGAAGACTGGTTCGATCCGGCCGACCTCTTTATTCTGGCCGGACCCGAGGGTGTTGCGGCAGGGTCAACCTGGATCAAAACCACCCCCGACGAGTCTGAACTCTACGCAATCGGAATTCACCCGGATCACGCGGGCCACGGCCTCGGTCGATACCTGCTCGACGTCACGCTTGCACGCATGGCGCAGCATCGGCCGGAGCGGGTCACGCTCTACGTCGACGGCGACAACACCCGCGCTGTGAAGATGTACGAGGCCGCCGGGTTCACCATAGATTCACGCAGCCAGCAGTGGGAGCGACCAGCAATGTCAGTGGCTAGTGCCAGAATGGATGCATGAGCGAACAGACGCGCGACGTTGCAACCCGCGACAGCCTGCCCGCGGATCGGTACATTGACCGCGAGCTGAGCTGGCTTGCGTTTAACCAGAGGGTGCTGGAGCTGGCGGAAGATCCGACGATCCCACTGCTAGAACGAGCCAACTTTCTTGCCATCTTCGCGTCGAACCTCGACGAGTTCTTTATGGTGCGAGTTGCGGGCCTCAAGCGCCGCATCGTGACCGGCCTCGCGGTGCCGACCAACGTTGGTCGCGCACCCACCGACGTACTCGAAGACATCAACCGCACCGCCTACGAACTGCAGTTGCGGCACGCCCGCTGCTTCGTCGAGCAGGTGCAGCCCGCGCTGGCGGAGGCCGGGGTGCGGATCGTGGAGTGGGAGCAGCTCGACAACGCCGATCGCGAGATTCTGACCGACTACTACGAGCACAACATCTACCCGGTGCTCATGCCACTCGCGGTTGATCCTGCCCACCCGTTCCCCTACATTTCGGGGCGCGCGCTCAACATGTCGATTCGGGTGCGCAACCCACGCACCGACAAGATCGAGTTCGCGCGATTGAAGGTGCCGCAGATGATCCCGCGTTATGTGCGCGTGGATCGGCGCGAGTCCGACGACAACGTGCGATTTATCGCGCTTGAGGAGCTGATCGCGAACCAGCTCGACGGCCTCTTCCCAGGCATGGAGGTGATCGACGACCACGTCTTCCGCGTCACGCGCAACGAAGACATGGAGATCGAAGAAGACGAGACCGAAAACCTCATCCAGGCGCTCGAGAAAGAGCTGCTGCGGCGTCGATTCGGCCCGCCGATTCGGCTGGAACTCTCCGACGACATGGACGAGGCAACACTCGACCTGCTCGTCTCGGAGTTCGACATCGACGAGCAGCAGGTGTACACACTCCCATCGCCGCTCGACCTGAGTGGCCTGTTTGCGCTCGGTGGTGTGCAGCGCCCCGACCTCAAGTTCAAGCCGCACATTCCGGTGACGCACCCGAAGTTCCGCAAGAGCTCACCGAGCGAAAAGCCCGACATCTTTGCGGCCATCGCGCGCCGCGAAGTGCTGGTGCACCACCCCTACGAATCGTTTGCGACGAGCGTGCAGGCCTTTGTTGAGCAGGCTGCGACCGATCCCGATGTACTCGCGATCAAGCAGACCCTGTACCGCACCTCGGGCGACAGCCCCATCATCGCGGCGCTCATCGCGGCGGCCGAGGCCGGCAAGCAGGTGCTCGCGCTCGTTGAGGTGAAGGCTCGGTTTGACGAGGAAGCGAACATTTCGTGGGCGCGCAAGCTCGAGCAGGCTGGCGTGCACGTGGTCTACGGCCTCGTTGGTCTGAAGACCCACTGCAAACTGGTTCAGGTTATTCGCCAAGAGGGCGGTCAGCTGAAGCACTACTGCCACATCGGCACGGGCAACTACAACCCGAAGACCAGCCGCATCTACGAAGACTTTGGCTTGTTCACGACCTCCCCCGAGGTCGGTCGCGACGTCACCAAACTGTTCAACGTGCTCTCGGGGTACGCGATCGAAACCGACTACGACCGCCTGTTGGTTGCACCTCTACAGCTGCGGGCTGGTCTGCTCGAGCGCATCGAGCGCGAGGCCGAGAACGCGCGCGCGGGGCTGCCGAGCGGTATCAAGCTCAAGGCCAACTCGATGGTCGACGAGGTCATTATCGATGCCCTCTACCTCGCCGGTCAGGCCGGGGTGCCCATCGAGATCTGGGTGCGTGGCATCTGCTCGATCCGCGCTGGTGTGCCGGGGCTTTCTGAGAACATCCAGGTGCGCTCGGTGCTGGGGCGCTACCTCGAACACTCGCGCATCTACGCGTTCGAGAATAACGGGAATCGCGAGGTGTTCATCGGCTCCGCCGACCTGATGCACCGCAACCTCGACCGCCGCATCGAGGTGCTAGTGCGCATCATCGACCGCGAGCACCTCGGTCGCATCGATCGGTTCTTCGAGTTCGCGTTTAGCGACGACGTGTCGTCGTGGCGCATGCTGCCAGACGGTACGTGGCAGCGCCGCGTCATTAGCGAAGAGGGGGAGCTGCTGCCAGATCTGCAAGACCTCGTGATGCTCGATCGCACAGAGGCCGGTTCAAGGAGAGCCCGTTGAGCAAAGAGACTCTCGCTGCCGGTACCGTGTGCTGGCGGCGCGTGGTGCAGCCGAACGGCGCCAGCCAAGTGATGGTGCTGCTGATCCACCGCACCAAACAAAAAGACGTGTCGTTTCCAAAGGGCAAGCTCGATCCCGGCGAGAGCATGCCCGAGGCCGCCGTACGCGAGACCTGGGAAGAAACGGGACTCTCGGTGTTTCTTGGTTCACACCTCGGCACCATTCATTACGGCATCGGCGGCGGCAACAAAAAGACCGTGCAGTACTGGGCGGCAGAAGTGACACCCGAGATGGCTTTGGCATCAACGTTCACACCAAACTCCGAGGTGCAGGCGCTCGAGTGGGTGCCCATCGATGCTGCTCGCAAGCGGCTGAGCTACAAGGCCGACCGCGAGCTCTACGATGTTTTCCTTGAGCTCGCCGCCCACGAATTGCTGGATACCTTCACCGTGACGCTCTTGCGGCATGCAAAGGCCGAGCCTCGCGGCGAGCAATTTCCTGTTGACTGCGAGAGACCCCTCACCGAAGCCGGCACCGTGCAGGCGGCAACGGTCGCGCACATCGTCGAGACTTTTGGCCCTCGTCGCATCTACTCATCGACCGCGGTGCGCTGCCTCGAAACCGTTGCGCCACTCTCCGCGCGTCTCGGCCGCAAGGTTCGGGCAAAGACGTCGCTGAGCCAAGACAACTGGGACACGGGTGATCTCGACGGTTTGCGCAAGCTCGTCGGCAAGATTGTCTCCCGCGGCAAGAGTGTTGTCGTGTGCAGCCATCGCCCCGTGCTGCCCGATCTCGCACGAGAACTCATGCTTGCGACGGGCAGTCTGCCGGGTAAATATGTCGAGAAAGCAGCCGCAATGCCACCGGCAGGTTTCTCGGTGTTTCACCTCTCACGCACGCGCCCAGGCGCCGGCATCCTGGGTGTAGAAACCTACCCGCTAGAGCACTAGGCCCGGCCCACCCCCAGCCCCCCAATCCCACCGACAAGCCATGATTTCGTCGAAGAGCCATCTGATTTGATGTGCTCTCGACGGGACCATGGCTTGTCGGCGAGGGGGCGGCGGCCGAGAGGCGGGCCAGCAGGGGCCAGCAGGAGCCAGCACAGTCCAGCCCACGTTCACTCGCTGTTCACCTCTTGGCAGACCTCAATACACCCAGCCTGTCTAGCTTGGAATATGTGGCCAGTGTGGCCGCACATTTCATCAGCTCTCAGATTGGTTCTCAAGTGAAGCTTTCAACACTGATCAAGACCGCGGCTATCGGAAGCATCGCCGCGCTCGCACTCACCTCTTGCGCCGCGAACGAGTCGTCCGCCAAGCCATCCGACGACACCAGCACGACCTCTTCCCTCTCGGGTGAGCTCATCGGTGCAGGTGCTTCTTCGCAGGGCTCCGCGCAAGAGGCCTGGATCTCAGGGTTCCAGACCACAAACGACAAGGTCACTGTGAACTACGATCCAACCGGATCGGGTGCCGGCCGCGAGACCTTCCAGCAGGGCGCAAGCGCGTTCGCCGGGTCTGACCGCGCGTTCAAGGTCGATGAGATCAAGGCGGGCCCGTTCGACTCGTGCGCCGCAGACAGCGACATCGTCGAGTTTCCCGCGTACATCTCGCCCATCGCGCTGATCTTCAACGTCAAGGGCGTCGATTCGCTCAAGCTTGACGCGTCAACCGTCGCGAAGATTTTCTCGGGCAAGATCACCAAGTGGAACGACCCGGCGATCGCCGCACTGAACTCGGGTGCAACACTGCCAGACGCGAACATCGTGCCGGTGCACCGCTCCGATAAGTCGGGCACCACTGAGAACTTCACCGATTACCTCGCCGCTGCAGCGCCCGCTGACTGGGCACCGGGCGCAATCGAGGAGTGGCCCACCGACCTCGGCGGCGAGGCAGCCCAGGGCACCTCGGGTGTGGTTGAGGCCGTCACCAATGGTGTTGGCACCATCGGTTACGCCGACGCCTCACGCGCTGGCGATCTCTCCACCGTCGAGATCAAGGTCGGCGACAAGTTCGTCGCCTACTCACCGGAAGCCGCCGCGGCCATCGTTGACGCATCGCCACTCGAAGAGGGCCGCAGCACCCACGATCTCGCCATCGCGATCGACCGCACCAGCACCGCAGACGGCACCTACCCGATCGTGCTCGTGAGCTACCTCATCGGTTGCCAGAACTACAAGGATTCGGCCCAGGCCGATCTGGTGAAGGCCTACTTCAACTACATCGTGAGCACCGAGGGTCAGGATCAGGCGGCCAAGGCCGCCGGCAGCGCCCCGATCTCCGATGACCTGCGCAGCAAGGTTCAGGTCGCGATCGACGCGATCAAGTAAGGATCGTCGCCTGCTCTCCGTCATTCTGCGCGAGGAACGAGTCGCAGAATCTCACTGCAGATTCTGCGACTCGCAAGCTCGCGCAGAATGACGTGGGGGCAACTCGCGCAGGATTACAGTAGCCCAACCACCACCGAAGGACACCAGTGACAACAGCCAAGCCGGTTCTGAGCCGGGGAGACCGCGTCTTCTCCCGCTCAGCAGTGTTTGCCGGGAGCATGATCCTCGTGACGCTCGCGGCCGTTGCCGCGTTTTTGATTGCGCAGAGTCTGCCCGCTTTCTTCGCAACCGATAAGACCGCAAGTCTCCTCACGAGCAACTTCTGGGCCTACGTCGGCCCGCTAGTCTTCGGCACCGTTTGGGCAGCGACACTCGCCCTGCTCATCGCGTTGCCCCTCTCAATCGGCATTGCGCTCTTCATCTCGCACTACGCACCCCGCAAACTTGCACAGGTGCTGGGTTACATCGTCGATCTGCTCGCAGCGGTGCCCAGCGTGGTGTTCGGCCTGTGGGGCATCGGGGTGCTCTCCCCCGCGGCCCAACCGGTCTACGCGTGGTTGAACGACAACCTCGGCTGGATCCCGCTCTTCGGAGGTGTGGTGACCGGCACGGGGCGCACGATCCTGACCGCATCCCTGGTGCTCGCGGTGATGATTCTGCCCATCATGACGGCCATTTGCCGCGAGGTCTTTCTGCAGGCGCCCGCGCTGCATGAGGAGGCCGCACTCGCACTCGGCGCGACCCGCTGGGAGATGATCCGCCTCGCGGTGCTGCCCTTTGGTCGCCCCGGCATCGTCTCGGCCGCCATGCTCGGCCTTGGTCGCGCCCTCGGCGAGACGATGGCCGTTGCCATGGTGCTCTCGGCGACGGGTGTGGTGAGCTTCCGCCTGCTCACCTCAGAGAACCCCTCAACGATCGCAGCGAATATCGCGCTCTCGTTCCCGGAAGCCTACGGCGAAAACATTAACGTGCTGATTGCAACGGGTCTGATCCTCTTCATCGTCACATTCCTGGTGAACGCGGTTGCTCGCTGGATCGTCAGCCGCCGCGCCGAGTTCAACGGAGCTAACTAATGGCCATCACCATTCGCCCCAGCACTGCGTCCACTCTCGCGGGCAACCGTCTGCCCCGCAGCACTCCTTGGATCACGCTCGTAGCGAGCCTCGCCGCCGCCTTTGCGCTCTTTGGCCTCATCGCGCTCGCCTCAGGTCACAAGTTCTCGCTGATCGGCGCGACCCTGACCGGTTTACTCGCGTACCTGCTTATCATTTCCATTCTGTCCGCCACCGTCGAGGGGCGCCGACAGGCCATGGACCGCTTCATCACCGGGGTCGTGACGGGCGCGTTTTTGCTCGCCATGGTGCCGCTGGTTTCGCTCGGGATCACGGTCGTCTCAAACGGACTCGCTCGATTCGACGCCGAGTTCTTCACCTCGTCGATGCGCAACGTCACGGGCGAGGGCGGCGGCGCGCTGCATGCCATGATCGGCACGCTGCTCATCACCCTCGCGGCAACGATCATCTCGGTGCCGCTCGGGCTCATGACCTCGATCTATCTAGTCGAATACGGCCGCGGTCGGCTCGCACGCATCATCACGTTCCTCGTTGACGTGATGACGGGCATTCCTTCAATCGTCGCGGGTCTGTTCGCCTACGCGCTGTTCGCGATCTTCCTGGGTCCGGGGGTACGCATGGGCATCGTTGGTGCTGTCGCGCTGTCGGTGCTGATGATTCCAGTGGTGGTTCGCTCGAGCGAGGAGATGCTGCGGCTTGTGCCCAACGAGCTGCGTGAGGCCTCCTACGCGCTGGGCGTGCCGAAGTGGCGCACGATCCTGAAGGTGGTGTTGCCTACGTCTATCGCGGGCATCACAACCGGCATCATGCTCTCCATCGCTCGTGTGATCGGCGAGACCGCACCACTGCTTATTACCGCCGGCTTCACCGCCTCCATGAACTACGACCTGTTCAAAGACCGCATGCAGTCACTGCCCGTGTACGTGTACACGCAGTTTGCGAACCAGGGCAACCCGGCCTTCGCGTTTCTTGACCGGGCGTGGGCGGCGGCGCTGCTGCTGATCCTCATCGTCATGGCACTCAACCTCTTTGCCCGCTTGATCGCCCGCTGGTTCGCTCCCAAAACCGGCCGCTAGCACTCCCTGAACCAGAAAGCACACAACATGTCGAAGCGCATCGAGGTCACCGACCTCAACGTCTACTACTCCAAGTTTCTCGCGGTCGAGGGTGTCACCATGAACATCGAGCCCCGCAGCGTCACCGCCTTCATCGGGCCGTCGGGTTGCGGCAAGTCCACCTTCTTGCGCACGCTCAACCGCATGCACGAGGCGATCCCGGGCGCCCGCGTCGAGGGTGAGGTGCTGCTCGACGGCGAGAACCTGTACGCGACGGGAGTTGATCCTGTGCTCGTGCGCCGCCAGGTTGGCATGGTGTTTCAGCGCCCCAACCCGTTTCCCACGATGTCGATTCGCGAGAACGTGCTCGCGGGTGTGCGCCTGAACAATCGCAAGATGTCGAAGTCGGATTCTGACGCCCTCGTGGAGAGCTCGCTGCAGGGCGCAAACCTGTGGAACGAAGTGAAGGATCGGCTCGACAAGCCGGGATCGGGGCTCTCGGGTGGGCAGCAGCAGCGTCTCTGCATCGCGCGCGCCATCGCGGTGTCGCCCGAGGTGCTGCTGATGGACGAGCCCTGCTCCGCCCTCGACCCGATCTCGACCCTCGCGATCGAGGACCTGATCGACGAACTGAAGAAGCAGTACACGATCGTGATTGTGACGCACAACATGCAGCAGGCATCGCGGGTGTCGGATCGCACGGCGTTCTTCAACATCGCTGGCACCGGCAAGCCCGGCAAGCTGATCGAGTACGACGACACCAGCACGATGTTCTCGACGCCGTCGGTTCAGGCGACCGAGGATTACGTCTCTGGGCGGTTTGGGTAGGCTGCTGAAGCCTCTCGAGCCGCCATCCGCGGGTCAGTTTCTGGTACTAAACCGCGTTTTAGTACCAGAAACTGACCCGCGAATTTGGGCTACGGGCCAGGACCTACCGGCCCACCGGCCCACCGGCCCACCGGCCCACCGGCCCACCGGCCCACAATAAGCCCGGGCATAAAAAATACCGAGCCGCAGAAACGCCTCTCGGCGGAAGGCCGCTCGAGGCGGCAAAAATTGGAGCCCGGGGTTACTGCGGCCCGGCAGCTACGAGTTTAGCGTAGGCAGCCCGATCCTGACCACTCCCCGACCAATCACGCGCGGCGTGAACGCAAGTCAACATTATGGTCGACCATACGGTTGAGTTGCGTTCACTCCAGCGTGCCGTCGCGCCAGCGCGTGGCGCCACCGTGCAAATCGTGGGCAAAGGTTGAGTAGCGCAGCGCCCTTGTGGTGAGCATCGCCGCGTGCTCGTCGTCGTTATTGTCGCGCGAATCCGCGAGATCGGCGGCTCCCAGCGACATGATCCTGCAGTAGCTGGCCGCACGTTCGAGTGCGTCGCCGAGGTCACCGGTGAAGGCACCCCTCAGGATCGTGTCGCACAGCTCCGTGATCGAGGCTGGCGTCGCGGGCTCTGCCACTCCCGCAACGATGGGGTCAATCGTCACCGCGATTGCGGCACCGCGTCGGTACAGCTCCGCGGTCAGCTCAGGATCGGCTCCCGCCACTCGCCGCAGCAGATACAGCCGCCAAAGAACCCCCGCAAGCGAGTGCGCTCCCTGGTGCGCCCACAACTCAGCAATGTCGTTCAGACCGCTACCCGAGGCCAGCTGCACCACCCGCTCGACGATCACCGGATCGGCCCCCTTGCGCACTCGATCGAGCAACGCCCAGGAGGTCTCCTGTGCAATGCGGTGCGATGCCCCGGGTTCATCTGAACCGATCAGCCAGTCAAAACTGTAACTCGGCAGCAGGACGGGACGTGGGTGCTCTCGACTCAACGGTCTCCTTCAATTAGTTCAGGATCGCGGATCCTCAATTCGGATCAGCGACCCGGCGAGTATACGCCGCATGCCTGATCTAGAGGTCAACATTGTTTTTGTAATAGAAAATCTTTCGATTTTCAAGTATGCAAAATTACTACTTACGACCCCTCTTTGACTACGCAGAATGGGGAAAACAACTACGTATATCTCTTGTCGCGCGTAACTTCTGGACTTCATCAGATGACATCTTGGACCTGTAGCCCCCGGGCACGTCCCAGAATTTCGATCCAATGACGGAGAAACTGCTGTGCGAATAACGTCGCTGTCTAGAACACGCATTGTCTTAATGGTCGCCATGACCGCACTCGTAGCGCTGTGCGCGACGTTCCTTCCCCAAGTTTCAAGCCCGGGTGCGCGCGCAGATGTTCCCTGCGCAGAAGACGCACTCACCACACGATTCGATCGCTCACTCACAAACGATGAGCTCATTCGCTACAGCGCCCACATCGTGCAGAACGGCGAGGTTGTCTACGACGGAACAGGCGGCGGGCAACCGGCGTCTGCGCGAATCTGGTCGGGGAGCAAGTGGCTCACCTCTGCCACAATCCTTCGCCTGCAGGAGCTCGGGATGCTCGACATCACGGCTCCCATCTCGACGTACCTGCCCGCCGGAACAGTGTTTTACGGCTCCAACGGGTCAATCACTCTAGAGCAGCTGCTCTCACACACCTCGGGGCTCAATGAAGCGCTGCTCCCCTCGGGCGTCAGCGATCCCGCCCTCTTGGCAGCCCCGCTCCTGGCCGGAGCACCGCAGTTCGCTGCGGGAGCGCAATTCCTGTACATGAACGGCGACTACGAGGTCGCGGCCTACATTGGGCAGCTTGTTGTTCAGTCGGCCACCGGCGCCGCAACCTTGCCGTCGTGGGATTCTGTCTTCCACACTTACATTGGCGATCCGCTCGGCATGACCGCAACGACGTTCTCCTACAACGCGCTCGGCCGCGGCACAGCGGCTGCCGGCGCAACCTCAACCTCCGCCGACTACGGCAAGTTTCTCGCTGCGATCCTCGCAAATGACGGATCCCTCCTCACCCCGGCAAGCATCGCATCGATGAAGACCCCGCGCATATCTTGGTCTCCCGCTGCCGCATCTGCGCGCGGCCAGTCGGGCACCATCGGCTACGGGCTCGGCGTGTGGCTCAACGATTACAACAATGATGGCGTCGCGGATGCCTACAACAGCGCGGGCATGGGTGGTGGAGTCGCGAGCTGGGGCTTCATCGACACTCTCAGCAACGCGTACGGCATGATCATGGGAACGCCCAGCACCCAGTCGGGCACCGCTTCGTCTTCGAAAACGTTCATCGATCTTGCGGGCAACATCGTTGGAATCCTGCGCGAACCCTGCCCGGTCGGCAACTTCAACGTCACCAAGACCGTGAGCGGCGCAGGATCCAGCCTCGTACCTGCAGCGACTACATTCACGGTGAACTACAGCTACAACAACGTGGGAACCCCGGTCACCGGAACACTCTCGGTGAAGAACGGCGAGACCAAGGGCCTCACAGCCCTCCCCACCGGAACCGTGGTCACGCTTTCTGAAGCGGCGCCGACCCCGATCGCGGGGGTCGTGTACGGCACCCCCGTCTTCTCCGGCAGCGGTGTCACAGTCTCGGGATCAAGCGCGACATTCACCATCGGCGACGGCACGACCGTCAACGTCGGCCTCGAAAACCCCACCACACTCGCACCACCAACTCTTGGCAGCTTCGACGTAACCAAGACCGTAACCGGCACTGGATCCGGCCTCGTACCGGCGACAACCGGGTTCACGGTGAACTACAGCTACGACAACGCGGGAGCCCCTGTTTCCGGAACACTCTCGGTCAAGAACGGCGAAACGAAGGGTCTCACCGACCTTCCAAAGGGAACCATCGTCACGCTCTCCGAAGCGACTCCAACACCGGTCACGGACGTCACCTATGGCGAGCCCGTATTCTCCGGCAACGGCGTGACGGTCTCGGGTTCAAGCGCAACCTTTACGATCGGTGATGACACGACGGTCCATGTGAGCCTTGAGAACCCCACAACCAAGACTCCGCCGCCACCGGTTGTGGTCGACCACTTCGGAGACTTTGAAGTTACGAAGAAGGTTACGGGTAACGGATCCTCGCTCGTTCCCGCCACGACCAGGTTCTCCGTCAAGTACAGCTACCAGAAGTCGGGCAAGGTAGTGAGTGGATCTCTCGCCGTAAAGAACGGTGAGACCCAGGGCCTCGCGAATATCCCGACCGGAACCATCGTCACGCTCTCCGAGGCGAAGCCTTCCGCGGTCACCGGTGTGAGCTTCGGCACCCCCGTGTTCTCAGGTAGCGGTGTCACGGTAACCGAGACTGGTGCAAAAGTTACGATTGGTGATGGCACCACGGTCAAGGTTTCGCTCGAGAACCCCACCAAGGCGACTCCCCCGGGAACGAGCACCACAACGTTCTCGCCGACTGGCCTGGCCGTCACCGGCTCAACCGGTGTCGGGATCCTCGTCGGGATTGGGGCGCTCCTTGCACTTGCGGGTGGAGCCCTCGTGATGCGGCGCAAGCGCTACAGAAAGGTCTAGCTAGGTCACCTGGCTACTGAGACGGGCGGTGCGGACATTGTTGTCCGCACCGCCTTTTTGGCCTCCAAGAGCAAACTACTTAGTCACCCTAGGTACACCACTTACTTTTCCAAGAAAAGCACTTCCGTCTGAGTCAAACATCACTTCACTGAGCAAATTTACCGAAATCATTTCGATTCCATCAAGTTGAATGAACACTGTGACATCCGCTCCATGGAACAGGGCGGACGGAACATCAACATCTAGGGGAAAGAATTATCTTGAGTAAATTTAAGAGAATTGTCGGCATGGTTGCACTGGGCGCTGTTGCGCTCGGCGCGGCTGGCGTCGGCACAATCGCCTCGCCCGCGAACGCGGTTGAGGCACCGAGTCTCACAAAAGTAGACCGCATGGAAGGCCACTGGACTTTCTTTAGCTATGACGGGACCCGCGCGCCCGTCGCATACCAATACGGCCTCAACAAGAGCGGTTACTTTAACTTTGATTACACGGACTGGGACGTAAACCGGACCGATATGCCGCAATCGCTCATCGACCTCGCTGGTGTTGTCTCAATGCCCGCAGTGGGCAAGACAGGCGAGATCATGGTCGGCACAAACCGGCAGTGCTTCCAGTACTTTCCTGCCGATACAAACAGAATCAGGACTAGCACGTGCGATGGTTCTGCTGCGCAGCAGTTTGACATCGTCGACACCGGTAACGGGAACAACACCTTCTACGTAATGCAGGGTGGCCTCTACCTCACCGACATGAGCGGCTTCGGTGTGATGTCCAGCAAGTGGAATCGAACCCACGCTTTCTATCTCCCCCCTTTCTCGCCAGTCGCAGACTCGACGGTCTCTCTGGCAGATGCCACCGGCACTGTCGGTGACGTTTCGGTCACCTACGGCCAGGCTGCCTCGGTCAGCGTGCCGGTAACTGATGCGCCGCCTTACTCGAGCATTGTCGTATCCGTTGACGGTGTTGCACAACCCGCCGTCAAGGTGAACACCACCACTCCAAAGGTCACGCTGCCAGCCGGCGCATACCCGGCTGGTGAGCACGACATCACAGCCTCACTCGTCAACACGGGTGACAACTCCACCGTGTACGCAATCAGCTCCGCAAAGCTGCGGGTGGCACAGGCCGCCTCAACTACTTCACTGGAACTCGGTGAAGACTTCGTCTCGGTCACGGGCAAGGTTGCTGGCCAGTACGGCACCATCCCAACCGGAACCGTCACTCTCACCTTCGAGGGCAAGACTGTTGGAACCGCAACTCTCGCAGCAGATGGCACCTACTCGACCACCCTTACGGGATGGTCTGCAACGGGCATTCTTGAGCGCGACCTCATTGCGAACTATGCCGGTGACACAAACCACACCGCTTCCAGCGTGACCGTAGCGGTTCCCGCAAACCATGCAGAACCAACCGTCACCCTGGGTGACGGCGACGGTAAGGCTGGCGACGTAACGGTGACCTATGGCCAGCCGGCAAAAATCGGAGTTGCGGTAACCGATGCCCCCGCTAATTCGAGCGTTGTTGTTTGGGTCGACGGCCTCGCGCAGACCCCTGTCGCGTTGACAGGCACCACTGCGACTATCACGGTTCCTGCAGGCGCTTACACCGCGGGCGACCACAAGGTCACCATGACCCTCGTTGATGCGGCTACCGGTTCTACGCTGTACGCGTCGGGTGACGCGAAGTTGATCGTGAAGCAGGCGACCACCAAGACCACAGTCGCGCTAAATAAGGATCAGAAGTCAGTTGCTGGCAAGGTCACCGCACAGTACGGCACGATTCCGACCGGTACCGTTACCCTCACGTTCGAGGGCAAGCAAGTTGGCACAGCGACCGTCGCGAAAGATGGCAGCTACAAGGCCACGCTGACCGGCTGGACTATCCCGGCCAAGGCCACAAAGCGCACCCTCCTTGCAAACTACGCGGGCGACAAGAACCACGTAAAGTCAACCGTGTCGCAGGTCGTCACTGTTGATGGGTCGAAGGTTCCGGGCGGTCTCTGCTCTGCTCCTCGTCCGATCCCTGTGTTCGCTGACACCCCTCTCGCTCACAAGTTCTACAAAGAGATCGACTGGATGGAGTGCATGAAGTACTCGACCGGATGGCGCCAGCCCGTTGGCAAGCCGCTCTACAAGCCTGCCGACAATCTGGAGCGTCAGGCAATGGCAGCGTTCATCTTCCGTATGGAAGCTCCTAAGAGCTACAAGGCACCTGCCGTGTCACCGTTTGCTGATGTGAAGCCGGGCGACTCCTATTACAAGGAGATCGCGTGGATGTACGAAGCGAAGCTCTCCACTGGCTACAAGGAAGCCGCTGGCAAGCCGACGTTCCGCCCGCACGATTCCCTCTCACGTGAAGCAATGGCGGCGTTTATCTACCGCCTCGAGGCTCCCAAGAACTACAAGGCACCTGCGGTGTCACCGATGGCTGATATGAAGCCCGGAATGTCGTTCTACAAGGAGATCTCGTGGATGTACGACGTGAAGCTCTCGACCGGCAACAAGACCGCGACCGGCAAGGAGTACTGGCCTAAGGACAACCTGTCGCGTCAAGCGATGGCAGCGTTCATCTACCGCCTGGTGCTCGACTACCGCGCCTAACCAGCAGTAATCCCGGTTCCGAACCGGAACGAGACCTCCGGTTGTGGAGAAGCGATCAATGCCTCTCCACGACCGGAGGTCTTACTGCGTTCAAGAACCCGACAAACTTTCAAACTGTAATACCCAAGGAACCAGAATGACGACAAAACCTATCCCCACTTCCTCAGGCAGCTACGCAACGCTAACCGGAACCACAATCACCGCCGGCTCGAAAGTCATCACAAAGCAGGGTTGTGTGGTCATCGAAGATGGACACATCGGCCTTCTGCGCGAGAACGGCGACCTGATTGATAGCGCCCCCGTGAGCGACTTGGTCGTCAAAGCCGGTTTCCTCTATTCGATGACGTCAATCCTTCTGCTCACCCTCAACGGAAAGAAGTATCGAGTCATGCTGGTCTGGGAAAAACTGATCAACGCCGGGTTCGGCGACGAGCAGGCAAAGGAAGCCCAGTTCGCAGAAAACAAGCGCTTTGCCACGGTCGTGCAGTCACTTGGAGGACAGGTCAAGGGCGTGAAGTGAGCCGGGAGCCGCTGGCTCCTCCTGCCTCGATCCGGTCCTACTGCGAGTCCCGGGGGTTTACCCTCCGGGACTCGTTGATCGATCCACCTTTTTCTGGAGTCCTCTTCCGTTCACGCGGTCACGTTGAGTTTTCCTCGGTCATTGATGCGAGCAACTCGAACAGTCCTTTCGTGCTCGCGCAAGTGCGCAACCGAAAGTTCACAAGCCCAAGGGTCGCTGCACTCATCATCCCCCTGCCTCGGCCAGTTCCAAACCTCATTTGCGCGAGCACCCGAGGTAGCCTATTTTCTAGGCTCGGCATCTCCATACACCCGAGCCAACGGCTCTCGCTCGAAGGAAACTTCAACTCCCATTTCACCCTCTACTGCCCCAAGCAGTTTGCGCACGATGCTCTCTATGTGTTGACCCCCGATTTGATGGCGCACCTCATCGATATCGAGGGTGTGCGAGACATCGAGTTTGTCGATGACAGGATCATTCTTTATTTCCCGGTCAGAGTCATGTATGCGAACGGCCAATTAGATGACGCGGCGACTCTCGTGCGAGCCGTAGAAAGCACACTCCGCAGGCAGACTGAGTTATACAGTGACTCGACTCAGGAAGCCGGCCTACACAAGGATCCTTTTCGTCGCGCCCAACTCACGACGCATCAAGCACAAAGCCGTGTGATCAGCAATACAGGCAGACGCATCCGAACCAGAGCCACAAAGTGGCAACGGGCTGGACAGATCCTCGGCGGAACCGCAATGGCCCTCGCAGCCGCCTACTGGGTGACCACGGTTGCGAGCACTTTACTTCCCTAAGTAACCACCGCAGCTCCCCGAACCCCACGGTCAGAACCCTCAACACTGTTACGTAGTGAGAACGAACCACACGCACTTCAGTAGAGATCACAGCAGAAACCGTACGTACTTCTTGTGGGCCGCTACGGGGGTTTGACGAAACAAACGCACGTGCGCGATTCCATGCCGCATGCTCGATTCCGGGGCACTCAGTCATGTTTCATCCAAAACTTAGGGGATAGTAGATTGGAACAACTCGGCAGACTCACGCAGGTGGAGCGGCTACTTCGCGGACGCAGCGACGAGCTCGCCATCGCGGCAGAACTCCTGCGCACACGCAGCAGCATCGATATCGTCGGCGCACACTTGAGCGGACGCACCTCGTTTTTGAAAGAACTGGGGCGTCGCCTCGACAGCGTTGGGCTCGATTACCTGTTCATCAGCGGTATTGAAGATTTTCAGGATCACCCCTTCGGCACGCTGATGGCGTCCGGACTCTTTGCACCAAACGATGCAAACGTAACCGTCTCGCGCGCGATCGAGGCCCTCAGCAATCAACTGGGCGACGGCAGGGCCGTCATTTTGGTCGACAACTGGAACGACCTCGACGACCTCTCGCGGGGTGTCATTCAGTCGGTCTCGGCGCAGCGAAATGTTCCAGTCGCCAGCACGCGCCTCAGCGTTCCGGCTCCACGCTCGCGTGCAGCGGAGAAGCACTCCGCCGCGGCGCGATCCAGACTGCTGATCGAAATGAAGCCGGTCTCCTCCGACGATCTTGCACTCATTCTTCGTGATTACCTTGGGGGTGCTGTCGATGCCTCGCTCGGAGCGAGGATCTTCTCGAAGTCCGGCGGAAACATTGGCCTCGCGATCAAGCTCGCAGACTCTGCGGTCACTCACAAGAGGATCCTGTCAGAGGGCACCGCGTGGAGGGTCAAACACGATCTCTGGAACCCGGCACTGCTTGGTGTAATCGAAGACTTTCTCACCGGTCTGACCCCAACCGCGCAAGATGCCCTTGAGGTGCTCGCACTGTCGGGCGTTCGTGAGCTCCCCGCAGCGACAAAACTCGTCGGGTGGGACATGCTTGAAGAGCTTGAGTCGCACTCCTTCCTCAAAATGTATTCGGCTCAGGATCAGAACCTCCTCACGCTCTCACCTCCCCTCATCGTGGAGTATTTTCGGCGGTCACCCGCAACGCTCAGAAGGCTTCGCCAAGAACAGCTCATCGAGCACAAACTGGGTTGTGCGATTCCGCACGCGTCCGCCGAGCACCAGGCAGCAGACGCTCTTGAATCAGACGCTGAGCAAGATGCCATGTTCACCCGGATCATTCGCGAGCAGGCAAAGTCACGCGCCCTCGAAGCTGCTGAGCGCTGGCAGCACGATCCCACGGCAGACTCTTGTGTGGCCTACGTTAAGGCTCTCGCAAAAACTGATGCCTCGATGCTCGACATCGAATCGGCGTTGTATGCCACGCCAGCAACCGGCTCGCTGGCTGCACAGGCTGAACTTGTGAGGCTTCGGGCGGAGTGGCGCGCCTGCACGCTCAACGATCTGGATGGCGCCCTCGCCGACCTTGAAGCGAGCAGAGATCAGCTGGGCGAATACGAGCGTTGCGTCGACGCCTACGCGGTCACTCTTGAGTCCATGCTGAGGTCGGTGCCCGAAGACTTCGAGGCACGACTTACGCCCAGCCCGGGCCTTGTTGCCCCTGTTGAAGACAAGCTCGGCAGAACACTCGCTCTGGTTCTGAGCATCACCGGCCGTTTCGACGAGGCAAAGGATGCCTACGACCGCACGGTTCAGGCGATAACAACCGGCAACGACCCGCTGCTGAACTACATTCTTTTTGGGCAGGGGCACGTACAGCAGGCACACGCACGCTCGGCCGAGGGGTTCGAGCATGCCCTGGCTGAGCTGGATCTCGAGGGCTGCCACGCTCACGCGGTGGTGCTTTCAGGGATCCTGATCCCAGATGGCAGGTTCACAGAGCTCAAGCGCATCCTGGCAACGATCCTCTCCGCCGGCGGATCCGCCCGTTTTCTTGCTGAGTGGTCGACGCAGCAGAGTCTTGAGGTCAGCGCGGCGGTTCTCGCGCTGCACCAGGGACGCCCGAAGACCGCGCTCGCGCACCTCGAAGCCGCCGACGAGTTTGGCCTCGAGGGCCCCTTCCAGGCGCAGTCATCGCAGTGGGCCGCGGCTCAGCTCATGATTCAACAGGGTGAGCAGGCAAGCGCGGCTGAACTGTTGTGGGAAGAGTCGATTCACTTGTGGCGACGCAACGCAAAACCCGCGGCGGTCTACGGCATGCTTCGGAGCATCGAAATCTCGCCTTCCCCGCAGCGCCTCGCGCTCACACAAACGAAACTGAAGACGATTCAGTCGCCATCACTCTCCGCTTACTTCGATTACCTCCTGCTTGTGCAGGAGAACAGGTACAACAACACTGCCGAAGTGGCGGCCAAGCTGCTTGACACCATGCAGACCGCACTTGCGCTCTCGAGCTATCGAGCCGCCGCGGATCACTTTCGCAAGGCTGGCGACACCGAGCGGACCGAGGCTATGAACGAGGCACTCGCGAAACTGAAGAAGCAGCACAGTGAGGTCTCAGATGCCGGGATGGGGCAGGCTCCACACCCGAGCCTCACACCCCGCGAGCTCCAGGTCGCATGGCTGGTCGCCTTTGGCAGAAGTAACCAGGAGATCGCGGAGGAGCTCACTCTCAGCGTCAGAACGGTAGAAACTCATGTTCACAAGATCATGAAAAAGACAAACGCCAAAACCCGCCTGCAGGTTGCGGACCGGCTCTGAGCGACCTAGCGATCCACCTGGATCGAGTATTGAACGTCGTCCCTTGTGGCGCTGTTCGTCTTTCGCAGAATATGGCGAACATGGGTCTCAACGGTTCGCACGCTCAGAACAAGCCGCTCCGCAATCTGCCTGTTGGTCAGGCCCTTCGCGATCAGCACCGCCACCTCAGTCTCCCTAGTGGTGAGCCCTGATACCTGCGGGTTGTACCCCGCGACCTCGTAGTGGTTCGCGGGCAGAGATTGGATCAGCTGCACTCTGAAATCAACCAGCTGGGCAGATCTGCGGCCTCCCTGCTGCTCGTGATCCCAGCGAATCGCGTGATCCAGCGCGAGGATCGCGAGCCCACTGCGACCAGCTCGAACGAGCCGGTCAGCAAGCTCTTCGACGTTATCGCCATTGCCGAGAGACACGAACCTCAGGTAGTCAACGAGTGCGGCAACAAACTCACCCTCAACCAGCTTTGCGGTTTGTGCGGCCTCTTCAAGCCGTTCGTCATTGGGTGAGGTGCGGATCGACGAGAGCTGCAGTAACACTCCCGCGTAGATCATTCCACGATCTAAGAGGTCCTGTCCGCTGGCCCACAGCACTTCGGCGGCCTCGTCGGGCTTTCCCTCGCCGATCAACACCTGTGCCCGCAGGATCGCCACACTCTCATTCGGCATCGGCCCGTCGGGCAGTCCCATCTCTTGAACCGCACTCAGCGAAGCCTCGGCCTGGGCGGCTTCGCCGCTCCGTGCCGCAATCAAACCCGAGGTCACCTCAAGCACAAACTGCGCGGAGGCCGACTCAAGCAGCCTCGGCGGTCGCCCTGCCGGGAAGATAGCACTGAGGATCTCCTCGGCATCGTCAAAGCGGCCGTCGGCCTCGAGGCAGTACACCAGCGCTGAAGCGTGGGTGCGAACGGCCTCAAAATCGAGCGCGTTGCGGGAGTCCTCGTATCCTTGCCTAGCCCAGGCAAGCGCGGAGTCGGCCCGACCCTGCCCCAACAGGGCAATGCCGTACAGCGCGTTGGGGGCGTTGCCAAGCCGCAGCCGCGACAGCGCATCAACACGGTCGTAGGCTCGCTGTGCGGCTTCGAATCGCCCAACTGAGATGAGCACGTACATCTGGGAACGCAGGAGAGCGATCTCGACGTCGCTCGGCAGGTCGTGTGTAATCTCCAGTATTGAGGCGTAGTCCTCAGGGATTCGCCGCAGCGAACTCTGCAGCGTCACCGAAAACGCTTCCGAGATTCTGCGATACGAGCCCCAGCGTTCCGGTGCACTCTCGAGAAGCGCTATCGCCCCATCAACGTCTTTGGTCTCGTAGGCCATCCACTCGGCTCGCAAGCACAGGTAGTCGGCTTCCGCGCTGTAGTTGTTGCTCTCTTGCAAGGGGGTCTCAAAAATGGTCACGAATTCTTCGGGGGTGCTGCCAACCACGTGCATCGCCCGAATAAGGTGCCTTGCGGTTTCAGCCGATGGCTCGCGCTTCCATTCGGCGTAGGTCACCTGGGCTCGCGTTTGAGCCTGCTCGTGTGTGAGCCTCGTGAAGATCGCGCCGTCCTCAGAAGAGAGGTGCCCGTCTGGCGAGGCAACGGCGAACGGTGCGAGCGGCTGAGTTCCGAGTTTGCTCAGCAGTACATCAGTCAGGCGAATCTTCTGTATTCTTTGCGAGTCACTCCGCAGGTATTCGACCAGCGCAGGTGGGTACAGCGTCACGAGCTGCCGAGTTCCCGACGCGTACACTTTCAGCAGAGCGCTCGCCTCAAGAGATTCGAGGATGCTCCAGTCGACAACGTCGCGCAGCGTCTCGACGTCGCACACTCCCGCCAGGGCGATCGTCTGAACGGCGTCCCGCTCCCCCGCGTTGAGAGGTTCGAGGTACGCCTCCAGCACTCCGTTCAGCGCTGGCGACCACAGGCTGCGAACCGCGATCCAAACGCCGTTGCGCTGAACGAGCCTGCCGCTCAGCGCCCCCGACGCAAGCATTTTTGTGGCGATACCGGCAAGCCCACCAGATTTTGCGTAGAGGCGACTGAGGGTTGTTGGATCTACACTGCCACCGAGTTGCGCTTCCGCCATCTCAGTCATCTCCGCGAATCTGAGCGGATCAACAGTCGCCACAAGTGCGTTGGTTGACGAAGCGGAGTGCAGCCCACTCGGCGTCTGCCTCACCTTACGACCGAGCAATCGCGACACCGCAACGGGGTGCCGCGTGCGCTGGCGAACCACCTCGATGACACCCCACGTGGACTCGTCAAGATCGTCCCAGTTATCAACAACAAAAACGAACTCGTCCTCGCCCGCGTACTCAAGCAGTGAGTCTATTGCCGTCGCCAGTTGCGACTTCCCGGGCCCTGCTGTTCCGGGCAGGATCCCGGCCGTCATCAGCGCCCCGAAGTTTACGCTGGCGAGCGACGCGTTCCCGCGGATCCGCACGGCCTTCCAGCCCTCGTCACCCAAGCGGTCAATCAGATCGTTCAGGAAGAGTGTTCTGCCGCTTCCACGCATACCAACAACGTCGAGGTTCTCACCGCTAAGCAGTGTTTCCACCCCAAACCGCAAAGAGTCCATTCGATCAGACATTGCTACCCCCTGTGCCCTGATCCTACGAGGGAGAGTGGGGCTAGGTCGAGGGGTATTTAGTGCTGTTCGCAGCATTTCCGATGCACAACGATTCAAATTTCACAAGCGCCTTGCGGCGAGCGCACATTGGGACGAATGTGAGGCTTATCTGCTGTTGAGCCAGGGGAGGCCGACCGTAATGGAACCTGCACTTCGCACGAAGGCAAGTCGACTCACCTGTCACGTTGCGGTACTGGCCCTCGTTGCTGGCTGTCTCACTGTCGGCACGGGACCATTGGCCTTCGGGGATTCCGGGGACACATCGGGCACCGCAACCAGTGAGTCGAACGGTTCGGCACCGCCCGCTGCAGATGCTCCCGCGACCACGGCAGAACCCGAGTCAACTCCGGCGCCAACTCCCAGCCCCACTCCAAACCCGGCGCCGCAACCGGACCCGACTCCACAGCCGAAGCCGCCCGCCGATCCTCCCCCAACGCAAAACCCCGAGCCAGCTCCTCAGCCCGAACCGCCGACAACGCCCGCTGATCCTGAAACACCCGCGACTCCCCAAGCGAAGCCAAAAGCTAACGTCCCCGACACGGGCACTCCATCCTCTAAGCTCATCACTCCCCTCATCGCAGTTCCAGGATCAGTCGTCGATGTCACCATTAACATTGCGGGCCCGGCAGCCGCCGTCGTTGGCGACACGTTCAGCTATACGGTGACCATCAGCAACAACGCGCTCCCAGTTGCTGACGGTGCACCCTTTTCCATCACCATGCCGACCGGCGCGACAAATGTCGCCGCGAGTTGTGGTGCAACTGCGGGTGCAGCGTGCCCTGGGGCCCTTAACACTACTGACACGGCTGTTTCGGGGTCAGCTTCCTTGCTGCCACATCTTGGTGTGCTCACCCTCACGATCTCAGGCGTGTATGGCGCTCAATCACCATCTTCGGTGACAGCAAATGCGCACGTCGATCCACCCGCAGGCACAACTGATTCAGATCTCACTTCAAATGACAGCGTGGTTGGCTCGGCCATTAATAACCGTGCGGACGTGTACGTAACCAGCTCAGCAAGCTCAACAACGATCGCACCAGGATCGCCCGTTACCTACACCGTGACGTACGGCAACAATGGCCCGGCAACCGTCGACAACCCGATCGTCGGAAGCTACCTGTATTGGGACTCGTCCCTCTTCGATTCAATGAACATCGGCTTCGTCTCTTGCGCTCCAAGCGGGGGCGCCATCTGTCCCATATTTCTCACCAACGTGAGTCAATACACAAACGTGTTCAACGCAATGGGCACCCGAATGCCTGCGGGAAGCAGCGTCACCGTGGTCTACACGGCAGACCCAGTACTTTCTGCCACTCCCGGCTGTGGCTCCCTCACCACCGACGTCGTCAACGATTCAGGAATCACGGCACCGTATCCCCTCGTAGACCCGAACACCGGCAACAACTTCTCCCGCATTTTCGCCACCGCAAATGGCCCTGGTGAGTGCCCGGCGACCGACTTGCAGGTCGACAAGACAGCCTCCGCGAGCACTATCGCTCCGGGATCGCCAGTCACGTACACGCTCACGGCAAGAAACAACGGGCCCATTGCTGCTGGCGGCGCGAGCCTTTCTGACTACGCAGATGTCAATACTTCGCTCTTCACCGGTTGGGTGTACCACCTCGTCTCTTGCACGGCGAGTGGTGGCGCCGTGTGCCCAGCCCTGAATACCGACAGCACGTTAGGAACATACGATCGGCTCATTAACACCAATATTCCGACCTTCCCGGTCGGTGGCGTCATTACAGTGGTCTACACCCTCGACCCGATCCCAAATCCGACCCCGACGTGTGGTGAAGCAGTAAGTGTCGTCACGAACTACGCCGATCTGTACCCGCAGTCACCACTGCGCGACTCGAACTACAGCAACAATTACTCGCGACCCACTGTCACGGCCGACGGCCCGGGTGAATGCCCTCCCGCAGACTTGCAGGTCACAAAGACCCAAAGCAGCTCGACCGCGATGCCGGGGGCACCGATCACCTACACGGTGACGTACACGAACAACGGCCCCAACGCTGCGCCGCACCCAACCGTCTCTGACTATTACTACTGGGACAGCAACCTTTACACAGGCCTGAATTTCCAAGCAGTCTCTTGCACGGCGACGGGCGGGGTGGTTTGCCCGGCTTTGGTGCCGGACGGCAATTTCAACCAGTACAACTCAATCTTTGCGGATGGCCAGGTCGACAATTTTCCCTCCGGCGCATCGTTCACCGTGGCCTACACGCTCGAACCGCTGGTTGTAAACGCCTCAAGCTGTTCTCAATCTCTCACCACGCTCCAGGGCAACGCAGGCATCAACGATTACAGCCGCACGGTGACCGACCCGAACAGCTCCAACAACTACGCGTACTCGACCGCCACCACTAAGTGTGCCGACGTATCTGTTAACAAATCAGTCGCCCCTGCCGCGGCCCAGGCGGGAAACCCGGTTGCATTCACGATCCGAGTGGCAAATGGCAGTGACGTTGCCGTCAACGATGTCGCGTTCTCAGACCCGCTGCCCACAGGCTTCATCTTCACCTCTGCGAGTTGTATACCAAATTCCCCGGCCAGCACCTGTGGGGCCGTCACCTACGACCCGCTGTTGCGAAGGGTCTCCTCAAGTATTTCGCTCATTGGCCCAACCCAGGACTACGTGACGATCACCGTGAACGGCACAGCCGGCACGATTCCGGGCACCTACAAAAACACGGCGACAGCATTCCCAACGCCGGGGGTGAACGACTTTGTCGATCCGATTATCGCTTCCAATACAAGCAACGTGTCACTGCAGGTCTTTAATACGGCGTCGACCATCAACTTCACCAAAGAACTCACTGGTCTGCCTGCTGGCGGCGTTCCGGTGCCGTTGACCTTCACCGGCGCCATTACTTGCGGCAGCCAGGGCAGCAAACCCTGGAGCGTCACGCTCCCCGCGGGCGAACGCGCCATTGATGCCCTCACTCAGACATTTTTCGACGGCGAATCCTGCACCATCACCGAGGACCCGCCGCCCGCACTTCCCGCGGGATTTGGGTATGCGGGGCCCGCTGTGATCACCCCGCAGATAATTCCCGTACTGGGGCCGTCGCAGGCGATTAATGTGACAAGTAGAACACCACTGCAGGTCTTGGCTGCACTGCAACTCAATAAGACCGTCTCGACAACAAAAGCGACCACGGGCCAGACCGTAACGTTCACCTACGAGGTCAGCAACGGCAGCAACGTTGATGTCACGGCGTTCGAGATCATCGAGCGCAGCTTCTCGGGAACCGGATCGCTCTCGGCAATGAACTGTCCCAGTACAGCACTTCCCGCGCACACGAGTGTTGTCTGCACGGCCAATTACACAATCACCGCCGCAGACGTCGTTTCCGGAGCACTCACAAATACTGCGTATGCAACTGGCACCCCGGTCTCGGGGCCGGATCCGGTCAGCGCCGACGCGAGCGCCCGAATCACGCTTGTGGCCCCTCCCTCGTTGACGCTCACCAAGTCAGCCTCCGTCGCGTCTGCCGACCAGGTTGGCCAGGTCATCACTTATAACTTCGCCGTCATCAATAACGGCGGCGTATCGCTGACCGGCCTCAACGTCGTCGAGCAGAGCTTTAACGGCATCGGCACGCTGAGCGCGGTCAATTGTCCGGTCACCGCACTCGCACCGGGTCGAGCGACCAGCTGCAGCGCCAACTACACGGTCACGCAGGCCGACCTCGACCGAGGCACAACCCTCAGCAACACCGCAGTAGCGACAGCGGATGCCGAAAACGGGTTCGACGATCCGCTCTCAGAACCCTCAACGGCAGACGTTGATCTGGTGCGTGACCCCTCCCTGAGCGTTGTGAAGTCGGCATCGTTGTCCGATGGTGCGCAAGTGTTGTCGAGCGGACAGGGTGTCACTTACTCCTACGTGGTCACAAACACGGGCAACGTGACCCTCGACGGACTCACAATTCAGGAGCGCGCGTTTAGCGGCGCGGGCGCAACCCCGACTCCAACCTGCCCCGATGTCACCCTCGCCCCCAACGACCAGGTCATTTGCGAGGCGACGTACACGGTCACTGCCGCAGACGTAGCAAACGGCCAAATCGTAAACACTGCGGTCGCGAGGGCAGTCCCGGTGTCTGGTGACCCGGTCGAATCAGAGAGTTCGACCGTGGTGCTCCCCGAGGTACCAAGCCCCGAGCTTGAGCTCGAGAAGAGCGTGTCACCAGGGTCTGGCCTGTTTGAGGCTGACACGGTTGAGTATCTCTTCACCATTACCAATACGGGCAACGTGACCGTCGACAACGCGGGCGTTACGGAGCAAACCTTCACGGGCAGCGACGCGATTCCAGTTCCGAGCTGCGCGATCCCGCCCCAGCTCATTCCGGGTCAGATCGTCACCTGCACCGCAGGCTACACAGTGACGGCCGCAGATGCTCTCGCCGGATCCTTCGACAACACCGCGGTCGCAACCGCCCTGTTCCGCGACAAGCCTTTTTCGAGCGAACCGTCAACTGCCAGCGCGACCACAATCTCGCCCGCAACACCGGGGTCCCTCGCGATTATCAAGCGGGCGGCACCTTGGGACACCAACAAAGACGGTCTCATCGACCCGGGAGACACGGCGGGCTGGAGGATTCTGGTCACCAACACGGGCGGCACCGCCGTAAGTGGCATATCCATTGAGGATCCGCGTGCCGTTTCGATCAGCTGCCCGGCAACGTCGCTGGCCCCTGCCCTTTCCATGACCTGCACGGCTGTCGGAAACGTTATTACGAAGGTGGGCGTTTACGAGAACACCGCGACTGCCCGCGGTACAACGGGTGAGAGTGCCATCACCTCGGCACCCTCGACCGCCGAGTTCACCGCCGTCGCGGCCCCGAACAACGGAGGCGGTGGAGGCGGTGGGACACCGCCGGGTGGTGGCGGCAACGGCGGCACGGCTGGCGTCGTTCCCACCACGCCCCGGGGCAGCCTCGCTTCGACGGGAGGTGAGTTCGGCTTCTTCGTAGTGCTCGGGAGCGTGTTCTTAGGCATTGGCATGCTTCTCGTGAGGCGGCGCCGCTACCCAGTTAACCGCGCAGCTAGCCCGCGGGGGTAGTCACCCGGGCCATTGTCCACGTGTGACCGTCGCGAAGGTATTCGATCCTCGTGTGGTTTCGGTCGAGTCGCGCCTGCATAAATTCGAACTCGTCGGGCCAGAGCGCGTAGCGCTGCCAGTCGGGGTTTGGTGCTCCCTCGTAGCTCGGTCGCTCAGCCCAATCGGCCTGCGACACCTCGTCGCTCAGCGCGACGGCGTCGCCGGTGACCCGAACCTGGCGGCCCGACTCCCGCCAAAAGAACACAAACGAGATCCGTGGGTTATGCGCGATCTCCACGCCCTTGCGCGAGCTGCGATGCGTCGAGAAGTGGTAGCCCTCGGCATCGATGTCTTTCAGAATTAGCGTGCGTCCGACCGGGGTTCCGTCGGGCCGAGTGGTGAGCATTGTCATCGCGTGCGGCTGTCTAGCCCCACTCTCGATTGCCGCATTCAGCCACTCGAGGAACAGCTCGTCTGGAGAAGCAGGCAGATCCTCTTCGCGAAGCACCGGCAGTGGTTCTGGAAACGCAGGAAGCTGGCGAAGGCGTGATTCGAGTTCACTCATGGTGCCCAGCATACGAGCAAAGCCGAGGCTTTCGCATGGCAGCCGGACTGACATGGGATCCGCTCAGCGTGTGCTTTTGTGGTTTCTCAGAGCGGCCATGGCAGCGCGAAATCGGCCCGTTTCGCCAGTTCGCAGACGCTCCACAAGATCAATGTCGGTGAGTGGCTCCGGTGCGTTGCTCATGAGAGCAATAATGTTAGCTCCACCCGGTTCCGCACGTTACTTTTTTGGTGGCGCTGTCGGTGAAAAGTGTCATTCCCGAATAGATGATCGACCCGCGTTCGTCGGTCACTCGTGCCTCGTATGTTTGGGTGGCAGTAGTGGGAAACGTTACGTTGAATGAGGTCACGGTGGTAGCGATGGATCCGATTGTGGTCCAGGGCCCATCCTCTGCGCGGTACTGAAGGCTGTAGGTTCGGGGTGTCGTGGTTACGCCGAGTCGAACCGTGAGAACGGCGCCACTCGCGCTGCAACCGAATGTGTCACGCGGGAGCGATTGCGTCTGATACGACGTGCCCGAGCAGGTGGCCACGCTGGCCTGAGCGTTTGCACCCGACCCGCTAAAGCAGAGTCCATTTTTTGCAGAGACGATCATGTAGGTCGTGGCCGAGATGCGGTCAACGCGCCACTGCTGGTCCGCTGCATCGATGTTGGGGGTTGCCAAGACTGTCTTGTTAGAAGCATTGATTGCAACGTTCAAAAGACCGGAGCTTTTCGGCCGTATGGTCACCAACTCGGTATCTGGAATCGGAACGATCTCGAAGCGCTGAGCCCCGGAGTTGTTGCAAGTGTATGACTGAACCGTGGTGCCCGCTGCGACTCCCGATGCGTTCACATCGAGGCATCGGCCATCACCGGACTTAATCGCGAACCAGTTTGCCGCTGCCCCGTCCACAAGATAGCCGGTAGCCACAGGGTAAATCAGCTTTGTAGCTTGGGTGACAGTCGTTGCAGCGGCGGTTACCGTCCAGTTGCCCGCGGTGAGTGATGCGGCGATTTTTGGGCTCACGCTCTGGCTGCCAGTTGCACTCGTAACCGCATTTCGGTCGGCAATCGTCGTGCGCACGCAGACGGTGATTGTCGCAGCCGGGTCGAGCTGAATCGGCTCGAGCGCCGGGAAGTTCGCCCAGGTCCCCATCACAGCGGTCTCGGGTGCGTCTGTCGCCGTGGTGCAGGCGGCGGTGTTGGCAACGGGCCATGCCTGCACGGACATCGCCTCGGCCAACGTACCGGTTGCAGTGACCACAGCACCAGCGACTCCGGCGGCGCCTCCGGTGTTCTTTATGGTGAAGCTGCCCGTGCTTGAGAGCGCGCTGTTCAGATAGGTCGCGGTGAGCCCGGTGAATCCGGACTGTGTAACCTCCACTTTCGGGACATTCACTGTGCCAGTCGCCGTGGAGGAAGCTTCCCACAATGCGACTGCGGGAAGAGCCCCCAGGCTCACGAGGAACGTCGTCACCGCGATGGTGGTAGCACTGAGCCTTGTGCGACGCGAGAAAGTGGGGATCTTCAAGTTGACGCTCCTGTCTTGTGAATGGTGTCACTAAGGAGACGCAGACGACCCGACCTCATAACGGTCTGCTGCACATTTATTTTGGGTGGATAGAAATCTGAGAGCTGTAGAGCCGATCAGCTTTCACAATCGCGACAGCGATTACACTTGGCTGACGTTTGACACGTGAATCGGCCGAACAGTTGCCGAGCGCTTCGATGGATCCGCAGTTCAGAAGGTTGTATTGCAATTTGTTTATGCAATCGTGAACGCGGGTCGGTTCTCGTGGCAATACTCAGTATGGGCAACATGAAAAATAGTGAAGATTCTTGCTGCGATGCCGAGATCGTGGCACGCTCTCGCGACAGACCTGGGGAATTTGGCAAACTATACGATCGTCATGCCCGCGCCGTGTTTCGTTACATTGCGTCACGTCTCGGCGCAGAACAAGCTGACGACCTCACGGGCGAAACGTTCCTTGTCGCGTTCGAACGACGAGAGCGATACGACGCTACGTTTCACAGCGCGCTACCGTGGCTACTTGGAATCGCGACCCGCTTGATCCGGCGGCGCAGGCGTGACGAGGTTGCATTGTGGCGGTTAACCGCCGCCTCGCAGGGTCTTGGCGGAGAAGGAACGGTGCACGCCATACATGACCCATTTCTTGATACCGAGGATCGTATCGACGCGGGTCTTGCGGTGAGTTCGATTGCGGGCGTCATCGCTAAGCTTCCGAAACGGGACCGTGACGTGCTCACGCTCGCGGCTTGGTCTGAGCTCGATTCTGCGGGTATCGCCGAAGCGCTCAAGATACCTGTAGGCACCGTGCGGTCCCGCCTGCATCGCGCTCGAAAAATCATACGCACTCATCTTGATGTTGATCACACCCCCAGCGTTGAGGGCTGTGCCAATGAAACGGAGAAACACTATGCAACAGCCTAGGGATAGCGAGTTGGAGGCACTGCGTCGGCTTCGTGGTGAAGAAAACACGATGAGCGACGAAAGTTTTTTGGTCGGTCGGGCGAAACTTGAGCGCGCTATTGAAGCATCGCGCGCGGAGGGCTCAGCTTCTGCCACCCATACCCCGAATCGTTTTGGCAGAAGTACCAGTGCAAGGCGGACCCGTGGACTTGCTATCGCGGGAATCACGATGGCAGCGGCCGTTGCTGTCGCGGTTTCGGTATTCTCACCTAGTCCACCTGCCACAGAAACACCTGCCTCGGCAACGGAAGTACTTCTCAAGGCCGCAAACAGCGTGAAAGTGAACGATCCGAAAATGCAACCTGGGCAATACCTCAGGTTGGTTGAATCCGGTGAATGGGACCAGACAAATTTTCCTGATTCCGCGTACTTCGATGAAAGCCTAACCTTCGAAGAACAGGTGGCTTCTCAGGGGGGCGTGCGATTCCGTGAAGCGTCAACAAACGTGACCTATATTCCTAGCGACCGGAATGGCGACTGGGTGCAGCGCTTCGGAAAGTCGCGATTTATTGAGATGATTCAGCCTCTAAACGATCCACAGGCAGAAGAGTTCGCGAGAAATTCCTCGGAAGAGTACGCTGCGCTAACGGATTTTCCAGAGGATCAGATCTTGCCAGGAGGCCTCCACTATGAGGTGTCGGAAGAGACCGGAGAGCCGACGGGAACCCTCGCATTCGAAGGCAACCCCTCGTACAACAATGCTCCCCACGAACCGGCTGCACTGCGCGAATATATTTTGAACGGTTATAGGCAGACGGGTGAAGAGGATCCTGGTGAGAATCGCATCATCGAATGGCTCACTCCTGTATTGAGCGACCTCGCGTACCCCGCCGGATTGCGATCAGCAAGTCTTGAACTACTAGCTGAGCTGGAGGGCGTGGAACTGGGTACTGACCCCATAGCGCCAAAAGACACGAGCCGAGTTGCGGTGAGGTTGCCCTCAGGGGAGCCCTCGTCGGCAGGAGGTCAATATCTTGTGTTTGATAAGGACACCGGCATGTTTATTGGCGCACGAACCATGGAAGCGAACAAAACGGTTGGATACGTTTCAACGTTTACGTCGACGGTGGTGGACGGTATCCCCCCACGCGACGAAGAAACCTGGTGAGACGCTTAATGTTTGTTTGAATACCTGGTATTGCCATGAACACCGGAAGGCGCTCATGGCAATACCAGGTATGAACTATCTGGAACCCTCGAGAGAATCCGTCCAGCCTGAACCTGTGCTTGATCAGCAAAGCAGCAACCGACCTGCCAGCACCTTAACGGTGAACGACACAGACGCCCCACTTCGTTTCGCTAACGAGGCCGAGTTGCTCAGGTGGAACGGTTCTATCGAAGCGTTGCACAGTGGCGGGGAGGTATGGCAAAGCCGGGAATACGCCTCCACCAAGCGATTTCAACGCTATGTTGACCGCTATGTGGTGGGCGATTCGTTTCCAGCGACGCTCGTGCTGGAGAGAAACGTACCTTTCCTCGGAAGATGGTGGTACGTACCTGGCGGACCCGATGCCACAGACACTGATTCGATGCTCGAGGCTGCAGGACGCCTTGCAAAGTTCGCTCGGACGCAGGGGGTGTTTTTACTGAATATTGAACCAAGGCTCTCTGAAAGACAAGGCCTCAATTCTTCGGTTATCGCAGCGAGGGTTTGTGCGCGCCGCGCGCATCTTGCCGAATGAATCAACGATTCTGCTAAACATCTCCGGTGACGAGTCGGATGTCATAGGCCGTTTCTCCGGTAGCACCCGCACAAAGATTCGCAAGGCAGACAGGTCAGGTTTTACGGCCAGGCGCGTAGAAGCGACCGAAGCGAACTGTCGGATTATGTACAGCCTTCTCCGTGAGACCAGTGAAGGCCGATTTCAGCTGCGTCCCTACGAGTATTATCGGGGCTTCTGGCAGACGTTTGAGAAGACTGGCCGTGGCCAGCTTGTGCTTGGATATGCCGACAGTGAGCCCATCGCGGGTATGTTCGGCACCGTGTTCGGTCATACGAGTGGTTACAAGGACGGCGCGTCAACTCGTCGGTTACGGCTGCCCGTCGGAGCAATGTACCGCATGCAATGGGAATTAATTCTGTGGGCCCGCGAACACGGGGCCACCGTGCACGATCTCATTGGGACCCCGCCGAGCGATCGTCTTGACGATGTGACGCATCCGCTTTACGGAGTTGGTCAGTACAAGCTGCGACTCTCGAAAGCCGTTACCGATTACGTGGGAGTCTGGGACCTAGCGTTACGCGCGGGGCCAGCGAGAGTCTGGTATCGGTGGGGCGAGCCAGTGGCAAGACGCTTGTCGCTGAAATTCCACAAGGATCCCTATTACTAGGAGAGCGCAATGGAAAAAACTGCCAGCGAGTCTTGCTCATTTCACCACAGTGCGATGAGCAAGACTCGCTGGGTCACAGTCTGCGGAACAGACCATCCACTAGCTGAGTCAGCTAGTGAGTCGACGTCTTGCAGTACGGTTCGCTGAGATCAGACCAATTCCTACCAGCAACGACGCGCCTGCTGCCCACCAGAGCATCGGAGCATCCGTGCCACCGGTAACAGCCAGGTGGGCGTTTGTACCCGGTTCTGCAGTGACTGGAGGCCCGGAATTTGGGGTCTCAACGGGTGGTGTCGGCTTGGGCTTCTCCGGCGGAACAGCGACTTTCTCCCATCCAGCGAAGACCGTGGTGTCCGCGGTAATGGCCTTCGAGAAATCGAAGGCTGCGCCGCTGGAGTCTTTCCAACCAGTGAAGGTGTAACCGCTCCGGGTTGGCAGTACCTTTGGTTGGGTGGGCTTGAGTCCATTGGCTACGGTTTCCGCAGGGAAGGATCCAGCACCACCGGCAAGATCATACGAAACAGTGTGCTTCACCACCGGGACATCTTCCTTGGTCCAGCTGGCAACAACCGTGGTATCCGCAGTAATGGCGGCCGAGAAATCAAACGCACTACCACTGGTATCTTTCCACCCGGCGAACGTATACCCATCACGCGTCGGCACCGCCGTGGGCGCGGTAACGGTTGTACCATCGGCAACGGTTTCCGCAGGGAAGGATCCGGCACCACCGGCAAGATCATACGTAACGGTGTGCTCAACTACCGGAACGACATCCATAGTCCAGCTGGCAACAACCGTGGTATCCGCAGTAATGGCGGCCGAGAAATCAAACGCAGTACCACTGGTGTCTTTCCACCCGGCAAACGTATACCCATCACGCGTCGGCACCGTAGCGGGTGCGGTGACGGTTGCACCATCAGCAACGGTTTCCGCAGGGAAGGATCCAGCACCACCGGCAAGATCATACGTAACAGTGTGCTCAACTACCGGAACAACATCCTCGGTCCAGCTGGCAACAACCGTGGTATCCGCAGTAATGGCCGCCGAGAAATCAAACGCACTACCACTGGTATCTTTCCACCCGGCAAACGTATACCCATCACGGGTCGGCACCGCCGTGGGCGCTGTAACAGTTGCACCATCAGCAACGGTTTCCGCAGGGAAGGATCCAGCACCACCGGCAAGATCATACGTAACGGTGTGCTCAACCACTGTCGGAACCTGCTTGACCAGCGTCAGGTCCATCCAACCCCAAACGAGTTGTGTGCTGTTCCAAGCGTTGAGTCGGTGCTCATAGCGAATACTTGTGAGTCCGTCGATGTCGGCAGTATTCCAAGTAATCGTCGCAATCTGAGTGGAGGGGTCCCAGCTCACGACTCCGTTGTAAGGCACCTTTGCGACCGCGGAGTTCGATACGGTGTTGCTTGCAACGGGCGACCGATCCGGTACTCCAGCGTTTGCGGGAGACTTATAGGGGTGAGTGTAGGTGACCGTCGCCGCTGAAGGGTCGTAGGTAAGGGTCTCTTTGCCGTTAACGCGACTCGCGTACAGAGTGTGCTTGTTGTAGTTCAGTTCACTAAAGTCGGTGACCTGCGTTCCTTCGCCAACTGACACCGCGGTCACATTGGGGAGTGCGCTGATTCCCGCAATGCTGCGCAACCCACTGTTACCGTCAAGGGAGATACCCGTGAGACCATGCAGTGCAAGCAGTGGTTGGATCGATGTGACGCGGTTCGCGTACTCCCCACTTCCACAGTCATGAGCGTCCTCATCATCTCGACAGGTGGAGAGATTGAAAGCTGTCACGCCAGTCGCTGCTGACATCTGGCTCAGCGCTTGGTCCGTCACGTTTGCTGATCGCGCTTCGAGGGTGCGCAGGTTTGACAGTGTCGCGAAGCTTGAAAAACCGGTGCTGAGCGGGTTGTAGCCAATCGCAAGATCGCTGAGGCCGCTTCCGCTCAACCCTGCAACGTCGGTGATTGAGTTCATCATTACGACAAGGCTGTTCAGCGTCGGAAAATTCTGAACCCCGTCCAGGTTCGTGAGGTTGTTGCCGCGCACGTCGATGGATTTCAGGCCTGTGAGGGGCGCGAGCTCATTGAGCGAAGCGAGATCCCCGAACCGCATCTCAAAAGACTGGATACTCGCAAGCTGAGCTGGCGTCACGGTATCGGTGCGAGCCTTACCGAGCGCTGCCGCCACTTGGCCGGCCACACTGACTCGAGGGAAGAGGTCGTTGATCGTTGGATCGGCCGCCATTGCCGCGGAAGAGCCGACGGTAATACCGGAGAACACGATACCCACAGCGACGAAAGCCGCGGCGAACTTCTTGATAGAAAAACGTTTGTGTTTTGAAACTGTAGTTGAAATGTTAGGTTCCCCCAATGCTGATCTGACGTGCAACTTCCCAGAACCGGGCACGTCCTTGCCTAGAATTTTTCTCATTTTCGTTTCGTAATCCATTTCTTATAAGCAGCGCCGCCGCTCATTACGAGGAATTTGTCGGACGCAACAGCGCCCTCCATAAAACAAGACACGCGAGTCCAAAGAATCTGTCGCGGGCCAACGCTCCTGGCAACTGATGCGGCGAGGTTTACCAGTGACCGTCGGCAACACCCAAGACCGTATCGCCGCCGATAGTCGAGGCAAGTCGCAGGTCGAATGATCCTGAGGCACCGTCATTCTCTGTGTAGATGGTGACGGCCGTTTCGGACTGGCTCTCAGTGGTCGGATCGCAGGTGACCCACGCACCAGTAGTGGTGCAGTTGTACCCGTTTGAGGCAGAAACGTAGCCTGTTCCAGGGGAAAGCTCCACCTCGATTCTTCCCAGCGACCACGAGACAGAGCCCTCAACAATCAAGTTCGTGGTGAAGCTCTCGAGTCGGCCCGTCGTATCTAGATTCAGGTCGACCGCAAGTTTGGCCCCGTGCGTATTTTCGCTGGTGAGATCAGCCCTTGTCGTCTGCCGATTGACAGCCCCAGCTTCCACCAGCGTCGGAACGAACAGCAACAGGGGCACGATCAAGACGAGCACGACGCCAGAGACGAGTACGCCTCGCGACGAGGCGATCGCCGCGACGCGCGAAACGACGCTATTGCTTGCAGAGCGAGTTTCGGGGCGCGCGGCCGCGTCGGGCCTCGCCAATTCTTCCGGGGGTGACGCATATGCCGCCGCACCCTGATTGAAAGACGGCAGAGCGACAAGAGGAATGATTCCAAACATCGACGCTGTAGCTGCGAAGCGGCGCCAGTTTCGTCGGCAGCGCTCACAATTTCTCGCATGAGCTATACCGCGCTCGTCTTTGTCATGCGCCTGCAGGTCAATGTGGATGCGTTTCGGGAGCTGTTCAGCGTTCTGTGCACACTCCTCACCACCATCCGTGAGGTAATCGACAAGCACAAATCTGCGTAGCGATTGTTTCGCTCGCATAAGCAGACTTGAGATTGCGGGCGCTTCCCGTCCGAGCGACCCTGTCAGCTCTCCGGGCTTGTGCCCCGAGACGACAACCCAGATGAGTATGTCGCGGTGGTCGCGAGGCAATGCTGCAAGCGCCCGCTGCACGGCGTTCCGCTCCCGCGTTAGTTCAGCCGCTTCGAGTCCGCTATCGAATTCAGCGAAGACCTCTTCGTTGACCGTGTCCAGTGGGAACTCGCGGGATCGTGGCGAACGTAGCCGATTCGAGTACGAATTCCGCATCATCACGGTAACGTACGCGCGCACGTTGTCGGTGGGACCAATGCCACGTTTCCAGAGATCAAGAAGTTTAGTAACCGCAGCTTGCACGAGGTCTTCGGCATCTTCATGCTGACCACCAACGCGGAAAGCGCGCGAATCGGTGCCAATGATTTGCCTGGCGGCGCCCATCCAATACGGGAGCCAGGCAACGATCAGCCGCTCACCGGCATCAGTGTCACCTTCGTTTGCGAGTACCACCAAACGTCGAAAATCATCCACCGCAGTTGTCTCCCCCAACATACGAACAGTATCTCCTCTAGGAAATACCCAAAAAACTGAATCTGGTTCGAGTTAACAAACCGGAAACGAGCGCCTATACATCATCAAAAGTGTTCGCCAGCACCCTGCATAGATCAACAAGAAGCCTTCGAAACACACTGTTTCTATAGGAATGCGCAGATCGAATTTCTCAGGTCAGCGATCCCTGTTCCGCTGAGCGCGGCCAGATCCACATTTCTAAGAAAATTTCTCAATTAGACTACCCCTATTTTTTCCCCACACTGACCAAGATAGATTTGGCAGTAGTTCCACTCACATCATTCTGCGCTACATCTCGCAGTTGATTACGTGTCTCGCTGCTTTGACGTACTCTGCGAGTCCAAGAAAGAAGTGCCTCGGCCAAATAGTAAGTAGCCCCGGCGAGCACAAGTAGTAGTTGTCATGGATGCGTAAGTACCGATTCCAGATCGATCTGCATTAGCCGTGGAACTTTTGATAACGGATGAGAATGGTGCCCCCAGCAGGGATCGAACCTGCGACCTGCGGATTAAAAGACGGTCGGGAGTGTTTAGCTGGCGTTAGCTGGGGTCAACCAAGGCTGACCGGCATAAGCCCATGTGCTGTGGCAATTCGGTCCATTTCGATTCAGATGAGAATCGACTTCAGTCAAGGTTGAAGAATCGTGGCGAAGCGCGGTCGAGGGGTTTTGGAGGGGATGCTTCAGCAAGCCAGTAAGACACGCCATAGCAGCAACCGAACGACAGACCCATTGCCGCGACGGAGCCAAAAACTGTGGCCTATTTATGCTTCTTGTTCACCTTGATCGGCGACGCTCTCGGGTCATAGGAGTTAACAATCCCTTCCATCTTCAACCGGTCAAGAAGTGCACGGTCTGCGGTGGTGTTTGAAATTTTTGGCCTGTCACGACCGACTGAGGTCAATTGCGAATAATCGCTGCCGAGTGCCTGCAGAATTTCAAACAGTTTGTCTCGTTCCAGTGACTTCAAAAGTGGCTCGAGCAGAACCAAAACGTATTGCGGTGGAACGCCCCCATGCGCAAGCCTGCAGACAATATCTTCCGATACTTGACGCTGGTTTTGCGCAGCAAATCGAGCGAGTTGAGTTAGGCCTGCGGTATCAGCTCCTGAGGTGAACTCATCAGCACATTTCAAAATTAAAAACTTAATCGATTTGCCGACCTCTTTGCTCAGGAATAAGGCAGCGAGATCGCTAAGTACGTGGGAAGGTACAACAAACTCCTCAAACCTTCGCGATTCACGAATGAAAGCCTCTCTCGTAGGCCAATCAGTTTTGGCGAGACGTTCATAGCTGGTTGCGTTGTCTGCAATAATTTGTCGCTTACGCAGGAGCGCGAACAGATTACCGGTCTCCGCAGGAACATCGAGGACGTCAAGGTAGTTTTCGAGTTCCAGACTCTGAGCAAGTCGCGAACGCATTTCGGCCGAGGGGAGCACCTCAGTCGCGTTCAAGATGGTCTTTGCGAGAGATTCTTTTTCCTCTTCACTGACTCCATCAAATCGAAATATCTGACAATCTTTGGATAGTAGGCATGCGAGGTTTGCGTCTAGAGAACCAACGACATCAATGTATCTCCTCACATTGTCGAAAGTAGCCAGGAACCGTTGATGTTTCGCAAGTATGACCCAAACACTTTCGGAAACGTCTTTGAGGACATCGACAACGCAATCGCCGTCGGCTTTAGCAATAATCTCCTCAATGTCCGCGTTGCTGTCCTCAGCAAGGATGTCTTCAAGCACATCAACAAAGTACTCCGCAGCATCGACCGTCGAATACTTATCACCAATGGCAAGGAGGTACCGCTCCAGGTTGTCGAGACAGTAGTCGTAGACCGCAGGGGCGACCTCGCCAAGCGAGTCCAACGAGAGGCTTTGTTCATCCCCAGCGGCGACACGGAGATTCTCAAGCGAAAACGGGTATAGATGCCGTTCGACAAACGCAGTTTGAACGACCTCAGCAAGCAACCCGAGTCTTGACGGTGCCGCCCCTGCTTTAGCAAAGAATTGCGCGACCCGCTCCGCTTGGGAGGCGCTTGTCTTTTCAGACGTCATGACGGAGAGCTCGGAGTAGTGCTTTTGTAAGTAATCCGACACTCCCTTACTTGCAAGGTTTCCCTTTTCCTGAGCGAGATTCATGAGGCCCGCATCAACAAGATCAAGTCGTTCATCATCACTGGCTTCAAGTTCATCAATCAGATAATTCATCAGCCCTCGCGAAATCGGTGCAAGGCGGGCGACCAGCAAAATACGGAAGCGCCCCGAACTTAGATAGGAGTGCAGGAAGCGTTTCTGGTCTTCTCCTAATGCAGCCAGCGAGCGAATCATGATGTTAGCGGCGGGCATATCCGATTCCATTATTCGGTCAAGAATCGCAGCGTTGTACAATGCAGGCTCCCGCAAAGACTCCCTCCCTCGTTCCCTAACCACCATGTCAACATCATCAGCTGACAGTTCGAACTGGACGTCCATTTGGTCCTGCTCTACATGATGAATGATGAAGTTTGTCGCAGCTGTGCTCACCCGATCACCATGAAAAGTGGAGGTGTAGAGCGTGAAGTTACGGTTGATGAACCCTGAACGCACAAGCTGAAATGCAAGACCATAGTCGAGCAAATCGCGACATATGGCTCCCAGAGAAAGCTCTTCGCCATGGTGGGCCACAAGAAATTCAGGCCGCTTCATCAACTTGCCCATATCCGCACTACGTAAGAACTTAATTGCTTCGGTTTTCTCAGAGATCTGTTCTTTCAGATTCTCCTTTGCCGACTCATCCCAAGCCGCAGCGTTTAGGGGATCTCCAAGTGCTTCGGCTAGGCTCTCTCGGGTGAATGTGAGTGAATGGTTATAGCCATCATTCGTCTTCCAAATCAGGGTTGCTTCGCTAGAGTTTGCCGATACAAACTCGCTCCAGAACCGAACGCCTTGCAAATCCTCTGGCGATTGCAAGGCGTTGGAAAAGGTGTATGTCACATCGTGTTCTTTAAACCTAGCTGCCTGCACCGTCCGATTCACGTGAGCAATGAGCTTGCGTCCGAGTGCTTGACTTCGGGAAGTTGCACCATTAACTCGGCCAAGCTCTTGTTGAAGTTCGCGACGTTCGCTTTCGATTCGCTTAATATTAGTGGCGACGAGTTCGCGCCCCAAGGCATATAACGTATTGAGCTTGCTCTTACCGATCCGAATCGCTTCAAAGTCGCTCAGATGAGTACTTTTATAAAGCATCATCGCAAAGAGGTCCGTCTCGTTGAGATCTAGTTGTTCCCCGTCACCGGAGAATATCCGGTCTCGGAAAACGATGAACTCGTTGCAGATGTTCTTAAGGAGCCTCATGTCAGGCACGTATTGTGCTGCGAGATCTAGCAATTCCGGCTTCACGTCATGCGGAACCGTACCTAGCAGCTGGGCAGCCAGGTTGCGCGCGCTTCGGTGAGTGATGAATGGCACGACCGGGATCACTAGGTCAAAAAATTTCGTACGATTCGCGCGGATCACCTCTGCCTGGGCAGGATCATCTGCCTCAATCATGTCTTGGTCGAGCGGTCTCCCCTGTTTCTCAAGACCAATTCTGTCGAAAATACTGTCCTTAATCGCATAGATGAAACGAATATTTCTCCTAATTTGCGGCGCACTATTCAGGAGTGTATTAAGCGAGCGGAGAGTTTCAAAGATGTGTGAGTTGTTGAATCGATCTATATCCTCAAATATGACGATGTCTTGCTTATTCGAGACCTCGAAAAAGTAGACGATCTCATCAAGGTATTGATCGAAATACGATACCGACTTGTCGTCAAGTGTGACTGTGGCGGAACCGGCAGTGAATTGTTTTACATGGATTCGCCCGTGGAAAAGTATCCGAAACACGAGCACCGTCGCCGTCGCCAAGAGCAAGACAATCAGGTGCACCCAAAGCCCCAGATCGATGAGTGGTTTGAAAACGATGGCAACTTGATTTGACCAATGGGTAAGCAAGAAAACCGTGGCGATAATCAGGCCAGCAAGTATCGAGAACGCCAATTCTCGAGTCCAGCTAAACCGTTCAATCCTCTCAAACCGAGACCCGGGAGTCTTCCCTGGAACCTTGCGGTAGAGAAGCTGCTTAACTATTTCCTGCTGTATCTGGTTCGTTGGCGTGGTTGCCTGCTTCGGCACTGAATCGTCGATGTCTGAAGCTTTGACAGGAGCCAACGTAGAGAGCGATAGCTCCACGATTCGCTCTTTTTTTCGCTTTACCAGTTCATTTAATATGCTGCTTTTGCCGACGCCGTAATTTCCCGATAACGCGATATTTAGGACGCGATCATTCTCAAGCGCTGCCTCTATAGCATTGACGTATCCGCGATGTTCATCAGGCAAGTACTCAGGAGTAAGTGGAACAAGCATCCACGCTTCTTGATTTGTCGCCTCGATGCTGCTTGTTTCTGTCACGGCGCGGGTGTCTCCTCTGCGCCATTCGGCGCGTTTTGTATGATCCTTGGTCCCTGCACCTACCATATCGCTGCACTTGACGCTTAAAAGGATCGAATGCAAGCGCACGAGCCGACTGAAACTTAGAGACCTTGGGCGGCATCACCGACTGCCAAGAGTCAACGCTCTCCAGAGGAACACCACGGAAATTATCCTCGCGTCCAGATGCCAGCTAAAACGTGCCGAGGTGAACAGGAGATTGGATGAATCCTTACGCCCCTTGCGAGCACTAAAGCAGGTCTCGGGCGCGTATTCCTAATGCTTCTGCGACCCGATGAATATTGTCGAGACTAATATTTCGTTCACCGCGCTCAACACCGCCTATATAGGTGCGGTCAAGTTCTGCGAGGTGAGCCAGAGCTTCTTGACTGAGCCCTCGATCCGTGCGCAGCAGCTTTACCCGGTTGCCGAATGCCCGCCGTTGGGCGTGCTGTACCGGTCCGACTGATGGCATGCTTCAAGACTTCACTCCTGATGACTATGAATCTACGGACTATAAGTAGCATTCAAGGTAAGGTAGTTCGAGTTTCATCGATTCAAGGAGCACCCATGAGCGATATAAAACCTGTAACCAACTTCTTCGGCGGGTACCCAAATTCGGCTAACGTGATTGCCGAGTGCATTGATCCGGTGGCAATGTGGCACCTTCTGCGCGAGAACCTCATGGTGCAGTTGTCGCAGCGTCCGTCTGAGGTTCTCACTGAACGCATCATTGCTCAAGACAGGTCTGGCCGGAAGCGAATTCAAAAACTCACTGCGCATGGCTGGACGATCCAGAGCGCCACACCTCGACGAATGCTGCGCGGAGATGTCTACATCTTTATGCGCCCACAGACGACGCGAGAAGAGCGCGAGTTTCTCGGATGGAACAAATAAAGGGCACCACATCGCCGGGGATAAACCCCGCCGCTATTGATGCCAATATGATTCATTCCCGTTCACTCTACCTGAAGGAAAAAATGCCCAACAAAGGACTCGCACTCTCATCAGTCATCGTCGGAAGCATCGCCTTCTTGATCGGCTGGATGCCTCTACTCGGACTCATGGTTGGCGCAGTCGCAGTAGTGCTTGGCATCGTGGCTCTCGTCAAGAAACAGCCGAAAGCGATGAGCATCATAGGAATTGCGCTGGGTGGCGTGGCTGCGATTGCTTCCATCTCATGGACAATCTTTGCAATTGCCACTACCGACTGGAACAGCATCACCACCGAAGCGTCAACCGAGAGCATCTCACCCAAATCAAGCCAAGTGCCCACACCTACGCCGACAAAAAGCCCCTCCCCAACCAAAACCCCCGAGCCGACCAAAACCGCTCCTCCGGCCAAGAAACCAACACCCACAAAAGAGCCAGGAGCGAAGCCCGTTCCAGCAAATTCAACTTCAGGCGGACTTACTGTTGGCATGGCTCAAATAGCCTGCGAGAATGCGGCGAAAGAGTCATTCCCATATGGGGTGAAGTTCCACTGGTATGTGGGCAAAATCGCGGAACGTCTGGAAAACGATGCGTGGTTCTTAAAGGTCGAGATCACCCCTAAAAACGAGCACGGTACGAAAGTCAACGGCATGGTGATGGAGTGTACGATCACCGGCTCCGAGAACGTTCCTGAGATTCTGGCGTTTGACGTTTACTAATTTGCGTCGTTTATGCGAACTGATTTTCCAGATTGCAAAGGTCACACTTGCACTCGCCTACCTCGGAGCGTAATCTATCAGCCAGAAGCTCACGCGGGAGTTCCCGCACGTCCTAGGACGAGCTTTATTTGCGGGCTGAGCCTGAAATGGAGACCGTTTTGCTGAGCGAAACGAGGAACCTGGAGTTTGGAAACGGCTGAGCCACCCCTGAGGGTACCAATACTTCTTAAATATAGGACTAGGCGAGTGAAACTCGAAATTGGTAAACGTGTGGGGCTGAGCTCTCCACGATTGCCTGAAGGCCGTTTGGGCTAAGCCCTTTTCATACGACCTCTCATTTTCAAGGCAGGCAAGACCTGCTACTCGATCAACTCGCCTAGCTTTGGCAACCCTTTTCTGACGCTTGCCCATTCTGGTCGTTTGATCGTGTTCATTAGGACATACCTAGTCGAAAGAGACGATCATGAATATCACTCTCAGCGAAAGTGTTTGGACGATAAAGACTGCGCCAGAGCACCCTTACGCTAAGCAATTCAGCATTTCAGAGCGACAATTCCGCCGCGCCGTTCAAAATGGCCGAATTGACTACGTGCGCCCCTGTGGGCTCGTAATCTACTTCACCCACAAAAACATCGTCGACTTCATCGAGAGTGGCGTAAACGCTCCACTCAAGCGAGGCGGTGCACGATGACCACCCCAAACACACGGAAGAAATCCGTATCTGCTGCGGCCATTCGCCATGCAAAACTCGGACACTACGTCGGCCCACTGAAACCGGCAACCAAAGTTCCCGGTTCACGCCTGGGCAAAGGATGGCACAACAAAACCTCAAATGATCCCAAGGTGGTGTCTCAGTGGTACACGGACCACCCAAAGGATGGCTTGTTTCTACACCTGGGTCAATCTGGCCTGATTGCATTCGATCTCGACGTTGAAGACCTTAACGAACTCCCCCAGCAAATTGCTGACGCACTCCGACTTGGCCTGTTCCAACGCTCTCGGGGCAAGGTTGATCGTGGCCACTACGTGTTTGCCACACCGGAAAGTTTCGGAAATAGTGCGGGGGGCTTTGCTGGCTGGGGTGATGTTCGCGGGAAGAATGGCGTGATCGTCCTTGCACCCACGATCCACCCCGTAACAGGGGAACCTTACGAGCTCGTACGTGGCAACTGGGACAATATTCCCGAGCTTCCTGCCGTGCTTCGAAGCCTCATACGTTCGGGTGGGCAACAGCAACAACCTGCGCTCACTGCATCAGAGTTCGAAAAGAAAGTCCTGTCTTTAACGAGCGGTACTCAGCACGGGCTACTTGAGAAGCACTGTCTGCGGTTTCGAGTCGATGTTGCTGATGGAGAATCGCGCCACCAAGCAATGCTGCGCTGCTCTCTCATCGTCATGCAAGAAACTCGAGAGGGACATTACCCAGCTGCAGACGCGATAGCACGACTCCGCCAGGAGTTCGAACAATCCTTTTCTAACCGCTCCCTTGGAAGGCGGTCAGCGCCAGCAAAAGGCGAATTTGAGGGTTTGTTGCGATGGGCGAGCGCGCAACCCACTCCGTCCGAGACCCTTGTCGAGCTTTTCGATTCAACCGATGAGCTTCGCATGATTCGACGGTATGCCGAGGAACACTCAGTAGCACCAGTTGGGTTACTCGCAGCAGGGCTCTTGCGCGCACTCATTTGCCTGCCTCCGCGCAAAGTATTGCCGCCGATTGTAGGGAAAGAAGGACCGGTGAATCTCTTCGTAGCGCTCGTTGGCCCCTCTGGGGCTGGAAAGGGAGCGACAGAGGATCTTGCTCAAGAAGTGTTTGAACTACCCGATTCGGTCTTGTCTGACCTTCACATCGGGCGTCCCGGTTCTAGCGAGGGCATAGCAAAAATGTACGGTCGCATGCAGAAGGCCCTCAAATCGAAACTGTGGAAACCCGTTTACAAGGTTTCCCGAGTGCTTGCGAGTTTGCCTGAGGTAGATACGCTCGCGGCACTTCTTGGCAGGGACGGCTCACATCTCTCGGCAACACTCCGAGAACTCTGGACCGGGAGTCGAATTGGCTACGACTATGCACATGTGGAGACGCAATTTACTGTCGGGGCAAAGAGATACCGGTTTTGTCTTTTGATCGGAGTACAACCAGAGCGGGCGGGAACGATCATTCAGGGTCAAGCTGGAGGGCTCCCGCAACGCTTCCTCTGGGCAGGTGTCACCGTTCCGCCGAGCAGCTATGTTCGTCCTTCTGGCGACCGCTCGGACCTCAACCCGATCCAGTTACCGGAAGTGCCTGGTGAAAGTGAGGATACCCTCGCGTGGCGGGACAAAATGCTCTCTGAAGCACAAACTGCGGAGCTTGAATGCCTTACGGTGCCCGAAGAAGCCAAAGCACAAATTCTTCGAGCAAGAGAACTCAACCTTCAAGGCTTGTCCGACGATAAAGAAGGCCATCGACTCTTCCTGCAATGCAAAATCGCAGTGGGGTTCGCGGTCATCCATGGTCGGGTCGACGGATTCAGCAGCGCGCATTGGGAGCAGGCGGGTCTGCTGCTCGAAGCGAGCGACACAACATATCGGTCGATCCTTCACGCAATCGCCGAGAAGCGGACGCGAGGACGGAACGATGAAGCGAGAGAAGCGGGCCGCTTACGCGGTATCAGATCCCATGCAGAGGAAGAAGCCATCTCGAAACAAGTGCGAGAACGCATCATCGACGTTCTTGGCGAAAAGGAAAGCACGTCGCAAACGACTCTCAAACGAAGACTGAGTAGACGGCAGCGAGAGTTTTTTGACGTCGCAATCGCCGCGTTGAAGGATGACAAGCTCATTGGCGTAAAGCGTCGTGCAATGCAAAACGGTGAGCGGAGCACGCACTACTTTCTCCGAAGCGCCCCTTAGAGCGGTGGCCCTGGGGCGGTTGGCATCCCGCCGTGTTAATTAGGGACGGTGAGGGAGGCTGGGGCGGTCGCGAGCCTGATTCAAGGATCAGCTCGTTCCCGGCCTAGCCTCCCCACCTCCCTGGCCTCCCCTAAAGAACTGTGGGAACTACCCACCGCCCTCCGGCGACCTCCGACGCATCGCCCTACTCGCGTAGGGGGTCGGTTCACTCCCCCTAGTAGTGAAATCTCTGGAGAAGAGGTTCGATTAGCTCTCAGGCGGAAGGCGTAGATGGACGTTTTCGCCTGAAACAAAGGACAAGACATGCATATGATCGGATACATTCGCGTCTCAACCGAGGAGCAAGAGCGCTCAGGCCTTGGCGTCGAAGCTCAACAAGAGGCCCTCGACGCAGAATGCGAACGACGCGGCTGGACGGCCGAATTCGTCGCGGACCTTGGACGCTCCGGCAAAGAAGTAAATCCGCAACTGCGTCACGCGCTCGACTTGCTTGCGAGCGGACAGGCAGACGGCCTAATGGTCTCAAAGCTCGACCGCCTCGCTCGTTCCGTGCGGCACGCTTCAGCAATCATCAACGATGCACAAGAACGAGGCTGGAATCTCGTCGTACTTGACAATGCGCTCGACCTCTCCACCCCAGGAGGTCGGGCCATGGCGAATATGCTTGCCACGTTCGCTGAACTGGAGCGGGATCTTATCTCCACTCGCACGAAAGAGGCTTTAGCGGCTCGCGCCCGCCGCGGGGATCTAAATGGGCGGCGTAGCGCTATACCAGCGGGACTGCTTCGCCGCATCGTCTTGTCTCGCGAGGCAGGTGCATCATTCTCTCGAATCGCACGAGAACTCACCGCCGAGGGCTTTCTCTCACCAACTGGTCTCGACATTTGGCAGGAATCCACCGTGCGCCGGGCATATGCAGCCACGACTCGAACGGAGGCATAAAAGAAATGGCACACGTAAGAGAGGTCCCACGCAAGGGCGGCAAACGCGCCTACGAGGTGAGATGGCGTGACCTTGCTGGCAAGAATAGCCAGCGCACATTCACGGTAAGACGAGAAGCTGAACGGTTCGCGGCAAGGATCGAAAACGAGCTAGCCGCTGGCGATGATTCCCATCATGCGTTGAAAAACAGGAAAACAATACAAGAAGCAATCGATGCTGTGCTTGCAGCCGACAGACACCGTCTGAAACCACGCACGTTAGATAGCTATCGAAAGATTTATGGCAAGCGCATCACCGAGAAGTTCGGCAACCGTCGTTTGAATACCCTGAAGCGCGGCGAGATACAACACTGGATAACGGAACTTGCGGGAGATGGTTTGGCGGCGGCTACCGTGAAACACCACTACCTCGCTTTGCGAAAGCTGTTCAAATGGGCGATTAGGGAGCGTCTTCTCACGCACGATCCTTGTGAACACATTTCACTCCCACGTCGCTCAACGTCTAACGAGTATCCGATACTTTCGGTGGCTGAGATTCAACGTCTTGCTGAAGTGCTTGAAGACACCCCGCCTTACGGCTTACTGGTGCGTTTTATGGCATATACGGGCCTGCGCCTAGCTGAGGTCGCGGGGCTGAGAGTTTCAGACGTAGAACTTGGCAATAGACGTCTTTTCGTGAGGCAAACGGCACAGCGGATCACGGGGAGGGGTTGGGTCCTCGGAGCCCCAAAGTCAAAACGGTCAACGCGGGAAGTTCCACTATTGGACAGCAGACTGATCGCCGACCTGAAGACTCATCTTTTGACACACCCGGACCCTGGTCGATCCGGCGCACTCTTCTGGCCTGGCCGCTCTCCCGGCTCCAGAGAACTTGACTATGACCGCATGTTTGATGGGGCGAGTTTTCGCCGCAATCGTTTTAGTACCGCGCTAATACAGGCGAAACTGCCAAAGATGCGCCTCCACGATCTGCGCCACACCGCTGCGAGTCTCTGGCTGGCAGCAGGATTCCAACCATACGAGGTCAGCCGCTGGCTCGGACATGCGAGCGTTACCACGACTGACACGATTTACGGGCATCTCTACCCAACAAACTATCGCGATCATATGGAGAAATTCGAACGATACATGGCACGAGAAACTGACTAAAACAATAGTCCATTCTCCGAGCCATAAGTTAGCAACGAACCGTCAATGTCAGCGGCCACGGGTAACATTTTGCTTTGAGAGTGCGACACAAGGTTGTTCTCTGAAATTAGGAGCATATAGATGGCTGATTTTCTGTCCGACCTTACTGTCGGAAGCTTATCTGCATTCATTGGCGGGGGCGCAGTAGTTCTTGCGCCCACGCTTCTAAAATTTCTACGAACCCAAAAGGAGCTTGGTAAAGACAAACGAAAGACTGCAAATGCGCGATCAGGTAAAGGCGGGGTAGCAGTTGCTATCCAAGATTCCCCCAACAGTGACCTGGACATCCATGTGGATAACAGCCGTCAAATCACGATCAAGAACATCACCCATTCAAACTCGCAGGTAGGCGCGAATACATCGAAATCCTCTGGTGACGACCCCTGGCTGATTGGAATCGCTGGCCTAGTTGCAGTGGGGGCGTTCGCAGTTTACTTCGACTACGTATTCTGGTTCACGCTTGGCGCGGTTCTTGGGCTTTTGGTTGCCGGTTCACTGGCTGTGATCCGGGCACATTCCTTGCGCTTGTGGACCCGTAAAGATTTCCTGATTGCAATTGAAGTCTCAATTGCGCTTACGGCCACGATATGGACCTGGATCAGCATCTTCACCGCTTCACACCGGGGCGTAACGCTGGATGAACTACGGACTCGCGCTGCAGAGATGCCCTCTGAGTTTCCTACCGCTTCGGGGCTTGCCGGCTGGGCTTCCGAATTCTTCAGCCCAGTGATCTCATTTGTAAAGATCGCGTTCGATGAGGATCAATTATTCTTCGCTCTGACGCTCACTGGGGCTTGCGTACTATCGTCAACGCTGCTTGTCCTGGCATGGGTGAGACTCATCGATTGGTACACTTTCATGGGCTTTCGTTACGGCAAGGGAAGCGAAAGGGCCGCAAAGAAAGCTTGGCGTTATTCTCAGCCTAAGGGCGCAAACCTGATTTACTTCATCATTGTTGGCACTTTCGTCATACTTTTGGCAAGTGGTACAGCTCTACATTTCGTCGAAAATTCACTCGCCCAATCCACAGCATTGACCTATTAGGCAATCGTCTGCACCACTGGGGTCGAGGTGCCGTTAGTTTCCCGTGGTCGTTGAGTCGTCTGAGACTAGGCGTGAGTTGCGACGATCATGGGAATCTGCCCCGAGCCAGTCGGAATGCCCACCAGATAGCGATTAAGAACTTTCCCCTGAAGCAAGATGCAGACTCTATTTCAGATACTTCTCATCAGTCAAATAGCTCGCCCATTCGATTGAAATGTGGATAATCAAAAAGACGAGATGTTCGAGATGTTGCTCAAGGTGATTCGCTGACCGATCCGCTTGTCGAAACACTTCCTCAATACTGATATTTCGATGGGCCACGTCATTTCGAATCTGGGTGAGCTTCTTTAATGAGGCAATCACAAATGCCGAAGGCTCAGGTATGGGGTTCTCGATCCCAAGAACCTGCCAAACCAACGCCAAATGACTGGTTTGAATAGTTTTGCCGTCAAGAGGAGGCTGGGGAGACTTGAAGGACCTTTCAGGGAAAACTGCAACCTCAGAAGCTTCGTCCAATGAAGTTAGCCCTAGCCGCTTCGGCCAAACCTTGCTCCTATCGCGAAGAGCGAGCAGCGATTCGAAATCAGAATGGGCCACAAGAGCGCGAAGTGACGGTTTCAAATCCCTGAGTCTTACTTGCGAGGAATTGATGCACTCTCCAATAGAAATAAGCATCTCGCGAAGAATCGCTTCTAGCTCAGCCATTCCCGCAATAACAGATGCTCCCTTGAGTTCTCGACCAAGGAAGCTCGTTTCAGATATGCCGGGCAATGATCCCGCAGACAGCAGTATCAAACGCGATCGCCACTCAGACAAACGCTCTGTTGCTGAATCTGCTAAATCATATGCTCTTGCAGACGCAAGCTCATGCTTGGCCACTGAACAGCTTTTCAGCACGATCGACTCGCCTGGAGAGCATTGAGCGCGTATTTGTGCCGCCCGTGCTCGAATCAATGAGCTCTTTGTCATTGAGCCAGTCAACTTCTGGAACCCGCGGGCTCTCCCCACGTTCGATAATTCTTGCTATACCCAGCAACGTAGCCTCAAATTGAACAAGAGGCGTAACCGAGGTTCCTGAGCGCAAGAAAGGCCCCCCGACCGCTTTCGCCAGAAACGAAACGGTTGCCTCAAAAGTTGCCTGTTCCAAGACATAGTCAAATTTGTCACCCGGTTGCTCTGCAAAGTTGTTTAAGAAAGTAGTAACTGCCCCTTTGAATTTATCTGAGTCATTTTTGTAGGCAAAGAACTTTAAGACTTGTTCGGTCGAAGTGCCATCGTGCTTATTCGAGTCTTGAAGTTTAAGCAACGAGCCGAGATCGCTGTTAGCCGAGATTCTTTCAATGAAGTCGAGAAAATCGCCACCATAGACCGCAGTTCTGACTTCCTGCGGAGTGAGAGATATCGAACCTGTATTTAGGCGTTCAAAAAGATCAAAACGAACAGACTTGTCGCTCTTATCAGTTAATGAAATTATCTGTAGCGGCTGCCGTGAGAAGTGCCTCTGAATCGTGTCCGGAAGGTCCGCATAGCCGTATCCATTGAGCTGCGTTAGTTTTTCCAATTCACCTAAGGCAAGAGGGGTTTCGCTTCGAACACGTTCCCTTGCTTCCGCATCAGAACTCATGAACAGAATTAGGGTCGAAATGCGTTGCAGCCCGTCTACCACTTCCCAACGAAAATCACTGTTCGTAGCAACGAAGATCGGAGGGATGGGAAGCCCCAGGAATATTGACTCAATAAAAGCGGACGCAACCTTCTTACGCCAACGATATTTTCTTTGGTAGGCGGGAGCGATGCTTAGTTCATCGGCCTCGTACATGCGCACTAGCTCTCGGGTCGAAAAGCTAACACTAGCAACATCTACCTTTCGTCTCTCGACTGCTAGCTGCGCTTCAAGCCCATCGAAAACAGTTTGTGTCATGTAATCATGCTAGCTCTCTTTACCACCCCGCCACTCGAAGTCTTACAATAACGAAGTTGGCACCTAACTGCAGGGACTGGGCGCCGAGGGGATTTGGAGGGGATTTCTAGAATCCCACCAGAACAGGAGGCTTGCGTTCCCTTACAAGCATTGGTGCCCCCAGTAGGGATCGAACCTACGACCTGCGGATTAAAAGTCCGTAGCTCTACCGCTGAGCTATAGGGGCCAACCCGACTAGCGTAGCGGATACTTCGCCGCCTCGCGATTCGGGCACACAACCCGCGCTTTTAGGCCTGCGGTGAACGCATCCCAACATAATGGTCACTCATTACGTTGGAACGCGTTCACCGCAGATGCAAAAGCAGGGTAGCGACATTAGCCAGGCAATAACAGAGCCCTAAGCCTTACGGTACTCCGCCATAATCGGGCATTCGAAGGGATCCCTTGCAGCCAGGCCAACTCGGTTCAGATAGTCGATCACAATCCCGTACGACTTCCAGATCGTGGTCTCGGTGTAGGGCACATTCAAGGTCGAGCAGTGCTCGATCACAATCTCGCGAGCCTTCGCGAGGTGTGGCCGGGGCATGCTCGGGAAGAGGTGGTGCTCGATCTGGTAGTTCAGGCCGCCCATAAACCAGGTTGCGGCCCAGCCACCGGATACGTTGCGCGACGTGCGCACCTGCTTCGAGAAGAAGTCGAGGCGGGCGCCCTTCGCGAGAACCGGCATACCCTTGTGGTTTGGCGCGAACGATGCACCCATGTACACACCAAACACCGCGAGCTGTACTCCCACAAACGCGAACGCCATGCCGAGGGGCAAAAACAGGAACACGGGAGTGAGGTAGAGCGCAAAGCGGGCGAGGATCATTGCGATCTCGTACCAGCGCTTTTTCACGGGACCGGTCGAGAACAGGTGCTTCAGGCTGAGGTAGTGCAGGTTCAGGCCCTCAAGTGTCAGCAGCGGGAAGAACAACCAGCCCTGCTTGCGGGTAATCAGCCGAATGATGCCACGAGACTTGGCGGCGTCCTCTTCCAAGAACGAGATGGTGTCGACATCGATGTCGGGGTCTTTACCCACCATGTTCGGGTTCGAGTGGTGCCTGGTGTGCTTAGAATCCCACCACGAGTAGCTCATGCCGATGGATCCGGCGAGGATCCGCGCCAGCCGATCATTAGCGGGACCGAGCGGCATGATCTGGCGGTGGGCCGCCTCGTGCGTTAGAAACGCAATCTGCGTGAAGATGATCCCGAGCGCACCAGCGATGAGCAGCTGGAACCAGCTGTTGCCGAGAAGCACAAACCCGGTGATCGAACCGCCAAGGGCGACAGCGATCAACACGGCAACGAAGGTGTAGAACCAGGGAGTGCGCCGTAGTAGGCCGCTTTCACGGATAGTCTGGGCGATCTCGGTGTAAGCGCGCGTCATCTTGGGAAACGTGTCGCTGGTGGCGTAGGTCTGACGCAACGGACCAAGGTGCGAAGCTGGAGTCGACGGGGTGACAGTTGAAGGAACGATGATGACGTCCTCGTCTTTTACAGAAACACTTCGATGTTTCTTGGCTGTACAGCCAAGGGCAGAGGCGCCGATCGCTAACTCCAGGGTAAGCCTCGCACCATACCGGCAGCTGTATACATCGATATTAGACCTGTGAAACCCCCATCACGGCCGCGATCCTCTCCACTCCCTGCAACGTGCGCGAGACCGATTCGGCGCCGTACCCGACAATGATGCCATCGGGTCCGCCCTCGTCAGCAAGACTCTGCACCTGGCCGACGAGCACCCCACGTTTCTCTAGCTGCGCGACGACCTCTAACCCAGTTTTCCCGGGGGCAAGCGGGATCACCACATGCAGGCCACCGGCAGCACCGGTCACCGTGAGCCCGAGCTTCGTGCACTCGGCAAGCAGCAGTTCGCGTCGATGCCGGTATTCACGTCTGGTGCGGCCCACCTCTCGGCGAAAACCTCCGCCGCTCAAAAAGGCGGCGAGCGCCCGCTGAATCATCGCAGACACCGCCTCGCCCAGATCTTGTCTCGCTCGAAAAACCGCGGCCCGCAGCGCTTCAGCGTGCTGGCCTCGTCCCAGAACGATGGCTCCGCAGCGCAGGGAAGGCGAGAGCACTTTGTTGAGTGTCGTGACGTAGATCACGGCTCCGCCCCGATCCAGCGAAGCCATCGCCGGTAACACGGCGCCGTCGTGGCGAAACTCGCTGTCGTAATCGTCCTCGATCACATACGCACCGGTCTCTTCTGCCCAGCTCAGGATCGCGTGCCGCTCGACAGCGGGAATCCGCCCACCGAGCGGGTACTGGTGACTCGGTGTCACCATAACGGCATCAATCGTGTCAACTGCGGCGAGCGCGCGCAGACCAGCTGCTGTCACGCCGTCGTCCCCGACCGGAATGGGCACGAGTGTGGCTCCCGCCCGCCGCAGCGCCCACGCCCCCTCAATGTATCCGGGATCCTCCACCGCAATCCGGGGCTCACGGCCTCGCAGCTCCCGGAGCGCAAGGGCAATAATCGCGAGCGCCTCAGAGGTTCCGGTGGTGACCACGGCGTCTTCGGCATCGCAGTCGATGCCCCGGCTTCGCCGAGCCTGATCCGCAATAGCCCGCCGCAGTGCAGGTTCGCCGCGTGAATCGGGCGCATCCGACCGCCAGGGTTCTCGGGCCGCCGCGGTGAGCGCACGCACCCACTCCCTCGGAGGTGAGGGCGGCGTGTAGGGCCGACCGGGGCGCAGGTCGATCGGCGGGGTACTTGTGGCGGCCTCACTGGCCGCTTCAGGATCGCGCTCAACCGCGACAGCAGTCGGTTCGACGACCCAGTCCGGCAGCTCCTCGACAACCCGTGTGCCCGATCCCTGCTGGCTCTCGAGGTACCCCTCACCCACCAGCCGCTCGTAAGCACTCACCACGACTGACCGTGAGACCAGCAGCGTCTCGGCGAGCAGGCGACTGGGTGGCAGACTCTCACCGGGCCGTGTTGCTCCGCTCAGGATCAGCTCGCGCAAGTTGTGGGTGAGCTGGTCGGAGAGTGGTGTCGGCGATCCACGATCCACAACAAGCTGCGGGAACTGTTCCACGCGCCACCCCCTGCCCTGCCACAATCCAAAATTGGTACGTCATTAGTTTAAAGATTTGGACTTATTCAAAGACCTCTTGTGATCCTATCGTTGCTTCATCGACCCAGTTTTGGCGAGCCACTCAGAAAGGGCCACCATGGAAACCGCAACCGCCCCACTCGTTCCCCAGCGCATGCCCGAGAAGATGTCGAGCGACTTCGCTGATTTTGAGGCGCTGTGCGCAAGCACAACCCTCGCTCACGTCGCCTACAGTGGCGACAGCGGCCCGCTCGTCTTTCCAACCGCGTTCGCACTTCTCGACGGACACCTCATGATCCACGGTTCGACCGGCTCCCGCTGGATGCGCCACCTCGACGGCGCCCAGGCATCCGTCGCCATCACCAAAATTAGCGGGCTCATGGTTGCGCGCAGCACCTTCGAGTCGTCGGTGCTGTATCGCAGTGCGGTGGTCTTCGGCACGTTCACGCGGGTCGGGGCGGATCGGCACGAAGATCTACTGAACCGACTGTCTGAGCGGCTGATTCCTGGTCGCACGGCAGAAACCCGAGGCTCGGCGCGCAAAGAGCTGGCAGCGACGATGCTGCTGGAGATGCCGCTCGATCGCTGGTCACTGCGCGTATCCGAGGGCTGGCCAGAAGATGAGGACGACGACATCGCGGGCGATGCCTGGGCGGGAGTGATCCGACTCGGCGACCCGGTGGCAACATCCGAGGCCGCGCCTGACCTGCGGGCGGGGATCCCTGAACCCGAGTCAGTGCGCGCTCTGGTGCGGTCCCCGCGCGGGATTGTGTAATAGTCCCTGCAAGAACGCCTCAGTGCAAAAAGAGCAGCAGTCCGGCGACCGACATAAAAAGCACCCCGAAGATCGTGTTGAGCACCTTCTGACCACGCTCGCTCGAAACGTATCGCCTAAAAGGTCTGGCAGTCGCCGCGAAGAAGAACCACATGACGATCACATCGACGCCCACAACGGTCAGGGTAATGAGGGTGTACTGCGGCAACAACGGTTCGTTGACCCGAATGAACTGCGGGAGAAACGCGAGAAAGAAAACAATGGCCTTCGGGTTGAGCAGGTTCACCCAGAACCCACGCCGCAGCATTGACCAGGCGCTCTCTCCCTGCTGCGCGGCCGCATCATCATCGCTCGTCTTTGCGGAGGGCTTCGACAGGATCAGCCGGATCCCGAGATAGGCGAGGTAGGCGGCTCCCAGATAACGGATCCCGGTGAACAGCACCGGTGTCTGCGTGACGAGCACCCCAACACCCGCCGCAACGATCACGATGTGCACAAGCAGTGCGAGCTGTTGCCCGAGCACACCCCAGATCGACCGCCGCCACCCAACGGTGAGCGCGTTCGACATGGTGTTGATCGCGCCCGCTCCAGGAGTAAGGCTGATCACGACGGATGCCGTCAAGAGGGAAAACCACAGCGCAGGAGCCACCAGCACAGCCTAACGGTTGAACTACTTCGTCGTGTTCCCGCTGCTACTTCACACCACAATTCGGCTACGTATTTACCCCGATGATTTCCGCTTATGTGTCATTTGCACTACGCAATTGGCCCCTGTCGCGGTGTGGAATAGAAACGTAGTCTTTTCTGTAGGGGTACCGCGGGCCATATCGGCCAGCGGAAAAGGGGCACATCATGTATGAAGACGGCACACTCGCGGTCACCGGAGGAGCACTCACGATCCTCGGTATCGGCACCGGCCTGTGGTGGATCTTTGGCGGCATCGCAATTGCGGCGGGCCTCGGGATTCTCGCAGTTCGACTCGTCGCCCAGCGGCGAGCTCGCGCAGCGGAATAGCGATGAACCGTCGCAGTGCGGGCCTCATCGTATTGGCGCTCGCACTCTTAGCGGTCGCTTTTCTCTGGTTAGAGGCCGGCACGATTCCCTGGTACGGGCTCACTCTGGTCTCACTCTTTGGCATCAAGATTGGCTTCTCTTGGCGCGCTATTGATCGCAAGGCAGCAACTGAACCGGAGATCGCACAGCTCGCGTCCTTCCGCGTCGGAACAGCGATCCCGGTCTACAACGAAGACCCAGAGCTGCTCGCGCGCTGCCTCGAGTCTCTGCTCGCCCAGACGCGTTTGCCCGAGTCAATCGCCGTCATCGATGACTGCTCAAACGACTCGGCCGCGATAGACGTTGCGCGCGCAATGAAACCGGCCTTCGAGGCCGCCGGGGTCCGGCTCCTGATTCGCCAAATGCCTGTCAATCGCGGCAAGCGCGAGGCCCTCATCACCGCGCTCGATATGCAGCCAGACATCGACACGATGCTCTGCGTTGATTCAGACACCGTACTGCTCGAGACGGCGGTCGAGCGCCTGCTACCGGCATTTCTCGACGACGACACTCACGCCGCGACCGGCCTTGTGCTCCCCCTCAACTTCGACAAGAACTTGCTGACCAGACTCACCGACGTGCGTTACGCCAACGCCTTTTTGTTCGAGCGCGCGGCCTACTCCTCGCTGGGTTCGGTGCTCTGCTGTTGCGGATCGCTCGCGATCTACCGCGCCGCGCTCATGCGAAAGTACCGCGATGATTTTCTTGGCCAGACTTTCCTTGGCCAACCCGCGGTGTTTGGTGACGACCGTCGGCTCACCAACTACGCGCTTCTTGAGGGGCAGGCGAAGTTCCAGTCAACCTCCGTGGCGTTCACCGCAGTTCCCGAACGGCTCGGCCACTACGCGCGCCAGCAGGTGCGCTGGTCAAAGTCCTTCTTCCGCGAGTCGATCTGGGCGGTCGGACACCTCCCCACGAAGCGCCCCGCCTTCTGGCTTTCAGCTGTAGAGCTCGCTTCGTGGGTGGTCTTCTCCCTCGCGCTCGTCATTTCATTGATCGTGATGCCCGTGGTGGTGGGTCAACTCCTTATTGTGCCTCTGCTGCTCTACGTCATGTTGCTCGCCTACGCCCGCTCGGCGCGCTATTTCGAAGTCACCGGGCTGCATCGCACCAAATCAGACGTGTTCATCGGCTTTGCGATCGCACCGCTCTACGGGGTGTTCCACGTCACCGTGCTGGTTTGGCTGCGTATCTATGCGCTGGCCACGCTCAATCGCGGCAGTTGGGGCACCCGTAAGCAGGTCGAAGTCCGAGCACATCAACCCATCATCCAAGCATCTTCAGGATCGGAATAACCATGCGCATCTCGGTCATCGGTTGCGGTCACCTCGGCGCAGTCCACGCGGTTACCCTCGCGAGTTTGGGACACAGTGTCGTTGGCATTGACGTCTGCGAGGCGACGATTGCTTCCCTCAGCTCGGGACGACCCACGTTTCTCGAACCGGGCCTCAGGGAGGGACTGCGGGATCAGCTTTCCTCTGGGCGCCTCACGTTTTCAACTGATGTGTCGCTTGCCCGCGGCGCAGACGCGCACTTCGTGTGTGTTGGTACACCCGCAAAAGCCGACGGCGAAGCCGACCTCGGCGCGCTTTTCGCGGCCGTCGACGCGCTCGCGCCCCTGCTGACAGAGAACGACGTTCTGATCGGAAAGTCGACCGTACCTGTCGGCACCGCCCGCTTGGTTGCTGCGCGGGTACGCGCCGCCGTTGCGTGGAATCCCGAGTTCTTGAGAGAGGGAACCGCGATTGCAGATTCCTTGCGCCCCGATCGCATCATCATCGGTGCAGACACGGCGGCGGCTCAAGAACGAGTTGCTGCCGTGTACAGTGGCCTCTCGGCAGCGGGCGTGCCGATCCTGCGCACCGGGCTCGAATCAGCCGAGTTGGCCAAAGCCGCGTCGAACGCGTTTCTCGCGCTACGTCTCAGCTACATCAACTCCCTCGCGCAGCTCTGCGAGGCAACGGGTGCAGACGTGCGTGAGCTCTCCGCGGCGATGGGATCAGATGCCCGGATCGGAAGCTCATACTTCAACGCCGGTTTAGGCTACGGTGGCGGCTGCCTCCCAAAGGATCTCTCGGCGCTGCGGGCCCAAGCGCTGCACGCCGAGGCAATGGATCTCTTTCACCTGCTCGACACGACGGCCCGAACGAACCAGACTGCGCTTCAGCGGGCCGCGGAACTCGTGCTGGGGGCGATCCTTCCCGGCGAAAAAATCGCGATTCTGGGGCTCACCTTCAAGCCCAATACCGATGATGTGCGGCAGTCACCCGCTCTCAACCTTGTCAGCCAGTTGGTTTCACACGGCCTCAGCGATTTCGCCTGCACTGATCCGGCGCTCGTGGGCACGGCAGTCTCTCTGGCGACCGGGGTCTGCCAGGTGAGTGATCTCCACTCCGCGCTCGAGGGGGCAGCAGTGGTTGTGCTCGCCACCGAGTGGCCGGAGTACACCGCGGAGCGGGTCACACGGGGCTCACCCCGAGTGGTGCTGGATCTTCGGAACGCCCTGGATCCTGCGTCCGTTCGCGCGCAGGGATCGCAGTACATCGGACTGGGTCAGGGGCCGAGCCTGAGCCCGGCCCCCTCTCCAACCACGGTGCCGCAAACTACCTGAGCTTTTCCGCCCGGTACAGGAACGCGGCGGTTGCCTCGCGGCTCGTCGCACCCTTGGGAACGAACTTCAGCGTTCCATTGCGCTGTTTGTAGCCCTCAGTGATTCCGTTCGAGGCCATCCACCGAATCTCTTTCGCGAACTTGTGATTCGCGGAGACATCGGTGAACTTCGCTGAGATCGAACCGTTCGGAATCTGCTTGGAATAGTGGCGGTACATGAAGGCCGCCATAGCCTCGCGTGTGATCGGCTCCTTCGGACCAAACTTCAGCTTGCCGCCTGCGAGCTTGGTGCCAGTCGTCACCTTCGTCTCGTAGGCCCACATAATCTGGGTGTAGAACTTGTCCCCGGGCTTCACATCGACGAACGGAGACTTGCCCTTTGGTGTGTAGTTCTTGACGCCGCTGTCGCGGTACAAGAAGGTGACCATTGCCTCGCGGCTCACCTTCTCAGCAGGCATGAACTTGAGCGTGCCGTCCTGCTGCCTGTATCCGGTCGTGATGCCCTTGCCCGCGAGCCACGCGATGGGTTCGTAGAACTTGTGGTTCTTTGGCACATCGGTGAACTTGTCTGGCTTGGGAGCAACATCGGCAGGAACCACCTCGGTGGTTGCCCAGCCAATGAGCTCGTTGAGAGCAGAGTGCACTGCAACCTTGTGGCTGCCCAGTGCTGCGTCGGCGGGAACCGTCAGCGTGAGGGTCTTGTTCTGCACCGCAGCACTACCCAGGACTCGCGGGGCAGAGAACAGCAGCCCGGTGAGCGTCTCTCCATCGTAATCAGCGGTGGGCAGTGTTATGGTGAGGGTCTCCCCCTGCTTCACCTTTGAGGGCATCGAGATGCCCCCGCGAGCCGCATCGGTCAGGTCGGCCTCGGTCACCGCGGGCAGCGCCGGCGTTGTGTGCTCAACCGAGCAGGAATCGCAGGTCACACCGAGCGTGGCGCCTACGGCCGACACCGGCAGCGTGACACCGTGGGCGCGATTCGACAGCTTCGCAGTGAACGAGGTTGTCGCGGTCCCGGCAACTGCCGTATCGGGCACCGCCCAGGTGAGCGCAAGACCGTTGAGAGTCAACTCTGCTGGCAAGGAGGACGCGTCAACGGTTGCTGCCGATCCCAACCCGCTCAGGTCGATCGTCGCCACCCCGCCGGTCACCGGAACCTTACCGGTGTTGGTCGCCGAGAGCTGGTACTCGATGGTGTCGCCTGGAGCGACTGCACCCGAGGCAGGAGTGCTCGTGAGCGACAGGGTCCAGGGTGATGACCAGGCGGGTTTACCCGCGTTGTAGATCCACGACTGGAAGAACGGATCGAGATCCTTACCGGAGAGTTCTTCGGCCAGGGCCTGAAACTCGACTGTGGTCTGGCTCGTGCCGTTATTGCGCGCGTTCCACTCCTTGAGCAGCTGGTCAAACACGCTCGGGGTCAGCGACTGCTTCAGCGCTTCGTAGGCCATCGCGCCTCGGGTGTACACCTGCCAGTCGAACAATTGGCGCGGATCCGTCATCGCCCCGGGCGGAACGGTCCATCTCGCGTGAGACGAGGCCGTGCTATTCCAGGTGTTGTAGTAGGTGTCTGCCGTTTTGGCTCCCCCGGTCACCTCTTGCGTGTACATCGCTGAGGCGTAGGTTGCCATGCCCTCGCTGATCCAGATGCTGTTCCAGTCTCGCGGGGTGACACCGTCACCGAACCACTGGTGTGCGATCTCGTGCACTAGCGTGCCAAGCGAAACGCTGCGCTCAAAATAGGATCGATCCTGCGTCTCAAGCGCGTATCCCAGTGTCGTGATGTCTACGACGATGCCGGTGCTGCCACCGGGATAGGGGCCGTACTTTGATTCGAGGAAGTTGATGATCCCCTCGATTTGGCCGCGCCGCGTCTGAATTGTTGCCTGGTTGGCTGTCGTGACGGCCGGATCCACGAAGGTCCACTCTTGAATCGTGCGTCCGCTCGAGAGGTTAATGGGGGCGTTGTAAACGAGGTAGTTGCCGATCGAGACCATCGTGGCCATCGTCGCCTGCTGCCGCTCTTGTTTCCACTGCCAGGTCGTCTCGGTGCCGTCGGCCGACGGGGTCTTTGCCACGAGTTCACCGTTGCTCGCGGCCGCAGCATCTTTGCCGCCGATCTGAGTCGGGATCGTGAACGCAAAATCAAACGTCGCTTTGTCTGCGGGGGTGTTGTTGCTCGGGATCCAGGTCATCGTTCCGACCGGTTGCCCCAGTGCCGTCGCTCCGTCGGCGGTCTGTACCCAGCCTTCCTGCGAGCCATCAAGGTCGTTGTGTGTGACGGGCGTGCCCGAGTACGCGACCTCTACCGTGAACTCGCCCGCCGGGATCGGGGTCGCCGGGGTGATGTGCAGCTTGAACGACTCGATGGAGGGATCGGAGCTGCGCGTGAATGCCGCATCAACACCGTTTACTTTGAGGGAATCAACGTTCAGCCCCTCGAAGTCGAGCGAGAAGGATCGCAGCGGCTGCGCCGCGGTGGCCGTGATGGTGGTGACCGCCGTAATCGACTTGTCAGCCAGGTAGTGCAGCTTAACGTCGTAGTGAGTGACGTCGTATCCGGTGTTACCGATGCCCGCGAAGAGCGAGTCACCAATAGTGGGTGCTCCGTCGATTGGGTCGACAGCGCTGGCGGCGGTCGCACCGAGCGGTGCGGCGAGCGCGATTGCGACGGCTGTTGCCGCGGCAAGCCCGGCTCTGCGGGCGCGCCTCAGTGAATGAAACTCCATTGTTTACACTTTCTCATCGACGGCGGGCAGCACAATAACTGCGGACCCCCCGGTCGACGTAGTCGCTTCTGAGTAGGCCCATGCGAACCTCGCATCAGATTAGCTGACTGGGAGTTGCCTGACAAGAGTTTTGGTCGGGTGCTGGACGTTTGTTCGCGTCGGTACTCGAAACCGACCCCGTTTACGAAGCCGATCGGAGTGGATCTGAGGGGAATCGAACCCCTGACCTTCTCATTGCGAACGAGACGCGCTACCAACTGCGCCACAGACCCTTACGGCGAACAACATTACCAGCCGCACGACCACCGCACGAAATTAGCAGAGATTCGGTGCGGGCTAGCTGGCATTGCGACGACGGCGCAGCACGGCATCGAGATCGGGCATGCCCTCGCTCGTGTCTCCAACGACGCCCATACGGCTCAGGCGAACACGCGCTTCTTGTTCCTGAGCCTGTTGTGCCTGCTTCTGCGCCTGGGCGCGAGCTTGCTCCCGAGCAAATTTCAGCTGCTCGGCCTGCGCGGCACGCTTGCGCTCAACCTCGGCAGCATCGATGCTCTGGGCTGCCGCTGTCTGCGATGTCTGGGCACGAGCGACCTGTTCGCGAGCTTCCTGCAGCAGCATCGAATCCTGCTGGTTCTCACGCACCGGCGCCTGACCAGATCGAGCACGGGCGCGAGCAAGAGCACGCGCCCGGTCGATGCGCTCTGCTGCCGCACGCTGAGCTGCGGCGTGCGCGGCGCTCGCTTCGGCCGTCTCACCAGTCGCGACAACCTCGTCAACAACCGGCGTAGGAGCAGCCTTGGTCACAACAGCCTGCTCGACCGCGATCGGAGCAGCCGTCGCTCGCCCCGGAGCAAGCAGCATGAGTCCCGCAAGAGCCGCCGCAAACAGCGCGGCAGACCACAGCAGGATCAGCGTGCCACTTCCGGCGATTGCCGCACCAGCGCCGACCAACAGTCCCAGCAGCCCAACCACGGCACCGAGAAACACGACGCCGCGCACGCGCCGAACAATAGGACGACGAAGTTTTGCGGATCGTTTAATAGCGGCCTGCTTACGATTCACCTGCTGGGCACGAATTTCGGCGCGCAGCTGCTCTGCTCGGGCTTCCGACAGCTCTGCGTCGCGCTCGGCTTCTTGTCGGCGCTGTGCCGTGCGAAGGAGCTTTTCGTGTGCAAGCGCCTGCTTTGCGGTCGCCTCGAGCCGCACTTCCTGAGGGACCTCAGAAGTCTCAGCGAGAACTCGCAGCGTGCGCTGCAGCCGAAGGGCGTTGCGCTCGGCCGCGCGAAACTCCTTGCGCCGCACCCAGGCGGGCACCAAAACGGCAGCCCAAAGAAGCGCTGCCACGACGAAGATTACGCCGCCCCCGAGTCCTCCGCCTGTCATGCCGTTCACACTACGGTTTCGGGGCGTGATCTGGCACTCGGCGCGCCGATGAGCTGCAGTAATTGCCCACATGTTCACGAGGCCACGAGTCACGAGTCACGAGTCACGAGATTAGCAACGAGCGGCCTGCTTAAATGCCTGCTGCCAATCTGGGCACTCGTCGCTTACCTGGTCACTGGTCAGTGGTTTCCATCAACCGCGCCACCAGACCGCCCGGCACCTCGCCGCGCGTCAGCGCAAAACTCTCGTGGTCGCGCCAGGCGCCGTCGATATGGATGTAGTCGCTGCGGCGCCCCTCGTAGCGCATCCCCAGCTTTTCGACCACGCGCAGCGAGGCCGCGTTCTCCGGTCGAATGCAGATTTCAACGCGATGCAGGCCAAGCGCACCGAAGAGGTAGTCGATCACAAGCGCTACGGCAACGGGAGTGATCCCGAGCCCAGCGACGTGTTCAGATACCCAGTATCCAATCTGCGCCGACTGCAGCGCTCCCCCGCTCACCTCAGAGACGCTGAGTTGGCCGACGACCTGAGAGTCGTAGCGCACCACAAACGGCACACCCGTACCCGCCTTCAGCTGGCGCCGAAGCGAGCGAATGGTCGGCCGCAAGACCACCGAACCCGGCACGATGCCCCGTCCGGAGGGATGCGTCGCCTCCCACTTTTGCAGCCAGTGCCGGTTATCAACCAACAGCTGGCGCAGCGGTTCGGCGTCTGACAGCCGCACGAGCCGCACCTCTACACGACCGGCAACGAGAGTCCCCGGATCTTCGATGGAGCGACCGAGCGGAGCCATGAGCTAGGCGCCGGTTTTTTGTGCGCGCAGCTGGTCTGCGAACTCCAGCACCCACTCAGTGATTTCGTCACCGAGATCGTGGTGGTCAACACCAAGCAGCACGTTCGCCTTGATCCAATCGGCACGATCACCCGTGTCATATCGACGCCCGCGGAAAATCACACCGTACACGGGCCCCTCGCCCTTGCCCTCGGCGAGGTAGTTGAGCGCGTCAGTCAGCTGAATTTCGCCGCCACGACCGGGCTCAAGCGTGTCGATCACGTCAAAAATCTCGGGGCGCAGCACGTAGCGTCCGATGACCGCGAGGTTCGAGGGAGCATCCGCAACATCGGGCTTCTCGACAAGGCCGGTGATCTTCACGACGTCAGGATCGTCCGTCGTCTCGACGGCAGCACAACCGTAGAGGTGGATCGATGCCTCGGGCACCTCCATCAGCGCGATGACAGTGGCCTCGCGCGCATCATGCTCGGCGACCATACGATCGAGCAGCGGATCCCGCGCATCAATCAGGTCATCACCGAGCAGCACGGCAAACGACTCGTTGCCGACGTGACGACGCGCGCGCCCAACCGCGTGACCGAGGCCAAGCGGCTGGCCCTGACGCAGAAAGTGCACCTCGGCGAGCTCACTCGACTCGTGCACCTTGCCGAGCTTGCCTTCGTCGCCCTTGCGCTCGAGGGTGTATTCCAGCTCAGGCACGCTGTCGAAGTGGTTAATGAGGTTGTCTTTATTGCGCCCCGTGATGATGAGCACGTCATCCAGCCCAGCCGCCGCTGCCTCTTCGACCACGTACTGAATCGCGGGCTTATCCACGATCGGCAGCATCTCTTTGGGCATGGCCTTTGTCGCTGGCAAGAACCTTGTTCCAAGGCCTGCCGCGGGTACCACTGCTTTGGTCACTGCCCGAGCGGGCATGCGCTGAGAATCAGTCATGCGCTTCAGCCTAGTATCCCGGCTATTTCCCACCAACTTCTCGACGTTCAGCCCGCAGATTCCGTAGGCTGAAGGTGTGCCCACAAACCAGCGCAGCGAACGCAGCGAGAGCCGACGCGATACGACGCAGCGTGACGGAGTACAGCCCCGAACCAAGCCGCAGATCCGAGCGACAGTGCGCACAAGCCGGGCCAAACGAAGCCTCGAAGCACGGCAGAGAGTTCGGGATCAGCTCACCGCACAACTCATCTCGCTCGCCACGCAACGCAACGCCAAGGCCGTCTCCTGCTACCTCCCGACACCGGGCGAACCCGACACCACGGGGTTCATCGATTGGGCACGCGCGCATAACATCGACGTTTTCCTCCCGATATCCCGCGAAGACCGTGGCCTAGATTGGGCCCGCCTCGGCGCGGCAGGCACCACCACGGGACTCCACGGCATCCAAGAGCCAGTCGGAGAAAAGCACTCGGGCGAAATCCTGAGCCACCTAGATCTCCTCGTCATTCCCGCCTGCGCGGTCGACGAACAGGGCATGAGGCTCGGGTGGGGCCTCGGATACTACGACAGGCTGCTCGCTTCACTGAATACGCTCCCTCCGGTTTTTGCCGTGATCCACGACGACGAACTCTTGGCACACATTCCAGCAGATACCCACGACATTCCTGTTAGCGGAGTCATCACTCCCACCCAAACCAGGTTGTTTAGCAACAACCCAGGCTAAACTCGACGATTGTGCCTAACTACGCCTACCGCTGCGCCAAGTGCGACCACGCCTTCGACATCTACCAGTCGTTCACAGACGATTCCCTCACGGTGTGCCCCGAGTGCGGTGGCCCCTTGCGCAAGGTCTTCGGGTCGCTCGGCGTAACCTTCAACGGCTCGGGCTTTTACCGCACCGACTCGCGCGCCTCGGGTGACAAGAAGTCGAGCGGCTCATCAGATTCGGGATCAAGCAGCGGTTCGGGATCAAGCAGCAGCTCCGGCTCAGCCAGCAGTTCGGGATCCTCCAGCGCAAGCTCTTAACCACAACACGTCAGCCGGCGTTCACACATCAGCCGGACAAAAACACCTGGATCCGTCCGGCAGACGTGCCAGCACCGGCCGACATGCACGATAGGTCTCGGCCGTGCCAGCACCGGCTGACAGACACGACAGGCACAACGGGTCTCGGCCGAGCCAGCACCGGCTGACAGACACAACAGCCGCACCAGCCACAACAAGTCCCGGCCGAGCCGCCACCTCACCCCCAGTGCGGCGGCCGATCCCGTCGCAACTGTTCGTCGTTCTCACCGGATTTGCCAGCACCGGAAGCCCCGGAAGCCCCAGAACCACCCCACCCCTCGGGTCGATCCTCAGACGCCGCAGCGTCCAAGGAGTGATCCGACGGATTCGGGTCAACTCCCTCGGGCGCGGGTCGAGTCACACGGCGCCGTTTGCGAGCACCAGGTTCGGTCACAGCGCCGAGTATTCCTCGGTCGCTTGAGCGTCCAAGGGATCAGCAGATTCCGAGTAGCCCAGGGTCCGCGCGATCCGCAGCGCAGCCTCGTCAGGGTCAGAGAACAGGTCGAAGCTGTGGACGCGGTAGTAGTGCCAGCCGAGCCTGCGAAGCACCGCCGGGCGCAACCGCAGGGTGTCGCGGAGGCTGTCGTGGTCTTCACCGAGGTCGAGGTCGATGGCAACTGCACGATCCCCGAGGGAGGCAGCAAGCGGGATCGCACCGCGGTAGTCGAGCGCAACCGTCAGGCCCAGCTTCTCCAAGCGGTCGGCAAGCTCGCCAACCATCGGATCACGCTCAGACGGAAGCGCCGGCGGCTCCGGTGCGGGGTTCTCCAGCGCCAGCAGTTCAGCGAGATCCACAACCCCGTGCTTGATGCGTGCGGCGTCGAGATCCTTCGGCTTGAAGCAGCTGACGATCGTCATGGCGCGGCGCGCGCGGGTCATTGCAACGGCAAGCAGACGCTCGCCACCGGGCTGCCCGAGAGCACCAAAGTTTGAAAGCACACGCCCGTGCGGGGTGCGGCCGTAGCCAATCGAGAAGATCACGCGATCCCGACTCTGCGCGGTCGCCTGTTCGAGTGTCAGCACTGCAAATGGCTCAGCACGCTCGCCCAGCAAAAATTCGCGGTACTGCGGGAACTTCGAGAACGCCTGCAGCACAGCCTGGTAGACACGCACCGCGTGGCGCTCGCTCGCAGTGATCACCATGAGTGATTCGCTCGAACGCTCGCTCGCGTGCTCAAGCACGAGCTGCACAACTCGATCAACCTCGGCATCGGTGCTCTCGACGGCGCCGGTCTGCTGATCGGGCAGTCCCTGCCCGCCGTGCACAAACTCGTAGGTGAGGCTCGAGTGCCCGAGGAAGCTACCGGCCCACGGCAGCGACTGGATCGCACCGTTGTAGAAGCGGGTGTTCACAAGGCTCGTGAGATCCTCACCGCCAGCACGGTAGCTGCGAGTCAGCGTAAGCATCGGCAGCACCTCGCCCAGCTGGGCGAACGCGGAGCGGGCGTGCAACGCCTCGACATCAACTGAGACAGGCTCAGCACCAACGGCCATCTGGAACGGCATCGGACTCTGCGTCATCGTATCGCCGAAGGCAACGACCTGGCGAGCCCTGCGAACAGCACCCAGGTTCTCAACGAGGGTCGTTGCACCGGCGTCAACAATCAGCACCGCATCAAATCGCATGGTGTCGGGCAGCTGTGCGACCTCGTAGGGCGACATCGTCCACACGGGAGCGAGCACCGACATGAGGTTCGGCGCATACTTGCCGAGCATCGCGGCCGACACGTACCCGCTGCGCAGCGACTCGCGCAGCGCGCGGGCCTCCTGCTTGTGGTCAAGCACCGAGACGCGCCACGCGTCGGAGAGCGAACCAGCGAGCAGCGTTCCGTTCGCACCGGAGTGCGCGTCATCGACGAGACGGAAGTCGGCCTCAAGTCGCTCAATCACACTCGTGTTGGCGCTGAGCAGCGCGGGGTTCGTCTGCAGCATGCGCTCAAGCGCTGACTGCCACCAGGCAAGCTCAAGCTCGGCGGCGACCTCGTCTGAGGGCACATGCCTGGCCGACAGGTCGTCAAGCAGCCCCTCGAGGTGCGAAGCACGCAGACGCTCAATGATCGTCGTGCGCTCCTGAATGTTCTGCAGCACCTCGGATTCGCGCGACAAATCAGAGATACGAGCAGCCAAAGCGCTCAGCGACAGGTTCTTCATGCGGGCAGGATCAGTCACCGTGCCCAGCGTCTTGTCGAGCTCGTCGAGCTGCTGGTACGCCAGCTGGAACGCAACGACCACATCGGCGATCCCGAGCGGCACCTCGGGTCGCGTGCCCGTGACCGTTGTGTAACGCTGCCACAGCACACGCTGCTGCTGAATCTGCACCAGACGCGAATACATGTCGGTGATGTGCACACCGGGGCGCACATACTCGCGAGCGAGCTTGCGCAGGCGGCGCTTGTTCGCGGCCGACATCTCGTCACTGCCACGGGGGGCGTGCGCCGCAATCACCTCGGTGAGGGAGCGATCGTAGACCTCGGGGGTGAAGCGGTCGAGGGTATCGCGGATCCCCATCAGCAAACGCAAGAAGATGCCGAGCTCGGCGATCGTTTCGTACGGGCGCATGGAGGTCTGGCCGATGACCTCGTTCGCCATCGAGATGAGTCGCGGCAGCTGCGATTCGGCGAGGTCAACAGCCACGCCATACGCGGAACGCGCCTCTTCGGTCGAGGCAAAGTCAACGCCGTACCAGGGCGAATCTTCGGGACCGTACTGGAACTGGCCCAGACGCGCGACCTCGGTCAGTGCTTCAGCTACAGAGGATCGGTCGAGCGTCAGCTGACCCAGCGCCTGGTCGTCCAGCCGCACGGTTGTTGTCGGTGGTTTGTCGCTCAGCGCGAGCATCGTCAGCTTGCGCAGCGCCTCAAGCGGCGAGACCCCAAAACGCTTGTCGGGGGTCGATAGCGCCGACTGGTAATCGCTCAGCACACCGCGCAGGCGCACGAGTGCCTCGTCGACGTCGCGCAGCTGCTCTGGTCGCGCGTTTTCGTTGCGGCTGATCGACTCGACCAGGTTGCGACGCAGGCGGCGCGGGCTCACTGAGAGTCCGGCGAGACCAGCGCGAGTCAGGCGGTGAGTAATGCCGTCAAGGGTTGCGCGCCGCGGCGACACAACAAGAACCCGTTTGCCGGATCGCACGAGGCTGCCAATGGCGTTGACCACTGTCTGTGTGCCGCCGGTGCCGGGCAGGGTGTGCACCACAATCGAGTGCCCCGCGTCGATCTGCGCGAGCACATCCTCTTGCTCGGCATCCGCGTCGTAGAGGTAGCGGTCCGTCTCGGGCGCGCGCTCGTCGGGAGGCGTTGCACTCACCGGGCGGAAAGACTCTGTGAGCTGCTTGCGAGCAGGCTCGCTACCGCACACGGCCTCAAGAATCGGAGAGTCCAGGTTCTTCGCGTCAGCAACCATCTGCTGCGACACGTTGTGGAACGAAGACACCACCAGGCGCGGCTGCACAACAAACCCGGGCAGACCAGCAACCATCTGGCGCAGACGGTCGATTACCGGCTGCGGCTTAAACACACCCTCGGACTGCGAAAGCTCGATCAGCGTGCGCGCGTCGAGACTGATCCCGAACTGCGCGCGCAGCACCCGGATCAGCTCGGAGTTCACAACCGGAAACTGCTTGAGCTTCAGCTCGAAGTCGCGGCCGTAGCGCCGGATCGCGAGCGGACGCAGCAGCACGGGGGCACAGAAGTCTTCGCCCTCAAAGCTCCACTTGGCGATGCCAACGCCGAGGTTGACGGTTTCGAGACCGCGCACCGTGCGCATCTCGATCGCCTTGTCAGTGACACGACCGGCGGCTGCGCGCGCGTGGCGCAGCGCGAGATCGTCACGAATCAGAGCGGAGAGCAGAATCTTGTTGCCCGTAATAAACTGCGGCAGGCCCCCGGGGTGTGTGGTGGAGAGCTCAATGCGGTTTGCGGGGCGATCGTCGAAGTGCAGCAGCGGGTTCTCGCCGCCGATGGTCGCGAGTTCTTCGCGCCAGGCGGCGTGCTCGGAAGCGTAACTGTCTACGAGCGTCACGGATCCCGTGAGCGGGGCCGTCAACTGCTCGTCAACACTGGTGGGTTCAGGATCGGGCGCGGTCGCGAGCGACCCCTCAATTCGAGGCTCGACGGAATCCGCGGTTGTCGTCTCCGCGTTATTGTCGTCGCGATCCTTATCTGATCGCCGTCGCCTATCCACACTCCACACACCGCCACCCTAAGGTGTGAAAGCGTGAATTTGCGGAATCAGCGCGGTGTTTCTTCTCCCGCGGTCACAACCGGCGCCGCGACTTCAACCTGGCCACCGCGGATCTTCGCCAGCGCTCGCATGAAGTGATAGACCACAACGGCGGAGATCGTGCCGAGCGCAATGCCCCCGAACTGCACCGATCCGATGGTCAGCTCGAAGTTCGCGATGCCGACGATTAGCGGCACTGCCGCCGAGAACTGGTTAATGGGCTTCGAGAAGTCGACGTTGTTGTCGATCCAGATCTTAATGCCGATCAGGCCGATCAGGCCGTATAGCGCAACGGTCACACCGCCGAGCACCGCGGGCGGCACCGAGTAGATGACCTGGCCGACCTTGGGAGAAAAGCTGAGCAGGATCGCCATCACGCCCGCAGCCCAGTACGCGGCCGTGGAGTAGACGCGCGTCGCAGCCATCACACCGATGTTCTCGCCGTAGGTGGTGGTGCCGGATCCGCCGCCGAACCCGGCGAGGATCGTCGAGACGCCGTCGGCGAGCAGAGCACGACCCGTCACGGGGTCCATGTTTCGGTTGATCATCAGCCCCACGCTCTTCACGTGACCGACGTTCTCCGCGATCAGCACGAGCACCACGGGGAGGAAGGCCGGCAGCAGCCCCCAGAGTGACGGATCCGCGAAGGGATTTCCGACGGCGTGGAAGCTGGGCAGGCCGATCCAGGCGGCGTCTTTGACCGCACTGAAGTCAACGAGACCGGCCAGCATCGCAACGATGTAACCGACCGCGACGCCGAGCACAATCGAGAGGCGCCCGATGAGTCCGCGGAACAGCACGGTAATAAGAAGGATCGCCACGAGCGTCGCAACCGCGACCCACGACGAGAGGCCCTGATCCACGTCTGGATGGTTTGCCGGATCCCCCAGCCAGTTGTTCTTGACCGCTGGCGCGAGGTTGAACCCGATCAGTGCGACGACCGAGCCCATAACGACGGGCGGCATGAGCGCGTTGACCCAGCCGGTGCCCCAGCGGTTCACAATCAGGCCGACGATCGCCATCAGCACACCGATCGCGAGAATGCCGAAGGATGCACGGCCGAGGTCGTCTCCGCCTGCGGTTGCCGCCATGATCGGCGCGATGAACGCGAATGATGAACCCAGGTAGCTAGGCAGGCGGTTGCCCGTGATCAGCAGGAACAGCAGTGTGCCCAGGCCCGAGAAGAACAGTGTCGCCGTCGGGCTGAAGCCGGTGATGAGCGGCACGAGGAACGTGGCGCCAAACATCGCGACCACGTGCTGCGCACCGAAGCCGATAGTGCGCGGCCAGCTCAGACGCTCTTCTGGCAGCACGATCGCGTCGGCTTTGACGCTGTTGCCTTCTGCGTGCAGCTTCCAGGGCAGGGCCATTGGGACTCCTCGGTGTGCGGTGGTTCACGGCGTGCGGTGTGCAGTGCCTCACGGTGGACGCGCGCAGCGAGTTGCGGGCCCCAAAGCTATATCTTATCGACCCCGATAGCGGCTCCTCCAGACCAAAGCGCGAGGGATCCGCCACCATATACTCGAATCAAACGAGAACAGTGAACGGAACCATGAGCACCTCGCAACAAGATCCCAGCTTTTCGGCGAAGATGACACGCTTTGTCGACCGTGTCGAGGTACTCGCGCAGAAGGCAGCCGTGCCGAGCATGCGCTACGCGATCGCGCTCATCATGATCTGGTTCGGGTTCCCGAAGCTCTTCCCCGGTTCTTCGTCCGCTGAGGATCTCGCGGTCAACACGGTCGATATTCTGACCTTCGGCCTTGTCGCTGGCGACACGGCGCGCGTCATTCTTGCGGCCCTGGAGGTCGGCTTCGGCATTGTGCTTCTCATAGGGCGGTGGATGCCGCTGATGCTCGTGTTGATCCTCGGCCACATGATCGGCACGTTTACGCCGTTCTTGTTCTTCCCCGATCTGCTGTGGAAGTCCCCGGTGTGCTGACCATCGAGGGTCAGTACATCGTGAAGAACGTCGTCATTATTGCTGGGCTTATTTTCCTCGCCGGTTGGGGCATGCGCAGGGGTGGGCATCGGCGGCCTGCGAATTATCCGCATGGCTAGCATTTTGGGAAGCATCCGCGAGCACAAGAGAGGGAGGTGGATCGCCTGCCCCAGTGCGCGATCCACCTCCCTGTGCTGCTCAGAAAGCTTGTCTACTTGCGGTAGTCAGTTACCAGACGATAGATGAAGGCGGCCATCGCCTCACGAGAAAGGTTGTCCTTCGGGCGATAAGAACCGTCTGAATACCCCGTTGAAAGCTTAGAGTGCTTCATCCAGGCAATCTCTTGGTAAAACTTCTGATTCTTCGGGACATCGCTAAACGGAGACTGTTTTGGAGCCGTGAAGCTCGTGGAGGTTTTCGCTTCTAGGCGATAAATAAACGCCGCCATCGCCTCACGCGACAGGTTATCTTTCGGATGGTAGCCACCATCGGCATATCCCGTCGTCAGCTTCGATTCCTTCATCCACGCGATCTCTTTGTAGAACTTGTGGTCCGTCGGCACATCACTAAACGGGGACACCTTCGGAGCTTCATAGTTTTTCGGTGCCTGCAACCGGAACATGAATGCCGCCATTGCCTCGCGCGATAGCTCCGTCTTTGGGCGATAGGTCTTATCTGCATACCCCGTGGACAGTTTCGTGCAGCGCATCCAGTCGATCTCTTTATAGAACTTCTGGTTCGTGGGGGCATCGGTAAACACGGCCTGCTTGCGCGGCTCACCGCACTGAACATTCGGCGGGGTAACCTCCGCCGGTGTGATTTTTACTGTGTGCTTCGCGGATACCGCACCGCTCGTATTCTTAGCCTCGACCCGAAAGGTGTAGGTGCCAGGGGTTGTTGGCGTGCCGTATAGCTTTCCGCCAAACGTAAGCGTCAAACCTGCAGGAAGACTCCCCTCAGTTACGGAAACCGTAGGTGTCGGCGAGCCAGTTACTGCGAATAAATAGCTGTAGGCTTTACCGACCGAACCGCTAGTCGGGGTTCCCGAAAGCGTGGGATCCCCCACGAGGTAATAACCAGCCACACCGCTGAACACAGTTCTTACCGACCCGACGGTTACGGGAGTGTCCCATTTCAATTCGCTGCCCGCCAATTTGGTCCAGGTGACCTTACCCGCGCTAATAGACCCAGCGCCGGTCTTAATTTCGACTGGAACTGACGATCCATCGACGTTCGTAATGACAGGCAGTGGAACGGCCACGCCTTGTTTGGCGGGCGCCGGAACTAGTCTCTGCCCTGAAATGTAAAGCGCAGTGAGGTTAGTGAGGCCCACCAGCGGAGACACGTCCTGGACCTGATTGTTATCTAAGGATAAAATCTTGAGATTGGAAAGATTTGCGAACGGTGAGATATCCACAATTTGGTTAAGGTAAATTCTTAGCTCGGTGAGTTTAGTAAGATTCGCCAACGCGGATACATCATAGATCTTGTTGTTATTTAATTCTAAACTGGTGAGATTAGTGAGCCCTAACAATGGCGAAACATCCGCAATCTGATTGGAACTCAAATTCAAGGATGTGAGGTTCACAAGCCCCGACAACGAGGTTATGTCAGCGACTCGACTCGAGGTCCACCTGAGAGTGGTGAGGTTAGTGAGATTCTTCAGTGGCGCTAAATCCACCGCCTGAGCACCAGTCACTTTCAGTTGGGTCAGATTTGTGAGACGCCCCAATGGTGTCGCATCCTCGACTTGAGTGGCGATCAAGGACAGGTACGTAAGGCCTGTGAGGCCCGCTAACGGCGACACATCGTTAAGTGGATTGCTGGAGAGATCAAGGACCGTGAGACCAGAGAGACCTGTCAAGGGTGAAACGTCCACAAGTCGGTTGTTGTTCAGGGTTAGCGACGTAAGACCCGTGGCGTATTTCAGAGGGGCAATATCAGCGATCACAAGATTTCCACACCCCAGCGCCCCACTCATAGAGGCAAGCTGTCCCTGGGTGATCGCAGAGGTAGTGGGCACACCAAGTTTTGAAGCGACACAGGCTTTCAACCCCGCGTCAGCAAACACTACTTCATCTGTTGGGGCTGCTTGCGCCGGAGCAACAGTGCCACTGACAAGCATTGTGGCGGAAACGATACCCACGATCAGCCCGTACAACCAGCTACTTTTTGTGGATGTTCTCTTAAAAATGATTAACTCTCCTAGCATTCGCCTCTGTTGCAGGTCATACCAAACACCACACTACTAAATATGTAGCAACAAGGACCAGCTGCTTCTAGTTCCGCGCAAACGGTACTTTTAAAGCTGTCAAAGTTCAGCCTGAGGTATCCGCGAATTTCTCGGCAGCGGAGGACACTCCGACCTTTTGCACGAGGCACTTGCGACAACAAACGACTCATAGAGTTGCCTCCGGGACACGCTCGCAAAACGCACCGAGGCCAATGGATACAGCGCGACAACACCGGGTCTCGGAATTACAGCATCGAGAACGCTTCCTTGACGGAAATATTCTCTTTCGGAATCCGGTGCATAATTTCTCCAGCGAGTTGTGAATTGTCGCGGCAACACACCACGATGCCCAAGCGCATAGCTCGAATACTCCACACGAAAACCACCGTCCGTAACCACCATTACCCCTGAAGCATCCCCTGCGTCTCCACCCCCGACAGCTTCCGAAACCTCAAACCCTCCCGGCGGGTGAAGGCATTGTTCATGTTTTAGTAATAAAACGTGTCCTTGGCCGAGCTCGGTATTTGAGTATTCGTGGTCGTGAGCAGCACTCGTATTGTGCCTGGACAGCCCCCGATAGCACCGGTGAGTAGCGCCCTTACTCGACCGCTACCCGCCAACTGACTGTTATCTGCGAGCAAGGCTCTCTCGCATGTTTGTTTCAATGGTTTCTACCCAGATCGCACGATACAGGATCCGGTCCATACTGGCATCAGCGTGGAAGTCACCACCGAGACGCTCATACCAGCCAGTCCTTCTTCGAGTACCGCGCATAGAACAGTGTCGTAACCGCGTTCGAACAATCCGAGGAGCATCCCTCGCAGACCTTCATCGGACTAGAGCGAGGATCTCACCGCATAGAGTGAGCGCCTTCTCACGAGCCGTCAACCTTTTGAAATCTCCTGTTGAGGGTTACAAAAAGTTCGTCCAATCGCTGCGGCGAAATGGCGCGGAAACCCCCGAATCGTTCGTCAAGCACACAACTCACCAGCTCCACCGTTCGATCTTTTGCGGTCTGCAGTTCGATCACCAGACAGGGTTTCAACGCCCCTGTCACGAGCTCGCAAAGTTCTACTCTCGCTTCAACAGCCCTGTGCGTAGGTATGGTCAAAATATTGGAACCCAAACCAACCCATACCGTGAGGTGTTCCTTGCAAACACCGATGGAAATTGGACCTAAGCGTCTCGGCAGTCGCGATGCCCCAAGCTTCTGAAGAGCGACTCTCGTTGAAACCGCCTGAGCCAAAACGTACATTCCAATGGCATCCGGATCATTACGGTGCAGCGCTCGGACTCGAGCCTTACCAGCAACCCGAATCAGGCTGAGTCCACCAAACACGACGAGACACCCAGCCGGAATCCCGAGCAGAGTTCCAACGGCAGCCGGATTAAGATCGCTTCCGTTTGAACCTTGCACCAAAGCTGCGAGTATCCTCACGAGGGCAGCAACAACAGGTACCACCAATACAAACAGAATGAAAATCAGCCTGTTTCGCTTCATCATAGATCGCAAGCTCAACGTCCTCCTGATGTGCCGCCGCCCCCTGCGGAGCCCGCTCCAGACGTCGACTTATGCGAACTTGATTGATTCTGAATCTGTTTCCCCGTATTCACAATTGAATTGACCGTATCAGCACGAAAAACTCCAATAATTCGAGATGCTTTCACCCAAGTTCGGAAGCTTTGCGAATGGGATTACCCCCAAACAGCAGGCTCCCACACTCAAACACAGCATCGACCTCATATCTTGCGATGCCATTGGGCTCAAGCGCTTGCATCATGCGGCCGAAATCATCAGGCGCTTCTCCTTGTTCTACAGCTCGGCTTTCCAGACCTTCGGGTCGCTCCACTTCGGAAACTCGATGAACTCGCCAGGTACTGTCTGCTTCTCTCCCGGAGGAGGAAACTTCTCCTTCGGAATCCGGTAGATGACTTCGTCAGTTAGCTTTGCGTAATCATCGCACCAGTACACGCCGCTCCACACGTCAACGTTGTACTGGCCATTCGCCTGCACCGTATACCAAACGTGATAACCGTCCTCGGTCACCGCCCGCAACTCTCGCCGAGTGATCTTCCCGTCTTCGTCCTCACTCTTAGACTGTTCAGTCTGCCACCCCTTCGACGCGAAAAACTTCGCCGCAGGCTCAAGATCAGCTTCAGCCCCAGTCGCCCCAGGAGGATCAAAAGACCTCGTAATGTTGTAGTAATAAGAATTATGAACCGTGGCACCCTCAACAGGATCCATCGCCGTCAGCCCTGACGACAGTCCAAGCCCTGCACCTAACCACACCCAAGGGCCATCATAGATCTGTGACTGTGTCTCTGTTACCAACTCCATCATCCGTGTATACCGGACACCCGCCAAATCAAATTGTTCCTCCATCGACATCGCTTCAACCTCACCAAACGACATCCCCGCAGAATCCTTCGCACTCATCTTCACTCCCTCCGCACATCCACTAACAAAAAACGCAACACCAACGACTGTCACACTAGCTATCAGTCGAGACCAAAACCGCTGCCGCCTTATCCCCCGCTGCACCAATCTCATTACCCTTTGGTCCTTTTGTCGATTTTGCCGTTTGCCATGATCGAGGTAATCGCATCTTCTGAAGACGTGCTCGCCGAGAGATATCCCAATTTGGTGTCGCTCACTGGATTCATTCGATGCGTAGTCGTCGCTTTCAACTTACTCTTATCAGACAACACCATGTCCTCAGACGAAAACTCCACCACACCCTCTATGTTGCTTGGCTTCAGGCTCTTCGTCGTTGATACCCACCCCTTATTCGCAAGCCAGTCTCCCGTCGCCGAAGTAGCGTAGAACTTACCCACCTTCAGATCAGTGACCTTAGTGTCGTTCTTCACCCCCGCAGACCCATACGTCACCAAACGATCAACCACGAAGTTCGTTTTCTTCAACGCTTCCACCGCCGTCGTTGACCCATACGAATGCGCGAGCACCGCGAGCTGCTTCGGCTGCTTCCCAAGCTCCTCCCGACTCGCATGCAGACCATTCAAGAACGAAGCAAGCCGGTCACTTCCCGATTTCGCTCTCCCCATACTCGGCACTTCGTCCCAAGATGGAGACTTGTATCCGATCCAGTTCACCACCGCAAACGAAGCCGATCTATTCTTCTTCTGGGCATCGTCATACAAGCGTTTTGCAGCGTCGTTCCCGTTAAACATGTCACTCACACTCGAATCCATGCCAGATACATTCACTGTCAGATTGGACGCGGTGTCCAGATCTCCCACAGACATTCCAGCAACAAGCACACCGTCATGATTGCCCAACCCGATCAGCTGAATCGGAACACCAGGATTATCCTTCTGCGACTGCTCAAGCGCGTCCTTGATAGCCTGCGCCTGCTCCTTAAACGTCACCAAATCAACGTCTGCGCTCAAGTTAATGCGAGTACCTCTAGCGTTCTGCCTCCAATCTTCTTTGAACCCCATCAGCTTGTAAGCCAAATCAGGCTCTTCCAGCGCGTACTCCAAAAACTCCCGCGATGCCGCATCCTGCGCCCACGCCGGCAACCCGCTCAAATCCGTCAACTTGACCAACAACTCGGGCGGCAACTCCCGAACCGCCTCCGCATCCAACCCCAACGCATTCCACGCCTTCGCGACCTCTTCAGCAGACAAATCGCCCTTGAACAGGTTCTGAAACTTCTTCCCCTTCGAAATATCCGTCGCAACCTTTTTCGCCGCCTGATTCAACTTTGACACCGACAGCGATCCGCCACCAGCCTTCTCAAACTGGCCCGCGAGATTCCCAGCCCACAACACGTCCGACCGGTTCTCACCCAACAACCTCGCAAACGCAGGCACGCTCGACACATTGCCAAACTGCACCCACGAACACGCCCCCGTAAACCGTGCCCATGCGTTCTCGACCGCAGACACCTGCCCATCAAGCGCATTATTCAACCCCTGAGAGGTCGACACAAACGCCCGCAACATCACGGGATCAGCAGACGTCTTCCCCTTTTCAGACTTACTCGTGTTTTCACGCACCCGATCCCGCACTTCAAACGCAGCAGACAACGTCGGCGGCGTCATCACATCAGTAGACGGTTTCTTATCCGCCGCCGCGTCAGCAGCATACGTGTTTCCCACAGGGTCCGCTGCCCGATCCTGCTTCCGCTGATCCTCACGCACCTGCCAATCAGCAAGTGCTTGCTCCCGAGCCTTTTCCGTAGCAGCCTTTACTTTCGCATCGATCACATCCGTCGCAAGATCTTCATACTTGCCTGCAAGCCGCGCCCGATCCTCAGACTCCACCAAACACGCCGCCCCAAACAACTTCGCAAACGGTCCGGCAAACTGCTCACACGCATCATCAGCCGCTTTCCGTCGCGACCCGGCCTGGCCCCGCAACACGATCGCCGCGTTCTGAAACACAGACACCGCGCCGTCAGCAGCCGCATCATCAAACTCGATCACCATTACAGTCTTTTCAACTTTCTACACCGAAATAATATTTGCGTCCACACGGCAGAGTCTTGACTCAAGCAAACTTGTCGTTTGACTTATCCGAGGAAACGAATGCTTCAGAAAGCCGCTGCTGAATCACGCTCACAAATCGCGCTGAAGGCAGCGGGTGCAACGAAACCACTTCAGAGCTTGGCATTACGACTTCAAACCAACCCTGTGAAGGAACGAGCACGATCACCCACTGGTGTTGCAAAGAGAACTCGAACTGGCATTCAGTCCAGCAAGCTCCCTCGGAGACCTGATCGTTGATTCCACGAACGTTCCTCTCGTATTCGGAAAGTTCGAATGTTTGGCCACCGTCAAACACGAATCCAGGTGTGATCCCAGTCCAGGCAAAAACATCAGCGAGAAGTTGCTCTCCGCTGAGGCCATAGAGGTCGCAGGTATCTCCGACGACATCAAAGGCAGATGTTCCACCAGAACGGACAACCGCGACGCCAGGTTCCGTGGAAAGTGCGTTATAGCTGCCAGTCACCGCGCCACACCTGACATGGATCCCCAGGAGCCGATCCTCAAAACCTGTTAGTCCCCGCACAGCGGCAACCGTGGCTAACTCCTCACGAGGAAACTCTCGTTCGGTATGAGCGCGCAGTTCTTGAAGTCTATCCAGTTGCTCGATAGGAAACCCAGCACGCACAGTAGCTTTCTCATTTAGGAGCGCATGACCCTCCATCGCTGCCGCTTCAAGTGCCTTGCCAGTCTCATCTCGGAGGCGCAACGACCTAGCGATCCAATCAAACGTTTCTTCAAGATCTGCTGCCTGCGAAGGGAGGTAAGTAGCAACCACGTGAAGATGATGCCGTCCAGTTGCAAAGACCCACTTCTTTGCGAGCAGTTCGCGGCCCGCTCCGTCTGGATAGCTAAACAGGATCGCACGCCCCGGGGCAGGCTCCTCGATCGACGCAAGCGCACCCCAGAAGAAATCAACGCTGAGAACTTTCGCTCCAGGATGCTGCTCAGTCGCTGCACGCAACGCAACAACCGACGCATCGACCAGAGGTTCCACACTGGGCACCGAGGTAAACACAATATTTGGTCGGAACGAGAGACGCTCATCCTGCAGACCAAGCACAAGGTCGGCCCCTGCAAACGTAAGAGGTTGCAAGAAACTTGGGTACCTCACCACAAAATGTGGAGTGAGAGTTTCAAGCACAACAACTTCATCTTTTACTTCTTCGCTGAAATCACCCTGCTCGCTTCTCATAGGTTCAGCCCCTTCTTCAGATCTCTGGCCAACCGCTCAAGTCGCCGACGCTCTTCTCGCCCCTGAATAAACCATTTCGGCAGCAAAAACGATGGCAGCCACCAAAACCCGATAATACTCACGCCCCACAAAGTGGCCGCGATAGGCACCAACCAGCCACTCAGGATACTTCCCTTTGGCACCAACGCAGCATGGATGTAGGGGAACACAAACGCCACACCGAAAAACAGAGCAGCAAACCCTCCACAAATCAGATACGCCGAAGACTCAGCCCATCCCGTCCACTTCCCAAGATATGCAAGCAAACCAGAAAGCATCAGAATGACACCAAATGACACCACAAATACCGAAATCATCAGGCGTCCATTCTTGTCGAACTAAACAATTCAGTTCTCCCCACGAACATAATCAGCAGTAGCTTGAGCAGCATTGTTGCCAGCCATTCCACCAGCAATTCCGCCAATCACACCTCCGATGATTCCCCCGATAAGGGTTCCTGGACCGGGAAAAATCGAACCTATCGCCGCCCCAATAGATGCTCCCGCCCATGCGCCTCCAGCAGCTCCCAGAGCGGAGTGTCCACCTACAAAAGCAGTGTCTTCTAATGCTCGCTGTTGTCTCTGGCTTTCGTCCCATGTCGGGTACTTTGTCAATGTCGAGTTGTAACTACTCGAGTAAGTGCTCCAGAGTGTGATGCCGGTACCAGCCACCCCCAAGCCACGACCGCCCCACTTCGCCCACTGAGGTGGTGTGCCGATAGTTGAACTCGGAGTGAGCCATTTCTGGGTCGACCACCCCTTTGGATGATCCAGCTTGCCCGGGGGCACCGGAGGCGCAGGCAGAGAGCCTTCTGGAATAAGAAGCCCGGAAGGAGAAACCGAGTATATTTTGCCCTTGACGAGTTCCTTAGGCCAAAACTTATCTTGAGCTTCAAATAGTTTTGCCAAACGTTCCGCATTTTCACCGGGCACTATGAGCCCGGTCCGATACCGCACCATAAGCTCAACCGAGGTGCCAATGGTGGCGTCAGTCAGTGTGGATTGTAACTGGTTCGGGGAAAGCAGCGACTGATCACCCCCAGCCAGTTCAAAAGCTGCGGCAACTTTCTCTACCAATAACGCGTCCGCCCGGTTTTCGGCAAGTAATTTCTCAAACCCTGCGAGGAACGTGGCTGATCCGAAATTGACCCATCCACAGCTTGATGTAAACCTCGTCCAGGCACTCTTAACGCTTGTTAACTGGTTTTCAAGGCTCGTATTCAGTCCGTTCGAACTAGTCACGAAGCTACGAAGCCTGTTAGGGTTCGCTGAACTCGAACCTCCTAGAATGCTAGCTGCCCGGTTCCGCTCGCGCGCCGAGAACGCAGCGGAAACGCTTGGTGGGCTCAAGGGAGTATCAGACGGTTTAGGATCGTAGGGTTCAGCCACTGGATTTGGAGCACCAGGAGACAGGGCATCCATTGCCCGTTTTCTATCCCTTGCGTCCTCCCGGTCTTGCCAGGCCGACAGGTCAGCAGCTCGCTGCTTCTCTTCAGTCGCTCTCGTTTTCGCTGCTTCTACTTGGGTAACAAGAGACTCAAGAATGCCAGCAAGGTTGATTCGATCTTCCGATTCAATCAGACAAGCAGTCTTGAGAAGGTTTGCATAATGACCGCTAAAATCCTTTGCAACGTTCTCCGCAGCACTGCGCCTAGTTGCCGATTGAGCCCGTAACTCCGTCGCAGCATTTCGCGCAGCTTGCGCAATTCCATCAGCAGCCGCATCATCAAACTCAATCACCATTACAGACCTGCACCTTCCGCACTCGGGCTCATCGTCTGCACGAGCGCAACCGAACCACCAACACACAAATACCCACGCCCCGTGGTAATCGCCACAGGCGCACGCCGAGGTATCGACACGCTCAGCAGTTCGCCATCAAAATCAGTATCGGGTTGCAGCAGAACCCCACAGCGCGACTTCCGCAGACTCTTCGTCCAATGGCTATATATGCTCCGCAGATCAGCAGACCGTCCCGCAGCAATCATGCACAGTCCAGGATGATTCGACTCGGCAAGTTTCTGAAGTGCCTGGTCAGCGTCCTCCACTCGCTCCGCATCATCAATCAGGAGATACACGGGACCAGTTTCCAGTTGCAAGGCCGACAACAACGCTGGTATCTCGTCAGCACCCGACGCCGACCTGTCGAGGGCCGCGCTTCCCAAAGGCGAACGACGATCATAAATACCCCATACTGCCGGTTTGGTCTCCCCTGACCGGAGCACTTCAGCCAGTGCAAGCAGTAGCGTCGACTTCCCGCTTCTCGCAGGCCCTGCAATCAGCGCATGCTCACCCTCGTAGAGCTCAACCAACCCCGCTGTAAGCGTGTCTTCCCGCACTCCAATCGGAAAGCGTAACGGTTCCCCCGTGAGATCCAGGGCAGCCACGAGACTCGAAGCAAGCACGTTGTCGGGAAGTGATCCGATTACATCCGCCTTCGCTGCCGCCCCCGCCCAACGAGACTTCGCCTCTTGCACAGCGACTTCCATTCCCTGAGGCGCGGTCGCAATATGCATCTGCAGCAGTGTGGTCGCGTCGACACATCGCCCAGCAATCGTCGCCGGAATGTCTTTGCCCTTCACCCCAAAGTTCGAGTAATCAAACACGTCAGCGAGCCGGAACACCCAACGCTGCGTCGTCACCTCATCCATCGCAGAAGGAACAGACTTCGCACGAGTCGTCGTCACTGCAAAGTGCATTCCGAACGCTGGCCCATCGGCATAGACCCGGTAGAACGAATCCAGCAGCTGCTGCCCTTCAAAGTCTTGAAGTTCATCGCGCATCGCCGCGAAACCATCGATCAAGATGATAGTAGGCCGGTGCGGACCATTTGTTTCTCGACGTCTCGCGAGTTCGCCAGTCAAGTGCCGCAAGAACCGCGCTTGCTGTTCTTTGGCCCCTGGCCCTGAGCCAACATATGCAACTGTGTGCGGTAGGCCGGCGAGCGAAGCGAGCCCCCGTGACCCAACATCGAGACACAGAATATCTACCTCATCAGGTGCCTTTGTCGCGGCAACGGAAAGGGCAATCGAGGCGAGGGTAGTACTCGTGCCGCTACCGGCAATTCCTAACAGCAGCAGGTTACCCTCTGCGAGGTTCCATCCAGCGGGTGATTGTCGCTGAAGGTCGGGTTCGTCTGCCAGTGCAACGTTTACGGTCGTATCGTGCATGCCGCCCGTAGCGGGCGTCGGTCGGGCTGCCACGTCAACTTCTGTGTTCTCGGGATTCGATTTGTATCCGTCAAGGTTGACCTGTTCGCCAAGAGCCTCCGGCCACACTTGACGAGGTGGCGCATAGCCATTCAGTTCGTTTGCCTGAACAACAGCATCGATCAACAAGTCAAGATCATTTGCGTCGCTGGCCTTTGCCGAAATAGCAGACTTGCGCGGCATCGGTACACCGAACAATCCAATTTCTCTCACCTCAACAACCTCGGCGAGATCTTGCTTCGCTCGTCCTGTAACAAGCGCCGTCTGTACTGGCGTGATGTCATCTTGACCGAGCTTCACATACGCCCTACCCATCTGCGCACGTCCAATGCTCGCGGCGGAAGGCACACTGATCACGTTGCTGGAGTCTTCACGGCTCTGCACACGCAACGCGACTCGCAGGTTAGTGTTCGCAAGGATATCTTCGTTCACCACGCCCGCAGGGCGCTGCGTCGCAAGAATCATGTGAACACCGAGGGTACGTCCGACAGCCGCAACACTCACGAGTGATGCAAGCACATCAGGAAAGTCCTTTGCGAGCATGGCGAACTCATCAATAACTAGGAGCAGTCTAGGGAGCGGTTCAGCTGGCTTGGTCGCAAGGTAGGCCGGTAGATTGTCAATGTCTTCGCCGGCCGCAGCAAACAGACGCTGTCGCCTCTCCATTTCTGCTTCAAGCGCACGAAGCGCACGATCCGCAAGCTGCTCGTCTAGGTTGCTGATCGTTCCAATTGTGTGTGGCAACCGTTCACAAGCTTTGAATGCGGCTCCACCTTTGAAGTCAATCAGAATGAAGTTCAGCCTCGTAGGGTCATTGCGTGCCGCAAGCCCGGCGACAAAAGAACGTAGAAACTCGCTCTTACCCGAACCAGTGGTACCACCCACTAGGCCATGTGGCCCATCTTTCACAATGTCGAGATCAAGCACACCAGATTCCCCAAGACCAACTGGTGTCGACATGCCAGTTGGGGCGGCCCACATGCGTTGGATCGCATCCGCATCAAGCTGCCTCGCGTCAAGCAATTCAGGAAGCCGCACTAATGAGGGCAGAGAAGCTCCTGGAACAACAAGTTCTGGATCCTCAAAATGGGCAAGTCTCCTCGCAGAGGTTTCGGCGCTCTCAACACTGATACCTGCAAGGATCACGTCTTCCACACGTGTGAGATCTTCAGGGTGGTGAACTGTAGCGGCAGCATCCTGCCCGACTTCGATAACCGCGGTGCACGCAGCAGGAAGTTTATCGGAGGTTGTCGCAATGACAATTCCGCTCACTCGACGCACAATCTTATCTTGAGACTCGCGGGATCCGGGCGCTACTCGCCCCAGCCCAAGCAATTCTCGTGCGGGTGCGTCCCGACCTTCTGTGAGCACTTCTGAGTCCAACACAGTTAGCAGAGTTGGAGTAGGCAGTGCCTCAATACTGTCAAGCAAATTTCGCAACATTGAAGCGCTCTGTTCACGCTTGTTCGACATCCACCGAGCCCCCTCGCTGCTTCCAGCGAGTCTTGTGTGGGGCAGCCAGGCCGCCCACTCCCAGTCAGTCTCACGTCCACCATCGCAGAACAGACCGATAGTGAGATCTGCCGGTCCGCAGTGAACAGCGGCTTGCATGATGAGACTTCTTGCGAGAGCGAGGGCTCCATCGCGATCTCCGACAATGCCAATGACACCGCTGTTTCCGAGTTCTCCCAGCACGGGAGCAGCAGGCAGCACACTCTCTTCAAGAACCTGCTTCACTCGATCATCCAGGCGAGCAACGCCCTGCATGCTCACTTCAGGTTTCCAAGGCACGTCGCCAACACCAATGTGCAAGCTCAGGAAGTCATCGGCCGCCACTCGCCTCTGCCACAGCAACGTTGACGGGAGTGTAGGGCGGCGCATCAAAAGACCGGGATCAGGGATACTGCTTTGCCGCCTTAAGCTCTCATCAGCAGCGATTTCACGAATCTCTCCTTGAAACGCCTCAAGTGCTTCGCTGAAACGAGCCTCTTCTTCTTTCAGGTTCTTTGCGCGACGACGTTTCTGTTCGAACCACATGCCGATTCCCATGATGGGGCTCAGGATCGCGAACATTGCGAACCTTGCATCTTTCATCACGACAATCAGCACCCCCGCCATTACGAGCGGGGCAAGTATAGAAATATAGCTGAACTTTGATGCAGCAGGCACATCCTTCTGAACGGGAGGTTCAAGCGCGTCGGGTGGTGCAGGGCGTCCCGGCCGCGGAGGGCGATTAAAAGGGGCAGTTGCCGCTGGAGTGAGATTCGCCAAGCTACCAGGTGCGGGCGCCGGACTCTCCTCCAATTTTGGTCGAATACTGAGCACAGCCCCGCCTGCAATGACGGTTTTTGCTTCAGAGATCAGCACGCCTTCGTCATCGATTTTTGCACCATCGACCACAGTGCCATTTGTAGAACCTGCATCGCGTAGACGAACACCTTCGGGTTCAAGTTCAAGCGTGCAATGATGCCATGAGGCACTATCGGTCGGCAAGACGAGGTCAGCTTGTGGGGCGCGCCCAACCACGAGCTTCCGGTGACCCGGAATAACAACAACGTCACTTACTGCAACCCCACCCGAGATTGACACGTTCCAAGCGTGCACACGCTGCACGGGGGAAGGAGCCTCGCGCGCTAGCACGGACCCCTCAAGCATCACAACCTCCTGGAGCTTGGTCGCCCCCGTAACCGGCGCCCCGTCCAGAAATAACTGCTCTTCTGGTTCTAACCCAAGGATTCCGGCGGCGGCACACAGTTGCGCCACTGTTGCTTCAGGTTGCCAATCTGCAAGTTCAATTACCTCTTGCTGGCCACCAAGATCGATGAGTACCCGCATGGCCTCTCCTATTCCGCGCTCACTTGAGTACCGTCAGAAATTGGCTCAGTGAACCACACCAATCGGTCAGTGCCGTTTTCAACCTGCGAGCGAAGCCCTAGGTATTGGTCCGTCGCACGCATCACACTCACTTCACCCTTATTCGCTTCAGGTGAGGAAAAGTCAAGATCAGGACCCGCAATACCATCACCGGAATTCAGCGTGAGGCCACTGAGTTTGCGCTCGACCTCTTTAGGCTCGATGCTGTTCGCTTGCGAAATAGCCTCTACCAGAGCAATGACTGCGTCATGGCTACGCACGTCTGCGTTACCTGCCACCTCGTCGAATGACGCATCTTCTGAGAGATTCTTGATGTTCTTGTCGTAGGTGAACTGGCGGGTTGCAGCTAGGAATGCTGACATTGAACGCCCCTGAGCATCAGCATTTAGCGCCAACGTGTCATTCCACTGGTTTCCCACCGTACGCAGCTGCGGTGTCACGCTGCCCCCTCGCTCAAGGAGAGTTGCCGAAAACGTAGGGCTTATCGCCTCAGGAGTCATGAGGATCGGCACGGAGACTCCCCGCTGCTGCAGAGCTGCAACAATCGTCGCTTGCAGCGCTGGGTTCCCGCTTATCAAGAGCGCATCGGCCGGATCCTCAACTGGTTCTTTTTTAGGTTCGTCTTCGTGTTCGCCTCCACCGTAGGCCCCACCAGCAAGTGCGTCGGTTCCCGTACGGTGAACAAGAGTGTCCACAAAAGCTGGGAGTTCAGTACCTGATTTATAAGCGACCCGGTCATCAATACGAACCCCTTCAGGTAACGTCGAACCCGCATCGACAAAAAGCGGGTGACGATACTCAGAGAGAACGCTCTCAAGCTTTTCTGCGTTGTCTGTCTCCGCACTGTCGAGGGACCAGACACTTTCTGAACCCTTGGGAGGCTGGGCGTAAGGCAGAATAACCGGCACCCCAGCTTCTGCCGCTGCCTCGATTGCACCGCCCAGGTGCTTTCCCGAACTTGCCAACACAATCCCAGCGACATCTTCGTCAATGAGTGCATCAACCGCTTCTTTGCCACCCGCAGAAGTGCCCCGATCGTCTTCGGTAACGAGCTTAAGTTGCGTCCCACCCAACGCGAGTCGTTGTTGTGCTACACGTGCTCCTTCAGCCGCAGCCCGCCATTCAGCCCCTTCAGCCGCGCCTGAACCGGCAGTGACGATGATGCCGATTTTTACCCCCTTCGGCAGATTCGCTTTGGAAAGAGCCACGGGAACCGTTGCCGCGATCGGGTCAGGTTTAGGTTGGGAACGAGGAATCCAGAGGAAAACAACCACAAGCACAACGGCGACCACGACCGCCACAGCGCTAATGAGTGAAACAAGCAGTTTCCGGCTCATTTGTCGCCTCCTTTTACGTGGAATGAATAAATGGTCTGCGAAGTTGCTCCCGCGGCAATATCTAGATGAAATGCGGGAAGCTCAGCCACAGACTCGATCGATGCCTGAAACTGCGCCTGACGCAACCTCAACCCGGCGATATCGTCGGACCGCACGTTGGCGAAACCTGAAGCTCGTTGAGACGCGAGTGCAAGTTGATAATCCGCGGTGTCGGACTGGGCGGCACTCTTCGACATTGCCCCCAAGATTCCCGATCCCTTGACCTTCGGATCCCCAAGGTCAAGCACAACCTTGCTCAAGCTTTCTGCAAGCATGGCAGATGCTGCCGTCACGTTCTGCGTCGATCTGTCAGTGCTAGCTGCAATGTGCTCCAGCGCGCTTATGGTCTGCTTGTCGAGGGCCTCGGTGGCTTTGAGCTTTGCATCGTTGAGCTTTGCCTTTTGTCCATCAATCTGCGTTTTGCCCTCGGTGCGTACCTTCTTCGAAGCAGCAGCGAGACCGTCGATGGTGAGATTAAATGATTCAACTAAAGAATCGCGACCGCGAGTGACACGCTGATGCACAACGCTAATCCGTTCATCAAGGTCTTCTGAAATAGTGTCGTTCGCTTCACCAGCATGGTCTTGAAGGGAGTCGGTCAAGGAATCAGAGACGTGCTCCTGATTAACCTTGATTTCGCCCAGCTTCAAGCCAAGATCGTCATATTTCTCGTCAGCATCATCTTTAAGTGCCCTCAGCTCTGATTTGATTCCCTGGAAGCCGGGGCTACCGACCGAAGTCTTTAGCGCGCTGAGCTTGGTACCAAGTTTGGCAAGGTCATCCTGAAGCTGAGTCAAGGGCGCGTCTTTCAGTGGGATCGCCGCGACTACTTGATCCCAAGCCGCCCTCTGATCATTACGTTGCTTTTGGAACGTGCCCTCAGCCGGAATCAGGCTTGGATCTTGCGGTGTGTGATCGCACTTCGTATCGGTCAAGTAGGCCCGCAATTGCTCGGCAGTCACGGGATCAATACCGGAGGAACAGATAAGAGCAGCGAGTGCCTGTTGTTGCTGGTCTACTTCACCGCCATTTTTTAGCGCGTCTCTGTTATTTGCCGCGTTCTCTTGAAGCGCGGCGAGACTGGCGGCCTGCGAATTCGCACTACCTAGCGCGATGTCAATTTCATTCCAGGTGCTCTCGTCAATCACGCCCGCATCCAACTTGGTAATAAGCCCTTCAAGACCACTCAGAGTCGTTCCAAGTTGCCCATGCAGGCCAATTGCATCGTTCACCTTCTGACCGTCGAGCTCGTCTAAAATGTCTTGGCTGTCAGCCACAAACTGCATCAAAGCACCACTGATAACACCCTTTGCTTCAAAGAGTGAGCAGGTCATCGATGTCTCTACGCATGCATCCGCATCGGGCACTTCAGGTCCGAGAAGGGCATTAATCTCTTCGACCACCTGATCTCGGCAGCTGGCGTTGGCCTTCGAGTACCCATCCAACAATCCCGATAATTGCAAGATCGTCGAGAAAAGTGTCCCGCTCGCCTCGCTCGTTTTCACCTTGGCCAAACAACCGGATCCGTCCAAGTAGCTGGATGGATGACCTGTTGTGGTGCCCAGCATCGAGTTCATGGAAGACACGATCTCCGACAGCTGCGATGTCATGGCCGATTGCGTAGATTTCACGGATCCATTAAGAGTGCCCTCAAGCGAGGTGAGCTGCTCACTCAAGGCGCTCATTTGTTCAGTCAAAGATGTACTGCTGCTGCGAAGCCGCTCAGCGGCACGAACGCCAAGGGTGCCCGACGTGTCATTCAGGTTCTTTCTCACTTCGGTAATCGTTCCACCCGCTCTCGCAAGCACTTCGTTCACCTCAGCAACAAGAGAAATCGCTTTCTGCTGCATGCCAATCTCAGAATTCGGGCCATTATTGAAGGCAGACGCGAGCACACCATCGAAGCTCAGATCACTCTGCAGTCCAGCTTGTACCGCGATATCAATATCGGGCACCGCAAAATCAGTCACGTTCGCAACTAGACGAAGAGTGGCGGTCGCTTCTGCATGCGGTGGCGCGAGCAGCGTAGCCCACTGCACAACTGTTCTACCATCAGCACCGACGCTCACCACTCCGTTAGTATTTGCAGCATCCTTATCGGCATCAAACACGAGCTCACCAGGGTCTACACCTTTGAGCGTTGCAGCTGCTGCAACGCTCAAAGGTGTGCCGACGAGCGCGGGGGCACTATAAGAGTGGCCAGCGGCATCAAACTCCACGTCACGTGAGGCAACAGTCAAGTTTTCCAACATGACCTCGATCTCGACTTGACCGGTGTAGCCTGCAAGGTCCTCTAGGTTTTCACCGGTCTTATCTCCGGCAAGATACCGAGTTGTCACCCTTACCGGAAGGTCGTTCACCACGTCGCGTGGCACATAGCTCGTTGCAGAAGAACTGGTCCTGCCTGCTATCTCATCAAGGTAGATGGCAGAACCATCAACTGCAGAAATTTTGCCGTTGGACCCCAGGCTGACACTCACTGATTGGAGCACCTTCGTCGGTTGGTCTACCTCTGCATTCAATAAGCTGCACGCTGGCGCAAAGGTAATACCAGCAATAGCCAGTCCAGCAATTACTATTCGAGCGCCACGTCTATGTAGCGTTGACCTTGTGTTTACTTTGTGTATAGAATTCAATTTTGTAGACTCAATTTCTCGAGATAAGCAAGCGCTGCTGCTGTTTGAATCGGGGGAGTTTTCTAAACTTGCTTGCGGTCAAAACAAAAACTTTTGCCTTGAAACAAAAACAAGTCTCAATACTCAAACATTCTAGAGCAAACTGTGAACAATTAATTTGCTTATGTTTTTAGTTGCAATGTAGCGTGATCCATTAGACCCTCCCCGGGTCTGACTTAAAGAACACTCAGGAGAATCTCTATGTCACGCGTACTTTCAACCCAACAAGCCAAAGATGCCATCAATCAGGTTAAGGCGATTATCACCGGTGGTCTTCAAGACGAGATCACAAAGCTTGACGGACAGGGCAAGGTTCTGTCGGATCCGAACGTCTGGGACGGCCCTCTCGCAATCAAGTTCCGCGGCGAAGTTTGGCCCGACACAAAGACGGCTCTCGACAACGTCAAAACGGAGCTCGATGGCCTGCGCGAGCAGCTCGACACCATCGCGCAGAATATCTTCACCGCCGGTGGTGCTTCCTAGGTAGACGCAGTTTCGGTTTGGATCGCGGACCTGTTCCGAGATCCAAACCGATTCTCTGCACCAAGAAGATTCCGAAAACGGCGTGGAGGCGGCAAAGCGCCGATAGCGTTCGATGAGGGTGTTGCGGATTCGCTCAAACTGGCGGCTTCTGACGCCGCGAGGGAACTGCGAGATCAAGCGAGCCCACGTCGAAAATTTGGCGAAGATGCCCTCGACGAAGCAAACAAAACTCGCTGAGTGACAAGTTCATGAAGATCAGCGACGTTTAGGCAAGACTTGTAACCCACTCACCTTCGATCCCTCTCGACCTTTTGATTCACGACCTTCACAAACACCCCGACGATGTCCTATCTGTCGAACAAAAGGACAGCGACTAGCTCCTCTCCTGCAGCAAAACTGAACACAGCTGGAACGGAGTCGTGAGGGTATATCTACGCAAGAACGTAGATGCTGAGACATCAATTCGAGCTATCGCAGATCACTACAAAGACAGCAGATTTGAGCTAAACGAGCATCACGACGTTGCTGGCGTCTATTGCCTCCAACTGATTGATGATGAGGCCGGGGGAAAGCTACCTTCTAAGCATTTTTGGCGCTGACTGGATCACCACCAGTTCAAGCTCCCGTGCTTTACGTTGCCCTAGGGCGTTAATCCCCACCGCGTTGCGCCCCCATGTTTCGAAGTGTGGGTCTACGCGATATATGCCTCACCTGAAAACAACTGTTGAGGGGCGCGAGAAGTAAGCTACTCTCGCGTAGTAATACTAAACGGCGAACTCATAAGATCCGTGAAGTTACCAACCGAAGCTCTCAGACTGCATGATGGTGTTACCGAGAGCGCCGTCACCACTAGACCATCTGAAGAGATCGCAATCGCTCCCGAGCAACTGTCCGAGAAGCGAACACCTGCTTCGCCTCCGGCTACCTGTTGCAACATCTGCGACGGAGTCCCGGTAGAGGGACTCTGGTAAAGCGGGTTTAGCTCATCAGCGCCACTCGGCCACACTGGCACAAGCGTGACCGTGACCGGCGTCTGGCTAACAAGCCTCTGTGGCGTAACAACGTTGATGTTTGTGAGCCGCTGCGATGGGTAAGCCGTTGAGATTGCGTCTGGATCGGTTATGGCAGCCGTAGTTGCAGAAGCGGCACCGCTTAACCATTCGCTCAGTTCAGAGGCATCAGCTACAGCAAACGGGAACTTGGCAGTGACCGTCTTTTGCCCATTTGCAGGAACCACTAAGCCGTCAAGTTTCCACCCACAGGTCACGTTTAGCCCAGTAGTTGAAGTCTGGTGTTTACTTACCTTTGCTCCATCCCACTCGACAGCCGGGCACGCACTTTTTTTACTCATTCCAGGGATAACCTCCAAGAAGGCACCCGAGAGCTCCGATTTCTGCGCCCCGTATGTCATCTCAACCGTAACGAGCCGAGTTTCTGGATCAAAACTTGCCTTACGCGATGTCGAAAGCCCTGTCGGCAAAATTTGATCTTGTTGGCTTGCATCCAGGGTTTCTGTAGCGACGGCTTCAGAGGGTTCCGACCCCCCCTCAAACATCCAGACCATACCAATCACAAGCGCTATCACAAGCACCAACCCGCTGCCTGCCAGCAACACCACTTTTTTGGTCAACCAGTCGGGGTATTTACCCTTCTCCGGTTCTTCGACAAGGGCGGCAGACCGTGGAATTTCACGTTTTGGCATTGCCCGAATCACAGTGTGCTGGCCAGCATCGCCGAGCTCAGGAAGGTCCTGAGAGAAGTGCGAGACGTGATCTGGAATCTCTTCAGCTTCTCGGATGAGGTCACTGCGCAACATTGTCGCAGGTCGCTCAATCTCTTCAAACGATTCAGTGACCGGCGCCGCAGTCAGCGCAGTCAGACTGGCAAACTGTGCAGCTAGATTGCGCAGTTCCGCTGCGGCGTCTCCCGCGCCGAGACGCTCGCGCGGATCCTTCGCAAGTAATCGGTTGACCGCGGCCCAAAGCTTTTCGGGCACTTCAAGCCTAGGGGGCAACGAAGTGACGTGCCGATAGGCAATAGTGAAATCGGTACCAGGTCCAGCGAATGGTGTTCGCCCTGCGAGCAATTCGTAGAGCATCACACCAGTCGAATAGACGTCAGCTGCCGGTGAGGTCTGACCGTGACTGATCAGTTCTGGGGCCATGTACTGGGGCGTGCCCAGTATCCCGGTGGTCTGCCGCTGTCGCTCGCTCACCACCGAAGCAATGCCAAAGTCAGTGACTCGCACTGTTCCGTTTTGGCCCGGTTGCCATTGCTCAGAGAGCAGCACGTTGTCGGGCTTTATGTCGCGGTGAGTCACGCCTCGCCCGTGAGCAACGGCAAGAGCATCAAGTACCTGCGCACAAAGCGTCATGGCCTCGGCAGCGGGGATTGGGCCTCCATCTGCTAGCAAGTCACGTAGCGATCCGCCCGGCACGTAATCCATGACAATCGCCAGCGTAGATCCTTCGACCACAAGATCTTGAACCGCAACTATGTTTTGATGACGTAACCCGATAAGAACCGAGCGCTCCCGGATAAACCGCTCAACCAGTTCAGGATCACTCGCGTGTTCAGTCTTGAGGATCTTCGCGGCAAAACTCGTTTTATCTGCGGTCGACTCAGCCAACCACACATCGCCGGCAGCGCCCGATCCAATCCGATCCACCAATCGGTAGGAAGCGCCGAGAGCAGCACCAGCGTGGGGTTGCGACATTGTGGATTCCTTTCACCCTCGACTATTCAGATGAGCCCTTGGGGAAGGTCAATTAGAGGAAGCTGCCGTCGCATTCCTCAAGCCGTCGAGTGGCCCCAATAATCCTATCTGTCAGTGGGATTATGTCTCCACTGAGCTGGCCGATAGCTGATCCCAAGGCGATAAGTCTGTAACTTGTCCCCACCCAAATCGCGTCTTCGTTTGCTGACCCGCCAGGCTGAGGGCGGCACAGCCCTCTACTCCCCAGCGATATACACCTTCCGAATGTGATCCTCCACGGTCCACCGCGTGCGCGACCCGGCAACGAGCCGCATCACATCACCGGGACCAACTTCGACGCTTCGATCCTCGTCGAGAAACTCAATCGAGGCCCCACCCGAGAGCACCACAAAGATCTCGTCCACCTCGGTGTCGACCACCGTGCCAGAGCGCAACTCCCAGATGCCGGTTTCGCAGCTGCCAATGGCACCGAGCTCGACGAAGCCCTGCCGCGGCGATCCTGAAACGGTCTCCTCAGGCGCGACCGATTCCAGCGGAACCGAGATCCCCAACCCGCTCACCCGAGCGTTCACCCCGTCAGCCAAAACCTCACTCATGAGTCAAATCCCAGGCCGAGCGCGTCGAGCGTCTTCAACAGCACGTTTCGCTCCCCGCGGTTGTGGTCGGCGCGGTTGAGCGCCCAGCGCGTCATGTTGATGCCCATGGAGGCAATGGGCTCAGGTGGGAACGGCAGCGGCATCTCCTTCACCATCTGCAGCTCGGTGCGCTCTGTCACGCGCCCCTCAAGGCGATCCACGATCACGTCTGCTGCGAAGTGCGTGGCGCCCACCCCGAGGCCAGTGAAGCCCGCGACGTACTGCACCCGGCCATCGTGCGCTTGCCCGAAGAACGCGCAGAAGCGTGTGCTGGTGTCGATCACGCCGGCCCAGCGGTGGCTGAACTTCACGCCAGCGAGCTGCGGGAAGGTCGTGAAGAAGTGGCTCGCGAGTTTGCGATGAGTCTCCATACGATCCTCGTGCTCGGCTTTGATCCGGCCGCCAGCAAAGTACACGGCGTCGTAGCCGCCCCAGAGAATGCGGTTGTCTTTGGTGAGACGCGAATAGTGGAACTGGTTCGCCATGTCGGCGAGGCCCTCGCGCCCCTCCCAGCCGATCGAAGCGAGTTGCTCATCGGTCAGCGGCTCCGTCATCAGCACGTAGTCATACACCGGCACCGTGTGGAAGGTGTAGCGCTTCAGCAGCGACGGGAAGACGTTCGTGCACAGCGCGACGCGCTCCGCGCTCACAGTGCCGTGTGTGGTGGTCAATTGGATGGGCTCGTCGGACTGCCCTTCGAGACCGGTCACCCGCGTCTGTTCGTGGATCTCCACGCCGATCTCTGCAGCGTGGCGCGCGAGTTCGGCCACCAGCTTTGCCGGGTGCAGGTTCGCGTTGTCGCGCGGTGAGAACTCGCCACCCAAGAAGGTCGGCGACTTGATGCGCTGCTGCGTTTCTTCGGCGTTCAGAACAACGTGGTGAGGATCATCGCCCTCCTCCAGCCACTCAACCTGGTGCGGCTCGTTCGCGATCGACAGCTCGCCCGTGCGCTCGAAGTCCACATCGAGCTTGTGCTCAGTGACGAAGCGCTCGATGGCGTCGAGGTTCTCGTACCCGAGGCGGCGCAAGGTGCCGACCTCGTCGGGCCAGCGGGCCTCGGCATTCGGCTCACCGTGACTGATGCTCGCCTCGCAGAAGCCACCGTTGCGACCGGACGCCGCCCAACCTACGCGCTTCGCCTCAAGCAGCAGCACCCGACGCTCGGGGTGCTCGGTCTTCAGTTTGATCGCTGTCCACAGGCCCGCGTAGCCGCCGCCAACGACCACGTCGTCGGCCATCTTGCCGCTTTCGAGTGCGGGGTAGCGCGCAGCCGTATCGGCGACGTCTTCGATCCAGAAGCAGCCGAGCTTGGTGTCGCGAAGTGCATCGTCGACAATCTTCGCTGCTGGTCGATGTGTTTCAAAGATGGTGGGTTCCATGGTGTCCTCGTTTGTCGTGTCCTCATTGATCCTCGCACAGAGAGGGTTCGATGTAAACGGAAATGTCAATGACGTTGACATTCTGTTTAGTGGTACAAAAAAGGAGGCCCGGATCCCGAACCTCCCTTGACGCTACTCGCTCGGCGGCTTCATAATCGCCCCAACAGCAAGACCGAACGCAACTCCCGCCGGCACCCACAGCCAGAACGTGGTTAGGGCCCCGAGAATCACACCCATCACTGTCCCCATCACAACGCCGACGATGATCTGCTTCCGCCTCGCAGCGGGGCTCACCTCTTGGTTCTTATCGTCGCGTTTGTTCTTGCCTTTGGAGACCGGCTTATTGCTCATGACTCCAGCCTACGCGCCGCCTCGCGGTCCGCCTCATCGAGCTGCTGAAGTGCCAGGATCTGCTCAGCGCTCTCACCTCGCGCCTCCGCGATGCCGACAAGCCGTCCCATCGCCCGGGCGATCTTCGCGGGACTGAACGACGGAGCCGCGCCCGCGGCGAGCAGCACGGGCTCGATCTGGTCGAGCAGTTCGGTGTCAGCGTCAGGCAACAGCTCAGCTTCCCATTCTCGCCAGGCACGCTGCACGCCAGTCTTGTGGCAGAGCGCGCGCACCCGGTCGTCAGCAAGCTCCACGACCTCGAGACCGTTCTGGTCACTCAGCCGAACGACGGTGCGTTCCGTTTGCAGGTCAGCGATGGGTCCGAGCTTTGCCGCGGCGGGGCCAAGTCGATCGTGAAGCAGCGTGATCACCGCCTCGGGCATCTCATCGGACGCGGGCCAGAGCGTCTCCTTATTGCCCGCATCACTCTTCTTTTTGAGGTGCCACCCGGCATCTTTACCACCGCTGCGCACGCGAAGTGCCATGCGAAGTCGCGCCAAATCACCCTCGGGCGTATCGAAATAGGTGGCCTTCAGCTCGTGCACCACCGGATCTGCGGCGGTGAGACCAGCCACAGCAAAATCGTCGCCGTGTGGCAGCTCTGCCACAACGTCGACCTCATACTTGCGCTCAATCTCGAGGGACTCAACTGCAATCTGATTCTCCACGTTGCCAGCTTAGGCCTTTTTCTAGCGCTGTTTTCCCGCGAACCAGACGATGCCCGCGCCCGCTGCTACCACCAGGGCGATGCCCAAGCTCGCCGGGAGCGTCAAAACTTGGCCCAGGATCAGCACACCAAGCAGTGTGCCGAGCACCGGATCAAACGCAAAGAACACCCCGAGCACCCTTGCCGAAGTCAGACGCCCAGCCATCGTGTCGACGGTGAAGGCCAGCGCCGTGCCGAGCAGGGCCGAAAGCACTAGAAGCCCCCACTGCTCCGGCCGGATCAGCGGTACCGCGGGAACCGAGAACGGCAGGGTCAGGATCGCCGCCACCGCAACAGACAGCGCCACGGCAGAGAGCCCGCCACTCGACTGGCCAATTCTTGCGGCGAGCAGTGTGTACAGCCCAAAGCAGGCACCCGCGGCCGCGGCAAAGATGAGGCCGAGCGTGTCAAAGGGGCCCCCGAAACCCGCGATCAGCGCGACACCGGCGAGCGCGGCAAGGGCCAGCAAAATCTCGCGCAGCCTCCGCGAGGCCGCCAGCGCGACGAGGCAGGGGCCGAGAAAGTCGATCGTCGTCGCAATGCCAAGCGGGATCCGCTCGATCGCAAGATAGAGGAAGCCATTCATGGCGGCCATCGCGGCACCGTACAGAATGATGCTGATCCACTCGCGGCGCGAGCGCCCTCGCAGCCGCGGTCGAAAAATGATCAGCAGAAAGACTGCTGCCACTGCGAGCCTGGCCGAGCTCGTGCCGAGCACCCCCAGGGTGTCGAACAGTCCGAGAGCAATCACCGCCGAAAGCTGCATGCCGAGCGACCCGACCAGCACGAGCAGCATCGCTCGAATCGTGGCCGCTCTCGCGAAGTGTTGGGGTGAGGTCATCCTGCCAATTCTAGGAGGTGCCTCGCGGGATCGCGGATCCTGAGCCACCTCAAACACACTACGATTCCGATTCATCGCCGGACCCGCATCCCACTGCCGAACCTGCATTCTATCGCCGAACCTGCAGTCCCCCGCTGCCGAACCCTCACCCCATCGCCGAACCCTCACCCCATCGCCGAACCTGCACCCCACCGCCGAGCCTGCACCTCATCGCCGAACCCGCAGTCGCGGACGGCAGGCTCGACAACAAGATGCAAGCTCGACGTCGAGGCTCCTGCCGGGGAGTCCCCCACTCCAATTCAGGCAGTGATTTCAGACCGCAAATATCGCTACACTGGCCGGGTGAGCGCGCAGGATGAGGCCATTGGACGAGCGACACAAGCCTGCGCCGAGGCAGCCAACAATCTCACCCAGGCAGGCATCCGGCCCGAAACCCTCGCCACCTACATCCCGCCCCGCAAGGCGTTCCTGCGCACGAAACCCGCAAAGTTCGAACCACTCGGCGAGGTCTGGCGACTCGGCACGCTGCTACTCACTAGCAGCGGGGATCTCTACGCAGCAGGATCCGCCACCCGATCCGCCGAGCGCGGCCGCCCCGGTTACCAATCAAACTCACGCGAGGAGCGCCGCGAGATCGCAGCCGCTGCGCTGAAGGCCGGCTACCCAATCGGAACCCCGGTGAACTACGACGCGATCCCGCTCCCCTTGAACCAAGAAACGCTCACGCACACAGCAGAAGACCTCCCCCTCGCGCTGAGCGAAGGGGAGGTCCGAGTCCGCTGGAGAGCGGGTGCCCCCATACAAGGAGCACAAACCCTGCAGAGCTACCTCGCCGAGCGAGTCACCCTGCTGGTCGAAAAGGCCTAGCGGAAGGCCTGCTCGCCGGTCAGCACCTGACCGAGCACGAGCGTGTGCATCTCAACGGTGCCCTCGTAGGTGAGCACCGACTCCAGGTTGTTCTGGTGGCGAATCACGGGGTACTCGAGCGAGATACCGTTTGCACCGAGGATGGTGCGCGAGGTGCGGCAGATCTCGATTGCCTCGCGGACGTTGTTGAGCTTGCCAATGCTGACCTGCTCCGGACGCAGCTTGTCGGCGTCCTTGCGACGTCCGAGGTGCACGGCCAGCAGGTAACCCTTGATGTACTCGAGCGACATGTCGGCGAGCTTCTGCTGCGTGAGCTGGAACGCACCGATCGGCTTGCCGAACTGCACACGGTCGATCGAGTACTGGCGAGCAGCCTCGAGGCTCGAACGCGCGGCGCCGAGTGCGCCCCAGACGATGCCGTAGCGGGCCTCGTTCAGGCAGGCGAGCGGTCCCTTGAGGCCGCGAGCCTCGGGCAGCATCGCCGACGCGGGCAGGCGCACACCGTCGAGCACGAGCTCGCCGGTGGCCGAAGCGCGAAGCGACATCTTGTGTTTGATCTCGGGAGCCGAGAATCCGGGGGTGTCCGTCGGCACGACGAAGCCGCGCACGCCGTCCTCGGTCATGGCCCACACAACGGCTACGTCAGAGTAAGGAGCGTTCGAGATCCACATCTTGCGACCGTCAAGAATCCAGTCGTCACCGTCGCGGCGGGCCTTGGTGGTCATGCTGCCGGGATCCGAGCCCACATCGGGCTCGGTCAGACCGAAGCAACCGATCAGGTCGCCGGCGGCCATGCCGGGCAGCCACTGCTGCTTTTGCTCTTCCGATCCCCAGCGCCAGATCGCAAACATCGCGAGTGAGCCCTGCACCGACACCAGCGAGCGCAGCCCCGAGTCAGTTGCCTCAAGCTCGAGGCAGGCAATGCCGTACTCGGTCGCCGTCATGCCTGCGCAGCCGTAGCCCTCGAGGTGCATGCCGAGCAGCCCGAGCGAACCGAGCTCCTTGGTGAGCTCGCGAATGTTCGGGATCTCGCCCTTCTCAAACCACTCCGCGATGTACGGCTCAACACTCTTGTCGAGCATCTGACGCACCGAGGTGCGGATCATCTTCTCGTCTTCGGTCAGCAGGTCGTCAAGCGAGGCGGGATCCGCGGGGTTCAGTGCGGGAAGTTTGGTCGGATCAAAATGGCTCATAGTTCCACTCCTGGTTGTTGGATTGCTAGGGACAAGATTCTGCAGCCTGCCCGCGCCACCGTTGACAGCGAAGCTTGACTACAAAAACCGTAACATTTTCCAAACAACCAGGACTGTCACTTTTGCCTAGCGGTTACTCACCTTGCCGGTCAAAGATGCTATCGGGGCGAGCACCAGTGGCCGGGCCAGGAAGACCGCAGCAACCGTCACAAACAGCCCGGCAGCGAACCACCAGAAGCCCACCCAGTTCACGTCGTCCGTGCCAGCGAACATGTGATTCAGGTTGCGCAGCGCACCGGTCTTGAACACGAGGAACACGTGGATCAAGATGAACACCACAAAGAACAGCATGGTCGGGAAGTGGATCGCACGGGCCAGAGGAGCCGGGTAAACCTTGTTCAGCTTCTCCGCCTTCGCGGGCCACCACTCGCTCATGCGCAAGCCCGTGATGATCGCGAGCGGCGCCGCAATAAACACCACCAAGAAATACATGATCTGCTGCAGCGAGTTGTAGTTCACCCAGCCATTCTCAAGCGGCCAGTCGAGCGTCAGGTACTGCAGCAGCGCTGAAGCAGCGTTCGGGAAGACCTCCCACGAGGTCGGCACGATTCGCGCCCAGTGCCCGGAAACAAACAGCAGAACGATGAACACAACACCGTTCAGAATCCACAGCACGTCGAGCGAAGTGTGGAGCCACAGGTTGATGCTGATCTTCTTGCCGACCTTTTTAGGCGTCCAGAAGGCGGGCGGCTTCTGCTGCTGCCGCACCTGCAGGCCCGAGCGAATAATCAGCACCATCAAGAAGATGTTGAGGAAGTGCGACCAGCGCGCCCAAGCGGGGAACCCAGGCTCGGCAACATCAGGGATGTGGTACTCGCCCGGATACTGCTTCATGAACTCGGGCACACCAGGCAAGGTCGTGACGCCGCGAGCGGCAAGCACAATAATGCCAGCGGCGAGGATCGCCCCGATCACTCCCCAGACCCCAAACTTGATCCACTGCGACAGCGGTCGCGATCCGATCATGCGCGGCTCGCGCGCGGGCTTGGCGGGTTTCTTTGCCTCGGGGGTGACGGGCGCGGCTGCAGGTTTGACGGCAGGCTGAACCTCGGCAGACTGCGCCGCGTGTGCCGCAGCTGGCTGGGCCGGTTCGGCAACAGAGGGCGCCGGATCGGCCTGCGCATCGACAACCGGAGCGGGCGCAGGCACAGCCACAGGCACGGGATCCTGCACAACCGAGGCGGGCGCCGCGGTCTCGGGTGCGGCCGCACCGTGAACTGCGGATGCAGCGATCTCAGGAGCAGCTTGCTTCCCGGCAACCACTCGCTGAACCGTCGCCGTTTCGGCGGCGGGCCACGGGTCTCCTCCCGCTACGCGCGGCAAGCCGCGGCGCAGGCCGACTTCCTCAGAAACGGTCTCGGCAGCGATACCTGGTGCGGCAGAGATGGGCGCGGTCGCGGCGGTCGCGGCGGTCGCGGCGGTCGCGGCGGTCGCGGCTGGAGCCTTAGTTGCAGTTGCTTCCACCGCTGCAGGGGCTTGCTCCGTTACGGTGCTCGCAGGGGCAACCGAGGGAGCCCCCGCAACCGGCTGCGCGCCGTTAATCGCAGCCACTGCTGCGCCTGCAACTTCACCGGCGGCAGGCCACGGCTCGCCACCGGCAACCCGGGGCAGACCACGACGCAGAGCAATAGCCGGTCCGGCGGCCGCACTGGGCACGGCCGCGCTGGGCACGGCAGCGCTGGAAGCGGCGACGCCGGGCGAGGCCACACCGGACACAGCAGCGGTCGCCGCCGCGGCAACGCCATCGACTACCGCGCCACCTGCGGGCTCCGGGCTCGCCGAAGCTGCAGGGGCAGCGTCAACCGCGGGGAGTTCAGGAGCCACCGGATCCTGAGCCACCATCGCAGCCGGGGCAGCCGAAGCCACCACGGCACCCTCGACGTCGGGCCAGCCGGGCCCGCCCGCGACGCGCGGCAGGCCCTGCCGGATGGTCTGCTGGTACGTCGCCACGAGACTAGGCCTTCGCTTTTTCGATCTCGGCAATCAGCTGCGGCACAACGGTGAAGAGGTCACCCACGATGCCGAAGTCGGCGATACCGAAGATCGGCGAGTCACCGTCTTTGTTGATCGCCACGATGGTCTTTGCGGTCTGCATTCCAGCGAGGTGCTGGATCGCGCCCGAGATGCCAACGGCAATGTACAGGTTCGGTGAGACCTGCACGCCGGTCTGCCCGACCTGGAATGACTGAGGAACATACCCCGCGTCAACCGCCGCTCGCGAAGCGCCAACCGCGGCACCAAGAGAATCAGCGAGCTGCTCCACGAGCTCGAACTTCTCTTTCGAGCCGAGTCCGCGGCCGCCAGACACGACCTTGGCGGCACCACGAAGCTCTGGGCGTTCACCGCCGCTCTCAGCAGCCTCAACCGCGCCGCGGTCAGCCGCGGGCTTGCCGCTGGCTGCAACCTCGAGCTCGACGATGTTCGCGGGCTGCGCGGTCGCGCGCGCCTCGATCACACCCTGTCGCACGGCGATGACGGGGGCACCCCAGGTCACGGCCGACGACACGTTGTAGGCCCCGCCATACGAGGAGTTGCTCGCGATGACGCCCTGCTCGTCACGGGAAACCCCGATCGCATCAACGATCAGCCCGGAGCGAGTGCGCGCCGCGAAGCGAGCAGCAGCCTCACGGCCCTCAACGGAGTGCGAGACGAGGATCGCGTCCGGCTGCACAAGGGCAGCCGCGGCAGCGAGAGCATCAGTTGCACCCAGCGAAACCGTCGTCGACGCGTCTGCGCGCAACACCGTGGTTGCGCCCAGCTCGGCCGCGGCGGTAGCGGCAGCCTCGGAACCGAGCACCAGCGCGACAGGAGTTCCCAGCGTTGAAGCGGCACCCAGCAGGGCAGCCGACGACTTCGCGAGCGAGCCCTCGGGAGTGGTGTCAAGCAGCACCAAAATTGAATCAGCAGCAAAACTCATGACTGTGCTCCTCCCTAGACCAGGTGGTTCTCTACGAGGAAGGCAGCCAGCTTGGCAGCCGCGTCACCCTCATCGGTAATCTTTACGCCGGCGGCGCGCGGCGGGCGCTCGGTGATCCCGAGCATGATTGCCCGCGATGCAGACATGTCTTCGGCGTCGATCCCTAAATCTGACAATGAGAGCACCTCAAGCGGCTTCTTTTTTGCCGCCATGATCCCCTTGAAATTCGGGAACCGTGCGTCGGGCAGCGCCTCGGTAATCGAGACTACGGCTGGCAATGGCGCAGTGATCTGCACAGTCGCATCGTCAGAAGCGCGAACGCCCGAAACCCCGTCAGCGCCAATCGTGACTTCGCTCAGGTTCGTTGCGTTCGGAACATCAAGAAGTTCGGCGACCATCGCCGGCAACACGCCACCCATTCCATCGGTTGACTGGTTGCCGGCGATGACCAGGTCAAAGCCAATACGCTTCAGTGCGGCGGCGATCACTTCGGCTGTTAAGCCTAGGTCCGCCCCTGTCAGGCCCTCGTCAACCACGTGCGTGGCCGATCCTGCACCCATTGCGAGACACTTGCGGATCGAGGCGGTCGCCCCCTCCGGCGCAACGGTGAGCACCGAGACCTCGGTTCCCTCGTTTGCCTCGGCGTAGCTCAGTGCAACCTCAAGAGCACGCTCACCGATTTCATCGGTGACGTTCTCTGATGCACCGCGCTCAGCCAAACCAGTTTCCAGGTTCAAGGTGCGTTCTCCGTAGGTGTCAGGCACCTCTTTGACGAGTACGGCGATCTTCATTGACGGGCTCCACCCTCACTCTTGCGTATCGGATTGTTGTGATCGTTCAGCAGTTACTTGCGGCCGGTAACGGCGCGCGCGACGATCTCGCGCATAACCTCGTTTGTGCCGCCGTAGATGCGGTGGACGCGAGCGTCCAGGAACGCGCGAGCGATCGGGTACTCCATAATGTACCCGTATCCGCCGTGCAGTTGCACGCCCTGATCGAGAATCTCCCACTCGCGCTCGGTGCACCAGAACTTCACCTTGGCAGCTTCCTCTGGGCTCAGTTGGCCCTTCTCATAGAGCTTCATGGCGCGGTCGATGAACGCCCACATCACGTCAACCGTGGTTGCCATGTCGGCGAGGCGGAAGCGGGTGTTCTGGAAGTCTGCGACTGCCTGTCCGAACGCCTCACGGCTCTTCGTGTAGTCGAGTGTCCACTCGAGGGCTGCCTGGCCGACTGCCGCGCCAGCAACGCCAATGGAGAGGCGCTCAAGCGGCAGGTTCTTCATCAGCTGCACAAAGCCGTGGCCTTCTGCCCCACCGATGAGGTTTTCTTCCGGCACAAACACATCAACAAAGCTGAGCTCTGCGGTGTCGTGGCCCTGGAAACCCATCTTGTGCAGCTTCTTGCTCTGGTCGAAGCCCTCCATGCCCTTTTCAATGACGATCAGGCTGAAGGCGTCCGGGCGGTTACCCTCACCGGTCTTCACGAAGGTGACGATCATGTCGGCGGTATGGCCGCTCGAGATGAAGGTCTTTGCGCCGTTGACGATGTAGCCGCCGTCAACCTTTTTGGCCGTCGTCTTCACAGCACGCAGGTCGCTACCCGCGCCGGGTTCGGTCATTGCAAGGGCGCCGAGGATCTCGCCCGTTGCCATACCCGGCAAGAACTTCTGTTTCTGTGCATCGGTACCAAAGTGGGCGATGTAGGGGATCGCGAGATCATCCTGGATACCGGCGGCACCGGCGAGGGAGGATCCAGCGCCCGCTCGAATCAGCTCTTCCATCACAACGCTGCGGAAGCGGTAATCCATCAGCATTCCTGCACCGCCGAACTCCTCGGGCACAGAAAGACCGATGATCCCGTGCTCGCCAGCTGCCAGCATCGTGGCACGGTCGACTTCACCGTCTTCGTCCCACTGCTTCATCTTCTCTGCAGTAACGTACCGCTTGATGAATTCCTTGACCATCTCGCGAAACGCGTCGTGATCCTCATTAAAAATATCGCGCTGCATTGCACTTCCTTTCGGTATTCAGCTCACATCACAATTATGGACAGTCTGACACCTGACCGCACGGCAAGTGTGCACTACCTACAAGCGTACGGGTGTGCAGTGACTGCAAGATGAGCAAGAGTGCCCTGGAGAGGAATCGAACCTCCGACACCTTCTTTAGGAGAGAAGTGCTCTATCCACTGAGCTACCAAGGCGGGAGCCGCGTTTGCGACCCCTGAGAGTCTAGCAGTGGCCTGAGCCCACTAGTGCCCACCTCGATGGCGAATGCCCACCTTAACTGCACGCAGATAAGGTGGGCGATTGCGAGAAAGGTGGGCACAAGCACGGCCTCAACACTCGCACCGCACAGAAAAGGGCCCGGTCCACAACCGTGAACCGGGCCCTCAAAACCTATGTGCGCTTAGCCGAAGCGAACCACTCCGTCGGGAGCACCATCGATGAAGGCACTCGCTACAACAGTCTGGTTACCGCCGAAGCCGCCGTGAACAGCCTGGCCATTGCCGATGTAAACAGCAACGTGACGACCCGACCAGATGAGCACGTCACCAGGAGCGTATGCGCCGTCGGTGATCAGCGAGCCACCGAGACCGGTATACTCCCCAATCTGGGTGCCGAGGTCACCGGCAGGAACACCAATTGCACGAAGCGAACGCTCGACGAGCGCGGTGCAATCCTGGAACTCACCAAGCTGCGCAAGCGCCGCGGTAACGATGCCCGAGGCACCAACACCAGCGGGAACATCTTTACCCGTGTAAGACGAAGCAGCCTTTGTTACCGAAGCCTGCTGAGCAGCCTGGGCGGCCTTTGCCGCGTCTGCGGCCTCTTTCTGCTCGCGCTCTTCCTTGAGGATCGCAGAGTCAACCGCACCGTCTGGTGTGGAAAGGGGGAGGATCGTCTCGTCAACATCGACGGTCTGAAGGGTCTGTGCTGCGGCGAAGCCGTCGGGAATTCCATCGACAGCTGGAGCAGTTGCATACGCGGGAAGAGCGAATGTACCGACCATGCCGAGGCTGAGCGCTGCGGCGCCGGCCATCTGCACGATTCGCTTGGCCTTCACCGAGGAGCGTCTGGATGGGTCTGCGGAGACTGCTACTTCGGTGTTTAGGGTCCGAGTCACGAGATAATCTGCCTTACGTTTTCGTTCTCACTTCACAAAAGAACGGCCCGTTTGAGCCGCGACCGTTCAAGAGTAACCGAAGATAACGCGAATGTCACGCTCAGGTCACGAAACGTACACGAAGCTTCAAGACCAAGGCTAGAAACAAACTTTCAAGGTATTCTTGAGGGTTGAATGTTCGCGGCGCCGCTTAAGGACGCCGCGAAACAGCCAGAAACTTAGATGACACCCTGTTCAAGCATCGCCTGAGCAACCGTCACAAACGCGGCGGAGTTTGCCCCCAGCACGTAGTCCCCAGGGCGCCCGTACCGCTCCGAGGCCGCGTACGTGGCCTCGTGCACGTCACGCATAATTCCGTGCAGTCGAGACTCGCTCTTTTCGCGATCCCAGCGCGACCGAGCAGCATTCTGGCTCATCTCGAGCGCAGAGGTCGCAACCCCACCGGCGTTCGCCGCCTTGCCGGGCGCAAACAGCACCCCGGCCGCTTGAAAGAGCTCAATCCCGTCGGGGGTCGTCGGCATGTTTGCGCCCTCGGCAACCGCCTGCACTCCCCCGGCGACGAGTGCGCGCGCGTGGCTCGCATTGAGCTCGTTCTGGGTCGCGCAGGGCAGAGCAACGTCACCGCGCACGTCCCAGACCGAGCCACTAGCCACAAAGTGCGATCCCGAACGGCGTTCTGCGTACTCAGAGATACGTGCCCGCTCTACCTCTTTAATCTGCTTGAGCAGTGCGAGGTCAATCCCGGCCTCGTCAACGATGTACCCGCTCGAATCAGACGCGGTAATGGCGGTTCCACCGAGCTGCTGCACCTTGTCGATCGCGTAGGTCGCCACATTGCCTGACCCCGATACAAGCACGCGCAGCCCGTCAATTCCGCGGCCCGCCCGCTGTAGCATTTCCTCGGCGAAGAATACGGCTCCGTATCCGGTTGCCTCTGTGCGCCCCTCGGCACCACCCCAGCCAACACCCTTGCCGGTAAGCACACCCGACTCATAGCGCTGCGTGATTCGCCGGTACTGTCCAAAGAGGTACCCGATCTCGCGCGCGCCCACACCAATGTCACCAGCGGGAATATCGGTGTCTTCGCCGATGTGGTGCACCAGTTCCATCATGAAGCTCTGGCAAAACCGCATGACCTCAGCGTCACTCTTGCCACTCGGGTCGAAGTCGGAGCCGCCCTTGCCCGCGCCGATGCGCTGCGAAGTCAGTGCGTTCTTAAAGATCTGCTCGAAGCCCAAGAACTTAATGACGGAGAGGTTCACACTCGGGTGAAATCGCAACCCACCCTTAAACGGCCCGAGCGCGGAGTTGAACTGCACGCGGAAGCCGCGGTTCACCCGAACGCGGTTGCTGTCATCAGTCCACGGCACCCGAAAAATGAGCTGTCGCTCAGGCTCGACCAGGCGATCCAGAATGCCCGCCTCAATAAAGTCGGGGTGTTCAGCGAGCACCGGTGTCAGTGTGTCCAACACCTCGTGCACGGACTGCAGAAACTCTGCCTCTCCCTTGCTTCGGTGCTCGACGACCTCTGCGACAGCGCGGAGATGGGCTTCAGGGGTGGGCAATGACAAGGTAGAACTCCTCGGTGTATCAACTCCATTGTGGGTCGCCCAATGAGGGCGGTGTGCCGCAGGTGCGGCGTGGTTATCTCAGGGGAGAGACAAAAATGTGTGCGGCGATTTCTGTATCGAGCTCGATGGCCTCGAACTCGCCCTCGACCTCAACTCGAACGTAATCGCCATTTCCTTGAAACGTTGCGGTGTTGCCGGGCTTCACGCCAGCGACGGCAAGCTGCCCGAGCAGTTCGGGATCAACCTGAGCCGGTTCAGCGAGCCGCCGAATTCTGACAGTGACCGGGCGGTCAGGATCGCCCAACAGCTCACCGATTCCCACGACGCCTGACTGGAATGAGCCAGCCATGCGGGCACCTAGCTCGCCGAGGCCCGGAATCGGATTGCCGTACGGGGACTCGGTGGGGTGATCCAGGATGTCGAGCAGTTTGCGCTCCACCCGCTCACTCATCACGTGCTCCCAGCGGCAGGCTTCTTCGTGCACGTACTCCCACTCGAGCCCGATCACATCAGAGAGCAGACGCTCGGCAAGGCGGTGCTTGCGCATGACGTGCACTGCCTTCGTGCGCCCCTCGGGGGTCAGCTCAAGGCGGCGATCATCGGTAACAACAACGAGTCCGTCCCGCTCCATACGCCCGACAGTTTGCGACACCGTTGGGCCAGAGTGGCTGAGTCGCTCAGAAATTCGAGCGCGCAGAGGAACGATTCCCTCTTCTTCTAGTTCGAGGATCGTGCGGAGATACATCTCCGTCGTGTCGATCAGATCCGCCATTTCCGCCTCTCTACGCCACTGTCCTTCGCCCAGCCTAGAGCATTCACACAAAATCACTGCGCAGTGTGACGCCTGACGCACACTTAGAATGGGCGTATGGCCGACATCATCATCCCCGCTGATCTCCTGCCCGCCGACGGACGCTTTGGTTGCGGTCCGTCCAAAGTTAGGGACGAGCAGCTCAGCTTTCTCGCCTCCCTGCAGCCAGGGGTTCTCGGCACCTCGCACCGCCAGGCACCCGTGAAGGATCTGGTCGGCAGCGTACGCTCGGGCCTCCTCGACCTGTTCCGGGCACCAGAGGGCTACGAGATCCTGCTCGCCAACGGTGGCGCAACAACGTTTTGGGATTCCGCAGTGCACTCGCTCATCGAGAACCGCAGCCAGCACCTCACCTTTGGCGAGTTCGGCGCGAAGTTCGCGAAGGCTGCAGCGGCAGCCCCGTTCCTTGAAGATCCCGACGTGCGTGCGGCAGACGCAGGATCACGCTCAGACGCTCTGCCGGTTGCGGGCGTCGACGTGTACGCGTACCCCCACAACGAGACCTCAACCGGTGTGATGACAGAGGTACGTCGCGTCGCAGGCGATGCGGGCGCACTCACCGTCGTTGACGCGACAAGTGGCGCGGGCGGCATCGACTTCGATGCCTCCGAGGTTGATGTCTACTACTTCTCACCACAGAAGAACTTCGCCTCCGACGGTGGTCTGTGGTTCGCGCTTGTCTCCCCCGCCGCAATCGAGCGAATCGAACGAGTCACTTCTTCCGGGCGCTACATTCCCGAGGCCCTCAACCTCGCGGGCGCGGTTGAGAACTCGCGCAAGAACCAGACACTCAACACGCCTGCGCTCGCGACGCTCGCGCTGATGGACGAGCAGGTGCGCTGGATCAACGCCAACGGCGGGCTGTCTTGGGCAGCTGCCCGCACTGCCGAATCCTCGAACGTGCTCTACGACTGGGCAGAACGATCCAACGTGGCAACACCGTTTGTGTCGAACCCGGATCACCGCTCGCAGGTCGTTGTAACAATCGACTTCGATGACAGCGTTGACGCTGCCGCGATCTCGAAGGCGCTGCGCGCCAACGGGGTTGTCGACACGGAGCCGTACCGCAAGCTCGGCCGCAATCAGCTGCGCGTCGCGACCTTCACCGCGATTGAGCCGGACGACGTGCGGGCACTCACGCGCTCCATTGACTACGTGCTCGAGCGCATAGGTTAGTTGTTCAGTTCATCCTGCGGGAGCGTGCGCCCCGCAGGATGAACTGCAGCGGTTATTCTTCGTCGTTTTCCGAATCGTCGAGTTCTTCCTCGTCGGAATCATCATCGTCTTCATCGTCGTCGTCGATTTCTTCGAAATCTTCGACGTCGGCTCCGTGAATTTCATCGTCGAAATCACTGAAGTCATTGTCAAGCAGATCGTCTTCGGGATCCACGTCGTCTTCGTCCTCAAGCTCGGCCGCGGCAGCCTCGGCGAGCTCGGCCTCGTCAGCGGCGAGCTTCGACTGGTTCTCGCGGTAGTGCGCGAGGCGCTCCGACCAGGGCACCCACTCGGGAGCAATGACGGCGTCCTCGCCCGGAAGCATCTCAACCTCCAGCACGTTGACGTCCGATTCCTCATCGACGCGCGCCAGTGTCGCTGCCCATTTCCAACCCGGATACCCAGGAAGCCGGCTCTCAAAGAACAGGGTGAGCACGTGCTCGCCCTGAACTTCGTGATCCAGATCTGCACCGATCATGTCGGCATCGGTGATCTCGGTCAGCGCTGCGCGCGCCTGATCCCGTGCCGCGAGCAGCACCGAATCAGCGGCCAGCGGTTCGCTGGGCTCTTCTGGAGCGCTTGAGACTGCTTCGTCGGCCTCGGCGACGACCTCAGCATTAGCCTCGGCCTCACCCTCGACCGCGGCGAGCTCAACATCTGCGACCTCGGGCTCTACCGAGGGGGTGGTTTCAGCCGAAGCTGTGTCATCAGACATCAAAATCATCCGCAACGTGGCGTAGCATCTCCGCAACCTTCCGCGCCATTGGGCGCTCGGGGTACTGCCCCTGCTTCAGTTTTTCACCCATGCCGTCGAGCAACTTCACGAGGTCTTCAATAATGACTGCCATCTCGTCGGCAGACCGGCGATTGCGCTTCGCCATGCGCGGGGTATCGAGCACTCGCACTGAGAGCGCCTGAGGCCCGCGCTTGCCATCGGCAACGCTGTACTCCAGTCGGGTGCCGGACTGAATGTCCGCACCGTCGGGAACGACGGTTGCGTGCAGATACACCTGCTGCCCGTCTTCACCCTGAATAAACCCAAAGCCTTTTTCGGCGTCGTAGAACCTGACCTTGCCGTTCGGCATGCCTCGTCCCTCTCCATCTCGGCGATCCCCACCTGGTATCGCATCACATTCACGCACCCGGGCGCTTATCCACACGAGTCTAGCGTTTGTTCCTCGACCCCACTGTCGGCGGGTACGCGGTAAAATGGAGATGATGTCCACAGAAACCAGTAATCCGTCGTGGCTTGAGCGAATTCTCGCGTATGCCTCGCTATCAATCATCGCCATAGCGCTGCTCTCTTTTTTTGCGACGCTTATCGTTGGCATGAGTAACCGTGAGGTGCTTGCAGCCGGGCTTTGGCCGATTGTGTACGGCATCTCCACCTACGGCTTGCCGACCGGCTTTGTCCTGTTAATTGCGCTACTTATCATCAGTCAGGTTCGCCGCCGCCGCGAGTTCCGACAGAGCCAGAAGCAGTAGTTGCGCTCATGAGCGGAACTCTCGCGCTCGCCTCAGCAATCGCTTCGATGGATCAAGAAACGCTTGCTCATTTGGTGCGTCAGCGCCGCCCCCAGTCCGCTTCAAATGTGTCGGACCCAATTGGCCTCGCAACCGAGCTGCTTCGCGCCGATACCGTCGCGCGTGTCCTTGCACCTCTCAATCGACGCCAGCTTTCCCTTCTACTCACCCTCAGCGAAGCGGACGGATCCACGGAGCCATACGACCCCCGTGTGCTGAGTGAGCTCACTCGCCTCGGATTGGTCGGCATACAGGGTTCCTCATCCGAGGCCCTGCCCGAGGTCACAGCTGCGCTCATGAACGGACTCGCGACAGCGGGGATCGATCCGGCCACACTCGGTGATGCGTCAGCCGAGATTGCGCCCCGCGATCCCCAGCCCGACACCCACACCTGGTACGCGGCAGCACTGACCGCGGTGGGCGAAGGATCCGAAACGCTTCGCACCCTTCGTGATCACCCGGGGCGACTCAATCGGAGTGGCTCCGTTGCCGTGGCCACCGTGCGTGCGCTCTCAGAGCTCACGAGTGTCGAGCCCTCTAAAACCTCGCTGATCCTCGCAGCCCTTGACCGGGCCAGGTTGCTCTGGCCAGAGCCGAGTAAACAGCGGCTCACTCCGGGCGCCAATGCACCGGCTTGGCTCGCACTCAGCTGCGGCGAGCGCTGGCTCGTTCTCGCGCAGACCACCCTCAACGCGATGCCGCAAGCGCTGCGCGCTGCACTTGAGACCGCGGGCTCCGATCTCGCGGTCGCTGCCTCGATGTTGCCGACCATGTTTCCGCTTCTCCCCGCCGCCCGGCGGCAGATCGCCGAAGACTTTGTCGCGACGACAGATCACCTCGGCATCACCGTGCAGGGGCTGCTCTCAGAACCCGCGAAACACGTCATGGCCGACGACCTCGCCACGGCGCGCGCGATCCTCGCCTCGGAGCTTCCACCCCCAGCTCCAGGAATCTACGTGCAGCCCGACCTGAGCATCGTGATTCCCGGATCGCTGGATCCGGCGAACGAAGCTGACCTTGCGTCACTTTCGCGCCCGGAGCATATTGGGGTTGCCACCACACGGCGGGTCTCAGAGCTGTCGCTCGCGGATGCCATCGAGCGTGGCGTCACGGCAACGACGGCCCGCGAGATCTTTACCCGACTGTCGCTGACCGGGGTGCCGCAGCCTCTCGACTACCTGCTCGCCTCGATTGCAGAACGCGCGGGCAGCATCAAAGTTGGCGAGCACCACGGCGACGAGGGCCAGAGTAGGGTCAGCGTCTCGCGACCCGAACTCGCCGACACCATTCTGATTGATCGCAGCGTGCAGCACCTGCAGTTCATGCGCAGCGCCGAGGATCGCGGGGTGCTGTATTCAAAGCTGCGACCCGAACACGTCATCGCTGCGCTGAATGCCGCCCGCTACCCCGCCTCGGCCGCCGCCTCGCTTCGCGCGGGAGGTTTAGGTTCTGCCTCGGCCCCGTCTCCGGGTGAGACCAGCTCCGGTGAGCCTCACCTCCTGACCTCCGATGACACGGCCGCCCAGCTCTCCCCCGAACTTGAGAACCTGGTCAAGCGGGTGTACCTCGCGGCTCGCTCTGAACCGGGCACGGGAGATTTCACGCGGCTTCTAGAGCTGGCCATTCGAGATCGCGGCACCGTGCGTGTCACCGCAGAGGCGCGAGGGCAGGCCTATGTCTTCACCCTGCTACCCGTGTCGCTCAGTGGGGGCCGACTGCGTGCGACCGATACGGCCGCCGGTATGGAACGGACGCTGCCAGTCAGCACCATCACCGCGGTCGAAACCCTCTAGTTTCACGAGTAAACTAGATCGCTATGACACTCGGCCCACTCATTGTGCAGAGCGACCACACTGTTCTCTTAGAGGTGGCGCACCCCGAAGCCGAAGACGCCCGCCACGCCCTCGCGGTGTTCGCAGAACTCGAACGCGCTCCCGAGCACATCCACACCTACAGGGTTACCCGGCTCGGGCTTTGGAATGCGCGGGCCGCGGGTCACACCGCCGACGCAATTCTTGAGACGCTCAACCGCTATGCCAAGTTTCCGGTTCCCACCGGCGTCGCGAGCGAAATCGAAGACACCATGCGTCGCTACGGTCGGCTCACGATCGAGCGCGTCACCTCTGGTGATCTCGACAGCCAGTTGGTGCTGCGGTCAGACGAGCCTGCGATCCTGCGCGAGGTTTCCAGCGCAAAGAAGATTGCCCCTCTGCTCGGCAACAAGATCGATGAGAACACGTTCCCCGTTGCCGCCTGGGCACGCGGCGAACTGAAGCAGCAGTTGGTGGCCCGCGGTTGGCCCGCGGAAGATCTGGCGGGCTACACCCCGGGTGAGCCCTACGACATCGAGCTCGTACAAGACGGCTGGGAGCTGCGCGATTACCAGGCCAAGGCCGTCGACGCGTTTGAGCGCGGTGGATCGGGTGTTGTGGTGTTGCCGTGTGGTGCGGGTAAGACGATTGTCGGCGCGGCCGCCATGGCCGAGGTCGGCGCGAAGACGCTGATCCTAGTCACCAATGCGGTGTCGGCCCGGCAGTGGCGCGACGAGCTGCTCGCGCGCACGACGCTCACCCCCGAAGACATTGGCGAGTACTCCGGGCAGGTCAAAGAGGTGAAACCCGTCACGATTGCGACGTACCAGATCCTCACCAGCCGCCGTAAGGGCGAGTACGCGCACCTCTCACTGCTCGACGCGCAAGACTGGGGTGTGATCGTGTATGACGAGGTGCATCTACTGCCGGCCCCGGTATTCAAGCTCACGGCAGAGCTGCAAGCTCGCCGCCGCCTGGGCCTGACCGCAACACTCGTGCGCGAGGACGGTCGCGAGGGCGACGTCTTCAGTCTGATCGGCCCAAAGCGCTACGACGCAGCCTGGAAAGACATCGAAGCACAGGGGTTCATCGCTCCCGCTGCGTGCTTCGAGGTTCGACTCGACCTGACCGAGAGCGAACGCCTCGAGTACGCGGTCGCTGAGGATCAGGATCGCTACCGCATCGCGGCAAGCACCACACAGAAGCAGGTGCTCGCCAAGCGGATCATCGATCAGCACCCCGGCGAGAGTGTGCTGGTGATCGGGCAATACATCGATCAGTTGGAGGCCATGGCCGAGGCGCTTGATGTGCCGCTCATCACCGGGCAGACTCCCATCGACGAGCGCGAAGAGCTCTTTAACGCCTTCCGCACGGGCGAGGTGCGCATTCTTGTGGTCTCCAAGGTCGCAAACTTCTCGGTCGATCTGCCCGACGCCTCGGTTGCGATCCAGATTTCAGGATCGTTCGGCTCGCGCCAGGAGGAAGCGCAGCGACTGGGGCGACTGTTGCGCCCCAAGGCTAAGGGCCTGACTGCCTCGTTTTACACGCTCATAGCGCGCGACACCGTGGATCAAGACTTCGCCCAGAACCGCCAGCGCTTCCTTGCAGAGCAGGGCTACGCGTACACAATTCTCGACGCGGATCACGTCGATCAGCTGCGCAGCGTGGCTCACTAATCCCGATAATTTCCTTCGACTCCCAGCCACTTCATAGCAAACGGTCAGAGACTGAAGTCATGACTACTCAGCACAAGGGCCCGCGCATCCTGATCGTTGACGACGAGCCAAACATCCGCGAATTGCTCAGCACCAGCCTTCGCTTCGCCGGTTTCGGCGTTCGTGCGGTAGGTAATGGAGCACAGACCATCTCTGCAGTGCTCGAGGAAGAACCAGATCTAATTGTTCTCGACGTCATGCTGCCCGACATGAACGGATTCAGCGTAACCAAGCGCCTCCGTTCGGCCGGCTACACCGCCCCAATCATCTTCCTCACCGCGAAGGACGACACGGAAGACAAGATCGAGGGCCTCACGGTCGGCGGCGACGACTACGTCACCAAGCCGTTCAGCCTCGACGAGATCGTCGCCCGCATCAAGGCCGTGCTGCGCCGCACGATCCAGGAAGACGAAGACACCGTTCTCACCATCGGCCCGATCACCATGGATCAGGACACACACGAGGTCAACGTGGAGGGCACCTCGGTTGAGCTTTCGCCCACCGAGTTCAAGCTGCTGCGCTATCTCATGCAGAACGCCAACCGCGTCCTGTCAAAGGCTCAGATTCTTGACCACGTGTGGGAGTACGATTTTAATGGCGATGCTGGCATCGTCGAATCGTACATCTCGTACCTGCGTCGCAAGTTGGATCCGCTGACCGAAGAGTCGCTGATCCAGACGAAGCGCGGCTTTGGGTACATGTTGAAGACTGAAGCAAAGTAGGTAGGGTGGCGCGGCAGAGCTACGGAGAACGCTGGGCCGAGATCTCGCTGCGGGCCAAGATCACCGGGGTGACGGTATTCATCCTGTTCCTTGGCCTCATCGTTGCGGGAGTCGGCACGCTCTCCGTGCTCCGCCCCATGCTCATCAACAACCAGAACAACTCGCTCTCTCAGCTGCGCGTTGATCCCACACCGGCACTCGCCTCAGACGCTTCTCTGGGCGCCCTCAGCCGGCAAGACGTCACCCTTGCGGGCAACGAGTACTACGTAGCACTGCTGGACGCCAAGGGCGAAGTGCAGGCCGACAACACCCGTGGCCGGGCGAACGCCTCGCTGCCGCACGTTCCCGTTTTAGATATTGACCAGGTCAACGACCTCAAGGACGACACGCTGTCCCTCAGGGGCGGCGACGGGGTTGAATGGCGAGCAATTGTCACGCCAATCACCATTGCAAACAAGCCAGCCGGTGCCCTCCTCATCGCGGCCTCAACCGCAAACATCAATGAGATCGTCGCGAACTACGTCATCATCTTTACCGGGTTCGGAATCGCCGTCATCTTGCTGGGTGCGGCGCTCACCCGTTTACTCGTCACGACCACTTTTTTGCCGCTGGCGGAGGTCGAGCAAACCGCGCTTGAAATCGCGCGCGGCGACTACTCCAAGCGCATCATGGTTGCGAGCCCACACACAGAAGTGGGACACCTCGGCGAATCCCTCAACATCATGCTTGACCGACTTGACGGTTCTCTCGAGGATCGCGAGCGCACCATCGACCGCATGCGTCGTTTCATCGGTGACGCCAGTCACGAGTTGCGCACTCCCCTCGTTTCCGTTCGCGGATACGCAGAGCTTTACCGCATGGGTGCGCTGGAAGACGAGGAGCACGTCGGGCAAGCCATGGAGCGGATTGAGAAGGAAGCGATCCGCATGACCGCGCTAGTCGAGGATCTGCTCGCACTCGCCCGTCTCGACGAGCGCCGGCCCCTCAACCTCACCTCACTGCCCCTGAACCAGCTCGCGCACGATGCCGCGCTCGATGCGGGGGCCCAGGCCCCCGACCGTGTTGTGACTGTGCAGGAGGATCCTCTCAACCCCACGGTCGTGGGCGATGAGCACAAGGTGCGTCAGCTCATGACCAACCTGGTCGGCAACGCGATGCGGCACACGCCGGAGGGCAGCCCCATTGAGATCGTGGTGTCGACTGTGTCAGCTGACCCACCTGAGGGCGCCTCAAAACCGGCTGCCTCAATGGCGCGCTTCGAGATCGTCGACCATGGCGAAGGAGTGCCCGAGCAGGTTCGCGAAAAGATCTTTGGGCGCTTCTGGCGGGCGGACACCTCACGCAACCGCGAAACTGGCGGATCGGGCCTCGGCCTCGCGATCGTCAAGTCAATCGTCGACGCCCACGGGGGCACGGTCAGCGTGCACGAGACGCCGGGCGGCGGTGCAACGTTCCGTGTAGATCTGCCGGGCGCTCCGCTCTCAGACGACACGATCCCGATCAAGCGCCTGGGTTAGGTAGTCACGCGCTCCGAGCCTGGCACCTCCGCCCCGGGCCCGCACCCGGGTACCCGGTGCTCAGTACCCGCCACCCGGCTCCCTACTCACGAGCGGCCCCCATACTGACGAGTGGCCCTCTTACCAACGCGTTGGCAGGAGGGCCACTCGTCGGTTAGCTGGGCACTCGCCAGGGCTCGACCGATGGGCCCGGATCCCCGGCAGAAGCAAAAAGCGGGGCCGCACCCGAAGGTGCGGCCCCGCTTCTGCAGACTCAGACTAGAAGTCCATGCCACCGGTCGGGTCACCAGCGGGAGCCGCTGCGGGCTCAGGCTTGTCGGCGACAACAACCTCGGTGGTGAGGAAGAGACCTGCGATCGATGCCGCGTTCTGCAGCGCCGAGCGGGTCACCTTAGCGGGATCCAGGATGCCCTGAGCAACCAGGTCGCCGTACTCACCGGTTGCGGCGTTCAAGCCGTGACCGACGGGCAGGCCCGCAACACGATCGGCAACAACACCGGGCTCGAGGCCCGCGTTGAGCGCGATCTGACGCAGCGGAGCTTCGATAGCGGTCTGTACGATCTTCGCACCGACGGCCTCGTCACCCGAGAGGCTGAGGCCTGCGAAGGCCTCCTTGCCGGCCTGGATCAGCGCGACGCCACCACCGGGCAGCACACCCTCTTCGACGGCAGCCTTCGCGTTACGAACGGCGTCTTCGATGCGGTGCTTGCGCTCCTTGAGCTCAACCTCGGTAGCTGCGCCAGCCTTGATGACTGCAACACCACCGGCGAGCTTTGCGAGGCGCTCCTGCAGCTTCTCACGGTCGTAATCGCTGTCGGTGTTCTCGATCTCGCGACGGATCTGCGTGACGCGGCCAGCGATGGCCTCTTCTTCGCCAGCGCCCTGAACGATGGTGGTCTCGTCCTTCGTGATGATGACCTTGCGCGCGGTGCCGAGCATGTCGAGCGTTGCGTTCTCGAGCTTGAGGCCGACCTCTTCAGAGATGACCTGGCCGCCGGTGAGGATCGCGATGTCCTGCAGCATGGCCTTGCGGCGATCGCCGAAGCCCGGAGCCTTGACGGCTGCCGACTTGAAGATGCCACGGATCTTGTTGAGCACGAGAGTTGCGAGTGCTTCACCCTCGACGTCTTCAGCAATGATGAGGAGCTGCTTGCCCGACTGGATCACGGGATCAACAACGGGGAGCAGGTCCTTGATGTTGGAGACCTTGCTGTTGACGATGAGGATGTAGGGCTCCTCGAAGACAACTTCCTGGCGATCAGCGTCGGTGACGAAGTATGCCGACAGGTAACCCTTGTCGAAGCGCATGCCCTCGGTCAGCTCGAGCTCGGTGCCGAAGGTGTTGGACTCCTCGACGGTAACAACGCCCTCTTTGCCAACCTTGTCGATGGCCTCGGCGATCAGTGCGCCGATCTGGGGGTCAGCCGCAGAGATGGACGCGGTTGCCGCGATCTCATCAGTGGTCTCGATCTCCTTGGCGTTTGCAAGAAGCTGAGCGGTGACAGCAGCAACGGCTGCCTCGATGCCCTTCTTGATCGCGATGGGATCGCTGCCAGCTGCAACGTTACGCAGGCCCTCACGCACGAGCGCCTGAGCGAGCACGGTTGCGGTGGTGGTGCCGTCACCTGCGACGTCGTCAGTCTTCTTGGCGACCTCCTTGACCAGCTCAGCGCCGATCTTCTCGAAGGGGTCGTCGAGCTCGATCTCTTTCGCGATGGAGACACCATCGTTAGTGATTGTGGGAGCGCCCCACTTCTTCTCGAGGACAACGTTGCGACCGCGCGGGCCGAGCGTCACCTTTACGGCATCAGCGAGGGTGTTGAGTCCTCGCTCAAGCCCGCGACGTGCTTCCTCATCAAACGCAATGATCTTTGCCATGTATTTCGCCTCTCTCGGACGTTCTCGTGGTGGGATCACCGTGCCGACGACTTATCGCTGCGGCACGGATATTTAGCACTCAGTCGAATCGACTGCTAGCACAATCTTGGCACTCTCACCCCACGAGTGCAAGCGGCGAAAGAGACTTGCCGCCTATGCACAGCATTGACACAGAGCCAATTTTGACGAGTGTTCGCGTCAAGCGGACGCAGAAGCAAAGCTCGCGGATCCTGAGCCAACCACCGACACAGCTACTGTGCGGGTGCGGTGCTCGGATCAACAGGCTGACCCGTAGACGGATCAATCGGCCAGCCAGTGTCGGGATCAATATCCCAGCCAGTCACAGGGTCGACCGTGTTTCCCGTTTCAGGGTTAATCTGAGGTTCACTCGAGTCTGGCGCGCTGTCTTCGGCCGTCATCTTCTTCGCCTCTTCGATGCCAGGGCCGGCGTAATCTTCGCCGATCAGCACGATGAGGCGCGCACCGTAATCAGCGTAGTCTTTGGTTTCGTAGGTCGAGATTCCCCCGAGCTTCGCAGCGAGACCGGCGGCCGCTGCTTGATCGGCAGCATCCCGGTAAAACACCGCGGAAATCTTGACGTCGTCCTTACCGGCACTGCCAGCGTAGACAACGTTCCCCCAGCTTTTCTCGGGGATGATCTTCTCGAGTGCACCAGCAAGGTTTTCCGTCGGAGTTCCATTGAAAACGGCGACGGTCGCCTTCGGATCAAGTTTGGCGGTCGCAGGCTTCTGCGTATCTGCCGTGCCACCCTTGTCGCCAAGGAGCGGCAGGGCCTCAACATTTCCGATGCTTTGCACGGCAAAAATTCCAGCGGTCGTCAAGAGGGCGAACCCGAGCAGCGCCGCAATCAGGTATTGCCAGACGTACCGGGGGCGGACAGTGACCCTGTGGGCCCCGACCCGGCCGCTCCGCTCGACGCGGTCAAAACGGTCCTCAGGAATACCCTTATGGGCACGGCGATTTGCCTGTGGGTCAGCGGGTGTTCGCGCCACACTCATCTCCTCGGATCCGGATTCCGCAGCCAAAACCGCGGCTGACCGGTACAACATACAACAGTGCTACTGAATTTCAGCGGCTCCACTAGCGTACATTGATCCGACTGCGAGACTGGTGAGGTTAGCCTTTCAAAGAGTCGGGAGCGTAGATTGCACGAGCGAGCCCGTCAATCACATCAGGGATTCGAGTGCCTCCCGCAAACAGCACTGAATCATCGACATCAATGATGCGGCGGTGCTTTCCCGCCTGAGTCAGCGCGATACTCGGCTGTGCGGCGATCAGCCCGTCGACACCACCCGCACTTTCGAGCCCCTTGGTCATTACGAGGATCACATCGGGGTCCATTGCGACCAAGGCCTCCTCGGTCATGGGCCGCTCACCCTTCCAGCCGGCCTCTTCGGCAACATCAACAGCGCCGATGGACTGGATCAAGCTATCAACTCCGCTGCCCTCACCAAAGAGGTAGAAAATGCCAGCGGCTCCACGCACATATAAGAATGCAACCCGAGGCGATTTGCTCGAGTCCTTGGGAAGCAGCGCCTTCACCTCGGTTTCCTTATCGGCGATCGCGGTCTTGAGGTGATCGATCAGGGTGGGGGCAGCTTCACCGACACCTAGAGCGTCAGCAACTTGCTGAGCAGTCTTGTAACTCGATTCGGGATCAATCGCACGATCAACCGTCACCACGGGAATTCCCGCGTCACGCAATTGCAGCACCACATCGGTCGGGCCGATGCTTCCATCGGTAATGATGAGCGTCGGATCAAGGGCAAGCACGGCCTCCGCGTTGATGGAGTGTCCGTCGCGGGTAATAACCGGCAGCTTTTCAGCACCGTCGAAATTGGTGGAGATATCGCGGCCAACAAGGGAGTCGCTCATTCCGTAGGCGTAGACGAGCTCGCCGAGCGTTCCACTGAGGGAAAGCGCAAGCACACGCGAAGTGTCTGTCACCTCAACTTTTTTGTCCCCGGCCTTGTCTTTTGAGACCACGGTGACTGGCAGCTTCGGTGCGGGCGGGTCTGCGAGCGGAGGAATGCTGGGGCCACCAATCACGGCGGTCGTTGGCCCTTCGTAGGCGGTTGGATCTGCGAGTGGCGTCACGTCCTTCAACGGGGGCAACTCGACGGCTTCCTTCTTCGTACCGTCTCCGGTACCACTCGCGCTGGTCTGGCAGGCGGTCAGGCCGATCCCGAGCAACCCAACAAGCGCCAGCACCGACGCACTGCGCCAAACGCTACCGAGCTGTCGGGACTTTCGCTGCCGCAATCCACGCAGCCCAGTTCCGCTCATACCGCCTCTTCCCTTCATCAGACGAATACCCAACTTAGCCTAACCCAATGAAGGTAAGATGAATGTCGGGCTTTCTGCCCTTCAACGTCCCGCCGCACGCGAAACAAGATGCGTCGCGGCCGAGAAAGCGGTCCTCCAAGCGCATGCAAGATACCTCACCGGCCACAAGTCGCACGGCCGTCGTCGTGCGCCGATCCGCCACCGGCTCGCGCCGCACCGGCACAAAGACGGTTCTCTTTGTGGTGTTGGTCGTGGCGCTGATTGCTGCGATCCTTGTCTCTGCAGGCACCGGGCAGCTCGGCATCCCACCGCAGGAAATCCTGGGATCGCTGCTGCGTAAGATCGGGATCGACTGGCTGCCTGGGCCGTCACACGCAAATGGCGACCAGACGCTCTGGTCGATCCGCTTCCCCCGCGTCGCAATGGCAGTGCTTGTTGGCGCCAGCCTTGCCGTTGCGGGTCTCATCATGCAGGCCATTTTCGGCAACCCCCTCGCCGAACCCGGCGTGATTGGCATCTCCTCGGGAGCTGCAGTGGGAGCAGGCCTTGCGATCGTTTTTGGTCTTACGATCTTCGGCGAGTGGACTACCGCTATTTTTGCGTTCGGGGCTGGCCTCGCGGCGACACTCATCGTCTACGCGATGAGCCGTGCGGAGGGTAAAACTGAAGTCGTCACCCTGGTGCTCACGGGTATCGCCGTAAACGCGATCGCGGGCGCCGCAATCGCTCTACTCACTTTCCTCAGCGATACTCAGTCTCGCGAACAGATCGTGTTCTGGCAGCTCGGTAGCCTGGCTAATAGCCGCTGGTCTCAGGTAATGATCGTCGCCCCTGCTCTGGCGATCGGCCTCTGCGCCGCCTACTTCGTAGCACGCAAACTCGACCTGCTTGCTCTGGGTGAGCGCAACGCACGCCATCTCGGCGTGAACGTCGAGGTGCTCAGAATCACCATGATCTTTGTCGTCGCGCTGCTCACGGGAGCTGCGGTCGCCTTTGCCGGCATCATCGCCTTTGTGGGCCTCGTGATCCCACACCTCATGCGCATGATCCTCGGCCCAGCACACCTACCGCTCGTGACCGCCTCCGCCCTCGGTGGCGCGCTGCTGCTCACCCTGGCGGATCTGGGCTCGCGCACAATCGTTCCGATGGCCGATTTGCCGATCGGTATGCTGACGGCGCTCGTCGGCGGACCGTTCTTCTTCTGGCTGCTGCGACGCACCCGCAAGCGCTCGGGAGGGTGGGGATGATGGCTGCCGCACGACACCTCACTATGCCCACGCTGCCCGTCATGGGGGATGTGGTGTGCTCTGCCGAAGCAGTAACACTTTCGCGGGGTGGTCGCGTGCTGCTCGACAGGGTCTCACTCGAGGTTAAGGCCGGTGAGGTTCTTGCTCTGCTCGGGCCAAACGGCGCCGGCAAATCGACACTCCTGAATCTGCTCTCGGGCGACATGGCTCCAGATTCGGGCACGATCCAGTTTGGCCACCGCGACATCTCGGAGTGGTCGCTCGGTGACCTCTCGCGCAGGCGCAGTGTGCTGTTGCAGGACAACCAACTGCTGTTTCCGTTCACCGTGCACCAGGTGGTCGAGATGGGGCGGGCTCCGTGGCGACGCACCCCGCTCGAGGATGAAGACAACTCTGCAATCTCTGAAGCGATCGATGCCGCCGATATCGCGCACCTCGGCACCCGCCGTGTGCCGTCACTCTCGGGCGGCGAACGCGCCCGCACCGCGTTTGCCCGGGTCATGGCCGGTCGCACGGGTGTGCTGATGCTCGACGAACCTACCGCGGCCCTCGATCTTGGGCATCAAGAGGCGGTGCTGGGCCTAGCTCGGGATCGCGCCGCAGCGGGCGACGCTGTGCTCGTCGTGCTGCACGACCTCAATCTTGCTGCAGCCTACGCCGATCGCATTGCACTGCTGCGCGACGGCAAAATCGTTGCCTGCGATACGCCCGCGCAGGTGCTCACGGCAGAGATCGTCAGCGACGTCTACCGCACCCCGGTTGAGGTGATTCCCCACCCCCTCACGGGAGTGGGGATCGTAATGCCGCTTCGCGGTTAGGTGTTACTCCACCGGTTCCTGCGGTGACGGAGTCTGGGTCGCTTGGTCTTGCGCCGGCTGAGAACGCTTGCGCCCGCTCAGAAGCATTCCCGCGGTAACTCCGATGACAAGAAGTGCTACTCCCCCGACCACAATCGGAATCCAGGGGATCTGGGAGTTGCTCTCGGCGACGGGAACCGCCGTTGCGGGTGTCGTGGTCGCGGGTGTCTGTGGCGTTTCACCGGCAACAGCTTTCGAGAGGTCACAGTCAGCAAGATCGAGTGATACCGAAACCGGGTCAAGATCGACCCCCGGTTCGTAAAAGCCAGCAAACGCCTTCGCGCCACTATTGGTCAGCACGGTCTTCAGCTCATCGAACTTGAGTGGCTCACCCGCAACCGCAAGCGGGAACGGAGCGGTCATGTCGCCAACCCACTCCTGCTTGGAGTCGATCGTGACTTTGCCGGTTGCGTCGGTGCTGCGCGCATCAAGCAGAAGCGAAGCTTTGCCGTCACCCTCAAACTCAATTGTTGGGTTAGCGAGTGTGAGATCCAGCACCCCGTCATGACCCGTGAAATGCACCGTACCGACAAAAGAGACGGTTCCGGTGCCGGTTGTTGGGTCAACAGTGCCGGTGGCCTTGGTCCACTGAAAATCAGGGGTCGTGTAGCTGGCGCCGTCTTTTGCGTCCCACGAGCCATTTGCGATGCTTCCGCTGATGTACGAGCGGAAGCTCTCTTTGACTCCCCAAGTAAGCATGCCGTCAGTCACCTGGCAGGCACTCGACTCTCCCTCGGCAGCTACCGGAGTCCCCGCGGGAATCGCGAGCGCGGCCGCGGGAGCGAGAAGCAGAGGCGTGGCAAGGAAAGCGGCACCGAGCAACACTCCTCGACGCAGGAACTTACGTGTCAACGAAGCTCGGTGTCGTTTGGGGGTGATGTTCACGGGTTGGCCTCCTGAGGCGTCACGAAGTTCACGTTGTATCGTACTGGAGCGCGCTGCGCCCGGAGTCAGTTAGGAGAGTCGACGTTGCCGAATGGCGAGCAGCGTCATGCAAGCAGCGATGACTACGAGGCCGCCGGCACTCGCCCACCACTCCCACGTCGACATACCGTTGTTCTGGGCACCACCCACGAACCCCGAAGCCTGCACAGCTGCCTCATCCACCTGTGTCGCAGACGCTGCGGCTTTCTTCTTCGCCTGCTTCGCGTCGAGGATGTCGATCATCGCACCGGCGTTCACGCTGCCCTGCAGGGTGATCGTGTACTCGCCAGTTGTGTCCTTGGGCAGTGTGCCTGACCAGGCGACGTTGCCGCTCTTGTCGGCTTTGGCCCCTTCGTCGAGCAGGATCGGCTTGGATCCTTTGGCCTTGTACAGCACGACGAGCACGCCCTCGTCGTCAGCTTCAAATCCCTGAGCCTCAAGCTCGATGCGACCACCGGGCTTCAGCTTCGATGCTTCGGTGAGCACCGTGATCCCCGTTGTCGCCGGGGCGATGTCGGCGGCGATGCGCCTCTTTTTGGTGCTCTCGCCCTTCTGGGTGGATCCGTAGCTCACGCCACTGGCGGATCCGACGGTAAACGTAAGTGGGTCCGCACCAAGCGTGTACTGACTTCCGCCAGAGGCGCCTCCACTGAATCCTCCGGCCACCGGCACACCGCTCCAGGTCACCTCGCCGTTTGCGCCAACGCTCTTCGAGGCTGCTGCGAGATCCAAGGTGCCCCAGCGGGCGCCACCGGAGTAGATCACGCCGGAGGTCGCGCTGGTGACCTCAATCATTGGGTTACTGACGCTTTCTTTCAGCAGGCCCTTGTGTCCAGTGAACGTGATAACACCGGAGTACTGCACAGTGCCCGTTTGGGAGGTGGCGTTCCAGTTGCCGCCGTCCGCTTGAGGGAAGAGGTAAGCTCCCTCACTGTTACCGACACCGCTCGTAGATATGTCACCCTTGGCGATGGGTCCGGTGACGTAATTCGCGAACGCCGAAGAGACGCCCCAACGCAGGGATCCGGCGGCCTGCCCGGTACCAGTGGCGACTGGGCCAGCTGGCTTTTCCATCGGCTTGTTCGTGTTCGTAGGGTCTTTGGGATCAGGGTTGACGATATTGGTCTCGGTCGGTTTACCGATCGTGAACGTCATGGCGTCTAGGGCGTCTCCAGCCTCGTAGAATCCCCCGATTCCCTCTGGCCCCTCGTACGCAAAGTAGTCTTCGGCCCCGGCTTTCGAGAGCGTGGCCTTGGCTCCGGCAAAATTGACCGCACCACCCTGCAGTGCAGTTCGTTTTGCTGACTTAAGGTCGATGGTCGCGAGAACGATGTTCTTCTTCTTAAACTTCACGCTCAGCTCAGCTGCCGTGCTGCTCTTCACAGAGATGACAGGGTTCGCGAGATCAACGTTCATCGCGCCCTCGTGCCCGTAGAAGTTCACGTTTCCGGCGTACTGCACGGTTCCTGTGCTGCCGTTCCAGGTGCCGCCGGTTGCCTGAGGAAACTTGTACGTTGTCTTCGCGGCGTTCTGCGTGGCTGGCTTCTGGACCGTGATCTTGCCGTGGGCGATTGGGCCATTCACGTAGCTTCTGAAGCTTGATTTGACGCCCCACTCGAGCATTCCGTCTGGGGCAACAGGGGTCGGGATCTCGGAGACGGTCACCTCGACCGTGTTTGAGCGCGAAGAGACGTAGCCGATACTGTTCTCCGGAGAAAAGTGCGCACGGACCTTATTCAATCCGACCGGAAGCGATTTGGTATTGAGTACGGCTTTGCCATCCTGGACTTGCACGGCAGGGCCCAGCGATTGTTCGCCACTGCTGAACGTTACCGTTCCAGCTAGATCAGCGGGCTGGGTTGTCGCCGTCAGAACCACCTCGGACTTTTCAACCGCCTTCACCGTCGAGCTTTGCAGGTGAACCGTAGTCGGAGCGGGTGGCTCAATTTCAAAGGGAACTGAGAACGTGACTGGATCGAGGGAATCCCCGACCGGGTAAAAGCCGCCAAAGGCGATTGACCCAGCGTCGGTGAGCGTTGCTGGCGCATTTTGCCACGTGGTTGTTCCACCACTAATGATGGGCGCGCTGTCGAGATCGATCGTCGCAAAGAGCACGCCATCCTGCTCGAACCATTCTTGGCTCAGTGACGTCATGCTCTCAAACTTGCGGCTATTAACGTCAAGATAGAGATTTGCCTTCGAATCCGAAACAATTTCCACACACGGATTGGTGAAGGTCTGGTCGAGGGCGTAACCACCGTCCATCAGATGCCCCACGAAGTGGACCCCATTGCCCACACCGAACCCGAAGGCCCCAGCGGATCCGGTCGAAAGCAGGTTACCCGTTCCACCATTCCAGCTGAACTGACCCGTCGTGGAACCAAGGTTCTCGATACTGCCGTGAGCAATCGGCCCAGTGAGATAGTTGCGGTAGGACTGTTTCACACCCCAGTCGAGAGTCGCTGCCGTAACCGGCGTCGCCCCGGTGGGGTTGGCTCCTGCTACACAAGGTGAGAGGTTTGGCACCTGCTGTGTTGACACTCGCTTCGTCGCTGCCTCCGGGACACGCGGAGTTTCTACCGAAGCAGGAGTCTCTGCCTCGGTCGCTACCGAGCCAACAACCTCACTGTTTGTCTGCTCTGTTACAGCCGGCGCCGCTTGCTCGGCACTCTCCGGCGACTCGGGAGCGGGTACCTCAGCCGGCCGTTCTTGAGGTTCGGGAGTCGTCTCCGTGTCGGCCTTGGGTGCTGACTCATCAGCCGAAACCTCGGCCGCCTCTTGCTGCGCGACCGCAGAGTCTTCTGGGCCTTCCGCAAAGGCCGCCGCTCCAGTCACCAATGATCCACCGATTACCAAGACGGTCGCAAGCAAGGTCGAAGTCATGCGAAGCAGTCTTGCGCGGGCAGTCATCAGTCAAGCACCTATTTCAAGATTAGGGATCGAAATTCAGAGCTTCACCACTCGTTGCGGAGATCGCTCATCGGATCGGGGTAAGGCTTACCTAAGCCACTCCATCTAGTCTGGTCAACTTCATCTGATGATGCAAGTTTTCCGCAAAAATAGGCGCCCCCCCCCCCCCAACAGCAAAGCGGCCGCGGACCCACTGGGATCCGCGGCCGCTCGCCGTTCTATCTGACTAGTGCGCCTTGCGGTACAAGAACGCCGCCATAGCCGAACGAGAAACGTTCGCTTTAGCCTCGTAACGCGGCTTGCCGCTCGCCTGCTTCGTCCCGGTCGACAGACCACTCGAGTACATCCAAGCGATCTCCTTGTAGAACTTGTCGCTGGGCTTTACATCGGAGAACGGAGACACCGTTGGGGTCTTCGGCTTCGCCTTCGTGTCGATGCGGTACATGAACGCTGCCATTGCTTCGCGAGAGATGCCGTCCTTTGCTTTGAACAGCGGCTTACCGGTCGCCTGCCTGGTACCGGTAGAGATACCTTCCTTGTACATCCAGGCAATCTCGTTGTAGAACTTGTCGCCAGGCTTCACGTCAGCAAACGGCGAGACCTTCGGCCCCTTGTAGTTTGCCTTCGCTTCACGGTAAAGGAACGCGGCCATTGCCTCACGAGATACGGCATCTGCAGGCTTGTAGAGGTAGGTACCGTTGGCCTGCTTGGTTCCGGTCGACAGCCCCGAGGAGGCCATCCACGAAATCTCCTTGTAGAACTTGTCGCTCTTCTTCACGTCAGAGAACACGATCTTTGCCGTTGGTGAATCAACCACAAACGACAGTGCTTTGGAGGTAGATTCCGCGATTTTTGAAGAATCTGAGGGCGTGAACTTTGCTGTGAGAGAGTGCGTGCCTGGCTTAAGCAAGTCGCTAGGAAGGGACGCGAATCCATCTTCGTTAACCTTCTGCGGGGTGCCGATTTGCTGCTTGCCCGAGAAGAGCGTCACAGTTCCGGCAGGCTTTGCGCCAGAGGCAATTTTGACAGTCGCACCCACAGATTGAAAACCCTCACCGCTGCCGTTCCCGGAGGGCAGCGCCACCATGACCTCAAGAGCGACACTACTGGCGATCTTATTGACTTGGAAAGGGCTCACTGCCGACTCCGAAGCCGCAAATGCCGTCGCATCAGCAGGGGTGAACTTTGCCTGAAGCTTGGCAGATCCAGCGGGAAGGTTCGACACCGTAACCGAGGCCGAACCAGCGTTCAGGGGCTGGGTTTGCCCCACCTGGGTCGTTCCGTTAAAGAATGCAACCGTACCGGCGGGTGTGCCCTCGCCAGCCGCAACTGTTGCAGTCAGCTTGGTTGAGGTACCGATCGTGGCGGAGTTAGCCGGAGCCACGGCGAGGGTGGTTGTGGTTCGCTGACTCGGATCGTAATTCAGTGCAACCCCGAGCTCCTGGCTCGCGTTATTCACACCACCGGCGCCGTAAGTGTAGATGCCATAGGCGCCTCCGGCTGCCAATTCGGCGGGGTTCTTAAGCGTGACTTCCCACGCGAAGTTTCCGTCACCAGCAAGCTCCACCCACTGATTACGGATGGTGGCCTGGTACTGCGCGGGCACAGCATCAACAGTGGCCGAGGTCAGCGCCCAGCCCTGAGCGCCAACCTTGCGAGTGGCGCTCGCTGCACCGCTTGAGGGCTTCCAACTTGAGCCGAAGTTGCCGAAAACGACGTAGCTACCCTGCGGCAGAGTGTCCGGGATCGGCACGCCTCGCCCGCCGACGTTGGCCGTGGGATCAAAACCGGTTCCCTTGACGATGAGTTTGTCGCCCGCATGAACAACCGAGTTGCCCACGGGGGTGGTGCCGTCCGCAAGGAAGACTCCAAGAGCCGGGGCCCAGTTACCCACCGTAAGCGTAAGCGGATCAAGCGCAGTTCCCGCTGGGTAGAAACCGCCGAATGCATCGAAACCCTCGGTCGTCAGCTCCGTCGCCGCATTCGTCCAGGTAAGAGCGCTTCCGTTTACGGTCGGGGCGGGCAGCGTCACCGTTGCGAAGCGAACGCCGTCCTGCTCGAAAAACTCATCGCTGGCTGACGACATCCCCTCAAACTTGCGGCTCTTCACGTCAAGGTAAAGGTCGGCGGTTGTCGCTGAAGTGAGCTTGACTCGGGGGTTAGTGAACTGCATGTCGAGTGCGCTGACACCGTCGATCTCGTGCCCGAGGAAGTGCATCCCGTTACCCGCACCGAAGCTGACGTCGAACGAACTGCCGTCGCCAGTAGCAGTGCCGGTGCCGTTGGCCCAGTCGAACTGCCCGGTGGTTGCTCCCAGGTTAGTGATGGTGCCGTGAGCAATCGGGCTCTTGATGTAGCTAGCAAAGGACGACTTCACGCCCCAGCTCAGCGAAGCAGTCTGCACTGCCGGGTCCGCGGCGTTCGCGACAGCCGGAGCGAACCCAAGCCCGCTTGCGACAACAAGGGCGGCGGTGACAGTCGCGAGCAGCGAGGTCACCCTCCCTCGTGGCTTTTTCTGAGTCTCCACCATTACGAACGCACTCCTTACACTCGTTTGCAGAGATCACACGGGGGCGCGACGCCTGCAGTCCATCGTCGGATCGAACTGAGGCTTACCTAACCTCGGTTACCAGGGACAAGTCTGGCGAACTTCATCAGATGATGCAAGTCTGGTTTGAAATTGGCTTCGATAAACAACGGAGAACATGTTCCGGGCACACAAAAAGCGCGGGCTTCACCACCCCTGAGGGGGCGAAACCCGCGCTTTTTAATGACGCTAGAGACTAGCGGTACAGCGCGTTCCTGAAGAGGAATGCAGCCATTGCCTCACGCGAAACCGCGTCATTGGGCTGGTAGTAGGCCGTACCGTTAATCCGGGTTCCCGTCGAAATACCGCTGTCTTTCATCCAGCTGATTTCGTTGTAGAACTTGTGATTTGAGTTCACGTCAGCGAAGTATGCGTAGTACTTCTTGTTTCCGGCTGGCGCATACTGACGGTACATGAACGCAGCCATTGCGGAGCGGGACACTGCGTCCTTTGGCTTGTACTCACGGCCACCCGCCACCTTATTACCGGTGGAAAGACCCGAGGTGTACATCCAAGCAATTTCTTTGTAGAACTTGTAGTTCGTCGGAACATCCTTGAACGGCGACCTTGCTGGAGCCTTGTAGTTCGCCGGTGCGTTCATGCGGAACATAAACGCCGCCATCGCCTCGCGAGAGACACTGTCCTTCGGCTTGTAGTAACGCGCGTTTCCAACCTTGGTGCCGGTGGAAGTCCCCGAGGTGTACATCCAACGGATCTCGTTGTAGAACTTGTGGTTCGACAACACGTCCTTGAATGGAGAAACCTGCCCGCTGCTACCGGTGCTCAGAGTACCGTTCACTCCCGAAACTGACTTAGCTCCATCTAGCGTTATAAGGTTCGCTTTTGCCTGGCTCGGCTTCTTATTCCACCACTCGCCCTTGGCGATATCACGCCCGGTCTTCGCAGTAAATTCAACCGAGTACTGGCCCGGCCCAAGCTTTACTGCGAGATAGGTACCGCTGTGATTCTGGTATGCGTAGTACAGCGGGAACCAGACGCCATCAATCTTCTGATAAACATTCGCGGCCCGCTCAAAGTCACTCGGTAGGCCACCGGTTACAGCAATCTTGCCAGTAATCTTGCTGACCGGGTTGACTCCTGTTACGTTCCTAGTCAGCGTAGTTCCAGCGGCCGGAGTGAATTTAGTCTGAGTGCCGGACTTCACAAACTGCATGGAGCCCGTGTTGATGTTGTAGGAGGCGATCTGCAACCAGTAGTCTCCGGCAGGCATGGCACCCGATTCATACGTGCCAGCTGTTCTATCCCAGTACAAAGCCCAGCGCTCGTTCTTGGCGTTGACCGCGTAGAAGCCTGCCCCCGCCTTATCAAAGCCGCTGGGAATGGAGATTCTTCCGGTCAAAGCAACACCACGCGGAAGCGTACCGTTAATTCCCGAAGCATTTACCTGTCGAACGTCGACAGCAACAGCCTTGTCACGCGAGAGCGCTTTGGGGTACCACTGGTCCACAAGAACGGGACTTGCCGCCCAACTTTCCATCGAAATTCGGTACCGACCCGGTGCTAGGTTCTTGAAGGTATACACCCCTGTTGCCGCATTCCAGGTGTCACGCTGCGCAGCAGGAACACTTGTGCTGTTGTAATTCAGGTAACGGCTATCGCTTCCGGGGCGGACCCCCTTAACCGAGGTCTCAGCGTTCTCGAGGTACACATGCACTCCCGAAAGTGAACCTGCAGCCACGCTTACCTTTCCAGAAATGGAACGATTACCCACTGCAGTGGCTGCCATCGCCGCATTATCCTTCGAATCAAGCGCGGGCGCCTGGATGGAAAGTGCGGCCATGGGCTGCGCACTATCGTCGGGGACGGTGCCAAAAGCAAGAGGACCGCTCAGGTTAGCGTTAAGATCCGCTGAGGTAACAAGTTCCGCCGCCGGACGGGACCTTTCCATTGTCTCATCAGCACTCGGCTCTGACACGGCCTCATCGCTCGTAGCCGAAGCAGCAGCCTTAGCATCAGCATCAGCATCAGCATCAGCCACAACTACAACAGCAGCCAGCGTCACATCAACATCGTCACGATTCGCATCGGCGACATCAACAAGCCCACCCTCGGGCGCCTCAGCAGTGGCACCAAAAGTCTGGCCGGCTACGACCTCAGCAGAGTCCCCAGAAACCTTGAACTCAACTCGGTATGCGCCTGGCGCCAGATCGGAAATTACGTAGGTACCGTCTTCTTCAACTGCAACCGGCTCGAGTGCCCCCTCTGCACCGTCGAGCGTGGCCTGAGCAGTGACGTCAGCAAGCGACGCCGACGATCCTTCAGGAAGACTTACAACACCAGAAATGGTGCGGGTCGCGCCGTCTTCGGCGTGAGCAATCGACTGCTGGCCAGCAGTGAGACTCAGCATCGAAAGGACAAGCGCTACGACAGCAACGATAGCGGTGAGTTTCCACCGGGATCTTGCTTCATGCACAGTTGCAGGAAGGGACATTGCACTCCAAAAGACTATTTAAGGGGTTGGGGGATGCATGCGATAGCACACAAAAATCGAGAATATCAACATTAGCGAGATTAGGCGATTCCTCAGAAAACTTTCACACTTCCATTAGTCAGTACTCACTAATGTGGCGGGCGTACACTGGCCGGACCACAACTGAAGGCACCAGCCCGAACGCCAAAGGAGACAGCCATGAGCAGGCAATCAGGATCAGGCGACTACCCGGTTCAGCGCAGCGACCAGGAATGGCGCGAGCAGCTCAGCGCGGAAGAATACGCGATCCTGCGCCAAGCGGCCACCGAGCGGGCCGGCACGGGGGCCCTGCTTGATGAGGAACGCGCTGGCCTATATAGCTGCCGTGCCTGCGGTAACGAGCTTTTTATCGCTGGCACGAAGTTCGACTCCGGCTGCGGCTGGCCGAGCTTCTATGAGAGCGTGCGCCCGGAGGCAGTCGAACTCCTCGAAGACAACAGTCTCGGCATGACCAGAACCGAAGTGAGGTGCGCAAATTGCGGCTCACACCTCGGCCACGTCTTTCCCGACGGCTTCGGCACCCCCACCGGCAATCGCTACTGCATGAACTCCCTCGCACTGACGTTTGAGGTCGACGAAGCATGACCTCCCCCGCGTTTGACGCGCTTCGCGCCAGACGATCACACTCGAAGGTCACCGACGAGGCCCCAAGTCGAGCCGAACTCGAGCACCTCCTCACCGCAATGTCGAGTATTGCGGACCACTCCGGCCTGCGCCCCTGGCGCATCATCGAGTTGCGAGGTGACGCCCGCCGCAGCCTGGGCGAGGGGCTCGCAAAAGCCGCCGCAAAGCAGGAGACACGATCTCATAAGGAATCCGACGCGGAGAAGCACATCTCAAAAGCGATGCGGGCGCCATTGGTCCTCGCGATTGTTGTGAGCCCAAAACCTTCACACAAGGTTCCGCTCTGGGAACAGGAGGCGGTCGCGAGCGGGGTTGCTCACTCGCTTGGGCTGTTGCTGCACGAAGCCGGATGGGGATCCATCTGGCGTACTGGGCCGCTCACCCGCACGAAGGCAGTCCGCAAAGCACATGGAATCAAGAAGCCCGAGTATCTACTCGGTTGGCTCTACGTTGGCGGGATTCCAGATCGCGACAAAACGCCTAAGCCCCGCAAGCCTCTCGACGTGACGAAACACCTCAGTTCGCTGTAGCGCGTGATGGCAGCGCCGCAATCACCACGGCAAGTAGGGAGATTGCGGATCCCGCAATCAATCCAGGGGTGAGTCCGTCAGCAAGCGGGATCCCCGCTTCGAACGCGACAGCAGCGATCAATTGGCCGGCAACGTTCGACATACTCAGCAGCAGCACTCCCGCAGTACGCACCAGCATCGCCGCGACGGCAATGAAGATTGTGCCGACGATTCCCCCGATGTAGTACCAGGGTGAGCTCGGCCAGTTTGTTGGCCAGCCCGATACAACAACTGAAACAGCGGCCGCTACAACGAGGATCGTGGTGCCAACAACGAAGTTAATGAACGTCGACGCGATTGCGCTCTGAGCTGCAGCACGCACAATTCCGTTCGCCATGGACTGCCCCGCGACAAGCACACCGATCACAAACGGAAACACCACCAGCCAGACGTAGTGCAAAGTGCCCAGATTTGAGCCGACAGCTACCGCAACGGCGACCACCGCGAGGGCAGTGCCAACGATACGAAGCGGCGTAGGATCCATCCTGCCGCCCGGCCCGAGTCCGACTCGGTCGAGGATCAGACCACCAAGCACCTGCCCCGCCACAATTCCCACGGTGAACAGCGCGAGGCCGGTGAGCGGAGCGACCAGACCCTGCGCAAGAACAAACATGGATCCGGCACTCCCCCGAGGAGCGTCCAGACTGGCAGCTTGCGGGTTTTGAGATCACCGCGCAATTTTCCGAGCCCACGCCTGGCTTTCGGAGACGCCGTCACCATGATGCACATAATGATGAGCCCAGAGCCGAACGAGGTGGCTGCGGTAACGTACCCGTTGCCCAGCTCCTGACTCAGTCCGCCGTTAACGCGGGACTGCAGCGCAACGAGCACGCCTGCAAGGCCCGAGCCGACGAGGGCGGCCCAGACGGGAAACTTCGATGTTGCGCGATTCACCCACTCACCCTATCGCCCCGTCAAACACAAACCGACAGTTGGCGACACGCAAAAGACCCCGCTTTCGCGGGGCCTTGCTTGGAGCCGCCTGTCGGACTCGAACCGACCACCTGCGCTTTACAAGGGCGCTGCTCTACCAGATGAGCTAAGGCGGCGAGCGGGCGGCCGCGAGGCCGCCCTGAATAGTTTAGTCCTTCTTCGCGTCAGCTTTCGAATCGGCGCTCGTGTCGGTCTTGGAATCGGCACTCTTCTGCTCGATTTCACCCTTAACCTTCAGCAGGTAGCTTTCCAGGGTGCCGTCGCGAGTGGGGTTCCACTGCTGACCATTGACGATCACGGTCGGTGTGCTGACGAGACGCTGCGGCTTGTCAGCGGGCTGCAGCTCAGTGTTGCTGCTCGGCATCAGCAGACGCGCACCCTTGGCGAGGCCCTGCACACCGTCTTCACTCACAGCCTTATAGTTGGCAGAGATGAAGCTGGCGTAGGGCTGGCTCTTCACGCACTGCTTGAGCTCATCAGTCAGCTTTGCACCGGCGTCCTTAGCCTGCTGGAGCAGTTCGTCGTCAGTCAGTCCGGTAGTTCCCTCTTGAGGCTGCACCTCTTTGCTCAGCAGACGGTTGTGCAACTGGAAGGCAACGTCTGGCTGCTGATCGACCACGCAGCTGAAGAGGTTTGCTGCGCGAGTGGAGTACTTACTGCCAAGCGACGAGGAGTCCAGGAAGTTAATCGGGTAGACCTCAAGCTTGACGTCGCCGCTGCCGACGAAGTTCTGGAGGATCTCACCGTTCTGCTGCTCAAACGCACCGCAGGCGGGGCACATGTAGTCGGCGTAGACCGTGACGTCGAGTGGCAGCTTGCTGCGGTCAGTCTCGGGTGCCTTGCGAGTCTCGCCTGACTCGAGGCGGGGACCCTTCACAACTTTCAGATCCTTACCAAAGACGACTCCACCGGAAGCCATGTTCTTGGGCCCGGGCCCGGGCGGCTGTATCGACTGAGTCACAACAATCGCCACAATGGCGAGGATTGCAAGCACGCCAACGACGATCCCACCCTGCCAAAATAGACGATTGCGCTTTTCGCGCTTCTTTTCTTGCTCGCGAGCGAGTCGTGCCTGCTCGCGGCCCTGTACGCGTCGCTCGTTTTTAGTCAAGCGACCGTTTGTCTCATTTGCCATGGGTGGATCTCCAAGTTGGTCCGCTCACGCGGGTTTGCTATTGCGAAGAAAGATTACTTCTTTTTGCTGGCACGACGCTCAGCACGGTTTGTGGGTGCCTCATCAGAATCTTCGACAGTTTGACCGAAGGCGCCTCGCTGAGCCGGCTTCTTCGCGGGTGCATTACGGGCCCCGGGCTGCGCAGCACCGCTCATCGCCGGTGCACCGTCTTCGTCGGGAGCACTGTAGCTCAGCTTGGACTGATCCGTGCTCTGCTCCTGGTCGAGGCCACCACCCTCAAGGTGGACGTGGCCTTCTTCGCCCTCAGCTGGGCGCACCTTGACCTCAAGGTTGTACAGAAGACCCATGGCCTCTTCCTTGATCTGCCCCATCATGCCCTCGAACATGCCGAAGCCCTCGCGCTGGTACTCAACCAGTGGATCGCGCTGAGCCATTGCACGCAGCCCGATGCCCTCCTTGAGATATTCCATCTCATAGAGGTGATCTCGCCAGCGGCGGTCGATCGTGGCAAGCACGACTCGACGCTCAAGTTCGCGCATCGCTTCTTCACCGAGTGTCTCTTCACGCTGCTTGTAGACCACTACTGCGTCAGAGAGAATCTCGGTGCGCAGGAAGGCCTTGGTCACCTTTGTGGTGCCGGCCTCGGCGAGCAGTTCGTCAACGGTAATGCCAACTGGGTAAACCTGGCGCAGGTCAGCCCACAGCGCGTCGAAATCCCAGTTCTCATCGCTGCCGTGTGAATCAAGGATCGCGTCGATCGTCTGCTCACGGAACGCATCGATGCGGGTTTCAATTTCTTCACCGTCGAGGATCTGCTGGCGATCGCTGTAGATTGCCTTGCGCTGGCGATCCAACACGTCATCGTACTTCAGCACGTTCTTGCGAATCTCGGCGTTGCGAGCCTCAACCTGGCTCTGCGCACTCTGAATCGCGCGCGAAACAACCTTCGACTCGATCGCGAGATCGTCGGGGAAGTTGTCGCGGTTCATGAGCGCAGCAGCTGCGCCCGAGTTAAACAGGCGCATGAGGTCATCAGCGAGCGAGAGGTAGAAGCGGCTCTCGCCGGGATCACCCTGACGGCCTGAACGACCACGCAGCTGGTTGTCGATACGACGGGACTCGTGGCGCTCAGTTCCGAGCACGTACAGACCGCCAACCTCAACGACCTTTTCGGCTTCGCCAGCGACGGTCTCCTTGACCGCTGCAAACACGTCGTCCCAGGCGGCCTCGTATGCCTCTGGATCCTCTTCAGTCGAGAGCCCGCGGGCTGCCATCTCCTGAACGGCCAAGAACTCGGCGTTGCCACCGAGCATAATGTCGGTACCACGACCGGCCATGTTGGTCGCGACCGTGACAGAACCGAGTCGACCCGCCTGCGCGATGATCGCGGCCTCACGAGCGTGGTTCTTCGCGTTCAGCACCTCGTGACGCACGCCAGCCTTCGCGAGCAGACGCGAGAGGTACTCGCTCTTCTCAACGCTGGTTGTACCAACGAGCACGGGCTGGCCGGTCTCATAGCGCTCGGCGATGTCGGCAGTAACCTGCTTGAACTTCGCTTCTTCGTTCTTGTACACAAGGTCGGGCTGATCCTTACGGATCATCGACTTGTTGGTCGGGATCGGCACCACACCGAGCTTGTAAGTCGACATGAACTCGCCGGCCTCGGTCTCAGCGGTACCGGTCATGCCGGAAAGCTTCTCGTAGAGACGGAAGTAGTTCTGCAGGGTGACGGTCGCCAGCATCTGGTTCTCAGCCTTGACCTGCACCCCTTCCTTGGCCTCAATCGCCTGGTGCATGCCCTCGTTGTAGCGGCGACCGGCGAGGATACGGCCGGTGTGCTCGTCAACGATCAGCACCTCACCGTTCAGCACAACGTAGTCTTTGTCGCGCGTGAACAGCGCGCGCGCCTTGATCGAGTTGTTGAGGAACGAGATGAGCGGCGTGTTGACCGACTCGTACAGGTTCGTGATGCCGAGGTAGTCTTCGACCTTCTCGATGCCGGGCTCAAGCACACCGATGGTGCGCTTCTTCTCGTCGACCTCGTAGTCAACACCGGGCTCAAGCTTCTTTGCAACACGAGCGAACTCGGTGAACCAGCGGTTTGCCTCACCTGAAGACGGACCCGAGATAATCAGCGGGGTACGCGCCTCGTCGATAAGGATCGAGTCGACCTCGTCAATGATCGCGAAGAAATGCTCGCGCTGCACGCGCTCCTCGGCCGAACCCGCCATGTTGTCGCGCAGGTAGTCAAAGCCAAACTCGTTGTTAGTGCCGTACGTGATGTCGGCGTTGTACTGCTCCCGGCGCAGCGGCGGATCCTGACCCGCAACGATGCAACCCGTGGTCATGCCGAGCGCACGGAACACACGACCCATGATGTCGCTCTGGTAGCTCGCGAGGTAGTCGTTGACCGTGACGATGTGGACGCCCTTGCCAGCGAGGGCGTTGAGGTACGCAGGCAGGGTTGCAACGAGCGTCTTACCCTCACCGGTCTTCATCTCAGAGATGTTGCCCATGTGAAGGTTTGCGCCACCCATGACCTGAACGTCGAAGGGACGCAGGCCGATCGTACGCTTCGCAGCTTCGCGAACCGCGGCGAATGCCTCGGGCAGCAGATCGTCGAGGGTCTCCCCCTTTGCGAGGCGCTCGCGGAACTCTTCGGTTTCACCCCGCAGCTCTTCATCGCTCAATTCCGCGAAGGAATCTTCAAGCCCCGCGACAAGCTTGGCTTGACGCTCAAGCTTTTTCAGAGTGCGTCCTTCGCCTACGCGAAGGAGCTTTTCGAGAACTGTCGCCACTTTAGTTTCTCCTGTACGGTTTGCCACGTTGGGTGCCACAAGCGCGACACATACGTCGTTGCCAAATTGTGACAACACTTCAGCTTACCAATCTAGAGCAGTCCGTCACCTGAAGAGATGCAAAGATAGACGTTGCCGCCAAAATTGATCGCCGATCGAGCACAAATGCGGGTGGTCATGAGGAGAACAGATGCGAGAGCGCGGCAGCGAAACACTCGTTATCCTCCCCACCTACGAGGAACGCGCCTCGTTGCCAAACATCGTGTCAGCGGTGCGCGAACAGCTTCCAGAGGCCGACATTCTTGTCATAGACGACAACAGTCCTGACGGCACGGGTGAGGTCGCTGACGAACTCGCCGCCAACGATTCGCGGATCAGCGTGTTGCACCGACGGGGCAAACTTGGCCTCGGCACCGCGTATATCGCCGGGTTTGAGCAAGCTCTCTCGGGCAACTATCGCTTTGCGATCGAGATGGACTCTGACGGATCGCACCTCGCAAGCGACCTGCCACGATTGATTGCGGCGGCTCACGACGGTGCCGGACTGGTTCTCGGGGCCCGCTGGGTGCCAGGCGGGAAGATTGAGAATTGGCCCTGGCACCGCCAAGCCATTTCGCGAATCGGCACCGCTATCGCGCGCGTTTCGCTCCGTTCACACCTCCACGACCTTACGAGTGGTTTTCGCGTCATCGACACGAACTGGCTGAGGCGGCTTGATCTGAGTTCAGTCACCACTGAGGGTTATGGGTTTCAGGTTGAACTTGCCTGGGGCCTTGAGCGCATCGGCTGCCCTGTTGTTGAGGTGCCGATCACGTTCGTGGAGCGATCAAGCGGGCGCTCAAAAATGTCGTTCGGGATCGTCGCTGAGGCGCTCGCCAAAGTGCTGCTTTGGGGCTGGCAACTGCGTTTCGGAAAGCTTCGCAAATAGAAAACGGGGGCCGTGACTGCTCACGACCCCCGTCAATCTGACAAAACTACTCAGTAGTGAGTGAAATCACACCGTAGTTCCAGCCCTTGCGACGGTAAACAACCGCCGGGCGCTCGCTCTCGGTATCCATGAAGAGGAAGAAGTCGTGGCCGACAAGCTCCATCTGATCCACAGCTTCTTCGACAGAAAGCTTTTCAGCCGGGAATTCTTTCGTGCGAATAACCACCGGTGAGTAGTCTTCTTCTGCCTGCGGCACAGTCGGCACACTGCCCGTTGCAACCGACTCAAGGACCTCGAGCGGTGCCGGCGTGACGTCGACCATGTCAAAGTCGTTCGCTGCGGCATCCCCCAGCGACGTGCGACCGCGGCCGCGACGCTCCGTGCGACGATCCTTCAAACGACGAATGCGTTCGAGAACTCGCGCGTAGGCAATGTCGAATGCCGAGTACTTGTCGCCGCCTACGGACTCCGAACGGATCACGGGTCCTGGACCAACCATCGTAATTTCGACCCGGTCACCGTGCTTCGGACTGCGATCGCTGAGTCGAGATACGCTCACCTCAAACAGCTGAGCCTTCGGGAGAAGCCCCTCAACCTTTTCAGCCTTCGACTCGACATAGCTCTTGAAGCGGTCGGTGATGCCGACATTCTTGCCGCGGATGTGCACGTCCATGGTGACCTCCCAGGGTATTCAGGCGGTGGGCCGGTGTGGCGCAACCTTACGCCTTTCTGGAAGCCTACTCCCTTCCAGAAGGGCGTTTCCAGTCCCAGAGTTTTGGCGCGTGTCACGTCGCACGACAGCACACAGGGCGACAACCGCAATGACCCGGGCCCCGGCCTCTTCAAGAACTTTCTGAGCGGCCCGCGCCGTTGCTCCCGTTGTGATCACATCGTCAACCAGCACGATCTCGCGATCACGCAGGCGCGGTCGCGCCGATCCACGCACACGGATGCGCGCTGCGTTCTTCTCACGCTGCGCGAGTTTTAGCCCCACCTGACTCGTGCGACCTCGCAGCGTTCGCAACGCCCGCAGCACCCGAGGACGTGGTGACGGTCGCCCCCGCATGGACACTCGCAGTAGCTCTTCTACGTGGCGGTTTCCCCGCTCCCGCACTCGGGAAGGACGTGAGGGCGCGGTCACAATGAGGGGTGGCCTGTTACTCTCAGCAAGCGTGAACGCTTCAAACAGTAAGCCTCGCAATTGCGGCGCCAGATGCCGAACAAAACCGACCCGGCCCCCGTGTTTGTAGGCAATCAGCACCGCCCTGAGCGGCCCCTCATAGGCTCCCCTCGCAAACACGGGAGCGCTGATCCCCGGCAGCGAACCATGGCGCAAAAGCGGGTCCCCTGACCTGATCTCGCCAAGGCAATCCTTACAACAGTCGCGGTCTGCTCGCCCGCACCCCACGCACGCTGTTGGCCAAACAAGGGCAAGTACATCAAGGCAGGTTTCTCGAAGCGTGTCGGCGAGACTCATGCCTCAATTCTCAGCTGTCACTCAGCCCCGCGACCGCCCCAAGCAGCATCTGTGGATGATTCGTCAAAATGCGACCTTGTGAGGGAACCGCCGCTAACCACGCTTTGCGAGCAACTGGACTTCGTTGTCGACCCGCTGCCAACCGCTGCCCTGCGACGCAAAGAGGTCACCCTTTTCGCCGAGAACTCGCAGCTGGGTGCGTGTGCTGCCGCCGCTGAGCTGCCAGCCGCCCGGCACCGATCCTTGATCTTGAGAAAAAAGCCCCGGTCCCCCGATGGTGACCTTGCTCGCGCGACCGGCTCGTGTCAGCGTTGCAAACCGCGACTGGTCAATCCAGTCGAAGTCAATGGGTGAGCCGACCGTTGTCATCTGTGTGTCTGCGACGTCAGTTGTGCGCACCGGCAGACCTGCCTCATCACGAACCACTGCTGCGACCAGCACCACACTTTCCTCGTCTTCTTCGACAAGAGCGGCAATTCGACTGCCGTCGGGTGAGAGCCGCACCGCTACGGGCTTTAGCCCGCTCAGCCAGGGAGCCGCAACCTGCATCGTGCCACCGTCGGGGGTTGAGACTCGCATCGTTGTCGGAGATGAGGCCTTCACCGTCCACACATTTCCAAAGACGTCATAGCTGGGCTGCAGCAGACCCCTTCGATCATCGACGGTCACAGCCCCGTCTGCATCAACCCGGCTGACACCCGCGGGCGACAACACGGCCGCAGAGGTCCCATCGGGCGACAGGGTCACCGCACTCGGGTTTAAGGCGGCGACAGGCCCACTCAGCTCCGGTAGCTCTTGGAACTCCCCGCCGACAAGTTCCCCAAGCTTTCCCCGAGCATTACCGCGGGGTTCATCGCTTCGGTCACGGGTCGCAACTCGATCTGCGAGCTCGTGGATTCTTCTCGGAGTGGCGCGTCATCAACAAGCAGTTCAAAGCTGGTGACTCCCTGCACTAGACGCAGGCTGGCGCTCAACTGGGCAGCGATCTCATCGATTGTTCTGGGCTCCGCGTCAAGCAGATCACCCGTAAAGTCGACTTTTGCGTGGCCGTTCGCGACGGGAACGGTGCCGTTCAAGAGCGCACTACCAGCGGGAAAAGCGGTCCGCACGGACTCCCGCATACGCTCGCTCGGCCCCGCCAACAGACCGTTAACGATCTCGGTCGCGAGTGCAGCGCGCGTGAGATACCACCTTGTCTCAGGGACCAAGTACCCGCCCGTACCAACAAAATTCAGCTCGTGCGAAGACCAAATGGCGAGGAAGTCGCTTCGGTCAAGAATGATGCCGTTCGGGGCTGACGAGATCCGCCACTCATCTCCGACCTTCTGAAGCTCAAATCTCATGTCCGTGCTCGGGCCAGAATTGGCGGGAAGCATCTCACCGTGCTCATCCACATTCGCGACGAGTGTCAGTGAAAGAACCCCAACAGAATCGCCCTCATCCCTGAAAGGTCGGTCGCCGTCGTCAATCAAAACGCCAGCGTTAGGATCCCACTGGTTCGCGTAGTCGTTCGTCAGGTACTCTCGCGCGACGGAGTAATCCTCGGCGCTTGACGTCGCTGCGAGCACAAACCCGCGCACGACGTCTTCCTGACTAGAGCCGGGGGTGGGGCCCGGCGGGTTGAACTGGACGAGCTGATCGACCTGGCGCAGGTCGGTGAGTCCGACCTCAACGGGCCCGGAAGACGGGATCGCGTTGCACCCCGCGAGCGTGAGCATCGCGACTGCGGCCGCAACGACTTGAACGATACGACGCCTCATTGCCGTTTCTCCTTGCGGGTACGCCTGCGAGGCCGGCGAAGCCAGCCGCCGGTCGCCTGCGGATCGCCGTCCTCATGCTCAACGTCGTCGGGAACAAGCGGCAACGGAGACATGAACGCAGAAATGCCATCGGCACGTGGAATCGTGAGCCTGAAGTTGGACCCCATGCCCGGTCGCGACCAGGCTTCAAGGGTGCCACCGTGCACCGCCGCGTCCTCGCGAGCGATCGCGAGCCCCAGTCCCGTTCCACCGAGCGTGCGTTTTCGCGAGGGATCCGCGCGCCAAAAGCGATCAAATACGTGATCGACATCGACGGGGCTGATACCGATCCCCCAGTCACGCACCGTGATCGCGATCGCCGACGCGTTGGAGTCGATCGACACAACAATGGGGTTGCCCTCACCGTGTTCAATCGCGTTACCAACAAGGTTCGAGACAATTCGGCGAATGCGGCGAGCATCGACGTCGATCGGTGCGTACCCGCCCAGTGGCCGCACCTCGATGAGGCTCGAGGAGAGAGGTTGCAGCCCCTCAACGACCTCGTGCGCGAGGTGCACCAGATTTGTCGGCTCTGTCTCGAGGAGCACACGTCCGGCGTCGTACCGCGAGATCTCCAGCAGATCCCCGAGCAAAGACTCAAACCGATCCACCTGGGTACCGAGCACCTCGACCGCACGCAACTGCCCAGGGCTCAGCCCATCCTTTTGTCCCTGCAGTACCTCGCCCGCGAGGCGAATCGTGGTCAATGGTGTGCGAAGCTCGTGCGACACGTCAGACACAAAACGCTGCTGCATCTCAGAGACCTCGTCGAGCTCTTGAATGCGCGCCTGCAGCGTGTCGGCCATGTCGTTGAATCCCTCCGAGAGCATGTCGAAGTGCTCATCGTTTTGCACCGGCATTCGCGCGTCAGTTTCTCCGGCAGCGAGGCGGCGGCTGGTATCGGCTGCGGCTCGAATAGGGCGAAACACCACCCGAGAGATGATCCACACCAAAATGCCGATGAAGGCCATCATCGCCGCGGCGGTGATCAACAGGGTGCGCTGTACAAAGCTCAGTGTGCCCTGCGTATCACTCAGCTTGTAGCCGATGAAGAGATCATATGTGCCCGCACCGGCGGGAAAGCTGAGACTTGAGGCGACCACGATCCCCGGTGACGTCGTTCCGTCCTCCTCAACAAACGTCACGGATTGCCAGTGCTGCGGCTGGGTATCGGCCGCAACGGCCTTTGCCAGCTCTGGCGATACCGCGTCTACCAGCATCCGGTTGGTGTAGGAGGGCGGTGGCGCCTCCGGAAACGTGGTCTGTCCAGGCTGTCTCCGCAGATACACCATCTGGCTCGATGAGGTGTCGCGCACGGTTCGACGCACAGACTCTGCGAGGGTCGAGAGGCTGCCGCGGTTCGATGCGTCTGAGGCGTCAAGATCATGCTGCGCAGCCAGGGTCGCGCGAGCTGAGTCTTGCAGCGCCTGATCTCGTCGTGAGGTGTAGAGGTCATCGCTGATACTGCTCAGAATAAAAACACCAGACACCAACACCACAAATCCGGTCACCAACCCCGTGATGGTCATGGTGCGCAGCATGAGTGAGCGCCGCCAGCGGGCACGGAACGGCCCGAGCACGGGTTGAGTGACGCGCACCCAGCGCAGGTGCGCCCGACGCCACGCGAGCGCGAAACGCGAGCGGCCTCGGGTTCGGGTCATGTTGTTACTCAGTGGGGGCGCCCGCGCGGTAACCCACACCACGAACTGTCATCACGATGGTTGGGTGGTCAGGATCCTGCTCGATTTTTGCGCGCAAGCGCTGCACGTGAACATTCACCAGACGAGTGTCGGCCTTGTACTGGTACCCCCACACCTTTTCGAGAAGAACCTCTCGCGTGAACACCTGCTGTGGTTTGCGGGCGAGAATGACGAGCAGGTCAAACTCGAGCGGGGTGAGCGAAATGGGGGTGTTCGCCCGTCGAATCTCGTGCGCGGCCACGTCGATCGTGAGATCACCGATGCGCAGTGTCTCCAACGTTTCCTGCTGCGGTTCGCGAAGCCGTGCCCGAATACGCGCGATGAGCTCAGCAGGGTTAAACGGTTTCACGACGTAATCGTCTGCGCCGACCTCGAGTCCGCGGACCACGTCCCTGGTGTCGGTGCGCGCGGTCAGCATGATGATCGGCACACCGGACTCAGCCCGGATCTGCTCGCACACCTCGATACCGTCGAGTCCCGGCAGCATCACGTCGAGAAGCACGAGATCGGGGCGCACCTCACGGAACATCTCGACAGCCTCAGCGCCATCTGCGGAGTGTTCAGTAACAAATCCTTCCGCCTGTAAAACCATGCCGAGCATCTCGGCCAGTGCCCTGTCATCGTCCACCACGAGGATACGTGCGCTCATGGTTCCCATTATGGCCGCAAACCCCTGAAATCTTCTCTTCCGCTGAACCTTTGCTCTTGCAACAATGACCCAAATGCCATGAAACACCGATCTCAGCGGGGAGAGTTCCTATTTCTGGTCTTGCTATGAGAGCAATGACAGAGGCCCAGTAATCCCTTAGTAGTGATCGAATCGCCCCGGGAGCAACTCCCAGGGCTCTTTCCCGAGGTACTCGCACACCGAGCGATACACGCAGTGCTCAACAAAGTAGCGGCGGTGTTCGTCGTCATCAATGTGTAGTCCGCGCGCCCGCTGAATTGGCATGCGGTAGAGAATGATGGTTTGCGAGGCGCGATCAATCGAGTAGAGCAGCGGAAACTGACTCTCCCCGGTACCACTCGGCGCGGTCTGAAACCCGATCTGTACCCCTTCGAGCTCTTCGGGAAAGAGCGCCTGCAGCATCTCGACGACCCCGCGCGCATCGGCCTCAAATCGAGCAAAGCGGCTGCCGGGGTCAGGGAGTCCCGGGCCGGTGATCGAGGATCGGATCGGTCGTCGACCGTGCCGACGCGCGGCTGCGCGCCGATCCGAATGCGGTTGTCGACCACTCATAGCGTCAAGTGTAGGTGTCAGCGCGGGTAGACCAAAAGGCCACCATCGCGCGCGTCAGAGGCCTGCACCGGATAACCCGCGATGTCTCCGCCACTCGCGATGCGCACACCCGCAGTCACTTCACCCGTGCTCGTCAGAATGGTGTTGGTCTTTGCATTCTGCACAACGGCAGCTCCAGCGGGAACCTTCACCGAAACCGGCTTGTCACCGTCGGCAACAAGTTTGACCTCGGCCTCGGAATCTCCCGTGTTTGCGATGACGAGTTTGCCACCGGCCACCATGGGAACGGCAACGGGGGTCTTCGCCTCAAGAGTGGGGGCTGGCACGAACCAGGTGTAGTCGTGATCAGCGCCTTTCTTTGCTGATCCCATGACACCGGCGAGGATCGGCACGTCCGCTTCAATAACGACCGCGTTGGCACTCGCTGGCCAGTGTTCTACCGTCAATTCGCCAACGCCACTGCCAGCAAGCTGAACTTCACCAAGGTCGGTGCTTTTGCCCTTGCCATCGATCGCTTTCACGTGGGCCGTGCCAACTTCACCGCCGGGCGCGAGCACCCGAACAAGCACGCTGAACAGATCCGCCTCTCCGACGTCACCCGCACCGCGATCATGATCACTCACGTTTGTGACACCGGGCACCACAAGTTTGGTTGCGGGCTCGGCTTGCCGAGTAACGGTGTCGACCGCATAAGGATCGAGACCGGTAACGTGAGCGACGCCCATGCTTGCGGTGACCGGAGCACCGGTACTCACGATGCGCACGGCGATGCGTGCACGATCAGGGGCGTAGCCGTTCAGCGAAATTGTCTGCTCGGTTCCGGGTGAGACAAGCACACCCGCCGTCTGCCCCTCGGCGACCTTTCCCTTTTCGTCAAACACCGTGATCTGCACGGTCGCGGGTACGTCTCCGGGATTGCCCAGGCTCAGAGTGCTTGACACACCAAGCCCGGTGGCTCCACCAAGCACCCACTGTTCGTTCAGGGGTTCCGTGCACGCGCTCGCGGTGAGACCCCGGAGTGCATCGGTTTTTACGCCCTGGATCTGTGCTGCACCCAGCGGCTCCTTTGTGGGAGCCCGGAACACCTGAGGCAGCCCCTCGCCTCCCTCAGCGCGCGCGAGCGTTGAGGTGTCGCTGGCGGTGCCGGCAACGACGATCGCGGGTGCATTCGTTGGAATCGCCACGCCGGGCCGATTGGAGTCAGCCCCAAGCTCAGAGAATGATCCGGCACACACGAGCGTGCGATCGGTGTTCTGGGTGGTGTCGGTTTTGATCGCGAGCGGTGCGCGCGTCACGGATGGCAACGTTGTGTTGCCAAGAAGCACAACGGCGCCAGCGGCTACGCCGACGATCACGAGGCCAACAACCGCACGAAGTGTTGCCTGAACGGCACGGGGCTGGGAGGTCATCGTTCTTCTCCCTCTGCGGATGGCTGATGAGGACTTACGGGCGGTTCGGGATCCGCCTCGATAGCTGGCGCAGGTTCTTCAGCTTGTCTCGACTCAGCAACCGGCTCAGATTTAGCAACTTGTTCAGATTCAACAGCCGGTTCAGATTCAGCGGCTGGCTCCGCTTCTACGGTCGTTTCCGGTGCTGCAGCCGGCTCGGGATCCTGCGCACTTCCCGGCGCGACCACGGTGAGAGTGGGCACCGCAGCCGTCTTGCGCCTGGACCAACGAGAGGCCCGCTTGCGACGCTCAGGTCGGTAGGTGACCTCACCCGTCGGCAGGGCCAGCAAGATCATGCCGAGCACAACAACGAGCTGGATCGTCCAAATCGTTTGGCCACTCCAGGCGGTCCCGCCAAGATTGGCGGCGGCACTGCCTTCGGCGTCGGCCTTCGGCGCAACCTCAACAACACGCCACAGCAGTCCCTGAGCGGTCTGGCCTGCACTCTTCAGGGAGGCGTGCTGATCAAACACTCGCTGGAGCTGGGCGCGTTCAGAGCCGTTACCACCGTCGCGCAGCAGCACGTGGCCAACATTCTGAGCAACAAGCGCATCGCTCACGTCAGCACCACCAACGCTCGCAAGACCGGCCACGAGAGCAGCGAGCTCTCGATCAGCCTTAGTCTCGGTCGGCACCGTTTCCGCGGTACGAATTTGGTCAAGCCGCAGTCCGGCTCCTGTCACAAACTCGGCGCTCACGCTGTGCGGGCCCTCGGCTGTTAGAACGAGCGTTCGTAATCCAGGGTTACTCTCACCCGCGGCCTGCACCAGAGCGGGCATCTGGGTGTTGCCGTCGCGGAACGGCGTGTTATTGAGAAACAGTTGGCTTGCCATGGGCAGCACCGCAATGAGCATGCCCACAAGCGCGACCGAAACGACCGGGGTGGCCGCACGGCGCAACGCCCCGGCACCGACCGCTGCCAGCCCGAGAACGGCGATCCAGTACACGGCAAGGCCAGATCCAGTCCACAGCGAGATGCTCTCGTTGCCCGTTGTGGTGAGATGCAACTGTGCGGCTGCGATCGCTGTCAGCAGACCGAGGCCGCCAAGAACCGCGTTCATGACAGTGACGGCAATACGACCGGTGAACACTCCGAGGAGCGCAAGCACTGCAAGAGGCACCATGAGCACACCCACCAGCAGAGTGGACGGCGGCCCCCCGAGCCCAATGCTGTCGAGAATTCCGGCCCAACCCTCAAGACCAAACACGGGGAAGCCCAGCAGCATGTGCCAGGTTGTTCCGGGTTCGAACGGCGCGTTAAGGCCCGGATCAAGCAAAATGTCGAGCGGGCGACCGTTCACGAGGCAGGTAACCAGCTTCGGGGCAAACAGCACAACCGGCACGATGGCGGTGGTCAATACACGACCGACACCCCGGAGAGACGAGAAAAGCCCTACGATCAGCAGCACGACTGCAGCGGGGATCAGGATAGGCGCTGAAGCGAGCGCAACCGCGACGAGCAACGATGCCGTTCCCGCCCAGCTCCAGGACTCACGGCAGCGTGTCGCCGCGAGCAACAACCACGGCAGCACAACCGCGAGTACAAGAGTCGGAAGATGTCCGCCGCTAATCGAGCCGAGCAGCACAGGGCTAATCGCAAACCCGAGCCCGACGAGCGCGCGGCCGGCCTTCGAATCGGTGAGCTGTGCAGCCCAGATCCAACTGCCCAGCGCGGTGAGCGGAATCGCCGCCACCATCAGCAGCACGATGCTCAGCGACGGGTTCCAGAACGTGAGAGTTCCGAGCAACGCGAGAACCCAGGTGAAGGGATCTGCCGGCACCCCGTCGATGGTGTGAGTGTTCTGCCAGAGCTGATCGATCGAGCTCAGCGGAGCCAGATCACCGCCGGTGAGGCTCGTGAACGAGAATGCCCACCAGGTCAGCGCGATGGTAATCACGGTAGCGGCAGCCAGCACGGCAAGACCACCGGTCGAAATAAAGTGCAGCTCTTTGGGCTGTCGGCCATTGGAGGCGAGGATCGCCTCCCGATCGATCATACGAGCTGTTCGCACACTCTTGGGGTCAACCCTGAGCTGACGGATCGCGGGCCAGCCAACCGTTGAGGTGGCCTTGAGGCGACGCCGCGATGCCAAAATCGCGTGCGGAGTGAAAAACACGGTGAAGGCCGAAACAAACTCGCCGACCATGTAGCCGGGCTGCTCGCGGATCAGCGCCCACAGCACACGAAGCAGAGCGTAGAGCGGCAGTCCTAACCACTCAAAAAACGCCACGAACGCGGGGGCGTATGTGATCCTGCGGTGCAGGTGAGCTGTTCGAGCCTGGCGATGCGCGACCCGCATAACCGAACGCTTGCGGTCAATACGCGGGCCCGCAACACCACTCTGCGCAAACCGCACCCGTGATTCGGGCGCAACTTCAACACGATGACCCGCGAGGCGGGCACGCACACAAAAGTCAAGGGCATCATCGTAGACAGCCAGTGCAGGATCAAACCCATTGAGCTGTTCCCACACGTCTCGGCGAATGAGCATACCGACGGGCCCAACACCCAGCACGTCTTGCATGTGGTCGTACTGCTGCTGATCCAGTTCTTGGCGGCGCAGCGTCCAGCGGGACCCGTAACGTGTGAGACTTTGCCCGAGTTCAATGATGCGGTCCGGGCGATCCCAGTCGACAAGCTTCGGTCCGGCAACAACAACCGAGGGTGCTCGTTGCACACGGTTAAGGATGTGCTCCAGCGCTTCCGGCTCCGGGCAGGAATCCTCACTGAGCAGCCAGATCCACTCGGCAGCGGGGTCACCCTCGACCGGGATCGCCTGCACCGCCTGACGCACTGCCTGCCCGAAGGGCACGCGCGATCCTGTGCCGACGACACCCTGTGCACCGCCAGCCAGCAGTTGTTCGGCTACCCGTTGTGAACCGCCGTTATTGACAGCAACAACGGCCGCGGGTGCACGCGTTTGCGCGGCGACTCCCGCGATGGTCTGGTCTAGCCACTCGCCACCAGCTTGGGCGACGAGAACGGCAGTCACTTTTGTGCGCATATCGGCCTCAGTCTAGGCAACAAAAATGCACGTGGCCGGTAGGCCATGCCGCAAATACGCAGGGAGTTCCCTACATTGCCTCGCGGCGAAGCCTGCGACGCTCACGCTCAGAGAGACCGCCCCAGATGCCAAAACGCTCATCGTTCTCAAGTGCATACTCAAGGCACTCGGAGCGAACCTCGCACCCCTCGCAGATGCGCTTCGCATCGCGCGTAGAGCCGCCCTTTTCAGGAAAAAAAGCTTCAGGATCAGTCTGTGCACAGAGTGCATCTGTCTGCCAAGCGAGGGCTTCATCTTCTTCGGGCTTGCGTACACCCGGAACACCCAGAAATACCGGGTCGACAAACCAATTACCAGGAACCGGCGCGTGTGACGAGTTATTCACCAAACACTCCTTCACAACCGTTCAAGTTGCCACGCCGTTTGCGCAACACAATCACAATTACACCGTTGTGATTCGCACAAGTCAAGCCGGAGAGTCTAAACCCTCAATGCCGCCTTGAGGGTCGACGCCGCGCTGGCGTGTCTAAAATGTGCTCAAACTGAACAGGTGAGTGGCATTATCGAAATTTATTCAGCAACTGTCGCCGCGAAAACTTCACCCGCACCCGTGAGCCGGATTGGGGCACCCGCCGAGACATAGAGTGACTGGCCGCGACGCACGGCAGCCACTTCGTCCAGGTCTGCCTCCGGGCGCTCAACTCGCACGCGACCCGCTGTCACGACAAGAACAACCGGGTGCACCGCAGCGAGCTCCACGCTCGCCGCCGCGTCGCCCCCCTGCTCCATCAGGTCATCAGATTCACAGAGACGTGCTCGAAGCAGTTGAAAATCGGGCACAGGTGGTCGCCACGCCACGAGCCCCGGCGCGACCCGTTCGCAGGGAAACCTGGGTTCGGCGAGCTCTTGAGTATCGACCAAACGACTCAGCTCGGCGATGTCGACGTGTTTTTGAGTCAGTCCGGCCCGCAGCACGTTGTCAGACGCCGCCATAACCTCAACACCGACTCCCCCAAGGTACGCATGAAGTTGCTGCGCAGCGAGGTAGATAGCCTCACCGGGAGCGAGTCGCACGAGGTGCAGCAGCAGCGACACAAGAATTCCCGGGTCACCGGGATACGTTGCGGCGAGCGCGCGTAGCGCCCCAACCCGTTCAGGATCGAGTTCGTTCTCGCGCAGCACCTCGTTGGCTTCCACAATGCCGGAGGCGGCGATCCCGGCGTCTGCAATCGCCGTGTTGAGCGCCACAAGGGCGTTAGCCACGAGTGGATCACCGCTGAACACCCAGGTCAGAAAATCGCGACGGAGTCGTTCGGGATCACCGTGAGTGAGCCGCTCCGCCACCTTCGCTAACACCTCTGACGCGTCTCCGCGGGTGAGCGCAGCAAACGCGAGCAGATCCCGACGGGTCTCTACGAGAGAGCGAAACCCGCTGAGCGCGGTTACCTCGCTGAGCGCAACAAGCAACTCGGGTTTGTGGTTCGCGTCACCGTAGTTACGATTCCGTGCATCACGTGGCACCCCAGCCGCCTCTTCTGCGGCAAACCCTGCAGCGGCCTGCTCAAGGTTGGGATGAACCTGCAGCGAGAGCGGCGCGCCGATCGCCAACACTTTCAGCAGAAAAGGGAGTTGCCCACCGTCAACCCCGTACCGTTCGGGATCGCGCTCGATGAGATCAATGAGTGTCTGTGGCGCGGGTGAGGCCTTTGCGACCGTCGCGGGGTTGCCAGGGTGCGCTCCGAGCCACAGCTCAGCCTGGGGCTCGCCCGTGACCGGTGTACCCAGCATTTCGGCGAGCGCGTCCATCGATCCCCAAGCGTACGCACGCGGGGTGTTCTCGATGAAGATCAGCACGTCACTCCTCCGGCGACCGTAGCTTCGAGCGCCATGCTCTACCATACCGACTATGGCAGGTAGTAAAGATGGAGGGATCAAAACCGGTCCCAACAAAACGCGACTCGGGGTGAGCGCGTATGCAATCTGTGCGTTTATCTTCACACTGGGCAGCAATGGCGTTCGCAATATTGTTGGCTGGCCCGGGTTCTTGCTGCTCGCAGTAGCGCTGGTCGTTACCGGGATCGTGCTATTTGTTCGCTTGAAGCCAGAGCGTTTTCGGTGGTACCGACTCCCCGCGCCGCTCTACTGGTTCTTGCTGGTCATCACGCTCTCAATCTTTTGGTCGCAGTACCGTTTTGAAACCGTGCTCGGTGTCGTCGCACAGTTGGCGACCACCGTTGTCGCGGTGGTGCTGGCCTTCATCTTGAGCTGGCAAGAGGTGCTGCGCACACTCGGAACTGCACTGCGCTACCTGATCGGCTTGTCACTCCTGTTTGAGCTGTGGGTGTCCCTCGTGCTGCGCGAACCACTGCGCCAGAACTTCCTGTCGCCAGAGCTCGCGGACAACAAATCCAAACTGCTGCTGTGGAGCCGCGACCTGCTGTTTTCTGGCGGCCCCATTCAGGGTCTCGTTGCCAACTCCGCAATGCTCGGATTCATTGCGCTGCTGGGTCTTATTATCTTCACCATCCAGTTGCGGGCGGGGCTCGTGCGCCGCCTAGGCGGATGGTTTTGGGTGATCATCGCGGCCGGAACCCTACTGCTGACGCGGGGAGCAACGGTGTGGGTAGCACTCCTTGCCGTGGTCGTCGGTTTGGTCGTCGCGCTGTGGGCACGGCGGCTGGGGCCAGAGCGACGCGTGCCGCTCTATGTTGTGAGCACCGTGCTCGTCACCGCGGCGGTCGCCGTCACCCTGTTCGCGCGCGAGTTCGTCTTTGGCCTGCTCGGCAAGAGCGGCGACCTCACGGGTCGCGTCGACATCTGGGACCGCGTCATCCATCTCGCAGAGCAGCGCCCCTGGTTCGGCTGGGGCTGGGTCAGCTACTGGGCGCCCTGGGTCGAGCCGTTCAAGTCGATCGACGTGAAGAAAAACGCGGCGACGATGAGCGCACACAACACCTGGCTTGACGTGTGGCTACAGGTTGGCATCGTCGGTGTGCTTGTTTTTGCACCGCTGGTCATACTGACGATCTGGCGCGTTTGGTTCCGCGCGGTTGATCCCCCGCGCCGCGGCTACGGCCCTGCTCTGCCCTACGCCACAAGCTCCCTGTGGCCCTTCCTTGTGATGGTCGCGTTGCTCGTGCAGTCACTCACCGAGAGCCGCCTGCTGATCGAGGGGAACTGGATTCTGCTGGTGCTGATCGCGGTGAAATCACGCTTTGATTTTGTGGTGCCCTCGCTCGATACCGAGCACACGCGACTGCCGTGGCGACGCGTGCCCATCGTGCACGACACCGGCCAGGTGGGACTCAGCAGGTGATCCCCGTGTCACTGTCAACCGAGCGTCTCATCAAGCTACGGGCTGATGCGCGCTTGGAGAGAATCACCACACTCGAGAGCCGCGTGCGAGCGGGTGAGGATCCGGCCACGGCCTACGCTGAAACCCCGGAGATCGATGACCTGGTTGTCCTCACACTTCGCGACGAAATGCTGGAGGAACGGGATCAGCTCGCCGAATTCGGGCTCGCTCGGCTCGCTGCACGCGCCGGCGGCCCCGATGCCGCGGAGCACCAGCGCAATACCGACAGGGTCGAATTTGAGCTGCTCCGAGAAATCGCGGCCGAGGTGCCCGAGCTGACTGTTGCGGTCTGGCGGCTGAGCGATCGCCTGCAGGTGGATTAAGCGCACGGGCAGCGTGCAGCGATCCCTGGGTAGACTTGGCTCGCTGTACCCGTTTGTTGTTCCCCGGTGAAAGGGCCTCTTTCGATGCCGACCACTCTGCAGTCAGTCGTATTTCCGCAGGCAAAAGATCCCGATGTTCTGCCGCTGTACGCAGACCCCGAGACCTGGACAACGATCGACGAGAAGTCAGTCCGACTCAGTCAGCACGCGCACATCGACAGTGTGCTGTCTCGCTCAAGCTCGCGCGTTCGCCCGGGTGAGCGTATCTCGTACGCGAGCTACTTCAACGCGTTCCCCGCGGCCTACTGGCAACGATGGACGGTGGTGACCGAGGTTCGACTGGAACTGCGCACCCAGGGAGCCGGCACCGTCATCGTGTACCGCTCAAACTCGAGCGGTGTGCAGCAGCAGGTTGAGGCCCGCACGGTCACGGGATCCGCTACCACTTCCTTCGACCTGCCGCTCAAATCGTTCAGCGACGGCGGCTGGTACTGGTTCGATCTCATCGCGAGCACCGAAGACCTGACGCTCGAGCAGGGATCCTGGACCACCGAGGCCGAGCCCGTCAACAAGGGCAAACTCAGCCTTGGAATGACCACCTACAACAAGCCCGATTTCTGCGTCGCCACGCTCTCAAACATTGCCCAGAACTCGGCGCTCGTCGACGTGGTCGATCGAATCTTCCTGGTAGATCAGGGCACCCAAAAGGTTCGCGACGAAAACGGCTTCGACGAGGTCGCCGCTCAGCTCGGTGACACCCTGCAGATCATTGAGCAGGGCAACCTCGGCGGATCCGGCGGCTTCGCTCGCTCCATGTCAGAAACGCTGGAGCGCGAAGACACCGACTTTTTGCTACTGCTTGACGACGACGTTGAGTTTGAGACCGAAAGCGCGCTTCGAGCGCTGCAGTTCGGCCGATTCAGCCGCACTCCCGTTATCGTTGGCGGCCACATGTTCGACCTGCTCGACAAGCCTGTGATGCACGCCTGGGCAGAGGTCGTACGCCCTGGCCCGTTCATGTGGGGCCCCTCCTTCGAAGAGCAGCATCGCCACGACTTCCGTGAGAGCAACCTGCGCCAGACCAAGTGGATGCACGCGCGCCTCGACTCCGATTACAACGGCTGGTGGATGTGCCTGATCCCGAAGAAGATCATCGCCGAGATCGGTCTCTCGCTTCCGGTCTTCATCAAATGGGACGACGCCGAATACGGACTGCGCGCAAAGGCTGCCGGGTATCGCACGGTGTCGCTGCCGGGTGTTGCGCTGTGGCACGTCTCGTGGGTCGATAAAGACGACTCGCAGGACTGGCAGGCCTTCTTCCACACCCGCAACCGCATCATCGCGGGCCTGCTGCACTCAGACGCGGCGGGTGGCGGGCGGTTGATCCAGAACAGCAGCCGTCAGGATCTCAAGAAGCTTCTGAACATGCAGTACTACGCGACGCAGCTGTCGATCGACGGCATGCGATCCATCTTTGACGGCCCCGGTGCACTGCACAAGAGCATCTCCACGGACATGCCCGCGGCTCGGGCCCACGCCGCGGACTTCCCCGAGACCCGCATCTATCGCTCTGACGACCCGGAGGCGCCCAGCGCATTCGGGGGCAGGGCCCTTCCTCTTCTTGAGGATCCCGATGACTACCCCACGGGTGTGCAGCTCGCGCTCTTCACGCTGAAAACCGTGCCAAAACACTGGCTGCGCAAAAACAACGAGTCGGACCAGCACGCCCCCGAACTCGAGTACTCAAAGGCCGACTCCCTGTGGTGGCGAATCCCGCGGCACCACAGTGTTGTCATCGGCGCAGCCGACGGCAGCGGCAAGATGTGGTACCGCCACGATCAGGCGAAATTCCGCCGCTTGCTGAAGGAATCGCGCCAGCTGGCGCGCCGCCTGGAAAAGAACTGGGATCGGCTGGCAGAGGCGTACAAGGCAGCACTTCCAGAGATCACCTCCGTTGAGGAGTGGCGCAAGACCTTTGACGGGCGATAACTCCCGCTAGCCCGCGTGCGGCTCGCGTCACGCGCACAACGACTGAGGGCCAGGATCCTTGCGGATCCTGGCCCTCAGTCATACTGCCTGATTGTTAGTGCTTGAGGCGGTACAGGAATGCTCCCATGGCCTCGCGGGTCACGCTGCCCTTCGGGCTATACACGGGCTTACCGCTCGGCTGCCTCGTCCCGGTGGAGAGACCGGACTTGTACATCCAGGTGATCTCCTTGTAGAACTTCTGCCCCTTCCGCACGTCCGCAAACGGGGATGTCGACGGAGCCTTGTAGCCCTTCGGCTTCTGCATGCGGTACATGAACGCGGCCATCGCCTCGCGGCTTACAGCGGCCTTCGGGTCGTAGAACCGCTGGCCATTCCGCATCGTTCCGGTGGAAAGACCTGATGTGTACATCCAGGAGATTTCCTTGTAGAACTTCTGCCCCTTCTGCACGTCCACGAACGGAGACTTGGCCGGAGCCTTGTAGTTCTTCGGGGCGTTCATCCGGTACAGGAATGCAGCCATAGCTTCACGGGTCACGTTTGCCTTCGGCGCGTAGACCGCACCCTTGGCGGTCCTGGTTCCAGTTGAGGTGCCGGATGACTTCATCCAGTTGATCTCGTTGTAGAACTTCTGCCCGTAGAGCACGTCAATGAATGGCGGGCTCACCACGGTCCTCGTGGCGGATGTCGCTCCCTTGCCCGAAACCCAACCAGCCGCGTAGGGCTTAACATTCACCGTAATCTTCTGGTTAATGTCGGCCGCGGTTGTCCTGTAGCTCGCGCCCGTAGCACCCTTGATCGCGCTTCCGTTGCGGAGCCACTGGTAGCGGTCAGAGACCTTGCTCGGTGCCGTACCGTAGGTGACCGCCCATTTGCCCGTCAGCTTCGCCGTCAGCGTCTTACCGGCGATAAGCGATCCGCCCTCTTTCACAGAGGTCGAGGCTACCTTGCCGCCATCTTTGAAGCCCTTGTACTCGATACGAACTGTGGCGGTGGCACCGGATGCGGATTGCACAACAACTCGCGCGGTATCACCATAAGGCATCACGCTATGACCAGCTCGCATTCCCTGCCAGCGCTTTCCACTGAACCAGGGCGAAAGGACCACATCGCGACTGCCAAAGACCTTGTCACCGTTCATGACGCGAACGCCCGGTCCCAGAATGTCAGTTCCGTTGGTAAGTAGGTTCGTGGACCATTTCAAGCCCCGATCCTGACCAGTACCGTTGCGATATTCCACGTATAGCGTTCGCCCGGGGCTGGGAGTAGCGACTCGTAGGCCTCGAACCCCGCTCGTAGCGCTTGCCGCATTTATCGTAAAGGTTTGCACCGCGCTACCGGACGCGTTTACCTCTCGCAGCATGGAGCTCGTTGTCACTCCGAGTAAATTCTTTTGTGCAATAGGCAGCACAGCTGGCACTTTACCCCACCCTTGATAGTAGGGGCCCATGACGCTGATGTAGTCACCATAGTCGATGTCCTGACATCCCGTGCTCGCGCTCGGCCTGCCCGTAGAAGCCGGAACCGCTACGTCAAACTTGGGATTCGGGCACTGACGTGCATCACTGTGTGCCAGGCCAAAGGTATGGCCAATTTCATGCGCGAACGGCTGAAGCATATCCGAGACGGGCTGGCCTCCTCGCTTACCAAGGTCTACCCAGGTGACACCGCCCTGATGAATTGTCTGGGATTGGGACATCAGTGCCAGTCCAACAGTAGGACCGCTGCAGTTGTTATTTACAAAAATCGCAAGGTGCTGCCCACTCGTCAAAAATGCGTAAGCGTTAGAATAGCCGAGGTCGTGAATTGCCTGGTTCCAAAGTGCGTATTGATCACAGTTATTACTGTTGCTCATTACTTTGTAACTTGCCTCTGGCAACGAAGGCACGATGCCGTTGGTCTGAACGTTCCAGTAACTCGAAGCACCCTTAACCAGAGTCTGCATTTCTGTCTTGGTGGGTTGAGCAGCCGCGTTCCCCCCAAAGTAACGGATATGAACTGGATGGCTCTTCTTGACCAGTGCTGCTTGCGCCGAGCCGTCGTCTTTGAGATCAGTGTCAGCACCAGTCTCGTCAGCCGCCGTGTTGCTATCCTCAACGCCAACTCCTGAAGCGACTAGGAGTCCGCCACCTTCCATCGTGGCATCAGCGACGCTCTCGGCAACTGCCGTTTCCGTCAGAGGACCCTCGCTCGCAATTTTGTCACTCATCGCTTCAACCACAGCTGACGGTAATTCAACCTCGCCCGAGAAAGTGTCTCCGCTCTCAAGCGCTCCCTGGGATTTCTCGGTGTCAACTTCTACAAGACCGATCTGCTCAGTCGCAACAATCGTCTTGCTCTCACTCGTGGCTGGCTTTTCACCCGCTTCAAATTGCTCGATTGTCTGCACATCAGCTTCTACTGGGGCCGTATATATCTGCCCCGATACCTTCAAAGTTGCTGGGGCCGTGTCAACGGTGGGAGCTTCTGGCTCGCCCGTCTCTCCGGTGGGCTTCGGAGCCGATTCCGTATCATTAGAAGTCTCTACTTCATCCTCTGACGTATTCTCAGCCCGAATGCGTCGCCATCGGTGCCGTCGGAGTCACTTGTATTTTCAAGATCGTCGTTGTCGCCCGCTGCCGGGTTCTGATCATCAACGATGGTTACGTCGTCCTCAGGGGCGAGGGGGTCCAACGCGTTCGCCGGGGCTACGCTCAAAGCCAGCAGCAGCGCCAGCGCACCCCCAGCTATGGACTTAACTATTGTTCGCAATATGCACCTTCCGCACGATAAATGAACCGTCCCCCAAACGAAGAGTTTATGCGGGGGTTTAGAAGATGTCGAACTTCAGGGTGTATTGCGAACCAATTGAAAGGTTTAGAGTAGCTCGCTGAGCTTGTTGTTGTACATGGACAGCGCCGATCCGATCGCCATGTGCATGTCGAGGTACTGGTAGGTGCCGAGGCGGCCGCCAAAGAGCACCTGGTTCTCTGCATCCGCAAGTTCGCGGTACTGCAGCAGACGCTCACGATCCTCCGGGGTATTAACCGGGTAATAGGGCTCATCTTCACGGGTCGCGAACCGTGAGAACTCACGCATAATGACGGTTTTGTCGCTCGGGTAGTCGCGCTCGGGGTGGAAGTGGCGGAACTCGTGAATGCGCGTATACGGCACATCGGATCCTGCGTAGTTCATGACGCTCGTGCCCTGGAAGTCGCCAGTCGGCAGCACTTCCTGCTCAAAATCGAGCGTGCGCCAGCCGAGCTCACCCTTGGCATAGTCAAAGTAACGGTCCACTGGACCGGTGTACACAACGGGCACGGTGCCGACAACGGCGTTTTTGTTCAGCGGCTGCGACTCGTCAAAGAAGTCGGTGTTCAGTCGCACCTCAATGTTGGGGTGATCTGCCATCTTCTCGAGCCACGCGGTGTAGCCGTCGGTGGGCAATCCCTCGTACGTGTCGTTGAAGTAGTGGTTGTCGTAGTTGTAGCGCACCGGAAGGCGGCTAATAACCTCAGCCGGCAGCTCGGTTGTCGGTGTCTGCCACTGCTTTTCGGTGTAGTCCTTGATGAACGCCTCGTAGAGTGGGCGTCCGATCAGCGAGATGCCTTTTTCTTCAAGGTTCTTGGCACCCTTTGTGTCGAACTCCGTTGCCTGTTCTGCAATCACGTTTCGGGCCTCATCGGGGCCGTAGGCGGCCCTGAAGAACTGGTTGATCGTGCCGAGGTTGATCGGGAGGGGGTAGACCTCACCCTTGAAGTTCGAGTAAACCTTGTGCTCGTAGTTGGTGAAGCTCGTGAAACGGTTCACGTATTCCCACACGGTCTGGTTGGAGGTGTGAAAGAGGTGCGCACCGTAAACGTGCACCTCGATGCCCGTTTCTGGCTCGGCCTCGGAGTATGCGTTACCGCCGATGTGCGGGCGTCGGTCAATGACAACCACTTTTTTTCCGTCGTTCGCGGCACGCTCCGCGATTGTGAGTCCAAAGAAACCTGAGCCGACCACCAAAAGATCCATGGCAGCTAGCTTAGTAGAGTCCCTCGATACAAATGCGGAGACACGTGCTTCCCTCCAGCTGTTCATGAGAATAACTCGGCTAACCTCAAGTGGGGAGATTTTTCCGTACCCTCACCCGACGAAAGATACGGACGTACATGAGCTGGATCGACGCCCTTCCCACAGTCTTAGCGAGCGCAGCACTTCTGCTCGTTCCCGGACTAGCAGTTGGCTGGTTCATTGGGCTGCGGAGACTCTGGCTCTGGGCGCTTGCCCCCGCCGTGTCAATCACACTGTTGAGCGCAGCATCAGTTGTGCTCCCACTGATTGGCGTCTCCTGGAACCCGGTATCAGCGCTCCTCTTCGCTGCCGTTTTCGGCGCACTCATTGTGTGCCTCTTCAGATTCGCCCTCCGCGCGAAGTTCGATTTCGCCCCCACGGAGAGCGGTCGATCCTGGCCCACTATCGTGGCGTGGGCCTTCTGCTCGATTGTTCTCATCACCATCACCGTGACATCGATCGGCAAGCCAGAGGCGTTCTCGCAGACATTCGACAACGTCTTCCACCTCAATGCCATCGCGTTTATCGGTGATACCGGTTCAGCTTCACCCTTCGACATTACGGTTCTCACTACCCCCGACGGTGCCCGCGGCTTCTACCCCGATGCCTACCACGCTCTCGTGCAGCTTGCCCAGCAGTTCACCGGGGCGTCCATTCCCCTCGCCATCAACGCGTTCAATATCGCGGTGCTCGCTGCGGTTTGGCCGGCCGGCATCCTGCTGCTCTCTCGCCAGATCGCGGGTTCCTCGCGCGCAGCGACAATCGCAACCGGAATCCTCGCAGCGGCGCTGCCGGCGTTCCCCCTCAACATGTTGCTCTACGGTGTGCTCTACCCCTATTTTTTGGGCCTCACACTTTTGCCAGCAGCTCTTGCGCTCGTACTCAACCTGATCGGGGTCTCGCGCGAGAACCGCGTTACGACGCTGTGGCCGCACATCGTGTTACTCGCGGGGGTCCTATTTGGGGTTGCGATGGCCCACCCGGGCGCAACGATGGGTGTACTCGCTCTCGCGGCTCCCTCGGCAACCGCCGCGTTTATTAACGGCTGGGCCAAACTCACCGCGAAGCAGAAGAAGCAGCGAAGCCTGGGCTTCGGCATCTTTGTGGTGTTTGGATTGACGGTAATCGTCGTGCTTCGCCAGGGTGACTGGTGGCGAGACACAAGGATGTCTGTGTTCGAGGCAGTCAAGCAGATCGTAACGCTTTCGCTCGAAGGCTACGGGCTCCCCCTCTTGACTGCCGCCCTCGTGCTGTTCGGTCTTGTCATTGCAATTCGCCGCAAAGACGTGATTGGTGGCGCGGTTGTTGGCATGTGGGTCGTCGTGGCGATTCTGTACGTGCTGGCCGCGAGCGTCAAACCACCGATCCTGCGGGTTCCAACCTGGCTCTGGTACGGCGACTCCCCCCGACTCTCGGCCATTTTTGTAATCACGGTGATCCCCATTGGAGTACTGGCCGTTCGCTGGATCGTGGACGCCCTCGCCAAACGAACGCGTCCATCTTGGATCAGCGAGGTTGTTGTGCTCCTGGTTGTCGCTGCTGTCGCGCTCACCACCTCGGGATACGAGCGGCTCTCGATCATCATCCACCAGGTCTACGAGCTCAAGCCAGATGCGCGCCTAGTTTCGCAGGATGAAGTCGCCCTGCTGAAGCGCCTCCCCTCCGAGGTAGCCCCTGATGAGGTGATCGCGGGCAGCCCCTGGACGGGCACTGCCCTGGCCTACGCGTTTGCGGATCGGCACGTGCTGTACCCGCACATCCTCATGAACAACGTGGGTAAGGATCGAAAGCTCGTTATGGAGTCCCTCAAGAACGCGGATACTGATCCCGCGGTCTGCAAGGCAGCCGACCGGCTCAACGTACGCTACGTGCTCGACTTCGGCACGAATGAGATCAAGCCCGAAGAGCGCCACAAGTACCCCGGTATCGAGGGGCTCAGCGGTTCCCCCCTGTTCAAACTGGTTGACCAGGAGGGAAACGCAAAACTCTATCGGTTTACGGGCTGCGGGTAGCCAGCTCGCCTGCCTGCGGTCTAGCCGAGCGCTTTGGTGATCGTGTCTACCACGAGGTCGAGCTGGTCGTTGTAGATGTAATGGCCGCTTGTCTTGGCAACGACCATGTTGCTATCAGAAGACAGCGCCAACCATTCCTTTTGGCCAGCAACCCAGATCTCGTCGAGCTGGGTACCGTACGTGGGAATCTCGGCAAAGAGGTCAAGTCCGTGGCGGATAACCGTCAGCGGAGTCTTGCCGATCGGGGCGAGTGGATCACCGGTCAAAATCATGCGCTCGGGGTTATCGCCACTGGTCATGCTCATGATCTCCGCACGGGAGGCCCCCGCAGCTTCGTCCGCAGGCTCAGTCTCCGGAATCAGTTTGAGAATCTCCGTGATCGCGCTGGGTGGCGTCGCGTCGATCAGCACGACCGAGGCGACATCATCGGGGTAGTCGGCGGCATACTGCGCAGCGATCATCCCACCCGAAGAGTGTCCCGCGAGCGTTATGGAATCGCTCTGAACGACTTCCTTGGTCACAGAGTGCAACAGGGCCGCGGCATCCTTTAGCGTCTGAGTCTGCTTTGGTGCGGGCACGTCCCCGGTGCCGGGACGGTCATACGAACACACGCGAGTTTCATGAGCGATCTTGTCCTGCAGATCCTTCATGGCAGTAAGGGAATCTCCCGCACCCGTGATGAGCACAACGGTCGGCTTGCCGGAGTCCGCCGGACCGCTGCACTCGGTGTGAACGGAGACACCGTCGACGTCAACGTCCGTGCTCGTTCGTTTCGGTGGGGTTGCGTTGCTGCTCGACTCGGCGGCCGATGCACTGTCGGTTTTGGTTTTGGCGGGGGTGGACGCGGTCGCGCAGCCGCTGAGCAGGACGATGAGCGCAGCTGTGGCACCGAGTGTGACGCTGAGGCTGGCAGTCTGACGTGGGGCACGGTTCATGGAGGCTCTCCGTATCGGGTTGGGGGATGTACGTTGCCGGAGGGGCAACCGCCTCACTGCCGACCAACTCGGTCCACGCTAACGGAGCGAACAAGCCAGGGGTGAATCGAAGAGGGCATGCTGTAGCAACACTCCACCTGAATGCATCGGGCTTCTTAGATAGTCACCGAGTCTTCCGTGTCGCGTAAGTTTCGGGCCGTTATCCACTCTGCAGCGCAGGCATGGCACCCGGTTTACGAGCTGCGACTCAGCAGCGGTTTCAGTTCTCGCGCGAACCAGCCCTTGAGTGAATTCGCGTACATTCCGGTGAAGTGGTTGTCGTCGCTGTAGACCACCAGGTCGCCGCTAATCATGTGACACGTGCCGTCCGGGCACACCATCTGGTGGGTGTCGAGCACGCTGATTCCCATCGCGGTCGCAGCTGCGGTTAACCAGTCGGGATCTTGCTCAACAAACCACGAGCAGGCGTCATCAACAGGCCCTTGCTCTATCAGACACTGCGCCCCATTGAGTCGCACACCATCGGCACCGACGAACCCGACGGAGGGCGCGTCACGCATCACAATCACCTGTTTTCCGGCGTCGCGAAGCCGGTTAAGCGCGGGAGTGGGATCCACATCCCCCGCGACCAGGTCCGCGCGAATACTGACGATGACGGTGTCGATCGTGGGATCAGCCTCGATCGCACTCAGTTGTTGTTCGCTCCACTCGCGGCAGCGGGCAGCGTCCTCGCTACTGAGGCTGTCTCGGGAGTCAACAAGCTCGCACGACGCGCGCGATTCCATACGCAGCCCCCATCCTTCCTCCGCAGCGAGCTGCTGAAGAGGCGCGGCAAACTGCTCCGCGTGCGAATCGCCGAGCAGCATAATTTGGTTACCCTCGCCCGGGAAATCGCATGAGCGTTCCACCTCGGTTGCCACCTTTTGACGGGTGCAGTGATCCTTGCCGACACCAGTGCGGAACCACAGCCACGGAGTGTCTTCCTGCGCGAAGGTGGGATCGATCAGCGCCTCTTCGTAGGCGTGAGGATTGTCACACTTGTTGAGGATGGCATAGGCACCTACACACTGCTGTGTTCCGCTTTGGGTATTCTCGCCACTCAGCAGCGACTCGATAGCTGCCCGTCGCTGATCCACGTCTTGCTGGATCGCGACAATCTGCGAGGCAGCCAACCCGATCACGGCGCCGACGGCAACCACCATCAACCCAAACGTGGCGCTGCGGCGCTTCAATATGCCGGGCGCTTTGCGTATCGGATCCTCAACGAACCTGAGCGTCAGCCAGGCAAGCGCCAGCGTGACGGGAATAACGACTAGTGCGCGTCGCCAGCCCCAGCCGACCGCTGGCGCGGCCGCGGTGATCGCGAGGATGAGCGGCCAGTGCCACAGATACACCGAGTACGAGGTGTCGCCGAGGAACTGGACGGCCCGGTTATGAGTGAGACGCTGCGGAGCGAACTTCCAACCCGCGGAGTCGGTATCACCGCACCAGATGAGGATCGCGGTCGCGGCGACCGGGATCAACGCGATCGCACCAGGAAAGGGTGTGGCAGCCCCGAATAGGATCGCGGATCCCGCAATCGCACCCACCGCGATGATGCTGAGCACTCCACGTGACGCAGCCGAGAACTTTGCCGCGGGAACCATCGCAACGAGGCCACCCAGCGCAAATTCCCACGCCCTGGTCGTGGTAAGGAAGTAAGCGGAAGGCTGAGATCTCGCGGTCTCAAGCACTGAGAACGCGAGCGACAGCACGAGAACGGCTATGAGCGCACCAAGGATGAATCCGCGCTTGGGCTTCTTAACGAGCGCAGCGATTCCGATTGCCACCACGATGATGAGTGGCCAGACAAGATAGAACTGCTCCTCGATCGACAGCGACCAGTAGTGCTGCACGAGCGTTGGAGGGAATGCAGCGTTGAGGTAGTCGATCGAGTTTGCGGCGAGTCGCCAGTTAAGAACGTAGCCCGCCGCGAATCCAATATCGCCGTAGTTTTGCGGGCGTGTGTTCGCGGGCATCACCGTCGCCGTGAGCGCTATGGTGACGAGCAGCACAAGGAGCGACGCGGGAATGAGCCGTCGAATGCGGCGCGCCCAAAACTCGGTGACCTTCACCCGGCCGGTGGTCTCAACTTCACGGAGTAGGTGCCCGGTGATCAGAAACCCGCTGATGACAAAAAAGATGTCGACGCCGATATAGCCACCGGGCAGGTGCTTCGGAAACAGGTGGAAGACCACCACAAGCGCGACGGCGAGCGCACGCAACCCCTGAATGTCGAGACGCAGGCGTTTTGTGGCGGGCGGTTGCGCCTTACTCAAGCTAAGCGGCGCCACCCTCACGCAAAATCCCATCGAGGTATGTACCGTAGCCGCTCTTGCGCAGGGGGGCTGCGAGCTCAGCGAGCTCCGCATCACTCACCCAGCCGTTTCGCCACGCGATCTCTTCGAGGCACCCGATCTTAAAGCCCTGGCGATCCTCGATCACGCGCACATATTCCGAGGCCTGCATCATCGACTCAACCGTGCCCGTGTCGAGCCACGCCGTGCCGCGGTCGAGCGTCTGCACGTGCAGTTTGCCCGCATTCAAGTATTCTTCGTTGACCGTTGAGATCTCGAGTTCACCGCGGGCGCTCGGCTTGATGCCACTCGCGATCTTCACCACGTCATTGTCGTAGAAGTACAGGCCGGGAACGGCGAAGTTACTCTTCGGGTTCTCGGGTTTCTCCTCGATTGACAGCGCGCGCATCTCAGCATCGAACTCGACCACACCGTAGGCCTTGGGGTTCGCAACGTGGTACGCAAACACCACGGCCCCGTCGACCTCCGTGTGCTTGCGCAGATTTGAGCCGAGTCCGGTGCCGTGGAAGATGTTGTCGCCGAGCACAAGCGCAACGCTGTCGTCTCCGATGAACTCCTCACCGATTGTGAACGCCTGAGCGAGCCCCTCTGGTTTCGGCTGTACGGCATATTCGAGGCGCATGCCCAACTGTGACCCGTCGCCGAGGAGTGCTTGGAACTGCTCGTTGTGCTCGGGGGTCGTGATGATGAGGATCTCGCGAACCCCCGCCATCATGAGCGTCGAAAGCGGGTAGTAGATCATTGGCTTATCGAAAATCGGCATCAGCTGCTTCGAGATGCCCTTGGTGATTGGCCAAAGCCGGGTGCCGGAACCCCCGGCGAGAACGATGCCCTTCACGCGTACCACTGCCTTTCGTCGTGTTGCCCAACAGCCTATTCCACGCAGCCGATTCACCATCGCAGCTAGACTGCCTGAGGCGCAATTCACCAGAGCTGCAAGATTTCAGGGAGCAACATGGCCGCAACAACACCACTGATGCATCCTGGCGAGCCCTGGAACCAGAAGTCTCCGCGTTATTTCGGCAAACCACTCAGTTCTACCAACAGCCTGAACTTAATCCGCCTTGTGCTTGCCGCCGCGGTGCTCGTGTTTCACAGCTACCCGCTGACTGGGAGGCCCGAACTGGCTCCCGCACTCGGAGGTCAGGGGCTTGGCGGGTGGGCTGTTGCCGGCTTCTTTGCAATCAGCGGTTACCTGATCACCGCGAGCCGTCAGCGCACCGGATTCGCGAACTTCCTACTGCTCCGAGTCGGCCGTATCTACCCCGCGTTTATTACGGTGCTGGTGGTAACGGTCTGCCTATTCGGGCCTATCGCGCAGTTGATCAACCACGGCACGCTGCGTGGATACCTTTCGACACAGCCGAGCCCGTTTGCCTACATCTACGGCAACCTGTTTCTCGACATCAAGCAGTACGCAATCGGTGACACGCTCAGCGCCGTGCCCTACCCAGACGCGTGGAACGGCTCGCTCTGGACCCTGTACTTCGAGTTTCTGTGTTACCTGTTTATCGGTCTGCTCCTTATTTGGAAGCGCGCCCGCACCTCTGTGTGGCCCGTCGCGATCGCGTTTGTGCTTTCGGCAGCGGTGTACGCGCGGGCTGACCTCGCGGTCAATGCCGTGGGAGGCGAAGATTCGATCCGCCTCTTGGCTTCCCTACTCCCGTACTTTCTTGGTGGCGCACTGCTCCGCCTCCTGAAGCCCTACATCGGGCTCCACTGGGTCGGGGGTGTGCTCTCGCTCGCGATCATGATCATCGGCGTTAATTTCGGGCCGCTCTGGATCGCGCAGGCTCTCGCTCCGCTCTACGCCTACGGGCTGCTGTGGCTCTCGACCGTCATTCCTCAACCGAAGTGGATCGCACACCACGACGTTTCGTACGGCATCTACATCTACGCGTTCCCGGTGCAGCAGATGCTCGCTCTTCTGGGGCTCTACACACTCAACGTGTTCTGGTTCTCAACGCTTTCACTGGCTATCACGGCGCTCTTCGCCCTCGCTAGCTGGTTCTGGATCGAACGCCCGGCTCTTCGACGCACACGCATCGCCACGGGGCGCTCTGCGGATCGCTAACGGCTGAGCCAGATACACTTGGGGGCGCTCGTACCGCACTGGCATTCCAAAAACCCGGAGGAACCCCGTGACCCGCAAGATTCTTGTGACCGGAGGCGCTGGCTTCATCGGCTCCAACTTCGTACACTACCTCGTCGCCAACACCGATGACGTGGTGACGGTGCTCGACAAGTTCACCTACGCCGGCAATGAGGCCTCGCTCGCTGGCCTGCCCGCGGATCGCGTGCGTGTGGTTCGCGGCGACATCTGCGACGCCGAGCTGGTTAACGAGCTGGTCGAGGCGACCGACGTAGTGGTGCACTACGCGGCCGAGTCACACAACGATAATTCGCTGCAGAACCCCCGCCCCTTCCTCGACACCAACATTGTTGGTACCTACACGCTCCTTGAGGCTGTTCGCCGCCACGAAAAGCGCTACCACCACATCTCAACCGATGAGGTCTACGGCGATCTCGAGCTCGACGATCCCCAGCGCTTCACCGAGCAGACCCCGTACCACCCGTCGAGCCCTTACTCGTCGACGAAGGCCGGCTCCGATCTACTCGTACGGGCCTGGGTGCGTTCCTTCGACGTGCAAGCCACCATCTCAAACTGCTCGAACAACTACGGCCCCCGTCAGCACGTCGAGAAGTTCATCCCCCGGCAGATCACCAACGTGATCGACGGCCAGCGCCCCAAGCTCTACGGCGAGGGCCTCAACGTGCGTGACTGGATCCACGCAGACGATCACTCCTCAGCAGTGCTGCGCATCGTCGAGGCGGGGCTCATTGGCGAGACCTACCTGATCGGTGCCGATGGCGAGAAGAATAACCTCGAGGTACTGCGGCTGATCCTGCAGGCCATGGGCCAGCCCGCTGACGCATTTGAGCACGTCGTTGACCGCCCGGGTCACGACCTACGCTACGCGATCGACTCGACCAAACTGCGTACTGAACTCGGGTGGCAGCCGTCGTTCCCAGATTTCGAGCGCGGAATCGTCGCGACCATCGACTGGTATCGCAACAACGAGGCGTGGTGGCGTCCGCAGAAGGCCGCAACCGAGGCCAAGTACCGCGAGCAGGGACAGTAATCGTGGCTGCGAAGCCGCTCGCGATCCGCGAGACCCCGATCCCGGGCCTGCTGCTACTCGACCTGCCCGTACACGGCGATAACCGCGGCTGGTTCAAGGAGAACTGGCAGCGGGAGAAGATGCTTGCGCTGGGACTGCCCGATTTCGGGCCAGTGCAGAACAACATTTCGTTCAACGACAAAGCCGGGGCGACGCGCGGGATCCACGCTGAGCCGTGGGACAAGTATGTATCGGTTGCGACCGGGCGCATCTTCGGAGCCTGGGTCGATCTGCGTGAGGGCCCGACCTTCGGCCAGGTGTTTACCGCCGAGCTGGATCCCTCAACCGCGATCTTCGTGCCGCGCGGGGTGGGTAACTCGTACCAGACCCTCGCAGATGACACCGCCTACGTCTACCTGGTCAACGCGCACTGGAGCGCGGAGGCGCAGGGCGAATACTGCTTCTTGAACCTCGCAGACGCCACTGCGGCGATCGAGTGGCCGATACCGCTGGAGCAGGCTGAGCGCTCCGAGAAAGACCTCAACCACCCTGTGCTGGCCGATGTCACTCCGATGAAGCCAAAGCGCACGCTGGTGTTGGGAGCGGGCGGACAGCTGGGGCATGCCCTACGCGCGGCGCTTCCCGAGGCTGACTTCGCGGATCGTGCACGCATCGACCTGAGCGACGCTGCGTCGCTGGCGCGCGTGCGCTGGGCCGACTACGACACGGTCATCAACGCGGCCGCATACACGAAGGTCGACGAAGCCGAGACCGCGTCCGGTCGCGCCGAGTGCTGGGCCGCGAACACTACGGGGGTCGCCGAGCTAGCGCGTCTCGCGACCGAGCACGGCCTGACACTCGTGCACGTGTCGAGCGACTACGTCTTCGACGGCTCGCAGCCGGTGTTTGACGAGACCTCCGCTGTCTCACCGCTCGGGGTGTACGGTCAGACCAAGGCCGCGGGCGATGCTGTCGTTGCCACCGTGCCGCGACACTACATCGTGCGCACCAGCTGGGTGATCGGTGAGGGCAACAACTTCGTGCGCACGATGGCGTCACTTGCGTCGCGCGGCATCGATCCGAGTGTGGTCGACGACCAGGTCGGCCGCCTCAGTTTTACGGCAGACATCGCGGCCGGGATCCGACACCTGCTCGAGACCCGCCCGGCATACGGCCTGTACAACCTCACAAACGAGGGTGAGCCCATGTCGTGGGCAGACATCGCCCGCTTGGTGTTTGCGGGCGTGGATCAAGATCCCGCGCGCATCACGGGTGTGAGCACCGCCGAGTACTTCAAGGATAAGCAGGCGGCCCCGCGGCCACTTAACAGCACGCTTGCCCTCGCCAAAATCGAGGCAACGGGCTTCACACCCCGCGATGCTCGCGAGGCGCTCGCCGACTACCTGCCGGAAAACTAGCGGGGGTCGTCCGAGTTTTCTTGGCGGGGGGCGCCCAACTCCAGGTCGCGCACACGATCCTCAAGGGCCGCCGTGTGCTCGGCTAGCGTTCTCGTGCGCTCTTCGAAGCGAGTAAGTTCACCCGACTGCTGCATGAGCACCAGGAACAGCACGAGGATCCCCAAGAAAAACACGAGGTTCACCGGTACCTCGACCCCCAGAGCCTTTGCCGCACCCTCAAGAAGGTTCGGGAAAACAGCAACGACCAGGCCGATCCCTCCGGCAATCAACCACCAGAGTGTATGACGCTCGCGCAGACGACCTCGGCGTAGCAACTCGATCACCACAACGAGCACCAAAAGAGCCGATGCGATCCCCAGAATGTAGCTTGCGAGAGTCATAGTTCCACTCCAGTCTTTGGCCGTGGGCGCAAAAACGCGATGACCAGGGCGAAAAACGCTCGACCCAGGTAGATGGCCGACTTCAACGGATTGTGCGAGGGAGTGCCGCCTGCGCGCTCTCGCATCGTGACTCCGAGCTGGGCAAAGCGCAGCCCGGCGCGGTGCCCAATAACGAGGGCCTCGATCGTATCGCCCAGGTACTCCGCTGGATACTCCCGAGCGAAGAGGTGGATCGCACGCGGCCCGTGAGCCTTAAACCCTGAGGTGGTGTCGCTGAGCCTGACGTGCATTGCGCGGCTCAACACGCTGGAGAGAAAACGCATCGCCCACTTTCTGGGCCCGCGCACTTCGTATTCGTCACCGTCGGTGAACCGAGCCCCGACGACAACGTCAACTCCCTCAGCGCCATTGGATCCCTCCGAAGCGTCGAGCAGGGCAACGAGCGCTGGCACATCTGCGGGGTTGTGCTGCCCATCCGAGTCGAGCTGCACGGCAACCGGAAAACCGTTCGTTTCCGCGTAGCGGAATCCCAGCCGCATGGCCCCACCAACACCCAGGTTGAACGGGAGCTCAAGAACACGAGCGCCGGCTTCGCGTGCCCGGTCCGTCGTCGCGTCGGAGGAGCCGTCGTTCACCACGAGCACTGTCGCACCGGGCAGGGTCTGTCGCACCTCGCGCACAACACTTGCGATTACCTCTTCCTCGTTGAAAGCAGGCATCACAATGAGCACGCGTTCAAGAGGGAAAGTCATGCCGGTCATTCTATCCACAGCTCAGCGGGTGAAGATGTATCGCGACAGCGTGCCGATCGCAGCGCCGTCCCTGCTGAGAAGAGCAGACGGGAGTTTCGTGACGGCGTTGAGGCGCGAAGTGATTCGATTCTGGGCAGCACGCGCGGCGCGACCCCACCCCTTACCGCGCAGCCGGGGCACCGCGGAGCGATAGAACGCCTGCTCTTCGTTGAATCGGGTGCCGTCTTTTGCGGTGTACGACGAAGCGCTAGCAGCGTGCCGGCGGTACTCGAACACAACCTCGGGCAGTAGGGCGAGCCGGCCGTCCTCAAGCAGAATGTCGCTCTTAATGACCAGATCGAGTGTGATCTCGAAATCCTTTGAGAAGCGGTGTTTCTCGAGCACGTCACGCCGCCAGCAAATTGATGGGAAATACGACCAGTCGCCACGCAGCAGCGTCGTCATAACGTTCTCTCCGGAGAGCAACGCGCCTCCGGCTGGCACACGGGGTCGCACCCAGGTCTTCACGCGATCAACGAGTGGGTAAGAGGCAGCGCCGTTTTCGTCGATAACACGAACCCCGGGCTGCACGAACTCAGGGTTGTCGAAACGCTCGATCGCGGCCTTAACCGTGCCAATGTAGTTGGGCAGCATGCGGTCGTCGCAGCCCATGATGGTCACGTAGTCTGCGGTTGCAAGGTCAACCGAGCGGTTGAAGGAGCCACTGACTCCCAGGTTCTGCGGGTTGCGTTCAAACACGATGCGGGGATCCTGCAGAGAGGTGACCCACGGTTGCGCATCCCACTTGGGGTAACAATCGTCGAGCACAACCAGACGCCAGTCTGGATCACGCTGGGCCAGCACACTGTGCACAGCTTCTTTGAGCTGCTCGGGGTCGCCATAGTAGGGCATGAGAATGTCGATGGTCACGCCGAAGTCGCTCCGTCTCCTGAGATAATGTGTCGTGGTCGCGCGCTCATCATCTTAAGGGGTCTCATTTGACAAACACCGCTACGAACGCGCGATCCGGATTAGCGCTTGTGCTGACCGGCACGGTCGTCTCTGCAGCAAGCAGCTTTATTGTGCTGCTGATCGTGGCCCCGGCCCTGGGTGCCGCTGGCTACAAGCAGTTCTCCGTGTACTGGAGCGCGCTGTTTATGGTGGTGGCGATCCTGTTCGGCGTGCAGCAAGAATCTACCCGCGGCGTCGCTGCGGCGCGAGGCATCGCTGCACCAGAAAAGACAGCAACAGCTCAACACAAAACTTCTGTGCTCCGTTTTGCCCTGCTGATCGCCGTCGCCCTGCTCGTTCTGGTCGGTGCAACGAGCCCGCTGTGGAGCGAGGCCCTGTTCGGAACCGGCACTGCCACCTGGGGAGTTCCTCTGGCGATCGCGGTGGCTGCCTACGCGATTGTCGCGGCGACGAACGGGATCCTCGCTGGGACCAGTCAGTGGGCCGCGTTCGCGCTGCTCGCCGTGATCGACGGAGTTCTGCGTCTAGTGCTCGTCGGGCTGGCGCTGGGTCTCCATCTCGGCGGCACTGCACTCGCTTGGGCCGTCGCGATCCCGTTTCCGGTGTCACTCGCGGTGGTGTTTTTTATCAAGGCGCGCACCATTCGCGCCAACACGCTCGTCGCCGGCACAGCGGGCAGCCTCGCTGCAAACATGTCACGCACGCTCGCCGCCTCAGTCGCGGCGGCGATCCTGATCAACGGCTTCCCTGTGTTCATGTCACTATTTGGGCGGACTGACGACGACACTCTTGGCGCCCTTAATTTGGCGGTGATCCTCACTCGCGCCCCCATCTTGGTGCCGATCAATGCGCTGCAGAGCATGCTGATCGCTCGCCTGAGTGGAGCCACAGCGGGGCGAAATCGCCTGTTCGCGCTCGTTCTCGCGGTGATCGCAACGCTGACCGTACTCGTGGCCGGGGTGGTGTGGCTCTGGGGTGGCCCGCTACTTGCAGCGTTTTTCGGAGAGGACTTTCTGCTCTCCGCTTCTACACTGGCCGGGCTGGTTGCCGCCGCGGGTTGCCTCGGTGTGCTGACAGCCACGGGAGCCGCCGCACTCGCGCTTGAGCGTCACAGTTTCTTCGCAGCAGGTTGGATCGTTGCCGCCGCGTTTGCCCTGGCCATCCTCGCGTTTCTGCCCGCCTCTCTCGAGACGCGTATTGTGCTCGGCCTTGTGGTCGGCCCGCTACTCGGCGCCGTCGTTCACCTTGCGGCGCTGCGCACTCGCAACCCAGAGCAGCAGCGCGGCGAATAGCGCAAACGCGAGCGTTCCCGTGCCCCACACCACCATGGGCGACGGACCAACTCGCCACCACCACTCGGCGGCGCCGTTGAGATCTAGCTCACCGGGTGCGACGTAGCGACGCATGTTGAAGAAGAGCGCGACCGAGTTTGCAACGGTCAGGAGTCCAGCTGCGACCCCGCCCTGGACGAGACTGAACGTCGGCTGTCGCCACACGGGGACACCCGCGTCGACACTCCCGCGCTCCCGCGTCGGCATCAGCGCGACAATCACAAACATGATGAGAAGCGGCATGATGTAGCGTGGCTGCACCTGCCACCCGACTGTCACACCGTTCTGCACGAGCAGCAGCATCGGAATCGCGATCGTCGCGAGCCCGACTCCAGCGAGCGCGATGGTCTTGCGCCAGTCCGATCGGGCGAGCGCCACAAACAGCACACCCGCCAGCACGGCCGTCGTCGAGAACCACACCAGGCCAGGCAGCGGCGTATCTAGCCAGCCGAGGCCCGAGTAGGGGCTTCCGTCGAAGTTTTGGCCAACGATTCCGAGGAACAACTCGGGCAGATCGAAGAGGTTGATCGCGATGAGCGCACGCTTTGGAATCTCAGCCGCATCATTCAGCGCCATTCCCCCGCTGAGCGCCGATCCGGTTTGGTTTGCACTCAGGAATGCAAAAGCGGCAAACACCATCAAAGCAAGTGGCAGGATCGCACGCACGAAGTACGCGCGGGACTTTTCGAAGGTGAGCACCAGCGCTGCGAGCACCGCAATCGCCGTGTATGCCGCAGCATCGCCGCGAGCACCAAGTCCGAGTAGCGCCGCAAGCACCGCGTATCCACCGAGCGCCCACGACCGCCACCCCGTAGTGCTCAGATAGCCGACAAGCGAGGGCAAGAGCAGCACCGCCGAGGAGATTGCCCAGCCGCTCGGGTTGATCGAGGGAATGAGAAACATGCCAAACGGCACAAATGTCGCGACGATACCGCCAACGTAGGCGAGGCGGTTTTTGCGCGGCAGCAGCGCCCACAGGCCCACTGTGAGCGCCGAGAACAGCAGCGCCTGGGCGAAGCGGATCAGCAGCGTCGAGATCACCATGTTGTCGCCCGCCAACAGCGACGTCCAGAAATAGTACCCCGATGGATAGAGCCCATCACCGTTCACGCGGTCCGAGTCCGTAAGACCAAACGCGCCGTCTAAGAAGTTCTTACCCTGGCAGGCGGCGCTCACGTCGGGCTCGTGCGCGTAACAGATTGCCCGCTCAATGTTGTCGGGCACCATGCGGGAATCGGCGGTGCTGCCCGGCCCACACAGGCCCTCTCGTTCGCCACTGCCGCACCAGATGCTGGCGAGGTGGAAATCTTCGTCGGGGCTTGCACCGACCGGTGACGCGAGTGCCCAGGCTCCAAAGGAGAGCATCATGAGCAGGATGGCAAGTAAGCCGATCAGGATCGGCCGCTTCGAACGGGTCGCCCGAGTTTCAGGGGCTGTTTCAGTCACCGCGACGCTAGCTTCAGACACCGACATTATGCGGCCACCTCCAAGCGATCTCGCTGCAACTTTCTCATCAGGAAGAAAACGAGCACAGCAAAGGCGATTGAACCAACAAACCACACGGTCATGGGTTGCGGCGCCGCCCGCCACCACCAATCCGAGTTGTTGAGATTGAAGTTGCCCGGTGACACGTAGCGGCGCATGTTCGTGAAGAGCGCCACCGAGTTTGCAGCGCTCAGGAGCAACACCACGATCCAGAACTGAATCTTCGTCAGCTTGGGCAGCCGATCCAGAACAACGGTTCCCTGCGGACTTGGCGAGAGTGCCACCGCCGCGAACAGAACGAACAGCGGCATTACGTAGCGCGGCTGCACCTGGAACCCAATCGGCACGTGGCTCTGGAAGTGAATGTAGAGCGGGATCGCAGCTGCGGCGAGCGCAACTCCGGTCAGCGCGATTGCGCGGCGCAGCTCAAAACGTCGGAACGCAAGAAAGATCACACCCGCAAACACGAAAGTCGTCAGTGCCCACACGGAGGCCGGGAGAGGCGTGTCGAGCCAGCCTAGGCCCGCGTAGTCGCTCGAATCGAAGTTTTGGCCAAGTACCCCGGCGTAAAGCTCGGGGAGCGCAAAGATATTCTCGACCAGCAGTTTTCCTGGCTCGATCGAGTCAAAGCCCTTCTGCGTCATGCCCTCAAGCGCGAGGCCAGTCTGCCCCGCGGTGACAAACGTGACGACGGCCGCAAGTGAAATCGCAACCGGCAGGATCGCGCGCAGCGCATACCCACGTGTGCGTTTGAACGTAATCACGAGTGCAGCGAGCACGGCCACCACCGCGTAGGCTGCACTGTCGCCACGGGATCCGAGACCGAGCAACGCCGCAACAACGGCGAGCGCACCCAACGCAATGCTGCGTCGCCCCGTTGTGGTGAGGTACCCGACCAGAGCCGGGAATAACAGTGCACCCGAGGCAATCGCCCACCCGCTCGGGTTAATGGACGGGATCAAGAACATGCCGAGCGGCACAAACGTGATCACGATCGCACCGATCAGCGACGGTCTGTTCTGGCGGGGCAACAGGAGCGTTATGGCGGCGACCAAACCGCTGAACAGCAGGGCTTGCGTAAATCGCAGGGCGATTGTCGACACTACGAGGTTGTCGCTCGCAAAGAACGACGACCAAAAATAGTATCCGGAAGGGTACTGGCCGTCGGAGTTCACGCGTTTGGAGTCAACCAGCTTGAACCCGCTGTCTTCAAAGGCTTCACCCTGGCAGGCCGCGCTCTTCTCGGGGTTGTGCGCGTAGCAGATCGCCTTCTTGATCTTGTCTGGGATCTCCCGCTTATCAGCGGTCGATCCCTCGCCGCAGAGACCGTCGCGTTCGCCGCTACCGCACCAGATGCTTGCGAGGTGATAGTCCTCGTCGGGTGACGCACCAACCGGAGATGACAGGGCCCAGGCCCCAAAGGTCACCAGAGCTGCGAGCAAGATACCGAGAACGGCGAGCGTGCGCTTGGGCGCGGTCGTGATCGTGGTCATGCTGCGGGCGACTCCAAAGGTTGAGGGCGGGTGCACTTCTCGCAAACACCCGAGGTCTCCAGAGATTCTACGGGCTATTACTTGGGAGCGGTGATCCTGCGAGGTCACGTGGAATGCGCGGCGCAAGCGTCAGCCCGCAAATAACAACCGCGGCAGACCCGCCGCACGCACCAATCAAGAAGCCCGAGATGACCCCCCACTGCCCCAGCGCGGGTGAGGCAACCAGCATCACCGCGGTACCCACGACCGTGGCGGTCAGCCAGATCTTTGCAAAGAGCCCCTGTCGGCCCACCGCAATCAGGTACGCAGCGGGCGCGGCGGTGATCGACATTGCACACACAGCAACGAGCAGCGGCCGCATGCTCTCAACTGCTTCACGATACGAGTCGCCGTAGAACACCGACAGAATCCACGGTGACAGCCAAATCAGCAGGCCGAACAGCACAACGAAGGCAGCGAGCGTCACGAGGAACACGCGCACAAGGGAGCTTCGGATCGCGCGCGCCGATCCGCTGAGCATTCTGGCGAAGTGCGGCACCAGCACTTGCTGCACCGACTGCGCCAGCTGGTTTGCCGGGGTGGCGAGAGACAGGCCCGCAGCGAAAAGTCCCGCCACAATGGGAGTCTCGAAGGCTCGCACAAACACCATCGTCTCAAGCAGAAGTCCACCAGTTGCCAGCAGCGCGATGGCTGAGTCCCTCGTGAAGATCAGCACCTCTCGGCGCGCACCCGGCAGCACACCAGCGCTCGCAACACCTCCGCGCGGCCAGCTAGCCACCGCAAAGATCGCGTAGGAGGCGGCAAGGGGCAGCAGTGTTGCCCAGTGCCACCCGGCGAGCAGAACTCCAACGAGCGCCGTGATCGACACGAACGAAGCAACGGTGTCGAGCACGGTTGCCCGGGTGATCCGGTCTTCTCCGAACAGCACCCCGCGCACAAACACGTAGCCGGAGTAGCTCACCACAAGCACCACCGTGCCTAGGGTCTTGGCGAGGTCGCTCCCCAGCAGAAGCGCGCCGGGCACAGTGAGGATCGCGAGCACAATAACGGACACAGCAAAACTGCGCTTTAGTACCCCCAACGCGGAGTCCGACAGCCTGAGATCTGGAAGAAACCGCGAAGCCGCAACACCGGCCGCGGCTGGCCAGAACAACACCGCAAACACCGCAAGCGACAGCAGTGCAGAGATCTCGCCGAGGCTCTCTGGCCCTGCAAGCCGCCCGATGAGGAGTGTGTAGGCGAACCGGGCAAGCCCCTGCACGCCCATCCCAATCGTGGAGACAACAGTGCGCGAGAGAACCCCGCCACCCTCACCGCTCACTGGCGAGTCTCTCGGTGTCGGTGCAGACATGCATGATGCGCACGGGGCCTCCTGTGTCGAAACAGTCGTTCATCACCCTAGTATCGAAAGTCAGGGATCAATACATCAGCACCCAGCCAAACCGAAGGTGGCAATTCGTGCGCATCGCATTTGTCGTAAACAACTACCCTCCGCGCACCGGAGGGGTTGAATTGCACGTCCACGCGCTCGCCTCAGAGTTGACCAGGCAGGGCCACAAAGTGTTGGTCGTGACGCTTGGCCCCGAAACGGGCTGGTCTCACGATGCTGGCGCTGGTACAAACCCCGTCGAGATCCTCACCCTGCCCGAGCACTTCCGCGTTGCCGATATTCTCGGATTTCCGTCGCTCGGCACGCGGCGCCACCTCACGCACCTGCTGAAAGAGCGCGGGATCGACGTCGTCTCGGTGCACACCCGCTTCTTCCCGATGAGCTACATCGGCATGCGGGCAGCACGAGCCACCAAACTCCCCCTCGTTCATACAGAGCACGGCAGCGACCACGTTGCAAGCGACTCGGCCATCATTCGTTTTGCGAGCCGCATGGTTGACTTCACCCTCGGACGCAAGGTGCTGCGGAGCGCAGACCGCGTGCTTGGGGTCTCAGAGAACGTGACGGCGTTCACCCACCGGCTTGCTGGGGTTGACGGCGAGGTGTTTTACAACGCCGTCGACGCAATTCCCGCAGGAGGTGCGGCGGATCCTGGATCAGCCAGCCGCCCGACTCACCTGGTGTTCGCCGGGCGACTCGTCGCCGGAAAAGGGTGGCGGGACTTTCTTGAGGTCGTTGCAGCAACGAGGGCCGATCACCCCGAGCTCACCGCAGAGATTCTGGGTGATGGCGCAGACATGGACCAGGTACTCGCGCAGATTAATTCACTTGGCCTGAGCGACATCGTTTCTGTGCGCGGCCGAGTCTCCCAGACAGAAGTACTCCAGGCGCTGCGGGGAGCCACTCTCGTGAACCCGTCGACACTCGCGGAGGGGTTTCAGAACACCGTCCTGGAGGCGATCGTTGGGGGCGGACGTGTGGTGTCGTACTCGGTTCCCAGCGCGGAAGTACTACTGAAGCAGGGGGCGAACGTCACCATCACTGAGCAGAAAGACGCGGCCTCTCTCACCGCAGCGGTTGCGAAGGTACTTCGAGATCCCGGCGAGCACGCTTCCCGTGACCTTATTGATCGGTGGACCTGGCCAGCTCGCGCAACCCAGTTTGCTGAGGTGTGCGCCGCGGTCGCGGATCACAAGAACTAGACTGGAGTATCTACGTCTTCTGATCGGTTAAGGACACACACATGGCTGCTGTACCGCGCAACGCGGACACCTGGCTCATTGTGCCCCTCTACAACGAGGCTCAGGTGGTGCGCGAGGTCATCGCCCAGGCCCGTGAAACGTTCCCCAACATTGTGTGCGTCGACGACGGCAGCAGCGACAACTCCATCAATGAAGCACGCGCGGGCGGCGCCTACGTCGTCTGCCACCCCATCAACCTCGGGCAGGGTGCCGCGCTGCAGACCGGCCTGGATTTTGCCGCGGCGCAAGAGGGGGCCGAATACTTCGTGACGTTCGACTCCGACGGCCAGCACCGCACCGAAGACGCAGAGCGCATGGTGGCTCGTCTGCGCAGCGAACCCCTCGATATCGTCGTCGGTTCGCGTTTCCTCGACGGGCGCACCAAGCCTGGCCTCATGAAGCGGATCGTACTTCGGGCAGCCGTGTGGTTCGAGCGGCTCAGCACCGGGGTCAAGCTGACTGACGCGCACAACGGGCTGCGAGCGCTCAACCGGGTGGCTGTCACCAAGATCCAGATCCGCCAGAACCGCATGGCTCACGCGAGCGAGATCGTCGCCCAGATTGGCAGGCGGCACCTGCGCTACGCCGAGGAGCCCGTGCACATCATTTACACCGACTACTCCCGCGCAAAGGGACAGTCCCTCTGGAACTCCGTCAACATCCTGAGCGAACTGTTCGTGAAGTAGGCCCCAATGGATCAGATCATCATCAAATCAATCCTCATTGCGGTCTTTGTGCTGTTTGGGCTCATGCTGCTGCGCACAGGTGGATCCGCGCGCACTCAGGCAATCCGCACGCTCGCGCTCATCCTCTTTCTGGCCGCCGCCATCATCGCCGTCATCTTCCCGGCCCTCGTCAACGATCTCGCGGTGAGCGTCGGCATTGGCCGCGGCGCCGATCTTTTGCTCTACGCCTTCATCATCGTGTTCATCGGTAACTCGCTGCAGGCAGCGCGCAGGCGCAGCGCACAGAGCGCGCAGATCACCCAGCTCGCTCGCACGCTCGCGCTGCAGCGGCCACTCGAGCCCACAGCACCAGCTCAGGATCACCCGCAGCCTTGAGCCCTTCGGTGCTGCAGGTCACCCCGACCGCCCTCCAACTCGACGCGATTCCCCGGGAACCGCCTCAATTGATGTCCGCTTCGACGATCGCAGAATTTGGTCCATCGACCTCAGCGACACGAAGCGCGCGGATCCTGACCCGCTCTCATTCTCCTGGCCAGACTCGCTTCGGCCGTATCTGACCGGCCACACGCGCGTCAGCGTTGTCGACTCCGCAAGCTTCGCTGAGCTTGCCTCGTGCGACGCACAGTTTGACGAGCAACAGCAGCGAACGAGTGTGGCTGATCCCGATGGCCACCAACTCATGGTGAATAAATGGGGTCGCCTCGGTCATGCGCTTGAAGCAATGGGGTCTGAGGCGCAACGCCGCATTCTCGAGGACGCCACTCGGGTTGTCGCGGACCTCACTGAGCTCGGACTGCGCCCGTTTGCAGTTGGCGGGACCCTGCTCGGCGGGGTGCGCGACGGCAAGCTTCTCCCCCACGACGACGACGCCGACATCGCCTACCTCTCTTCCCACACCAATCCGGCCGATGTCGCACTCGAGTCCCTCAGGGTCGGGCATCGATTGAGCGATCTGGGGTATCAGGTGCTGCACCACAGTGCGGTGCACATGCAGCTCACGTTCCCGGGAGTCGCCAACACCTCCGAGCCAGCTAGCGGCCCCGGCCACTACATCGACGTGTTCGCGGCGTTCTTTACGAGCGACGGCAACATCAATCAGCCATTCCACGTGCGCGCCCCAATGACCGAGGCTCAAATGCTGCCGTTTGGCAGCGTCGCACTCGATGGCTTCGAGTTTCCGGCGCCCGCAGACGTCGACCACTGGCTCACCATCAACTACGACAAAAAGTGGCGCACCCCGATCCCAGGGTTCAAGATCGTGACCCCGCTTGAAACCCGACGGCGCTTTGAGCCGTGGTTCGGTGGCTTCAATTTTCAGCGAGAGTACTGGGACGACCGCTTTGCGAGTGGCCAAAGTTCTGCCGAGTGGCAGACGGGCCGCGATTGGCTGGTGGGTCAGGATTTCGACACACCATTTATCGTGGATCTCGGCTGCGGGCTCGGTGAGCTTTCTCGTCAGCTTATGCAGAAGCAGCCCTCGCGCCAGGTACTCGGTCTCGATTTCTCCACCGCGGCACTTGACCGGGCCGCTGCGACGCCCGCGTCCAACCTGTCGTTCGGCCGGCTCAACCTGAATCGGCTGCAGTCGATCGCACTCACTCGCAGATTCTCGATCACAGGGCCGTTCAGCGTCGTCGCGAATCACCTGTTTGAAGAGCTTGGCCACCACGCCCGAGAGAACGCCTGGCGAATCACCCGCATGTCGCTGCGCAGCGGCGGCTCGGTCTTCTTCGTGTTTAACGCGCGTCCCGCGGCGGACGTTTCGATCGACGATCCGAGCGGCTGGCATCTCACCCGAGACCAGGTCATTGCCGAGGCGGCAAGATTCGGGCTGACCGTTGACTTTGTATCCCTCGACTCGCAATCCGACCGCGAACCCGTTGGAGCCCAGGTGCGGCTCGCCGATCCCGAACCCGAACTTCGCACAAACGACGCGATGCACACTTCCAGGAGGACCCCATGACTCAGCCGGATTCCAAGTCCCCACGAAACTTCCGCGCGCTGGCCCACCGGTTCATCTTCCACTGGCGCGACGACGCTCGCCGCATGACGGCGATCGAGGCCGAATTGAAGTCGGCCCTTGAACTGGTGGCGCGCCTTGAGGCCGAGGTCGACGAGTTGCGTGAAAACAATCTTCGAATCGTGGAGCTGATCGACGTCGCTGAGCGGCAATTGACACCAAAGGCCCTCGACTAACCCTCGGCAATAGCCCGTTCCCGTTCCTCCCCCAGAAGGTAACAAGTTTGCAGCGTCAAGGCCGACCGGCAACCCACAAATCACTGCGTCTCGATATTCAGGGGCTTCGTGCGCTCGCTGTCACCCTCGTAGTTGCGTTCCATCTTTTCCCAGCCGCGCTGCCCGGTGGGTATATCGGCGTCGACCTCTTCTTTGTGATCAGTGGATTTCTGATCACCGGGCACCTGCTGCGCGAGGTCGAAACCACCGGCCGGATCCGCGTTACCGAGTTCTGGGCACGACGCATTCGCAGGCTCTTGCCCGTGTCTCTGCTTGTGCTGGTAGTGACGCTGATCCTCACCGCGACCCTAATGCCCGCCAACACCCGCACCCAAAACTACGGCGACATCGGCTTCGCGGCGGGCTACGTCCTCAACTGGCGCCTCGCCTCAAACTCCATCGACTACCTCAATGCTGCAGCCCCGCCCAGCCTCGTGCAGCACTACTGGTCGCTCTCGATCGAGGAACAGTTCTACATCGTTTGGCCGGTGCTGATCCTCCTCGTTCTCGGAATCGCGGCGCTGCTCAAACGCCCGTCGCGAAGGTTCATTCTCGGAGCCCTGGCGTTTGTGTTCGTGGCATCACTCGCCTTCTCCATCATCGAAACCGCGCGATCACAACCCTCCGCCTACTTCCTCACGACCACCAGAGCTTGGGAATTCGCGCTCGGCGGCCTGATCGCGATGGTCCCTGCAGCCAGGCATTCCGCCCGCACGCGCGGTCTCGTCAGCATTATCGCGGTCGCCTCGATTGTGGCCTGCGCTTTTGTCTTTGGACCGGCGACACCGTTTCCGGGCTCGATCGCGCTCATCCCGGTTGGCGCAACCGCGATCCTGATCTGGTGCGGTGACGCGCACCCTCTCGGATGGAAGTACGAACCGCAGCGGCTTACCCACAATCGCGGGGTGCAGTTCGTCGGTGATGCCTCGTACTCAATCTATCTCTGGCACTGGCCGCTCATCCTGGTGTTCGCCGCTCTGATGCCCGCCACACCCGAATGGCAACGCGCGATCCTCGTTGTGCCCGCAACGGCGGCACTTGCATGGCTCAGCCTCAGGTTCGTTGAGAATCCGGTGCGCCGCAGCCCCGGCTTGCTCGAACAGCGCGGACTCACTTTTGTGCTCTCGGGCGCAATCATCGCTGCCATCATTGCGGTCTCGACCACGCAGGTTGCCGCGATTCACACAGAAGTCGAGAAACGGCAGTCGGAGATTGAGTCGCCGCTCAGCGATGCGGGCGCGACCGAGTCGCAGGGTACCCAGATCCCGAACCTGCAGCTCTGCATTGGCGCGTACTCGATTCTCAACGGCTGCGACAACCCGCACGCGTACGACCCGTCGGTTATCGACCCAACGTTCGCGCAAGAGGACAAGCCGTGGCGGTGGATCAATCAGCGGGTCGCAGAGGGTACGTGCACGCAGAAGACCGTCGGGACCCTGCCGGAGAGGGCCTGCGCGTTCCCAGGTAAGGGCAAACAGGTACTGCTCATCGGGGATTCTCATGCGGACCAGTTCGCCGCGCCGTTGAGCCAGGTCGCGAAGGACAACGGCTGGGGGTTCCGGCTCGAGAGTCGTTCTGCGTGCGCCGTTTTTGTGGCTCCAGCCGAGGGGCAAAACGAAGATGTTGCCCGGTGCGCGACCTGGGGCAAGGAACTGATCGACTCGATCGTTGCAGATCCAACCGTCGACGTGGTCCTCTTGAGCGTGCGCATTGAAGACGGCTCTCCCGCCGTCGATGCCGTCCCCGGGTTTTCAAGACTGTTGGACGCCGGGAAGCAGGTCATTGTGATCCGAGACACACCCGAGGTTAGAGTCTTCGACACAGATGGCACACGGCTCACGGGGCCCGAGTGTCTGTCGTCTCAGGGCATTGTTGACGACGCCTGCAGTTGGGCGGAACCGAGCGAGCCGAATTGGCTCACCTCAGCGGCAGACAGCCTTAATCTCGACGTGTTGGATACGCATGAGATCCTCTGCCCTGACGGCACCTGTCACCTGATCACCGGCGGCCTCGTGACCTACACCGACGACAACCACTTGACCAACTTGTTTGCACTGTCGATGTCGGGGTGGTTTGCTCGTGAGTTAGAGCCGCTTGTCGGTTAGTCGCCTCAGCGCTGCTCGGGGGTCCAGGGGATCAAACGCTCTTCGATCGCTGACACCGCGCGCTCAGACGCCTTCCCGTCAGTAAACGGGTACAGCTTGGCGATCCGTTCGCGATATTCATCGAGTTGCGGATGTGTCCCCGCAATCATCTGCGCGAGGTTTTCTTCGAGCGACTCCAGGTCGCTACAGACGGGGCCAAAGCCATCGCGCCGGTGGTCGAAGTAGCCCTGCGAAGCAACGTGTCCCCCGCCGTAGAACTCATCCCGGTCGAACTGGAAATACGCCGTCGGGGCTCCGCAGAAGGCCCCCTCAAACGCCTGTGACGAGTAGTCGGTCACCACAAACGTCGCACCGGCGATGACCTTCTGAACGTCATCACCAACGTAAGAGACGCGCTTCATGCCCGCGGGTAGCTGCAGCCCCTTCCAGTGCTCGTCAATGCCGGGGTGCGGCAACAGCACAACCTCAACGTCGGTTCGCGAAAGCAACTCGGCCATGAATTCGCCCTGGAAAAAGGCCTGCCACGCGCGCACAAACTCGGTCTCGAAGAAACCGTCGAGCACCTCTCGCTTGCCGTCGGTCGCGTTGCCCAGGAGGTAGTTTCTCCACGTGGGCATAATGAGCACCCGGCAAACCCCCGGGTTGGCGTTATCGGCCGAACCCTGAAGTTCCACAAGCCTGTCGTGGCGGGGAAGACCGGTGAGCGCGACCTCACGCTCCGAGAACCTATAGGGAGACGGTGATCCCGCGATATCCGCATATTCTTCACGGGTCGAGGTCAAGAAAACATCGATGAGTCTTCTATTGAGCCAGCGATGGAGCGAGTTGTGAATCACACCGTGCTGCAAAAACGTGAAGGTCCAGGTTTTAGGCAGATAGTGCCTGGGGAACGGCTCAAGTACATAGTGATCGGCCATAGAGGAGGCAAGTACCTTCGCCTCTTTCATCAGCAGAAAGTGCTTCTTAGTCTTGTGTGCAACGAGTCGGAAACCCTCGGCCTTGAGCCGACGGTAGTCTGGCGAGCCGCGATCAATCACAAACCAGGCGTTAATATCGGGCCGGTGCTTCCGCAGATAACGATAGAGCGCTTCGGCATTATCGTTCGCTTGAATATTGCGGTCGATGCACACCCACGCATCGCTGAACCGCTTGCTGATTCCGAAGAGCCGCCCGGCGCGATACGCGAGCGCCAAAGAGAGCCGTTCACGCTTGTTCCGGAGACGCTCGCGCAGCTGCGTAGCCCGGCTGACGCGCATGCTTTCTGCAGGAGCGGGGAAAGGCAACGGGGCTATCTCAAGCGCCACGCAGGCTTCGCCCTCCGTCTGGGTGCGACCCTCAAAAGAGAACTTCACCGTACTCTGAGGCGAATGAAGCGCGATCGCATCTGTACGCTGTGCCGGATCCTCCGCCGCTACCCAGAAAATATTCGCATAGGCCCAGGTCTGGTTAAACAGCTTGACCTCGCGGGTCTTGCGGAAGGCAACGTCGCGCACTGCCCCTGCCTGAGAAGCCGTAGCTTCGGGCTCTGGCTGCGCCGAGTAAAAGAACACCTCTTGCAGCTGGCGCGCGGGGTCGTAGAGCCCCAGAAGGGGAATGTGCGAAACCTGCCCCGGGTCTACCGCGGTCTCCCAGGCGGCCCGGATTTCAAGGGGTACGTGAATGATCCTAAAAGCACGAATGTTCGCCAGGCCTACGCCCGTAAGAACCTCGCGCGAAAGCTCAGCAAGCGTCGTCTGATCGCTCTCACCCATCTTGTACACCGGAGAGATGAATGGCAGATAGGCCTTAAACAGCCAGGAAATGTCGTAGAGGATCAGATTGCCGAGCCACCGCGGACAATCAGTGCCGGTGTCTTCGAGAAGCTGCAGGTAGCCGTATCGAATGATGTTGAGGTACTTGCTGTAGTCGGTCAGAGCGGTGGCCGCACCAGGATGGGCGACATAGATGTACTCAGCCTGGGGCACCAGCGCGTACTGCGGCGCGTCGAGGGCGAGCAAGAACCTCGCAATGAGGTGTGCGTCTTCAAACCCGCGGCGAATGCGCTCGTCAAATTTCAAACTGTGGTTGCGAAGCTCTGCCGTTCGCAGAAAGACCATGCCTCCGTGCAAATGGATCTGCTCCGGCTCGCTCATCAAGTCGATAACCGTCGTGGTGGAAATGTCGGTATAGCGATAGTTCAGGGCGTGGTGCCGGGGTGTGCCATCGGGATCGCGGCGTACGAGCTTCGAGGTGAACATGCTAAGGCCGGGGTGCTGCCGGATTGCCTCGATCATGTCTGCGAGGTAGCGGGTCGACAGCGTGTCGTCTGGATCAGGGAAGCTCACAAACTCACCGCGAGCAACCTCGATTCCTGTGTTGCGCGCGCCGCTGAGCCCACGATTCTGCTGCGTCACGAGGGTGACTGCGAAGTCGGTGTGAGGCATCCACTCACGCACCAGGCGCTCTGATTCGTCGGGTGATCCGTCGATCACAAACACCAACTCAACAAGCGCACGATCAACCTCTTGCGCCTGCAGGTTGGCAAACATCGAAGGCAGGTGCACCGCGACGTTGTAGCAGGGGATAACGAAGGTTACGACCGGCTGGGACGCGCTTGGCTCGTTCCCTTTGCCGTTCGCGTCTACCGTGTACGCAGCGGAAGGAATCTTCGTCATCGGGTATTCAGCCTTCATTTCAGAGCAGTCAGTCGGGCCGCCACAATGTTCTACGTCGCGGCCCGACTGCTAGTGATTACTTGGGGTTGAACGATACCCGTGAACCCGACTGGAACTCAGCGATGCCGTGCTGGAACTCGAGTGTGCGGGTTCCGTTTGAGACGCGCCCCTTCGGCGATCCAGCCAAGAAACCCCAGTCTCCCATCGGGCCGTCTTCGTCGAGGTAGCTCTCAAGGAAAGCGCCGTTGACAATGCCGTATGCCTTACCGAGCGCTTCGGAGTAGGTGATAAGCCCGCCCTCAAACCGCTGATACACGCCGCCACCGTTCTCGGTAATCGAGAGTTCATTGTGCAGGGGACGCCCGTAATGGCTGCGGCCACGCTCGTACACCGGCTTAATGTTGCCCTTGACCTGATAATTCAGGGCCCCGCTACCAAGCTTGCCGGAAGCGGGATCAACAAACGCAACGGCATCCGCAATCGGGCCGTCGAACACCATCTTGCCGCGCTGCAGCACAACACCCCGGTCGCAGAGCTGAAGCACCTGGTGCGTGCTGTGACTCACGATAAACATCGTGGTCCCTTGGCTGCGCAGCAGCTTCATTCGCTCCGTGCACTTATCTTTGAACGCGGCGTCACCAACGGCCAGAATCTCATCGACCAAAAGGATATCGAGCTCCGTATGCACCGCGACGGAGAACCCCAAGCGGGAGTACATACCTGACGAGTAGTACTTCACCTCGGTATCGATGAAGTCACCGATCTCAGAGAACTCGAGAATGTCGTCAAAGCGAGCGTCAGTCTCTTTTTTACTCATGCCCAAGATTGCGGCGTTCAAATAAACGTTGTCCCGGCCGGTGAGGTTGGGGTTGAAGCCAGCTCCCACTTCGAGAAGACCCGCGATCCTGCCACGAGTACGCACCCAGCCACGGGTAGGACGGAGAACCCCCGAGAGCATCTTGAGAGCGGTCGATTTGCCGGATCCGTTTCTGCCCATCAGAGCAATCGATTCGCCCTCGGCGACCTCAAGGCTCAGACCATCAACCGCGTGAAAGTCAGAAGAAATCTCCTTGCGCTGCAACGCAGCGACGAAGGTCTCTTTGAGTGACCCGGTGTGCTTGATCCTAAAAGTCTTGCTCGCGTCGTGCATGACGATCGAGGGCTTCTTTGTTGCAGGTGCTGCAACCGCTGCAACCGACTCAACGGCCGGTTCAGGGGCGGCGGCGTTTGGATCAGAGGTGCTGAGCAAAATTACCCTCCAGCTTTCGGAATGTGAGCTGCCCGATGAGTAGCGTGACGAGCGCAATGACGAGGCCAATGAGCGCGTTCAGCATGAGATGAGACGGCCGCTCTGGAAGTGGACGCCCGTCCGTGGGCACCGCGGCCCAAAAGACGTTATGGAAGAGCTCGACCGTCACGGTGACCGGGTTGATCATATAGATCTTAAGAGCGAGCGGAGAGAGGTGGGCTTTCAACATCGTCCACTGGTAAAGCACGGGCGAAAGCCACGTGGCAAACATCAGGATCAGGTCAACAATGTTGCGGGCATCACGCTGCGCCACGTTAATGGAGCCGAAAAACAACCCCAAACCGAGCGCAAACACGAGCACGATGAAGATACCGAGCACAAGCGCGAGCAGCTGCATCCAGGTGATTGTCCACCCAAGAAAAATGCACACAATGAGCAAAATCACGGCCTGCGGCAAGAAGTGCACGAACGCGACACCAATTGCAGAAACAGGAAAAAGCTCACGCGGCAGGTAGATCTTTTTGACAAGCGACGCGTTGCCCGTGATCGAGTCGGTCGTGTTTCGCAGGGCCTCACTAAAAAGGTTGATAGTGATAATGCCGGAAAACAGATAGATAGAGAAATTCGGTATATCGCGGTGGGCCTGGAAGACCGTGCCGAAAATAAAGTCGTACATCAAGAACTGGGCCGCTGGCCTCACGTACGACCAGATCCACCCGAGTGCTGAGCCGTAGTAGCGGGTGGCGATTCCCTTGCGAACAAGGAGCCCCAATAGATGACGATGATGGAAAACGTCAAAGAGGCCCTTGCTCCTACCTGGAGTATTAAACTCTGGGTCAGTTAAGGCGTTTATGTATGACACGATCTAGCAGTCTACTTCGTCCGGCTGGGTACTTCGTTGAGGCGCGACCCTGACGAGCCGTCCCGGATTGCTTCACACTCCCGGTTCCACAACTAGCACTGAGAGAATTTCAATCTGTCGAATCTCGGTAGACCTTCACATACTCTCCGAGGGGATTTTCCCACCGAGCAGAAAGGTGGTTTCTCCAGCGAACCTCGATGGCATCATCTAGCGTGTCGGTCACGTATAGCGAACCGGCATATCGTGTCCATTGATGCACCACAGCAGTGGGGTTACCCAACCCACTCGACGAGGGGGCATTGATGGACCAGATTTTCCGGTTTCCTGCTTGGATTCGTCTAACCGTGTCCTGATCACCTGGTGCCCTGTGGGAATCGCCTGACAGCCAACCTACGACATTGCCGTGGCTCGCCAGCACCTCAGAAATCTTGTTCCAATCGCCGACAGCAGGCCCCGTTGGTCCGACAGGGTTTCTTGCGTGAGGTAAAGGAAAGTAATGAGAACCGATCCAGACACGCTTCGAAGAATACTTCTGCAGCTTCTCATCAAGCCAAGAGATTGTTTCGCTCGAAAGGTACTCATTGAGGTACCCCGTGTTATCCGCGTTGCGCCTTATGTAGTCGGGAGATATCCCAAGGACAGCAACGTCACCAAGAAGCATTTCACTGTTTGCTTTTTCTCGACCCACTACGGAGGCAGCCCATTCATTGGCAGAACGAACATGCTGACGGAATGTCGTCAAATCATGGTTCCCAGGAAGGTCAAGATATGGCTTACCACTCGTCATCACAGTTTGCCGAAAAGCCTGGTATTTCTCATCTTCAGGTTTCTCGGTATACCACTCAATGCAGTCTCCCGTGTGAACATGACCTGAAGTGAACTCACGAAGGAAGACTATGTCTTTTGCTACGCGCTCGCACCAGTTGTCCGTGAAGTAAGAGAAGGCCCCCTGCTGGGTATCAGTGATGTGGTTTATCACTACTCCCTTACGCAGGTCTGGATATCTGGAGATCATGTGGTTCTCGCATACTTCAGGGTGATTGTGACGGGGTAGTGAAGCGGGAATTTCAGGTTAGTTGCAAGCGATAGCCCGAACGCCACGACATCTCCGGTGTCCAACGAACGCGAAGTTTCGTTCCAAACGGCACCATCGAGGGGAAACGCAGAGTACGCGGCAGGACGCCCAAAGTAGAGGTCACGTTCGACAATTTGGGCACCCGCTCCATTACGGAATCTGCGTAATGCCAATAACACGTTGCGTTGCGCCTTGATCTCTTGATCTGAAAATGTCGTAAATGCCAACGTCGCAGAAGTGATCCTCAACGGATATGGAGCTACAAAAAACGGGTTGTAATGACTCCAGTCTGGCTGAATTACATGAACCCCCTTATTTCCCGTTCCCGCTATGTTCGCGGAGAAAAACACGTCATCGTTCGTCACCCCGATGCTCTGAATGGCATCTACCTGACTAGAGACGCCTTGAACGGCGGATTCCAAAGCTGCAAGGCGCTCTTCTTCGGGTGAGGCCGTTTCAGTTGCTTCCGCACGACTTACGGGAGCCGCGACCAGTCCCGCGGCAATTACGCCGCTCGTGGCCAAGGCAAATGTATGCCGTCGCGAGATTGATTCAACTTTCTCTCGCTTTGATGAATCATTGCCGTTTTCAGTCCCACGTTTTTTAGTCACTTCGCCGCTTTCAAGGTTAATTGTGGCTTCATATTGCAAAGTAAATTTCTGCCAATCTTATAATAACTGTGAGTTCTGGTTTCATAGAACGAGCGTTGGCCATCAGGATTGACCCCGACAAGCCCGCGTGTCGGTGGTGGTTGTTAGAGTGAACCCGTGACCAAAGAGCAAACCCAAGGGACCATCTCCCCCGTCGGCCTGCTCGCATCGAGCTATTCGCCAAGCTGGGGTGAGGATCAGGTGCCGCACACCAGCCTCGTTATCGCCTGCTACAAAGTCGCCGCATATTTGCCGGCTTTTTTTGCATCGCTCGAAGCGCAAACTTCAGATCACACAGGCACCGAACTCATCTTTGTGATCGATGGCTGCCCCGAAAACTCGGAGGCACTCGTGCGCGAGTGGATGCAACACTCCGATTACCCCGTGCACCTCATCACCAAACCTAACGGCGGCGCCGCAACGGCTCGCAACGCGGGTCTCGCGGTTGCGCGCGGCACATGGGTCGCGTGCCCCGACCCCGACGACGTTCTCGAGCCAGACTATTTGCGCGAGATCGAGCGTGCCAGATCCGCCCACCCAGACGAATCGATGTTCGTTGGCCGCATCTGCCTGACGACTCCCGACGGTAGCGCCATCGAGCACCCGCTCGACTACAAAAACCGTGACGGGCGGACTCGCGTTGTCGACCTGCTTGAAGAACCCGACGCACTCGTCACGCAGGGAGCCGTCACCTTTCTCAATACAGTGCACCTTCGCGCGCACAAGCTACGCATGCGCGAAGATCTCGCAACCGGCGAAGACACCGATTTTATTGTGCGCTACTTACTCGCTGTCGAAGCCCGCTATGTGTTGGTGCCCGAGGCACGCTATCGCTATCAGCGCCGCGCAGACGACTCATCAATCGTGAAGACTCAAGAAAAGAACATCGATCGCTATCGTGTGCTCTTCGGGTCCAGCTATCCCGCGCTCCTCGATCAGGCCGGGCCGAACTGCCCGCAGTGGCTCGCGAACATGCTGCTCTATTTTGTCTTTTACCTGTTTGACCGCAATCGCAGCCCGCACTCCGCCGTCTACGCCACCGACGAAGCGACACTCTCTGAGATTCGCGAGGCTCTTCGGGCGATTCTGAAGCGCATTGGCGTTAGGCGAATCGACGCGTTTCGGGTTCACAACCTGCCGCTAGACATGCGCGCAGCCTGGATCGCCGGGGCTGCCGCAACCGACTCAGCCACTTCGCTGCCAGCCGTCGCCGTCGAACGGCACGACTACAACGAATCCCGCGGCATGCTGCGCGTGAGTTTTGCGTCGGTGAGTGCCGATCCTCCCACTTCCTTCCACGCGCTCGATGCCAACACAGACAACGAGCTCGAAATCGCCGCGCGTAAAACCCGAGCAGTCGAATATCTCGGTGCCATCTGGGCCTATGAGCACATTCTGCTGGTGCGCACCGAGCATCCAGACGCGGTGCGGATCGTCGCAGAATCAGGCCCCCAGTTTGCACTTAAAGGCGCAGCCCTGCCGGTCTGGGCGATCCGCGACCAGCTCGGCCACAGCAAACCGCCAATGCCAAACCCGCAGCGCGACCACGCCCAAGATCAACCGCAAGCGTTTACGAGGCGAGTTGCGAATCATCTGAGTCAGCGGCTGCGCCGCCTCAAATACGCGCTTCCGCAGCGCCTCGCGAGGGCCACAGGACGCGCACGTCGCTATCAGTCCGCGGTGTTGTTTGATCTGAGTTCAGGATCACACAACGAATACGGCCTATCGCTTGAGGGTCTGTTCGCTTCGGCTGCGGCAGACCCTGCCACCAACGCCTGGGGGCTGATCGCAGCTGACGACCCGCGTGCCATGACGCTTCGAGCGGCGAAGCTGCCCGTCGTTGTCGTTGGCAGTTCGCAACATCTTGTCCTACTCGCACACGCCGCGGTGATGGTGGGTCTGCGCCGCGACTACCCCCAACCCTTCCCCGCCGACGTTCTCTCGAAGAGGTGGCGTTTCGTGTATCTTCCGCCGGTTGCACTGGGCGCGCACGACTATTGGGAGCTGTTTCCGTGGGAGATAGACCTGATCGCGGCTGACAGCAAGAGTGAGAATGAAGTATCGATGCTCACAGAAGATGGCGGATATTACTGGTTTAATCAGTGTGAAGTTCTGGAGCTCTACGACTACCGCACGGCGCTCTCACAGGCCGCGCCCAAAGCTTCTGAGGTTGCGCCGCCGGTAAGGTTTATCTGGGCAGAAGCCCAGGCCCAAGGAGTGATGCAGTGAGAATTCTGGTAATCGGCGATGTCAGTTGGCGGGGTAGCTACCACCTCGGCGACGAAGCCATGACCGAGGTTGCAATCACGCAGCTGCAGCACCGTGGCGCAGAGGTAACCCTGATTGCGGGTGATCCAGGTATCTCCGCAACATTTTACGGAGTCGATACGGTGCCCCAGTTTGGCTACCGCTCACTCGCAACTCGCGAGGATTGGACCGCGCGACTCGCAGAAATCGACGCCACGCTCGCGGGTGAGCGGGAAACCCCCGAATACGCCGCAGCGACCCTTGCTGCCATTGATGCCTCCGACGCGGTGGTTATTGCGGGCGGTGGCAATCTGAACTCAAAGTGGGCTCACCACATATTTGAGCGGCTCACCCTCAAACGAGCAGCCGAGGCTCGCGGTATTCCGCTCTACATCACCAGCCAGACCGTCGGCCCCGAACTCGACGCCGCCGATCGCGAGCTTCTCGCAGAGATTCTGAGCTATGCCCGCGTCTTCGGCGCCCGCGAAGGCACAACGGCACAGCTTATGCGCGAGCTCGGTGGAGATGGTGCACCCGTCGTCCACACGCTCGACGACGCGATCCTGCTGGAGCCCGCCGAACTCAGTTCAAAACAGCAGAACGATCTGAGCCTCCCTGAACGCTACATCGTTGGCAGTTTCACATTCCACTCGTTCAGCACGGGCCTGACCCACGAGGAGTATTACCGCGCCGTTGCGGCCCTGCTCGATGACGCCGTTGCAACAACCGACGCCGACATCCTGCTGCTGCCCCACATGGGCACACTCGAGAACGCTGACCGTAGCGACCAACGAAGCGATGTCTACGGGCACGACCGCATCGTTGCCCACACTCGCAGCGGGCGTGTGCGTTCTCTCCCGATGATGCCGGCGCGCGAACTTCTCGCGGTCACCGCGAGCGCGATGCTCACGCTCTCCACCAGGTACCACCCCGTCATTTTCGGCGTCGGTGTTGGCACCCCGGCGGTGGGGCTCGTCATTAGCTATTACTCAGCGGTGCGGGTGCGTGGAGCACTGCGCAACGTGGGCATGGAGGAGTTCGCCATTCCCTTCGAGGCGTGGCAACCGTACATCGGGCGTCGACTGCTCGAATCTATGTCAAACAACCGAGAAGCGATTGCCGCCCACGTCGTTGAATCCGGCGCCAAAGTGCGCGCCTACCAGCACAACTGGTGGGATGGCATCGTGGCCGACATTGCGGGTTCAGGTGCGGTGGTCACCACTGACGCGCCCGAAATTGCGCCCCTGGGCTGGGCCGACGAACGGACTGCTGAATCGCTCGCACTCGCGCGCCTCGCTCAAGAGGGCGTGAATTTGCTGCGCGTGAACATTGCCGCCGATGAGCGCGGTCCACGCGGCGCGCACGCGGCGCACGCCGAAATCGCTGAGCTCCGACAGCAGAACAAACGACTAGAACATGAGCTCGCCGCGATTCGGCACAGGCTTCGCCCGCCCGGGGCTAATCTGCGCGATCGCCTTCGACGCAAACTACGCGGACGCTAGCCGGCACCAGTGGTCTTGGCTTGGCATCCCCTGTCTTGGACCTCGCCGCTGGTCGCCACACGCCTGCAACTAGAATCTAATGAATGAGTAATGTGAGCAGCTCAAGCGCGCAACCCCTGCTATCGGTCGTGGTGCCCGTGTACAACGTCGCTCAGTACCTCGATCAGTGCCTCACCTCTGTGTTTGCCCAGGGCTTCGAGCCGGGCGAGCTTGAAGTCATCGTTGTTGACGATGGTTCGACCGACGGCTCAGGACTGATAGCCCAAAAATGGGCAAGGCGTCGCAGCGAAGTTCAACTGATTACCAAGCCGAACGGCGGCCTCTCGGCAGCGCGCAACACCGGGTTTGAACTCACGACCGGCACGTACCTGACGTTCCTAGACTCAGACGACCTCATTCCCGAGGGCGCGTATCGGCGCATGATCGATGTGCTGCAGGAGACCGGCTCAGACTTCATAACTGCAGCCCCCTTCCGATTTGCGGGTTGGGATCGGCACGCGAAACCCTTTGCGCGCAGCGCCGACCTGTACCGGGAATCGCGGCGATCGGTCACGCTTGAGCAGCATCCCGAGTATCTGCGCGACTTTGCCGCGTGGAACAAGATCTACAGACGCGAATTCTTTGTGCAGAGCGAAGTGCGCTTCCCAGAGGGGCGCATCTACGAAGAGATCGCCACCAGCCCGATCCTCTACAGCAAGGCCAGGGCTTTCGACGTGTTCGCCGAGGCAGGCTACTTCTGGCGTATGACACCCGGCAGCATCACCCAGACGATCAAGCCAGTCAAGGCGCATGACCGGTTGGGCGCGCTCGCGCACATACAGCAGTACTTCGAGGGTCGCGGATCCTCACCCCGTTTGCAAGACGAACTCGGGTTTGCAATTGTCGACTACAACTTACGCTGGACGTTTCTCGAGTACTTTCAGCTCGATGAAGAGACACAGCGTTTCATCGCGGAGAAGTCGCGAGAAATTCTCGCCTCCGTGTCCGATGAGACCATCGCTCGGGTGCAATCACCGCTGCGCGAGTGGGCGATGCTGGCAAAGCACGGCGACGCTGCGGGACTCAACAGGGCACTGCGCACCTCGCAGCATGAGAATCTGCCAGACATTCCGCCCGGCTCAACCGTCGCTGCGCATTCTCAGGCATTGCCGCGACAGAGTCTGCGCGATCGCCTCCGTGGCTCCCGTCGGCTCCCCGAAACCGCGCGCCGCCTGCGAAACCTCTTCGTGTATCTGGCCCTGCGACCCGTTCTGTTTCGGTTGCCGCTGCTCGAAAACACCGCGGTGTTCTCAAACTATTGGGGTCAGAAGTTTTCGCTTTCAGACGGACCAGCGGCAGTCTGCATTGAGCTCAACCGCTCGAACCCCACGATGCGAAGTGTCGTGTTCGCAACACGAAACGATCGACGCCTGATTCGCGCGAGGGTGAAAGAGCTCGCTGCGGATCCTCGCAGAATCAAGGTGGTTCGCAACACGAGCTTCGCCTACTACTGGTACATCTGGAGAGCGAAGTACCTCTTTAACGACGCTAACTTTCAGCTCGCCTTCCGCGTCGATAAGTTCACGGGCAAACGGCCAGGACAAATCGAGGTGCAGACAACGCACGGAATCCCGATCAAAAAGATGGGGATCGATTCAGCGGCAGCGATTGACCTCGAGGAGCGTTCCGTGTTTCTCGCGCGCAGCCAGCGCTGTGACTACCTTGTGTCGACCAGCCCTCTCGTCGCAGAGACCTACGCACACTCCTTCGGTATCGAGCCGAGTGTCTTGCAAACTGGATTGCCGCAGCACGACGTACTTTTTACGCCGCCGGAGGAGCACGAACTGCGGCGGATCCGCAAGAAGTATGGCCTGGATCCCAAAAAGCGAATCGCTGTGTATGCACCGACGTTCCGGAATGCTGACGGCTCTGTGTTTCCCTGCCTGCTCGATCTCCACATGATGCAGGAGCAGCTCGGCGACGAGTACCAGCTCGTGATGAAGGTGCACCCCTTCAACCACACTCAGATTGGCCTGATCGACTTCCGCGAGCTGAGCGATTTCGCGCAGGATCCCGCCCCGTCCCCGTTCGTAAAGTTGATGGGTGAGGTTCGTTTGGATCCTACCTACGTTGCCGCGACGCTTGACTACGAGGCATCGCGATCTCGAGACACTGTTCGCAAGGTCGACGGCTCCATCAACGAGCTCATGTTTGTGGCCGACATTGTGATCTCTGACTACTCGTCACTGATGTTTGGCTACACACATCTTCGCAAACCGCTGGTGCTGTTTACGCCAGACATCGACCACTACAACGCAACCCGCGGCAGTTACTACAACGTCGACGAGATTGCACCAGGAGCCGTCACCAAGACCACCGAGCAGGTCATTGAGGCGATCCAGCTGAGCTCGGACGTGGCCTCTTGGAACGAACAGTACGATGTGAAGCGAAACGACTTCATCGAGCGTTTTTTGGTGTGGGATCGGGGTGACGCAGCACGCAAGATCCTCACGGAACTTGGACTTGTTGCGGTTGCAGAACGTGAATAGCTCTACAAAACCCTTATTACTCTCGATTGTGGTGCCGGTGTACAACACGGCCCGGTACCTCGATCAGTGTCTCGCCTCCGTGTTTCAGCAGGGTCTGGGCGCGGGGCAGTTCGAGGTCATTGTTGTCGATGATGGTTCCACCGACGGATCGGCCCTCATCGCCGAGAAGTGGGCGAAGCGTCACGCAGAGGTTCAGGTTCTGAAAAAGCCAAACGGTGGCCTGTCGGCGGCGCGGAACACGGGACTCGACGCTGCGACGGGTGAACACGTGACGTTTCTCGACTCCGATGACATCGTGCCTGACGGGGTTTACGCGCGCATGCTTGAGGTGTTGCGTCAGTCAGATTCCGACTTCATTACGGCCGCGCCGTACCGGTTTTCCGCGCGGCATCGCCACGCAAGACCATTTGTGAGAAGTGAGGACCTGTTTTTCGAGTCGCGGCAGGGGCTGACGCTCGACGATCACCCGGAGTACCTGCGCGACTTCACCGCGTGGAACAAGATCTATCGACGCGAGTTCTTTGTCGGCAGCGGGGTCAGGTTTCCTGAGGGGCGCATCTTCGAAGACGTTGCAACCACACCGATTCTCTTCGACAAGGCCTCCTCGTTTGATGTGTTCGCAGATGCGGGGTACTTCTGGCGCAGAACCCCCGGCAGCATCACTCAGACGCTCAGCTCAGCCAAGGCTCACGATCGATTGTGGGCACTTTCGCATATTCAGGAGCACTTCACGGCGCGCGGATCCTCACCCCGTTTGAACGAGGAGCTGGGGTTTGCGATCGTTGACTACAACCTGCGGCGCATATTTTTTGAGTACCCGAAGCACGACGCTGAGACACAGCGTTACATCGCTGAAGAAGTACACAAGATACTAGGACCCGTGTCAGATGAGGCGATTGCGCGAGTGCAGTCCCCTATCGCTGAGTGGGCAATGGTGGCAAAGCATGGCGATGCGGTTGCCCTTGAACAAGCCCTGCAGGCGCCTTCCGGCGCTAAGCCACACCGTCGGGCGCTTCGCTGGCCAACGACGAAGCGCAGCCTTCGAAATCTGATGGTGTATCTGGTGCTCCGACCAGCACTATTTGCGCTCCCGGTGATGAAAAAGACGGCGGTGTTTTCGTCCTACTGGGGAAAGAACTTCTCGCCGTCGTTTGGCCCACCTGCCATCTGTCTCGAGCTGAATCGACAGAATCCGCAGTTTCAGAGCGTGGTATTTGCGGCGGGCGCGGAATATGAGCGCATCCAAACCGAGGTTTCTCGACTGGCCGACCACCCAGACCGGATCCGAGTCGTGCGCAACACCAGCCTCGCGTATTACTACTACCTGTGGAGAGCGAAGTACCTCTTTAACGACGTGAACTTTCAGCTTGGGTACGGGGCTCAACGGTTTACACAAAAGCGGCGCGGCCAGATTGAGGTGCAGGTCACCCACGGCATTCCCATTAAAAAAATGGGCCTCGATTCGGAGCATGCGATCTCGGCAAAAGGGCGAGCCACTTTTCTTGCACGCACCAGGCGCTACGACTACCTCGTCTCAACGAGTCCGTTCGTCGCTGAAACATTCATGAAGTCACACGCGGTGAACGCGCAGGTTCTTGCGACCGGTCTACCGCAGCACGATGCGCTCGTGACGCCCCCTCCGGGTGATCAGTCGGCCACGATACGGCAACGGTACGGGCTCGACCCCAAGAAAAGGATCGTGCTGTACGCGCCAACGTTTCGCAACAAAAAGGGCTCGCGGTTTCCCTGCCTACTCGATGTGCGGGAGATGCAGCGGCAGTTGGGTGATGAGTACCAGCTCGTCATGAAGGTGCACCCCTTCAACCACACTCAGATGGCCCTGATCGACTTTCAAGAGCTGACCGATTTCGCGCAGGATCCCGCTCCCTCCCCATTTGTGAAGCTCATGGGAGAGGTTCGTGTTAATCCCGCGTACAGTCCCGCGACGTTGGACCCCGAGGCCTCGCGATCCCGAGCCAATGTTCACAAAATCGGCGGCTCCGTCAACGAACTGATGTCGGTATCAGACGTGGTGATCTCGGACTACTCATCTCTCATGTTTGGCTACACGCACCTTCGCAAACCGCTGGTGCTGTTTACGCCCGACATCGAGTACTACAACGCAACCCGCGGCAGCTACTTCAACGTCGACGAGGTCGCGCCCGGAGCGGTCGCCAAGACGACCACAGAACTCATTGATGCCATTCGACTGAGCTCCGACCGTGCGTCCTGGATTGAGCGCTACGACGCTAAGCGCCGAAACTTCGTGGAGCGCTTCCTGTGCTGGGAGCAGGGTGATGCTTCGCGGAAGATTCTTGAGGAGCTTGGGCTTCTCTAGCCCACGGCTTCGACAAAATTCCTAGAATCCAATTTGGGAAGGTCAGACGGGATCTGAGACTCTGACGCGCTAGATGCAGGAGCCGTACCACCGCCGTAGAGAGGCAGCCACGCCCCCCAGTCTTTGAGCAGTTGGTCCATCGGCAAATAACAGCCATGTCCGGTTGCGGGCTCATACGCGACCATCATTCCCACTGCTCGGACCACCCCATTTTCTGATCGCCAAACAGGCCCGCCGCTATCACCTGGGCGAGTTTGCGCCGTCGAGCAGATTGCAGTGCGTCCGTACCAAGAAATCTCGCCTGTGATTTTCCCTTCGGTCCATCCAGAAGTGGCACCCATCTTTCCGACCAGGAAGCCTTCAACTTGTCGCGAGCTCGACACAACACCCTTAATTTGGCCATTCGTTCCGGGGTACTGCTTTCCCACTGGATCGATCACGATTTGAGGCAACGTTACGCCAGCATATGCAGACATCAATAGCGAATCGCTCCCATCCGTTGGCTTCTTCGCAGCAACTTTTGCGAAAGGGGCCTGAGTTCCGGAAACTATCTGACCGGTGTTTCCGCAGTGTCCTGCAGTCATGATGAAAGTTCCTGAAGTTCCGGCCACGACATAACCACCGGTACATTTGCGACCTGGAAAATTGGTGACGTGGCCCGACAAATAATTGTATTTCAGTGCATCAGGCTCAGCTCTTACGCGGTAGAGGAACACCGCTGTCGCCTCACGGGTCACCAAGTTTTTGGGCTCGAACAGTGGCTTGCCGCTCGGCTGCTTCGTACCGTTCGAAATACCGCTTGAGTGCATCCAAGCAATTTGCTTGTAGAAGGTGTCCGTGGTCTTCACATCCGCAAATGGTGAAACCGCGGGTGCGGGTGCGGTCGCTTTTTCGGAGCGATACATGAAGGCGGCCATGGCCTCTCGGCTGATGCTGTCGCTGGGCAAAAACAGGGGTTTCTTGCCTGGGCCCTGACTGGTGCCAGTAGAGATGCCTTCTTTATGCATCCATGCGATCTCGTTATAGAACTTGTCCCCCGGTTGCACGTCCGCAAACGGCGAGGAACTAGGACCTGTGTAGCTTGCCTTTTTCGCGCGGTACATGAACGCAGCAATCGCCACTCGACTGGTGTTTACTTTCGGCTCAAAGGAGCCGTCCGCGTTTCCGGTGGTAATGCCTGCGTCCTTCATCCACTTGATCTCTTTGAAGAACCCATAACTTTCAGGCACATCATAGAAGTTAGGACCACGATATACATTGTTCGACTGGGTTATTGGAGCGATCCGCGCTGTTTTCCCCTGCTGCGCAACGCGCATTGGAACGATGTCCTCAACATAGGAGCTATTGTCTTTGATAGAGACACCGGAGACCAGAGGGGCAGAACCTGCCGCGTTTCCAACGACGCTGATATTAACGAAACTGTTTGACGGTTTCATGCCGTAGAACTTGTTGCCGGAGATATTCACTCCCTTCGTGAGCTTTTTCTCGGTTACTAGCTGAATCCAAACACCGATTCTTTCGTTAGCACGAAAAGTGTTGCCAGTAACTGTAAGGCCGGCAACAGGACTAAAGTGAAGCGCTCCATCGTAGGCCGTGCCGCCAACAGGGACCGGGTCGATCACCACATTATTTCTGAAGACGATATTTATCGCTTCGTTAGAAGAACCAGCAAAGTGTTGCCCTATCGGACTTTGGGCCCACGAAATCACTTTTCCTGAACCGTCACGCGCGGCTTCGAATGTGGAGTTTTCCACCGTAACATTCGTGCTGTGTCGATCAGGCAAAAAGTAGTTGCCCCCAGCACGCTTTTTAAACAGTCTGTCTAGCCCATAGTTCCAAGCGTTCCCACCGGAGCCTTCTGCGTGTCGGTCGATCTGCACGGCTTCCGCATAGCGCGCGTGATCCGTCAGTCCCGTAAAATCGGTCCCAGAGCCGTAGCCGATCACCCGTATGTTGTTGATCCTGATGCTATCCGAAGCCATCACATCAAAAACGTGTGTTCTAAAGGCCACCGCTCGATCAAATTTCATATCAGTGAATGCAGCATTTTTGACTTGCATAAGGGCGAAGTGGACGCTCCCGCCAGAACCTCCTGCAGTAAAGGTTCCACCAGTCCATTTCAGGCCCTGACCGAGAGCCGATCCAAATGTCGCCTGGCCCGTAAAGGTAGCCCCAGTGGCGATGACCGTTACATTGCTGGCGTATGGCAGTTCAATTACGTCTCCAGTGAGGTTATAGGTCCTTGCAGGCACTGTAATGGTGGCCCCCGCCTGCGCCGAAGCAAATAGATCCCCCAGGTATTTCAGATCACTGACCGCCTCGGCGGATGCAGTCGGCAGGGGTTCTTCCACCGCCGGTTGAACTGGCTCAGGTTCGCTCGCGGATTTAGCGGACAGGCTCTCGTCAGATATCTCAGTATTAGATAATTCAGGTTCTGCGTCCTGCCCGGATTCCTCAACTTGGTCTTCAACGAACAAATCTGATTCCGGCGGCTGCGGGTCGGCAAGTGCCGGGTTGGGTGTCCCCACTACAACCATAGCTGCGGCCAAGAACGCAATTAACGACACCTTAAGACCTTTGGACGAGCTCTTCCTTCGCACTGGCCTGACATTGATCACGCGGACCAAACCGAGACTCGAATTCTCCATTGACCTCTCCTAAAAAGAAGGATTTCCTAATTTAAAGAAGAGTATCACTTCATTGCAAATTAACAAGAAAGTCGAATTGTTAAAGCAGAAATCGGCTTTTCTGCAACATTGATACTTGCAAGATTCATTACATCGCTTCGAACGCCGACCTGAGGCCTCGACTAGCTACAACACCTTCGAAAACGCCTTATGAGTTGCGCGTACCGACAGTTGATCGGTCCAGGCACCTCAGGAAAAGGCTCTAGGCACTAGACGAGCAGTCCTCTCCTGCGCTGGTCAACATTCAAAGCAGCCTCAATAACACGCTGACTGTTCTTTTGGTCACGATGCAAAAAGACGCCGTCCAAGCGGCTCAAATATTTCTCTTCCATCTTGAAGCCGCCGTCAATCATCGCCAAGATCTCACGCTTGAGCTCGATAAAGTCGTCCACCACAGCACCAGGGGCCGAGGAAGCATAATCGAAGACTCCCTCACCATAGTGATGGGTGCGGAACTCCTCCTGATCCGAATGATCAAGGATGACTGGCTTCCCCATGTAAGCGAAATCAAAGAACACGCTCGAGTAATCCGTAATCATCGCCACACTCGAGTTCAATGCGTCTCGATACTTCACAGATCCGGGCCGATGCACTCGCACCCGATCAGACACAAGCGCGTTGTAATTATCTACGTATGCCGCCATACCCGGGTGCAAAAGCATGTCGATTGAAGCATCTGCAGCCCTCAACGCCTCAAGGATTTCTGGATCAGAAAGCAACTGCCGCTGCTGCTGGAAGTAAAGGCTCTCCTCGAAGTCATCAATGACCTCATGGCTGCCATCAGGCATGATTCGACCTGTGAGCCATGTTCTCCACGTCGGAGCGTAGAGAATACTTCTCTTCTTGCTACCGGCGGATTGATCTTCAAGCAGATCAAAGCGAGAAAAGCCCGTGCCCAGTACGGTTTCTTCGTCATAAAGCAGACCTTCGCGCAAGGCAAAATGCTCCTCGTGCGCGGTGCCAACTACAACGGCATCAATACTCAGTGGGAGCCGGTTGAACGTACTCCCAACGTCGTTCATCGTCACACCGTGTTGCAACCAAACAAGCGTTCGATCGAAGAGATCCGCGATCTCCGCGTGCACACGCTTGCCCCATGGCGACATGAGAGTTGGGGACAAGTGAGAGGTCAGCAGGATTCTGCAATTCACAAAAAGCAGGCGATGCCGAAAGGAGCCGGGTTTCACAATACGCTTGGTTCGCTTTAGCTCGTTGTACCCCGGTGCCGTTTTGGCGAGAACTAACCAAGTATCGTTCTTCAGATCGGGGCGAGATTCCTGTACGTACCGGAAGAGCGCTTCGCCATTATCGTCACCGAATCCAGGGCGATCTGTAATCAGAATCGTTCGCTTCTGGGGCTTCGAAAACAGGCGTACTGGAACGAATCGTTTCTCTTTCCAGAGCAGACGCAAAGTGCTTCTAAGGTTATAGAGTCCTACCTTTGTGTGAGCACGATTTATCCAAAACTCATTACTCTCGGGCAGAAAGCGCATCCAATACGTCTCTGAAATGCTCTTTCGCGTCGGGTCATATCCACGGAAAGGGCTTTCTCCCCACTGCTTTACATCTGCAACGAAGTGAAGTTCACCAGTTGCAGTCAGTCGAAACGCGAATCTCCAGCGAGACTCTCGCGACGGGGCCGGGAGAAGGAACTTACGATACTGAGTCTCCGTTGCAATAAACTCACCATCGCGCTTCGAGAACTCGTTCTTCCCTGAGAACCCTCCGCTGGCCTCAAGAACGTCCCCCGTATCTGAAACCATTACAAGATCAAAGCCGGAGATGAAGTAGTTGAAGAAGACAGCCTCAATCTCGGCAGCCTCAGGGCGCTTATTGATGCGTCTTACTTGAACAGGGATGGTATCGAGGTGAAACAGCTCATTTTCTCGGTCAAAAACCATCCCGTCGGCGCCCAGCTGCCAAGGCTGGTCTCGCGTCATGGCCGAGGAAAACATGAAGTGTCTGACCATACTGGTGACCCACGGTGAAGTCTTGAGGGTCTCTGGGTCGAGGTAGTCAATGAACTCTCGGTAGCTTGCGACTAAGGCTTCATACTCTTCGTCGCTCTCAAAATACTTGCGCCGCATCCTTCCGATACGTTGCCTGAGTTCATAAATGATCAGTTCCTTGAGATACCGGGGAGCTTCTTCACCTACGGGTGGGAGAAGCCTTGAGAGCAAGGTAACTGCACTCTGAAATCCGCTAGCCGTACGAACACTTCTTGCAACTTGATTTGCCCCCGCCACGTGCTGTGTGTATTCGTACTGGACACCTTGCTCACACACGTAGCCGAAGCGCGGCCCAAACCGAGCAAGAAGCTCAAAGTTAAACAGAGAGTCCTCCGCAGAGAGCATGGAACTATCAAACTTAGCCCCCTCGATATTCTCACGGGGATAGAAACTCGCGGCAGAAGACAAGACAAAGTTGCCGGGCTCTTCCAGCAGATCGATTACAGCGTTCTTTTCGGGGAAAAATTCGTACTTTCCATGGCGTCCATTCTTCGCGCCGGTCAGCTCAAGCGGGATAGTAATGAACGGCAAGCCCTCGGACGAGTGCCGCTGCCAAAAATCCCAAACTTCCGAAAACACGTTTGGCGCAAGAAAGTCATCAGGGTCAAAGAAATTCACCAGTTGACCAGTTGCGGCAGCCATGCCCGCGTTTCGAGCGGCAGAAAGCCCCTGATTTGCTTGATCAATAACGACAACGTTGTTCGGGTACTTTTCCCTGAAGATCTCGCACTTGCGAAGGCTGCCATCCACACTGCCGTCATTTACGAGAATCAGCTCAATGTGCTCTTCAAACCCCAAATCCTGCGAGATGATGCTTTCAATGGCCTGATCCATCCATGGTTCTTGGTTGTAGATGCTCATCACAACCGAAAAACGTGGTTGGCCCGCAGTCATAAATCACCCTTCGTAACAAACGCTTCAAGCTTTTTCTCGGCGCTCTCAATGCAGGCGCAAATGCACACAAAAGCTCAGCGCGAATACTTTGGAACAATTTACCACCAGGTAAGTCCCTGAAACTAAGCCTACCCAATACTCTTGCTTTGAGGGATTGGCGTGTCAGCGATCAAGCAAGAAGACCGCTTTGCTACCCTGGAAATTTGTGGATCAAGCGAACCAACAGCAAGCTTGAAGCTCGAGCGAGAGAGACTCACCTGTGAGACGATACAGCCACCTGCTGCGATACCCCCTACTTTTCGGAGCAGCCGCAGTGTTCGTCACACTGTTTTCCTCCACAACCGGACCGTTCAATCCAACATACGGGTTCGACAGTGCTGCTTTCCGTCTTTTCGGACACGCTCTTGCCGAAGGCATGGCACCCTACGTTGACATTTGGGACCACAAGGGCCCAGGCCTTTTCCTTATCGAATGGCTTGGACAGGTCATTTGGCCAGGAAGAATCGGGATCTTCATTATCCAGGTTCTCTCGCTGTTCGGAACCCTGCTCTGCCTCGACAGCATCGCCAAGCACTTCATTTCACCGCTACTACGAGGCCTTGCCGTAATTATTACGCTCGCTTTCCTCGTGGCTCCCTACCAGGGTGGAAACCTCACCGAGGAATACTCGCTCTTCTTCATCGCACTCGTTTTGATGCTCCTGACTCGCGAGTGGTGCACAGGAAAGCCACTCGCTCTCATCTGGTTCTCCGTTGCGGGTGCCAGCTTTGCGTTTCTCGCGTTTATTCGAATCAATAATGCTGTACCTGTTTTCGCTATTTTCCTGGTCTATTTTGTCTTCGCCCTCATCAAAAAGAAGCGAGTTTGGGTACCGCTTTTGATCTCTCTGGCAGGCTTTGCAGCGACCACGTTTGCCTTCTTAGCCTGGTTCGCGCTCGCAGGCTCGCTCAGCGAAATGCTCTACGCGGTCTTTACCTTCAACTCGCTGTACAACAGCGCCTACCCTTACGACTACAACAGCCTGCTTGGCACCCCGTACGGGATACTTGGCGCATTCGCACTACTCTTGGGCCTCGTTGGCGGAATAGTCGATCGCCAAATCCACAAGCGTCAAGAGTGGTTTGCGCTCAGCTGGACAATGGTGGCGCTATCAGGTGCAGTGATGTTCATGAACACAAACGCCTACATGCACTACCTGCAGCTTGGCCTACCGATTGTTTTTCTCGGGTCCGTGCTGATCATGCAGGCGGTCAAGAATGAGTCAAAGTTCCTTGTTGCCATCGTTGTCTTATTGCTGACGGTACCCATGATGCTCGGTTATGTACACAGAAGCACGGTTTCGCCTGCACCAAAGAATGAAGCCAGCTACGCGGCCGCGGCGGAGCGCATTCTCGAGTGGATCCCTGAATCAGATCGCAGCCAAGTGTACGGCTGGAACCTTGAACCAAAGTTCTTCTTGATCACAGACACGCTCCCGATTCAGCGTTTCTATTTCCTCCAAGACAAGTGGTCTGAAATTGATCCAAAGATCAAGCAAGAAGTTCTGAACTTTGTCTCAGACGAGAAGCCGCGGTGGGTGATCCGGCCGAAAACACAGGAACCGATCACCGAGATGCAAAAGCTGCTCGACTCAAACTACGATCTCGTTCACGAGAATAGTTACTTCTACCTCTACGAGCTGAAGTAGTTTAGCGACCTAGGCCGCCGCAGCGGCCTGGCGCTTTACCTTTCGGGTTGGCGCGCCCGGGCGAAGAGATACCTGCCACAGTTCAGCTGCCGCCAAACGGGTGAACTGCCGCAGACGCTTGGGCGGCAGCTTGGGCGCGGACACTTGCCCCCACATTGTTCCTGTCTCCTCTGATCCACGTCGCGGGATACTCTCAACAGGGATATCAACCGTCACGAACTTTCCACGCGCCTCAGCGAGTGAGAAGTGAACGTGAGGAACAGCTGGGTGTTCGGGAATGGCTTCGATAAGCACCTGTAGAGCTTCGGGACGGTAAGCCCGCAGAGGTGTATTAACATCCGGCTGCCACTTGCCAGCAGCGGTCGAAATAACTGCCCGCACACAAGCCGTAAGGACTTTTCGGAACCATGGGTCGGTGCGATTCTGACGCACACCACGCACGACATCAACGCCGGGCTGAAGCGCTGCAAGCAACTTCGGAAAATCTTCACCAATAAACTGACCGTCGCCGTCGACATGGATCACAACATCAGGGGCAAGCTCAAGGCCCGCGCGGTATGCAGCCAGGGCAGTCGGCCCGTGACCTCGATTGACAGCTTGGGGCACCACTCGCACATCGTCGGTGTCTAGATTCTGAAGAGTAACAACAGTGTTGTCGGTCGACTGATCGTCTGCGATCACAAATACGAGCTCTTCAGCGTGGGGCTTCAGGTGAGACCGAATTTCTTCAATGAAACCGGGGAGGCCTTCGGCCTCGTTGTAAGCCGGCATTACGACGACGAGACGAGAAACTGACACGACCATCCTAAAGTTCATATAGGTGTTGCGCATTAGACGCACTTGAAATCAAGTGTAGACTATTGAGGTGCCTCAAATATCGCAGCGGTTGAAACAGGTCGCTAAAGTTGGCGTCAAGTTCCTCATCGTCGGTGGAATCAGCACCCTTATTGAGGTCGCCGCGTTCAATCTCCTGTTGTTTGCCGCGGGCTGGGACCTCGTTCCCGCCAAGATTGCCGCCTCGTTAATCGCGCTCATCAATGCTTACTTTGGCAACAGGGAGTGGGCTTTCCGTCATCGTGAACGCCGTCAACGAACCGATGAAGTCGTTCGATTTCTCATCGTTAACCTGCTCTGCACCGGTCTTGGTGCCGCCTTGGTGTGGATCGGCGTTGAAGCTGCCGCACTGATACTCAACCGCGAGATCGGGCCTTACATCACCAACTTCGTGAACCTGGCCAGCATCGTCGTCGTGGTTCTCGTACGGTTCCTGTTTTACAACCGTTTTGTTTTCAGGCCCGGACAGCCGAAGACAGGACAGCAATCCGGCAAGCTAGACCTTCAAGCCGCAGAGACCGCGAGCTGACCTTCCCCAAGGAAGTTGAGTAGCAAATACCTCGTCAATTCACTACATTCGTGAATCACGGGTACCCTGGTCTAGGAGTTTGACTTTCAGGGAGTTATGTTGCGTCTATTGTGTTGCCCGGTTTTTCATCCGGTTATTAACGGGAAAAATTCTTGAAGCTCACGCGACCCCTCACCGCGACGGCCGGGGCACTCACAGTTCTTGCGCTCCTGATTAGCGGCTCTGGCTTCCAGGCCACGGCCGCATTCGCCACGGAAGCGGAGGGGCCAACTTCCTCCGCCGACCCGGAACCGACGCCTGCTCCGAGCGACAAGCCAGAGGCTCCTGAAGTAACACCCGGACCCACCGCCACTCCCTCACCGAGCCCAACAGCGGCCCCCGAAGAGACTCCCCCACCAACACCCTCGGCCGATCCCGAACCGCTCACCGCCAGTGCAACTGCTGCACCAATCACACAGTGCAATAGCAAATTTATGAGCATTCGAGACGGTGGCTGGCTGTTCCCCGGCATCGCCTACAAGGGTAACTTCGCCGATCCGTTCGTGCTGCCGGTCAAGGAGGCGGGCGGGACGGTCTACTACGCCTTTGCAACCAACACCTCACAGCGCAACCTTCCCGTCATGAAGAGCACGGATCTCAAGACGTGGAGCGTCATCTCCTACACTTCCAACTCCGGGTGGGCCGAGAGCAGATGCCTGTCCGACTACGACCCGCTCGATGACACGGCGATTCCCGCCGAGATTCGTCAGTACAACTACAACGTCCAGTGGAAACCCGAGACGAACTACTTCCCCAATCAGGTCGAAGCCTGGCTCAACGTCGACGGCCTCGTCTCCGCTCGACCCAGTTGGGCAGCGTGGGTACCGCAGGCAGGTCCGGGTGCGCTCGGTTGGCGCACACAAGAAACCTGGGCCCCGGGGGTCGCGTATTTCAACGGAAAGTATCACGCGTACATGTCGGTCCGTGCAAACGGTACCTCCGATCGCTTCTGCATCGGACTAGCAACCTCCACAAATCCGGGCGGACCCTACCGATACATCAGTGGTAACTCTGCTGTCGTTTGCCCCACCGACTACCTCAACGGCGTGATCGATCCTGAGCCCGTCAATTATGGCGGCAAGTGGTACCTGCTTTGGAAGAGCGAGTACTCTCCTGGCAAGGCGCAGGGCCTGCACGCCCAAGAAATCGATGTCACGACGGGCCGGCTCAAAGCGGGAACCAAAAAGGTCGACCTGCTGTATCGCGACACTTCTGCCACGACCTGGGAACATCACGCAATCGAGAACCCCTCCATGGCGACCATCGGTGGCACAACCTATCTGTTCTACGCGGGCGGCGAGTTCTGGGCAAAGCCCGGCACCAACAGCAACTACGCCACCGGCTATGCGGTCTGCCCAAAGGGCCCCACAGCACCCTGCAAACGCCCCTCCGGAGACAACCGGCTGCTCGGCAGCTTGGGGAGCGTTCAAGGGCCCGGCGGCGGCAGTGCATTCCAGGCTGCTGACGGAACTTGGAAGTTCGCGTATCACGCCTACACACAGGGTGGAGACCCAGATACGAGGCAGCTGCGGATTGCCAACATCTACCGCTGGCAGGCTGGCCAAATCTCGATCTCAGACGGCGCAAAAGCTCGCTTTGCCGACGTGCCCGCTCACTACAAGTTCGCCTCGCAGATCGGATGGCTGGCGAACAAGGGCATCACAACCGGCAATAAGGACGGCAACTTCCTCCCCCAGACGTCCACAACTCGATCCGACATGGCGGCCTTCCTCTACCGCTACGCGGGATCCCCGGCCTATACCCCCAAGGGGGCCGAGCCGTTCGCGGACGTGAGTAAAAAGAACAACAAGTTCTACAAAGAGATCCGCTGGATGCACGCGATGGGTCTCTCCACCGGCAGCAGAAACCCCAACGGTGGCAAGGCCCTCTACAAACCCGGTGATGCCATCAGCCGCGAGGCCATGGCTGCGTTCCTCTACAGGCTAAGCCGCACCAAGAACTACACCCCCAAGGGCAAAGAGCCGCTTCTCGACGTGAACCGCCAGTCGAAGTTCTACCGTGAGATTCGGTGGATGTACGACAACAAAATCACCACGGGCTACAGCCAGGGAAACGGAACCTACGTCTTCGACGAGAAGGGCAACACCAACCGCGATGCGTTCGCTGCATTCCTGCAGCGCTACGACTCGAAGTTCGGGTAGGAATCGGAATCCTCCGCCCTGCCGTAGTCCTTCAGCCCAAGATGTAGCTCAAACCGCTCCTGAGCGTCTTCGACTCCGTTCGCGTTCTCGTCGGAAAGGAGTATGCGGTCAGTTTTCTTTGAGTTCTTCGCAGCGACGCTGAAGCCTGCTCGATCCCCCACCACCTCGACACTGAGGGAGGATCCGAGGTCCGCTTTCGTTGGCTCGTAAGTCTTTGCGGTTGCGCCCGCAATATCGATACCGTTGCGCTTCCACTGATACTGCACGTTCGTGGGAGCAGGCTTCCATCCGGCAACACTCGCCGTGAGCTTCCCGCCGACCATCGCCGTGCCTTCCACGACGGGGGCAGCGGCCTTCGAGAACGAATCCTTGATGTCTTTGATGTGGATGTATCCCTGGAACTCATTCGAGTCAACTACGCGGGAATGATAAGCACCGCCCCAACCATAGTTGTACTCCTCGATCACAATCTTGCCCTTACCGAGCACCTTTGCGACCCAGGCAACGTGACCGAACTCTGAGGCGTCCCGGTAGTTCGGCCCGCTCCACGCGACAGCTCCGACCTCTGGCACATTATCCACGCGGATCCCGACACTTCTCGCGGAGTCAGCCCACTGCCCGGCGTTGCCCCATCGAGCCACCCCAAGATACTGGTTCGAGAAAGGAACGCCGTTCGCGGTGTTCAGTCGCCACGCAACAAACGAGGTGCACTGCCGGTACGCAAAGTTCCACCTGTCCCAAACGCTGGCCGCGCCGCTGTAGGGCCAGGGCAGATTGCGGTAGTAGCTGGGATAGTTATCGCCGATGATCTTGCCTCGCAGTGCTCCAAGATTCATGACGATGGGGCTGTCGAAGATGCCGCCCGACGGCCTAACCGTTTCTAGCCCCGGAGAATCCGAGGTGTTCTGCGGTGTTGGCGGTGCAACCGGCGGTGCCGCAGGAGGAGCCGGAGTGGGACCGGGATGAGGTTTTGGATCAGCCTTCGGGCCTGGCTTTGGTTTTGGCGTCGGGTTCGGTTTGGGATCCGGCTTCGGTTTCGGTGTCGGATCGGGCTTTGGCGTCGGAGTCGGCGGGGCCGGAGGGTCCGGGGTCGGAGTCGGTGTTGGCGTAGGGTCAGGTGTGGGTGTTGTCTCCGGGGGCGAGCTCGGATCCGTTGGCTCGGGCGGTGTTGGGTTGGGATCGACACTCGGCGTCTCAGCCGGAACTGTACCTGGCTCCGTCACCCCACCAGCAGGGTCGGTGACTGCACCAGGCTCCTCGCCAGGACTTCCCGAGGATCCTTGCTCAAGTGCTAGCTCGGCGGCGTCCCCGGTTTCTGCCGTTGCCCTCGATGGTGTCCCCAAGCCACTTGCCACCAGCGAAGCGGCGAGAACGCTCGATAGCACTGCCCCAACCAACGGTCGACTGAACGATCTCATAGGTCCCCCTTGTCCTGGGTTCAATTAAGCACAAATCTCAGTCGATAGCTACCCCTTGCAAAGACTGATGTGTGTGCTGTTTTTGACCCAGTGACTCGTGGGAATCTCGCAGAAGCTAGTGCTCCATACGGTAGATAAACGCCGCCATTGCTCCACGTGAAACGTTGTCCCGCGGAAGGTAAGCCGGTTTGCCCGAGGGCTGTCTATTGCCGGTCGAGTACTTCACCGCGTACATCCAGGTGATCTCGCGGTAGAACTTGTCACTTGGCTTCACATCCGCAAACGGCGAGACCTTAGGAGCCGTGTACTTTGCCCCCTTGTATCGGTACAAAAACGCAGCCATGGCCGAGCGTGAAACTGGATCCTTCGGCGCAAATTTTGGCTTACCGCTCGGCTGCCTGGTGCCGGTTGAGTAGCCCTTCGCGTACATCCAGGTGATCTGTCGATAGAAGGTGTCGCTTGGCTTCACATCTACAAACGGTGAGACGGCCGGGGGTGTGAAGTTCGCACCCTCGAGACGGTACAGGAACGCTGCCATGGCTTCTCGAGAGATCGAGGCATACGGCTGGTAAATGACACCTCGCCCGTCATCGGTCTTGAATCCACCGCTGAGGCCGCTGGTGCCCATCCACTCGATCTCTTTAAAGAACTTCTGTGTCTCAGGCACGTCCGCGAAGAAAGTGTTCGGGGATCCGAACCACTGCTTGTAGTACTGGTAGAAGTTGCGGTTGCCATAGGAAGAGCAGCCATCACCCTCGCCCCATCCGGCGTTGAGTGCGGCATCGTTCGGACGGTAGGGCGTGTAGGTGTACAGGGTCGCCGTCGCGAGGTTTTGAATGTAGACCTGGGAGGTTCCACAGCCCCTGTTCGGGTTCCACAGAATCGTGTTGAAGCGCCCCGGGTTGTAGTTCATGCCGTTCTGAGCCGTGTATCGCTTCAAGTGCCAGGCTGCGAAGTAGACCTGGTTTGCAAAGCCGGCACTACCCGCATCACAGTTCGCCGAGTTTCCTGGTCCGCTGTCAGGGCAGTTTGCTCCCGTGGCGTAATCAAACTGCCGCACGGTTGGCCAGGTGTCGGTGACGAGGCTCTGTTCTTTTTGGAGGATCACCAGGAGCACACGGGGGTTGATCCCGCAGGATCGCGCGACCCTTGCAATGATCGTCGCCGATGATTCGGCAGAGTTGCTCCCCTGGTAGGCGCTGCAATAGGCATTAGCCGCGCGAGTGGGTGAAGAAAACGCCGCGTCTTTCAAACAGCGGCTCGCGACAACCGTGCTGCCAAAGGGCGTTCCGGGGGTCCTGCCGGGGTTGCCAATTGTGCAGCGCCCCTCACCCGTGGCAGCCATTCGCTGGTTGAGGAAGGTCTGGATCTGGGCCGCCGACATCGAGTCGCCCTTATAGAAGTTCGTGTCGGAAATAATGTAACCGGGCTTAAAACCCGCCGCCAGCGAAGACGTAGAAAAAGCACGTGCCTGGGGAATCGCTCCCGCAGCTGCAGCCTCGATTTTCTCGTTCTCCTCAGCTGTTCTCGGTTCAGTCTGAAACCCGTCGGGGTTCGTTTCGCTCGGTACATCCTGGTTCTCCGGCGCGACGGGTTCAGCGCTAGGAACATCAGACTGCGGCTGTTCGGTAGTGGGATCAGCTGGAGTCTCAGTCGCGGGGACAGCGGGATCCGCGGGATCCTCTGTCACGGGAGCAGCAGGGTCGGCGGACTCTTCTGGCGCGGGCGCGGGTGACTCTTGGGCCCCCGTGTTCGTGTCAGAAGCAGTGCCACTTTCAGCATTCGCAACGCCCCCGGGAACGAGCACCCCAATGACGAGTCCCCCGGCGAGCAAGGCGATCGAGAATTTCTTCAGTATCGCAAGCATAGGTTACAGCCTACCCGTTGGTCTCCATACGGTACAGGAACGCTGCCATCGCCTCACGCGACACCGGGTCCTTCGGAGAGTACACGGGCTTCCCGTGGGGCTGTCGTGTGCCGGTTGAAAGACCCGAGGAATACATCCATGAAATCTCTCGATAGAAACGATGATTCGTCGGCACATCGGCGAACGGTGAGGTCTTGGGTGGCGTGTATCCCTTCGGCGCTTCGAGCCTGTACAGGAACGCCGCCATCGCCTCACGCGACACCGGAGTCTTCGGGTCGTAGCGGGCTCCTGCCGCAGTTCGGGTGCCGGTCGAGAGCCCGGTCTCCCCCATCCAGGCAATCTGCCGGTAGAACCCATAATTCGCGGGAACGTCGATAAACGGCGATGCTGCCGGCGGTTTCCATGTTTTGAGCGCATCAAGGCGGTACAGAAACGCGGCCATTGCTTCTCGGCTAACCGCGGTTTTGGGCCCGTAGACCGCGCCCTGCGGGGTCCTAGTTCCCGTTGAAAGTCCGGTCTGGTGCATCCAGGCGATCTGCCGGTAGAACTTGTGAGTCACCGGTACATCAATAAATGGAGACTTCGCGGGCGCGGGCGGGGCCCCTTTCAGCTTGACATGGGCAGACGTGCGCGAAGCGGTATCGTAGGCAGCTTTAGAGCCGGTGACGGTCACCGTAAGGCGACGCCCGGCATCCGCGCTCGACAGCTTGTAGCTGGCGCTCGTCGCGCCCTGAATTGGGGATCCGTTGCGGTTCCACTGGTATTTCAGCTGAACCGGGGCGGGGCCCCAGTTGCCGACCTTTGTCTGCAGAACCGATCCTGCTCGCAGTTGCCCCTCAATCGTGGGCGTCGGGGCCTGCAGTACACCGGGCGCGACAACAAACTCCTTCGACCGCTGCTGCGATGCCGCGTAACCGAGCTTCGACCCCGTCACCCCAAAGGACAGCTTCGTCCCAAGATCATCGGGGGTGATTGCATAGTTGGTTGAGGTCGCCCCACTCACGACCTTTCCGTCGCGGTACCACTGCATTTTGAGCTTTACCGGCCGCGGCTGCCAGCTGCCGGCGGCGCCACTAATCTGCTGCCCGACCCGCACCGAGCCGGTGACGCCCGGCACTGGCCGGCTGCTCAGCGTCTGGATGTTCATGCTTCGAGGGTGACTATCAACCCGCCAGCCACCAGCGGTGTACCCCAGGTTATTCAGGGGGGAGGTCGCGGCAGCAAACTTGCTGCCGGTGTTGTAGGCGATTCGCACACCGCCGTTTCCAAACCCAACGATGTCCGCGCGGCCATCACCGTTTACATCGGTCACCATCCGCGGGTGGCGGTCGAGCTGCCAGTTTGGCTTGCCGTTGTTCAGGGCACCAAACTCACTCGACCACCAGGTCCCGGCTCCAAACTTCGCTCCCGTACTCAGCGCGACCATCACTCCGGATTCACCGAAGCCAACAATGTCGGCGCGGCCATCACCGTTAACGTCGGCGAGTACACGAGGATGTTGCCCAGTCTGCCAGCCCTTTGCGGTGCCGAAATTGTCACTCCATCGAACGGGGGCTTTGAACCCTGATCCCGTGTTGATCGCCGCATAGACACCGTCGTCTTTGAAACCAACAACGTCGGGCAGGCCGTCGCCGTTCACATCCGCAAGCATGCGCGGATGGCTTTCCATGCGCCAACCGCTGTTGTATCCGAAGCCCGTCGACCACTGCTTCGGGGCGGCGAAGCTCTTGCCGGTGCTGAGGGCGACCGAGACACCCGAGTTCGAGAATCCGACGATGTCCAACTTGCCGTCACCGTTTACATCGATCAAGTAGCGGGGGTGTCGATCCACGCGCCACCCCGCGGTCGCCCCAAACTCATTGCTCCATTTCTGCTCGGGACCGAAACCGCTTCCCGTGTTCAAGGCAACATACACACCAGTTTCACCAAACCCAACGATGTCGGGCAACCCGTCACCGTTAATGTCGGCGAGGGTGCGCGGGTGTTTATCGACTTGCCATCCCAGGTCAACACCGAAACCTTCGCCCCAGCGTTTCGGCGCGGCAAACCCGCTACCCGTACTGGTAGCCACATACACACCACTGTTTGCGAAGCCAACAACGTCAGATTTGCCGTCACCGTTCACATCAACAAGCGTGCGCGGGTTGCGCAGCGGCGACCACCCGTTGTTTGCACCGAAACCCGCCACCCACTGTTTCATCGGGCCGAGACCGGTCTTTGTGTTGAGCGCGACCTGCACACCGTCGACACCAAAGCCCACAACGTCGGGAAGGCCGTCGCCGTTCACGTCCGAGTTCCACGGCAACATCTCCGTGGTGTCGTCAAGACCGTCACCGTCCGAGTCAATCATCAGCACCGCGGAGGTCGCCGCCGAAACCTTGGTTTCCGCTCGATAACCTGCTCGGCTCCCGGTCACTGCGACGGTGATGGTTTGTGCGCGGTCCGTCATCGTCGGGGTGTAGGTACTCGCGGTTGCTCCCGCGATCGCAACACCGTTCCGCTGCCACTGATAGCGCAGCCCCGTCACTGCGGGTGTCCAGCCTGCAAGGTTCGCCGTGAGTTTACTTCCGACAACTGCGGCACCACTGATGGTGGGAGTCGTCGTTTTTACGAACGAGTTCGCAAGGTCTTTGATGTGAATGTACCCCTGAAAATCACCCGGCCAGATTGTTCGGGTACCGTAGGCACCCGCCCACCCGTTGTTGTATTCCTCAATGACAATCTGGCCGCTGTCGAGCACCTGCGCTACCCATGCGACGTGCCCAAACTCCGAGGCACCCTTGTACCAGGGGCCGCTCCAGGCGACCGCCCCAACCTCGGGGGTACTGTCAACGCGCACACCAACGGCGCGAGCCGAATCTGCCCACTGCCCGGCATCACCCCACCGGGTCAAGCCGAGGTACTGGTTTGAAAACGGCACACCGTTAGCGCTGTTGAGGCGCCAAGCCACAAACGATGTGCACTGCCGGTAGGCGAAGTTCCACTCGTCCCAGATGTAGGCGCCATTGGGGTATGGCCAGGGCAGGTTTCTGTATTTCGCCGGGTAGTTGTCACCGATGATGGATCCACGCAGCTCGCTGGCCATGGCCCGGCTCGACAAACCACCGAGCACCTGGTCATCGGGCGCTTCCTCTGCTGGTCGCGCAGACGCCGGCCCTGGTGAGTTCGACGCGAGCCCACCATTGGGTCCGCGGGGTTCGTCTCCCTCGGGTGTGGGCTCGGGAGCGGGCGTGGTCGGCGGCGTCGGCTCAGCAGTTGGCGGATCCGTCGGCTCAGTCGTCGGAGGTGCTACTGGCGGATCAGTCGGCTCGGGATCGCCAGCGCCCGGATCCTGTGTCACATTCGACGGCTCCGTGCCGGTACCCGGATCCTGATCATTATTCAGCGAATTCAGGATCGCGGGCGACTCGGCTGCGGCCTCGGTTGTTGCGCCGAGAGGCACCACAAATAGCGACGACACCAGCGCTGTTGCAAGCGCCACCGTCACTACCGATCGACCAAAGCCTGACATGACTCCCCCAGAGTTCCTAACGTTCAACGATCCGGTTTATCGATCCCCGGGCAGCCCCCGCCCGATGAACCCGCGGAAAAGCACACGTTTCACACCCGCGGGCATTAAACGGTACGCCCCTTTCATGAGAACGTTGCGCGCGTACTGCGCACGGGTCACAAACCCCATCCGAAGCAGTTCACGCTGCAGTTTCCACTCGGTGCGAGCCTCGGCCCAGCCACCGCGGCGAACAAAGGCACCGGATCCCACCCGATAGCTCAGCAGCGGTTCCGCAATGTTCTCGACCCTCGCTCCATCAGCGATGAGCTGCACCCCCAGCCAGTAGTCCTCCATCTTGCCAAAGGGCTGGTAACGCCCGACGCGGTCGAGCGCGGCGAGACGGTACATCATCGTGGGGTGATTGAAAGGGTTGTGGGTACGCGCGTGGTCCCTGATGCGCTCCGGCCCGACGGGCGGAACACGAATCGCGCTCGGAGAGGCTGGGTCCTGTTCAAACTCCTGCATACCCGTGCCGACCAGGTCGTACCCCTGCTCGATCATCTCCCACTGCCGTGCAAAGCGTTCGGGGCTTGAGACGTCGTCCGCGTCCATGCGGGCGACAACGGGGTAGGTGCACGCATCGAGACCCGCGTTCAGAGCCTCAGTGAGGCCCCGGTTCTCAGATAGACGGATCAGCCGCACCGGAATGGGGCTCTCGGCTTCGATACGCTCGAGCTCCGCGGCGAGCGCCTCCGGAACCGGGCCATCCTGCACAATCACGGCCTCGGCCGGTTTCAGCGTCTGCTGATCCACCGAACTCTCGAAGGCAAGACGCAGATACTCGGCATTATCGCCAGCGTATACGGGCAGCAGGAGGGAGAAGTTCGCCTGGGGTGTTTGTGATGCAGGCATAATGCTCTAGCGTACCCGCTGAATATGAATCGACTACCTTGCGTCGAGCTTCGACAGGCGTTCGATCTCGTACATGACATCAACGGGCACACCCGCGTCACGCAGCACGTCACGCGTCAGCCGCGGAGAAGTACGCCAGCCATCACGCCAGCCCCGCTTCAGGCAGTCCCGCAGCTGGGCCCGGTCTTCCGACGCGCGGAAGGTGCGAATCCAACGCCTCGCGGTGGCGGCGGAGTACAGCAGTTTCTCCCACCCCTGCAGTGCACGACTGCAGCGGAACACCCAGAGTTTATTGCGCACCTCATAAAAGAAACGGGGACCAGGATCCTGGTCGCTTGAGCCGCGTTTCACCGTCTTGTGAGTGACGACCGACCCGGGTACGTACAGACCACGGGCACCCCGCAGCAGGCGGGCGGAGTATTCAAAGTCGTCGTTCCACAGGAAGTAGTCGGCGAGAGGCAGGCCGAGTTCGCGCACCCGCGGTGCCCTCAGAAACGCCGAAACAAAGGAGATCGAACGAATCTCCATGCCACCAGCTTGGGCGGCACGACGGCGTTCGCGTTCACCAGCACGAATCTTCGCTTTGGGCGTGTTCATGGGGTGATCTTGCTCGTCGGTCCAGATGACCCGAGACCCCATGACGGCCAGGTCGTCTTGCCCCGTGCTGCGATAGCGCTTGTGCGCTTCAAGTGCTCCCGAGAGTGCGTCGGGGCCGGGAACGGTGTCATCGTCCATCACCCAGACCCAGTCGATCCCGTCTTCGGCAACGGCCGCGGCTATCCCTACCGCAAACCCACCGGCACCGCCGGTATTCTCGGTTAACTGGATAAAGCGTGCGCGCTCGCCCCACTCCTCAAGCAGGTGCTCGGCTTCTTCGCCGATTCCGCCGTCAGACGCGTTATCGACCACCACCAAACGGTCAACCGGTCTGCTCTGTGCGGCGAGCGCACGCAGCGACTCTTGCAGCAGTTCTCGCCGGTTGTACGCCACCAATACGGCGGTTACGCGCATGCGAACACTCTCCCATCAAGACAAATTGGCCTCGCCTAGTCTACGTTGCTCGCGAAGGAGACCACTCGCTCACGGCTCGCGCCCCTCAACCCGCGGCGGTAACCTGCGACCCGTGCGCCCACATCTTGGCGTAGAAGCTCACCGAGCGGGACTTCACCACGTCAAGGTATTCGTCTGAGTCAAGATCCAGAATCGATCCTGCCGGCACATCTTGTTCCTTCACAAGCGCGGAAACCCCTATGCCTGCTCGGTGATCCTTGATGTTGAGGCCAACAAGCTCCAGAAGCGTTGGATACATGCTGAGCTGGTCGATTTCTTCGCGCGCGAACTTCACGCCTCCTGGAACCCACACTCGATTGAAAATGGTGCGGTCATCCCGGTCCTTCAGCTCGTCCCAGTAGGTGCCACCCTCAACGTTCATCTTCCGATGATCGCCCATGACAACAACGGTGGTGTCGTCCAGGTATCCCTGCTTGTCCATGTAGCCAACAAACCCCGCCACCTGCTCCATGGAACAGAAGGTAATCGAGGTGAGTTCCTTTTTGGTGTCTACATCGCAGTAGTCGAAGACGTGTATCGGTTCGTGACTGTCAAGCGTCAGCATTGTGAGGTTGAAGGGATCGCCAGCGTCGTGCAGCTCCTTCACCTTTTCTTTTGCGTGCTCGAACAGGCGACGATCGGAGAGCCCCCATTCTGCGCGGGTTTCTGTCTCTCCCTCGCTCACCCAATCTTCCAGGCCGTAGACCTCGTCGTAACCGTGACCGGATAGGAACTGATCCTTGCCAGCGAAGCTTGCGTTCGCTCCCCCGAGAAAAACGTTGTGGTATCCCTCGTCCTTCAGCACGTCTCCCAGGCAGTCGGCACCTGGAAGGAAGCGATCAAGCTGGTGATCCTGATCGCCGAGAAGGTTCAGGTCATCGTTATCCGCGTTTGAGGTCGCGGTGCGCAGCGGGATCCCGCACTGCGTTCCCACGATCCCTGCCATCGTCCAGCCGCCACCCTCGTAGGTGTCTAGCTTTGGAACAGTCGCCCAACCAGATGTCGCCGTCTGAACGGGGGCAAGCATGTTCTTCTCAAACACCTTGTCGTCAGTGAAGGTGTCTTCGATGGACTCAAGATAGATCAGCACGAGATTGTTCTTGCCTTTTGCGGCGCCAGAACCAGAATCACCTTTCGCGCCGACGCTCACAACTGAGCCGCCATCGGAGTGACCCGGCTCTACCTTCGGAGCTTTGTAGAAATCGGCGAGTGTCGTTCCCAGCGTTTTCTCTCGAATTGAGGCCTGTATGTAGTCGACCGCGCCAATCGTGTCCCCGAACAATGTCGCACCGCCCAGAGGCAGAATGACGGCGAGCGCAATGGCAACACCTCTAAACAACCGGGTTCGCAGGGTGGTGAACCACGCCTTGGAACGCAGGCCGCGCCGCAGCATTTCGACAACGACAGCCAATGCGAGTGTGATGGCCACGGGAACCACAATGATGGCCGCAACCGCTCCAGCAACGAGCGCATCTCCGCCCGCACCCTCACCACCGCCGTTCATGTTGCTTAGCAGCTGATCAACGGAGATGACACCAAAGGTACGCCGCACCCAGAGTGCCGCTCCGGTAAAAATGGTGCCAACAGCAACGAGCACCCAGAATCCAACGATTCCGGCAGCCCACAGCCTACGTTTCGGGCTGACCGACTCTGCAGTCAATTCTTCTTCCACCTTTATCACTCGCTGATCAACCAGCGATTCTACTCCGAGTCTTTCTTGGGAGGAGAGGCCTGTGCGATTCCGTCAGCCGTGAGCTGCCTGATCACGTCAAAGTCCGGCGCATCGGGCTCGACCGCTGGCGGAACTAGCTCGACGTTCACGATGTCGTGTTCGCGGGACTTGCTAGCAAGATCTACGAACCTGCCCAGCATCGATTCGGGAATATCGGTCTCAATGAGCTGAGTTCCCGCAGCCGCAATACCCTGGAACTTAAGAAGCACGTTCGTGGGGTTCATCTGGGAGAGGATCGCGGCCTGCAGCTCGCGCTGTCGCTGCATGCGATCGTAGTCGCCACCGCTCGAGCCGTATCGCGACCGCGCATACCACTGCGCTTGGAATCCGTTGAGGTGCTGCTTACCTGGTTCGATCCAGCCATCCTCGTTCACCACTTCACCACTATACGGATCGACCCCGCCACCAATGGGCAGTCGTTCTTTGACGTCCATGGTGACCCCACCGAGCGCGTCAATCAGATCAGCAAAGCCGTCCATGTTGAGCAGCACGTAGAACTGAATCTTGAGCCCCAAAGCACCCTCAACGGCCTCACGGGTCGCCTCGATGCCTGGCGAGGAGTCGTGTTTTTTGGCGTTCGGGTAGAGCTCGGGGTAGAACAGCTCTGCCTCAGCGTAGATACCGTTCAAGATGCAACGACCGACCTGGCAGCCGCCGTAGTCGCCAAACTCGTTCGGGCCAACGCCGAACCCGTTCGGATGCATTTCGGCCATGGGTGATCCCTCGGCGAATGGCGTGCCTTCAAGCTCACGAGGCACGCCAATAATGGCGGCCTGCCCTGTCTCGGCATCAACACTAATGACGGAGATGCTGTCGGGGCGCAGCCCCTCACGATCCGCTCCAGCATCGGTGCCCAGCAGCAAGAAGTTATAGCGCCCGTCGACCGGCGCAACAGCGGGGGCACTGCCAAAAATGTCGCTGAGCGCACCGCGACCGGCCGCGACCGATGTTCCGGCCCAGGCGGCACCAACCGCGGGAACAAGCGTCAGGATCACGGAGAGAATGGCAACCGGCATTTTCCAGTTGGGCTGCACCCGTCGAAGCCGCGTGAGACCCAGGGTGTTGAGCCCAAGAAGCACCCACAGCACGGCATAGGCAAATAGCGCCCACTGCAGAATGAGCAGCACCCAACTGTTCGTAAAAATGGTGAGTGTTGCGACTCGCGCGAACATCAGCCCCAGAATCGAGGCGATACCCACCACGAGCAGAACGATCGTGGCGGTCAACCCGAAACGCCCGAGCTTGCGGTTACCCGAGAGCAGCTGCGCGCTTCCGGGCAACAAAAACCCGAGCACAACAAGCCAGCGCGCTCGCTTGCTCATGAGCGGCGGCGAGTTTAAGTCTGGGTTACGAAGCGGCCGCTCAAGATCAAGAGTCACGCGGTATAACCTCCCGGATTCGACGACTGCCAGGCCCAGGAGTCGCGGCAGGCCTCTGCGAGTGATCGTGAGGTGCGCCAATTCAGTTCGCGGTTTGCCTTCTCAGGATTCGCGACGACCTCTGCAACATCACCCGGACGCGCGTCGACGACAGCGTAGGGAATTGGCTGGCCCGAAGCCTGCTCAAACGCACGCACCACTTCAAGCACACTCGAGCCCGTGCCAGAACCAAGGTTGTAGCTGGCCACACCAACGGCGGAATTGTTCAGTGCGGCAACGTGCCCTTCGGCAAGGTCCATCACGTGAATGTAGTCACGCACGCCGGTGCCATCGGGGGTCGGATAGGTGTCGCCGAAGACGCTCAGCTCTTTCCGTTTACCAACGGCAACCTGGGCAATAAAGGGCATGAGGTTGTTCGGGATCCCTGAGGGATCCTCACCGATGCGCCCTGAGGGGTGCGCCCCCACCGGGTTGAAGTAGCGCAGCAGAACGGCCTCAAGCTCGGGCCAGGCAAGCTGCGTGTCGCGAATAATCTGCTCGTTCATAAACTTCGACCAGCCGTAGGGGTTAGTCAGGCCAACACCGACACGATGCAGCTCATCTTGGGGAACGTATTCGGGGTCACCGTAGACCGTCGCGGAAGAGCTGAAGACAAGTTTTGTCACGCCCCGGTCGCGCATAATGTCGAGCAGCGCAAGGGTGGAATCGATATTGACGCGATAGTACTTCGTGGGCATGGCGACCGACTCGCCAACTGACTTGAGCCCCGCGAGGTGGATCACGGCGTCAAACTCAACATCTTTGAGGGCCTCAGCTGCGCGTTCGCGATCCGCGAGGTCGACCTCGATAAGCGCGACACTCCGACCGCTCAGTTTTTCCACGCGGCGTACCGCCTCGGGGTTGCTGTTCGAGAAGTCATCGAGAATAACAACGTCGTGTCCCTGGTCCAAGAGCACGAGGGCGGTGTGGGAGCCGATGTATCCGGCTCCACCTGTAAGCAATACACGCATGGGTACCAGCGTACTTTGTTTGAGCCGTGGACTCCCCGAATGCTTGGGCAATCGTCACATTTCTATTTCGTCCTTGACTTCGCAGGGCATAAGTTCAGGCTTTGCACACTCTGACTCATAGAATGATCTGGGACCGTTCTAGAGTACGAATTATCGATGGGAGAAGTACGTGGCAACACTCACTCTCATCGCAGAACCTTTCCCCGACTGGGAAGCGCCGGTACATGCCGCAGCTGCGAGAGATCTCATGGGAGCTTTGGCAACCACGGCACCGCGCAGTTGCAGTACCCGGTATCTGATGGCCAAGGGATCAACCGATCCTCACTTCACGTCACCGCTTATTCGCTCTGAATATCTACCGTTCCGATCGACCATGCTGCCGCTGCTGTGGCAAAACGGCGCAACGGCCAGGCCGCTCGACGGTGAGTTTGTGCACTCCATCACGCCGATGGTTCCGCTGCGCTCCCACGGCGACGACGACGGAACCCAAACCTCGGTCACCATTACCCACAGCATCGCCTGGGACGCCCCGGCGATCCTCGGCAACTCTCAGGCCCGCCTGTACCGCGCTTTCGTGCGGCGAGCCGTAAAGCTGGCGGACGTACTTTTCACCCCCACCCACGCAACCGCTCGGGTGCTGCAGGAGCAGTTTGGTTCCGACCTTCCGGTTCAGGTTTTGCAGCTTGGGGCACCCTCGGAGTACCTGCGCCCGGACGACGCGATCGAGCGCCGTGCCGCTCTCGGGGTACCCGATCACTACGCGGTCACAACCGCCACCTCAAGCGAAGACGGCCGCCTCAGCTGGATTATTGATGCGCTGCGCGCCGATCCCGCGCTCCCCAGCGTGGTGGTGCTCGAGGGGCTGGATCCGGCCGCGAGTGCAACCGAACAGCCAAGCATCCCCGAGGAGCTTCAGCACCGCGTGGTTTTCGTGACACCTCGTGACCTCACGGACGTTGGCGCAGTGCTGAGCGGTGCTTCGCTTCTGCTGCAGCCACAGGCCTACGTCGGCACGGGCTATACCCTGCTCGGCGCACTCACCGGATCTGTTCCGGTGCTGCACTCGGGTCACCCGGCCGCAGAAGAACTCGTGCTTGATGCGGGCCTGGCAGCAACCTCGGCGGGAGAATTTGCGGCCGAGTTCAGCAGACTGTTCCGTGACCCCAACTCGCTCACCAAGCTGGCGGTTCTCGCCCGCGACCGTAGCCGCGGCTTCGGTTGGAACGGTGCGGCCTGGCAGCTCTGGGAAGCCCACGCCAACATGTAGCGACTGAGGTTCTGCGCAGACATCTGCATCGCAGAACCTAGGCGTCGACGCTGCCGATGCCACCCCTGCTTTTCGCCTGCACCCACTCGAGCGTCCCTGAAATCAGGATCGCGGCAGCCACCATTGCCACGGTCCCAGCCCAGCCCGCGGCAACAAATGCGAGACCACCGACCCAACCCAGCACACTCGAGCCCGCGTAGTACGCGAGGTTGTAGAGCGGCGGGGCCTGGCTCGCGCCCGAAAGTCCCGCTGTGCGTCGCCCGATAAGCCCACTCGCAATGGAGTGCGCCCCGAAGAACCCTCCGGTAAACAGCACGAGCCCCACGACAATTGCCGCGAGTGGCTCGGTGAGGGTGAGCAGTAGCCCCAGCAGCATCACAGTAAGACTCGCCAGCATCACCGCGACCGGTGCGATTCGGCGCGCGATCCGCCACACCAGGTTTGATGCGACGGCTCCCGCGAGGTACGCAAGAAAAAGCCACGAGATCTGCAGGGTCGAAAGGGCGTAGGGATCTTGCTCCAGGCGAAACGCGAGCATGTTGTACGCGGCAACAAAACCACCCATCAACAGGAACGCTTGCAACACCAGCACCAATACGGCCGGGTTGCGCAGGTTGGCGAGCAGAGCCCTCGGCAAGGGCGTTGTACGTGGCAGCGGCACCGCGGTCTTAGGAATCAAGACGATGAATGCGATCGTCGCAGCGGCCGCGAGCAGCGCAACCGCGGCGAGCCCAAAGCGCCAGCTCACGGGATCCGCGAGCGACCCCGCAACAACTCGACCAATGAGCCCACCGAACGTAGTGCCCGCGACGTAGCCACCCACCGCCGCGCCGAGCGAGCGTGGACTCACCGTCTCAGCGAGGGTTGTCACCGCGAGGGCGGGAAGCCCACCCAGGGCGATGCCCTCGATCCCGCGCAGCACAATCATGGTTTCGAAGTTTGGTGCAAACGGAACCAGCAGGCCGAGGATCATCGCCGCCGCCGCGGCCCAGCGGATCGTTGTGATTCGGCCAAGGTGGTCGGAGAGCCGCGCCCACGGCAGCACCCCGAGTGCGACCCCAATGGTGGTCGCACCGATGATCCACGAGATGGATCCAGCACCCGTCTCGAATTCGCGCGCAATCTGGGGCAGCAGTCCCTGCGGCGAATACATCTGCGCAAAGGTTGCGAGCCCCGCGCAGAAGAGTGCGATGAGCGCGCGCCGATACTCGGGAGTACCCCGATCTGCGCGCGGGTCTGACACCTTAGTTGCTGGGTGAGGCCGTGTCGCTGGCAGTCGCCTCGACGCGTGCCTTGAGCGCCGTGTTTTTCTCCTCGACAACAGCGGTGAGCTCGGCCGCGTAGGCGTCAAGCTGCGCAGAGATTCCGCGATCCTGCGCCCCAAGAATGCGAGCGGCAAGCAACCCTGCGTTCTTCGCACCGCCAATTGAAACGGTAGCGACGGGGATGCCCCCCGGCATTTGCACAATCGACAGCAGCGAATCGAGCCCGTCGAGTTTTGCGAGCGGCACGGGCACCCCGATAACGGGCAGTGTGGTCATTGAGGCAACCATGCCCGGCAGGTGGGCGGCTCCGCCCGCTCCCGCGATAATCACTTTGAGCCCGCGATCAGCGGCTTCGCGAGCGTAGCTGACCATCTTGTCTGGGGTGCGGTGGGCACTCACAACCTCAACCTCGTGTGCGATACCGAAATCTCGCAGCACCTGGACCGCGTCGGCCATCACGTTGAAGTCGGAATCCGAGCCCATGATCACTCCCACGAGGGGCACTGCACTGTTGGTCATGGTTTATATCGTATCCGGGCATTGCAGTGGGGAGTGACGCGGGGGTTTCGGGTGCGCCGGTGAGTGTCAAAGTAAGTCAAATTTGTACTGTACTTTTCTGTACACATCTTTTCTTCACTGGACCTTTATTACTTAGGTCAAGCAATCTAGTGCGATGACCAAGACAAAATCCGTCGCGGCGATCGAAATAGGTCGCCGTATTCGTGAAGCGCGTCAAAAACTTGGTATTTCGCGGGAGGATCTGAGCGAGCTCTCCGAGATGGAGACCACCAGCATAGGCCGCATCGAAAGGGGCGAGTCAAGCCCTGCGGTGCAATCAATTGTTCGTCTTGCCTTTGCACTGGAGACGGATCCCGGCCAGTTCATCTCCGGCATCACACCCGACGCCTATGCGCCACCATCGCACCAGCTGAAGGTTCGAGACCTCATTCGCCAGCGCAGAGAACAGTTCGGCAATGGTGGCTAGCCATTTCGCCACCGCGCGATAAGGCAGAATAGGTACATGGGCGAACTGGGCACGAACCGCAGCAGCATCCGAGTGGGCGTCATCGGAGGCGGGCAGCTCGCCCGTATGATGGTGCCCCCGGCAACCCACCTGGGTCTGGGCATCAGCGTTCTCGCCGAGGTCGAGGGCTCGAGCGCCGCGAGAGCAGCCGACGCCGTGGGCGACTACCGCGATCCCGAAACGGTCTATGCCTTCGCCGACACCGTCGACGTGGTCACATTCGATCACGAGCACGTACCGCAAGAGATTCTGCTTGAACTTGAGCGCCGCGGCAAGGCAGTGCACCCGAGGCCCGGTGCGCTGCAGTTCGCCCAGGACAAGATCCTTATGCGCCAAAAGCTCGAAGAGCTGGGTGTCCCGGTGCCAAGCTGGGCAGCCGTCGCCGATGAGGTTGAACTCAAGGCCTTCATTGACGCCCATGGCGGTCGCGCCGTGGTCAAGACGGCCCGCGGTGGCTACGACGGCAAGGGTGTGCGATTGGTGTCGGATGCCAGCGAGGTTCGCGACTGGTTTACCGCTCTCGCTGAGGATGCGCGTGGCGGTCACTTGCTCGCTGAAGAACTCGTAGATTTCACGCGCGAGCTCTCCCAGCTGGTCGCGCGCCGCCCGAGTGGCGAAACACGCACATGGCCCGTGGTTGAGACGATCCAGCGCGATGGTGTGTGCGCCGTGGTGTTGGCGCCGGCGCCGGTTGCTGATCCCGCAACCCTCGATGAGGCCGCCCGCATCGGCGCGGTTGTTGCCGAGGGGGTTGGGGTTACCGGAGTGCTCGCTGTCGAGATGTTCGAGGCCCGCGATGGCAGGGTGCTCGTGAACGAGCTTGCCATGCGGCCGCACAATTCGGGCCATTTCTCGATCGAAGGATCCGTGACGAGCCAGTTCGAGCAGCACCTACGCGCTGTCGCGGACCTACCGCTCGGCGACACCTCGATGACGGCCCCCGCCGCAGTCATGGTGAACGTGCTTGGTGGACCAGTCGAGGGGCCGATGCCCGTGCGCTACGCCGCAGCTCTTGCGGCGCACCCCCGCGCGAAGTTCCACAGCTACGACAAAACACCGCGGCCGGGCCGCAAAGTGGGCCACGTGACGGTGACGGGCGAGGATCTCGAGACCGTGCGCGCCGCAGCGCAGGCCGCGGCTGACGAGTTTAACTAGCGGCTACTCGGCCGCCGGGCGGGCGCAGCGGCTCGCCGGGCTGTCGGCCCCCGCGGGCGCTGCACCGTTGAATCGATGCAGCGCCTCATTCAGAGACGCGAGCTCTTCGAGCCGCCACCCCTGGAACCGCTCCTGATAATCGTGCGAGGTGTGCGCGTGCAGCTCCTCGATCGCGGTCTGCGCCGCGAGACTCGCCGTGAGCAACACAACTCGCCGATCCTCAGCGGCCGCCTCGGCCTCAATGAGACCGAACTCCCGCAACTTCGTTACCTGCCGACTCACTACGGCCTTGTCCATGCCGAGCAGCTGACTCAGCTGGGTCGCGGTAATCGGCCCCTTTCGCAGGATCGTCTGCAGCACCATGATGCCCACCCCCTTGAGCTCGGGGTGAACCTCCTCCGCGTAGCGTGCCCAGCGCGTGCGGGCGAAGGCAAACACCTGAGAGAACTCGGCGATAATCTCGGAGATCAGTTCGTCACCCTGTGCGGGGTGGTTCGGGATCGCCGATGCTTCAGGGGCTTCCGGTGGCATCACGGGCTGCTGCGACATACTAAATCCTAACGCGCCGGCGTATCTGGAGCGTACGCATCAACACGGGGCGGCTCAGGAACCAGGGCTCCGTCGAACTCGATTCCCACTTCTTCGCTCGGAGCGATTCCGGAGGCACTGGATCCTGCGCCAACTGCTGCGGCATCGGACGCCGCGCGCTGTTCCGCGAGCTTCTCGGCGTTGCTCTTGTCGCTCAGCGGGATGTTTGGCAGCAGGGCAATCGCGATGATCGCAACAATCGCGACTGGCGAGGCGGCGAGAAAGACGTTGCCAATCCCGTGACCATAAGCGCTCTCAACCACGATGCGAATAGGATCCGGCAGTTCGGCAATCTTCGGGATCGTACCGCCCGCGAGCTTATCTGCACCGACCAGTTGCTCAGGGCTGAGCTTACCGAGTCCGTCCTTAATGTACTGAACAACCAGGTTGGCGAGCATCGCGCCCATCGCAGACATGCCGGCGGTACCGCCAATGGTGCGGAAGAAGGTGACGGCGGAGCTCGCAACACCCAACTCATGCGGGTTCACCGTGTTCTGCACCACCAGAACCAGGTTCTGCATGCACATACCGACACCAGCACCGAGCACAAACATCGCGACGCCAACAAACAGGAAAGAGGTGTCGTAGCGCAGCTGGCCCATCATAAATAGGCCCACCAGCATGATGACGGATCCCGAAACCATGTAGCGCTTCCACTTGCCGGTGCGGGTGATGATCTGCCCGACGAGCGTTGAAGCGAGCAGCACACCCGCCATCATCGGGATCGTGAGCAACCCGGACTCGGTTGGAGTCTTGCCACGCGCGAGCTGCATGTACTGCCCCAGGAACACCGAGGTGCCAAACATCGCAAGACCGACCGCGATGCTGGCAATGACGGCCATGGTGAAGGTGCGATTCTTGAACAGGGTCATTGGAATCAGCGGTTCTTCAGCCCGCAGCTCAACAAAGACGGCCGCCACGAGCAGCAGCACGCCGCCACCAACCATGAGGGCGGTCTGCCATGACCACCAGTCAAACTCGGTGCCACCAAGGGTGACCCAGATCAGCAGGCTCGCAAAACCGAGTGAGATAAAGGTCGCACCGAGGTAGTCGATCTTGATCTTGCGCTTTTCGGTGTGCAGGTGCAGTGTGCGCTGTAGCACGATGATCGCGATGATCGCGATGGGAGCTGCGACGTAGAAGTTCCAGCGCCAACCGAGTGTGTCGGTGATGGTGCCGCCGAGCAGCGGGCCACCGACCGTCGAGATCGCCATGATCGCACCCATGATGCCCATGTACTTGCCACGCTCACGCGGGCTAATGATTTCGGCGAGCACGATCTGACCGAGGGCACCGAGGCCACCAGCTCCGAGGCCCTGGAGTACGCGGAAGGCGATGAGCCAGGAGGGCTCCTGTGCGGTGCCGGCGAGTGCCGATCCAACCGTGAACAGGATCAGCGAGAGCTGCAGCAGCACCTTCTTGCTGGTGAGGTCGGCGAGCTTGCCCCAGATTGGCGTGGAGATCGCCGATGCGAGCATGGTGCCGGTTACAACCCAGGTGAAGGCCGCCTGATTGCCGTTGATGTCGGCGATGATGATCGGCATCGACGTGCCGACGACCGTCATGGAGAGCATTGATACGGCCATGCTCATGAAGAGGCCGGTGAGCGCGAGGTTCTTGGCGCGACCGGTGAGGAGGCCCTCGACGGGCATCTTCTTTGGTGGTTTGATCTGAGTCTGGGACATCGGAGGCGTGGGGTCCTTTGGCGTGCGTGAATTTAGTTGACGAAGATCAACTATAGGTAGTTGGTTGATCTTTGTCAACTAATGCGCGCGGTGGCTCCTCGCTGAGCGATGCCCTACGCTGCGACGTGCATCTGTTCCATGCTCAACGAGGCTGACACCATGATGGGCAAGTGATCCGAAGTGCCACGCTGCAGGGTGCGCACACTCTCAATATCAAGCCCGGAGGAGGTTGCAAAGTCGAAGTGCCCGCGGAACATCTTGTAGCGGGTGTAGGTGCGCTTGTCACTCAGGCTGAGCTCGTAGCCGTGATCCCGCATTTCCAGGTCGAGCCGCCCCTTAAACACCGGATAGTTGTAATCACCGACCATTAGCGCGGGCAGCCCCGGCCCCAATTGGCGCAACTCGCCGAGTGCGGCGTGAATCTGGTGGCGGCGCAACGAGTTCAGCGCGGTGAGAGGCGCGGCATGAAATGATGCTGCGACAAAGTCGCGTGAGTTCTCGCGATCGTGCAATCGGACCCCGAGCAGGCGCTCGTGCGCGGGGGCGAGCAACCTGTCGTGCAGCGACTTCTTGAGCTGGAACGTGTGCGCAGCGTGCGCCTGGAACCGTTCTTCGCGCACGTACATCGCGAGACCGAGTCGGTTGCGTTCGGTCGCGTGCACCAAGCTCAGGTGGCCAAGGCGAGCTGGCAGCGCTACGGCTTCAGCCTCCTGCAGACACAAGATGTCGACTCCGTGCACCTCAGCCAACTCACCAATCTCAGTGACGGCACGGTTCTTACGCAGGTTATAGCTGACGATCTTCACTCGGGTCCTCTCAGCGGGGAAGCGTCGTTCGACACCAACAGCAGCCTACGCCCCAAACACTGGGCTGTGGCCAGTTTGCACGGGATCTCTGAGCTACCGCACAGCTGCGGGCGCGCCGACTAGCTGATCGAGCGCAGTCGCACCTCGAGCGTGCCGACGATCAGGCGATCGGTGACCGTGGAGGCTTGTCCTGCCTCAAGCTGCGTCGAGTTACCGAGGTTATCGAACACCGCGACCCCGTTGGTTGAGTTGAGGTCTTCGATGGTCCAGGCGTCTCCCTCACGGCGCATGCGCGCGTGAGTCTTCGACATCGTTCGGGTCGGGTCCGCAATCTGCAGAGCCGTGGTTCCCTCGAGCGCCTGCGGCTTACGTCCGATCACAACGTCATCTCCCAGCAGCTCGAGCACTTCCCCGTCGGGCAACTCAAGGCCCCATCGGGTTTGCCGCGATACAACGACGGTGTGGTCGAGCTCGTCGCCGTCCGGTTGCTGCGTCGGCGCGGGCGTTGGTGTTGGGGTCGGCGTTGCCATCGGCGCTGGCGCTGGCGCTGGCGCTGGCGCTGGCGCTGGCGCTGGCGCTGGCGCTGGCGCTGGCGCGACGGGCGGGCGGGACGTTTCGAAGATGGTCGGCACTTCTGGTTCCAGAACCGGGGCCACAGGGTCTGGGGTCTGGACGGGCGGAGTGACTGACGCCACGGGCTCAGAGGCTCGTAACGGCTCGGGCGAGGGTGCGGGTGCCTCAGGTGCAGCGGCAACCGGCTCGGGAGCAACAGGCATCACTGAGGGCGCCGGTAATACCAGAGGGGTTATGGAGTTTGCCGGATCAATGACTCCACGGGGTTCTTCCGCTTCGACACTCGGTGCGGCGGTGACCGCGGTGGCTTCGAGGGGCGGCTCGGGTTCGACCGACGGCCACGAGTACAGCTCCTGCGGCGGAGACGACACTCCCAAAGGAGCATCACCGTGTTGAGGAGCACCCTCTGAAGCCAGACGCTCGAAGGCCCCCTCCGTTGTATTACTGAAACCCCAGTTGTTCTCGGGAGCGGACTCAACAGGCTGAACAGGCTGCTGGGAAAAGGTGGGCTGCTGGAACGTTACGGGAGGCACCGCGGGCGCGGGTGGTAGCGCGACGGGAGGCTGCGCCAATTGAGGCTGCTCCGGCTGCGGATATCCGGGCGGCTGAGACGCCGGCGCCGACTGAACACCCTGGTGCTGTGCGTATGGATCTTCGAAGGTCTGCGGCTGTTCGACAGGCGCTACCTGCCATGCCGGATCAAGTTGTTCCCCATACACAGGCTGCGCGGCAAAACCGGGCTGCCCTGCGGCACCGGGGTACTCAACGGGCGCGGGCTGCCAAGGATTGCCTTGATGCGCTGGAACCCCTGAGGGATCAGCCTGCACCTGCGGCACACCCTGCCATCCTCCAGCGATCGGATCCTGCTGCACAGAGGGCATCCCCTGCCAACCGCCAACATTCGGATCTGCCTGATACGCGGGCTGATACCCGTTGTTCGACACATAGGATCCCGGCTGACCGTAACCGTCGGGTCCCACGGCGTATGGCAACTGCCCACCGTGTGCGCTGGCCTGACCAGGCTGCGCATAGGCAGAATCTCCGATGTGATTCGCGAGCATCATCGCCCACACTGGCGGAAGTAGCGCGCCCAGCACCGTGAACCCGGTGCCCTTGCCGTGCTCTGAGTTGATGCGGTGAATCGCCATGATCGTGACAACCAGCGTCACGATGCCGAGACCCGGCACAAACGCGAGCAGCACGATCCACCCGGGCAGATCACCGCGCTGGATGAGCTGCCACTGGTTCCACACGGGAATCCATCCGTGCGACGAGGGCAATCCCAACTTTGGAAAAAGCTTCGAAAGCGACCACAGGTACCAGACGTAGTAACCGAGAACAACCACGGTCCAGATCACAGAAACAATGAGCAGTCCACCGCCCAAAGCAGCTCCAGCAGTCCCGTCGTTCATGCGCTACTCTCTCTCGTTACCCCGCACGTTATGCCCCCAGCTACTTAACTCTGCCACGAAACCGCCGTGGCTCATAGCTGGCGCCAAATTTCTTCCGCTTGGCGGGCAGTAAGCCCCGCCCTAAAGCCTCGGCGAACCCGCACAGCAACTCACTCGCCTATCCAAACGCAAGCAGCGATACACCCCAGAGACCTGCACCAACAACAATGGCAACGACCGCACCACCTCCGAGTGCAAGCAATCGAAATCGCCGGTTCTGCTTTGCTATCGAGGGCAGCCCCTCCCGTTGAGCTGGAACGATATATGCTCCAGCGGGAGGCGGTCCGATCCGCGCATCGAGGGCAGCCCCATCACCCGAGACGTCAACAGCTGTCTCAGCTTTTGCACCGTAGACAACCGGCATGCCCTGCCGCACACCGCTCTTGGGCAGCGTGTGCTCCGTCTGCGGAAACGGTGACTCTCGAACTCTGCGGTGCGGGTCGAGAGGCGGTTTGAACATGAGGTTGGCGAGATCCTTTGGGATCTCTACCGCCGGCTCTTCAACTGGCAGGCCGACTGCGGGGCGACGAGGCGTTGCCACAACCGCGGTCGAGTCTTCAACGACCGGGGGCGACACAACGACCGTTTCATCCCCGGAGGGATTCCCGGGAACAACAACGGTCTCGTCGACTTCTTGTCCTTCGTCGCCCGACATCAGGCTCTCCTCGTCGGCAGGGTCACGGTCAGTGTCTTATCGGCCTGCGAAGTCTCCGGTGCGGAGGTGTCAGATCCAACATGCCAAGCTTTGCCACCGGCAAGCACATCCACCACAATCACCGTGATGTTGTCACGGCCTCCAGCTTCGTTCGCGCGCTGCACCAGTTCCTCTGCGACAGCCTCCGATCGGCCGCCCATCGTAAGGGTCGCACGCAATTGCTCGTCATCAAGTTCAGTGGTGAGGCCATCAGAACAAATCAGGATCCTCGCACCGGTTTCGACCGGCAGCAACCAGGTATCTGCGGCACTATCGATTGAGCCGAGTGCGCGCGTAATGATATTGCGCGGTGGCAGCTTCCTGCTTTCGACTCCCCCGGTGATCGCCTGCTCGATAAGGGAATGATCAACCGTCAGCTGACGCAGCTCAGCTCCGCGATGCAGATATACCCGCGAGTCACCGACATTGAGCACCAACCAGAAGAGCTCCTGTTCGTGCTCTACAAGCACCACGCCGGTGAGGGTGCAGCCGGCGCCACGCTCGCGACCAAGGGCTACTTGATCCACGGCCCCCCGCGCGGCTTCGAGCGCCTCGTTCACCGTTCGCACCGAGGAACGTTCGCCCGGCCGTATCCACTGCGCAAAGGCGGCCACCGCTGCCTGGCTTGCAAGGTCACCCGCCTCGTGCCCACCCATGCCGTCAGCCACGATGAAACAGGGCATCTCGGCAAGCGCAGAGTCTTCGTTCACAGCCCGTCGTCGCCCAGGATCCGTGCGCATCGCGACGCTCAGCTCGAGTTCAAGCTCACCCATTGACATCATCGTTGCATCTCCATCGGCTTGGCTTGACTGCTGTTCGGCGTCGATTCAAGCGCCCGTTTGGAGCCGCGCCTCCCGCGCAGTTGCACCCCAAAAGAGGCGAGCGAATAGCGCATACCCAATCGCCTCCAGAAGCTCAGACCGCTTAGCCGCGAGTCAATTTCACCGTCAATAACTTGCCACAGCTGCTGCGCGGTTTCAGGAGCTATTCCTTCAGGAGCATACACTGCACGATCAACAGTCCATGAGATCCAATCACCCGAGTCGACACCCAGGGACGCCATAATCTCTCGCCTCGTACCGATCTGTGACACGCGCACCCCAGAATCGGCATAGGTGTCGAGCAGTTCGTTCCAGGCTCCGAGCGCTTGCACCTCTGCCGCCGCGGCTCCCCTGCGGTATCGGCTGCGTGCACGCTTTACGACAGGAATGAACAGCACGAGAAGAGCCAAAAGCGCCAGCGCCGCGAGGCTCAAACCCACGACTCTTAAGACCGGCCACAGGGCGCTGAGGCCCTCGGTGTTCTTATTATCGGAGTTTGTGGTGTCTGAATCACTCGTGCCAACCGGAGGGTCGCTCTCGGTCGCGTCGCGCTCTTCGGGAACCGTCGGAAACTCGGGCAATAGCTCGCCCTCTTCCAGGGTGCTCGGTGGTGTTTCCACCTGCGGTGTGACGTCGAGAGGAGCCCACACACCATCGGCCCCACGGACCTCAACCCAGGCCGCAACGTTATCCCCCGTGCACTCGGCCTTGCACGCTGGAATCCCCGGCACACCCGCTTTATCGCCGCCCAGCCGCACACCCAACACAACCCTGGAGTCAAAACCCATTGCCCGCGCAATAAGGGCTGCGGCCGTCGCGAACTGCTCGTCATCACCGATACCGGCAACCAGCATGCTCTCGCTCGGCCGATCTCCCGCGGCGGTTTCCTGGTCGTTGAGCTGCTTAAACACCTGCTCGATGCGGGCAATTGAGTGCCCACCCGGGCTCGTCATAAAGGAGGTGTTGTACTCGCTGGCGAGCGCACGCACCCACTCGCCTTCGCCGTCTTCATCGGAAAGAGAGTGACTGAGATAGCCGCGATCCCGCAATCGTTTGATCGCCTCGGTTAGTCCCTGGCCGTCTGAGGGCAGCTGCTGTGCGCGCAGCCAGTGATCGAGTTCTGGGGTGCTCTCTAGGTCGATGAGAGGATCAGGGTGAGCGGGATCAGCCCCGAGCTTCGCATCGGCGGAGACCGCCATATCGGCTGTATAGCTGTCGCCTGGTCGCAACCCCGCTGCCGTTGGTACCGCCACGGCCCCCTGCAGCTCACGATTCACATAAAAGCTGTCTGCGAGCGCGCCCGCCCGCTTGCCTCCAAAGGCAGGCGGTCCGGCTAGGGGCATCGCAAGGGGCACCCAGATGCCGCTGTAACCGTCATCGATCTTTACGCTGACTCGGCTCGAGTCGGCGAGCGGTTCCCCACTCGGAAACCGCGTAAAGCGACCAGCGGTAGCGGTGTCGCCGACGGTAAAATCAACGCCGTCATAGTGATCAAGCACCGCAATCCGCAATCGTGACGGGAGCTTCCCGGAGCTCGAAACCTCAAAGATTGGGGCGGCCAACAGCGCATCCCGCTTCCACACGCGGTAGCTGGCGAGCGGGCTGGTCTGCTCGCGCACAACGATCTCAGGATCAATCGCGTCTCTCGCAACGCTGCGAGTTCCACCATCGAGCACGGGAACCAGCGCGACCCCCGCAAACAACGCAATACCCACCAGCAACGCACCAACCAGCCCGCGCGCAATCGCGTTGCGCCGCACGGACCCGGCACCGGGAAGTGGACCCGAGGGCATGTCGGCCCATGCCTCGCGCCCAAGTCTGAGCGAAGCACGGCGAGCGATCCCAGACGACCAGGCCACCCATATCGCACACACGCAGCACGCTACCAGCCACAGCGCGAGCTCACGCGGGGCCGGAATTGTGAGGGGGCCAAGTGCTGTGGGCTCACTTACGTTTGAGGAACCGAATACCGCACCAAAGAGAACAGGGAGCAGCACCGGTGCGGCGGCAAAGGGAGCCCACCGGCCGCCCTTCAGCGTGAGCGCCACGATGGCGGCAACGGAAACCAAGGTTGTAACAAATAGGGGCACGAGTACCGTTTGATACGACCCAACAGGCAGGGTGAGCGTGAGCAGTTGCTTCCATCCCAGGGCGACAGCTGCGAGGCTATCGCCAACACCTCGCAAGATCTCCCTCGGCCCGCCGCCCAGTGCGCTTGGTACCGCGAGCGGCACGACTGAAACCAGAAACGCAACAATCAAGGCGACGACCGTTAGGCTGCCCCACCTGAAGCGCTTTCCGGCCCACACTACACAAAACGTGATCACGCCAGAGCCACCAACAACCCACCACAGCTGATCTGTCAGATAGATGGGTTCGGCGGCGAGTCCACCGAGCACAACCGTCGCGAGACTCAGCAGGGCTGCGCCAAGGGTCAGCCCCGCTGGCACTCGTGTCGCGCGCCCACGCGAGCCGCGTCGCTGGCTCGCACGCGTTCTCGCGGCGCTCATGCAGACACCCCTCGCAGCATGAGCTGGGGCAGATCACCCAGCGCACCAACGGTGAACAGTGTGCACACGTCAAGCAGACGCGACGCGGGATCAGCGAGCACCTCGCAACGAATCGCCAGCACAGTTACGTCTTCGGGGAAGGAGGCGGCAGCTCTGCGCAGCCTCGTAGGATCGGGGATCGAACCGGTCACGATCACCACGATAGACAGCGGGCGTCGTGACTCAGCGAGCCCCCTCGCCAGCCGCTCAATTGGCAGCGCTTCTTCTGCAACCTCAAGCTCTGCCCAGGCATCGAGCAGTTGTGAGAGTGTCTGCGATGGCAGCTCTTCGAGACCATCGATGCTCGGCCGAAGCCGACCCGGCGACCACTGGGAAGCCACAAAACTCTCGCGTGCCTCACGCACCGCCTGCATCGACACCGATGCTGCAACGCTCACCCCCAGTTCAAACTCTTCGTCGCTCGCGTATTCGGTTCGATTTGCATCGAACAGGATCGCCGACCGCGCCGTCTGCGATTCCTCGTATTGGCGCACCATAAGCGTGCCGGTCTTTGCCGTTGATTTCCAGTGCACGTGGCGCATTGCATCGCCTTGCACGTATTCACGCACCGCGTGAAACGAGAGATCTGAGTCGGTCAGACGCCTACTGGCCGCTCCGTCAAGATCCCGAACAAGCCCCGCAGTACCAGGAGGCAGAAATACCGTGCGCGGGTGCACGTGAATGAGGTGGCGATCTCGCCACGTAAGTTTGCGCTGCATTAAGCCGAGGGGATCCCGCCGCGACAGCGTCATCGGGCCAACCTCGATCACTCCACGCGCGGTTGCTGCGACCGCGGCGGGAACAACCACGCTGCCTTGCGGGCTAATGAAGGGGATCGGAATCCTCCGCAGTGCCTCTCCCACGGGCATCTCCGCGGTCGCAGGAAGCGCGGGGCGAGCACTCGAGTTCTCTACCTCGATCGACAGGTTGACCGCACCACCCGCGACGACACGCATGCGATCCACCACGATTCTGATGAGGTACGCACGGCTGCCGAGCAAAAATGGGAGCCCGACGAGCAGCAGAACCGCACCCACGATTGCAACGAACCAGGCCTCAACCCAGTTCAGGGTCGCTCCGAGAATCGCAGCTGTCGCCGTGGCAAAGATGACGAACCAGCCCGTGGGCGTGATCGTTCGTGTGACGCGTCGCCACAGTCGCGATAGCTGTCGCCGGTTTCGTCGCCACCAGCGTTTCAGGCGCCGCTTACCCGACCCAGCCTTGGCAACGCCTCGGCCGGTATCTTGCAGTTGGGTCGTGCCGAAGGTACGACTGCGTGTGCCAGTGCGTGAGAGCGGCGCACGCGACGTGTCTTTGTTCACGCGACGCCGTTCTCCTGCGGTGGAGTGATGTCGAGCAGGATCTGGCCGATGATCTGCTGAGCGGTAACACCGTCAAACTCGGCCTCGGGCTCCAGCACGAGACGGTGGGCGAGCACGGGCATCGCGAGATCCCGAATATCGTCTGGAGTGACATAGTGGCGCCCGTTTGCCAGCGCCCAGGCAGAGGCGAGGCGCACAAGCGCGAGGGTGCCGCGGACGCTCGCGCCCAGGCGCACTTCGCCCGCACGACGCGTGGCTTCGATGAGCCGCACAGCGTAGTCGGCGACGAGTGGGCTCACGTGCACCTTACGAACAAAGTCCTGCGCCTGCGTAATAGTGTTTGTTGTGACGACCGGCTTGAGGGGGGCGTTGCCAGAGCGATCACCCTGCAGAATGCGCACCATGGCGGCCTCATCGGGGTAGCCGATTGAGGTCTTGATCATGAAACGATCGAGCTGAGCCTCGGGCAGACGGTAAGTGCCTGCCTGCTCGACCGGGTTTTGGGTCGCGATCACGAGGAACGGACTGCCGACATCGTGTGTTTTGCCATCGATCGTGACGTGACCCTCCTCCATTACCTCAAGCAGCGCCGACTGAGTCTTTGGGCTCGCGCGGTTGATCTCGTCGGCGAGCACGATGTTCGCGAAGATGGGGCCTGCGTGAAACTCGAACACACCAGCTCGCTGATCGAACACTGAGACCCCGGTGACGTCACCCGGCAAGAGATCAGGTGTGAACTGAATACGAGACGACGTGCCCTGCACGACCTGACCCAGCGCGCGGGCCAAAGCGGTCTTGCCCGTTCCGGGAACATCCTCGAGCAACACGTGACCGCCAGCGAGCACACTCGCCAACACCAGCTCGATGACACGACGCTTGCCGTGAATCGTCTGTTCGATCGCGCCAGCGCACGCGCGGAACACCTGAGCCACCCACTGGGTTTGGTCGGCGGATAGCGCCTCTTGATGCCCGGGGGCAACGGCAGCCTGGGTTGCGGCAGGTGCTTGAAGGTTCATGCGTTCCTCTGTGTGTGAGTTGATGGGGTATTGGTCCAGACAATCACGTCGGAACCCCCTTGCTTAGGGTGTGTAGCAAACATTGAGAGTCACCGAAGCGAGCGATTTAAAAGGGGAGGTTGGATCTTGCCAGCTCACCTCGAGCGGGATCGTGCTTCCATCTGGCGTACCCTTCGTGACTTTGGCATATGGAGCGGCCGCAGCTGAGATGTTTAACAGGCCCCTCAGCGCTTCGGGCGTTGCCGGCGGTCGCGCCTCGGAGTAACAAACGGCAGGAGAGTTGGGAACACTAATGCGCACCGCAGTTGGAGTTTCAGCAGGCTCAACGGCCACCCAGTTCGAACAGGTTCCCACGTCGAGCGGGTCGATACACTGACGGACCTTTATGTTCTGCTCCAAAACTTCGGGATCAAGTTCAAAGCTCGTCGGTCCGCGACCATTGATCTGATACTGAATTTCCGTTGCTCCGTCAGTCTTGGTGAGGTCTGGAGCTACGGCATCGTAGTTTGCTGTTGTTTTGCCAGGGTCTTGAGTGGATGCCTCTGAACTCACGGCGTAATGAAGGTCGCCGCTCGGTGCTGGCATCGCGTCCCCAAGCCGCACTGGGCTGCTTGTCATGGAGGAGACCCCGAATGCACTACTCGCGCACACCTTGGCCCAGTACTCCCGGCGCGCACTCAAACCGGTGTATGCGGGCCCACCGCCGCGGGAGGCCGAGCAGGCAGGTTCGTTTCCGCCGGTTCGCGCAATTCCATAGCTGTAGGTCACTTTTTCGGTGAGGTGAGCACCAGATTCCGGTGTGAAACTTATTTTGGCGGATGTCGCAGAGTCGCTGGTTAAGGCTACAGAGTCCAATCTCGGTGCGCCGATGACGGTCACCTCAACCGGTGTCGCAGTGCCCGATGCCGATGCGCCACCGATCTTCGGAATTTCTATGTTTGTGTTGGGGGTTACGCTCAAAGTCATGGGTCCTGCGCTGAGATCCGAGATGTCAGTCTTACCGCTTGACCCATCAATGACCACCGCCTCGTCTCGACCCGGAACGCCAATAGATATCGATCCCGTGTCACTTGAACCTGTCACGGTCACCCGCACACCGCCGAGATCTGAGCGGGTATTGCCAGGATTCTCAAGCGGGGTCGCAACTGCCTTGGTAATTTCTGGAGTCTTATAGGCCCACGCGGTTACAATGCTCGAGGGCGCTGATCCGCCAATCCCATTGTGCGCAGTAGCGCTAAATTCATGCTTTTCGCCGTTCTTAAGCCCCGTCACTACGCACGTATACGACGAGCCCGCCGCTTCCTGCGTGCAGTTCGTGTTTCCGACGCCTCTTGCCGAAACTGACGCGCCGGTGACCTCAGGGTGTGCCTGTCCGCCAAGCACAACCGAAAGTGTCACGCTGGTGGCATCGAATGCAGTCTGCGTAATGCTCGTCGGTGCTTCTGGAACCCCCGCGGCGTCAAACTCGATCGACCCGGTACCCTTACGTCCCTGGCTGTCGAGCACAGTGAACCCTACGGTGCAGGTGCCCCCGACGATCCGATCAGCTGCCCAGGCAACCGACACACCAGCGTCGCCAACTCTGGAGAAGCTGCCGACCTGGCAGGATCCCGCGCTAATCGAATCCAACTTCAATCCGCCGCCGCTCTTGCCTGCAAATGGATCGTGTTCGTTCGGAAGCCCGATGAGGGTTGTGCCGCATTCGGCACCAACACGGCATCTGAGTTGCACTGATCCACCCTTCGGCAGATCGCGTGGCGCCTCCCCAACACGGAGAGTCAGCGTCGCACGAGATTCACCGGCACCGGTCGCCGCGATTGACACAAACTCTTGGCTTCCGGTGCGAGCGTCGGCGCGCGCAGTGACCTTAACTGCAGCACCATTCTCCGTCACTTCAAATAGGGTGCCGGTTCCGGTGCGGCTAAAGCGCAGCTTCGATACATCTCCGTCGCGGCCGCCGGGCCACGACACCATGTCAGTCAGCTGGATCGTTTCCGTTGCGCCCGGCATGATGGTGCGGGTCAGAGGGTTGAGCTGGACCTCGGGTATACGCGGCGCAATATTGATCGGAACGGGAAGGTTAGTCCAAGTCTTCTGGCCGACGAGTCGCACCGCGATCAGACAGGTGTCGTTCCAAGGCGCCTCTTTACCCGCGGTGTACCGCACGGTGTTATTTGAGACCGCTGAGCAGCTCGCTTGACCGCGACTCACGTCGAAGGCCGTCTGACGGAGCTCTGCGCGATCCGCAGTCCCGAGATCCACGAGGTCTTGCAGCTTCACCTCGACCGACTTATCTTCGTCAACGCTTACCGGTTTCATTCCGGCTTTGAGAGTGAGACGCAGTTCATCGAGGGGCGGCACCATCAAGAATCCGTAGCTCGACACTTCTGCACCGGTGATGTCTTTGCCTGTGACCTTAAACACCACAAGATCACCGTCGGGATTGTATTGCCCGCTGATCTTGCTACCCGAGACGCGGTAATCTTTCGCGTTACTCCCCCAGAGCGAGAGCTTCAGCGTGGAAGGATCTCCTGTTGTCCAGCGCACCTTATCGGTGATGACATCAACGCCACCGCCAGAGAGCGCGGCGCGATCTCGAACGTTCAACACGGTGTCGTCGACCGTCGGCGCCTGGGCTCCAACACGTTCAGAGGTCTGCACGACGATCAGACCTTCGGCCGTGCTCGAGCTCGCCGATGACTTGACGATGTAGCGATACGAGACGATGCCGATGTTTTTATCGGAGCTGACCGAAACGCGCCCCTTCTTCATCTGCGAAAGATCCACGCGCCCCATGAGTTTTTTGTACTCGGAGCTCTGTTTGCCGCCGGGAACGTTTGGCTCAACCGACACGATGCTCAGCTTGCCGTGGGCGGGGTCAATGTCGTTATCGAGCGGGCGGATAACTGCGGGTTCGGTGCTGCCCGGCACCATCCTCACATAGTCAGTGGCGGCAATCGGCGCGCTGTTTTCTTGTTTTGCGCCCATCACAATGATGCGCAATTTGCCCTTTGCCGTGGCCCCAAAGTCGTCGCGAACAGTGTAATCAACTATTTGCTGACTCTGCTTGGCTGTGCTTGAGGCGGTAATTGAGATTCTCGAGTTAACCGTGGCCAGGCTCGCTGTGATTTGCGGATCATCGGGCGACGCAACGTCGACGAGACGAACTCGATCACCGTCGGGGTCGACTCCCGAGAGTGGCACACGAACCTCGGTTTGCTCGCCGGGGGCAACCCTGGCGGTAATCGCCCGAGGTTGCGGGTCTCGGTTCGATCCCTTGGGAAGCACCGTCACAAAAACTGAGCCGACATCACTCTTTTCGGGAGAGCTGGCGCCATAGGTCGTGTAGCTGAGACGGTAGGTGCCCGGTTTGCTTGGCGCAAGGTAGCGGAGCACGTTGCCGGAGGCGAATGCCAGTTCACCCTTCGCGCCGGAACCGGTCACTGATGGATGCAGCAGCAATCGATCGCCCGGTGGCGCGATGTCGTTATCGAGTACCCGAATGTCAGAGATGGATCCGGCGCGCACCGTCGCGTTGTCAGCGACCGCGATGGCGCCGGAGTCTCCCGACTCCGGTACTTGGAACACGGTCAACCTGCCCTGAGTCTGCGCGGCGCCCTCCGTAACAGTCAGATCAACCGCTCCGATACGACCGGGGCCACCATCTTGAGTGCTACCGGCGACTCGCACCTTGGAGTGCTCGACCACATCGGCACGAAGCTCTCCGTCGACAACGTCGGCCGCGCTCACGGCAAGCGCTCGTCCATTCGCTCCCGGCACGGCATTGAGAATCTCGACTGTTGAATCAGCGAGCGGACGAACAAACGCACGCAGCGGTGGAAGCGCGAGCGGAGCCCCGGCAGGGGTTGCTGTCACACGAATGACCCCGGTGACTTCACCACCCGTCATGGTGTCACGAATATTAAGCGCCAGTGTTGTGCTGCCGGGTTCGCTCGCGTTGACCTCCACGGTTCCCGAAGCGAGTTGCGGAGTGACGGCCAGTTTGTCGCTGCCACCCTGCACCGTGGCGTTGGTGAGCGTGTACGAGCCAGATCCTCCCGCGACCTTCAACAGCGGCTGGAGCACCGTCTGCTCACCAACCTGCACGGTTGCGGCGGTATCAGTAAACTCTGCCGGAGCATCCGGCTGCACAGACAGCTGCAGGACTCGCTGCTTCGACTGGCCTCGATCATCAGTGACCGTGACCCGGAGTATCACCTCGGCTGCGCCAGCGTTCGGGTCGGTGTGCCGGACGGCCAACCTGCCGTCGTCGGTAACGATTGCCCGGACGGGATCCTGCGGGTTGACTACCTCTGCTCCCGACAGCATCATGACGTCACCCTCGGGGTCGACCCACCCCTCAAGAATCGGGTAGACCAGGGTCCCTCCGGGCGCGATAGGAGGCACCCGCCACTCGCGCTGGCAGCCTTCAACCGGGCACCATTCGGGAGCAGTGTTGACCTCATCGGGCATGACCGTGAGGGTAACCGTCGCGGTATTCGACGAGAGCCCGCCGTCCGTGATGTGATAGGTAAACGTTGCCGAGCCGGAAGCGCCGGGCGCCGTCTGCACGGTGAGTGATTGCCCGTCCGGCATCAGCTGCAGGGTGCCAAACTCCGCGGGTAGCGGTGACTCGCTAAGCGATTCAGGAACGATCGTGAGCACGTCTCGTTTGTTCGGATCAAAGTCATTGAGCAGCACCGGCAGCGGTGCTGGTTGTCCCGCGCGCACGCCAAACGCATCGTCGACGGCTGTCGGCGGAACCTGCTCGGTCACCTCGTCAACAACGACGGTGCCCTCGTTCTGCTTGGGTGGGTCTGAAATGTTCCACTGTGAAAGCGGGATCAGCTTGCCCTCGGGCAGAGTCCACAACATTCCCCTGCGTGTCTCGCTGAGAACCACACGTTCTCCGTTGGAGCGGAAGACAGGATCGAGGTCCCCTGGATCACGCACTGAATCGTCAAACTGCAACGGTTTTGTGTCACCGTCAGCCCAGAGCTGACCGCTGCTCTGCCCCAGCCAGGCCGCGTACATCTTGCCGCCGACCTCAAACGGCTGTGCCGGAGTTCCCGTGGCCTCAGCCACACGCTTGGAGCTACCGTTCTTCGAGACCTGCCACAGACCACCGGTGTCCGCAACAACCGCGGGCTCCCCCGACGAGTCACTGCTCGCCTGCAACCTAGCGGTGCCCTCAAGCTTCAGCTTGGCCTCACCCGCGCCTCGGCGCCACAAAAGTCCCTGCTCTTCGTCGAGCAGCACCCAGTCGTCTCCGACGAGCGTGAGTTGGGGGTCTTTGACTCCCTTCGCAGACTCGGGGAGTGCGTCGGTGTCTCCCTTCGCCTCGCCGCTCGCTGCGTCAAAGCGGCGCACGGCGTTCTCGGCAGATGAGTACAGTGCGACCTCACCCGCTGCCGAGACCGCGATTGCATCGGCCTGGTAGTCCTGTTTGTCGGACTTTTTAGTCGTGGATTTTTCAGCTTTGCCCTCGGAAAGGGGTGTGATGGCTCTCAGCGAAGAGAGCCGAGTGCTGAGGTCTTCGGCGGCGAGCTTGGCACCGGCAGCATCTGCGGCATCGGATCCTGCGCTGTCAGACCCGTCCGTAAGCTCACCTACGTACGCCACTCCCGACTCCGTCAAAACACCAACAAAACGGCCCGAACCAACAAGCTTTCGTGTGCCATCTGGCATACGAACGGCTGCGGCACCCTCGCGCTCAGCTGAAGGGTTCGAATCGGTCGCGGCGTTTGCCGTATCAGTCGAGTTCGCGACGGTCTGCGCGCTGCCGCCCGACGAGCTCTCGCCACTCGCCTTTGCTTCATCACCAAAGTCGGTCGGGTTCGATGCGTCAATGGGCCAGGCCCGGCCATTGCCGTTCGAGAACACCACGCCACGCCCACCCGATTGCAGCAGGCCGCTCGGCTCAGCCACCTTACGCACAATGTCGAGCTCACCTGTGTCGGTGTTCACGCGGGCATACTGGCCGTCGTCTCGCGCAACCCACACGCCCGCTTCTTCTCGCGGGGTCTCCCTGGCGTCGTAACCACTGGCGATGACCGCGATGGTCGACACGAGAGCAAGTGTGACTCCACCCGCGATCCACAGACGTGCGTTCTTTGCGCGCGCGGCGTCAGCGGTTCGGGATCGGCGCGCTCCTGCAGCTTGCGGCTTGTTCACCCCACACCACCCCAAAGTGCCCACACAACCGCACCAATTCCGGCGACGCATGCCAGAGCGATACCCGCACCAATCAGCCCGGCACGCATTGGTGACGCTGGTCGATCCAGCACGATACCGTCTGAATCCATGCCCCGCTTCTCAGCCAGTGCTGCCGCGCGTGCTTCGGCCCGTGTCTGGCGTCCAGCTACCGTGCTCACGACCGGGCCGCGTGTACCCGCCTGAACGGCCTCAGATCGGGGCAGCCATGATTCTGAAACCACCTCAAGCGGAGTCACATCGAAACCGTAGATCCGCTGCAGTCCCTGCAGGGCTTCACCGAACTGAGCCATCGAGGCAAAGCGCTCTTGCGGGTTCTTTCGTAGGGCGTGCGAAATCAGCTCGTCAAAGGGCTCGTAGCCTTGCGCTCCAGGTATCGCGGGATACACAGCCTTGGTGATGCGCTCGGTGAGTTTAGACCTGGTGTTCTGCGTCTTGTCGGCGAGCTCAAAGGGCGAACGACCGGCTGCGAACGAGTACAGTGTCGCACCCAGCGACCACACTTCACTCGCGACGTTACCCGTGGTCTGCAGCTGCACAACCTCGGGCGCCGACCACGGGATCGACATCGCAACCTCGCCGTCGCCAAACTCTTGACGACCAATCACCTGCGAAATACCGAAGTCGGAGAGCACCGGCCTGCCAAGCGTCGTGAGGAGAACGTTTGAGGGCTTAATATCGCGATGTAGCACCCCTGCTTTGTGGGCGGTTTCGAGAGCACCGGCGATCCTCACCCCGGCGTCTAGAACATCACGAAGTGGCGCAGGACTTCCTTTTGTACGGGCGCCCATAGATTCGGGGCAGTATTCCATCGCAAGGTAGGGCAGGCCGTCAAGTGAGATGCTTGCCTGATAGATCGACACGACCGAGGGATGGCTGCTAAGTCTCGCCATCACATCGGCTTCACTCTCGAAGACCTCGCGCAGCTGCGTTGCCGCCGCGATCGTGTTGCTCGTTGGGTTGAGCACCTTCACCGCGACAACCCGACGCGGCATATCTTGCTCATACAGGTACACCTGAGCGAACCCCCCAGAACCCAGGGGGCGAACATAGCTGAAGCCCGGGATCGCGGGCACGCTGGCGGCAGAGCGCTCAGCCACGAGACATGACCGACGTGGCGCGCCGGAGGGGGGAAAGGGGTACCAATATCATCTCGACTCATCCTAAACCGAAGCACTGACAACCGCATATTCGATGCACAGGTTTCAGCGGGGTCGCCCCGCAAATCAGCCGGTGCCTGCACGCCTGCCGGTTCAATATCGCCGCTTCGAACCGGCCGGCGTGCCAGTACCGGCAGAGATGCTGCATAAAACAAAAACGGCCCCCTGCCAGAGCAGGGGGCCGTTTTAAGTGGTGCGATTACAGGCCGCTGACATCCAGGGGGATGCCGGGGCCGAAGGTCGTCGAAACGGCGCCCTTCTGCACGTACTTGCCCTTGGCCGAAGACGGCTTCAGACGTGAGATCTCGTCGAGCACCGAGTTGATGTTGTCGGTGAGCTGCTCAGCGGTGAACGACGCCTTGCCCACGATGAAGTGAACGTTAGCGTGCTTGTCAACGCGGAACTCGATCTTGCCACCCTTGATGTCGGTTACGGCCTTGGCCGGATCCGGGGTAACGGTGCCGGTCTTGGGGTTCGGCATGAGGCCACGGGGACCAAGCACCTTACCCAGACGGCCAACCTTGCCCATGAGCTCGGGGGTCGAAACAGCCGAATCGAAATCGGTGTAGCCTGCGCCAACCTTCTCGATCAGCTCGTCGCCACCAACCTCGTCAGCACCAGCTGCAAGAGCTGCCTCAGCTGCAGCACCGGTTGCGAACACGATAACGCGTGCGGTCTTGCCGGTACCGTGGGGCAGGCTGACGGTGCCGCGCACCATCTGGTCTGCCTTGCGGGGATCCACACCAAGCTTGACTGCAACCTCAACGGTTGAGTCAGTCTTGGTTGAACCGGTCTCCTTCGCCAGGGCGACAGCCTCAGCGGGAGTGTAAAACTTATCTTCGCCGATCTTTGCGGCGGCGGCGCGGTACGCCTTTGACTTCTGTGCCATGTCCGTTGCCCTTACTCGACCGTGATGCCCATGGAGCGAGCGGTGCCCGCGATGATCTTCGACGCTGCGTCGATGTCGTTCGCGTTCAGATCAGCCTTCTTCTGCTCGGCGATCTGGCGAACCTGCTCAGCAGTAACCTTCGCAACCTTAACGGTGTGAGGGGTGCCGGAGCCCTTCTGCACGCCAGCTGCCTTCTTCAGGAGCTCAGCTGCCGGAGGAGTCTTGAGCACGAACGTGAACGAGCGATCCTCGTACACCGTGATCTCGACGGGCACGACGTTGCCGCGCTGGGATTCTGTAGCCGCGTTGTACGCCTTGCAGAACTCCATGATGTTGACGCCGTGCTGACCCAGCGCGGGACCCACGGGGGGTGCCGGGTTGGCAGCGCCGGCTGCGATCTGAAGCTTGATCAGACCGGTAACCTTCTTGGCTTTAGCCATGATTGTTTCCTTTCGATTCGAAGCTGCACCCTGCGGCGCAGTTCTCCCACCTCTCCGGCCGATCCGAAGCGTGGTGTGGTTCGCGCCATTCCCGAAAGAAGCCGCAAACCAAATAAGCATACCTGAGTTCTGCCGATCCTGCACGTGCGGGTTCTGGGCCGAGCCCGGTCCCGCCGCCCCGGCCCACTACCCTGCCACCCCACCAGCCTCGCCCGCCACCCACCAACCCGCCACCCGCCAACCCGCCACCCGCCACCCGCCAACCCCGTTTTCGGGTCGGTTTCTGGCACTAAACCGCGTTTTTTTACCAGAAACTGACTCCAACTCGGAGAGGGGGTGGGGCCAGTGGGTCAGAGAGGGCGGGGTCGGAGAGGGTTGGGGTCGAAACGCCCCCGGGCAGGCCAGGCCAGGCCAGGGCCGGGACCAGACACCCCAAAAACACAAAAGCCCCGCCGAAGCGGGGCTTTTGCAAAGAACTACTAGACCATCTTGGTGACCTGGTCGAAGCTGAGCTCGACCGGGGTCTCGCGCTCGAAGAGCGACACCAGCACGGTGAGCTTGCCCGCTGCGGGGTTGATCTCACTGATCGTGCCAGGCAGGCCCTCGAAGGAGCCCGACTTGATGGTGATGGTTTCGCCGATCTCGAAGTCGATCTCGACGTTGCCCGCGGCAGCGGCGGTCGCAGCTGCACTGCCCTTGGCAGTCGCTGCGGGCTCGAGCTCGACGGTGCTCTTCAGCATCTCGAAGGCCTCGTTCAGGCGCAGCGGCACGGGGTTGTGGGCGTTGCCAACAAAGCCGGTAACACCGGGGGTGTGGCGAACGACAGACCAGGTGCTCTCGGTCAGGTTCATACGAACGAGCACGTAACCGGGGATCCGCACGCGGGTCACCATCTTGCGCTGGCCGTTCTTGACCTCCATGACCTCTTCCATGGGAACCTGGATCTCATAGATGTCGTCAACGGCACCCATGGTCTCGCGGCGGTTCCAGAGGTTGGACTTCACCTTGCGCTCGTAACCGGCGTAGGTGTGGATCACAAACCACTTACCGGGACGACGGCGCAGATCTTTCTTGAAAGCCTTGTAGGGGTCCTCAGCCGAGTCGATTTCAGCCTCAACCTCGGCCTCTTCTTCAGCTTCCTCGTCAACGATCGCGTTGGCGGCGGCCTCGGCCTCTTCGGCATTGTCGATGTCGAGAGCATCTTCTACAGCAGCGTCGACAACCGGGTCGGTGCCGTGCGCCAGCGCATCAAGCGCGGCGTCGAGGTCAGCCTCGGGATTCATGCTGTTATCGCTCGTCATCTGATTTTCATGCCTTTGCTTTGCTTAAGATTCGAAACGCGTAAGGTTCGGGATCCGGGCCGTTTAGACCCAGAGAACAATTAGCCGAGTGGCGACCCGAAGAGGAACAGGGTGAACCAGCCAAAGGCCTGATCCAGCACCCAGACGAGCGCCATCATGACAACAACGAACGCGAGCACCACAAGCGTGTAGTTGATGAGCTCTTTGCGGGTCGGGGTAACGACCTTCTTCAGCTCAGCAATAACCTGCTGAATGAACAGGATGATGCGCCCAAACCAGCTCCGCTTTGCGGCACTGTCTGCTTTGGCGCGCTCGACAAGCCCGCCGCCGCTCTCGTCGACCTCGCTGCTGCTCACTAGATTGTCCTTTCACATTGTCCCGACTGGTGCTGTAGGCACCAGCCGGGAGTGGCAGGGCGGACAGGACTCGAACCTGCAACCTGCGGTTTTGGAGACCGCTGCTCTACCAATTGAGCCACCGCCCTTCGGAATTTAACCTCCAGCCTTCCGTAGCCTTTAGGCATAGGAAATTCTGGCAGAAGTCAACTACCTCGCAATACTCTACGTGATCCTGAACGGCTTGTCTAACCCGGCTGCGACAAGCATCAAACTCTCAGCGACCCCAAAACCCGCCACAACCCTGTTGTGTCGTAGGCTTGGAGGGTGAGCAACATTTCCCGCCTTTCGAAGAAGATCGCTGCCATCGCCGAGTCGGCAACCCTGAAGGTTGACGCCAAAGCAAAGGCTCTCCAGGCCGAAGGCCGCCCAGTCATCAGTTACGCCGCCGGTGAACCAGATTTTTCAACGCCAGCGAACATCGTTGACGCGGCGAGAAAAGCACTTGATGACCCCAAGAACTTCCGTTACACAGCCGCGGCGGGTCTGCCCGAACTCAAGAAGGCAATCGCAGAGAAGACCGCGCGCGATTCGGGTTGGGCCGTCGATCCTTCCCAGGTGATCGTGACCAACGGCGGCAAGCAGGCCGTCTACGAGGCCTTCCAGTCGCTGCTCGATCCGGGCGACGAGGTGCTGCTGCCAGCGCCATACTGGACCACCTATCCCGAGGCGATTCAGCTTGCCGACGGAGTTGCCGTCGAGGTGTTCGCGGGCGCCGATCAGGGCTACAAGGTTACGGTCGATCAGCTTGAGGCCGCCCGCACCGAGCGCACCAAGGTGCTGCTCTTTGTGTCGCCTTCAAACCCGACCGGCGCTGTCTACTCCGCAGAAGAGACCCGTGCCATTGGCGAGTGGGCAGTCGAAAAGGGCCTCTGGGTCGTTGCCGACGAGATCTACCAGAACCTCACTTACGACGGCGTGCGCGCCGTTTCGATCGTTGAAGCCGCTCCGGCGATTCAGGATCGGGCCGTACTCGTCAATGGTGTCGCCAAGACCTACGCAATGACCGGCTGGCGACTCGGCTGGATGGTTGGCCCCGCAGACATCGTCAAGGGCGCCTCAAACCTGCAGTCGCACCTCACCTCGAACATCAACAACATTGCGCAGCGCGCAGCCATCGAGGCACTCACTGGCCCGCAGCAGCCCATCGAAGACATGCGTCTCGCCTTCGATCGCCGCCGCAAGGTGATTGTCGCAGAGCTGAGCAAGGTTCCCGGATTCAATTGCCCCACCCCCGAGGGCGCGTTCTACGCTTACGTTGACGTGACCGAGGCCCTCGGCAAGAGCTACGGCGGGGTCACTCCCACGACCTCACTCGAGCTGGCTGACCTGATCCTGTCAGAGGCCGAAGTTGCCGCGGTACCGGGCGAGGCCTTTGGCCCAAGCGGTTACCTGCGCTTCAGCTACGCGCTCGGTGACGAGGCACTGCTCGAGGGCATCAAGCGCGTTCAGAAGCTGCTCGGGGCCTAGGTTCAGGATCGAGCCAGCCCTGCACAAAAGCCGCCTCCTAACGGGGGCGGCTTTTGTCATTCTGGGGATCGGCTAGCGATCCCGAAGCACCTGGTCCAGCACGGCATCGACCGGCTGATCCGGGTGGAACAGCAGCCAGTCAAGGCAGGCCCCAGCAAGCGCTCCAAAGAATGCGGCACCGGCAGTCTCAGTGATCTGTGACTCCGGGGTCGCGGGGTGCGCCGCCCGCAGCACGTCGCGGTAGCGCACCACCACCGATGCTCGAGCGAGCACCATCGTGTCTGCCCAGGCGCGATCAGTGCGGAAGATCTCAGACGCCATGAGCTTTGCGAGGTCGAGATTCTCACGGAGCGTCTCCAGGGTGGCTGCGGCGACCACCCTCGGCAGCGTGTCCGGGGCACCACCAGCGCCCTCACGCGCCGCATCAATTGCCCCGGCAAGCCGCTCGAACCCGTCCCGCATCACCTCTTCGAACAGTGCGTCCTTCGAAGCAAAGTTGTAATAGAGGCTGCCCTTCGCGACCCCCGCGGTCTCCGCAATCAGGTCCATCGACGCGCCGCTGATTCCGTACTGGGCAGCAACGGCCACCGCCGCGTTAGTGATGAGCTGCTTCGTGTTCACACGTGCCATGGTCCTATCCTCTCGTGTTTATGCGAGGGTCGCTGACCCCGCCTAAATCGCGAGCTCGGGGTGCAGCCGCTTCATCGTCCACACCTTCTGGCTGCGAGCGGAAGCGGCGCTGAGCGCGAGCGATCCAAGCAGAACCGCGAACATCACCGCAAGCGCCACCCAGAACCTATAGTCAACGCCTCCCCCAATCATCTGCCGCAGCCCGTCAACAACGTACGAGGCCGGCATGAACGGGTGCAGCGCCTGGAAGAATCCGGGTGTGGTCTCGACGGGGTAAGTTCCCCCGGACGAGGAGAGCTGCAGCATCAGCAGCACAAGACTCACCACGCGACCTGTTGCGGTGCCAAGAAGCACGATAAACATTTGCTGCAGCGCGAGGAACGCGAAGGTCACAAGCAGCATAAACAGCGACATGCCAAGCCAGTGCGCGGGCCGGATCCCGATCCCGAATACGAGCACGGCCATCATGATGGCAACCTGCCCAACACCAATGATCGCGGCGGGCCAGAAGCCCGCGAGCACCGTGCGCAGCCCAGAGGTGTTTGTGGCGAGAGGGCGTCGCGGCATGGCGTGCAGGATCAGCCAGGTAATGAGTGCACCCACGAACGTCGCTAGTGCAATGAAGAACGGGGCGAAGCCCTCACCAAACCCTTGAACAGGGTTCTCCGTGGTCTCGTGCAGCTCGACGGGTGCCGCCATCGTGGTGGCGATGCGATCTGTTTGACCGCTCGCAAAGCTCGGGGCCTCTTTGGCGCCATCGCTGAGCTTCGTGGCGAAGGTGTCGGAACCCTCATGCAGCTTGGTGGCCCCCTCGGCGAGCTGGGTTGATCCCGCATCCGCCTTCTTTGCCCCCTCACTAAGCTTCGCGGTTCCGGGAACCAACTCGCTGGACTTGGACGCGAGTGTGTTCGCCCCCGTCGCCGCGGTACCGAGCTTGGAGGAGAGCGTGGCATTGCCGTCGGACACCGTCTGCGCACCCGTGGCGAGCTGCGCAAGCCCACCAGAAAGATTGGCCGCTCCGGTCGAAGCCTCTGCGGTCTTCGAATTAAGCGTTGTCGTGGCCTGGCTTAGCCCGGAGAGCCCCTCGCTGAGCGTGCTCGCGGAGGTTGCGGCGGTGCCCGCTCCTGTCTGCAACGCACTTGCTCCCTGCGCGAGTGCGCCGAGAGACGACCCCTTCCCCGCAAACGCCGCGTCCAACTGAGCGAGCGTCATGTCGGGGTTTGCCGCTGCGAGTTGAGCGATCAGCCCCGTGCCCTGCGCAACACTCTCAGCACCCGCAGCAAGATTGCCTATGCCCGTCGAGAGCTGCGCACCACCCGCAGCGGCCTCCCCCGTTTTGGTGTTGAGCGTCGAGACGCCCTCGCTGAGCGCGGTCATGCCCTCGCTCAGCGCCGTGGCGCCTGTTGAGGCCTCACTGGTCTTGCTGGCAAGCTCTGCGCTGCCCGACGCGAGTGTTGCGCTGCCGGTTGTCGCCTCGCCGAGGCCGTTCGCAAGTGTGTTGACTCCCGCCGCCAGCTGAGGGGCACTATCCGCGAGTTGAGACGTTCCCTCAGAGAAGTCACCGAGTCCTGCGCTGAGTTTGCCGCTCGCCTGCTCAAGCGCTGCAGAACCATCGTTGAGTTTGTCAGCCGCCTTCGCAGCATCGCGAGTACCGTCACTGAGCTTCTCAACCCCCACAAGCACCTGTTCAGCAGCCGTGCGGGTGGTCGTTTCGGCAACCGCATCTCGCAGCTGCACCATTGCCTGTTTGCCGAGGGTGGATGCAAGGAAGGAGTTATTGTCGTTGTACACCACATCGATCTGCCCGGCTTTGGGATCATCTTGAAGCCCGGCCAGCGTTGCCGAGAAATCAGCCGGGATGGTCACCGAAAAGTAGACATCACCGTCTGACACCCGCTCAGCCGCCTCCTTGGCGTTTGTGGTCTGCCAGTCGAGGTCGCCGCCATCGAGCAGTTCATGAACGACGTCAGCGCCGGCAGAAAGCTCTCCGCCATCCGGCTTCTCTGCTGGTTTATCGAGATTCACGATCGCAACAGGTAGCCGATCCATGTTGTCGGTTGGCGCCCAGAATGCCCAGAGGTAGAGGGCTCCATAGATAAGCGGAATGAACAGCAGCACCGCAATGGCGATCTTGGGGAGGGTGCCCTTGCGAAAGCGGCCGAGCTCGGTTCCGGTGGTAAAAAGTGACATTCGGGATCTTCGATTCGTGTTGAAGCGGTTGGAGTTGGGGCTACAGCTCAATGAGCGCTGGAGGCTCACTTGCAAAGTGCATCGCGTCTGCGGGATCGGTTGTGGCGAGAACCACCCGAATTCCGGTCGCCGCGAGGGCAGTCAGCCGGTCAGCTACGAGTTGGCGATCGGCCGAGCTTCGCAGCTCATCGAAATCATCGATGACGAGCATCTGTGGCGATTCTGTCAGGGCGAGAGCGATGCGCAGCAGCATCTCGTCGGCGGGCACGAGATCCTGAACAAGAGTGTCTGCTGCGGGCTGCGCAAGATCTCCAAATGCCCGGGCGAGCAGCTCGCGCGCCGCAGCGGGCGTAACTTTGGGCGTGCGCTGATACCAGGGCGAAACCCAGGCAAGGCGCTCGCGCAGGGTCGCGGATACCGTGGCCGTCGGCTCAAGCGCGTCAATGTCAGCGAAGCCCGCGATTCCGATGCGGCGACGCATCTCAGCCAAGCGAGTGGTACCCAAGACCTCGGCCGATCCCAAGCTCAGCCGCATGCGACCGGCCAGCACGAGCAGCAGCGCTGTCCGCCCGCTGCCGCGGGATCCACAGATCATGGTGATGGCGCTGTCGCTTTCCACTGCGAGGGGGCCGAAGACCGCGCCGCGGGGGCCGTTCACCACGGCGTCTTCCAGACGAAGGGTGCGTTTGGATCTCTGCGCGAGATCCTCGAAAAATGCTGTCTGCACTGCGTCCTGGCTTTCCTGAGTTTTTGTACCGACCAGTCAGTTTAAAACTATTTTCGAGATTACGTCAACCCCGCGGGAATAGATTTCAAGATCCCGTGTTACATTTACATGCACACGCATATAGATGAGGAGCATCATGGAATTCGGAATCTTCTCGGTTAGCGACATCACCCGCGATCCGATCACTGGCGAGACGCCCAGCGAAGCGGAGCGCATCAAAGCAACCGTGCAGATCGCGCGCAAAGCGGAAGAGGTCGGTCTCGACGTCTTCGCGATCGGCGAGCACCACAACCCGCCATTCTTCTCGTCAACACCGACGACCCTGCTCGCCTACATCGCCGCGCAAACGAGCACGCTGAAGCTGAGCACCTCGACCACTCTCATCACCACAAATGACCCGGTGAGGATCGCCGAAGAGTACGCGATGCTGCAGCACCTTGCAGACGGTCGCATGGATCTGATGCTCGGCCGCGGCAACACGGCACCCGTCTACCCCTGGTTCGGCAAAGACATTCGCAGCGCACTTCCGCTCGCACTCGAAAACTACAACCTGCTGCACCGGCTGTGGCGTGAAGACGTAGTCGACTGGGAAGGCAACTTCCGCACGCCACTACAGGGCTTCACTTCAACGCCGCGCCCGCTCGATGACGTGCCCCCGTTCGTGTGGCACGGCTCGATCCGCACCCCCGAAATCGCCGAGCAGGCAGCCTTCTACGGTGACGGCTTCTTCGCCAACCACCTGTTCGCACCGTCGGAGCACTTCCTGCGGCTCGTGCGCTTCTACCGGGAACGCTACGAGTTCCACGGCCACGGCACGCAGAAGCAGGCCATCGTTGGGCTCGGCGGGCAGGCGTTCATTGCGAAGAAATCGCAGGATGCGGTTGACGGCTTCCGCCCCTACTTCAACGAGGCACCCGTTTACGGCCACGGCCCGCGCATGGAAGACTTCACGCAGCAAACACCACTCACCGTCGGCAGTCCCCAAGAGGTCATCGACAAGACTCTTGGGTTCCGCGAGACGTTTGGCGATTACCAGCGCCAGATGTTCCTGATCGACCACGCCGGGCTGCCCCTCAAGACCGTGCTTGAGCAGCTCGATCTGCTGGGAGAAGAAGTCGTGCCCGTACTGCGGCGCGAGCTCGAAGCGCTGCGGGATCCCGGAACGCCCGACACCCCGTCACACGCTTCGCGGGTCCAGGCCAAGTACGGCGACGAAGCACCGCGTCAGCCGCGACCGAACGCGAACCGCGGCGACAACGTGACCGGTGGCTCCCCGTATCAAGACACAGCAGCCAAAACGGGTGCGGCCTTTGGGCTCGGTGGATAGGCTGCCGACCATGGGAACCAACACTCGCATTGATGTTCGCCTCGCAAACGAGGCGTGGGAGGCGCTGATGACGGCGCACGCAACCCTCATGGGGCGCTACGCCGCTGAAGACATGTGGAGCGAAGCAACGGTCTCCGAGTACGACGTGCTCTACACACTCGCAAAGGGCGGGAGACCGATGCGGATCAGCGAGATCCAGCAGGGGGTGCTGCTCAGCCAGCCTGCTCTCTCACGCGCGGTGGATCGGCTCGTCACTCGCGGGCTGCTGTCTCGCTGCCCTGATGCGACCGACGGCCGTGCCGTGCAGGTCGCCCTCACGGAGGAAGGCATTCGCGTGCAGCGCGAGGTCGGGAGGGCCCACGCAAAAAGCGTTGCCCGCGACGTGGGCGGCGAACTGACTGAGGCGGAGATGCGGGAGCTGCAGCGGCTGTGCAAAAAACTTCTCGGCTCTCAGAACACATAAAGGACTTCAAAATGACCACTATCAAAACACTCGCCGTGGTGACCGCGGGCACGAGTGATCCCTCTACGACGACGATGCTCGCGAGCCAAGCGGCCGGTCGTGTCGCCGTACTTGCCGCCGAGCAGGGTGTCGAGATTCAGACTCGCATGATCGATCTGCGGGCCCTGGCAAACGACATCACCTCCGCTCTCGTGGCGCAACACATCTCCCCAGACCTGCAGAACGCGATCGACGTGCTGCGTGACGCCGACGCCGTGATCGCTTCGACTCCGGTGTACAAAGCGGGGGCGAGCGGACTGTTTACCGCGTTCTTCCAGGTGCTCGACAACGACCTGCTCATCGGCACCCCGGTGCTGCTCGCTGCGACTGCAGGCAGCGACCGGCACGCGCTCGTGATCGACGACCAGCTGCGTGGGCTCTTCGCTTACCTGCGCACGATCACCGTGCCGACTTCGCTGTTTGCCTCCCCCGACGACTGGAATGGCAGCGACCTTAGCAAGCGCGTGGATCGCGCTGCGACAGAGCTCGTAGTGCTCGTTGTCGCTGGGTTCCGCTCGACCGTGCGTGACGATGCGTGGGGCGCATACCAGCACTCCTACGGCAGCGCCGGCGGATCTGAACTTGGCATCGATCTCGACACCGAACTGATGCGCATGGCGACCGGTGGTCGGTAGCCCACCCCGGTAACGACTAGAATTGCGGCGGGGAGTGGTGTGTTGACCGTAAATCTTCCCCAGAACTTTTTCGTTTGACTCTCGCGACCCAGGTGCATTCAGCACTCACTTTTTAGTACACATATCTCGAGGCCTACGAAATGACACAAAACCTTCAGCCCGGCAATCCGGCAGAGCAGCAGCCCGAAGCGGCCCCCGCCACGTCAGCGCCACAGTTCGCACAGCCCGTGCAGCCCGTGCAGCCAGCCCAGCCCGCGCCGTCCTACCCGCAGGCACCGCAGATGCAGGCACCACAGATGCAGCAGCCCCAGCAGGGCGCTCCTACTCCTGCTTGGGCATCGGGACCGCTTACCAAGGGCAAGTCCACGATGACGACCAGCATCATCTCCATTGTTGCTGGCGCGATCTCGCTGTTCCTGTTCGGCGCAATCGCGGGAACCGTGGCTGTTCTGAGCGGCATCAGCGTGCTCATTCAGCTTTCAAAAGCAAAGCGTGCTGGTGCACCCTCCCAGGGCGGTGCACTCGCCATGGCGATCATCGGCATCTGCCTCGGAGCGCTCGGCCTTATCGGCGTCATCTTCACGTTGATGGTGCTTTACTAGGCCCGACTCCATTGGCCTAGCGATCGCCGCCTAAGCGTCTCCGGCGGCGATCGCCTGGGCCTCCCCCTCAGTGGTTTCGTGAGGCCGTCCAATGTGGGCGAGATGGTGGCCCGCGATCCCGAGCATCACAATCGCAACAACGACAGCCGCTGCACCGACCCAGTACGGAACGGGGGCACCGAACGACTCGGCGATGGGCCCCGCAACCGCCGGGGCGATTGCACCACCCAGGAAGCGCACACCGGAGTAGGTCGACGAGGCCACGTTGCGTGGCAGATCCGTCGCCTCCATCACTGCCTCGGTAAGCGCGGTGTTGAGCACACCGAGCAGCAGTCCACTAACGATGACAACCGCGATCAGACCGGACAGCACGTCAGCGAGCAATCCCAGCAGCACGAGACACACGGTCAACGCGGTCAGCATGGTGAACAGCACCGGGCGCAGGCCGAAGCGGCGGGTCAGGATCGGCGCGACGAGCACCGAGGTGATCGCGAGAGCCAGACCCCAGCCGAAGAATACCAGGCCTAGTTCGTGCGCTCCGAAGTCGAGGCCCGCGGCCTTGGCGGCCGCTGCCAGCGGGTACGGGCTGTAGGCGAGCAGCACAAAGAAGCCAAAGTTGTAGAAGAAGGCGACGATAGCGAGACCGCGCAGCGCAGGGTTTCGCAGGGCACGGAAGCTCGCAAAGATCGAGACGTGCTGTGGCTTGGGAGCGTCTTTAGGCTGGCGCAGCAGGGCGATGATCGCAATGAGTGCAACGCACATGAGCGCGGCGGTTCCGAAGAACGGGCCTCGCCATGAAATTTCTCCGAGCAGTCCACCGATGAGTGGCCCAACAGCGAGGCCGATCCCGAGCGCGGCCTCGTAGAGCACAATCGCCTGGCGCGAGCCACCGGAGGCCGCTCCCACGATCGCGGCGAGTGCCGTTGAGATGAAGAGCGCGTTACCGAGCCCCCAACCGGCGCGGAAGCCGATGATCGCGTCGACCGAACCCGCGGAACCCGCGAGCGCTGCAAACACAACAACCAGCACGAGACCGGCGAGCAGAGTCTTCTTCACACCAATGCGGCCCGACACCCAGCTCGTGAAGAACATCGCGATGCCGGTGATGAAGAGGTAGCTCGTAAAGAGCAGCATCGTCTCGCTCGGGCTCGCGCCCAGTTCGTTGCTGATGGCTGGCAGGATCGGATCCACAAGCCCAATACCCATAAACGACACCGCACACGCGAAACCGATCGCCCAGACGGCGGTCGGTTGGCGCAGGATCGAGGGTCGGCGCGCGGGTGCTGCGGTTGCGCTTGGTTTGGGATCGGTGATGGTGCTCGTGATGACTCCTTGGTCGTGATTGTTTCTAAGTTTGGGTGGAGATCTGTGCGTTTAGACTTGCTCGCTCAGGCCCAGCATGATTTCGGCGGCACGATCGAGCGCTCTGCGATCCTGCTCGGAGAGCTCAACGAGAAGCGGCACGATGCGCTCGGCCATGGAGTGCCGATAGTTATTGAGGGCTTCTTCACCCGCCGGGGTAATGACCACCAGCGTCGCGCGGCCGTCCTCGGGATCGGGGCTGCGATCTACCCAGCCCTCGCCAGCGAGTCGGTTAACGAGCGCGGTCATGGTTGGTTGGGCGACTCGCTGCTGCGCTGCGAGTTCACTGACCCGCGCTGAGCCCTGCTCTGCAAGGTCGGCGAGCACGCGCCAGGCTACGGAGGAGTAGGTGATGCCGGGCACACGGGCGACCATTCGGGTGAAACGCGCGGCTGAGCGGATGAGCTCGAGCGCGGTGTTGTCGAGCGTACCGTCGCTGAGCGCGGCCGAGCGGTCGGTCTCCCCGCGTTGATCCTGCACGATGCCTCCTGAAGTCTGCGAAGGCAACGCTAGCACAATTTACATAGCCTCGCTATGTAAATGGGTTTGAGCACGTCCCCGCAACAGTTCGGGGGTCAGTTTCTGGCACTAAACCGTGGTTTAGTACCAGAAACTGACCCCCGAACCAGAGGATGTGGTTTGGAAACCGAGGGGCGCTTGGCGGCCAACTCACGCAGGGGTGGCACGGACTCCAGCCCGAGCGTTCACTACTCCCGAGCAAACACAACTGCGTGGGCGCCCGTTGCCAGCTTGTCAGCGGCGGCAGCCTCACGCTCGGCCGCCAGGTCGATCGTGCGACCCAGCAGCAGATACACGAGGCCTGAAACGATCAATCCAACGAACAGTGCAATGTCGGCTCCACCCAAAACCTGCGCCACGGGCCCGACATACCAGGCGGTCACGGCAAACGGCACCATCGCAATGAGACCCGCGGCATAGGCCACCATGCCACGCCAACCCCAGTTTCCGTAGAGCCCGCCCGGTCGAAAGATCTCAGAAATCACGTAGTGCCCGCGCCGCACAAAGAAGTAGTCAACGAGGTTCACTGAGGTCCAGGGCACGAGCACGTACAGCAAGATGACGAGGAAGCTGCCGAAGCTATCGAGGAAGGCTCCCGTGCTCAGCACCGAACCCACGAATGCAATGGCCGCGATCAGGCTGGTCGCGATGATCCTGACAGCCCTCGTTGGTCGTAGAGGTCGCACGGAGTCCGCAACAGTGATCAGCTCCATGGCAGCCGCATAGATGTTGACGGTAATCACGGCGACCAGACCAGGCAAGGCGGCAATAAGCAGCATGTTGCCCGAACCCGGCAGGACTCGCTCGGCAAGATCCCGCACCGCACCAATCGGATCCGACGCTGCAAACGTCGCAGCAACAAATGCACCAAGAAGCATGAGCCAGGAGGCTCCAACAAAGATCCCACTGTAGGTGTAGAACAGCGCGCGGCCTGGCTTAGTCTCTGGTGGTAGGTAGCGTGAGTAGTCGGAGACGTAGGGCGCCCATCCGAGCGCGTAGGCCGCCGCGGCACCAAACTGCACCAGAAACGACACCCAGGTGAAGCTCGTAAAGCTGAACTGGTCGGCGGGAAGGGGCACAAGCACAATCGCGGCAACGGTGAGCACACCGAACGTCAGTAGAAACAGCCAGGTCAGCCACTTCTGGGTGCGGTGAATCCAGTGGTAACCAAAGATCGCGAGCATCAGCGCAAGGGCACTAATAATGAAGTACCAGAGGGCGTTGACATCAACACCGGTCACCTTCACCAGAATCTCGGCACCGAGCATCTGATTGAACATGTTGAAACCGACCAGGCTAAACACCACGATGAGGCAGATGAGGGCGACCCCACGATACCCGAACTGCGCGCGGGACTGGATCATCTGCGGCAGGCCAAGCTGCGGCCCTTGCGCGGAGTGGAAGGCAGTAAAGACTGTGCCGACAGCAACACCGAGCAGGATCGCGAGCGCAGAGACTGCAAATGAGCCGCCCAACGCGGCGCCCAGCATTCCCGTGGCGAGCGTTGTGATGTTTGCGTTCGACATGAACCACAGCGAGAAGAGGCTCTTCGGTGAGCCGCTCCTCTCGTTGAGCGGCACCCACTCGATCGAACGCGATTCAATGAGCGGTCCTCGATCTTGCAGGTCTTCAGCGAGTGTGGAGTTCGCCATGGGATCCCTTTCGTCACGCTTCACGCCCCTGCATCGGCGCAGGGACTCGCGTCCAATCCCCGAGGTTAGGCGCAAGACCCCTACAGCACCAGGCGGTGCTTTCCTCTACAATCCATCGCTTTTATCTATACCGGAAATCTGGTGCGATACGGGGTACAGACGCGGGGAATGTGTGATCCTATGAGCGGGTGCTTCTTTGGAGACCCGCCCTAATCGTGCAAGCCGAGACAGGTGATGAAGTGACAAACACCCTCACAACAGTTCGAATTCGCTGCGTGCAACTCAGCCCGATCATCGCCGATCCCGAACACAACATTCGACAGATCGAGCTTGAGATCGCTGGTGCCGCTCAAGACAACGTCGATCTACTCGTGCTGCCGGAGCTTGCAACGAGTGGCTACTCGCTCACCCCGGAGGAGGCCCGCGAAGCCGCGCTGCCCGCAGACTCTCCGCTGTTCTTGCGGTGGCAAGAAATACTTGGCGAGAACATGAGCGTCGTAGTCGGGTTTTGCGAGGATGGCGGCGACGTCGTCTACAACAGCGCCGTCGCACTCACTCCCGGCGCACCACCTGTGGTCTACCGCAAGCTACACCTCTGGGACACGGAGAAGCTCGTGTTCACGCCCGGGCGCGAAGACCCCCCGGTCATCGATACCCCCGCGGGCAAACTTGGTGTTGTGATCTGTTACGACCTCGAGTTCCCCGAACTGCCACGGTCGCTCGCTCTCCGCGGGGCAGATCTGCTCGCGGTGCCCACCAACTGGCCGCTGCTTGAACGCCCACAGGGTGAACACGCACCTGAAGTGGTGCAGGCAATGGCTGCCGCCCGGGTGTCTGGTCTGGCGATCGCGTGTTGCGACCGCAGCGGCGAAGAGCGTGGCACTCGCTGGACCGAGGGCACTACGATCATCGGCCCCGACGGCTGGGCGACCGGAGAGATGGATCAATCTGGCCGACACGATGCCCTCGTGACGCTCGACCCCGAACGTCGCCGTATTAGCGAGCGGAACGATCTCTTTGAGGATCGCCGACCAGAGTTCTACGGACGCCTCACTCGTTCGTAGAGGCAGGCGCTGGCGGGGCCTCCCCAACGATTCGGGGCGCACGCTGACGCAGCAGCGCGCTCACAATGTCGATGAGTTCAAGAATCGCGGGCGACAGAATGCTGTTTCTACGGCGAATCACCGCGATGGTGTCGTACATGGGCGTCTCAAACGGGGCGACATGGATGCCGTCAGGAAAGTGAGCGCTCCTCGTGACGGCCCGCGACACCATCGTGTCGCCAAGTCCGCGCGAGACCAACTCAAGCGCAGCCTCAAGGTATTCAACCTCGAACTGCGGTTCGAGGCGCAGTCCGCGCTCCTGAGCCCGCTCGCTCAGCTGACGCCTCGTGGGATCGTTCCAGCTGTGACTCACGTCGTACAGCACCACCGGGTTTGAGACGACCTGGTCGATCGTGACGGGTTGCGCCACGTGATCGGGCGAAGCGCTTGCCCACAGCACCTCGTCTTGAATGAGCGGGAACACTTCAAGCTCGTCGTCGGGCACCGGCAGCACCACGATCCCCGCCTCGAGCACGCCCTCACGAACACCCTCAACAACCTCAAACGAGTTCTGCCCGAAGAGTCGCAGCTGTACGTTGGGGCGCGCACGGTGAAACAGCTCGATCATGTCGGGCAGAAAGTAAAAGTTCGCGTTTCGCAAGACTCCGAGCGAGATTGTGCCCCGCTGCACTCCGCGCAGTTCAACGAGCGCCTCATCTGCACGTTCGGCGGTCTCGACGATCTGGCGTGCCCAAGCAAGGAGTTCGGATCCCGCAGCCGTGAGGGTCAGACGCCGCCCGGTGCGAATGAACAGCGGCAGCCGGTGGTGCTCTTCGAGTTTTCGGATCAGCGCGGAGACCGTGGGTTGCGAAACTCCGAGAGCGTCAGCGGCCGCGGTGAAAGAACCCCCATCAACCGCTGCTACGAACGCGCGGAGTTGCGTGATTGTCATAGCGCAAGACTATGTCATCTAGAGTTTCCTGCCTATTGTTCTTTGGAACGCGGGTTTCTAGCATCAAGAACATGAAGTTCACGACGCCAGTCCTCGAAAAATACGCCGGCCACTTTACGCGCCTCAAGACCCCGCTTGATGTGCCAGCAGCGCAGCGAGACCCGAAGGTGGTTGAGACCGTCTCGACCATGCTGCTCGACATTGAACGGAGAGGGATCGACGCCGTTCAAGACTACGCTCGCAAGCTCGACCGCTGGGAAGGCGACGGCTTTGAGATCGCCGCCAACCACATCGCAAGCAGCGGGGATCGGCTCGATCCTGCCCTGCGCGAGGCAATCGAATTGGGTGCAGAGCGCACACAGGGATTCGCCCAGCGACAGCGTGAGGGACACGTCGACTTTGATGTGGAACTCGCGCCCGGGCTGCACACGGGGGTGCGGTACGTTCCGGTTGGTCGCGTCGGCGCGTACATGCCCGCCGGTCGCTTTCCGCTCACCGCGAGCGCCTTTATGACCGTCGGAGTCGCAAAAGCTGCGGGGGTTCCCCACGTCATCGCCTGCACTCCTCCGCAGCCCTCAGGTGCCGCAAACGATGCGGTGCTCTACACAGCGCACGTCTCAGGAGTAGACCGCGTTTTCCTGCTGGGTGGCGTCCAAGCACTCGCTGCCATGGCCTACGGTCTCGTCGATGAACTGCCGGTCGATATGCTTGTCGGGGCTGGTAATGCCTTTGTAGCCGAAGCAAAACGACAGCTTTTCGGCCGAGCGGCCATTGACCTACTCGCTGGCCCCTCCGAGGTCGCGGTCCTCTCAGACGAGACGGCGGATCCCGAGCTCGTCGCGGCTGATCTGCTCGGTCAGGCGGAGCACGGCCCGAACTCCCCCGCGGCTCTCGTCACGACAAGCGAATCGCACGGTCGCGCCGTCATGGAGGCTGTTGAGAGGCAACTGCCCACCCTGTCGACATCGGACATCTGCGGACCCGCGTGGCGTGACTTCGGATCAGTGACCGTCGCCGACAGTCGCGAGGTTGCGGTCGCACTCATGGATGATCTGGCACCCGAGCACCTCGAAGTCATCACCGCAGACGATGTTTGGTACCACGAGCACCTGCGCAACTACGGCTCGGTGTTCTTGGGCGAGTGGAGCACGGTCGCCTACTCCGACAAGGGAATGGCTGGCACAAACCACACGCTGCCCACCGCTGGCGGCGCCAAGCACAGCGCGGGCCTCTCGGTGTCGCGCTACCTGAAGCCGCTCACCTACCAGCGCGTCGAGCGCAACGCGACACCGCTTCTTGCACCAGCGACAATCACTATCTCAGAGTCTGAAGGTATGTCGGCCCACGCCGCAACAGCCCAGATGCGTCTTGACCGTTTCGTTGAGGGTGCGGCCTGATCCGCAAACCCCCGAAAATAACTGTGTGCCGCTTCCCATCTCGGGAAGCGGCACACAGTCATTTGTTTGGGCCCGCTCTCAGAGCGGGCCCATGTTGGGTTACTTCGTGACGTAACCATCTGCCACGTCGAGCGCGGCGTCGATGATGTCGAGACCCTTGACCAGATCCTCTTCCGAGATGATCAACGGCGGCGCGATCTGCAGGCGGTTGCCCGCGGCGAACGGCCACAGGCCCGCGGCCTTACACGCGGCGACCACGGCGTTGAACGGGGCAGCAGCCTCGCCCGCGGCGTTGAACGGCACAAGCGGTTCGCGGGTCTCGCGATCCAGCACCAGCTCAAGCGCCCAGAACAGTCCCTTGCCGCGGTACTCGCCGACCGAGGGGTGCTTGGCGGCCATCTCGCGAAGGCGCGGCTCGATCACACGTGAGCCGAGATCGCGAACGCGCTCGATGATGCCCTCTTCTTCGAAGATGTCGAAGGTTGCAACACCGGCAGCACACGCGAGGGGGTGACCCGAGTAGGTGAGGCCACCGGGGAACGCCTTGTGCGCGAACGCCTTGTGGATCTCCTCGGAAATCACGACACCACCGAGCGGCACGTAACCCGAGTTGACACCCTTCGCGAAGGTCACGAGATCAGGCTTTACGCCGAAGCCCTGGTACGCGAACCACTCACCGGTGCGGCCGAAGCCGACCATCACCTCGTCGCAGATCATGAGGATGCCGTACTTGTCGCAGAGCGCGCGCACACCGGGCAGGTAACCGGGCGGCGGCACGAGCACGCCGTTGGTGCCGGTAACCGTCTCGAGCACGATCGCCGCGATGGTGCTGGCACCCTCAAGCTGAATCTGCTCTTCGAGGTGCTTCAGGGCACGCTCGGCCTCCTGCTCGGGAGTCTCGGCCCAGAACGCGCTGCGGTAGGCGTAGGGACCGAAGAAGTGCACAACTTCGCCGTCGATCACGTCGTTCGCCCAGCGGCGCGGTTCACCGGTCATGGTGATCGCGGTTGCCGTCGAGCCGTGGTACGAGCGGTAGCGCGAGAGGATCTTGCGCTTGCCGCTCGACTGGCGAGCGAGACGCACAGCGTACTCAATCGCCTCGGCGCCGCCGTTCGTGAAGAAGACCGAGCGCGCTCCCTCGAAGGAGTGCTCAACGATGCGCTTGGCGAGCTCGCCGCGCACGTCGTTTGCCATGGCGGGCTGGATTGTCGCGAGACGCCCGGCCTGATCCTGAATCGCCTTGACGAGCCCCGGGTGCTGGTGACCCAGGTTCAGGTTGACGAGCTGCGACGAGAAGTCGAGGTACTCGGTGCCGTCGTAGTCCCAGAAGCGCACGCCCTCGCCCTTAGCGATGGGAAGCGGGTTGATGGCTTCCTGCGCCGACCACGAATGGAAGACGTACTGGCGGTCGTTCGCGCGAACCTCGCGCTGGGCGTCGGTGTCACCGAAGGACTGCTCGGTGCCGTTCAGATCTGTGTAGGTAGTCATGTTGCCGTCCTCGCTTAGCTGTTGCTCGGGAAGCCGAGGTCAACCTTCGACTGGTCGGGGTTCGGCCAGCGCGTCGTGATGACCTTGCTGCGGGTGTAGAAGTGCACCGACTCGGGACCGTAGATGTGGGAATCGCCGAAGAGCGAGTCCTTCCATCCACCGAACGAGAAGGATCCAACGGGCACGGGGATCGGCACGTTGATGCCGACCATACCAGCCTCAACCTCGAATTCGAACTGGCGAGCGAGGCCACCGTCACGGGTGAAGATCGCGGTGCCGTTGCCGAACTGGTGCTCGTTAATGAGGGTCACACCCTCCTCGTAGGTGTCAACACGCACGATCGCGAGCACGGGCCCGAAGATCTCTTCGCGGTACACCTTGCTGTCGGTCTTGACGTGGTCGATCAGCGAGACGCCGGTGAAGAAGCCGTTGCCCTCGAACTTGGTCTCGCGGCCATCGACGACCACGACGCCACCCTCGGCAGCGGCGCCCTCGACATAGGACTCGACGCGGTCGCGAGCCTCCTTGGTGATCAGCGGGCCCATCTCAGAGGAGGGATCCGTGCCGTCACCGATCTTGAGATCCTTCATACGATCCGCGATCTTGCTGACGAGCTCGTCACCGACGCCGCCAACGGCAACAACAACGGAGACCGCCATGCAGCGCTCGCCTGCCGAACCGTAGGCTGCGGAGACCGCTGCGTCGGCTGCCATGTTGAGGTCAGCGTCGGGCATCACGATCATGTGGTTCTTCGCGCCGCCGAGTGCCTGTACGCGCTTGCCGTTTGCCGCGGCGCGCTCGTAGATGTAGCGGGCGATCGGGGTGGATCCAACGAAGCTGACGGCCTTAACCGTAGGGCTATCGAGCAGTGTGTCGACGGCAACCTTGTCGCCGTTCACAACGTTGAGCACACCGTCGGGCAGACCAGCCTCGCGGAAGAGATCCGCGATGAAGATCGAAGCCGAGGGGTCGCGCTCGGAAGGCTTCAGTACAACGGTGTTGCCGCAGGCAATGGCGCTCGCGATCATCCAGAGGGGCACCATGACCGGGAAGTTGAAGGGCGTGATCGCCGCAACAACACCGACGGGCTGCTTGACCGAGTGGACGTCAACGCCAGTCGAAACCTGCTCGTCGCGCTCACCCTTGAGCAGGTGCAGCAGACCGGAGGCGAACTCAACGTTCTCAAGGCCACGGGCGATCTCGCCAGCTGCGTCAGAGAGCACCTTGCCGTGCTCGCTCGTGACGATCGCCGCGAGCTCGGGCGTGCGCTGCTTCAGCAGCTGACGCAGGTTGAAGAACACATCCGCACGCTTGGTGAGGCTCGTCTTGCGCCACTTCGGCAGGGCTGCCGCAGCCGCAGCAATTGCCTGCTCGACGGTTGCCGCCGAGGCGATGCCCAGCTCGTGCTGCTGCTCGCCGGTCGCCGGGTTGAACACCGGCTGGTACCGCTCGCCGGCATCAATCTTCTCGCCGCCAATAACGTGGGGGATGCGTGCCATTCGGTTCGCCCTCTTTCTCATTTCGGTCATTGTGTTCGGGATCTCTCGATCCCAGCGATTACAAGTGTGCCAGCGGAGATGCCTAAAAGTGAACGCCAAATCATCGGCACTTTTGCGTGTTGTCATACACTTTGTATGACGCTTGTTCTCGGCGAGAGCCAGACAATGACAAAAGAAGCGGAGGATCCCGTGCCAGAGAACGCAACCGATACCGCTGGACTCACCGTCGCCGCTGTGCTCGACCTGCCAGAATTGCGCGCCGGGCAGCCCGAGTTGATTGCAGGATCCGGCCACACCGATCGTGCAGTCCGCTGGGCCCACGTGGTCGCGGGCACGGGAGCTGCAGCCTTTCTCGACGGCGGCGAGCTGCTGCTCACGACGGGAGCTGGGTGGCCAAGTGACCCCGAGGAGCTCGCCGCAGTCACAGACACACTGACCGGAACCGGTCCGGCAGCCGTGATCCTGGAGCTCGGGACCCGCCTTGAACACGCCCCCGACGCTCTGATCGCCAGTTGTGAAGCCAACGATATCCCGCTGGTGGTTCTGCACAGCGAGGTGCGCTTTGTGCAGATTACCCAGCGAGTTCATCAACGCATCCTCGCCGCACAAACCGAAGCCCTGCAGGCGCGGGCCGAGGTGCACGCGATGCTCACCGAGCTCGGTCTCAACCGCAGCCCGGTCGATTACGTGATCGAGCGGCTTGCGGCGACGCTCGACGCACCCGTGGTGCTCGAAGACTCGGCTCAGCGTGTTGTTGCGTGGGCGAGCGGGGGTTCACAACAGCCGGATCCCGAGCACACCCTCGAACGCTGGGCCTCCGCTCAGCAGCTCGCTCGCGCACTGCCCACTAATTGGGTGCGTGTGCCCGTCGAGGCGCGCGGTACGCGCTGGGGGCACCTCATCGCACTTCCAGGCTCTCCGCACCCGGCCGGGCGTCAGACGGTGCTCGAACTTGGTGCCTTTGCACTCGCGCTCGGCAGGCTTGCTGACACGGGTGAGGATCAGTGGCTGCAGCTCAGTTCGAAACAGCTCTTTGGCCAGTTGCTGGGCGGACGCTACCGACGAGACACCGACCTTGCGGTTCAACTCGCGGCCGGTGGGCTTCCGATAGCTGGACGCCGATTGCTCGGTGCAACGCTTCGCGGATTTGGTGATTTTGGGGCCCACGAAAGCTTGGAGCGAGCGATCCTCGAAACGGCTCTCAGGCGCGCCGTTGCACCCGAAGGATCCGCGATCCTCACCCCCGACCCCGACTCGCCTCGCGAGGGAACGCTGCTTGCGCTCCTGTCGTTTCCGCTGAATGATCCACGCAGCGGAATGAGCGCATCCGCCAACTCCGCCTCTGCCGCCACCTTAGACGGACACGAAACCAGGATCCCAGCACTCGCCGAGCGGCTCTCCCATGAACTCGGGATGCTGTTGCCCGACACCACGCCTGCCGCGTGGCGAGCACAGCTGACGCTCGGCATCTCTGGTAAACGGGTCGGCGAGCTGATCACGTCGCTGGAGCGCGTGCGAGCAGCGGGATCGCTGCCCACGGCCACCACGGTTGGTAGGGTTTCGGTGCAGCAGGCCGAACAGCAGCCGCTCGCGTACCTGGTGCGTGGACTATCGGCGGCCCCCGCCGTGCAGGAGTTTGCGTCTAGCACGCTTGCCACTCTGGTCGCGCACGACCAGAGCGCAGGGCCCGGTCACAGCGGGGATCTGCTTCGAGTTCTCGAGGCCTATCTCGCACACCCGACAAACCGCTCACTCGCCGCGCAACGTGCCAGGCTGTCGCGGTCGGTGTTCTATCAGCGCATCGCACTCATTGAGGATCTGCTCGGGGTGGATCTCGCCAGCGGCGAGACGATCGCAACACTCACCGTCGCGCTGTTAGCCCGAGGATCGGAGCAAGAGTAACCTCTTGGTGCCCTAGCTCCACAGCGCAGGGTACTCGTGGCCGAGCTCACGAACGAGGCGTCGCAGCTCCGGCAGCGACAGCCCGATCACGCAGCTCGGGGTTCCCTCGATGCTCTCGATGTAAGCTCCTGCGAGTCCATCGATTGCAAACCCTCCCGCGAGCTCCAACGGTTCGCCCGTCGCGACGTAAGCCGCAAGCTCTGAATCGGTCAGATCTGCCGACAGCGTCACCTTGGCGGTGTCGACCCCGCCCGCGGCCCCGCGCACCGTGCCGCCGCTGTGGTCAATGAGCCAGTGCCCGGAGTGCAGCACCCCGGTCTTGCCACGGTGCTGTTTGGAGCGCTCAAGCGCAATCTCAGGCAGGTGCGGTTTGCCGAGAATCTCGCCGTCAAGCAGAAACATTGAGTCCCCGCCGAGCACGAGTCCGTCGATTTCGTCACCGTGCCTTCGCACAACGTCTTCAGCCTTGAGCCGCCCCAGGTACTCGGTGAGCTCAGGGGCAGAGAGTGGTCGCCCAAGCTCGGTCTCGCGCGCCGCCACGGCGGCGTCCTCATCAACCTCAGGCGAGAAGCAGATCGGTTCGATTCCGGCCCCGCGCAACACGGAGAGTCTGGCGGGTGAGGTCGAGGCGAGATACAAACGCATGCGCCGATTCTATGACGTTGTGCGCCGCTGGCTCATTCCCCTCCGATCCAGTTCTCGACCAGCAGCCCAGGGACTCGCTCGAACTCGCGCGTGTTTCCAGTGACGACGGTAAGCCCAAGCGAACGTGCATGCCCCGCAATCTGTGAATCGTACGATCCAATCGGTGTGCCTCTAACAGCGAGAGTTGCCCGAACCTCCGCAGCGTGTGCTGCCGCGTATCTATTAAAATCTTGAATCTTCAGTTGCGCTAGAAGCTCATCATTGGCTTTTAGATTTCGCTCAGGGAATGCAGAACGGTAGGCACCAAACTCGAGCTCTTCAATAGAAATCGTTGAGATAGCAAGACGCCCACTGTTCGCAAAAAAGCGATCCAGGTCGATCCCTTTCTGCCTACGAAGCAGAGCGATTGCCACATCTGTGTCTAATAGGTAACGCAGCATCACTCACCCCAGTCGCGTTCTTGCACTGGAGGTTGCTCGCGGTCCAACATAAAGTCTTCACTCACCGCCGCGCCGTTTTGGAACCACCATTCCAGGCCCCTATTGACCGGAGTAATGACTCGGGATTCACCCACGACGACTATTTCCACTTCTTCTACTCCTTCCGCGAAGGCCACCTCTTTGGGTAACCGCACCGCTTGCGTCTTGTTACTGAAAAACAGCTTAGTTCTCATACTTAACCTCCTGGGATATACATGAAGTATATACGTGAGATTGGCGGAATGACAACGTTTCCAAGAAGCATAGGTTGAATTCTGACGCCATTCCGAAAGAAGCGGAGTTATCGCCAGAGATTTTCAAAAATTCGCAAAATCGACTGCCTGTGAGCGAAGCTCGTGCAACCGAGAAAGACTACGGCGAACGCCTCCGTAGCGTCGCCGCCGCAAGCACCAGAGCTACGACGGTCACCGAAGCAATAATGATCAGCGGCCGCCCCAGATCCCACCCCTCGGTGCCGTCGGTTACAGCAGTCACAGCGTCAATCGCGTAGCTCAGCGGCAGCCAGTTGGATATGGCGTGCAGCACGTCAGGCATCTGATCCCGAGGCATAAACAATCCGCCAAGAATGATCTGCGGAAACACCACCAGCGGCATAAACTGCACGGCCTGGAACTCGGTCCGCGCAAACGCACTCGCGAGCAACCCCAGGGCGGTTCCGAGCAGCGCGTCAAGCACGGCAACGGCGCCCAACTGCCAAATCGGCCCACTCACCTCAAGGCCACACACAACAGTCGCAAACGTCACGGTAATCACGGCCTGCACCGTCGCCGCCAATCCGAACGCGATCCCGTAGCCCACAATGAAGTCACCCTTACCAAGCGGCGTCGACATCAGTCGCTCGAGCGTGCCGGATCGCCGCTCGCGCAGCGTCGTCACCGAGGTAATAATGAACATCAAAATGAAGGGAAAGAGGGCGAGGATCGGCCCGCCGAACTGATCGAAAGTCCCCTCCTGATCGCTAAACAGCCAGGCAAACAAGCCGACCAAAAGGCTCGGAGCGAGTAGCAGTAATGCGATGGATCGGGGATCGTGCGAGAGCTGCCGAAGCACGCGACCAGCAACGGCGAAGGTACGTTTCGGATTCATGAGGCCACCTCCCCTGCGTGGCGGGGATGCCCCGGCATTGCCGCGCCAGACCCTGCGCCGGCAATCACAGCCAGGAACGCGGCTTCAGGATCGCGCTCCCCCGTTGATTCAAGCAGATTCGACGGCGTTGTATCCGCAACGATTTCGCCCTCACGAAGCAAGAGCAACCGGTCACAGTGCAGCGCCTCGTCCATCACATGACTACTCACGATCAGTGTTGCTCCCTCGCTCGCGAGCTTTCGAAACAGCGCCCACAGCTCTGCGCGCAGCACCGGATCAAGCCCCACCGTCGGCTCGTCGAGCACGATGAGCTCGGGTGATCCCAATAGAGCAGCAGCCAAGGAAACCCGATTACGCTGACCGCCGCTCAGCGCCTCAACGCGCTGCTTGGCCTGGTCGCGCAGGCCCACAAGATCGATAACGCGATCCTCATCGCCCCGGGGCGCCCCAAGCGCCCGCGCAAAGAACGCAAGATTCTGTCGCACCGAAAGGTCATCGTACACAGACGCCGCCTGTGTCGCATACGCGACCCGCGTTCGAAGCGAGCGCGATCCTGCACTTTCTCCTAGCACCTGCAGCTCACCCTGCACACCCGCCTGAACCCCGACGATCGCACGCAGCAGCGTCGTCTTGCCGCAGCCCGAGGGCCCGAGAAGGCCGGTGACCTCGCCCCGCGGAATCTCGAATCCGATGCCGTCAAACACCGTCTTGCGCCCGCGTCGCACCTTCAGGTCTCGCACTAGAACCGTTGCTTGCTCCATGTTCTGATCCTAGACCCGCCAAAGCAATGGGAGAATGGTCAACATGTCTGAAACCCGCAACACCGCGCCCCTCACCGTTGGCGACGAAATTGAACTCGAAGTCACCGGAATCGCACACGGCGGCGTATGCGTTGCGCGCCACGAAGGGCGCGTGGTGTTCGTGGCAGACGCGATCCCCGGCGAACGCGTACGTGCACGCGTCACCGAGGCGCGCAAGAAGTCGTTCGCTCGCGCCGCCGTCATTGAGGTATTAGAAGCATCAGAGGATCGCCGCCCCCATGTGTGGCCCGAGGCCGCGATCGAGCGCGACCCCGAAGATCGCGCGGGCGGCGCAGAGTTCGGGCACATCGCTCTTGAACGCCAGCGTTTCCTCAAGGCCGAGGTTCTCGCCGACGCCATGAAGCGTTTTGGCGGCGTCGAACTCGCGAGCGAAGAGGGCGAGGATCTCGCGGAGGCGCTTGCTGATCTCGTTGAACCGGCGCCCGGTGACGACGAGACCAACGGGCTCGGCTACCGCACGCGCGTTCGCCTGCACGTCGACGCAGAAACCGGCACCGTCGGCCCCTACGCCTCACGCAGCCGCCGGGTCATCCCCGTCGAGTCGCTACCGCTCGCCAGCGAGGGTATCAATCAGATCGCTCCCCTCTCCGACAACATCACCGAGGTTGCAACCGTCGACCTCGTTGATCCCGCGGCCGACGACCCCCGCATGCTGCTCGGACTTCCCGGCGAGAAGAAGCGGGCTGGGGCAGACGACGTAGTACGCGAGCTCGTCGAGGATCGCGGTTTCCTCGTGCGTGCCGGCGGATTCTGGCAGGTGCACCGCGAAGCCCCCACGGTTCTTTTCACCGCGGTGCGCGACGCGATCCAAGACCTCATTGACGCTGAGCGCTTTGACGCAACAGCCAGCAACCTCGACCTCTACGGCGGGGTCGGGCTGCTCGCGGCTGCGATGGCGGAGGCGGCAGGCCCCACGATTCGGGTCACAACCGTCGAGTCCGATGCAGGCGCCACCGATGATGCTGCTGAGAACCTTGCCGAGCTTGTGGGCGCACTCGCCGTCACCGCTCGGGTAGACCGCCACCTTGCCGACCTGCTGAAGGCGACAGAGCCGGTTCGAAATCGCATGCGCCGCGGCACCGTGGTGCTCGATCCGCCGCGCTCCGGTGCTGGCGGCGATGTCACCGCCCAGCTGATCGAGCTGTCACCCGCGAACATCGTCTACGTTGCCTGCGATCCCGTGGCCCTCGCCCGCGATACCAAGACGCTGCGCGATGCGGGCTACGAACTCACTGGGCTGCGCGCGTTCGACATCTTCCCTCACACACACCACTTTGAGACCGTGGCGGTGTTTGAGCGGGGGTAGGGCTTAGCTGGCGGGCTTGCTCTCCACCTCGGATTGATCCTTGAGCGGGGCAAGCGGATAGACCTGGATGCTGGGCGGTGACTGGGGCATGGCCTTTGTCTGATCAACCACCCCAATTGGATCTTCAGAGTAATCGATTTCGGCATCTGGAACGGTTCTGAGCGGAAACACATTCCAGGCGATCTTTCCTTCAATGGTGGTCCGTGGCATTAACCATGACGCGCCCACGCTCGCGGGGACCCATTGGCCTGCCTCGGTGCCTGCCTCCGGATCTCCCACCGTGACGATTGCTCGCCCGTCTTGATCGAACAGCTGCACCTCACTCAGCGGTTTGCCGTTGGCGTCGTAGGCAAAGATGTTATTCACAAGACTGCCGTTTACCCACATTCCAGGGGCATTTTCGGGCGTATCAGCAACATAGCTGCTAGTACCCCACTGCGGAACCACCGTCGGCGCGGCTAACAGCACGACCACAAACAAGAAGGCACTTCCGAGTGACCGCACTACTCGCATCCAGCGCCAGGGCATCCACTTACCGCGTCCCCACTGCACGCTGACAACACTCGCAACTAGCAGCATCAACCACGCCTTGACCCCCTCCGGGATCGGATAATAGTAGGTCAACGTTCCGCTCATGAAGACAGCACTGAAGACCAAACAGGCAACCCATGCGCGGAGCACCCACCAAACCGGCTGCAGTGCCACGAAAAAATCAAAAATCGCAGACGATACAGGGTTCGCGCGAATGCGATCGGACAGCTCTGAACGCATTTCACGCAACCGCTCAGCAACAACGCTGAATAACCCCGGTCGCTTCTCAGCCGTCAAGTCAGCCCCACCAGCAGGCAATCCCGCTGCCTCCCGCAGTTCGTTGGCGTAGGCAACTGCGTCACCCTCGTGAGGCAACGTCGCCCCCGGCCCCAAGTCGGCAGCTTGCTCCGCGAGCGAAGTCTCGAGCCCCTCAGTGAGATCCACCACGTCACCCTTGGGCAGGTCACCCAAGGCAAGTCGCACTCGTGCAGCAAACGCATCGATCATCTCCTCAGTGAGATTCGCCGCTGCGCTGTTCTTCGTAAAACTAGTCATTATGAGCTCCGGTCAGGCTGGGGTTGGCTGAATGGTCGGTTGCAGGGATGGGATCAAAATTCAGGTCAGGATCCGCAAGAGTCTTTGGGCGATCCACACCGTTCAATAGCAACGAGAGGGATCGGCTGAAGGTTGCCCAGGCGAGGCGTTGTTCAGCAAGCACTTCGTGCCCCTGCGGCGTGATCGCGTAGTACTTTCGATTTGGTCCGCCGTCTGATGCGACGACGTACGCCGAGAGCGACCCAGCAGTGAAGAGCCGCCTAAGTGTTCCGTAAACCGAGGCGTCGCCGACATGGTCGAGGCCTGCGGCACGCAGGCGGCGCACGACGTCATAGCCGTACCCATCTTCTTGACTGATCACCGCAAGAACCGCGGCGTCGAGCACTCCCTTGAGAAGCTGCGTGGTATCCAAGTGGACCTCCTGTTACGCACACCACACTACTACGGATTGCGCAGTAGTGTGCAAACCGGAAGCAATCCCTCCGTCTTAACCCTCGACGGAAAGCCAAATCCGCCCGGCTTTGCGCGCTTAAGATCGAGGTCTTAAGGGCGCAAAACCGGGCGGATTCTGGAAGTTCGGGCTGGAACGCAGGCGGGGCAGCCGAAACCACCCGCCTGACTACTTCACCTTCACGTTGCCAACCATTTCGGGGTGGATCGAGCAGATGTAGCGGAAGTCACCCGCGTCCTTGAACACGTGCGTGTAGCTGCCGTCGTAGACGAGATCGCTCACAAAACTGCCGTCATCGGAGACCACATCGTGCTGGTTTGTGCCCTCAAAGACCCACCGGACAGCCTGGCCCTTTTCGATCTCCACGTCAGCCGGCTCAAACTTGTTGTCGACCGCGCGCACCGTAACAACCGGCTTCGCGCTCTCATCTGACGGCACGACTTCAGGCTTGCCCGAGGCACACCCTGAAAGACCAACGATCAGCCCCAGAGCCATAAGCCCTGCGATCCCGCCGCGGATCCCGCGCCGTGAAGCCGTGCGCGCTCGTTCGCTCAACATCATTTGTTCCTCTTCTCTCGCGGCCGACGCACCCTTCGGGCACACCGGTTTCACTCGACCGATTGAGACGGTCGATCCCACCCGCGCCTACGCTCTCGTGCAGTGCAACGCACGCGTCGCACCAGCATTAATGTTGATGCAACGCACGCGCCGCATCAGTAATCGCGCCAGTCATTGACGGGTAGACCGCAAACGCCGACGCAACCTGGTCGACTGTCAGCCGGTGCTCTACGGCGAGCGCTAGCGGAAAAATGAGTTCACTCGCGCGGTGCGCAACAATCACGCCGCCGATCACGGTGCCGGATGCTTTCCATGCGAACAACTTCACGAAACCGTCGGTGAAACCGATCATCTTCGCGCGCGGATTCAAGCTGAGTGGGATCGTGTGCTCAATCGCCTGAGCCACGTCGCGAGCCTCGGCGAGGCTGCTCGCATTCCACCCGACCGTCGCGATTTCGGGGTACGTGAAGACGTTGGCCGCAACGTTGCGCAGGTCAATCGGTCGCACGAAGTCGCCGAGCGCGTGCATGATCGCGGTGCGCCCCTGCATCGCAGCAACCGAGGCGAGCGGATAGAAATCGGTGCAGTCACCCGCCGCATAAATCGAAGGGATCGCAGTGCGCGCCACCTTGTTCACGCGAATGTGCCCACTCTCGGTGAGCTGCACACCGGCCTCTTCGAGCCCAAGATTCGCCGTGTTCGGGATCGAGCCCACCGCCATGAGGCAGTGCGATCCCTCGACAGTGCGGCCGTCTTCCAGGGCCACGACAACGCCGTTCTCCGTGCGGGTGACCGACTCGGCGCGGGACTTCGACATCACGTTCATGCCGAGCCGCGCGAACTCGCGCTCAATAACGGCAGCGGCGTCGGGATCCTCACCCGGCAGCACCTGGTCACGGCTCGACACGAGCGTAACCTCCGCACCGAGGGTGCGGTAAGCGTTCGCGAACTCCGCGCCAGTCACACCCGAGCCCACCACAACGAGGTGCTCCGGGATCGCGGGCAGATCATAGAGCTGTTTCCAGTTCAGGATCCGCTCACCGTCTGGCTTTGCCGAGTCGAGTTCACGAGGGCTCGCACCCACGGCCAGCACAATCGTGTCGGCCTCGATGCGATCAAAGTCGGTGCCGCCGGATCCGGCGGAGGTTGAAACCAGCACGGCGCCGACGCCGTCGAGGCGCCCCTCGCCCTGCACAACGTGCACTCCTGCAGATTCGAGAGTCTGCAACATGTCGACCGACTGGGCTCCAGCCATCGCCATGAGTCGCTTGTTGACCGCAGCGAGGTTGACGGCAATCTCGGGGCGCACAGGCTTGCCGTCTCCCCCGGGAACAAACGCTTGCACACCAAGCCGCCCAGAGTCACGAACCGCCTGCACGGCACCCGCCGTGCCAATCAGGCTCTTCGAGGGCACAACGTCAGTGAGCACCGCTGCTCCGCCGACACCGGCCCGCTCGATCAGCGTGACATCGGCTCCCTGCTGGGCGCCGGCGAGAGCCGCCTCGTAGCCGCCAGGGCCACCTCCGAGCACAACGATCCGATGCTTGCGTTCATGCGATTTGGCCATGACTCCAAGCTTACGCTGCTATACCTACTTGAGTCCCTTCGCGTTGTAGCGGTAGAGGAACGCCGCCATCGCTTCTCGCGAAACGGCATTCGACGGTCCAAAAGTTCCGTCTGCATTACCCGTGGTAATTCCGACGGACTTAAGCCAGGCGATCTGCTTGTAGAACTTATGAGTCTTCGGAACATCAGAGAATGGCGCGGCAGTAGGGGTAAAGGTTGGACTACCCGCGTATCGGTACAAGAACGCAGCCATCGCCTCTCGCGAAACAGCATCTTTAGGCTTAAATGTGCCGTCCGCATTACCCGTGGTGATCTTTTCGCTACTCATCCACATGATGTAGGTGTAAAAGCGTTGAGATTTAGGGACATCGGAGAACGTCTTGGCGGTTGCGGGTACCTTGAAGTTCCTGACTTTTCTCATCCGGAACAGGAATGCCGACATGGCTTCTCGTGAAATTGATTCCCCTGGCCTAAAAGAACCATCTGCGTATCCACTAGAGATCTTCCGATTCACAAGCCACATTATTTCCTTGCGGAACTTGTGGCTCGTTGGGACGTCGTAACCAACCGTCGTTGTACGCCATTCAGAGGCGACGGTCGATGTCTCCTCAATCATTCTCGCCGCGTTAGACTGCCAAGTGTTTCCTGAGACAAAATTCGGGTAACCTCTGAAGGTCTTCCATGGGCTCGCAAATTGTTGGGACTCTGCGCACGGGGTATTCCAATTGCACTGATAAGACATGATGTCCCGTGCGGCACCGGGAACCGCATACCCGTGTATGTACCCCTCGTCGCCATAAGTAACATTGGAATGATCAGGGTCATGATTCGCCCCGAGATTGTGACCTACTTCATGGGCAAAGGCGAAGTGCGGACATTGCACCCCGCCCCTAATGGCGTCCTGTGTAGCGACAACATTGAAACCATAACTGGCATCATAGGCAAGCTGGCCAATGTTCTTATTGTACTTTCCTTGCCCGGCCCTCCAAGCCACCCCGCAGGTGTAGGAATAGTTGTCCTTGGTTGACGAGGTTGGCACAATCATCGAAACAATGTCAGCACCGAGTTCGTTTCGTCGGCTGTGAACATTGGCAAAAACACCTTTGCCCCTATCAAGGGCTTTAAGATCCTCCCCCATATCCCACAGATTTTGGGAAAAGCTCACACCCATTGCCCCCAATAGGCGCAATCGAGTCCTAATACCGGAGTATTCGAACGCAGCGTTGGCTTCGCCAATTAGACCCCTCATCTGACCCTCTGCCACCGCGGCTCCGCCAATCCCGTTTGCCGCTACGGCCAGTACCGTAACTTCGTAGTTTGGCGCCTTCGCTGCTTTGTAAGCTGCAGAGCCAGGCACTAAGGGCACGCCATTATCTTCATACTCCGGGGCATCCAACTCTAGTTCCCCATCCTTCGGTGGGGCATCGTCATCAACAAACGTGCGTTCCACGCCAGGTGTATTCGATGAAACTTCATCTATTTGGTAGAGCGTTTCTCCCGTTGCTTCAACACGAATGCTGTCTTCTCCTGTCGAGTTGATACTCGCGGAAAGCTGATATTCGCCCGCGTCGTCTGGAGAGAACACGAAGGATGCGAGTGAAGTATTCCCACCCCCTACACTTTCATCACCTAGCACTTCGACGACTGGCTGTGAGCCTCCATCCAGCGGAGCCATCACCGCGACCTCTCGAATGTTGATATGCCGAATCTCGCCATCAAAGGCTTGAAAGTCAAAGCTTTCTGCAGATGAGACCACCGTGCGTTCAGCTAGATCGCCTGATTTCAAATCGCTTTCGGCAACTAGCGCGTGAAGCGCAGCACCTGCATCAAAATCAACAAGTCGAGAACGCTGGGCTTCACCGGATAGATTCTGCCCTTCGCTATTCATTCCCGCAGTTGGGCTCTCGTCCAAGAACCACGTTTCGTCCGAAGGTTCAGTAATCTGAATTGAATCTTTTGACCCCGAATCGCCGCTACTATCATCCACCTCTGGACCCTCAAGGGGCGATTCTGCTTGTGTTTTCTCGCTACCAGTCGAATCCTCGGCTGCCGAGTCAGAAGAATCTTCCGCATTTGCTGGATTCGGCACGGCAAATCCTGATAATCCAATCATCAACGGCACAAAGAGAAAGAATGTGATCGATCTTTGTCTAGGATGACAAAACTTTGAAGTCATTCTTCAAATTTAATGAATTTATTTATATATTGTCAAACTCACTTGCTTAGATGCATTTTCCCCTGTTAGCTTTGGCAACTATGAGCGCATCCTCAATTTTCAGTCTTCCAGCGGTTGCCGCAATCGTCTTCGCCGCCACTGGATTACTACCTGCTTCAGAACTACCCGAATCTCCCCTTCCTAATACTGAGGTGTCGGGCGAAAGTCCTTTGGAACAGAAAACCTTCAGCGTTCCCGAAACTGATTCAGGCGAGCGTCACGTATCTCCTGATGGTTCTAAGCTCGACTCCGTCGGTCCAGATTCACAAGTCATGGCCGAAGCCCCGTTGCTCGCAGTGCCAGGCGTAGCGCTCTCCGCTGGTTTCACCATCGCCCCGAACTCCACAAGCCCGGGGGGCACCGTGCAAATCAGCGGATCCTGCGGTGAGAGCTCAAGCCCACCAGACAGCATCAATGCAGACTTTTCCCACCAGACACTGACGAATGACACAGACGGAGAAACCTACTTTTCTTTCGATCTACCGGTCGGTTCAGATGGGTACGTGGCACACTCGATTCACATTCCGTTGACAGCGAGTGCTGGAGAGTACACCGTCAGGTATAGCTGCTTCTACGACGACACTGGTATGAAAATTCCCGGCGCGAATTTCACAATACTTGGTTCGGAAACCCCGCCCCCCACGGAGGCGCCTCGCTCTACAGCCCAACCGACCCCAGCGCAGAAGCCCGAGGAACTCGCAAAAACGGGAAATCAACCGCGGCAAACCGGCACCATCTTGGCGACGGTTTTAGCTCTGGCGGGATCCTTGTTACTTACCCGCGCGGCCGCACTCAGGAAGCGCGCACACGTTTAATCAGAAGAACCGAAGCAGTCCCGCGCGCAGTTCGGGTCGCAGAAGCGGGGCAACCGCTTTTTCAGGCGACGATCGAAACTGCGCCAGTATCCCTGCATGACCACGTTCTCGCGGCACCCCGTCCAGAGGTGAAAGTTGCGATCCACGCCGCTGTCTGGCCACAACCACTCGTCGAACCAGGCGTCGACGGCGGTCTCCAAGGCGACTCCCGGATCCTGCTCAACAGTGGCGCGTGATCCCGCACACAACCAGGTTGCCGCGACGTTTACCGGCAGAGGCAGCGGCTCGATCTGGGCCTTATCGGAGGCTTCAATGAAGACCTGCCCGTAGGCGGTCTCGGGCAGGTTCTGCAGCCACTCGCGAATCTCATCAAGATCGCCCGCGTCACCCGCGGCGAGTACGCAATCGAGTCCGTCAGGGTCGACGACAGAGGTGACCTCTGAACCGTCTGAATCGAATGCCTGCACACCTCTATATTAGGGCATCCTAAGTTACATCGGGTGAACTCTCGGCATTCGGTCAGTGTCGCTGTTTGCGGGCCCGCTCGGCGCCAAAATGTTTGCTCAGGCCGCACCGCAAGCACAGTCGCAAACCGCAACGTACCTGACCCGGCATTTGAAACGACGTAAGATCGACAATCAGAACTCCACGCAATACCCATTAACGCCGATGTTGGAAGGACAGTCGTCAATGACGAGGATCGACTCCGCTCACGAAACACTTACAGAGGAATTTCGGGGTACCGGTTCGATTTCCGACGACATCGCGGAGCCTCGCGCGACGCAAGCCGACCCGGGCAGTGTTCTCGAACGGGATCCCGGAATGCCGTCGAGCACCTGGCGCCTCCGCAGCGATGCCTGGGAGTATCTGCGATTCGGCGTGAAGCGTCTCGCGCTCGGCAACGACGACACCGACACGCTCACCCCAGACAGTGAGATCTACCGCTCGCTGCGCTCGCTCGAGACCATCGAGATGTACTGGGCCGGCTTCGGTCAGCGATATGTGACCGGGATTACAGACCTGCTCGAAACCGGCGACTACGTCACCGCACTCGACCGCATCGGTCGAGTCGTCAACCGCCTGCGCGGCGACACGGTTCCCGAGGACCCCCGCGAAGAGTTCATTGACGAACTCGATCGCCTGGAGACCAGCGGCGACGGCGATCCTCGCCCCCGCTTCGAGGTGCTCGTGGTCGACGAGACCACAGCGGCCGACCGCGACACGATGCGCGCGGAGGCTCTACGCCTGCGTAATCCGGCCGACGACTTTATCTACGAGTACGTCATCGTCCCCTCCGCCGACGATGCTGTTGCCGCCATTCTCACCAACCCCAACATTCTCGCCTGCGTCGTGCGCCCAGGCTTCAGCGACCGCACTCGACAGAGCCTCAGCAAAGACCTCAAAGAGGCCATCGGTCTCGCCCGCACCGACTCAGAGAACACCAACACGATTGCTCCAGCGCGCAGTTCCCTCGCTTCGGTGCAGCGGGTGCTGGGGATCGCCGACACACTCGCCGCGATCCGCCCCGAGCTCGATCTCTATCTCATGGCGGGCGCACACATCGAAGAGCTCGCCGGGGCACTGACCCGCCGCTTCCGTCGTGTGTTCAGGCGCGAGGATCAGCTGGAGCTTCACCTCACGCTCCTTCGCCGTGTCTCTCACCTCTACGACACCCCGTTTTTCAGCGCGATTCAGGATCACGCACGGCGCCCCGTCGGGGTCTTCCATGCACTGCCGGTGGCGCGTGGTGGCTCCGTAGTATCGTCCAAATGGATCAAGGATCTCGAGACGTTTTACGGCCTGAACCTGTTGCTCGCCGAAACCTCGGCAACCTCGGGCGGGCTCGATTCACTGCTCGCACCGGTCGGCACCATCAAGAAGGCTCAGGATCTTGCCGCGCGTGCATACGGTGCAAAGCACACGTTCTTCGTGACGAACGGCACGTCAACCGCCAACAAGATTGTGCACCAGGCGCTGGTCGCGCCGAACGACGTGGTGATGGTTGACCGCAACTGCCACAAGTCCCACCACCACGCGGTGATGCTCACAGGAGCAAGGCCCGCCTACCTCGAGGCCTACCCGCTGAACGATTTCGCCTTCTATGGCGCAGTTCCAATCAACCGCATCAAACAGATGCTGCTCGATTACCGTGCGGCGGGCCGCCTCGACGAGGTGCGAATGATCACCCTCACCAACTGCACGTTCGACGGGATTGTCTACGATCCCGAGCGCGTGATGGCCGAGTGCCTCGCGATTAAACCCGACCTCGTGTTCCTCTGGGACGAAGCGTGGTTTGCGTTCGCGGCGTTCCACCCGGTCACCCGCCGCCGCACCGCAATGTCGGCGGCTAAGCGCCTGGAAGATCGCCTGAAGAGTTCCACGCACGCAGCCGCGTACCGCGAACAGCAGTCGCGGTTGTTCAAGACTGACGGCGATCCTGCCCCCGATTCGGCTTGGTTGTCCGAGCGGCTGATCCCCTCGCCCGATGCGCACATTCGCGTTTACGCAACGCAGTCGACGCACAAGACGCTCACTGCGCTCCGTCAGGGCTCAATGATCCACGTCTATGACCAGGACTGGGTGCGTGAGGCTGAAGAGTCGTTCCACGAGGCGTACATGACCCACACCTCGACCTCACCGAACTACCAGATCCTCTCTTCGCTCGACATCGGCCGCCGCCAGGTGGAGCTCGAGGGCTTCGAGCTTGTGCAGCGCCAGCTCGATCTCGCGACGAGCCTCGCCCAGGCGATCGCACGTCACCCGCTGCTGAGGCGCACGTTCCGCGTGCTCACGGCGCACGATCTGATCCCCGCGGAGCACCGCGAGGTTGGCCGCCCGATGCCGCTGCGCGACGGGCTGACGAGCATGTGGCAGGCGTGGGCCAACGACGAGTTTGTAGTTGATCCGTCGCGCATCACGATCGAGATCAGCCGCACCGGCGTTGACGGTGACACGTTCAAGCACGAGCACTTGATGGACCGTTACGGCATCCAAGTCAACAAAACCAGCCGTAACACGGTGCTGTTCATGACAAACATCGGCACCTCGCGCAGCGCGGTCGCGTACCTCATCGAGGTGCTCGTCAAGCTCGCTGATCGTTTTGAAGAGGAGCAGGCGCAGCGTGATCCCGAGCTGCCCGGCGACCTATCAGTGCCTTCTCCTCCCCTGCCAGACTTCAGCGCGTTTGCGCCGGGCTACGCGACCGACGCTGTGTTGCCGGACGGCGACCTGCGGGCGGCGTTCTTCAACGGGCAGCGGCGCGGCACGGTCGAGCACGTCTCCCCCGAAGCGCTGCGCGAGCGGGTGCGCACCGGCGAAAAGCCGGTCTCGGCCGGCTTCGTGACGCCGTATCCTCCGGGATTCCCGGTGCTGGTTCCGGGTCAGGTCATCACGTCGGAGGTGCTCGACTTTTTGGCGGCGCTAGATACCCGTGAGATCCACGGCTTCGACGCCCGCCGCGGGTATCGGGTGCTGCGGGGGTAGACACTTGCAACCCGAGTGGACAAATTGCGAGAGAAGCTTCAACTTAGCTAGAAAGTTGCGCGATTGACAAAAGTGGAGCCAACCACCGAGAGCTATTCAAAGCCATTGAACGGGAGAAAGCTCTTTAAGCTTCTGAGCGCAAGCAAAACAAGAATTGCGTCAAGTACAGCTCGCACACGATGCTCTGCACATCCTCCATCGATCTCTGGAATCCCGGCTATTACACCCGAAGAGGGGAAGTCAGCCTTTAAACTCGGTTCGATCATTGTGCCCTTGGTTTTTACGGTATTCAGTGCACAATTCATATTGATGTCAGACAAGGAATTGGGGTCAATTGGAAAATTATTTAACCCCGAAAAGATTTTTCTGAGCACAGATTTTATTACAACAACACAATTCTCACTTGCGGTTTTGATATGGACAATACTTATTTTCACAGCGCTTCTGAACAAGGGTCGTCAGCAATACCTTGTCCGTTATCGGCTCCGCGCTCCGATTCTTGCTCTCCTCGCGATCATGAACATCATGACGGTCCTCTGCATAGCCGCACTTTTTATCGACTGGAACAATTCAGATGGAGAGTCGCATTCAGAATCAGTCATTCTCACACTGGTCGTCATACTGATCACGATCACGACAATGGCTGCGGCTTGGAGCATTGAGTTTAAGAACTCAGCCCTCACTGGCACTTTTACGCAGGCCAAACATCTTTGGTTGAAATCGCACGGTCGCTATATTTCACAAAGCATCAACAAGAAAAGAAGAAAGCTGCCTCTCGCCGTTCAGAACCAAGCGCGAGATGTACAGAGAAGCGTTGGTTTTTCACGATTTAAGTCGTCCCTCTACGCAACTATCAGTTTTGGGAGTTTGGTCGCACTCCTAAGTGGCCTAGAAGACGATGGAACAAATACGTCGCCTGGAGAAGTCGCCGCCATCCAGTGGGAAGCACCGCCCGCTTGGATACTCATTTTGTTATTCGTCTTGACAGGACTACTTTTTTTCGGGATCTCCTACACTCCCATACTTGGATCTCAACTAATCAGGTTACTTCGGAAGTGGCTCAAGAAATCACCTGGAAGTGTCGACAAGAAGGAAGTTACCAGTTTTCCCACCACGAGTGTTGTTTGCGTGTATATGGGCTTCCTCCCTCTCTTCCTCTTTGTTCCAGCCTCTACAGCATTCCCCAGCCTCTTTTCAACGCTAGCCCTTCTCACGTTTGCTTGGGTTGTTGTAACTACTGTCTTCTTCTACGGATTCGTCTTAACTTTTGATCCAACGGTTTACGACCTTAGGAAAACAGTAAATTCAAGCAGGAAATCTGAGCTGAGTCAGAGACCTCCGAAGAAGCGAGCCCCTCGCACCAAGGCATTGAACTTCTGGTTGCAATTTCTTTACGCTGAAGCGGATATCAAATGGGGCCTTCGCAGCAGAGAACTCCGTCGACTACGTGAACGATTTTGCCTAAGCCAACAGATGTTCGAGCCGAAAAAAAGCCACTGTCCAATCAGCGGAAGACAATTCTCCGGCGGACAACCGCCCCAAACCGCAGGAGAAGCCACTATCATCCAGCGGGATTACGCTCCCCAGAAAACCAGCCAGGACTTACAACGTGGCAGTTTGTTCGTGAAATTTTCCCACAAAAGCCCCTGAGCACATGACTCGCCCAACTCCTCCGCGACGAAACTCAGACGCTAGAGTTGCTGCTCAACCCAAGAACGATTCTGTAGCGCCAGCCCGAAGTGTGCCGCCGCTTTGGCAAGCTCTTCATCAAAGGTTGCGAGTTGAGATCCTGTGGCGAGCGCGGCATCAAGCACGCAGCAGTCGGGCATTTTGAGACCAGTGCTTACTCGGATTTCCGCAAGACGAAGGCCAGAACCCTCAATGGGTGCCCATTCCTCGACCCCCATAGCTAATAGCTCACGCTCTTTAAGTTCACCCGAGCCGCGACGCACTGGCCCGACCAGTACCTCAGCCTTTGTGAGAGGGTGCAGCAGCAAGTGTTCGTCTAGGCAGGCCATCAAAACCTCTCGGGCCCTCAGATGGTGCACATCGTTCGCGTTTCCGAGCGCAATCAGCACACTCGCGTCAAGCACGATCACTCGGGCCAGTCCTCTCGAAGCCGTTCAAGGTAGCCTGCTTCGTACACGCCTGTCAGGCTTCCAGCGAAGGCTTCCAGCGCAGCCTCGCGTCGTTTGGCCTCGGCGCTTCGCAACTGCAGCCGCTCCTCTTCGATCGAGTGCGCCCCTCTAATGAGCAGCTCTCTCACCCGCTCCGAGTTTCTCAGATCGGGCCACGTCAAACGAGCGACCTCAAGCGCCCGAGCAACCTCGGGCGTTTCAGTCACTTGGAATCTTGGCAGTGTGGTGGGCATACTGAAAGTGTACCACCGGGGCTACAAGTGCAACACTCTGAATTGCACCCTAAACTATCCGCATGACTGAATCGCAGGATCCGCGCGCGCTCGCCCAACAGGCCGCAGACACAATCGCCGAGTTGACCGGGGTCGAGCGGCACGACATCGCGCTGACGCTCGGCAGCGGCTGGGGCAAGGCGGCCGACGTGATCGGCGAGACCGTCGCCGTGGTGCCCGCCGAGCAGGTGCCCGGGTTCCACACGTCGGGTGTGCCGGGTCACTCGGGCACACTGCGCTCGATCCGACTCGCAAACGGCAAACACGCCCTCATCATCGGAGCACGCACCCACCTCTACGAGGGCAAAGGGGTGCGCGCGGTCGTTCACGGTGTGCGCACGGCGGCCGCGGCCGGGGCTGGCATCATGATCCTCACGAACGGCGCGGGCGGAGTCGATCCCGCTTTCCGCGCCGGCGAGGCGGTGCTCATCAGCGATCACCTCAACCTGACCGCAACCTCCCCGCTCGAGGGCGCGAACTTCACCGACCTCACTGATCTCTATACCCCTCGCCTGCGCGACATCGCCCGCTCAGCCGAACCCTCACTGCAGGAGGGTGTCTACGTCCAGCTGCCCGGTCCGCACTATGAGACTCCCGCCGAGATCCACTACCTGCGCACCATCGGCGGACAGATCGTGGGTATGTCGACCACACTCGAGGCGATCGCTGCACGCGAGGCCGGCATGGAGATTCTCGGCTTCTCACTCATCACAAACCCGGCCGCGGGCATGGGCGATCCGCTTAGCCACGAGGAGGTCCTTGAAGAGGGCCGCGCCGCCGAGCCGCACCTCGCGGAACTACTCAAACGGGTGGTTGCCCTGTTGTAATGCAGTGCTGGGCAGCATAGGATCACGCACGTGCTGACCTTCGGAGGTCTGCTGCGCCCGCCCCGATCCGACCTCCGTACCCGCCCCAATCCCAGTTTGCGGGTCAGTTTCTGGTAATAAAGCGCGCTTTTCTACCAGAAACTGACCCCAAAACTGGGGAGGTCGCAGCTCCGAGAACCGTGCCTTCATATAAACATATGAAGGCAATCGATAAAGTGCTGACGTTTTGCGATAGGTCGACGCAATGAGCCCCGCTACGCTCAAGAGCAGCACCCCCGCGTTCCCAAAGGAGAGAAATGCAGTCTGTTGATGTCGTCGTCATCGGAGCCGGGTTCGCCGGGCTCGTCGCCGCCCGCGAGCTGGGTCAGGCTGGGCTGAACGTGCTCACCCTTGAAGCTCGGGATCGCATCGGCGGGCGCACCTGGACCGATCACCGCCTCGGCCACGACCTCGAAATCGGCGCGAACTGGGTGCACTGGGTGCAGCCACACATCTGGGCCGAGATGACACGGTATCAGCGCGGGATCGTGCGCAGCCCGCAGTCTGAAGAGATGTACTGGCGCGGATCCGACGGCAGCCAGCGGTGCGGCACACTCGCCGAGTTCATGGCCCTGATTGATGAGGGCCAGCAGCAGCTCATCGATGACGTACGCACGGCGATCCCTCGCGGTTCAGCCCCAACCGAAGGCGAAATCCGGCAGCTCGACCGGCTCAGCGTGCAGGACCGCTTCGACACACTCAACCTCTCACAAGAAGCCCGCGACGCCAACGAGTCCGTGTGGGTCGGGCACCTCAACGCACCGCTCCACCAGGTCGGGATCTCGAGTGCGCTCCGCTGGGTCGCCGCGACGGGCGGACACTGGCAGTTGATGCACGAGGCATCTGCAACCTACCGGATCGTCGATGGCATGGGCGGGCTCACCACGCTAATCGCAGCAGACGTGCCGGGCGAGATTCGCCTGAACACAACCGTCACCTCGGTCACGCAGACGGAGACCGGCGCGCTCGTGGAGACCACTGATGGCGAGCAGATTCAGGCACGCAAGGTCGTGAACACCCTCCCGGTCAACGCATCAGCGGGGATCCACTTCACTCCTGAGCTGCCAGACGTATGGCTGCGACAGCACGCCGAAACCGTGGCCTCACAGGGCACCAAAGTGTGGATGCGAGTAGAGGGCCACATTCCTCGCTTCTCGGGATACGCGACCCAACACGACCCCTTTTCCGTGCTCAAGGCTGAGTTCTACTGCACCGACGCGGAGGGCAAGGACTACACAATCCTCGTCGGCTTCGGGGGCGATCACTCTCGCGTCGACCTAGAGGATCTCGCAAGTATCCAAGACGCGGTAGATCGTGTGCGCCCCGGACTCACCATCACCGAGGTTGCAGCGCACGACTGGATGACGGATCCTCTCGCCCTCACCACCTGGATGACGCATCGCCCCGGTCAGCTCACGAGAGACCTGACCGAACTGCAGCAGCCGCAGGGTGCTGTGCACTTCGCGACCACCGACAATGCCAACCTCTGGGGTGGCTTCATCGATGGCGCGATTGAGAGTGGCCTGCGTGAGTCACACAGGGTTCTTGAGGAGCTCCGCCCGCACTAAACAGCGGCATCCACGAAGCCCTGCCGCCGAAAGCGCAACTCAGTGCCGAGGTTGCGGTTCTGAACCGCACTCTCGACGCTGAGATGCAACCTCGGCGCTGAAGCACAACTCAGAACGGCGTGGGCCCGGCGAAAACCGGGGGCCGCTCGATCACCCCTCGAAAATTACGCGCCCATCAACCACGGTGAGGCGAATCGGCACCTCGGGCAGCTCGTCGGCGCTTGCCACAACAGGATCAGCGCCCCACACGGTCAGATCCGCAACCGCATCGACCGCGATCACGCCGCGGTCCTCGTGTCCGCGAGCCTGCGCTGGCCACAGCGTGTAGGCGAGCAGCGCTTCTTCGCCGGTGAGCTGCTGCTCGGGCTCAAACACGTGCGCTGCGGGATCGCCAGGAGTGTGTCGTCCGCGGGCCCAAGCCATGCCGAGTCGAGGGTCGTACTGCGCCACGGGCCAGTCCGAACCGAGCGTGACCCGCACACCGGCGTCAAGCACACTGCGCACCCGATACCCGGTCGCGTCGCGACCCTCACCAAGGCGCACGGCCCAGTTGTCGCTGTTGTCGGCAGCGCGCCACTGCATGTGCAGCGGCTGCATGGAAGCGGTGATGCCAGATCCGCGCAGTGCCTCAACGTCTTCATCGGCCAGCACTTCAAGGTGCTCGATCGAATGGAACGGCTGCCCCTCGCGAGGCGGCAATGTGGCGTACACCTCAAGCACACGGCTCACGGCGTAGTCACCAACCGCGTGCGTCGCGATCAGCATGCCCGCGTCGTGGTACGCGCGAACCACCTCGCCGTAGCGGCTCCAGTCGGGCCAGAACGCCGCTCGACCGTCGCCGCAGGCGTCAACCGTGTGCAACCAGGCCGTGCCGGTGTCGATCACACCGTCACTGAACAGTTTAATTGCGCCGGTTTGCCACAGGCGACCGTGTCGATCCTTGTTCGCGATGACCCGCGCGACCGCGGCATCATCGTCGCCAACCGCGTGCCAGTGGTGCACGGTGACGCGGTGATCCAGCCCACCCCGCTCTTCAAGTTCGCCGAGCAGTTCGACCGTGCGATCCTTACCGTCCATAATGGCGCCGCCGGTGAGCCCGGTGGCGGCAAGCGTGCGGAACATGTCGCGCAGCAGTTCGCGCTCTTCTTCGGGACCCGAGGCTGGTGCCGCGTCGAACACCAGCTGGTACGCGCTGGGCTCACGCAGTTCACCCGTGGGGGCTCCGGAGGCATCAACCACGATCTCGCTGGCGTCGTCGAAGTCGCGCGCCCCGGTGATGCCCGCTGCGGCGAGCGCGGGAGCGGTCGCGAGACCCGTGTGTAGGTCGTAGCAGATGAGCGCAACGGGACGCCCTGGCGCAGCGTCTTCGAGCAGCGAGCCCAGCAGGCCGGTCTCTTCGAAGGGTTCGTACTCGAGGTTCCAACCGCGCACCCAGGCCCCCTCGGGCAGTCGGGCATGCTCGGCGGCAATTGCGGCACGAAGCTCCTCGACGGTTTCCAGGCCACCCAGGTCGATGCCACGGGTGATTTCTGAGGCCCAGTGCGGGTGGGTGTGCGAATCGAACAGGCCCGGGGTCACTGTCGCTCCGGCCACGTCGCGGCTCGGGATCCCCTCCGCCTCAGCAGCCGCACGCACCTCGGCGTCGCCGCCAATCAACACGATCTTGCCGTCGCGCACGAGGATCGCGGTTGCGTCCGCGTGATCCGCCGTGTTGGTGCGCAGCTCTGCGCCAATGATCGCGATGTTTCCGCCCTGAACCATGCTGAATTGTTCCCCTAGTCGTTGATGATTGTGTAGTGCTTGCGCAGTGGTTCGTGGACCCGCCAGACACCCTTCCACCCCGAGGGTGTCACGAAGACGTCACCGGGGCCAAACTCCTCAGGCTCTTGACCATCCACTTCAAGCGTGACGCGACCCGAGAGGATCGTGCAGACCTCGGAGTAGCCGATGCGCTCGGCGGTGAAGGCGCCCGCGGTGCACTCCCAGAGTCCGGTGTCGATGCGGTCATTCGCCCACATCGGCAGGGAGGCCTCGGTGAGATTGCCGTCCGTGGCGGTGGCCTTTGGCGAGTGCTCGCCAAGGTCAACGGCTGCGGTGTTGTGAATGGCGTGGGTAAGGATCGTGCTCATGGTGAACTCCTTTGTTCGAGGGTTGGTAACACTAGCCCCGGCCCGTCACCACGTCGGCGATGTGGGCAATGGGTGAGGTCTTCGCCCGGCCGGCGAGCTCGGAGTGGTCGGCGATGCCGTAGGCCGCATATAGACCCTTGGTCGCGATCCAGCGCAGCGGCTCGGGCTCCCACTTGCGCACGCGGTGGTTCACCCACGGCAGCGAAGCGATCTCGGAGTTGTTGCCGAGAATCAGGTCGGTGATCGTGCGGCCGGCGAGGTTTGTCGAGGTGACACCCGTGCCGACGTAACCGCCACCCCAGGCCAATCCCGTCGAGCGGTCAAGCCCGACCGTCGCGGCCCAGTCACGCGGCACACCCAGCACACCCGACCAGACATGGTCGATAGCCGCACCCCGGGTTGCCGGGAAGAAGCGGTGCAGAATCTCGCTCAAGATATCGACGGTCACCTCGGGCGTTTGCCCGTCGGTGTCGGTGCGGGAGCCGTACTTGTAGGGCACGCCGCGCCCGCCGATAGCGATGCGGTCGTCTGCCGTGCGCTGCGCGTACATGTAGACGTGCGCGAAGTCGCCCAGCACCTCACCCTTGTTCCAGTGCAACTCGTCCCAGACGGAGGCGGGCAGCGGCTCGGTCGCGATCAGCGACGAGTTCATCGGCAGCCACAGCCGGTGCAGCCCCTTGAGGTTGGCGGTAAAGCCCTCGGTGGCGCGCACGATGTACTCGGCCGACACGGTACCGTGTGTCGTTCGCACGAGATGCGGCGAAATCTCGACGGCGCGAGTGCGCTCATAGATCTCAACGCCGAGGCGCTCGCAGGCCTCGGCAAGTCCCCTGGCGAGTTTCGCGGGCTGGATCCTGGCGGAGTGCGGGTGCCACACGGCAGCCCGCGTGTTTGCAACGTTGATCTTCGCCTGCGCCTCTGGCGCCTCAAGCAGTTCGAGATCGGTGTACTGCCAGCTCTGCTCAGATGCGGCGAAGGCCCGGATCCGCGCCTCTTGAGCGGGTGTATAGGCGACGTTGAATTCGCCGCCCTTCTTGATGTCGGCGTCGATCCCCTCGGCCTTGGCGACCCTGATCACTTCTTCGACGGTCTCATTCATCGCCCGCTGAAAACGCTCGGCGGCGTCGCGCCCGTGGGTCTTCACGTACTGCTCGCGCCCGCCGGTGATCGCGTTGGTGAGCCAGCCGCCGTTGCGGCCGGAGGCACCATAACCGACGTGTCGCTGCTCGATCACCACGACTCGCAGCTCGGGCTTTGCCTGCTTGAGGTAGTACGCAGTCCACAGCCCTGTGTACCCCGCTCCCACGATCGCGACGTCTGCGGTCAGGTTGCCCGGCAGTTCGGGGCGAGGATCGGGCGCGCCAATCTCTTCCCACCAGTGCGACACGTTGCCGTTGATCATGTTGCTTCTTTCTCTCTGCGGTCTTGGGTTGGTTCCGGTCTTCCTGCGTGAGCTTGCCGCCCGGTCATCCTGCGCGAGCTTGCGAGTCGCAGGATCACGCCGGAGCGTGCGGACTCTCGTTTGGAGTCGGTGGGCTGTTGATCCACACCACCGACGCGGGCGCATCGGAGGTGTTCAGCACGCGGTGCGGCACCGAGCTCAAGAACTCAATCGAGTCATCGGCGCGCATCGTGTAGCGCTCCTCAGCGAGCTGGAAGACCACCTCACCGCTGGTCACGAGAAACAGCTCCTGTGAGTTGCCGTGAACATAGGCTTCGCTGCCGGTTGATCCACCCGGTTCGAATCGACCCGCGTAAACCTCGAGGTTGCGCAGTGGCGGCAACGACAGCACGTATTTTTCGGCGCCCTCGAGTGGCAGGCTGGGGCGATCCGCCGCGCGCAAGACCCCGCGCGTGTGCACCGAGGTGTCGTCGAGCAGCTGGGCGGGGGTCACTCCCAGAGCGGCTGCGATCTTTCGAAGCGACGCAACACTGGCGTTGGTGTGGCCATTCTCGAGCTGGCTCAGAAAGCTGGAACTCACCCCTGCAGCGGCGGCGAGCGCGCGCAGACTCAGCCCACCCAGTTCACGGAACGAGGCCACACGGCGACCAAGTTCTGTCTCGGCAGAGCTCTCCACGGCATCCTCACCACTGAACACTTTGTTCAGTACACTCGCCCTCACTGTACAGCGCTCGCTCAAGCGCAGCAACACACTGCACCAGATTGCCGCGTAGACTTGTTTCGTTCTGCCACAAGCGGATAGGCCCAACGTCGAGCGCACAGCCCGATCTCGGCTTCGCGCGAGACCTATTCAACCCACCTTGAAAGCTTTCCCGTGTCAGCCACATCTTCTGCCCAAGCGCCAGCCGCACCGCGCAACACTCGATCCCGCGTCATTCTCGCGAGCCTCATCGGCACAACGATCGAGTTCTACGACTTCTATGTCTACGCGACCGCGGCCGTGCTGGTCTTCCCGCACCTCTTTTTCCCGTCCGAGAACGAGACCACCGCGCTGCTCGCCTCGTTCGCGACCTTCGGCGCCGCGATGCTCGCGCGACCGATCGGTGCGGTGTTCTTTGGCCACCTGGGTGACCGTCTCGGCCGCAAGACCACCCTTGTCGCCTCGCTTCTCACCATGGGAATCGCGACCTTCTTAATCGGCGTGCTACCAACTCACGCCATGGTCGGCGCCTGGGCCGCGGCCCTGCTGCTGCTCATGCGCCTCACCCAGGGCTTTGCCATCGGTGGCGAGTGGTCGGGCGCGGCCCTTGTCGCGACAGAGAACGCCCCCGAGGGCAAGCGCGCCTGGTACGGCACGTTCCCGCAGCTCGGCGCACCACTCGGGTTCATCATCGCCAACATGCTGTTTTTTGTGATCAATCACGTGCTGGCAGATCCTGCGGCACCGGGCCAGCCGTCGGCTGCGTTCCTTGAGTGGGGCTGGCGAATCCCGTTCCTGTTCTCGGCAGTCATGGTGATCATCGGACTGTGGGTGCGCCTGAAGCTTGTTGAGTCGAAGGCATTCGAGCAGACCAAGGAACGCGGCGCCGTCAAGCGCGTGCCCATCGCTGAGGCGTTCAAGAGCCACTGGCGCGCACTGATCCTTGGCACCCTCGCCATGCTCGCCACCTACGTGCTCTTCTACCTGATGACCTCGTTCACGCTCACCTACGGCACCCGCCCCGGCGACGCCCCGGTTCCGGGCGCTGGCTACACCTACAACGACTTCATTCTGATGCTCGTGTTCGGTGTGGTGTTCTTTGGTATCTTCACGCTGGTGTCTGGCCCGCTGGCGGATCGCTTCGGCCGTCGCCGCACACTCCTCGTGGTGACCGCGGCCATCGCGCTCTTCGGCCTGCTGTTTGTGCCGATGCTCGCGAGCGGCAGCACCCCGATGGTCATGTTCTTCCTCGCACTCGGCTTCACGCTGATGGGCCTCACGTTCGGCCCGATGGGCGCGTTCTTGCCGGAGATGTTCCCGACGAACATTCGCTACACCGGATCGGCCGTCTCGTACAACGTGTCGTCGATCCTGGGTGCCGCCCTGGCCCCGATCATCGCGGTCTGGTTGTGGACCCTCGCCGACGGCAGCCCAATCTACGTTGGTCTCTACCTGACAGGAGCCGCGCTCGTCACGTTTGTGTCGCTGCTGCTGACGAAGGAGACGAAGAGCGTCGACTTCGAGGAGTAGGCCCGGGGCTGGTTGAGCGAGCAGGATCCGCCCGCTCAACCAGTTCTAGTACCCGCGCATGCGCTCCTTGAACTCCTTAACGTCGCCCTCGGCGAGCAGCGGAGTGGAGTAAGCGTTGAGGGTGAACCCGTCAACCGGGTCGCTCGGATTCAGGCGTCGCGCCTCTGCGGCAGCACGAAAGTCTCCCGTGGGATCACGCGAAAGATCGGTGATGCCGACGTACAAGCGTGTAGGCTGCCAGCCGTCCCAGCTCAGGTAGTCCCAGATAGCCTGCTCGTCGGGCTTCACGCTTCCGTAGAGGTCTTTCATGCGGGCAGCCGGCAGACCTGATTCGTACTCGTTCATCGAGATAAGCCCCGCGGCGTTATTTGCCATCAGCACCTCATCGGCGGTGGCAATCATGTCGCGTTTCTGCTTGAGGTCGTGCACCGGCTCGTTGGTGGTCCAGCCCTCAAACGTCACCTGCTTGAGCATCGATTCGCCGCCCTGCCCGTTGCGCTCTGGCTTCACCTGCTCGTCGCTTGTCTTCGTCCAGGTGACCCCGTAGTCGCGGCTGAGCCGATCCCGAACCTGCTCGAACACCTTCGCGACACGATCCCGCTCGGCCTCGAGCGAGGGCTGGGCGAGAATCTCTTGCTCGGAGTAATCCTCGACCCCGGGGAAGGCCTCACGGTGCAGCTGCCCCGTTGACTTTGAAACCGCGTAGCTACCGGCGGACGCCGTCTGCAGCACACCGAGGCTGCCGACCGTCGCCACGTTGCACAGCAGCACAACCGCGAGGGCTGCGATGCCGAGCCGCCGCGCGCGTTTTGTCACGAGTGCTGCGACAACGGCCGCTATGACCGCGAGCTGCACCACAAACACCGTCACACTGAACACGGCGTCGGCGGCCCCCGAGAAGGCCATCACCACCAGCACAAGCGCGAAGACAATCGCAAGGCTCAGAGCGACCCAGCCGAGCCAGTGGCTCCTCACACGGTTGCGCTGCAGGGTCGCCGTTTCAAGCCGAGGCTCCGCAACCGCTCGCGTGTGCACGGTCGCCCGGCTCGCGCCGTGATACCCGCCCTTCGGCGGCAGTGGCGGTGCCCCCTCAGTGCTCGATACGTACGAGCGTGCACCCGCCGGGTTTCGATCCTCACTCACCATGGCTTGTCCGTTCCTCCGCCGGAACCGTCACCAGATTTTCCCTGATCGCGATCCTGGCGCTGCTGAGCGCCGTCCTGCAGTTTCTTCTCGATCTCGTTGAGTTGCGAGTCATTTGGTTGTTGGTCTTGCGGGTTGGGTTTAGAGTCTTGCTCACCCTGCTGCGGGTCTTGGGGCTCCTGTGGCTTCTGCTGGTTTTGATCCTGACTCTGGCCACCGTCTTGCGGATCCTGAATCAGCTTCTCCATGATGCGGCGAACGAGCTCGTCGAGGCTGTCTTTCATCGAGCGCTGATGGTCGGGTGAAGCGGCATCGGCCTCGGCGGTGCCGCACTCCTTGGGCGCGAGACTGAGAATCTCGAGCGCCTTGCGGTACAGCTCCTGCCCCTTCTGCACGTCACCCGCACCGGTCGCACGGTCGCCCTGCCGCTCGACCACGGTGGCCAGGTTGTAGCGCACCGCACAAACTTCAATGCCCGAGACAAGCGGGAGCGCTTCTTCGAGGGCGGCTCTCGCCTTGTCGAGCTCACCCAATTCGGCGAGGCCGGTACCGCGGTTGTAGGGAGCCTTGTAGGGCTCAAACCAGTTGACGCCGGCTCCCTGCCACTCGGCAGCCGACACCGTACCTTCAAAGTCGGTCGCGACAAATGCTCGAATCGACTGGTGGGCAAAGGCATACATGCTGAGTAGCTTCAGCACGAGCAGCGCCGCGATCAGCACGACCGGGATCGCGGAGATGCCGATCCACTTGCGCGCGCGTCGCCTGCGACGATTCTTGTCGAGCAGCTCTCCGAGCAGTGCTTCGCTCGGCGTCGGGGGTGGCGTTACGTTCTCGCTCATCGCCCACCCCGCTCTCGTTTAGTGATCCTGCCCAGCCGCGTCGTTGCCGCGGTTGCGTTCGCAACCTCAAACGCGAGCAGCACGACCGCAATGCCCGCGGGAATCCAGTACAGCTCAATGACCGTGCCGATCTCTCCGGTCGCGTTGTGTGTTGTCGTTTTTGGGGTCTCAGGTAGCTTGAGCGCCTGGTCCGCCGTGCGATGCACGTAAGAGACGTCAAGCTGCCCCGCGATTCGCTCCAGGTTTGCGGTGTCGATAACCGACTTCGCGTTTTTGCCCTGGTACTGAATGTACGCATTGTCTTTCGCTTCAGGATCGGCATCGGTCACCCGCATGGGGCCGCCCTCTTTGGTGCCGTAGCCGAGCACAAGACCGCCGCCAACAAAGTCGGCGCTCGCGCGAAACGATCCCGGCTTCGTGTCCGAGGTCTGCTCGCCGTCGCCCATGTAAAACACGAGCCTCGCGCGATCCTGCCCACTGTTGGCTGCCGCCTGCAGCAGGTCACGCAGCACGCCGTTCGCCTGAGAAATCGAGGTGCCCCGTGATCGGTCCGTCACCTCAGGACTCAGAGTTGCCATAGCCGCGCCAACGGCCGTTGTGTCGGTCGTCAGCGGCAGCCGCACGGAGGTGGTCGAGTCGAAGGTGACGAGTGAGAATCGCGCGCCCGGATACTTGTCGACGATCGTCTTGACGTCTTCGCGCACTCCATCGAGTCGCGGCCTGTCGCCGTCCCAGTCTTCGGCCACGATGCTCGCCGAGGTATCAACGAGAATAAAAACGTCGGCGTTCGTCGCGTACGACTCCGACTGGCCGCCTGGAATCCCGGGTCGCAGCAGCATTGCCACGCACGCGAGCACAAACACCATACGAACCCCCCACACCACGCGTGCCCGACGCCCCGGTGCACGTACGAGGGCCCACACGGCGAGGCCGATCGCGGCGATCGCCACGGGTATCAGCAGCGCCGGGTGAATGACGGGGTTAAAAATTACGTTGTTCACAGCCGGATCCTCCAAGCCACAAGAATCCAGGTGAGGCCGAGCACGGCAAAGATCCCGATCCACAGATCTGGGGAGTCGGTCTCTACAAGTTGCTGGCTGCCCTTGAGCAGCGTCGCCTCTTGCTGTTGCACCTTCGCGATAATGTCGGGCACCGTCATTGACTCGCGCAGCGCGTAGGATCGCCCGCCCGTCTCAACCATTGCTTTCGAGAGCTCCTCGCTCTCCTTCTTCGAGACTCCATCGGCCGGGTTGATCGCGTAGACGCGCACGCCCTGTTTCTTTGCGAAGGCAGCTGCCTGCACGAGAGTCACCGTGGGCGCACCCTGCAGTTCGTTGTCAGTCGCGAGAATCACGGTGCGGGATCGCTCCTCGCCCTCGTGGTCAAAGCCCATGACGCAAGAGGTCAAGCCGTCACCGATCAGTGAGGCTCCGGCACCGGTCAGCGTGCCAGCCCAGTGCTCGGGGTACTCGTCCGTGTAATCAAAGCTCTTTTTCATGCGGCCGAGTTCACGCTCGATGAAGTCGTAGTCATCGGTCAGCGGGAACACCTGCACGGGCGAGCTATTGAAGATGGTGAGGCCGATCCGCTCTCCCTTGAGATCGGGAAGGAGTTTCTCGAAGACATCGATCACCTCGGTGACAACCTCACTCATGGAGCCCGAAACGTCGAGGCAGAGCACGATATCGCGGTTGGCGTTTTCGGGCTGAATGAGGTGGGTCGACATCGGCCTCGCGGCAACAACCCCGCCAAACGCAAGCGCGAGCGCGCCGATACCGGCGAGTGCGCTCAGCATTATTCTTCTGCGCCGCACCGCGTGCTGGTATCCGGGCAGCGAGCGCACGCGCTCCGAGCGCGAAAGCAGCGCGGGTGACTGCGGCACTTCTTCTTTGGGGCCGCGACCTCGCAAACCCCACAGCACACCACCGGCAATAGCAAGTACCAGCAGCCCTAGGGCCACCCACAGCACCCACAGCTGCCCAAACAGCTGCCCAGCCAATTCGCTCGTTTCACTCAGTACCACGAGGTCACCACCTGTCGACCAGCGGCGACTCCAGCAATCGGGTCAATGATCATGTCGCTGCGGAAGATGCTCGGGTAGTAGTGGCGCTGCATCGCATCGATGAGCGCGGGGTGAACCCCGAGCTCGATCAGGTCGTTGAGCCCCAGAACGGGGGCTTCGAAGCCGCTGTAATCTTGCACAAACGAGCGCACCTCTCGGCTCAGCCGTCGGTTCGCCTCGCGGGCGTCGATGTCTCCCGCGGTGTAGGCCTGTTCAACCACTCGCAGCCGCTCGAGGTATTCGGCCCGCAGGGCGGCGGTGATGAGATCGCCGTTAACGTCGGGCGCCGCGGCAATGGTTTCCTTGGTGAGTTTGTAGCGGGGGCGTGTGGCCCACAGTACAACGATTCCCGCGAGAATCACCAGCGCAATCACGCCAAAGGCGAGCAGCAGCCAGCCCCAGCCGTACTGGGCCGGCGGGTAGAGTCCCTCGATGTCAGACACGGGACCTCCGATCAAGCATTCGCAGCAGCTCTGCCACGGCCGTTTCTGGCTCGCGCAGTTCGGCGTGGGTGATCCCGAGCTTGACCATCAACGCTGCGCGACGCGAAGCATTGGCCCGGTCGAACGCGCTGAGCTCTTCGAGCACCTCTTCGTCGCCGTTCAAGAAATCAGGGATCTGCCAGCCGGTGTCAATATCGACCCGCTGGGTGCCCGATCCGCGCGTCTCAAGAATGGGATCGGCGTCGGCGATCGTCACCCACACCACATCGTGCTGCACCCGCAGCCGGCGCAGCAGCTTCTCGGTGCGCGCCGAAATCGGAGCGGCATCGGCAATCACAACGAGGATGCAGCGACGCGAGACCGTGCGCACAACGGTGTCGAGCAGTTTTTCGATGTCGCTGCGAGCCGAGCTGGGTGTTGTGGCGGTCTGGATCTTGCGCAGGGCGACCTCAAGCGCCCCCTCTGAACGGCGAATGTCGCTGCGCTGCACCTGATCCGCGTCACCGCTCAGCACCCCAAACTGGTCACCGTGGCGCAGTGACAGGAACCCCAAGACACCCATGGCGAGGATCGCAAGATCGCGCTTTGGGTTACCGTCAGGGGCAAGGGCCGCCATGCCGCGACCCGAGTCGACGGCAAACAGCACGGTCTGTGCGCGCTCTGCTTTGGAGCGCTTCACAAGCGGCACACCCAGCCGGGCCGTCGCGCGCCAGTCAATGTCGCGAATGTCGTCGCCGTGCTCGTAACGATGCAGGTCGTCGAAGTCGAGACTTCGACCGCGAAGCGCAGACTGGTATTCGCCGTCGAGCGCGTTCGTTGAGAGGCGCGACGACACGATGAAGAGTTTGCTCTTCACCTGTTCGATCAGTGTGGACATGGCGTTTAGCGTCTAACGCCCTTACGGGGTGGGAACCGCGCCGAAAATGGCATCGATAATCTGCTCGCTGCGCACACCGTCGGCCTCGGCTTCGAAGTTCAGCAGCACACGGTGGCGCAGCACGAGGTGGCGCAGGCCGCGCACGTCGTCGGGTGTCACGTAGCTGCGACCGCTGAGCAGCGCGAGGGCGCGGGCGGCCTGCAAAAAGGCGATGCTCGCACGCGGGCTCGCACCGTACTTCACGTAGCGCGCGAGATCCTCACCGATGTACTGCGCCGGTTCACGCGTCACGTAAATCAGCTGCACGATGTAGTTGCGCACAACCGGGTCAACGTAGATGCGGCTGGCGATGTCTTGCAGTTCGAGGAGTTCTCGCGTCGACACAACCGCATCGATAGAGCTGCCAGAGGCAAGGATGCCCGAGTCGATGCGGCTCAGAATCTCGGCCTCTTCAGCGGGGCTCGGGTACTCGACGATTTCTTTGAGCAGGAAGCGGTCCATCTGAGCTTCGGGCAGCTCATAGGTGCCCTCCTGCTCGATGGGGTTTTGCGTTGCGATCACGAGGAACGGCTCGGGGAGCCGGTGCACCTCACCACCGATAGTGGTCTGGTGCTCCTGCATGGCCTCGAGCATGGCGCTCTGCGTTTTGGCGCTCGAGCGGTTGATCTCGTCGAGCAGCACAAAGTTCGCGTGCACCGGGCCGAGCACGGTGCGAAACTCTGCCGTCTGTGCGTCGTAAATCTGGTTGCCCGTGATGTCGCTCGGAAGCAGGTCGGGGGTGCACTGAATGCGCTTGAACGACGCCTGCACCGCTTCAGCGAGAGTGGTCGCCGCGGTGGTCTTCGCCAGCCCGGGCACACTCTCAAGCAGCACGTGACCACCGGCAAGCAGCCCGACGAGCAAACTGACACGCAGGCGTTCCTGGCCAACCACCTTCGAGGTGTAGGCCGCCGAAATGCGCCCCAGCTTTTCTGCTGCTGACGCGATTTCCTGCTCGCTCGGTGTCGTTCTGGTTGCGTGTGCTGCGACTTGGCTCATGCTCTGCGGGTGATCCTCACGTGACTCGTATTTTTCCCCCGGGCCAGCATAGCCGTTGCCGATTGGAGAGATATGAGATTCCCGTGTGGACTATCCAGATCCTGCCCTGCCCCCTCCCGCTCTGCCCCTTCCCCGCCCCCTTCCCACCCCTCCCACCATGGTTTGCGGGTCAGTTTCTGGTAGTAAAAGGCGGTTTAGTACCAGAAACTGACCCGCAAACCCCTGGGGAAGGGGAGGGAAGGGCCGGGCGGGGACGGGCGGGGACGGGCGGGGCTACGGGCGCTACGTCGTTGACTCGCCCGCCTCGCCGGTGTCGACCAGCAGCACTCCCGAGGAGATGTCCCACATCATGGCGACACTGTCACCGCGGTTATGGATCCTGGCCTCCTGGCCGAGTCGCACGGCGCCCTCGGTGCCATCCGGCAACTGCACCGTGTAGCGACGCGAAGCGCCGAGGTAGGTAACGTCGGTGATGGTGACCGGGATCGCGTTTTGTGTTTCGGTTGGCACGCTGCCCGCGGGCTCAAGCCGCAGGTTCTCGGGTCGGATCAGGATCGCGAGATCCTCGTGAGCCGATTGCCCGTCGGCCACCACGCGGTGTCCGGCAACGTCGATCGAGGTGCGCCGCTCGCCGTCGGCAGTGCCCTTACCGAGCAGCACAGTCGACTCCCCAAGAAAGCGCCCAACAAACAGCGTCTGTGGGGCCTCGTACAGGTCCTCCGAAGTGCCGACCTGCTCGATCCTGCCGTTATTGAAGACCGCAATGCGATCCGACATCGACAGCGCCTCTTCTTGGTCGTGTGTCACGTACACAAACGTCGAGCCGACCTCGCGGTGAATGCGCTTGATCTCGTTCTGCAGCCACTCGCGCAGCTTCTTGTCGAGGGCGCCCAGCGGTTCGTCCATGAGCAGCACTCGGGGTTCGTAGACGAGCGCACGCGCGAGCGCAACACGCTGCTGCTGGCCGCCGGAGAGCTCCGAGGGGTAACGATCCCCAAAGTCCCCCATGCGCACCATGCCGAGCGCGGTCGCGACCTTCTCCTTCTGCTCTGCCTTTGAGAGCTTACGGCGCTGCAGCGGGTAGGCGATGTTCTCGGCGACGGTCTTGTGCGGGAACAGCGCGTAGTTCTGGAACACCATGCCGATGTCCCGCTTGTGCGGTGGCAGCTTCGCCACGGGCTTGCCGTAGATGTGCAGCATGCCCTCGGTCACCGAGGTGAAGCCCGCGATCATGTTGAGGGTGGTGGTCTTGCCCGATCCTGAGGGACCTAGGAAGGTCATGAACTCGCCGGGTTCGATCACGAGGTCGATCTCGTCGACCACGGTGCTCTCGCCGTAGCGCTTCGTGACCGAGCTGAGGCTGATCCCCGCATCACCGATCGTGTGGATCGCGCGAGTGTTCAGTCCCTCGGCACGCAACTCTTGCTCGTGTTCCGCGGGCAGCACGCCGTCGTTAGACGGTGCTTCGTTTTGAGTCATAGCGTTCACGCTACCGGTCGCTTTCTCTTGCGCGTGGCAAATTGGGCAACGAGCATCACGATCACCGAGGTGAACATCGTGATGACCGCCACCGCGGCCACTGTGGGGTCATTAGTCTGCGTGACGCTGTTGAAGATCTTCACAGGAAGCGTCTGCAGGCTCGGGGACTGAATAAACAGGGAGAGGATCACCTCGTCGAACGACGTGACGAACGCAAACAGTGCGCCCGCCGTGACACCCGGCGCGATGAGCGGCAGGGTGATGCTGAAGAAGGTGCGCACCCGGCCGCCGCCGAGACTCGCCGAGGCTTGTTCGAGGCGGGGATCCAGGCCCTGCAACGACGCCATCACGTTTGTAATGACGAGCGGCATCGACACGATCGTGTGTGCGAGCACAAACCCGGGCAGGGTGCCCAGCAGGTCGAGCCGCAGGAACAGCGAGTAGAGGCCAACCGCGAGCACGATTCCCGGCACGATCAGGGGGAGCAAAAAGTAGCCCTCCATGAGGCCCTTGCCGCGAAACTTCACCTTCGAGAGCCCCAGCGATGCGAGCACACCGACCGTGGTCGCAACAATCATGGTCAGCACCGCAACCTGCAGCGACGCGAACAGTGACTTCATCCAGTTCGGATCGGTGAAGAAGTTCTCGTACCAGCGCGTCGAGAAGCCCTTGGGTGGGAAGTTGAACGACGGCGCCTCGTTGAACGACATCGGAATGATGACGAGTGTCGGCACGATCAGCCAGATCACAATGAGCACGGCGAAGATGCCGAGTAGGCGTTTTGAGGTCATCAGCGATCAACCCCCGGGAAGAGACTGCCACTCTTGTTAAAGCGAGACACGACCACCAAAATGAGGATCGTGCACGCGAGCAGAAAGATGCCGAGTGCGGTGCCCTGGCCCCACATCAAAAAGACGCTGATCTGCTGCTGGATCATCGCCGAGATCATGATCTCCTTCGACGAACCGAGCAGGGCCGGGATGATGTAAAAGCCGAGACCGAGAATGAACACGGTCACCCCACCCGAGAAGATACCGGGCTTCGACAGCGGCAGGTACACCGTAAAGAACGCGGTCACGGGGTTCGCGCCGAGGTTCGATGCGGCGGGCAGCAGTCGTTTGTCGATCTTTGCCATCGACGAGTAGAGCGGCAGCACCATAAACGGCAGCAGCACCTGACTCATGCCGAGGGCCACACCAAAGGTGGTGCGGATCAGCGGGATCGGTCCGATGTCGAACCAGGCGGCGAGGATGCTGTTGATCGGGCCGGTGTCTTGCAGCAGCACCATCCAGGCGAGCGTGCGCACCAGAATCGAGGTCCACAGCGGCATCATGATGAACAACTGCATCATGTTGCGCGTGCGATCCGACACGATCGTCATCAGGTAGGCGTACGGGTACGCGAGCAGCAGACACACAAAGGTGACGAGGATCGCAGTGCCAAAGGTACGCATCACCACGTTGAGGTTGCCCGGAGTGCTGAACAGCCACTGGTAGTTCTGCAGCCCCGGCTGAGGGTCCGTGACCGAGCGCACAAACACGTCGGCAAGGGGGGCCAGGAAGAACAGGGAAACGATAACGAACGCCGGTATGAGCAGGAGCAGGGGGCGCCAGTTTTTGGGCCCCCGCTTCTTTGCCCCGGGGTCCGCACCGAGGGCGATCGCGCGTGTTGACACGTCGCCCTCGGTGACAGAATCGATGGCCATTGGTATTAGTTACCCGTGGCCCAACCGGCCCACGCTGCGGCGAGCGCGTCATAGTTCTTGACCCAGAAGTCGACGTTCGGTGAGATACCTGTGTCGAGGTGTTCCGTGGTCATCCACTCGGTGAGGGTCGCGTCCATCTTCGGCTTCGCGTCGGTGTTGACCCCGCCGTACGAGGTGAGCTCGGTCATCTTGGCCTGCTGTTCGGCGCCGATGGAGTAGTTGACCGCCGCGAAGGCGGCGTCCTTGTCTTTCACACCCTTCGGGATGCCGTTCGAGTCGACCATAATCATCCACTGATCCCACATCGGCGCAACGTGCGCCCCGGCACTCGCGGCACCGTAGCCGCGACCCGACCACACGAGACCCATGACGGCTTCGCCCGCCTCGAGCTGCTGCTGCGCCTGGGCGCCGGTGGTCCAGCCGATGACATTGTCGCCAAGATCCTTGTACATATCGAAGGCGCCGTTGATGTCTTCGGGCTTCAGGTTCTTGACGTCCTTGCCCTGAGCCGTGAGTGCAAACTCGACGGTCTGCGGGTCGACGTAGGTGGACTGGCTGACGGTGCGCTTACCGGGGAACTTTTTGGTGTCGAAGAAGTCGGCCGCGCTCTTGGGCGGGTTGTCGCCGAACTTGTCGGTGTTGTAGACGACGACCAAGCCGTACAGAATCTGGGGAACCATGCACTTGTCGGTGATGGTGCCCTTGGGAACCTTCGAGGTATCAACCTTGGAGTAGTCGTACTCCTCGTAGAGTGTGCCGCAGCCGCGAGCGGTGTCGAACTGCGTCGTGTTGACGATGTCCCAGCTCACGTTGCCGCTGTCGACCATGGCCTTCAGCTTGCCCGCGTCGAACGCGTCCTGGTTCACGGTCGCACCCGAGGCCTTCGCGAACGGATCCCAGAGTGCCTTGGTCTGGCCGTCCTGGAAGACACCACCCGATCCGGCAAAGGTGAGTGTGACGCCGTCAAGGGCGCCCTCTTTGATCTGCCCGGCAACCGGAGTGCCGAGGTCGTGCTTGGGGGCCGCCTTGGGCTCGGAGCTGCCACTGCAGCCGGCGAGCGTCAGTGCGAGAGCCGCTGCGCCCGCGGCGAGCGCGAGCAGCTTTCTGGTCTTGGGGGTTTTGAGTGTGGCCATGCTGTTTCCTCACTTCATTGTGTGTTGAGCCGTCCGCTGAGCGGATGCTTTCGAAGCTAACAGCGACCACCAGCGCACCCGGGGCTCCTGTTACCCCTTCGTTACCGCCCGACACGATCTTTCATAGCTTCGTACACACACCCCACGAGCCATGTAGTACGAACATAAGGAATCCGGCACAGATAGTTCGGAACCGCAGCACCCGACCGAAACTCACTCTTACTATGAACACGACCCCGCACCCAGTTCAAGGAGGAACAGGTATGAACATTGTTGTCATCGGAGCCGGGCTCGCAGGACTCACTGCGGCCTGGGAGCTGAGCAAGTCCGGGCACAAGTGCACTGTTCTTGAGGCGCGGGATCGGGTTGGCGGGCGAACCTGGTCTGAGCAGCTCGGCAATGGTGAGGTGACGGAGCGCGGTGGCGAGTACGTCTTTCCCAGCGAGCATCCGATCCGCAAGCTTGCCGCAGAGGTCGGTGTGCCGATCATGTCGCACAACGTGCGTTACGCCCGCCGCACAGTCAACGACCACGTCATCTCGTTCGCCGAGCTCGGCGCGACAACTGAGCGCGTGCGCGACACACTCGCCCGCATGCTCGCGGACGGCGAGACCCAGGTCTCACTCGAACAAGCATTCGCCGAGGCGCTCGGTGACGGCTACCGGCTGGACCCCGTCTACCGCCGCACCACAACCTCGGCAGCGGCCGATCCCTCCCGCGTCAATGCCGAGGCGGTGCTGCTGCATGAGTCTTCTAGCGCGGGTGGCTACATCGAAGACGGCGGTCGTTTTGTTGGCGGCAACCAAGCGCTCTCCCTCGAACTCGCCCGCAGGCTCGGCGACCAGATCAGGCTCGAACACCCCATCACCGGCATCGAGCAGTCGGCGAGTGGTGTGCAGGTGCACCTCAGCGACGGGTCGAGGATCAGCGCCGACGCGGCCGTGGTCTCAGTGCCCTTGCCGATCCTGCGCGAACTTGAACTGGGCTTTTCCCTGCCCGAAGAACAGCAGCGCGCCCTCGACCACCGTTTTATGGGTGTCGCCGCGAAACTCGGTGTGCCTCTCAGCCGGGTCGACAGCGACCCCGCCCTGCAGAATGCAGAACACACCTGGTGGTCTTGGCGATCCCTCTCGATTGACGGCGAAAACCGCGTGAACGCCCTCTCCTCGTTCGCGGGTGGACCCTTTGCGTTTGAGGCGCTCGGGATCGCGCGCGGCCCTGAGGGGTGGGTGCGCGAGCTGCAGGGGATGCGACCCCAACTCGAAATCGACGGTGACGTGCTGCTCACCGACTGGTCTGTCGATCCGTGGACCAGGGGTGCCTACAGCGCTCCAGCGCTCGACTGGGCTGCGGAAGACGCCGATGTGTTCACCCGGGCAGCCGGGCGCGTAGCCATCGCGGGAGAGCACACGGGGCTCGCGCAGTCGCTTTCGGGGGCGGTTGCGTCGGGATACCGGGCCGCCGCCGCACTGGACCAGGTACTCAGTGCATAAATCGAAGCACCAATATATGGATACATTGAAAACATGACCTTCACAGTTAGGTCGTTACTCGATCTCACAGAGGCCCAGACCACTTCACTCACCCCGGGGGTTGGCGAGGATCACCCAATCACATGGGCGCACGTCTGCGAGTTGAGCGAGCCCTGGCGCTGGCTGGGGCAGGGTGCTCTACTCATGACCACCGGCATTGGCATTCCCGACACCAGCGAAGAGCAGTGTGCCTACCTTCGTGAGGTGCACGCTGCCGGCATCTCTGCCATTGCGATTGATGAGACTCCCGCAGACGCACCGTTCGCAGAGGCTGCGCTGCTCTATGCCGCGCACATTGGGCTCCCGGTGCTGCAAACCGCGCACGAGGTGCCCTTTATTGTCTTGGCAAAAGCGGTCGCGGCAACCGGGCGACAGGAGCGGGTGAACCGTTTGCAGCAGACCGAGCGGCTCTACGCGGTCGCCGGGGCGCACGCGGTCGACGACGCGATCGAAACCCTGCTGGAGGCCCTGGAGAGTGTGCTCGAGAGTCGGCTTCAGTTGCGTCCTGGCAGCGCAGTGGGCGAATTCAGTCCCCCGCAAGAGCCGCCCGGCACAATCTCCCAGCTCTCGGCGAGAATCTATTCAACGCAGTTGCTCGCGCCAGGAACACCGGAGCTACGCTTCGCGAGTGTGGGTCCCGTCGATCACGCCCTTATGCTGCACGCCGCCGGGGTTGTGAGCAGCGCACTCTCGGTCAAGGCCGCCGCCAGGCGCAACGAGTGGATGCACGGTTCGCTGCTGCTGACCGACCTGTGTGACGAGTCGGTACCCTCCAGCCCGGCTGAGCACCTTGTGGCCGCCTACAACGTGCTCTCCCCCTACCTGTTTGCGGTGGTGCAGAGCGACCACGCCCGATCGGCCCTCGACGAGGTGCACGCCGTGTTCGCGGCAGACCGGGTGCCCGCGCTCGCCACGATCAAAGACGGCCACGTGCTCATACTCGCTGAGGCCGGTGAGCGAATCGAGCGGTTACTCGAACTGCTCGCAACAGAAACCACCAGGATCGGCGTCAGTGCACAATTCTCGCAGCTGAGCGACACGCACGCGGCGCTTCGGCAGGCGCGCAGCGCGCTGATCCGCAATCGCCAGTCTGGCCGGGTGCTGCGCTTCGAAGAGAACGAGGCCACCTCGCTGTTTCTCCCCAGCAACATGGACCAGCTGCGCGGGATCGCGCGCCAGGTGCTCGGCCCCTTGCGCACCTACGACGAGCAGCGCGGCACCTCACTCACCCAAACCCTGCGGGTGTTTCTCGAAGAAAATCGCAGCTGGGTGCGCGCGTCCGAGCGCCTGTACGTACACAGGCAAACCCTCATCGCGCGCATCTCGCGCATCGAGAAGATTATCGACCGAGATCTCTCCTCGATCGAAGACACGGCCGAGTGCTGGCTCGCCGTGCAAGCAGCCATCGAGTGCGGCGACCTCGACCCGGGCGAGTACGTACCGTCGCCGGATCCTGACCCGGAAGAAGTCTAGGCAGCGCTGTTAGGCTTCAACGCGCTCGCAGGCGCAGCGGCTCTCCTCGGGAACACCGGCAAGCGCCTCTTCAACGTGCTGGCCGCAACCCTGCCAGGTCGTCTTGCCACAGGTTGCGCAGGGGGCGGGAGAACACATAATCAAAGCCTTTCGAGAAGCTGACCGGGGGTCGGGTCGCATTCCTAGCACCATAGTACCGCCCGGAATTGCGGACGGCCTGGCTGCCAACGCGCGCGCAATGGCCCACCGATGGTAGCTTAAAACCAATCGTTGAGAAAAGAGGTGCACGACGATGGCAAAACCCGGCAGTGCAGTGCCCGGTGATACTGTGACACCCGCGAGTGACACCGCAGGCCGCAGTCAGTTACTCATCTCGGAGGCCCTTGCCTGGGAAGCGCAAGACTTCGACGAGGTCACTCGCCAGCAGACACGGGAGCTTGTCGCACGAGCGCAGGCGGGCGACCCCGAGGCGGACGCTGAGCTCGCTGCAGCCTTCGGCGGACGCCTCGCCTTTGGCACCGCTGGCCTGCGCGGCCCCATCGGCTCAGGGCCCGCCCGCATGAACCGGGTCGTTGTGTCACAAACCAGCGCCGGCTTTGCGGCTTACCTGCGTGACCGGACTGCCCGCGGCGAGGCCCGCAAGAACCCCTCCATCGTCATTGGTTACGACGGCCGAGTGAACTCCAAGATCTTCGCGCACGACGTCGCGGAGATCATGGCGGGGGCAGGGATCCGCACCACGCTTCTGCCGGAGGCCGGCCCAACCCCGCTCACCGCGTTCGCCGTGCGTTACCTCGGCGCATCCGCCGGTGTCATGATCACCGCGAGCCATAACCCTCCCCAAGACAACGGCTACAAGGTGTATCTCGGCGACGCCGACGGCGGTTCTCAGATTGTCCCTCCGGCTGACGGTGAGATCGCAGCGCACATTGACCGCGTCGCCGCGACACCCGTCGCCGACCTGCCACGATCCCGCATCTATACGGTCGAGGGACCCGGACTTCTCGAAGCCTACGTTTCTGAGACCGCCAGCGCGCTGCTCGCGGGTTTCCCGAAGCCCGAGGGTGCAGCCGACGCCCCCCTCGCTATTGCGTACACGGCCATGCACGGCGTCGGATCAGCCGTCGCGCAGCGCGTGTTTGCGGCGACTTCCTTGCCGTCGGTCACCTCGGTGCCCGAGCAGGATCAGCCGGATGGTGCGTTCCCCACGGTTTCCTTCCCGAACCCAGAGGAGCCCGGCGCCCTCGACCTGGCCTTCCGCACCGCACGAGAGATCAACGCCGACCTGGTGGTCGCCCACGATCCCGACGCGGATCGCCTCGCCATCGCACTTCCCCACTCAGAAACGACCGGCGGCTATCGACGCCTCACCGGCAACGAGCTCGGCCTGCTGCTCGGGTGGCGTGCGGCTGAGCGCGAGCGAGTGCGGGCATTAGCTGAGGATCGCGAACCCTCGGGCGCCCTCGCCTGCACGATCGTTTCCTCTCCCGCACTGCGCGCCGTTGCCAACGATTACGGCCTCGACTACGCGGAAACCCTCTCCGGCTTCAAGTGGGTCTCGCGCGTTCCCGGGCTACTCTTTGGCTTCGAAGAGGCACTCGGTTACCTCACGCACCCCGAGATCGTGCGCGATAAAGACGGCATCTCAGCCAGCGCCGACGCGATCGCGATGGCCCGCGAGTGCGCCGCGACCGGCCGCACCATCTGGGATCTGCTCGATGAAGCCAGCTTGCGCTTCGGTCACTTTGCGAGCGGACAGGTCACACTGCGGTTGGCGTCGATGACCGCTTCGACCGAGCTCTCGGAGCGGGTGAGACAGAATCCGCCGCAAGATTTCGCGGGCATTCCCGTGGAGAAGGCTCAGGATCTGCTGACCCCCGGTGCTGCAGAAGTGCCTGCGAACGTGCTGCGCTACGATCTCGAGGATGGATCGCGGGTCATGATTCGGCCGAGCGGCACCGAGCCAAAACTGAAGGTGTACATCGACACGTTCAGCGGTGAGGGAAGCCTCGCTGAGCGCCGTGAGGCTGCGGAGACCGCGCTCGTGCGCATCGAAACCGCGGTGCGCGAGTACCTGGCAGACGCTCAAAACAGCGAGACACTGTGACCGAGAGCTGGTCCGTCACTCACGCAGCCAAGTGGCTGCGCGCGCCCGGGCCAGCCGATGACAAGTATCGACGCGGGGTGCTCGGAGTGCGCACCGGCTCGGCCCAGTATCCGGGCGCCGCGGTGCTCGGTGTGACCGCGGCCTGGCGCTCCGGCGTCGGCATGGTCCGCTATGTGCCTCCGCTCGGCGACAGTGAGCCGTTGTTCGGGCTGCCGTCTCCTGCCGCGGCCGTTCTCGCGGCGCACCCCGAAACGGTGTTTGGTGATGGGGGTCTGCGATCCTGTGGCGCCTGGGTGATTGGCTCGGGCACCGACCCCGGTCTGCGCTCGGCGTCCGAGCGCACAAAACTGTTGGAACTGCTGAACGGCGAGGATCCCGTGGTCGTCGACGCGGGAGCGCTTGAGCTGGTTGGGGCACGCAAGGGCACAATCGCCGCTCCGGCCATCGTTACCCCGCACCGCGGGGAATTCACGAAGCTGTGGCGGGGTTGTGGTCTCGGCGTGCTGCCTCGACGGTGGAGCGAACGCAGCGTGTCTGGCGGACCCGACCGTGTCGGCACGAATCGCCTTGCAGAGGCGGCGCTCCGTCTGGCTGAGTGCCTCGGTGTGACGGTACTGCTCAAGGGCTCTGTGACCGTCGCGGCTACCCCGGGAGGCCGTCACATCACCGCGGGTCCGGCAACACCGTGGCTCGCGTCGGCGGGAACCGGCGACGTACTGGCCGGGATGCTCGGCGCGCTTGTTGCGACGCACGCTGCGGAGGTATGCGCCGATCCCGAACTGCTCGCCGACCTTGGTGCGACAGCCGCGATCCTGCACGACGCGGCGGCCCGCATTGCCGCGGGCGATCCCGAGGCCGACGGATCCGGGCACCCGATCACGGCCCTCGACGTTGCGAACGCGATCCCCGCTGCTTGGGCAGGAATTGCAGTAGCGGGCTGAAGGACCGGCTGGGTCTTTCGCCCCACGAGTGCACGCGTTAGAGACGAGTGCACTGGCTAATGACGCGCGATTAAAGGGGTCGCTCGTCGGAAACCTGGCCGCTCATCAAACCCCGGAAGCCTAGGCGACCCGCCCAGCAATCAGTGGGCGGTGCGGCGGCTGCTCAGCCCCCAACTCCACCGCCTCCGCGAGCAGCGACAGCCCCCGCTCCATGCGTGCCGGATTATCGCAGGCCGCAACGAACAGCGGATCACCAGCGCGAACCCGATCCCCCGGCTTCACCAGAACCTCAACACCCGCCGCGTGATCGACCGCGTCCCCCGGTCGCGCACGGCCAGCACCCAGGCGCCAGGCGGCGACTCCGACGTCGCGGGCGTCAACGCGCTGCACGATCCCGTCGGCCGCGGCCCGCACGGTTTCCGTTTCACGTGCAACAGGCAGAGGGGCATCAGGGTCGCCGCCCTGCGCGCGGATCATGCGCTGCCAGGCGTCCATTGCGGCACCGTTCGCAAGCGCGGGCTCGGGATCCACATCCTCAAACCCCGCGAGCTCAAGCATTGTGCGCGCAAGCCCGAGCGTCAGCTCGACCACATCTCGGGGCCCACCACCCGCGAGCACCTCGACCGATTCACGCACCTCATTGGCGTTGCCTACGGCGCGACCGAGCGGAGTGTCCATGTCTGTCAGCAGCGCGACGGTGCGCATGCCTGAATCTTGACCGAGTCGCACCATGGTTTCGGCCAGCTCACGGGCGTCTTCCATCGACGCGAGAAACGCCCCCGAGCCAAACTTCACATCAAGCACAAGCCCATCAGCACCCTCGGCGATCTTCTTGCTCATGATCGACGAGGCAATCAGGGGGACGGAGGCGACCGTTCCGGTCACGTCGCGCAGGGCGTACATCGCGCGATCCGCGGGGGCCAGCCCCGATCCTGCCGCGCAAATCACACCGCCGACCTCACGCAACACCCGTTCCATCTCTTCGTTGCTGAGCAGGGCGCGCCATCCCGGAATCGATTCGAGTTTGTCGAGTGTGCCACCGGTGTGCCCGAGCCCACGCCCCGAAAGCTGAGGCACTGCCACCCCAAGAGATGCCATCAGCGGCACCAGGGGAAGGGTGATTTTGTCGCCAACACCACCCGTCGAGTGTTTGTCGATCGTGGGACGACCCATCCCCGCGAAGCTCATGCGTTCGCCGCTCGCAATCATTGCGGCAGTGAGCGCTTGGATCTCACCACGCTCCATGCCCTGAATAACCACGGCCATCAGCAGTGCGCTCATCTGTTCGGGGGCGACGGCTCCCCGCACATACGCATCGACGAGCCACTCGATTTCAGGCCGACTGAGCTGCCTGGCGAACCTCTTCTGGGTAATGAGGTCAACAACATCGTACGGTTCCACTGGCGCGCGCTCACTCATACGCCCACTCTAGATGAGCAGGCAAGGGACACCCCTCTCGTCAAGCCCCAAAATTCACCTATGAAGTACACAGCCAGATTGCTAACCTTTCATCATAAGAGGCGTACTGGACGCATCGGTTGCTCCGGCTTGCCGCGGGCACATGGGCGAGGGGGCACACGATGATCGGTCGAAGTCGAGAACTCCGCACGGCGATTGATCTGGTCATCAACGGGGAGAGCGTCAACGTTGTTGGTGTCCGCTTGAGTGGGCGCACCACTTTTCTCGCCGAGCTCAGCCGCAAGCTCGAAGAGCAAGGCTGGAACGTGGTTTCCGTGCAGGGCATTGTCTCCCTGAGTTCAAACCCGCTCACCGCCCTTCAACTCGCGAACATACAAGAGGACTCCGCCTCGGCGGCAACAACCACACTTGGAAAGTTCAGCGAGGGATTGCGCCATCTCGCGTCACGCCCGAAAACCGCTATCGTGATCGATGACTGGAACGACATCGATGAGGCCTCGTGGGGCATCATCGACCACACTCGACGCACCACCGGGTGCTCGGTTGTTATGACCCGCCTCACCGGCACCACCAGCAGCTTCACCCCGACCGGTCTCGCCGGTTCTTCGGCAGACGCTTCGTTTGTGGTGTCGCTCCCCCAACTTCGTTTCGACGAGCTTGAGCAGGTACTCATGGCGCGGCTCGGGGCACCACTGGATCTCGCCTCGACCGGGGCAATATTCCGCAAGACAAACGGGGTGATCGGGCTAGCCGTCGCGATTGCCGATGCGGCCGTGCGTGAGAGTCGCATGCGCAACATCGACGGGGTCTGGACCGCGGTGCAAGACCTGTGGAGTGATGGCATCGCCGGGCTCGTTGAGGGGTATCTTGAGCCGCTCGATGCCAACGATGTCGACGCGCTTGAGATGCTCTCCATGATTGGCACCGTCGACAGCAGCACTCTCGAAGAACTCATCGACTGGAGCACTGTCGAAACGCTTGAGGAGCGCTCCTACCTCAGCTTTTACGCGACACAGGGAAGTGAGCTGGCCACGGTGCAGCCGCCGCTTCTTGTCGACTATTTCCGGCACCTCCCCATGTCGGCGCGGCGCCGGCGCCTTCGCGCCCACGTTTCATCGCATCTCGGAGGCGAGGCGATCCCGAACACCTTTCAAAATCCGAGCCTGCTCGCGTCGAGCGAGCAACAGTCGCAGGCGGACGCGCACTTCGCGCGACTCTCAAACGAGCAACTCGGAGCACGTTGGCTCGTCACAAAAGCCGAGTGGGATAGCAACCCGAGCCAAGAGACAGCCCTGGCATATGTGCTTGCGCTTCTTGCGCTCAACGACCCGGGGTCTCAGGTGTCAGGGGTCTTCGATGCCGCACAAGAGGAAGACTCTGGAGAGCAGACCGCGGTTGCGTTCGCGATTACGCACGCCATGTGGATCGGGATCTACAAAGGAGACCTCGATGCGGGTCTTTCAGCTCTGAAGAAAACCGGGCGAAAGCACCCCAAGTACTCCAGGGTTACGAGCGCAACCGCCGTGCTCCTCGAAACGAGCATGCGTGACGTGCCCGCCGACTTCCACGAGCTTTTCGAGGGCACGGACGGCGTCTCGGAATGGGTTGTCGCCCGCGTAGTTGAGGCCCAGATGTTTGTATTGAACGCGGCGGGGCGCTTCGAAGATTCAATCAAGATCTTTGAGAGGCACCCCAACACAGAACAGGGAACCGCATACATCCCGTCAGCGCAGTACGGCCTTGCGCTGCTCGGCGACGGGCGGCACGCGGATTCGCTCACCTGGTCGCTGCGAGCGTACGACGAAGCGCGCGTTGCCCTCGACCTTGCTGCCGCCTGCCAACACGGATACGTAGCCGCGCTCGCGCTGGTTGGCCAGGGCGATTACGAACAGGCAAGCGGCATCCTCGCCACGATCCTCTCAGCCGGCGCGCACGCACCGTTCGTCCGAGTGAATCGCATCTCGATCCTCAACCTCGCGGGCGTGCTCGCAGTGCGCCGCGGCCGCCAAGAAATGGGAGAGGCGTACGCACGAGAGGCACTTGCGCTCGGGTCGGGCCCGGGCCCCTATCCGGGGCAGTCCCCGGCCTGGCTGCAGGGCCACCTGCTTGCGTTTGCGGGGCAAATCACCGAGGCCGTGCAGATTCTGCGCGCCGAATCCTTGGACCAGTGGCAACGCGGTTTCCGCGTTGCATCCCTCTTCGCCGAGACTGCTGCGCTTGACCTCGAGTATTCCCCTGAAGAGAGCGCTCGTGTACGAAAGCTCGCCACTGAAGTGGACGGCACATACTTTAGTGCGCACCTCGACTACCTCGATGCGACACACACGGAAGATCCCGAAGCGCTGCTCGACTCCGCCTCCGCCCTCGCCACAACGGGGCGACCTGGCCTCGCGCTGAACGCGGTTGAGACGGCCGTCAAGAAGCTTCAGCACCTCGGTCGCAACGAAGAGGCCCACGCCGCGCTTGAACACGGCGCCCACCTTGCCAGCACGTTCAGCGATTCGCAGTTCGACACGGCACACCTCAAGACAGCCGCCGTGAAGCTCACCGATCGTGAACGTGAGACCGTTGCGCTTGTTCTTGAGGGCATGACCAATCAGCAGATCGCCGCAAAACTCGTCGTTTCAGTCCGCACGGTTGAGAGCCATGTGCATCGGGTTATGCGCAAGGTTGGGGTGAAGAGTCGTCACGATCTGAAGGAACGCTTGGGGTCTTCCCTCGAGTTCGACTGATGACAGTTCACCACTGACTTCACCGGTTTTGCACGTACCTCTTGCACGTAGAGGGCACCTAGCCGCACGTAAATACCCCACCCCCTAGTACGTGGATTGGGGTAGAGAGCCATACCTATGTGGGTTCACGTTGTCATGCTTTTACTTGTCGCTCTGATCGATTCGATCCCAGTGTTTCACATCACTGGTCACTCAGGTCGAGCGAACGTATCGGGATAAGCCCGACAGTTATGACACTCACTTCGCAACACACATAGGGGAATCTTCATGAATAAGCTCACTAAGGGTGCAATCGCAACCGGCATCGGCACCGCTCTTCTGCTCGGCGGCGGCACCACACTCGCCCTCTGGAACGACGCAGTCAACGTCGGCTCCTCACAAGAGATCAGCTCGGGCGTCTTGACCCTCGACGCATCCGACGGAGTCTGGTCGTCCAGCCCCAACCTCTGGGTACCCGGCGACTCCTTCACCTACACAACGGGCGTATCCATCGTCGCCCAGGGCGATAATCTCGCCTCCGAGCTCAAGATCGATCCGAGCTCAGTGACCGGTGACGCCGCACTGCTCGCGGCACTCGACTACAGCATTACCGTCGATGAAGTCACCGGTGGCACGCTCACTCCCATCAGCGACGCGGTCTACAGCGTCAACCCGGACGACCCGAACAGCGGCACTCCCATTACGGCAACGGTCACCGTAAAGGTCGACTTCCCGGCTGACGTCGTCACCGGGCTCGTTGCTCAGGGGGCAGAAGCTCAGCTGAGCGAGCTGCAGCTCCTGCTCAACCAGGTCGCGGCCTAGCACTATCCGGGTGCCGGTTGCGCCTCAGGTCGAGGCGCAACCGGCACCGTCACACACCCATACGCCTCAGAAGGAGGAATGATGTCTCGACGGAAATCCGCAAAACACGGCAGGATCCAGCGCCGCATTCCTCGCACTGCAGCAATCTTGGCGGGCGTCAGCGCCCTCATCCTCGCGACAGTCGTTGCCATCATTGCAAGTTCAACAACCGGCACACTCGCGCTTTGGAACGACGGCGCAGATATTCCCGAGGCCTCGATCACGGTCGGCAGTGCCGAACTCTCAATCGCAGCTGGCAACCAGCCAGGGCCAAAAGGCCAGGCAGCCGTGCAGTTTCCGGCCTCGACCTTCTCCAGGATGCTCCCGGGTGACGTGCTCGGCACACCGGTGACCGTCACAAACCGCGGCACTGGGCCGGTCTCTTTGCAGGCCAGTCTCGACACCGCTTCCGCAGCCCAAACGGACGCGCGCTTCGCACTCCGCGAGGGGGGTTGCGTGGCGGGACCACTCACGGGCACGGTCTTGAGTGCGTCCCCCTCACCCCTCGGCGACGCGGACCTCGCGCCCGGGGCCAGTAGAACATATTGCCTTCAATCCGAGCTTTCAAGCTCAGTCGCCGCCACAAAACAGGGAACCTCTGTCGTTCCCAACTTCACGCTTTCATTCTCGGGAACCACGGGAGGAACACCATGACCCGTTCACCTCGCAATTTCACAAAGCGCCTCACCCAGGGTGCAATTGCGATCACACTCTCCATAGCCGGTGTGCTTGCAGGATCGGCCGCATACGCTGCCCTGGTTCCCGCCGTCACAGCGAGCGGCTCTGTCACGGCGGGCAATCTCTCCGTTGCGGTAACTACCCCGCCAAACGCAACGATGCGAAATTCTGACAGCTCTGTCGCGATGCCGTTCACGGTCACCAACACCTCCGCAACAAGTTCAACGCAGAAAGCCGCGACCTCGGTCAAATTCAGCAGCGACAATTCGGCGTTTGGTGTTGGCTGGGTCTGGCCCGTGGCCAACGCCGCGGCGTGCCCCACAAACGCGGCGATCGGCACCGGGCCGAGCGTTCTCCCCTGGCCTGCGGGAGGAACCGTCACAACCAGTCTCGCCCCGGGAGAAAGTCAGACCTACTGCGTCCGCTCAATGCAGACCGGTACCGTCGTTCACGCATCAGGATCAATGGCGATGAACATTACGACAGCAGCGACACTCTCCCTCGGCAACTTCCAGGCGAGCAATCAGTCGACCGCCCGAATCACCACCAAGGCGATCTATCCCAGTGTGATTCCCGCTGATAACTGGTACCGCGTCAAGCCGTTCGGACAAAGCCGCTGCCTCGACGTGACGGGTGGCATTAACGCCACCTCCGGTGCCCTTGTCGGAACCTACACCTGCCACACGCAAGAAACGACCGCTTACGGCAACCAGTGGTTCTCCTTCAAGCAGCTGAGTCAAAGCAATAAGACACTCGCCATTCGCCCGAACGGGCCGTCTGGAACGAGCATGCAGCCAAGGGGCACCTCGGTGGAGGTACGAACCACTGCTGAAACCTCGGCCCAGCAGTGGCTCCTGCAGCAAGTCAACGAGACCACGTATCAGATGGTGAACATGGAAACGGGTTTGTGCGTCACTGCTCCGACCGCTGTCGGCCAACTCACCCTTGCCGTGTGCGACGATCTCACGTCACAGCGGTTCACACTCACCAAGGTCAATGTCGCAATTCCAACAAGGGTCGATGTTGAGAAACCAGACACCGGCAGCAACGAGCCGGTTGAGAATACCCCCGAGGCTCCGCTTGTTGAGGACTCCGTAGAGGCAAACACGACCGAACAGGCTGGACCAGAGTCAACTGAGGCACGCATCGAATCCGAGCTTTCGACGTCTGACTACTGAGGCCCAGAAGCGACGGAGGTTTCGAACTACTGAGGTCGGTCACATTACTACCTAAGAAACAGGTAGTTTGCTACGGAAGTGGCGTCTACGTGGCTGTTCACGCCCCCACCCTGCTTGAGATGCTTTTCTTGTCGCGCTGATCGGTGAAGTCGCAAGTCTTCGGATTACACCGCACACGGATCAGTCGGACACTCGGGTTAAGCCCGGCACTACGACACTCATATCGCAACACAAACATAGGGGAATCTCAATGAACAAGCTCACCAAGGGTGCAATCGCAACCGCCATCGGCACCGCTCTTCTGCTCGGCGGCGGCACCACACTAGCTCTCTGGAACGACACGGTTAATGTCGGATCCTCACAGGAGATCAGCTCGGGTGTACTGACGCTCGACGCCACACCGGGATCATGGTCCGCAAGCCCCGAGCTGTGGGTACCGGGCGACTCCTTCACCTACACCACGCAGGTTTCGATCGTGGCGCAGGGTGACAACCTCGCTTCCGAGCTCAAGATTGACCCGAGCTCAGTGACCGGCGACGCGGCTCTGCTCGCAGCACTTGATTACAGCATCTCGGTCTCCGACGTCACCGGCGGCACACTCACCGCTATCGATGACGCTACCTACAGCGTCTCCCCGGCGAATGCCAACAGCGGCGATCCCATCAGCGCAAAGGTCACCGTGAAGGTCGACTTCCCCGCAGACGTGGTCACCGGACTCGTCGCACAGGGCGCGGAGGCTCACCTGAGCGACCTGCAGCTCCTGCTCAACCAGGTCGCAGCCTAGCTCCGACTCGGCACCGGTTGCGTCTCTCACTGAGGCGCAACCGGTGCCATCACACAATCACACGCTTTTAAAAGGGGGAATGATGACATCTCAGCAACACCAGAAGCCGACCAGCCGACGCCGCCATATTCCCCGCACCGCAAAAATCATGATCGGCGCGGGTGCGTTGCTTCTCGCGGCAGTCGCCGCTATCACGGCGAGCTCGACCTCGGGCACACTCGCCCTGTGGAACGACAGCGCCGACATTCCAGAGGCCTCCATCACCGTGGGCTCTTCCAAGGCTAATCTCTCTATTTCGACCGGTACACAAGCGGCGCCCGAGGGAACCACTGACGTTGCATTTCCTGTTACTACATGGACCAATATGCTTCCGGGAGACGTCATCGGCGCTCCCCTCACCATCAAGAACTTCGATTCAAGGCCCCACGACCTTGCCGCGGCTATCGACCTGCCACAATCGGCGTCTGGCGATCTGCGTTTCGCTCTCGCTCAGGGCACCTGTACGCCAGGCCCCATCACCGGAAACGTGCTCACGACGACTCCCGCAGCTCTCAGCGGTCAAGTTCTCGGTGCCAACGCCAGCAAAACGTACTGCCTCCAGGTTGAGCTCTCAAGCAATGTAGCTGCCGCAAAACAGGGCACACAAATTACCCCATCATTCGCCGTGACGATTTACGGAAAGTAGGAGAGGAAACGATGACCCGCACAACGTCCAGCCTCACCAGGCACCTCGTTAGGGGTGCCGCGATTGCCGCGCTCTCTCTCGCCAGCGTTCTCGCGGGCTCCACCGCGCACGCTGCAACTGATCCCGACGTAACGGTCGGAGGTGTAGTAAAAGCCGCTCAACTCTCGGCAAGCGTGACCGGTTTTAATAATGCGACGATGCGCTTGTCAGACGACGGCATCGCCATGCCGTTCACTGTCACCAACACCACGACAACCGCCTCAACGCAGAAGGCCAAGACCTCCACCCGTCTAACCTCTACCGGACAGGTATTTGGCACCTCATGGGTGTGGCCCGTGAGCAACGCCGCTGCCTGCCCTGTTAACGCAGAGATAGGCGGCGGCTCAACTCTCCTTATGTGGCCCGTCAACACCACGTTAACGAAGGATCTCGCACCGGGGGAAAGCCAAACCTACTGCTTCCGCACGATGCGAACGGGCAACCTTGGCAGTTCGACCGGCACCGTGTCCGCGAACATCAACGTTGCTGCGACACTCTCGCTCGGCAATTTCCAGACCACCGCTCAATCTTCTGCCACGCTGGCGACAAAAGCTATCTTCCCTAATGTCACTCCGGTCGACAATTGGTACAACCTCAAACCGCTGGGCCAGTCCTGGTGCTTCGATGTCACCGGCGGCGTGAATGCTACGGCAGGGTCTCTCATCGGAACGTACACCTGTCACCCGAGCACCGATGTCATGTACGGCAACCAGTGGTTCTCGTTTAAGCCGGTGACGAACGGGTTTGCTATTCGCCCCAAGGGTCCCGCCGGCACGAGTCTGCAGCCGAGTGGCTCCTCCCTCGTGGCGCAAACGACCAACGCTGCACTGAAAGAACAGGCCTGGACCATTCAACAGTCCTCACCCACGACCTACCAGATCGTCAACCTGGCCTCCGGCCTGTGCGTCAGTGCACCGCCCTCGTTCGGAAACCTCTCACTCGCCATCTGTGACGATCTCAATGTCCAGAAGTTCGTCTACAGCAAGGTCAACGTCGCAATTCCAACCATGGCCGAACTCACGGAACCGGCTGCGGGGACCGAAAAGCAGCCTGAGACAGCAACGGGAGCTCAGGATCCGGAAGGGTCAGATGAGTTTGAAGAGCTTGAAACGGCACGGGAGCCACAGGAATCACAGGGGCCGGAGACGCCGGTCCTAGACGAAGTTCCCGCGAGCGACCCTGCGCTCAATGTGATCATCACCGAGGGGCGTGACCCCGCTGAGGCAATAATGGAGGATCAAGATGCGTAGCGGAAAACGCACCATCCAGCGCGTCGCTCTCGGCGCCACCGCCGCGGCGGTGGCGCTGGGGGCAGTCCACTCGATTGAGGCCCCCGCGCACGCGGAGACCTCCCCCGAGGTCATCGAGCTCTCCTCAGACGGCGCCAGCTACTCCCGCTCAATGTCGGGGCTTTTCGGTCCGGTCGCCCTCACCCCGCTCTCCAGCGTGGACGAGAGTTTCTGGGTTCGAAATGCCGGCAAGGCTCCGGCCTACCTCACCATCATGGCGACAAACGCAACGGTCTCGGATCCCAACCTCGCCGCGGCGCTGACACTGTCAGCGGGCCTCGCCGACACTAACCCGGCCTTTCCGCTCCCAGCCAAGGGTAGCTGCGTGACCCTTGAGGCGGGGCAGCTTCTCGGCGCGGGCAAAGACGTGCGAGTTTCTTCGCAGCTCGCGCTCGGCAACCTCAATGGCACCCAAGGCCAGGGCGCAAAGCTCGACTTCAACCTGCGCGTCATGCTCTCCGACCTACCGCTGACCAGCGTCGGCGATACCAAGTGCGCGGAAATGCCCGGAGACGAAAACGAAACTGACGGCTCGACCAAACCGCCGACCACGGGTGTCTCTGGGGGCGGCTCAGGATCGCCGGGTGCGCTCGAAACAACCGGAACCGAGCTCGGAACTCTGCTGAGCTGGGGGGCTGTTCTTGCAGCACTCGGGTTCGCTATCGTTGCATTCAAACGGAGACGCCGCAGCGAGGAGCAGTAGTGCCTCAGACATCACCGTTGACAACTGAAAGAGGGGGGATCGTGACTGAATCAAGCGAGACACACGATCGGGGCGCCCCGCCCACAACGGGTAAGAAGATTCTGCGCGGAGTGCTGCGCGGCATCAGCGCGGTGGTGCTGTCCATCACCGTTGTGCTCGCGTTTGCCGCGGTCATCATTCCGACAGTAACCGGATCCCAAACCTACACCGTGCTCACGCACTCGATGGAACCCGCGTTTCCGCCGGGCACCTACCTGGTTGTGCGGCCGACACCGGAGGCCGACCTCAAGATTGGCGACGTGATCACGTACCAGCTCAAATCGGGTCGGCCTGAAGTTGTGACTCATCGCATCGTTGAGATCTCTGCGACAGGAGACGGCGAGCGACGCTTCACAACCAAGGGTGACAATAACGCGGCTGCGGATCCCGAGCAGGTTCGTCCGGTGCAAATTCGTGGTGCGCTCTGGTACGCAATTCCCTATCTGGGATGGGTGACCGGGCTTCGCGGCGAGGGTGCCTCTTCCATTTGGATCCCGGTTGTCGCCGGTATTGTCTTCTTGTACGCGCTGTACATGGTCGTTGCGTGGATCGTCGAGCGCCGCAAGAACAAACAATCGAGCTAAACGTCGAACACAACTCCAGCGTCTTCGGGCGGCAACCCGAACTCTGGGTTCTGACCGACCGCGATCCAGGCGGCCGTAAGCAGCAGCGTGCGGCAAATGAAGTTGAACCACAGCAGCAGACCGATGAACACGGCGAAGGTCGCGAGCACGGGGTTGCTTGACGCACCACCAAGGGCGGCAGCGCCAACAATCTTCAGCACCAGCAGTGCGGCACCACCGAGAAGGCACCCGCGCAAGAGGGGCCAAAACGGCACCCGCACCTCCGCGAGAAAACGATGCATCGCAATCAGCACGATCACGTCAACCGCATACATCGCACCGTAACGCAGCAGCGTTCCGAGTCCTCCAAAGAACCAGCCGTCAGGATCTGCGCCCAGCCACGACAAAAAGCCATTTACAACGTTTGAGCTCAGCACGGTAAGTGCGGCCGAAACGAGCAGGGCAACAAAAAACGCCAGGGCGAGTACGAGATCTCGCGCTTTCAGCAGCAGGGCGTTGCGGTACTGCTTGACCTCAAGCCCGAAGATGAGCCGGATCGAGCGTCGCGTTCCGGTGAACCAGTTCATGGCAACCCACACGAGTGTGAGACCCGCAACAAGACTCGTCCAGTCGAGCACACGATTCTTCAGCAACACGTCGAGCGAGATCGCGCCTGGTTCACCGTTCTGCGCAACAAGCCCTGGCACGAGCAGGTTGATCTGGGTGACGAGCGAGTCCAGCAGTTCTGGATTGCCACCGAGCACGATCCCAAGCACACCAAAGCCCACCCAGAGCGCGGCGAACACCGCAAAGAGCGCCTGGTAGCTCATACCGCCCGTCAGCACATTGCCACCAACGTCGGTGAAGTGCGAGAACGCCCGGTAGGGCCTCGTAAGCTGCGCCCGCTCCCAGAATCCCTTGCCGCGCTCTACGACTTCGGAAACGCGCGACGCCCCGGTCTCCTCACCTGACCGGTGCTTGGAAACTCGGGGCGTCGTCATGTGGCAATGCTAGCGGCCCACACGCAAGTTGCGTAGGTTACGCGGTCTTGCCACTCAAGATCGCAGCCTTGACCTCGGCAATAGCCTTTGTCACCTGAATGCCACGCGGGCACGCGTCGGTGCAGTTGAAGGTGGTGCGGCAGCGCCACACACCCTCGGTGTCGTTCAGAATGTCGAGACGCACCTGAGCGTTGTCGTCGCGCGAATCGAAGATGAAGCGGTGCGCGTTGACGATCGCGGCCGGGCCGAAGTACTGACCATCGGTCCAGAACACGGGGCACGACGAGGTGCACGCGGCGCACAGGATGCACTTGGTGGTGTCGTCGAAGCGCTCGCGAGCGGCGATGTCTTGGATGCGCTCCTTGCCGGGCTCGGCGGGAGTGTTTGCCACCAAGAACGGCTGCACCTCGCGGTAGGAGGCGAAGAACGGCTCCATGTCAACGATGAGGTCCTTCTCAAGGGGCAGACCCTTGATTGCCTCAACGTAGATCGGCTTCGTGATGTCAAGATCCTTAATCAGGGTCTTGCAGGCGAGCCGGTTGCGGCCGTTGATGCGCATGGCGTCGGATCCGCAGATGCCGTGCGCGCAGGAGCGACGGAACGCGAGTGTGCCGTCGACGTCCCACTTGATGCGGTGCAGGGCGTCAAGGATACGGTCCGTCGGGTACATCTCGACGTCGAAGTCTTCCCAGTACGCTTCGCGTTCCGATTCCGGGTTGTAGCGACGGATCAGGAGGGTGACTGTGAACGGCTTGGGCGCGTCCGAGTCAACAATGGTGGCAGCTTCAGCGGTAGCAGTGCTCATGGCCTAGTACTTCCTCTCCATCGGCGGGTAGTTCAGTTCGCCCTTGTCGTTCTTCGTGAACACAACCGGCTTCCAATCAAGCCGGATGTGGTCCTCGGGGTCCGCGGAGTGCGGGTCGCCCGAGAGGTAGGCCATCGTGTGCTGCATGTAGTTCTCATCATCACGATTGGGGAAGTCGTCGCGCATGTGGCCGCCACGGCTCTCCTTGCGGTTACGCGCCGCGTAGGCGAGCACCTCTGCAAGGTCGAGCAGGAAGCCGAGCTCGATCGCCTCAAGCAGGTCGGTGTTGAAGCGCTTGCCGCGATCCTGCACCCCAACGTTCTTGTAGCGCTCACGCAGGCCGTGGATCACACCGAGCACCTCGGTGAGGGACTCCTCGGTGCGGAACACCTGAGCGCCGCGATCCATCGCCTCCTGCAGCTCCTTGCGGATGTCTGCGACGCGCTCGGTGCCCGTGCCGGTACGGAAGTGCTCGACCAGCTCGCGAACTTCCTTCGCGGGATCAGACGGCAGCTTCACAAAGTCGGCCTGGTTCGCGTAGTCGGCCGCGCCGTTACCCGAGCGCTTGCCGAAGACGTTGATATCGAGCAGCGAGTTGGTGCCGAGGCGATTCGAGCCGTGCACCGAAACGCAGGCGCACTCGCCGGCGGCGTAGAGGCCGGGCACGATCGTGTCGTTGTCGGCCAGAACCTCACCCTGCACGTTGGTCGGGATCCCGCCCATCGCGTAGTGCGCGGTCGGGAAGACGGGCACGGGCTCGGTGACCGGATCGACACCGAGGTAGGTGCGCGCGAACTCCGTAATGTCGGGGAGCTTGGTCTCGAGCACCTCTGCACCGAGGTGGGTGCAGTCGAGGTAGACGTAGTCCTTGTGGGGGCCAGCGCCGCGGCCGTCAAGCACCTCCTGCACCATGCAGCGGGCGACGATGTCACGCGGAGCAAGATCCTTAATGGTGGGCGCGTAACGCTCCATGAAGCGCTCGCCACTCGCGTTACGCAAGATAGCGCCCTCACCGCGGGCACCCTCGGTCAGCAGGATGCCGAGGCCAGCGAGGCCCGTCGGGTGGAACTGGTAGAACTCCATGTCTTCGAGGGGCAGGCCCTTGCGCCAGATGATGCCAACGCCGTCACCGGTGAGGGTGTGTGCGTTCGACGTCGTCTTGAAGATCTTGCCGAAGCCGCCGGTCGCGAACACGATCGACTTCGCTTGGAACACGTGCAGCTCACCGGTCGAGAGCTCGTAAGCAACAACACCGGAGGGGCGCTTCTTGCCGTTCTCCTCGGTCATCACGAGGTCGAGCACGTAGTACTCGTTGAAGAAGTTGACGCCGAGCTTGACGCAGTTCTGGAACAGCGTCTGCAGAATCATGTGGCCGGTGCGGTCAGCGGCGTAGCAGGCGCGGCGAACCGGAGCCTTGCCGTGGTCACGCGTGTGACCACCGAAGCGGCGCTGGTCGATCTTGCCCTCTGCCGTGCGGTTGAAGGGCAGGCCCATGTTCTCGAGGTCGATGACCGCGTCGATGGCCTCCTTCGCGAGAATCTCAGCCGCGTCCTGGTCAACGAGGTAGTCGCCACCCTTGACGGTGTCGAAGGTGTGCCACTCCCAGTTGTCGTCCTCGACGTTTGCGAGCGCCGCGGCCATGCCACCCTGCGCCGCACCGGTGTGCGAGCGGGTCGGGTACAGCTTGGTAATAACGGCGGTCTTTGCCTTCGGGCCGGCCTCAATGGCGGCACGCATGCCAGCGCCGCCGGCGCCGACGATCACAACGTCGAACTGGTGGTAAGTGACGCCGTCCTTGACGGTCACTTCCTCGCCCTCGTGGGTGTTGGTGGTCACGTGAGTCCTATCTTCAAGTCAAATGGGGAGCGGGATCGCGAAGCGCTTCGGCCGCGGTCTAGCGCGTCGAGCAGAACGACGCGACGAGCGAGGGATCCGCTCCCGCGGGGCAGGGATCAAGCGTGTAGATCACGAAGGTGCCGAGCAGAATCAGCAGCGCCGCCGAAAGGAAAAGCGCCACCTTAAATGCCTTGGCAAGACCCGGTCGCGACACGTAGTCGTTCACGATCGTGCGCATGCCGTTTGCGCCGTGAATCAGAGCGAGCCACAGCAGGAGTGTGTCCCACACCATCCAGAACGGGTTTGAAAGCTTGCCGCCAACAAAGCCGAAGTCAATCGCGTGAACACCGTCACCGATCATGAGGTTCGAGAACAGGTGGCCGAACACCAGCACCACGAGCAGCACGCCCGAGACGCGCATGTACACCCAGCCCCACTTTTCCCAGTTGGTGCGCTTCTTAGCCGGCGTCTGTGAACGCGGGGATTCAATCGTCATAGTCATGTTTCTCTCGCCCCTCGCCTAGTGACCGAATACGTTCATCAGGTGACGCGGCAGGAAGCCAGCCATGGTGATAACCCATGCCACGATCACAATCCAGAACATCACTCGCTGGTACTGAGCACCCTTGCGCCAGTAGTCAACCAGGATGATCCTGATGCCGTTGAACGCGTGGAACACAATCGCAGCGACAAGAGCCGCCTCGCCAAGGCCCATGATCGGGGTCTTGTAGGTGCTCATCACGGCGTTGTACGCCTCGGGGCTCACGCGAATAAGCGCGGTATCGAGCACGTGTACGAGCAAGAAGAAGAAGATGGCGACGCCGGTAATCCGGTGCAACACCCACGACCACATTCCCTCGTTGCCACGATAGAGCGTGCCACCCGGGCGACTCTTCTTTTTCGCCGCCGGTGCGACCTCTGCCATTTGGCCTGACACGAGCTTCCTCCTTGGTCCTGCTTCGTCGAGTTGTTTATCGACAGCTGACAACGCGAAATCCAACCGGAGTGCGGGCATCGTTGCACCCACATAAACCTGGGGTTGAGAATCCACTGCGTCACTATTATGTCACCATTCGGGCACGGGCTTGGCACACTGCGACCACGAGGTGTCCGGATACACTTTTCAAATGAGCCAGCACCGCTTCGTAGACCTCAGCCACACTCTGCGAGAGGGCCTCATCACCCTGCCGGGTGTGCCCGCCCCATTTCTCACGCCGCATTTGCGCCGGGGTGAGGGTTCATACGCACCGGGCACCGATTTTTCAATGGATGTCTTCTCCATTCCCGGCAACACCGGCACGTACTTCGACACGGCTTGGCACCGCTATGAAGACGGTGCAGATCTCGCCGACCTCGAACTCTCAACCCTCGTTGACCTGCCAACCGAGGTGTTTCACCTCGCCGACTCAGCTCTTCGTGGCATTCCCGCCAGCGTGTTCCACGATCGGGACGTGCGGGGTCGGGCCGTGCTGCTGCACACCGGCTGGGATCGTCACTTCGGAACGCCGAGTTATGGCGATCCTGCCCCCTTCCTCACCGCCGAGGCGGTCGACTACCTCGCTTCACAAGAGGTAACCCTCGTTGGGATCGACTCCGTCAACATCGACGATATGTCGGCCGAGTCACAGGGTGAGCGTCCCGCCCACTCCGTGTTTCTCGCGAACGGAATTCATATCGTTGAGCACCTCACCTGCCTTGAACAACTTCCGTCGAGCGGATCCCTGTTTACTGCCGTACCGCCGAAGTTTGTTGGAACCGGCACATTTACGGTCCGCGCGTTTGCAAAAGTCCCGACCACGGCGGGATAAGTACCGGGCAATCCAGCCTCCCCAGATACTCGCTCGTTAGGCTTAGCCCCATGCCCAAGGCAACTACTCACCCCTCCGCGCTCGACCGACTCACCTGCGTCATCCCCGCTGGCGGAGTCGGCTCTCGGCTATGGCCCCTCTCGCGCGCGAACGCCCCCAAGTTTCTGCTCGATCTCACCGGATCAGGCGACTCCCTGTTGCGAGCCACCTGGGATCGGCTTGCGCCGGTTGCACCACCCGAGCGCATCATGGTGGTCACCGGTAACGCGCACCGCGATTCTGTCGCCGCGCAGTTGCCCGAGTTGCTTCCCGAAAACCTCGTGACCGAGAGCGAGCCCAAAGACTCCTCCGCCGCCATCGGCCTTGCGGCAGCGATCCTCGAGCTGCGCGATCCCGACGCCATCCTCGGCTCTTTCGCCGCCGACCACGTGATTCGCGGCGACGTGCTCTTCCAGCGTGCGGTCGCAACGGCGGCGCAGGCGGCTGACCAGGGCTACATTGCAACGATCGGGATCCACCCCTCGCACCCGGCAACCGGCTTCGGATACATTGCCTGCGGTTCAGCCCGCGGCGATCTCGCACCGTTTGACGTCTACGAGGTCACCGAGTTCGTGGAGAAGCCGAGCGCCGAGAAGGCGAGCGACTACGTTGAGGCGGGCGGGTACCTCTGGAATGCCGGCATGTTTATTGCGAAGGCATCGGTGCTGCTCGACCAGATGGCGCTCGCCGAGCCCGACATGGTGCGCTCGCTGCGCGAGATGGCAGCCGCCTGGGGCACCGAGCGCAGCGCAGATGTGCGCGAGCGACTCTGGCCAGTGCTGCCAAAGATTGCCATCGACTACACGGTTGCCGAGCCCGCAGCGGCCGCCAACAAGATGGTGTGTGTAGCTGCCCACTTTGACTGGGACGACGTGGGCGACTTCGCCAGCGTCGCGAACCTGCTGACTCGCGGCCGCGGCAGCGACCTCGCGGTGCTCGGTGACGGCGCCCAGGTGCTGTCAGACGGCTCGAGCGGCATCGTCGTCTCAGAGAGCGACCGCCTTGTGGCCCTCGTTGGTATGGAAGACGTGGTGGTGGTCGACACCGCTGACGTGCTGCTCGTCACTTCGAAGAGCCGCGCGCAAGACGTCAAGAGCCTGGTCAACCGCATGAAGGTTTCTGGCGGCGGGCACCTGCTCTAGCGCCGCGGCGCCACAGCGCCAAAACATCACCTCGACTTGCGCAGGTGCGGAACATAGCGCGGCACCCAGCGCGCGAATCCGACCACACCCAGAATGGCGAGCACACCGCTCGCGGCCATCGCTGCCGGGAGTGACGCTACGGCGATAGCGGAGGCCGCGAGTGGCGCGGTCGCCCCGCCAAAATCGACCAGGGTTCGCCAGGCGGCAAGAAACGGGGCGGGGTTGCCCGCTGGGGCGAGGTCCGCTCCAAGCGTGAGCACGATCCCGCTCGAGAGCCCATTACCGATGCCGACCACAATCGCACCGATAATCAGCCAGGTCACCGCGTTGGGCACATCGTGGGTGAGGGCGAGCGCAAGAAAACTCAGTGCCATCGCGGCCGTCGAGGGCAATGCCGCCCACAGCCGCCCGAAACGGTCCATGACCTGACCGCTCGTGTAAAACAGCGCGAAGTCGATCGCTCCACACAAGCCCACCACAAGGGCAATTCCCGCTGCGTCCATTCCAATTGAGATGCCCCACAGCGGAAGAAGAACGTCTTTCACCGACCGCAGGCCAGACAGGATCGCGGCGCAACTGCCGACACGAAACAGCGGAGCGTGCCCCTCGCGCACCGCCGCAATAATGCCACCCGACTCGGCAGACGCTGCTGCCGGCGAGGTTGCTGCCGAGTTAGTCGGCGGCACAATGCGTTCGGGATCGGGTGCGAACCCAACGAGCAGCGCCGTGAGGCCAATGCACACAATGAACGCCCACACCGTCGCATCGGGCGATCCCGTCGCCGCGACAATTCCGGCTGCGAGGAACGGCCCCGCGAACCGCCCGAGTCGGTTAGAGCCACCGAGGAGTGACAGGGCCCTGGCGCGAAAGTTCACGGGCACCCGCGTGGTCATAAACGAGTGCCGCGCTAGCCCGAAAGTGGCGGCGGCAAACCCCACCACAAAAACCGCGACACCAAGAAGTGCAGGATTCGGGGCCAGGGCGATTCCCACGGCCGCGAACAACGAAACCCCCGAGGCGATCAGCATCGCCACCCGCTCCCCCGCCCGCGACACCACCCAGCTGGCAGGGAGATTGCCGACGAGTTGACCCACCACCACGGCCGTCGCGATAAAACCCGCAAGACCAAGACTTGCACCCCGCGCAACCGCAAGAGAGGGCACAAGAGGCAGAATCGCGTACTCACCCAGGGTGAACAGTATTGTGGGCCCATAAATGCTGGGGGCTAGCCTCAGGAAGAGGGCGGAGGTTGCGGCTGCCATGACACTTCCACAGTAGTGCGGTGCCGAGCGAGCCGGTGCACTCTCAGAAAAGGACATTCACAATCTAGGCATAAATGAACTGATTCTTTGCTCCCTGGCAAGTGCGCGACCGTTCAAGCAATCTGGTGCAATGCCTAAAACCCACTCTGCTGCCGCCGTTGAAATCGGCCGCCGCATTCGAGAGGTGAGGCAACTACTCGGTATCTCGCTCGAGGATCTGGGTGAACTCTCTGAGATTGGTTGGACCAGTATCGGGCGAATTGAGCGAGGTGCTTCAAGCCCCAACGCGGAGACCCTGGTGCGCCTGGCCACCGCGCTCGAGGTTGATCCTGGCCAATTTTTGACCGGGATCACCGCCTCCGACTACGGCAAGCGGGCCCACCAGATCACCGTGCGTGATCTCATTAAGGCGCGTCGCGAACAGGGCTGACACACGACAGACCCCTTGTCCCTCTCCTGGGCGAGGGCTACCCTGAACCCAAAGCGGTGTGACCAATGTGTCAGGGGGAAACAGTGTGCCGTTGGATCGCGTATCTCGGGGCTCCGATCCCCATCGAAGACGTGCTGGTGAAGCCCAATCACTCCCTGATTGACCAGAGTCTGCTCGCGCGCGATCTCTTTCTCCCGCACGACCAAGAATCCGCACAGTTCAGACGTCATGCCTTCCCGACGAACGGGGACGGCTTTGGCCTCGCGTGGTCTGGCCGCGCGGGCGCGCTCGGCCAGTATCGTCAGATCGAACCGGCGTGGGGAAGCCAGAATCTGCGCCATCTCGCCGCACAGATCGAATCGGGATGTTTCCTGGCGCACGTCAGATCGGCGCCAACCGGCACGATCTCGGAGCAAAACTGCCACCCTTTTGTGCACGACGGTTGGATGTTTCAGCACAACGGCGAGGTCAACGGGTTTGCTGCGCTCAAGAGAGATCTCACCTTCGATGTGCTGCCGGAGCTGTACCCGTCGATTCTGGGCAACGGCGACTCCGAGGTCTGTTTTTATCTCGCGCTGAGCTATGGCCTCGCGGCCGATCCGGTCACCGCCCTCAGCCGTATGGTCGCTCGTGTCGAGCGGGCGAGAGCCGAGCGCGGGGTCACCGAACCGTTTCGCGCAACGATGTGCGCGTCAGACGGCACCCAGTTGGTCACACTGCGTTGGATCAGCGACGACGCCAGCGAAGCCGACGCTCCCTCGCTGTTCCACTCCTTTGGCCCAACCACACTGCACACGGCGGCTGGAGCAAATGAGCCGCTCCCCGCCAATGCGCAACTCGTGGTCTCCGAACCGCTCGAACTGCACTGGAGCCGGCGAACCTGGCATGAAATTCCCGCGCGCACGATCGGGGTGTTCAAGCCAAGCGCCGCACCACTCTTCGCCCCGGTCGATCTCGGTTTATAGATTTCAGTCTCTAGATTTCAACTCAAAGTCATTTGGCCGCCAGGTGCCGTCGAACGCGGCCTCGGTTGGACCGTAGATCCTGAAGTACACAAACCACCCGACACCGGGAATCGTTTGAATCCAGGTGCCGTCATCGTTCGCGGGAGCGGTCGGGCCGAAGTGAAGCGTGACAGATTCGCCATCAAGATGATCATCCAGCTCGAACAGCGACCTCAACGCGGCCTCACCCTGCTCGGTCAATATCTGGCTGCGCGTGCGGGCGTCGTACACAGTTATGCTCCAGAACAGATTACCCGGAACGGGTAGTGGCACCTCGAGCGTGTACTCCTTGCCACCATCCAGGTATGCACCCGAGCTGTCCCGCGCGCTAAACCAGTAGAGAGAGCCGCCACCCGCGACCCTGCGGAACATCGCCGGCGATGCGGCGATCGCCTGGTAGAACCAGGTCTCGCGGGCGGTAACGTCGAGCAGGCCGTCGAGCTGAAATAACGCGTTCTCCGGGCGAAGGCTCACCCACTCCCACTGGCGATCTGGCCAGGCAACACGATCCTCGCGGCGATCCGCGAGTGACTGCACCCGCATCTGTGCGTCGGCCCCCACAGCAGCGCGGTCAAGCACCGCACGCACCACTTCATCCTGCGGCATGGGTTGCCCAGCGCGGATACCGAGCTCGGCGAGCTGAGCAACATACGGCGCGTCAGTTTCGGTAGTCCCCTCGATCGTCAGATAGTCGCGCAAGTACTCCCAAAACGCCGGAGTGCCCTGTACCCCGTTGGGGCTGGTGTCTTGCGGAATCCCGCTCAGCTCGATCCAGCGCGGCTCTTGCCACGAGGCTTCAGGATCAAGCGGCGTGACCCGCGTTTCCCGCAGAAGTTCAAGTGCAGCGTCGACATCTCCGTCGACCGGAATAGCGCGCAGCCCAATCAGCACGTGCCTCGACGCGGCGCGCACCGTGATCGCTCCCTCGACCTCCTTGTGCAGCACTCCTCGCGGCAACACCAGGTACCGGCCTCCCGCACCGGCGTCGGCACCGGGAATGCCGACGTCGGTCACCCAAGACTGATCAACGTTCAGCATCGAGCCCACGATTGGCCCCGCGGGAATATCAACGAGCATCGGCCCGAGATCGAGATCCAGAAACACCGGTGCATACGGGGTATCAGAATTGAGCGTGAGCCCCACCTGCGCCGGTCGTGTATCCATGGTGCCGAAGACTCGGTTGGGAAGGATCCCGACCTTTTCGCTGCCTCGCAGGATCGCAATCCCCGACACCGCAGGGAAGAAGTGCTTGTAGCAGGTAATTGCCCGCACGAGATCAGAGGCCTCGTAGGCGACCCGCACCGCATCCGCGTCGGGAAATCCCTCAGGAGTCAGACTCGCTTGTTCACCCATGATGCTCCTCAGTTTGAGTTGTATAAGGACCAATACCCATCTCGATCCCACCACAGCGCCTCACAAAACAGATCACCCGTTCCGGGCGAAGGCAGTGAATGAAACCTTTCAAACACCGAAATCCCCTCTGTGCAATAATCGCAAGAGGATAGTGAAGGAGGGGGCATGCCACTATCAGTTCCTCACGTACTGGTTGTAGATGACGATCCAGATGTTGCACTTCTCGTCAAGACGCTCCTTGAGCGTCGTGCCGGGTGCACGGTCGAGGTCGCGGCGGACGGGATCACCGCGATAGAACGCGCGGTTGCTTCGCAACCGGATGTTGTGGTGACCGACATTGAAATGCCAGGCCTCAACGGCCTGGAACTCGTCGAACAGTTACGGGAGAAGATTCCCGGCGTTCCCATCATCGTGATGACCGCGCACGTCTCGGTCGACTACGCGGTATCGGCACTGCGCGCGCAGGCAGACGAGTTTCTGACCAAACCCCTCGACAACGCTCGCCTTATCGAAACGGTCAAACGGCTCGCAATCGAGGGCCGAGGCCGCAGATCCGCTCAGCGCACCCCCGAAACCGTGCTTGCAATTGGCGCTCACCCTGACGATGTGGAGATCGGCGCCGGTGGAATTCTCGCCGCGCACGCCCACGCGGGTGACAACATCACGATCCTCACGATGTCTCGGGGCGATCGTGGCGGCAATGCAAACGATCGACAGGGTGAATCGCTCGCGGCAGCCGAACTGCTGGGGGCCAGGCTGTTCCTGAAGGATCTGATCGACACCGAGATCTCTAGCGGAGGCGCAACGGTTCGGCTGATCGAAGAGGTTGTGCAAGAGGTGCAGCCGACGATCGTTTACACGCACTCCGGCCATGATCGGCACCAGGATCACCGGGCAGTGAGCGAGGCAACAATCGTCGCGACCCGCAAGATCGGCACGGTCGCCTGCTACCAAAGCCCTTCGGCGACGATCGACTACCGGCCAACGCGCTTTATTCGCATCGAGCAGTTTTTAGACGAAAAGCTCGAGTTGCTGAAGTGCTACGAGTCGCAGGTGCTGAGCCGCGACTATCTTGCCCCCGACTTTGTCACGGCGACCGCACGCTACTGGACCCGATTCGGCGGCGGCACAGCGGTAGAACCACTTGAGGTGGTTCGGGAAAGCTCAGAGCTTGCTCGAACCCGCGAACACCTTCGACAGGAGAGTTAATGACCACTCGCGTACTGGTTACAGGCGCTGGCGGGCCAGCGGGAGTTGCAGTGATTCGATCGCTCCTCAAGCGATCCGACCTCACCGTGTTTGCGGCTGACATGGACGGGTGGGCAAGTGGCTTGTACCTGGTGCCCGCTGAGCAGCGCAGGCTCGTGCCGCCCGGCCGTGATGACGATTTTGTGCCCGCCCTCAGCCGTTTGGTCGCAGAGGATCAACTAGACCTCGTCATCTCGACGGTCGACGTTGAGTTGCTCGCCGTGGTTGACCGCCGCGACGAACTCGCACCGGCGATATTGGCAGCACCATCTGCCGAGACCCTGCAGGTATCGCTCGACAAGCTTGCGCTCGCGGAACGCTGCGCGGCCACAGGACGCGCTCCCCGCACGGTGCTCGCGGGGCCCGACGCGCTCGCTGTCGATTGGGAATTCCCCGCGTTTGCGAAGCCCCGCCAGGGTGCGGGCAGCCGCGGGATTCGTATGGTTCAGGATCGCGCGGCGCTCGAGGCGCTGCCGCTTGATGAGGGCCTGATTGTGCAAGATTTGCTGCCGGGTGAGGAGTACTCGGTCGATGTGATCGCCGACGCCTCTGGCAGCGTGGTCGCGGCGGTACCTCGCACCCGCGCACGGGTCGATTCGGGTGTTGCGATCGCTGGCCGCACACTGCACGATCCCGAGCTCCAAGAGACGGCGGCGGCTGTTGCTGAGGCCATCGGGCTTGTCGGAGTGGCAAATGTGCAGCTGCGACGGGACCGCGCGGGCCGCCCGATGCTGCTCGAAGTGAACCCTCGGTTTCCTGGCGCACTCCCCCTCACCATTGCAGCCGGGGTCGATATTCCCTCGCTCGTGGTCGACCTGTTTCTCGGCAAGGCCATTCCCGCGAATGTGCCGTTCGCGGAGATCGCGACCGTGAGGTTTCTCGAAGACGTCATCATCGAGGTCGACGAGGTGCTGGAGTCAGCCCATGCGGGGCACCAGGACGAGTTATGACCGCTGCGATTCTGCGCGGTGACCATCACGTCCACTCAACCTTTTCTGATGACGCGGTCTCAACGCTCCAAGAAAATGTTGCCGCAGCGGTGGCTGCCGGTCTTGATACCGTGCGGCTCGTCGATCACGTTCGCAGCAGCACCGACTGGGTGCCGGAGTACCTCGCGGCGGTACACGCGCTGCAGATCCCTGACGGGTTGACGGTGCTCACCGGAGTGGAAACCAAGGTGCTCGATGTTTCTGGAGCGCTAGACCTGCCCGCGTTGCCAGCCGGGATCGACCGGATTCTGATCGCTGACCACCAGTTCCCAAGCAGCGAGGGTCCCCTCTCACCGAGCACGGTCACCGAGCGACTCGCAGCGGGCTGGTCAGTCGAAGATGCACTCGACGACCTGGTCACCTCGCTGGTCCAAGCGATGCAACGCCACCCGGGCAATCAACTCGCGCACTGCTTCTCAATCCTCCCGAAGGTTGGCCTCAGCGAGGCTCAGCTCGGCGGCGAGCGCCTCCAACTGTGGGCAGAGACCGCCGCGGCCACCGATACCTTTGTTGAGGTCAATGAGAAGTGGGGCTGCCCGGAGCCCGCGACGCTTGCAGCGCTGCGGCGATCCGGAGCCACCCTCGTCGCCTCAACCGACAGCCACCGCGCGGAAGACGTTGGTCGCTACCGCCGCGTGCCCGAGATGCTGGAGGCTGTGAGCGCGCATGGGTGACTCGAACTGGCCACAGGTAGTGCTCATCATCTTTCTGCTGGTGTGCGTCTTTCTCGGCACAACACCGGTGTTGAATACCGCGCTCCAGTTTTTGGTGCTGCCGTTTCACGCCGTAAAGAATCACTATCGCCATGCGGCACCCTACTTTCCGAACGTCGCGGTGATCGTGCCCGCCTGGAACGAGGCGCTTGTGATCGGGGCCTCGATTGATCGGCTTCTAACCCTGGGGTACCCGCCTGAGCGTCTGCGTATTTACGTGGTGGACGACGCGTCGACCGATGACACCCCCGCCGTTGTGCTCGGTAAGGCCGCCGAGCACCCCGGCCGCGTGTTTCATCTGCGCCGCGACGTCGGCGGCGAGGGCAAAGCGCACACGCTGAACCACGGCATCTCACGAGTGCTCGCGGAGCCGTGGGCGGAAGCCATCCTCATCATGGATGCCGACGTCATTTTCGCGCGTGACTCACTCCGCAAGATGACCCGACACCTTGCGGACGAGCGGGTCGGCGCCGTAACCGCCTACATCGCCGAGGGGAGTGAGGATCGCAACTACCTCACCCGGTTTATCGGTGTGGAGTACATCATCGCCCAGCTCGCATCGCGTCGCGCGCAGAACGTGCTCGGCGCAATCGCGTGCCTCGCTGGTGGAGCGCAACTGCACTCACGCGCGAACCTCGAGGCAATCGGTGGCAGGATCCCAACCGGCACACTCGCCGAAGACACGATGACAACCTTCGAGAGCCAACTCAAGGGCCGCCGCATGGTGTTCGAGCCGCACGCGAAGGTGTACGCGGAAGAACCCCGCTCTTTGGATGCGCTGTGGAAACAGCGCCTCCGCTGGGCGCGCGGCAACGTGCAGCTGACTTCGATCTACAAGCGGCTGTGGTTTCGACCAAGCCGCACCCATCACCTCGGCAGCATTCCGTTTGGTCTGAGCTGGTTCAGCATCCTGCTGCTGCCAGCCTGGATGTTGCTCGCGTCGTTCTCCCTGCTCGCGCTGCTCCTCATGGATACCAACATCGACGAGGTGGCCTTCCGCTTCACCTGGATCGTCGCAGCCTGCACCTACATCTTTTCGATGGTGTTTTCTGTGCAGTTGGATCCCGCGCACGGCCTCAGGTCTTGGCGAGAGGCGCTGCTGTTTCCCGGGGTGGGTGCCATGCTCGTGATGGCCATTGCGATTTTCCCGAGAACCTCCGGTCTTGCGATGACAGATCTCTTCGGAAACACCTCAGAGCAGAGCCGGTTTGCCTTTACGATCCTGCTCTACCTGTGGGGTCCCGTCTCAATGCTGGGCGCCTGGGTTGCGCGCCTCGTTGAGCGTTTGCCGGGCGGGCGATTCTTCACGGGATTACTCATTTACTTTTTCGGATACGGATCACTGCTGTGCGCGATTACAGTTGACTCATACATAAAGGAATGGCGCCGCGCCGACGCCTCCTGGGTGAAGACCGAGAAAGTGGGAAGGGTCGTCTCATGAACGAACAATCCTCACAGGCGAAACATGGCACAGACGAGATCACTCGCGACGAGATCACTCGCGACGCTCGCAAAGAGCTGTGGCTGATCCCGCAGGCCTTGCTGGCGTTTGCCGTTGTCGCCGCCATCGCCATCGTGCGTGAGCTGGTGCTGCGATGAATGCCCGCCCGCTCGCCCTTGTTGTCGAAGACAGCGACGATCAGTCTGCGCTGCTGCGGCACCTCCTCGAGCGTCAGGGGTACGAGGTCTTCAGCGCTCCCAACGCAGAGGTGGCCGTGGCCGCGTTTGTGAATATCGAGCCGCGCGTTGCGATACTCGACCTTCGCCTGCCTGGAATGAGTGGCACGGAGTGCGCCCGTCTCGTGCGGGAGCGGTTTCCCGATTGCTTCATCATCGTCAGTTCCGTTCTCGACGCGGCAGACTACCCCGCAGCTGACGCGGCCCTGCCAAAGCCGATTACGGGCGCTGATCTGCGAAAGCTACTCGAGGGGCTCGCTCCGTGACCGCAGCGGGAGACAGCACCGTCGAAGATCGTTGGTACCGCGCCTTCTCGCGCGCCACACCACTCGTCAAACAGCTCCCCAACACGATCGCGATGGCAATTGCGCTCGTCCTCACCTTTGCGGTGCCGGATCTGCCAATCACCAGCCTCGCGACGACACTCTGGGCTGGCGCCGTCATTTTTGCCGCAACGGCATACGCAGGAATCCTGAGTTGGCGGCATCAGCTTGACGGCGTTCTCGTGTTCGTCATTCCGATCCTCGACATCATCGGTTTTGGCATGCTGCGCGCCGGCACCGGTGCGGGTCTGTCGATATTTGGATCGCTGGTGCTCATACCCGTGGTCTGGCTCGCGATGGCGCCGGGCATTCGCTACGTCTTTGTGATCCTCGGGATGACCTCGCTCATCATCCTGATGCCCTACTTTTTCGATCCGCCCTCCACCCACGCGGACTGGCTGCGAGGAGTCATCACGCCCGTTGTCTACGCAGCGGCAGCGGCCATCGTGAACGTGCTGTCACGCCAGCAGCGCCGTCGCGCGGAACAGGCCGAGAAACTGGTAAGCGAGCGAACCAAAGCGCTCGCCGAAAACTTTGAGATGATCGCCCAACTGCGAACGAGCGAGCAGCAGTACCGCACCCTTCTCGACTCGTTCGAGAGCCTGTGGTCGTCGATCACAGCGCAGGCTGTCATCGCAACGGACTGCCGCGGCACCATCGAGGCCTGGAACCCCGGTGCAGAGCGCATGCTCGGGCTGAGCTCTGCGGAGGCGCTCGACAGCGTACGGATCGATCGGTTCTTCCCCTCCTCCGTGCTCACAATGCTCGCGGATCAGCACCCGGACATTGAGCACCCTTTCGCCCCGGCAGACATGCCCGCGGGAATACAGGCACTGTTTGCGCGCGCGGACACCGACACGACAGTTGCGGACGACATCGAGATCGCCACCGCGGGCGGATCGACCGTACCCGCTCGAGTCACCGTCACCCCGCGTAAAACCGGCACCGGTGAGCAGCGCGGATACCTGCTCGTGGTCACGGATGAGACGCGCGCGGTAGAGGTGGCGCGCATGAAGGATGAGTTCGTAGGGATGATCTCCCACGAGCTCAGAACACCACTCAGTGCCATTATCGGGTTCATCGACCTGCTGCGTAACGACCCGGAGACACCCCTCACTGCCGAACAAAACGAGTTCGTGAGCATTATTGAGCGCAATGCACAGCGCCTCCTCGCTCTCGTCGGGGACCTGCTCTTCACCGCGCAGGTCGAGTCGGGGCGTTTCCCGCTTGAACCACAAAGCATCGACATTTGCGACTCGGTTCGATCAGCCGTGCGCTCGGCAACCCCGCATGCTCAGCGCGAGGGCATCGTGCTTGCAGCGGAGCTCCCGGAAGAACCGGTCATGATGCTCGTCGACCCAAGGCGGATGGGCCAGGCGCTCGACAATCTGCTCTCGAACGCCATCAAGTTCACCCCTCGAGATGGCCAGGTGACCGCGGGGGTTGACGTGAGGCCTGGCGAGGTTGTGCTCTACGTTCGAGACACGGGGCTTGGGATCCCGAAGGACGAGCAGGGCATGCTCTACAACCGGTTCTTCCGCGCCTCAACGGCTACCAGGAACGCGGTGCCCGGGGTTGGACTCGGACTCACCATCACCAAGGCCATCGTCATTGCGCACGGAGGAACCATGGACTTTACGAGCGTGGTCGGCGAGGGAACCGAGTTCCGCATGTCGCTCCCACTCGCGCCAAAGCCCGAGGCCGCGTCCACAAGCGCTACAAACGATTAGGCCCGTAAAACATAATTAGGCCGGAACCAAGTCCCCCACTTGGTTCCGGCCTGGACCCCACCTTCCCGGCTGTCTCGCTCGAAGCGTTTCCACCGGGACTGTGCGTCCCCCTTCTTCCGGTTTCTCCCCGTGATGACTATTGTGCACGGAATCAAAAGCCGCTGTAAGGGGTTGACACAGCTTTACGGAGGCAATATATGCGCTGCGTGGTGCGTGTTCCTTTCCTACCAGTGCGTAGTTGGCATTTTCATACTGAAAGCGGCCGTAAATTCACTAAAGTTTCGGTCAAAATTACCGAACTCAGTGCCGCCTCCATACTGAACCGTGCCCACAGAACTCCACCGGCGGAGAATCCTGATTAGGCTCTCGAACGACAAACCACATTCTTATCGGTGGCAACGGTAACGCTGGCCACAAACGCTCATTCACGTGACCCACGATCTCCACACGAGAACCGTTTTGCCCAAAACCACGGAGGCCTATGACCCCGGAACCTACTGACCTTGAAGGCCGCAGAAACGCGCTCACAACGGCGTTTGACCTCATCCAGGCCAAGCGGAGCGTTGAAATCGTTGGAGCACGCGGCAGCGGACGCACCGCGTTCGTCAGCGAGCTTGCAAAGCGACTCCGGGAATCAGGTTGGAATGTTATCCAGGTGCGGGGCATCGCGTCGCTGCAATCTCATCCCCTCGCCGCACTCCACCTCGCGGGAGTCGTGGGATCTGGAACCAATGGTCGCAATTCCTCTCGGCTCCATGAGACAGCGATGGGCCTCACTCGGCTCACTGATCGCTCGTTAACGGCAATCCTCGTAGATGATTGGGGCGATCTCGACGAATCATCCTGGGGTGTCATCGAAGCCGCGCGGCAGGCCTCTGGAGTCCCGGTGGTGACCACTCGCGTGTTCGGTCGCGCTTCTCGTCACGCACTCAGTGCGCTGCCGGGAACCATCTGCGAACCCGCCTACCTCATTGAGCTCACCCCGCTTCGTTACGACGACCTTGAAACGGCGCTGGCTAACTATTTGAACGCCGCGATCGACACCAACACGATGAGTCGTATTTACGCTAAGTCGGGCGGCAACGTTGGGCTGAGCATTGCGCTGGTTGATGCTGCCGTCAGGGAACACCGGCTCGTTCAGCACGGGGAAGGCATGTGGGTCGGCGACAAGGAGTTGTGGAGCCCCTCCCTCAGAGGACTCATGGAATCGCACTTAGAGCACCTTCGCCCGGAAGCCCGAGACGCGCTTGAACTCATCGCCGTCATGGGTTCGACCGACCTCGGTGCTGTCCGCCAGCTCGTTGAGTGGGACACGCTTGAGGCGCTTGAAGAAGACGGCCTGATCGCCTTTGCCCCCGGGTCTCCGCACAATCTGGTTACGGTCGTCCCGCCGCTTCTTGTTGAGTACTTTCGTCACGCCACAGCCACCGCCAGACGAGTCAGGCTTACCGAACTCATTACGACCAATCTCAGTGCCGCAGACTCGGCGTCAGTAATGCTGTCGGAGAACGCACCCCGCGCAGCAGATCCGGCCGATCAGGACACCATATTTGTTGGCCTCGCGCGAGAGCGATCGCGAACGAGGCGGCTCATCACGGAGGCCGCGTGGATCGCCCAGCCCTCTCCCGCGAACGCGGTTGATTACATTACGGCGCTTGCCCAAACCCATTCCGCAGACGTTGCGGAGACGGTGGACCGGGTTCTAGTCGACACAAACGAGAGCTTCGGTGACGCCGAGAGCCGCGCAGACCTGTTGGTCCTCCATGCAGAATGGCTGGCTTACGTCAAAAAGGATCTGGAATCTGCTCTTACGCTGCTGAACGAATCGGCAGCAGCACTGGGAAGCTATTCGCCCATGGCCTACGCTGCGGAAGCCAGGATCCTGACGCACATGCGCCACACCCCGGCAGAGATACCCGCAACCATTCAGAGCACTCCCGACCTCCCCGTCCGCGTGCAGCTGGCGCTGTTTGAAACGCAGATGCTGCTGCTCACAGCGGGTGGTAGGTTTGGCGATGCCCTCCGAGTGTACGCGGCAATTGAGAGACTGGATCCTCGCAGCGAGCGAGTTGAGCCCGCCTACCTCCTCAGCCTCATCTTGCTCAATGAGGGGCATTCTGCAGAAGCGATGCGACTGCTCACCTCGGGTCTCGAGAAGGCCCGCTCAAGCTTCGACATGAACGCCTACCGAACCTTTGGCGGCGCGATCCTTTTCGCCCACCTCTACGCTGGAAACTACACGGCGGCGGAGGAACTCTTCGATACCGTGCTCGCAGTTGGCGACCCGTTACTACTTCCCCCTGGACGACGTATTTCGATGTTCTCGGTCTCAGCAATATCGGCGTGCAGGAAGGGGCAGGTTTCCCTCGGCGAGCGCTACGCGGCGGAGGCGGAGCGGGAGCACTTCGTCGACGGCGCGTTTCCCGGCCAGACGACCGCCTGGGCGCGTTCGCAGGTGCTGTTTCTCCGCGGCAAACCGTCTGAAGCGGCTGACCTGCTGTGGAACTCCTCGATGAGCCTCTGGAACAGGGGGGCCCGTTTCGCGGGCGTTATCGGACTTCTTGTTGCCCTTGAACTGAACCTTCGGCCTGATCGCATGGAAAAGGTCGGGGAGTACCTCGCGCAGGTTCCCGAGCTTGAGGGCGCAAAAGCCCACGGCAACTACTTGAGAGCTCTGTTCGCCAAGGATGCAGAGGCGATGCTGGTCAGCGCAACGGAGCTTGAGCACGCGGGCCGTTTGGGCCTCGCGATCTCGGCCACTCAGCAGGCCTCGCACTGGTTCGGCGAGTCCAACAAGGCCAAGCTGCAGCGCACAGCTCACAAGCTTGAGACACTTATCCGCTCACGCGCTGGCGACGTACCCCTTGAGAACGCACGCTTCAGCACAACCAACGCGGCTCTTTCCGAGCGCGAACGCGAGGTCGCCCGTTTGGCGGCTTCTGGTCTCAGTAATCAGGAGATCGCTTCGCAGCTTGTCATTAGCGTTCGCACCGTCGAAAGCCACATGCATCGGGTCATGCGAAAGCTCAGTGTTCCGAACCGACACTCACTCGGAGTCTTCCTGAGTAGCGCAATTATCTAATTTCTACTCTGAGATACACGGAATCACTACTGCAATTGCGCGTTTTAACACTGATCTTGGCCAGAAGAGCTAGCGTAATAAATTTCCGATGCCAGACTTGAAGGCAGCGGAGGATGAGCGCCCATTTTTCTAGACGAATGAGTGCATTTCCGAGTAGCCGGTCTCCCCAGACGTAATTTGGTCTCTCGGAGCTCACTTCCGCTGGAGGTTGCGCCTCTCCCCAGGCCCCTCCAATTTGTGGCGGCCTCGCGGTCAAAGACGCGCTGAGGCCGCCACATCATTCTCTAGCTTCGTTGTTTGAGGAGTGCCCTCAACGCGGCACGCGCCGCCATCAGGGTGACCACCAGCAGCGTGACGGCGAAGAACCCACCCAGGTAGACCGAATCCCCCAGCAGCACGTCGATCAGCCAGAGGATGAGTGCTTTGCTGCCAGCGGCCACGATAAAGAAACTGCCCCCGGCCAGCACACGCACCCGCACAGTCTCCGCGGCCCTGATCCTGCCGACGATCTTGGTCTTCGCCCAGACAACCGCCTCAAGCACGAGCTTGAGAATGATCGCTGTCAGCAGGGATGCCAGAAACGTCTCGCTGATGACGGCCGGGAAGAGCTGGGTGAAGGTGCCGAGCACCACCAGGTAGACCAGTACGTCTGCAAGATCGAGGGCGCTGATCCGGGGCTGAGGCATGGACTAATGCTAAGCCCGCGACGCCTGCGCCCTTACCCAGCCCGCCCCCGCTCTATGCAGGGTTAAAGCAGAACGGGCCGCCCTCACAGGGCGGTTGGCTCGAAAACACCCACCACAAAAGTGCCGAGGAGATGGCGAGCAGCAGCAGGAGCGCTCCGGCGATGATGAGCGTGGCGATCGCCGGCCCGCGCGGTTCACGGCGGAGGAGCGACACGACCGCCAACACGACCCCGCCAGAGTAGCCGATCAGTGCCGGCAGGCCCGCCCACGACCGTAGCTCGTCAATGTAGGGCTGATCCAGGAGGTACCCGAAGATCAGCCCTGACAGGAGGCAGATCAGCCCGGCGAGGCCAAAGAAATTCGGCCCGCGTTTGCCAGGCTCTTCGCGCTCAGTGTTGAGCTCTGTGTGGCTATCGGCGGGCATCGTTCGAAGGTAGCACGACAGACTTCAGTGCCTCACTCATGCCCTCACAGAAAACCAAAACCCCCGAGCTTCTTGCGAAGCTCGGGGGTTTTGTGCTGTTCAACTGGCGGAGACGGGGGGATTTGAACCCCCGGTCGAGTTAACCCCGACCCTTCATTAGCAGTGAAGTCCATTCGGCCGCTCTGGCACGTCTCCATAAATGAACAGCGTCACCCATTCTAACCGGATGATCCCGCGAGCAGGAAATCGGACGCGGGAGAATCAGTAAACGGTTCGTCCGAGCGAGCAAATGTTCTGATCGGGGCGCACGCCCGTAATGTCAGACGGCAGTTCGACCTTGCCATTCGCGTTGGGGGTTGGAGTGGTCCCATCGGTCGGCGTTGGAGTCGGCGTCGGCGTCTCGGTGGCATCCGGAGTTGCTGGATCCGCTGTGGCGTTCGTACCCGACGAATCAACACCGTCGATCGCGACACCCTGTCCGACACCAGTGAGGTCGAAGGGCTGACCGCTCTTGATCACGTCGAACAAGGCCTCCGCAGAAACTCGGTTCGGCGTGAGGCGCCCCTCTTGGTACGGGTGGTCTGTTGCCGGATACTGCACGAAGTTCACGCGATCCAGATCAATATCTTTCACGGTGCGTGCCATGGCAAGCATGAAATCGACGCTCTGCATGTTCTTGGACAGCGTCATGTTTGTCACAGCAGCCTTCGCGAGCGAGAAGACCTTCACCGGGTCAGAAAGCGTGTCAGCATTTTTCAGCTTTCGCACGAGCGACGACATGAAGATCTGCTGGTTGCTGATGCGGCTGGTGTCGCCACCGTCACCAACGCCGTGACGGGTGCGCAAGAACTGCAGCGCTTCCATCCCCTTGAGGGTGTTGTTACCGGCGTTGAGGCTCAGGTCTGCATCGGGATCCCAGATCGGGTTCGCCAGGCAAACATCGACACCACCGAGCGCGTTGGAAACCCCAACGACACCGTCAAAGGTGATGAGGCCTGCGTAGTTGATGTCCATGCCCGTAAGCGCCTCAATGGTGAGCACGGTGCAGGGCAGTCCGCCGTAAGAGAGTGTGCTGTTGAGCTGTTGCTCGCTCATCGCGGGGTAGTCTCCCCCGTCAGGATTGGGGCAGCTCGGGATCGGCAGCATGAGGTCACGCGGGAAGCTGACGACAGTGGCGTTTTTGTGATCCGCCGAGATGTGCAGCATCAGCGTGACATCGTTGAGCTCACCCTCGTTGCCGTCGTTCCAGCTTTGCCCCTGGCGTGAGTCAGAACCCACAAGAAGAATCGTGACCGCGCCGTCGAGCGACTCGGCATTCGCGCCAACAATCTCGGGGCCCGAGCCAATGTCGACGGTCTTTGCCTGCCCGAGGGTTCCCCACACGGCATAGGCGATGGTTGCAACTCCGCTGAGTGCCACGACCAGAGTCGTCGTCAGCAGGATCCTGAGGGCATTGCTCCACGCATTTGAGCGGCGCAATTTGCCGTGGCGCACAATTACCGGCTTTACAGCCTCAGCGTCCTTTTTAGCCATCCAGAAATCCTCACACGTTACGCGCGACAGGCGCCGCACTCGTTCGCAACGTCCAAATCTACCCGAGGGGTCTGGGTAGGCCCTTGGAGAGTCCTGTCTGAGTTCTTCTTCTCAGCTTGATTTTATGCCACGATAGTGCTTATGGGCTATCTTGCGTACGGCACATCAGCCGAGTATGAGTTCGACGACCGCGTCCTTGCGCACCTCAAGGTGGCTATCAGCCTGAAACTACGGCGACAGGAATGCTTCTTTCTCAGCTGGTCCAACCCAGCTGACCGAGGAAGCGGCCGCGTGTCTTTGTGGATGTCCCCCAACATCCCACTGACATTTCGTTTCGCCGGCAGTAAGGCGCCAGAACTGAGTGACGTTTGGCTCCGTGTACTTGGTGAACTCTCTCACACCCCTCGCGGGCTCGTCGTCATCTCTGAACGCGAGGCGGAAGCCTACGCTCAGAGCCACACCGCAGAATAGCGGAAAGGCAATACAACATGGGCTTCCTCCATTACAGCTCGAATCAGGTTTTTCTCTTTGAAGATCGCGCCCTCGCCCACCTCAGGTCAGTAATCCTTGGCAAACTTGTTCTCCAAGAGAGCTTCGCTTTCACCTGGAATGATGCCGGGGCGCAGCGCAGCATCTGGATGCACCCGGGTCTGTCGCTGCAGTTTGAGTTCGACTCAGTTGACGCACACGAAATCAATCGGGGTTGGATCGAAGCGCTCGCGGCGACCGCAAACAGCCCGGGTGGCCTCAAGCTGCTGCCGGAGCGCGCGCCGGGTTCCAGCAGCTAGCCGCCGCGAGCTAGGCTTGCTCGTATGCGTATCGCCACCTGGAACGTCAATTCGATCCGCACCCGCTATGGCCGCGTGGTCGACTGGCTCGTTCGCAACGACGTCGACGTGCTCGCCATGCAAGAGATCAAGTGCCGCCCGGATCAGTTTCCGATCGAGGCGTTTGAGCAGGCGGGCTACCAGCTCGAGATTCACGGTCTGAACCAGTGGAACGGGGTCGCATTTGCGAGCCGCCACGAGATGACCGACGTTTCGCGCGGCTTTGAGGGCATGCCGGGCTTCGGCAAGCCCATCAAGGGGCAGGAAGAAGTTCAGGGCGAGGGGCCGAATGGCTTGCCACTCGAGGCGCGGGCACTCGGTGTGACCGTCGGTGACCTTCGCTTGTGGAGCCTCTACGTACCCAACGGGCGCGGGCTCGACGATCCTCACCTCGAATACAAACTGCGCTGGCTCGAAGCACTCCGTGGAAACGCTGAGGCGTGGTTGGCCGAGGATCCCGAGCTGCCGCTTGCCCTGATGGGCGACTGGAATATCGCCCCACTTGATGGCGACATGGGCGATCCGAGTTTTGTCGTGGGACAGTCAACCCATGTATCGCCGGTTGAGCGCGCCATGTTTGAGTCGTTCGCGCCGGTTGTTGAAGACGTCGTACGGCCGATTGCTCCCGAGGGCTACACATTCTGGGACTACAAGGCAGGGCGCTTCCCGAAAAACGAGGGCATGCGCATCGACTTCATCATGGGATCGCGCGCGTTCGCCGATGTCGTGACCGGCGCCTCGATCGACCGCGACGAGCGCAAGGGTGATGCCCCCAGCGACCACGTTCCGGTGGTGTGCGACGTTGATCCAACACTGCTGAGCGACACGTTTGAAGACGAGTACGACCGCCCGATGGTGTTTTAGTCGTTCTTTGGCACGGGATCGCCGCCGCGGAACTAGGATGGGACGCATGGCTGAAACACTTCGTGTAGCGTCCGTGAACGTCAACGGCATTCGTGCTGCGTACCGCAAGGGCATGGGCGACTGGCTCGCCACGAGCGGGGTCGATGTGCTCGCGCTGCAGGAGGTGCGTGCCGACGACTCCCACATCGCAGAACTGCTCGGCGACGAGTGGCACGTGCTGCACGATCCCTGCGAGATCAAGGGTCGCGCTGGCGTTGCGATCGCGAGCCGCGTGCCCGCGACCGCGCACCGCGTAGGGCTCGGTGCTCTCGACGCGCAGGAGCAGATCCAGTCTTCCGGCCGCTGGCTTGAGGCCGACTTCGAGCTCGGTGGCAAGCCGTTCACGGTGATCAGCAACTACACCCACTCGGGCGAGGTTGATACACCGCGCCAGGAGGCCAAGTGGGCCTTTCTCGACGCGATGGGCGTGCGCATGGACGAACTTGCCGAGGAGCGCGACTACGTCGCCATCGTCGGCGACTTCAACGTGGGCCACCGCGAGTTCGACATTAAGAACTGGAAGGGCAACGTCAAGCGCAGCGGCTTCCTGCCGCGCGAGCGTGCTTACTTTGACCGCTTCTTCGGACCGCGCGGCGAGACCGTCACCGGTGTTGACGGTTCCGAGGGTGTTGGTCACGGCTGGGTCGACGTGGGCCGCCGTTTTGCCGGTGAGGTCGACGGCCCCTACACCTGGTGGTCAAACCGCGGCCAGGCCTTCGACAACGACACCGGTTGGCGTATCGACTACCAGGTTGTCACCCCGGCACTCGCCGAGCACGTCGCCGACTACCGCGTCGCGCGTTACCCCTCATACGACACACGCTGGTCAGATCACGCTCCCGTGATCGTCGACTACACCGCGTAATTCATCCTTTCTCGAAAGCACCTCTCTTAAACCATGAATGCCCCCGCTAAACCCGTCATTTTTTCGGGCATGCAGCCCTCAAGCGACTCCCTCCACCTCGGCAACTACATCGGCGCACTGTCGCAGTGGACGCAGATGCAAGAAGACTTCGACGCGTACTTCTGCGTCGTAAACCTGCACGCGATCACGGTGCCGCAGGATCCGAAGGAGCTCGCAGCCCGCACCCGTGCGACCGCCGCGCAGTACATTGCTGCCGGCATCGACCCCGCCAAGTCGACGCTGTTTGTGCAGTCCCACGTGCCAGCACACGCTGAGCTCGCCTGGGTGCTAAACACCATGACCGGCTTCGGCGAGGCCAGCCGCATGACACAGTTCAAGGACAAGTCGCAGCGCGCTGGCACCGACTCCGCTTCGGTTGGGCTCTTCACATACCCGATCCTGATGGCCGCCGACATTCTGCTCTACCAGACCAACGTTGTGCCGGTTGGTGAAGATCAGCGCCAGCACGTCGAGCTGACCCGCGACCTCGCGGCTCGCTTCAACTCGCGCTTCGGCGACACCTTTGTCGTGCCGGAGGCGCAGATTCAGAAGGGCACCGCAAAGATCTACGATCTGCAGGATCCCACCTCGAAGATGTCGAAGTCGGCCGAGACCGAGGCCGGGCTGATCAAGGTGCTCGATCCCGCAAACGTGACCAAAAAGAAGATCATGCGCGCGGTAACCGACGACGATGCGTCGATTCGCTTCGACCGCGAGGCGAAGCCCGGTGTCTCAAACCTGCTCACCATCTATTCGGTGCTGACGGAGCGCTCGCTCGAGTCGCTCGAAACCGAGTTCGAGGGCCGCGGCTACGGTGACCTCAAGAAGGGTCTCGCAGAGGTCGTCGAGGAGACCTTCGCACCGGTGCGTACCCGCACCGAAGAGCTGCTCGCGGATCCGGCCGAGCTTGACCGCATCCTCGCGGGTGCGGCAGAGCGCGCGAACGAGGTCGCCAGCCGCACGCTTGCCAGTGCCTACGAGGCGCTCGGCCTGCTGCACGGGTAGTCTTTCTCCCTCTCCCCCTCTCCGTTTAAATCGGGTGTAGCCATATTGCTAGTTGGGCGCGGCTCAACTAGCAATATGGCTACACCCGTTTGGAGGCGCCTGCAAGAGGGAGCACGCAAAGCGCAAGGGATAGCCGCGGAAAGCGGCAATCCCTACACTGGGGACCATGACTGACGTTGTCGCCAGCCCAGAGCAGACCGCACCGCAGGGGCGTGAGGATCCGCCTCGCTCCCCCAACCGCGCCCTCACCGTGGTAAGGCGCACACCGTTCACGATCACACTCGTCGTCGCTCTTCTCGCGGTCGGCATCACGACCGGCACGCTGCTCTCTCCAGCCGCGGATAAGCCCTGGTTCCAGGACGTCGCCACTGGTCTACCCTCGTTCGCCGAGGGGCGCTGGTGGACGATCCTGACCTCACCGTTTTTTGTCGACCATCCCGTCGGCTACCTTATCCTCGCGCCACTGGTCATCGGCGGTGTCGGCTGGGCCGAGTGGCAGTTCGGTTGGCTGCGCACCCTCGGATTGTTTGTGGTCGGTCACATCGTCGGCATTCTGGGGGCCGCGGGCATCGTCGCCCTGATCGTGCCGACGGGTTGGCCCTGGGCGATACGACTCTCAGAGGCGTACGACGTTGGCCCCTCCTGCGGTGCGTTCTTTGCGCTCGTTTTTGCCATCGCGACCCTTCCGGCTCCGTGGCGACTGCGTGGACGCGTCATTATTCTCGTGTGGACCATCATCTCGGTGCTCTACCTCGGCCGCATCTACGACCTGGAGCACGCGGTCGCGATGGCCGTCGGGCTCGTCGCCAGCGGATGGCTCCCTGCGTTCCGGCACCCAGCGGGCAGGCCGAGCGAGCGCGAGTGGCGCCTGATCGGCTTTGCGGGCCTCATCGCGATCGGTGTGATCCAGGTGCTCGATCTTGTTGTGCCATTTGACGGCCCGCTCGGCCAGAACCACCCGGTTGCCTCGTTTGTTGACGTTGCGATCGACGTCGTGGTGATTCTGCTGATCGCCAACGGAGTGCGACACGGCTACCGGATCGCTTGGATCGGCGCCCTCATCATCGGTTCCTACAACGTACTGACGGCGGCCCTCGGTGTTGCGATCGTGCCGCTTCTCGTTGACGCCGGTGCAATCGACTCCCCCGAGGAAGTGCTGGGCATCTTTATCGCCCCCGCGGTGTTCTGGGTGGCGATCATGATCTTCATCATCGTCGGCCGCGGTGCGTTCCGAGTGACCCTGCGCCACTCGCGCCGCAAGCTCAAGGCTGAGACACTCACCCCCGAGCAGACAGTGGATCGCGTCAGGCGCTTTGGGGGTGGCACCATCTCGTGGATGCTGAGCTGGCCCGCAAACCGCTACATGGCGGTCGGTGAGGGTGTCATCGGCTATCAGGCGCACGCGGGCGTCGCGATTATGCTCGGGGATCCGATCACACCCGCCGGTGGTCAGAGTGAGGCGTTCGCAGAGTTCACCAGGGTGACTCAGCAGGCCGGGCTGATCCCGTGCGCGTTCTCTGCAAACGGCGTCAGCGAGCAAGCGAAGCCAAAGGGCTGGCGCGCAGTGGTGGTTGCCGAGGACACGATCGTGGATCTGCCCGGTCTCGAATTCAAGGGCAAGTCTTGGAACGCGGTGCGCACCTCGATCAATAAGGCCGGGCGCGAGGGGATCACGTTTCGCATGGCCCGTCTTGCGGACGAGCCGTGGAGCACCCTCGCGCAGGTGCGCGCCATTTCTGAGCAGTGGACGGGAGACAAGGGCCTGCCCGAGATGCGCTTTACGCTCGGCACCGTCGAGGAGGCACTCGACCCGGAGGTCTATGTTGGCCTCGCGTTCGACGACGAGGGCAGCCTGCACGGTGTCACCTCGTGGCTGCCCGTCTACGCGGGTGATGGAAAAATCACCGGCTGGACCCTCGACCTCATGCGACGCCGCGACGGCGGTTTTGGGCCGGTCATGGAGTTCTTGATCGCCTCGTCAGCGCAGTTCTTCGCGGAGGAGGGCTACGAGTTCGTGTCGCTCTCCGGCGCACCGCTGGTGCGGCCCGAGGGGGTCGAGGCGGGACCCGTGGATCAGGTTCTCGAACAGCTCGGCGGCATGATCGAGCCACTCTACGGTTTCAAGTCGCTGCACAGGTTTAAGCAAAAGTTCAATCCGCGATCCGAACCGATGTACCTGCTGTTCCGTGACGAGGGAGACCTACCGCGGATCGGCATCGCGCTCACCCGCGCCTACCTGCCCGATGCCTCGCTGCGTGACCTGGTTGCGTCAGCTACCTCCGTCTCCCGATCAGCTTCGTAGCTGCATAAGCTGACGGAATGGATACGCAACTCAAGCGGCCCTCTCGCATCGGGGCCGTGCTCAGCACCGGGGGCGAGATCGTTGGTCTCGCAATGCAGCTGCTGCTGGTCTACATGGGCGCCGAGATCATGTGGGGCCCCGACGGAGAGGGCGAAACCGTTCGCCTGGTCGCTTGGTGCCTCTTCGCGACGGTCTATCTCGGAGCGACGATCCTGAGCCTCAACATTCTTGTGCGCCTGGAGCAACCGGATCCCGCGTCGACACGCGTGCTTGTTGGGCACCCGCTCACGCGGTTTCTCTCGACCATCATCACCTTTGGCGCCAGCATTATTGGTCTCAGCGTTGCGCTCGAACTTATCACCAGCATCGGTATGGAGACGCAGAACCCGGTGCAGGAGTTCGCAGCCATCTGGGCAATGATGCTGTCGTGGGCCATGTTCAACTGGGGCTACGCCCGCATCTATTTCTCGCGCTATCACCGCGCGCAGGATCCGCCGCTGTCATTTCCGGGCACCCCCGAACCGCGGCTTGTCGACTTCGTGTACCTGGCCTTCACGAACGCCACGACCTTTGCGGTGTCTGACGTGAAGGTCACCAGCTCTCGCATGCGCTGGACCATCGTGTGGCACACCACACTCGCGTTTTTCTTCAACGCGCTTATTATCGGCCTGGTGATCAAGGTGATCGCCGACGGGCACCTCTTTGCTGAGCTGTTTAGCTGACCGACTTTTGTCGAGGGTGAGATCCTGCGACTCGCAAGCTCCCGCAGAATGACAGGGGGATTATTCCCCGTTACGCACTCAGCGAACGATCCCCACACCCGCCGCGTACCGGCTACAGTGGGAAGCGTGTTCCGGGGTCGGTGAGAATCCGAACCGGCGGTCAAAGTCCGCGACCCTCGCTTCCGCGAGGTTGAACCGGTGAAACTCCGGTACCGACGGTGATGGCTCGCTTGAGGCGGGTCTAGTCCGGATGTGAGGAACGCAGGGTTGGTGAACGCACCAGTTGTTTTGCGAACCCTGCACCCGGCACGCGCAAAGACAGCGAGACCGGATGCACGAGCAAGACACCATTTCGAGGGTGGCCAGCACAGACGCGATGCGTCGTGCGCTCGCGATTGCACGCCGAGGTCCCGCCGACAACGCGAACCCGCAGGTGGGTTGCGTGATCCTCGACCCCTCCGGCTGCATCATCGCCGAGGGGTGGCACCGCGGGTCCGGCACCCCGCACGCCGAGGTCGATGCGCTCTCGCGTGTGCCCGCCGAGTGGCGTGAACGGTCGCGCGAGCTCACGGCCGTTGTGACCCTCGAACCCTGCAATCACACGGGTCGCACGGGTCCGTGTGCCGTTGCGCTCACAGAATTTGGGGCGGGAGGGATCGGGGCAGTGGTTTATGCGCTCGGCGATCCTGGCCAGGCCTCCTCGGGCGGCGCCGAGACGCTGCGCAATCACGGCGTTTCTGTGACCGGCGGTGTGCTGGCTGGCGAGGCTGCCGCGCTGCTCGGGCCGTGGTTGGCGCGGGCGTTTCCCTCGCAAGCAGGATCGGCACGGCCCTCAGAATCAGCACAGCCCACTGATTCGCCTCGCCCTCACGTCACCGTGAAGTGGGCACAGACCATCGACGGCCGCGCCGCCGCCGCAGACGGCTCGAGCCAGTGGATTACCGGTGCCGATGCTCGGGCCGACGTACATCGGCGTCGTGCCGAGGCGGACGCGATCCTCGTTGGCACTGGCACGCTGCTTGCCGATGACCCCTCACTCACCGCCCGCGCAGAGAGCGGCGGATTGCTCGTTCCCGCCGCCGAACAGCCGATCCCGGTGGTTATTGGGCACCGAGAAATTCCTGCCGATGCGCGCCTACGTCAGCACCCCGCGCTCGCGGCGAACGGCCTCGGGGCCCCGATGCAGTTCAGCGGCGAGGACCTCGCTGGCGCACTCACCGAGCTCCACGAGCGCGGAATCCAGCGTCTCTTTGTCGAGGGTGGCCCCACAGTGGCGAGTGCACTGTTTGCCGCGGGCCTGGTTGATGAGGTACTCATTTACATCGCCCCCTCGTTGCTCGGTGGACCGCGACTGGCCCTCGGCGACATCGGTGTTGCCTCGATGGCGGAAATCAAACAGTTGCGCATCGTGCACACCGCCCAGCTCGGCGCCGACCTGCTCATCAAGGCAGCGGTCGCAGGCCCCAACTCTTCACCCGCATCACGCAGTCAGGAAGGTTCCTAATGTTTACAGGACTCATCGAAGAGATCGGCGAGATCGTCGCGATCGAACCGGTCGGTGACTCACTCCGCCTCACGATCGCGGGTCCGCTCGTCACGAGCGACGCGACCCACGGCGCCTCCATCTGCGTTTCGGGGGTGTGTCTCACCGTGATCGAGCAGGGCGCGACCCCCGATGGCCGCGGCACCTTTACCGCCGACGTGATGGCGCAGTCGATCCGCATGTCGGCCCTCAGCGACCTCGCCGAGGGCAGCAAGGTCAACCTCGAGCGCGCGGTGCGGGTTGACACCCGCCTCGGAGGCCACATCGTGCAGGGCCACGTTGACGGCACGGCCACGCTGCTGTCGATCACCCCGGGTGATGCCTGGCAGGTGCTGCGGTTCTCACTCAGCCCCGAGCTTGCACCGCTGCTGGTAGATAAGGGCTCGGTGACACTCTCGGGTGTCTCGCTGACCGTCTCGTCGATCGCGGCCGAAGACGAGGCCGAGCAGTGGTTTGAAGTCTCGCTGATCCCGGAGACACTCACGGCAACGATCCTCGGTTCACTGCAGCCCGGCGATCGCGTCAACGTCGAAACCGACATTCTTGCTCGTCACGTCGCGCGGATGCTCCGCCTCGGCGTCGCGGCCCCAACTACACCCAGCAGCATCATCGGCTCCAGCAGCGAAGGATCACAAGCATGACCACAACGAGCACCGGCATCTCTCGCATCGAAGAGGCCATCGAGGCGATCAAGGCTGGCAAGCCGGTCATCGTCGCCGACAACGAGAACCGCGAGAACGAGGGTGACGTGATCCTCTCGGCCGAACTCGCGACCCCCGAGTGGGTGGCCTGGACCGTGCGCTGGTCGTCGGGTCTGCTGTGCGCGCCAATGTCAAATGAGGTCGCGGATCAGCTCGAGCTGCCCATGATGGTGAGCAACAACGAGGACGTACGCGGAACGGCATACACCGTGACCGTCGACGCGGCCCACAGGGTCACCACCGGCATCAGCGCGAGCGATCGCACCACCACCGTGCGTGCGCTCGCCAACCCCGATGCAGTGCCGACCGACGTGCGCCGCCCTGGCCACGTGCTGCCGCTACGCGCGGTCGATGGTGGCGTGCGCGCCCGCGACGGCCACACCGAGGCTGGTGTTGAGCTCATGCGCCTCGCGGGGCTGCGTCCCGTCGCGGTGATCGCCGAGATTGTCGCAGAAGACGGCGAGATGATGCGGCTGCCCGAGCTCATTAAGCTCGGCAACCGCGAGGGCATTCCCGTCATCACGATCGAACAGTTGATCGGGTACCTCAACGAAAACGACCCCGAGGGTGCACCTGAGGGTACGACTCAGGGAACCCCGCACCGCAGCGTGAGCCTGCGCGCCAACGCGCTGCTGCCCACAGTGCACGGCGATTTCCGGGCTATGGCCTACCGGGATCGTCGGGTGGGTGTTGACCACATCGCGCTGGTCTCACCCATGCCCGACGGTTCGCTGCCTGGTGATGACGCGCTCGTGCGAGTGCACTCCGAGTGCATCACCGGCGAGGCGTTCGGGTCGCTGAAGTGCGAGTGCGGGCCGCAGCTCGACGCCGCCCTGGACCGGATCAACGAGAGCGGTGGCATCGTCATATACCTCCGCGGGCATGAGGGTCGCGGGATCGGCCTGGCCAACAAGCTCCGCGCCTACCAGCTGCAGGAGCAGGGCGCTGACACCCTCGACGCCAACCTGCAGCTCGGGCTGCCCGCCGACGCTCGTGACTACACCGCAGCGGCGGAGATCCTGAACGATCTTGGAATCAGCCGGGTGCGCTTGCTCACCAACAACCCCGACAAGGTGTCGCAGCTGGAGCAGCACGGTGTTGTGATCAGCGAGCGTGTACCGCTGCTGGTCGGTGTCAATGAAAAGAACATCGGCTACCTCAACGCGAAGCGCGATCGTATGGGCCACCAGTTGCCCAACGATGTTGCCTAAACCACACACGAACCAAAGGAGCACCCCATGAGTGGCGCTGGAGCCCCAGACCTTGCCGTCGACGCGAGCGGACTGCGTGTCGCCGTCATTGCAGGCAGCTGGCACGAAGAGATCATGTCGCCCCTGATCAAGGGCGCGCACGAAACCACAATCGCCTCGGGCGCGGATCACACGCTCTTCCGTGTCGCCGGCGCTTTCGAGTTGCCCGCCGCCGCGCAGGCTGCGCTGCAGAGCGGCTTCGACGCGGTTGTCTGCCTCGGTGTGATCATTCGCGGTGGCACCCCCCACTTCGATTACATCTGCAACTCCGTAACCGACGGTCTCACCCGCGTGCAGCTCGACACCGGCAAGCCGGTCGGGTTCGGCGTGCTGACCACAGACACCGAGCAGCAGGCCCTTGACCGCTCGGGTCGCCCCGGAGCCCCCGAGTCGAAGGGCAAGGAGGCCGCCGAGGCAGCCCTGCACCTCGCGGTTCAGCTGCGCCGGATTCGCGAGGACGGGCCCACAATGGAGCTGGTGCCCGGGCGGCGGTGATCCACAACCCGCAAATTGCCAGGGGCACCGGCCTAGAGTAGAAGCGTGGCAGTGCATACTGAGCAACCAGGCAGCTCCGGATCCCCCGAACCTAAGGGTTCTCGCAAGCCCCGCAGGGGTGGCAAACCCTCGGCGGTGAGCAGTACTCCGAAGGGGCCTCGAGCCTCGCTTCGAGAGCTTGTGCCGTTCCTGTTCGAGCAGCGCAAGCTACTGACGCTTGCGCTGGTGCTTGGCCTCGTGGCCGCCGTCGCCTCGCTGCTGCAACCGATTTTGCTCGGGCAGGTCATCACGCGAGTTGAGGGTGGCCTCGCGCTCGACTGGATTCTGGTGGGCCTCTCGGCCATCGTCATCGTCGGCGCGGTGCTGAGCGGTCTGCAGCACTACGTGCTGCAGCGCATGGGCGAGGGTGTGGTGCTCAACAGCCGCAAGCAGCTCATCGCGAAGATCTTGCACCTGCCGATCTCGCAGTTTGATCGCCGCCGCACTGGCGATCTTGTGTCGCGCGTTGGCAGCGACACGACGCTGCTGCGCGCGGTGCTCACGCAGGGATTCGTTGAGGCGATCAGCGGGCTACTCGTGTTTGTGGGCGCCCTCATTGGCATGCTCGTGATTGATCCCGTGCTGTTTGCGATCACCTTTGGTGTGATTCTCGTCGCCCTCGTGGTTGTGGTGATTGTGTCGGGCAGGATCAGGCCCGCCGTCGCCAGGTCTCAAGAAAAGGTGGGCGACCTCGCCGCCCAGGTGGACCGCACCATCTCGTCCATTCGCACGATTCGTGCAGCGGGTGCCGCAGAGCGCGAAGAGCAGGCGACCGTGCGCGACGCGTCTGAAGCGTATGTGCTTGGTGTGAAGGTCGCCAAGATTTCGGCGTTTATCGTGCCGGTGTCGTTCCTCGCGATGCAGCTTTCGTTTTTGGTGGTGCTCGGCCTCGGCGGGTACCGCGTGGCGACCGGTGCGATCACCATCGCGCAGCTGGTCACCTTCATCATCTTCCTGTTCCTGATGATCATGCCGCTGGGCCAGGCCTTCGGCGCGATCACCGCGATCAACCAGGCGCTCGGCGCGCTCGGGCGCATTCAAGAAATCGCGAACCTGCCCTCGGAGACCGATAACGATGTCGAGCTCTCGCCGATCGGTCAAATTGTGCCGCTCAGCGAGGTGCGGCGCGAAGACGCCCCAGCGCTCAGCTTCTCTGACGTGCACTTCACGTACCGCTCGGCGGCCCCGGATCGCGCAGACGCCCGCGCGCTCGTGAGTCGCGGCGCGAAGCGCGACGCCGAGGCAGCCCCGGCCCGCATCGTCGAGACCCCGGTGCTGCACGGTGTGACCTTCGATGTGCCCCGCGGGTCCCGAGTCGCTCTCGTTGGCCCCTCCGGCGCCGGCAAGTCGACGATCCTGGGTCTTATCGAGCGCTTCTACGATCCGGAGTCGGGTTCTGTTTCGCTGCACGGGGCAGACCTACGCACCCTGGATCGCGCAGAGCTGCGGGCTCAGATGGGCTATGTCGAGCAGGACGCGCCCGTGCTCGCGGGCAGCCTGCGCGAGAACCTACGCCTAGCGGCTCCTGACGCCTCAGACGCGGCCTGCGAGCGCGTGCTGCGGGCAGTGAACCTTGGTGGCCTGCTCGACCGCACAGCGGCGGGTATGGAGTCGGGATCCCCCCTCGATCTGCAGGTCGGCGAAAACGGTGTGATGCTCTCGGGCGGCGAAAAGCAGCGCCTCGCTATCGCGCGGGCGCTGCTCACGGCTCCGCCGATCCTGTTGCTTGACGAGTCGACCGCCAGCCTCGACGGTGTCAACGAGCGACTGATGCGCGACGCTCTCGACTCGGTCTCGACCGGGCGCACACTCGTGGTGATCGCGCACCGCCTGGCGACCGTGGTCGACTCAGACAAGATTGTGGTGCTCGACGAGGGTCGGGTGATCGGCGAGGGCACCCACGAGGAGCTCATCGAGAGCACCCCGCTCTACCGGGATCTCGCGGCGCACCAGCTGCTGGTGGCAGATACCGAGGCTTGAGCGGGCTTTCTACTTCGCGAACTTGCGATCATAGCGCTGCAGGAACGCGGCGAACGCGGCCCTTGAGGTCGCGCCTTTCTCGTCGAAGAACACCGTGCCGTTGGGCAGCCTGTTGCCAGTCGTGATGCCGTTCGCGTACATCCAGCGAATCTCTCTGTAGAACTTCGACTTCGGAGTGATGTCGACGAGCGGCTGGCTCGCGCTCGGTTTGTAGTTCTTCGTGCCGCTGAGACGGTAGAGGAACGCCGCCATCGCCTCACGACTGATGCTGTCTTGAGGTTTGTAGAGGGGTTTGCCGCCGCTCGGGTTCTTCGAGCCGGTTGCGAGGCCGTTGGCCTTCATCCAGCGAATCTCTTTGTAGAACTTCGTGTTCTTGTTGACGTCGGCAAAGGGCTCGGGGCCAGTTGGTGTGTAGTTCGTCGTTTTGTTGTAGCGGTAGAGGAACGCCGCCATGTCGGCGCGAGTGACGTTGCCCGATGGGTTGAAGTTACCGGCCTTGTCACCGGTCGTGATGCCCTTGCCCGCGAGCCAGCGAATCGCGGCGTTGAACTTGTGATTGTTCGGCACATCGGCAAACACCGGGTTCAGGTCGGTTGAGAGCGTGAGGCGACCATTGGGCCAGCGGTGCACGTTGGTGATGCGCAGGGTTCGCATGCCCTGCTGACCACCGTAGGTATAGGCGTGGTAGGCGAAGCGGGTCGTACCGTCACCGGGCTGAAAGAGGCTGCCGCCGCCGGGGCCCTGCACCGATCCTGAACTCGACATGAGCCGATTGCCCGCCGGACGGTAGCACGCGGCCGTTGGCCCCTTCGGGCAGATCGCGTAACCGGTCGCGTAGTTGCTCGTGTTGTTGGGTCCGGGGTAGTAGTCACCGCCCGCGTAGAAGAGATAGCTCGTGCCGCCAATGGTCGCCATCGAGGGATTCTCGATTGTGTTGACCTCCCAGGTGCCCGGCGACATGTCACGCGCGAGCAACTGGACGAAACGACCGGTGAGGCCACCCGTGGTCGTGTTGATCGGCTGAGCGTAGAGCCCCTGCGTCACACCGGCCTGCCCCTGCCCCTTCCAAAGCAGGTACCACTTGCCGTTGTAGGAGACGGGTTCGGGATCAATCGCGCCGCCGGGGTCGGAGTTCTGGCACTGCACCGGGGCTCCACCGTTGGCGTAGCCATAGGGGCCGCCCGGCTTGGACGACGTTGCCACCGCGATGCAGAACGAGCCGTCTGGTGCGCCGCCCGCCTGGCCGGGGTAACGCGTGCGCACCGACATGTAAGCGAAGTACTTATTGCCGATTTTGGCGACGCCCGGAGCCCAGTTCTCCTGGGTCATCCACCCGCGAGCGTCGGGGCCGATCGGCACCGCCCAACTGGGTCGCTTCGAAACGAGTCCGTCAACGTTGAACCAGGTCTCGCGCTTCTCCTCGAAGCTGCCCGCGGCCGTGTTCGTGTAGCGGTGGTTGCGAATCTCAGCGGGGATCGCGGGATCGGTGCGAGGGTTGTAGTTGTTTCGGTCTGCAGACTGCCACGTGTCTTGCCACTTTGGCTGCGAGCTGTAGATGTTCGGGTACCAGTTTTTGAGGTCGGTACTGCGCAGCACCGGCAGCCGCAGGTTGCTGGTGGTCGTGCCGAATGCGTAGTAGACGGTCTTGCCGTTTTCGACCACCGGCAGAACCGTGGGGTCTGCGAACGTGCCCGTGTAGCGGCAGCTGGGGCGCATCCAAGCTTCGGACCCAGCACACCAGTTTCGCGCGGCTGCCCTGGCTGAGGCAGGCGGAACCGGTTCGGTTTCGATGTTCTGAATTGGCTCAAGGGGTCCGGGGTTTATGCCGGGCCCCGGTTCTGTCCCGTTCGGATCCTGCGGGTCCGGTTCGGGAGTCTCGGGTGGCGCGGGTGTTTCCGTACCTTCACCGTCTGGTGGAATGGGGTCGGTGGTCTCTGGATCGGTGGTTTCCTGGTTGGTATCACCGGGAGGGTTCGTTGCGGGATCGCTTGGTTCTGGCGTGGGATCCGGCGATTGCTCGGCGCTTATGCCGTTGCCGTTCATGCCACCGTCGGGGGTTTCGCTCTTTGCGAGTGCATTGCCCGCGGTCGTGAACCCAAAAATCAAAGCGGCTGTGACGATCGCAGTGACAGAACCCCGCAAAAAACGCACAGCAACCTCCGACCGAAGTGAGACACTTCCAGTGTAGGTAACTTTACGTCTGTTGCTAAATTAAGCGGTCACAACAATATCGACAGACACCACCCCGGGTTCACCCGAGGACACTGTTACATACATTTTGTTGGAGCCGCCTGTCGGATTTGAACCGACGACCTGTTCTTTACGAGGGAACTGCTCTACCCCTGAGCTAAGGCGGCCTGCGTGCGAGAACGCTCGCGCACACGAGGTAACACTCTAGCACGGAGGCGGGCCGCAGTTCACATCGAGGAGAGGCCCAGCCTCGACCCTGCGTTTCAATGCCGAGAGTGCAGCCTAGAACCGCAGTTTCGGCTGCGGAATGCACTCTCGGCAATCGGCCTCGCCGCTACTTGCAGCGGGTTCCCTCCGGGGGCACTGTTCCTTTCAAAAGGTACGCATCGACCGCGTCGTTGACGCAGGCGTTGCTTCCGTACGCGGTGTGCCCCTCACCCTCGTAGGTCAAAAGCACTCCGCTATCGAGCTGCTTGGTCAACGACTCGGCCCAGCGGTACGGGGTCGCGGGATCGCCCGTTGTGCCCACGACCAGGATCGGATCGGCGCCCTTCGCTTTGACCGCGGTTCGTTCGGTTCCCGTGTATGGCCAGCCCGCACAGCCGAGGTCACCGTAGCCCTGGAAACGCCCAATGGTCGGGGCAATCTTGGCGAGTTCGGCTGCTTCCTTGCGCATGCGGTCAGCGTCAATGTCGCTCGGGTAGTCGAGGCAGTTGATCGCCGAGAACGCCTCGGTGGAGTTGCTCGTGTATTTACCGTTCTCGCGGTCGTAATAGAAGTCAGCGAGCGAAAGACCGACATCGGCGTTGCCATCGGCCACGGAGGTGAAGAGCTGGTCGAGATATGGCCAGTTGCTCTGCGAGTAGAGCGGAGTGATGATCGCGGTGAGCATCGTGCCCGAGGTGAACATGCGTCCGTCAGACCCCTTCAGCGGCTTCGCGTCGACGCCGTCAAGCAGGCTTCCGATCGAGGCCATGGCCTCGTCTACGCTGCCGCTCAACGGGCAGTTGCTGCGCTTCAGGCAGTCCGTCACGTACGCTCGCAGGGCCTGCTCAAACCCGAGCGTCTGCTCGCGAACGACCTCTCCCAGAGAGGTCGTGGGGTCCATTGCGCCATCAAGCACTAGTCGCCCGACCTTATCTGGGTAGGCATCGGCAAACCGGGCGCCAATGTAAGTGCCGTACGAGTAACCGAGGTAGTTGAGCTTCGGATCGCCCACGATCGCACGCATCATGTTGAGGTCTTGCACTGTAGAGGCGGTGCTGACGTGCCCGAGCAGCGCACCGGAACTCTTGGCGCACGCCGCACCGAAGTCAGCCGATTCCTTTTCGGCCGCGGCGATCCACTCGTCGCTTCCCTCGGTCAAGCCGTCTGCCGGGCTGACACCAAACAGGTACTTGTCCATTCCCGCCGCATCAAGGCAGGTGACGGGGGTGGATTTACCGACGCCTCGCGGATCCCACCCGATCACGTCGTATTGCTGCTGCACCGCGGGCTCCACGGCCGAGTTGACGCTGTCCAACACAAAGTCGGCACCGGAGGCGCCCGGCCCACCCGGGTTCACAAACAGTGAACCGATCGGCTTGCCGTTCTTCGCCGGCTGCTTCACCATGTGCAGCGTGATCTTCTCACCCGACGGATCTTTCCAGTCGAGAGGGGCATACACGTCTGCACACTGCATACCGGTGCCACACGACTGCCAATTTGGCTGCTGCTTTTCGAAGTCCGTCGCCGTGCCCTTTGGCTCCTCGGGCAGCTTCGTTGCCACCGTGGTCGACCCCGCGTCACCCTGAGCGGTCAGGATGAGCGGGAAGATAATGAACGCGGCCAACGCGACCACGGCAACCATTGAGATGATCGCGATCGTAACCGGACGTTTGAGAATCGCGCGCTTCACCGGCTCGGCCGGCTCAGCCGGTGGCATTCCCTGCAGCTCGGGAGGCACCGGTGGCACGGGAGGTCGAGGGGTCTCGGGCATCCCCGGCGTTCCAGGTACTTCGTTCACTACATGCTCTCTCTATTGGATACTTTTTCCGCGATCACTCCGGCAAACAACGCCTCAAGCACCAGCCCGGGAGTGATCCCTCGAGTGAGACGCACGCGGGCAGTCTCAATGGCGGTCACCATCGCGAGGGCGTGTTCTGGGCTCCAGCGCTCTGCGAGATCTGTGATGCGGTCGGCCTGCTCCAGGTTCACGAGCTCCGGCTCGGCTCCCAACGCGGTCAGCAGCACGTCTCGATAGAGCGACAGGAGGTCGGTGAGAATGCGGTCGATACCGTCTCGCAGACTACGAGTTGCCCGCCGCTTTTGGTCTTCTTCGAGCGCCTTCATCTGAGAACGCATCTGGGGTGGGATCGCGGCGCCGGGGGCAAGCCCGAGGCTGCGCATGGCGCTGTCGCGTTCAGTCGCGTCGAGCCGCTCGGTCAGTGCAGCAGCATCGGCCTCCGCCACTTTCACGAGGGATCCGGCGGCGTGCATTGCATCACCAAGCGTCTCAATGCCGAGTGCGATGTTGATCGTGCGGTCACGACGTTCCATAGATTCGGGATCAGTCGCGAGTCGCCTCGCCATGCCGATGTGGCTCTGTGCGAGTCTCGCCGCCCGCTCAGCATCGACCTCGCTCGCGCCGTCTCGCTCGTGCAGCAACCTCGCAATATCACCGGCGCTCGGCGTGACGAGCCGCAGCGAACGGGCCCTCGACCGAATCGTCGGCAGCAGGTCGGCCTCACTCGGTGCACACAGTATCCAGATGGTGCGCTCGGGTGGTTCTTCGAGTGCTTTCAGCAGCACATTCGAGGTGCGCTCGGGCATTCGATCCGCGTCTTCGATCACAATCACGCGGTAGCGGCCCTCAGCCGGGGAGTAGTGGGCGGTCGCGACGATCTCGCGGGCTGCCTTGATATCGATCACAAGCTTTTGTGTTGTGAGCACTCCCAAGTCGGGGTGCGTCTGAGCTTGCACCTGCTGAAAGACCGCCTCGCGGTCATCTTCGCTGCGCGCGATTAACGACGCTGCAAAACGAAAGGCCAGGTTCGAGCGGCCCGATCCTGGTGGCCCAGTAATCAGCCAGGCATGGGCGCCGGGCGCCTCGGACTCGCGCTGCAGCGTCTGCACCGCCTCAGGTTGCCCCACAATCTCTGACCAAAAACTCACGCGCCAAGCGTATCGCGAGCCACTGACAACGGCTGACTGAAGCCGCAAAGCGCCCTGCGGTGAACGCAAGTCAACCGAAAGAGCAACCATAACGTTGGGTCGCGTTCACGCGGTGGCGGGGCGGCATCGAAATGGCGGGGCGGCATGGATGCAGACCCTACAGATCGACGTAGCCGATCCCACCCGCCTCTACTCGCGCAGCGCCCGCACTCAGCTCGGCGGCGAGCGCGGTGAGCCCGGCGACTTCTTCTTCGGCGATCTCGAACCCCTGGGCAACCTCGTCGCTGTACTCAGCGGCACCGATCCCGTACCCGCGTCGCCTGGCCTCGGCCTCAATCTGGGCCGCAACTTCGTACGACGATCGCACCGTCACCTCGCGCCGCAGCCCTCGCCGCACGCGCGTTGCCTCCAGCACAGCCCCGGCCACAGCGGAGCGGTACGCGCGCGTCAGGCCACCTGCACCCAGCAGCACTCCCCCGAAGTACCGCGTCACGACTGCGACCACATCGCTGAGACCAGCTGACGTCAGGGCATCGAGCATGGGAGCTCCCGCCGTGCCGCTCGGCTCACCGTCATCGTTGGATCGCTGCACGCGGCCGTCCGCTCCAATCACAAACGCCGAGCAGTGGTGTCGTGCCCGTGGGTGCTCGGCACGCACAGCAGCAATGACCTCGCGCGCTGCCGCCTCGTCTTCGACGCGCTCGAGCCGGGAGATAAAGCGGGATCGCGAGATCTCAATCTCGGTCTCAACCGCTTTTGCGATCGTCTCGTACTCGGCTGCCATTCCTCCATTCTGCCGGTTTGCGCGTGCGGTCACGCTATCCTTGCGAGCATGGCCGTACGAGTGGATAGCTGGGTGTGGGCGGTGCGACTCGCAAAAACGCGCAGTCAGGCAACAACCATGTGCCGTGGTGGCCACGTTCGTGTGAACGACCAGACCGCAAAGGCCGCGCAGCCGGTGAAGGTCGGTGACGTGGTTCGCGTGCGAATCCGCGGCTTCGACAAGATCTATCGAGTCACCGGGCTTGCAACTCGGCGCGGCAGTGCGACCGAGGCGGCGAAGCACTTCGAAGATCTGACTCCACCGCCACTCCCCCGCGTCGAGCAGCCTGCCGCTGTGATTCGGGATCGCGGCGCCGGTCGACCAACCAAGCGTGAGCGTCGGGATATCGACCGCCTGCGCGGGCGTGACGTGGATCCGCTCGAGTAGAGGCTGCTCCCAATCCCAACCTGTCCGGCCCAGCAGGTCGCCCCTTCCCCGTCCCCTGCCTCCGCTCCCGCGCCCGCGCCCCGGTCGCCTACCTCTGTCCACTCTTCGGGCATGCCCGCTCCCGCACCCGCACCCGCACCCGCACCCGCGCCCGCGCCCGCTCTCTCACGTCGGCCGGTACTCACACACCAGCCGGTCAAAATTCCAGGTTTACAACCGGCTGACGTGTGAGTACCGGCCGACATGGTGGTCGAGTTGAGTGCAGAACATAGGGCACAAAGCACAGGGCGCAGGGTGCAGTACACCGGGCACTAGGCGCCAGGCACCAGGCACAGGCACAGGGCGCAAAGCCACAAGGCACACCCGGGTAAACTCAAGGGGTGGCCGCGCTTACTGACTCAAACGCAACGCTGCACCTTTCTGCAGCCGAGTGGCAAGCGCGAGCGGCCGAGCACGAAGCCCGAGCCGACGCGCTCACCGCGGGCCACCGCGAGCGCAAACTGCGCGGTGAGAAGCACCCCATCGAAGACTTTTTGTGGCACTACTACTCGGTGAAACCGCGGGAGCTGCGGCGCTGGCACCCGGGCGCGGGCGTTGTGCTCGAGGGGGCGGATCGCGGATCCTGGCGGCACTACAGGACCGTTGCGGCGAGCCCGCACAGTTCAGGACCTGACCCCGCGACCGACCCTGTCACGATCGGCGCTGAAGTCTTCGCCGATGCTCAGAACACCGACTCAATGGTCGATCTCACCGAGTTCTTCGCGACCCGCGGCGGCACCGTCGACTACGTCGAAAACCTGCTCTCGGCAACCCTCGAACGCACCCCGCGCTACGGCTGCTTCGGTCTGCACGAGTGGGCGATGGTTTACCGCATGACTTCCGAGCAGCTGCGCCACAGCGCGCTCCCCCTGCGCATCGGCCACGAGGCAACGGACTTGGTCGTGGAACAGCACCCGATTGCGTGCACCCATTTCGACGCGTTCCGCTTCTTTACGCCCGAGGCAGCACCACTCAACACGCTGCAGCCGACGCGCGAATCTCAACCCGCACTGGAGCAGGCCGGTTGCCTGCACGCGGGCATGGACGTCTATAAGTGGGCATCGAAGCTCGGGCCAATCGTGCCCGGCGAGGTTCTGCTCGACGCCTTCGAGCTCGCCCGCGACATTCGTGTGGTCGACATGCAGGCATCGCCCTACGACGTGAGTTCACTGGGGCTCCCCGCGATCCCAATCGAAACCCCGGAGGGTAAGCGCGAGTACACGCAGCTGCAGCGCGGATTCGCCGAGCGCGGCAATGCGCTGCGGGAGCGTGTAATTGCGGCGATTCGGCGGGCTCGCGCTTTGCGGCCGGTCTGAGATTCTGCTCGCCATGGCCCCGGAGGATCACCCCGGCCAACGGACTGCAAGCCGCAAAGCTGACCTAGCTAAAACAGCGTCGGAGCGGGCACCCCTGGCGGTAGGGATTCGGGTTGCGGGGCTGCGATCCGCGGGCCCGGCTGCCATTCCAGCCCGTAGCGCCTGATGAGCGGGCGGATCCGCGCGGCGAGCGCAACGCGGTACTCTTTCAGAGCCCGGCTCGTGCTGCCCGGATACAACGCCCGATAGGCCCCGAGCAGCTCGGGATGCTCCCGCTCGATCCAGGCGAAGAACCACGGCTTCACGTGCGTGCGCAGGTGCAGAGCGCCGTACATGACCGATCGGGCTCCCGCGTCGCGAATATCACGCAGCAGGTCGTTGAGCTGTGCCGGGGAATCAGTGAGGTGCGGCAGCACGGGCATCACAAACACGTCGCAGGGCAGGCCCGATTCTCTCGCGGCGGCGACCGTTTCGAGTCGCGCTTTCGTTGAAGGCGTGCCCGGTTCGACGGACTGCTGCAGCTCAGGATCGCCGATAGCTATCGACATCGACAGGTTTACGGGCGCGCGTTGCGAGGCGTCTACGAGCAGCGGCAGGTCGCGGCGCAGCAGGGTTCCCTTTGTCAGCACCGAGAGCGGCGTCGCCGACCGGCTCAGCGCCGAGATGATGCCCGGCATCAGTCGGTATCGGCCCTCGGCCCGCTGGTATGGATCAGTATTGGTGCCGAGCGCCACCCACTCCCGCTGCCACGATGAGCGCGCAAGTTCGCGAGAGAGCACCTCGGCGACATTGACCTTCACGATGATCTGGGAATCGAAATCTTGACCGGTATCGAAATCAAGATAGCGGTGCGAGCCCCGCGCAAAACAGTAAACGCAGGCGTGGGAGCAGCCGCGATACGGGTTGATGGTCCAGGAGAACGGCATCGACGACCCACCGGGCACCTTGTTCAAAGCGCTCCTCGCGAGCACCTCATGAAACACCACACCTTGGAACTCGGGCGCGCGCACGGTGCGCAGGTGCCCGGGGACCGCCGCGACCTCGGCGAGGCCGAGTCCGGGCAGCGCAGGGTCAGCGACCCCCGTTACACTCTGCCCGCTCCACCTCACGCGACCATTCGAACATATGTTCGAATAAATCGCAAGGGGTTGTCGTGGTTTGTTACGCGGTGGGCCGTGCCTGATCCGCGATGTGATTGTGGTGCTGGATCACCTCTGCGACCACAAAGTTGAACCACTTCTCGGCAAACTCGGGGTCGAGGTGCGACTCTTCGGCGAGGCTACGCAGTCGCGCAATCTGCCTGGCCTCGCGCGCGGGATCCGAGGCCGGCATGTCGTTCGTCGCCTTCAGCTCGCCCACCTCTTGTGTGCAGCGAAACCGCTCGGCGAGCATGTGGACAAGCGCAGCGTCGATGTTGTCGATGCTCGAACGCAGACGATTGAGACGCTGCTGCGGATCCTGCTCGGCACTCACGAGCACGCCCTAGCCGAGCAGGTCGTGGCGAACCACAACCTGTTCGCGCTCGGGGCCAACACCGATGGCCGAGATGCGGGATCCGCTGATCGCCTCGAGCGCGAGAATGTAGTCTTGCGCGTTCTTCGGCAGATCCTCGAACTTGCGAGCACCCGAGATGTCTTCGGACCAGCCCGGGAACTCCTCGTAGATCGGCGTCGCGTGGTGGTAGTCGCTCTGGTTGACGGGCATCTCGTCGTGGCGCACCCCGTTCACGTCGTAGGCGACGCAGACCGGGATCGTGTCGAGACCAGAGAGCACGTCGAGCTTGGTGAGCACGAAATCGGTGACCCCGTTGATGCGGGCCGAGTAGCGCGCCATCGGAGCGTCGTACCAGCCGCAGCGGCGCGGGCGACCCGTGGTCGTGCCGAACTCGAAGCCCTGCTTGCGCAGGTACTCGCCCGACTCGTCGAAGAGCTCCGTCGGGAACGGGCCCGCGCCGACGCGCGTCGTGTAGGCCTTGATGACCGAGATGATGCGATCTAGCTGGTGGGGCGGCAGCCCCGATCCCGTGCTTGCGCCGCCCGCTGTTGCGTTCGACGAGGTGACAAACGGGTAGGTGCCGTGGTCAATATCGAGCATGGTGGCCTGACCTGCCTCGAACAGCACGGTCTTGTCGTCCTGCATTGCGTTGTGCAGCAGCAGCGCGGTATCGCACACCATTGGCTCGAGCATCTCGCGGTAGCTCAGCAGATCCTCTACGACCTCGTCGGCAGAGATAGCCCTGCGGTTGTAGATCTTGACGAGCACCTGGTTCTTGAACTCGAGCGCCGCCTCGACCTTCTGGCGCAGGATGCCCTCGTCGAAGATGTCTTGGATGCGGATGCCGACTCGGTTGATCTTGTCGGCGTACGCAGGACCAATGCCGCGACCGGTGGTGCCGATCTGACGCTTGCCAAGGAAGCGCTCGGTGACCTTGTCGAGGGTGCGGTGGTAGGCCGTGATGACGTGCGCGTTGGCGCTCACCTTGAGGCGGGAAACGTCGACGCCGCGACCGCCGAGAGCTTCGAGTTCCCCCTTGAGCACCTCAAGATCAACGACGACGCCATTCGAGATGACGGGTGTGACACCCGGGGTCAGAATGCCGGACGGCAGCAGATGCAGCGCGTACTTCTCTTGCCCCACGACAACGGTGTGACCGGCGTTGTTACCGCCGTTGAACTTGACGACATAGTCGACTCGGCTTCCGAGCAGGTCGGTTGCTCGACCCTTACCCTCATCGCCCCACTGGGCACCGGTGATGAGCACTGCGGGCATTTCAGCCCCTTCCTTTGACGGTGGCAGTTACCGGCCTAGTCTAGCGAGGACCGCCGACAACGCGGGTTCGCCCCTGTTTTTCGGCCCCTGCCGCTCGCTCCTGCCGTCGAGAGGCCATGGTTTCGTCGAGAGGCCATCGTCTACGGTGGCCTCTCGGCGAGTTCATGGCCACTCAGCGCAGCGGGTGGGGCGTGCCGGCGCGGGTTGGCCGGGTTGGGCGGATTGGCCGGGTGAGGCGGGTGGGTGGGTGACCATAGCCCGCGGGCGGAGCGGGCGGAGCGAGCGAGCGAACGAACGCGGCAGGGGCTAAGCCGCCTCGATGGCCCCAATCGCTTCGGGGTCAGCTCCATCCAAGAACTCCGTCAGGCGGTCAACCTCCGCCTGCTCGCCAATGGTCGCGGCGGCGCGGCGCAGCGCGTAAAGCGCGCGTAATACTCCGCGGTTGGGCTCGTGCGACCAGGGGACCGGTCCCGCACCGCGCCAGCCCGACTTGCGCAGCCTGTCGAGGCCACGGTGATACCCCACACGCGCAAACGCGTACGCCTCGATCTCACGACCCGCGGCATCAGCCTCGTCAGCCAGAACTGCCCAGGCGAGGGGCGACTCCGGGTGATCCCGAACCACCTGCTCCGCCGGCTGCCCAGAAGCGAGGGCCGCCTCTACCTCGGGCTCAGCTGCGAGCAGGGTGGGTTCTGGTCCAAGAAGATTCGTGCCGATCATGCGGCCAGTCTACGTTGCGGGGACCATCCACGAACCCTACGCCGCGATCTGCAGCGAGAGCAGGATCCGCTTCAGTGTCTTGTACTCATCGCTCTGAACATAGGCCTTCGCCTCGTCAATCGAGGCGAACAGGTGGGGCGGATAGTCAGCACTCACCTGCGCCGCGTCCGCAAACACAATCGGACCCGCAGCCGGGTGCAGCAGGTTGTAGAAGTAGCAGGACTCGGGTGCGACCTGGTCATTGAGCGCCAAGCTACTGACGATGCCCTTATCGGTCTGCATCGCGCGATACACAAATCGTGGCGCGACAAGTTGACCGGCGGCAGCGGCCTGCGGCGTGTAACCCGGGATCGATACCGACTCCGCGTCAAGCTCCTGGACCGCAACAGGGGCCGCATCACCGCACCTACCGCCCAGGCCAGACGCCTGAGCCGAGAACACCAGCTGCTGCTTGCCCGCCGCGTCGTTCACCAGGAACTGCAGCATTCCCTGATTGCCGTAGGGCGAGGGCTGCTCCACCACTGACCAACCGGGCGGTGTCTCAAACGAGTAGGGCATGCGCGCGTCAGTGAAGCGCTGCCACGGCTCGGGCGTTGGGGTTGGCGTCGGGCTCGGCGTCACCGTAGGGGTGGGCGTCGGCGAAGCCGTGGGTTTCACCGTGGTTGTGGGTTTGGCTGAGGGTGCGGGATCCGGCTGCGCCGCACACCCGACCGCCCCCGCCAGCAGGCCCACAATCACCAGTCCAGCAGCAACGACTTTACGCACCCCGAGCCCCCTCACCACATCGCCCAGGTGGGCGAACTACCGGTAGTTCACAAACTGCAGGGCAACATCGATGTCGGCACCCTTGAGCAGCGCCATCGTCGCCTGCAGATCGTCACGACTCTTGGAGCTGACGCGCAGCTCATCGCCCTGAATCTGGCTCTTGACCGACTTTGGGCCCTCATCACGAATCAGCTTGTTCAGCTTCTTCGCGGTCGCCTGGTCGATGCCCTCCTTGAGCTTCGACTCGATGCGGTATTCCTTGCCGCTCGGGTAGGGCTCGCCCGTGTCGAGCACCTTGATCGACATGCCTCGCTTGATGAACTTCGACTGCAGCACGTCGAGCACCGCGTTCGCGCGCTCCTCGGTGTTCGCCTTGATCATGATCGTCTCGCCACTCAGCGACACGTCGGCACCAACACCCTTGAAGTCGTAGCGCTGCTCGACCTCTTTGCGTGCCTGGTTAATTGCGTTTTCGACCTCCATTGAGTCGACCTTGCTCACTACGTCAAATGAAGAATCAGCCATGCCCTCCACCATACCCGCACTGCCCGCGGAGCGCCGCAGCTCGCCAGAGCAAACGGCGATCCTGAATCAATCAATGCAACATTACGCAATGTGTCACATAACCACAGCGAATAGTTTGCTATGCTCTTCGACGGCCCGGGTGTTCTGTGCACGTTCCGCAGTTCTAGCCCGAATATGAAACTCACCACACTCGAAAGGATCACCGTGTCAACAACACCAGCGGTGCAGAACAACGCCGCAACAGCGCCGCGGAAGCGTCGCCTTCCAAAGTGGATGACCTCGTTTGGCTGGCAGATCCTCGCCGCCCTGGTTCTTGGTCTTGCACTCGGTGCGATCGCACTCGCCATCGGACCCGACGCAGAAGACAACCCCAACGGCCTCCAGGCCACCCTCGACACCATCGGCAGCAGCTACGTTGCGCTGCTGCGCGCCGCGGTTGTGCCGCTGATCTTCACCGCGATCGTGTCGAGCATCGTGGGGCTGCGCAAGGTCACCAACGCTGCCCGCCTCGCAGGCCAGACACTGCTGTGGTTCGGGATCACCGCGCTCATCGCCGTGAGCATTGGTATCGCGCTCGGCGTTACGCTGCAGCCGGGAGCCTCGGCCGCCGGTGACTCCGCACTGAAGCCCGCCGACCCCTACGCGGTTGGCACCTGGTGGAACTTCTTGATCGGGCTTGTTCCCACAAACTTCCTCGGCCTCAACGTGAGCGCTTCGTTTGATGCTGATGCAGGATCTGTCACCGCCAACCCGAGTTTTAACGTGCTGCAGGTCATCGTGATCTCGGTCGCGATCGGCATCGCCGCTCTCAAGCTGGGCGAAAAGGCTGAGCCGTTCATCCGCCTGACCGAGTCTGCCCTCGCGATCATCCAGAAGGTGCTGTGGTGGATCATTCGTATCGCACCACTCGGCACACTCGGTCTGATCGGTAACGCGGTCGCAGAGTACGGCTGGAACAAGATGGGATCGCTCACCTGGTTCGTCGCGGTGCTGTACATCGGCCTCGCACTGGTGCTGTTTGTGGTGTACCCGCTGCTCATCACGGCAAACGGACTCTCGGCCCGCCAGTACTTCTCGGGCGTGTGGCCCGCGGTGCAGCTCGGATTTGTGAGCCGCTCGTCCATCGGCACCCTGCCGCTCACCGAGCGCGTGACCGAGCGCAACCTCGGCGTGCCCCGCAGCTACGCCTCGTTTGCCGTGCCGCTCGGTGCGACCACCAAGATGGACGGTTGCGCCGCGGTCTACCCCGCAGTCGCAGCGATCTTCATCGCGCAGTTCTTCGGGATCGAGCTGACGCTCGTGCAGTACCTGCTCATCGCGCTCGTCTCGGTGGTCGGATCGGCCGCGACCGCTGGCACGACCGGCGCGACCGTGATGCTCACGCTGACGCTCTCCACACTCGGGCTGCCGCTTGAGGGTGTGGGTCTGCTGCTCGCCGTTGATCCGATCATCGACATGGGCCGCACCGCGGTCAACGTCGCCGGCCAGGCACTCGTGCCGACCATCGTGGCAAAACGCGAGGGAATCTTGGTGCTGGATCGCTACAACGCACCCCGCAAGGGACTCGCGTTCGACAACAGTGACGACGCCGATGCGCCCGAGTCGACGGAATCGAACGATTCGGTTGATTCGGTTGATTCGGCCGATGAGTCCCGCGATCCTGAGCTAGCCGCGAAGGCGTAGCGCTCTAGTCATAGAGCGCGGCGGGGTCTTGCACCGGCCACCCCGCTGAGAGATGGCACTTCTGAAAGATGGATTCGGTTGAATCCGTCCCACTGAGGTGCCATCTCTTTGCGTATTAACGAAGCGGTGTGAACTTACCCCCGGCGCACGCGACGGCGAACCAACGCGGCAGAAGCCACCAGAGCCGTTCCTGCACCCAGGGACAACGTTACGAGTCGCAGTTCATCGCTCGAGTCGAATCCCGTGGTAGCCAGCTGAGGCACGGATCGGCTAGCCGTGGCGGTTGCCGCGGGAACGGAAAGCGTTGCCCGCTCAGAGGGCATTTCTGAGGAAGGAAGCCCCGGTGCAGGCTTTGCCGGGACGGGCTCTCCCGGGACGCCCCCACCCGGACCCACTGGCGCAACCGGCTTCTCGTCATTTCCCACGCCGTACCACGGGTCCTCATCCGTAATCTCTCCGAGCTTGGAGTTAGACCAGATCGAGATGTGTGCCATATCCGAGTGCCGCTCTCCCGCAGCGAGCGCCGGTATGAGTCCTGTGCAGGTAAAAGAATCACCCGGCTTCATTGTGATGCCGGACAGGGTTCCTGTGGCGGGACCGCCGAGGGCGGAGAAGTCGCAAGAAAGATCTGTCATCGCTGCACCCTCAAGGGTGGTGTCGGTAACAGTGGGGTCCATCAGGGTCTCGTTTCCGGTATTCGTCACCGTCAACGTGATAGGGGTCGTGGATCCGGCCGGAACCAACTTTCCAGGCGCCTCGTCAAAGTCCCCGCCACTTGGCCCATCGACAGTAGACCATTTTTCGATATCAATCGCCGGCTTTGCCTCGACTTTGCCCCACCACCAGTCGGCACCCCACTTGGTATAGGGAGCGGTACCATCCGTGGGCCGAATCTCACCCGTCATCTTGTAGTCCGAGTAGATGGTCCCAGCGTCCGCGCGACCGGGCGCGGTGGCAAGACAGTAGACAACACCGCCGTGCGGGATCGAGCCGCCGGGCCACGAGGCCACACCGGTCGGACCGCCGAACGGAGAGAAGTCACACCGCAGATCCTGACCGCCAGATGGATCACCATCAGTGGTCATGGTCGGAGACCACAGCGGCGCGTAGGTGAAGTTCTCAACCCGGATCCGCATCTGGTATTCCGTTTTGACCGCAATCGGCTCGGGATTGCTGCGGTCGTGCCAAGTCCACTCACCGTCATGGCGTGTTGTGACGTTAATGTGAGGCCCGCCTTCACCCGCCGGGATGGTGGGCCAACCAGCTGCGTAGTTATCATCGGCGGCGTACGCCGCGGTAGCGGAGCCAAGACCTCCAACGAGTATGACGGGCAAAGCCAGTAGGAGCGCAGCACAAATATTGCGCGCGGCAAAGTGACGCTTCAAGATGTTTCCCTAGAGATTAGAACGGACCCCCCAGCCCGTAATTTTCCCCCCAATTTCCAGAACTTCCAATTTTACAGGCCTTAGCTCCACCTGGCTGTGAATCTCGGGAATGATACCTGTGCTTCCACGAGCGGCGTACGCTGTTATGCACAGACAGCAACTGCAGGGAGCCACACGATGAAATACATGCTGATTATGCGGGCCACTGACGAGGCACTTGCGGCCTCAAAAGAGATCCCGTTTGAAGAGATGATCGCCACGATGGGGCGCTACAACGAGGAACTCGTGAACGCCGGGGTGATGGCTGGCGGCGATGGACTCACCGAGCCCGAAGAGGGGTTCGTTGTAGATTTTGCGGCGGATCCGCCGAGCGTCACCGAGGGAGCCTACGGCGCGACCGAGTCGCTGTTCAACGGGTTCTGGATTCTCGAGGTTGCCTCGCGCGAGGAGGCCATGGAGTGGGCGAAGAAGTGCCCGCTTGGCCCAGGTTCAAAGCTTGAGGTGCGGTGCATCCACGGCGTTGAGGATTTTCCGCAGGACAACGAGTGGGTGCAGAAGGAAAAGGAGTGGATGGAGCAGGCTGAGAAGGGGTAACGCAGCCCCGCTCAGCAGGCCAGCCGGTACACATGCGTCAGCCGGTCAGGATCCCGCGATCCTGACCGGCTGTTGTGCGTGCACCGGCTGACGGGTTGCCGCGGCGGCAGCTACCTCACCGAAGCGCGGCGCATCGCCAGCCAGGTCACGGCCAGCGCAACCACGATCACAATCACCGCGGTAATGGCCACACCGAGGCCCGTGATTCCGGTGAAGATCGTGCCAAGGTTCGGGGCGAGGATCAGGATCGTAATGGCGAGCAAAAGCCCGAGTCCAATCGCAACCACCGCGGGACCCTTAGCGCCAAACCGTACCCAGATGGCACCAAAGAAGCCACCAATGGTGAGGCAGAACATCACTCCGAGGAACGCCGTGGCCGCCAAAATGAGCGGGTTACCCGCGCCGAGCGCGTTCACGTCGAGAACGTAAACCGACATGAACCAGTGGTTGGTCGCCAGCTCAAGACCGAGCAGGATCAAGAGCACCACCGTAATGTAGGCGGCCTGCAGCGCGTTCGCGATCATCGTTCCCAGGATGAAATTACGACGCGTGGTGCCGAGAGCGAGACCAAACGGATAGGTCGTCGCCACGGCCTGCACCCCGTAGTAGATGAGGAAGCCGGGCAGCGACCACACGATCCCACTGTTGTAGCGGGCGCCCTCAATGTAAGAGGCCATGTCAGTGCTCGCGCCACTGCGCTGAATCGCCAGCGCGATAATGACACTCACCACCATAACCAGGCCAACAATGCTGAGCGGTGCGACAACAAACGTGCTGAGTTTATTGAGGTGCAGTCGCGTCACCTTCAGTGTGCGGTTCATGCTGCGCTCCGTTCAGTGCGCGACGCTCCTCGCGCCGCTGTTTCCGTTGTGTCGTTTTCCGTCGCGGTGTCGCCGACCCCGTAGGCAGCTACGAGATCCTGCAGCGACACCGCAGAGATTTCAAGACCGGCGGCCTCAGCCGCGCTGCGATCCTCAGCCGTTGGCGCCTCACCAACAACGGCGGTCGCAAGGCCACCGATGCTGCGCTGCGAGAGCACCTTGCGTCCCTTGACGAAACTCTCAAGCGCAGCTGACCTGCCGGCGACCTGGAAGGCGCTGCCTCGAAGCGCATCAACCTCTTCGTGGTGCACCACACGGCCCTGTTCGAGCACAATCACTCGCTCAAGCAGCCTGTCCATCTCATCAATGAGGTGTGTCGAGAGGATGATCGTGCGCGGGTGCTCGGCATAATCGCGGAGCAGCTCGTCGTAGAAGATGCCTCGTGCGGTGGCGTCTAGCCCAAGGTACGGCTCGTCGAAGAAGGTGATCGGCGAGCGCGAGGCGAGCCCCAGCACAATACCGAGGGCCGACAGCTGACCGCGCGAGAACTTCTTTACGACGGATTTGCTCGGGATCCGAAACGCCTCGATAAGCCGATCCGCTGTGGCCTGATCCCAGTTCGGGTAGAAGATGGCCGCTGCTCGCACCGCGTGCTTCAGTTTGTAGTCGTCGGGATAGCGCTGGTTGTCGCGCACAAAGCACATCTGTTCGATAATGTCGGCGTGCTCGAACGGCTCCCGGCCGTCTACCCGAACGGTGCCAGCACTCGGCTGATCCTGAGCCGTCACAAGCGACATGAAGGTGGTCTTTCCCGCACCGTTGCGGCCGAGGAGCCCAGTAATGGTGTTGGCGTGAACCTGAAGTGTGACGTCTTCGAGCGCCGTCGCGCCGCCAAATCGGCGAGTGAGACCACGAGTCTCGATGGCAATCTGGGTGGTCATTGTTCCGTTTCTTTCTCAATAAGCCGGATGATGTCTGTTGCGGTGAGCCCGAGCACTCGGGCCTCTGCGAGCAGTGGTTTCACGTAGCTTTCGGTGAGGCCCTGCTGCCGCTCGGCGGTGATGCGCTGTTTCGCTCCGTCTGAAACAAACATGCCGATGCCGCGTTTTTTGTAGAGGATTTCCTCGTCAACCAGAAGATTCAGAGCCTTGCCCGCCGTCGCGGGGTTGATGCGCATGTACGCGGCGAGCTCGTTGGTCGAGGGGACCTGCTCCCCCTCCGCGTACCTGCCTCGCAAGATATCGCTTGCGAGTTGCTCTGCGAGTTGGAGGAAGATCGGGCGTGTGTCGTCGAACACTCCCCACCTCGCTTTCGATTGTTTGTTCACGTGCCGAAGTTCCTTGGTTAGTTACTTCACTAATGAACCTAGACACCTCGCGGGCTCGTGTCAAGTCCCGCGAGCAGAATTGGGGTCAGTTTCAGGTACCAAGACGTCGTTTAGTACCTGAAACTGACCCCAATTTGGCGGGGTGGGAGGGGAGAGGGAGAGGGTGTTGGGGCGGGCTCAGCGCAGGATCCCGAGCTCCATCGCTCGGGTCACGGCGCGGGTGCGGTCGCTCACCTTGAGCTTTTCAAAGACGTGGATCAGGTGCGTTTTAACCGTCGACTCGCCAATGTACAGGCGCTCGGCTATCGCCGGGTTGCTGAGGCCCTCTGCGACCAGGGTGAGGATCTCGTGCTCACGCGGGGTGAGTTCTGGCGGGGCGGCGTCGCGAGGAGCTGCGACCCGCGCGACCAACTGCGCCGCGATCGACGGCGCCAGCACGGTCTGCCCCGCCGCGACAGCGCGCACTCCCGCCGCGAGCTCTTCTGCGGGGGCGGCCTTCACCAGGTAGCCGCTCGCGCCCGCCTCGATGGCGGCAAGAATCTGGTCGTCATCTTCGTAGGTGGTGAACACGAGCACTCGCGGCCCACCGGATCGGGCGATGCTGCCGGTCGCCGCGACTCCGCCCATGCCCGGCATACGAAGGTCCATCAGCACCACGTCGGGGTCGAGTTCGGCGGCCAGCCCAACCGCTTCTTCGCCCGAGGACGCCTCGCCGATCACCTCGAAGTCGGGCTCGGTATCGAGCAGACCCACGATCCCTGATCTCACGATGGGGTGATCATCAACAACCAGCACACGAATCACTGTGATCCCCCTCCATCTGCGACCCCGCTACCCGCGGCAACCCCTGCAAACGGGAGTCGAACCTCAAGCACGGCACCACCGCGTTCACTCGCGCCGAAGCTCACCTCGCCGCCGGCAGCCCTGAGGCGATCGCCCAGCCCAGTGAGACCAAACCCCGAGGCTTCCGTCGCGGCGCCGCCGGGCCCGAGGCCGTCGTCTTCGACCCGCAACACAGCGACGCACGGGAGGTCTGCGCGAGAGCCGCCTTCGGCTGCAGGCGCATCGAAGTTGCGCGATGCTGCCTCGGCGCCATGATCGGAGCTGAGGGTCACACGAACCGACGACGCACGGGCGTGTTTGCGCGCGTTGGCGAGCCCCTCCTGCACAGCGCGCAGCAGGACCACCTGCTGCTCGCGATCTAGAGCCAGCGGCTCAATTGAGCAGCTCACCTTCAGTCCGGTATCGGCGCGCAGGCGGGCAACCACTCGCTCAATCGCAGCCTCGAGGCCACCGTCACCGAGCGGCTGCGTCGTCGCGACGAGGGCCCGTGCTTCGGTCAGCGATTCAAGCGCGGCGGAGTGCACACGGCTCAGCCGATCCTGAACCAACTCAGTGTTACCTGCGGCGAGCGCGCGTTCAGCCTGTTCGCTCAGCATGACCAGCCCGGTGAGGGTCTGAGTGAGGGTGTCGTGCAACTCACGCGAGAGCCGCTCGCGCTCAGCGGAGACACCCGCCTCTTTCGACAGGACCGCAACCTCGTGCTGGGTGGCCTGCAGCTTCTCGGCCAGTTGACGCTGTTCTTCTCCGCGATCGTAAATTCGGGTGATCCACGTGCCCATGGCCACCGAAAACACAAACGATATGGCCCCGATTGCGCCCGCTATCCAGAGAGCGTTTGGCACTTCCCTCTGCAGAAACGAAATCGCTGATCCGACTGCCACCAGTGCAGAAAGCACAATTGAAGCAAGAAAGGCCTGCCAGTATTCATCAAGAATCGACCAGACCATTGGATATGCCAGGAACTGCAAACTCGCGAAGCTCGAGTTGATGGCCGTTGCTGCTCCAAGTAACAAGATCCAGAGTGAAAGGAACACAATGTCCCGAGGCAACGGTGGCGCAAAATGCTGAAGAGTTGTGCGGCGCAGAGCTGCTCGACCAAGCGCAACATAAAGCAGCGCAAACCCAAGAAGCATGACTATCGAGAGTGTTGGCAGACTTACTCCGCCGATAGAACCGGTGTTGCCCCAGTCGATCGCCCCAATCGCCCCGGGCATAGACATTGCTAGGAGCCCCACGACCACACCAAGATCCCACCAGCGAGTGGGCCAGCGGCGACCGTTGCCGCCGCTAGCCTCACCCCTGGTCGGGTCGTGCACCGTGTTGCTCATGGCTCAAGCCTTCCACATACCTCGGACACTGACGCGACTGCTGCCGAAAGGCCTACGACCGCCGCTGCCACCGGAACGTCAGCAGGCTCACCACGAGCCCGATCACGAGCCAGATGCCAAGGTTCAGCGCGACCAGGCCAAGATCCCACGAACCGCCGATCTCTTGCGACGCGAAGTGATCCGGCAAGAACACCGAGCGCATGCCCTGCGCGAGCCACTTCAGCGGGAAGATGCCTGCAACGTTCTGCAGCCACTCGGGCAGCATCGAGAACTGCAGGTAGACACCCGATACGAACTGCAAGATCAAGACGATCGGAATCACCACGGCGGTCGCGCTTCGAGAAGAACGGGGCAGCGCCGAGAGCGCGATCCCGAGCAGCGTCATGGTGACGATGCCGAGCACAAAGATCCAGCTGAAGCGCAGCCACAGTGCGGGGTCAGTGGGCAGCTCCACCCCGAGCGCAAAGTGCGCAAAGGCCAGCAGTAGCGCGAGCTGCAGCAGCGACGTCACCAGGATCTGCCCAGCCTTGCCAAGAAAGTAGCTGACGGGCGACAGTGGCGTTCCGCCGAGTCTGCGCAGCCAGCCCTCGCTCTTCTCGCGCGCAATATCTATCGCGAGGTTCTGCAGGCCCGAGAGCAGGATGCCCGCCGCGACCATACCCGGCAGATAGTAGGCAGCCATGCTGATGCCACCCGTGCCATCGGGCTGCGTGCCAATGTCGCCCTGCGACTCGAAGGCGACGCCGAAGATGCCGAGCATCATGATGGGGAACAGAAACGTGAAGAACACCGTGTCGGAGGTACGAAAGTAACCGCGCAGTTCCATGTGGGCGGCCGAAAGCGCGCAGCGCAGGATCCCGGGCGCCTTGGGCGCTATAGCCGTGCTGACCGGGGCGATGGTGGTCATGCTGTTACTCCTTCGTGCGCCGCGTCTTTCGCGATGAGGCCGAGGTAAATGTCTTCGAGCACGGGGCGCTGAACCTCGAGCTCGCGGGGCTCCACGCCACCTCCCGCTGCAACCAGTTCAGTGACCAGGCGGGCGGGTTCGGTGGTGCGCTGCTCGCGCCTCTTCCCCGCCTCGTCGCTCCAGCTCACGATCGGAGTTCGCGCTTCAGCACCACCCAGTTCTCCCGGGGGAGCTTCCGCGACGATCCTGCCGCCCGTGAGCACCCCGACCCGATTGGCCAGTTGCGCAGCCTCGTCGAGGTAGTGGGTGGTGAGCAGGATCGCGGTGCCATCACTGGCGAGGCCGCGCAGCATGCCCCAAAACTGGTGCCGGGCTTCGGGATCAAAGCCGGTCGTCGGCTCATCGAGGAAGAGCATTTCGGGCCGCCCGACGATCCCGAGCGCCACATCGAGTCGCCGCTGCTGACCACCCGACATCTTGTTCGCGCGAATGCCCGCCTGCTCAGTGAGACCGACTAGCTCGAGCACCTCGTCGACGCCGCGCGGGTTTGGATAGATCGTTGCGAAGTGGCGCAGCAGTTCGCGCGGGGTGTTGGGGCCAAAGTCCCCGGTGCCCTGCGACACAAAACCAAGTCGAGACTTCCAGGCACGAGGAGCGCTCAGCGGATCCTCACCCAGCACCGTCACCTCGCCCGAATCACGGCGGCGCAGCCCCTCGAGAATCTCGATTGAAGTGCTCTTGCCTGCCCCGTTCGGCCCGAGCAGCGCATAGGTCTCGCCCGCAGCGATGTCGAGGTCGATGCCGCGAAGCACCTCGCGCCCGTTGTAGTGCTTGGTGAGCCCGCGCACCCGCACGACGGCACCTGAGTCAGTTGTTCTTGTCATACCTACAAGGATCGCGCGCTACGTGTCGCGGCGACAGCCCCCGGTGGAGGGATCTTCGCATCCACCGATCGGTGGATGCGGTGTTTTTGTGCCGTCAGCCGCATCCCGCATCCCGCATCCCGCACTCCGCCCTCCGCAATCCGCCCTCCGCCCTCCGCCCTCCGCACTCCGCACTCCGCCACGCCAGCCGGTACTCACCCGTCAGCCGGATGGAAGTCCACCTTTCCATCCGGCTGACATGCCAACACCGGCCGACATGCGGGGCTGGGGGCTGGGGCTGGGGCTGGGGCCGGGGCTGGGGCTGGGGCTGGGGCTGGGGCCGGGGTACAGCCCCGCCACCGACTACCGCACCCGCCTGCGCGTGCGCATTGCAATGACCCCGAGCATCACCATTGCAAGCCCACCCATAGTCAGCAGCAGTGGCGTCCCCGCGCCAGTCACCGCGAGGGTGCTCGATAAGGCCACGGTGTCTGCCTGCGCCGTCTTTACGGTTGCCTCACTCGCAGCTGGCGCGATCGGATCCAGAAGCGGTGGCGGTGTGGCATGCCCCGTGGCCCGGTTCAGCACCTTGCCGTTGGCAACATCTTTTGCCGTCACTCTGTAGCCCTTCTCAGAGCGACAGGTCACGCTAGCCCCCGGCGCCAGTTCTGTGGCCGGGCAGATGACAGCGATGCCCGCCTTTTCGAGCAGCGGATCCTTCACCGAAACCCCGGTCAACCTGGCCGACCCCACGTTCGTAAGCTTGAACGAATAGTCGATGGTGTCGTCAAGTTTCACCTTCTTTGCATTGCCACTCGGGTGAGCTGTCTTCACCATATCGAGCGCAGCATTCAGTGGGTTGAGGGACACCGTAACCTCGGCCGACTCGGAGGTCGGGTTCGCTGGGCTTCCCGGAGTGCCCGCCGGCACCTGCCCGGTCGCCGTTGCGACGTTACGAATCTTGCCCAACTGCACGTCAGCGTCGGTGATCGTGTAATCCCCCGACTCGCACACGGTAGATGCCCCGGCGGCCAGCGGTGCGGTGTCGCACGTGACATCTACGCCCAGGCCGTCAAGAAGCTCGTCCGTGATAGCCACATCGTTCAACGTGGTGTTGCCAGAGTTGAGCACCTTGAACGTCCACTTGATCACGTCACCAGCATCATTGATGCCGTTCGTGTTGGCGTCATTCACCACGACGTAGTTCTTCTCCAGCTCGATTCCCGGAACCGGAGTCGCTTCGATTGGTGCCGTGACCTCGGCGAAGGCAGAGGTCGGGTTTGCTGGGTTTCCGGGGGTACCAGCCGGCACCTGACCGGTCGCCGACGCCACGTTATGGATTGCTCCGGCCTTCACATCGGCACCGGTGAGGGTGTACTCCTCAGAATCGCACGTTACGGACGATCCTGCAGCCAACGGAGCAGGATCACAACTCACACCGACACCCATCTCGGCGAGTAGATCGTCGATGACCCCCACACCGTTCAACGTGACGTTGCCCGAGTTGGTGACCTCGAAGGTCCACTTGATCACGTCCCCCGGATCGTTGATGCCGTTGTTGTTGGCGTCATCGACCACAACGTAGTTCTTCACCAGGGTCAGCCCGGGAACAGGGGTCGCCTGCACCGGGATGGCCACCTCCGAAGACCCCGAGATCGGGTTCGCCGGGTTTCCGGGGGTGCCAGCTGGCACCTGCCCGGTCGCGGTCGCCACATTGAGGATCTCGCCAGCCAGCACATCGGCCGCGGTGATCGTGTAGTCGCCCGATTCGCAGATCGTTGCGGCCCCCGCCACCAGCGAGGTTGCGGCGCAAGTCACGGGGATCCCGAGCTCATCCAGCAGGTCATCGCCGATGGTGACGTCGTTCAGGCTCGTGTTGCCCGTGTTGGTCACCTCAAACGTCCACTTCACCACATCACCGGGATCGATGATCCCATTGCCGTTGGTGTCGTCAACCACCACGTAGTCCTTTACCAGCTCAAGCGCCGGCGCAGGGGTGGCCTCCACGGGAATCGTCACCGCCGACGATGCGGAAACCGGGTTCGCCGGGTTTCCAGGGGTGCCAGCTGGCACCTGCCCGGTCGCGGTCGCCACGTTGTAGATCTCGCCCGCCAGCACATCGGCCGCGGTGATCGTGTATTCGCCAGACTCGCACGTCATTGAGCCACCAGCCGCCAGGGGCCCGGCAGCGCAACTCGTCGACAATCCCAGACTGTCGAGCAGGTCATCTGTGATCGAGATAGTGTTCAGGGGCGTGTTGCCCGTGTTGGTCACATCAAACGTCCACTTCACCACATCACCGGGGTCGTTGATCCCGTTGGCATTTGCGTCGCTCACCACAACAAAGTTCTTCACCATCGCGAGCCCCGGCACGGGAGTCGCTTCGATCGACGTGGTAGCCTCGGCCGGCACTGAGGTCGGGTTCGCCGGGCTCCCCGGGGTACCATCAGGCACCTGCCCTGTCGCTGTCGCCACGTTTCGAATCTGGCCGGTCAGCACATCAGCCGCCGTGATTGTGTAGTGACCCGACCCGCACGTCACCGTTGCACCAGCCGCCAGCGGTGTGGCCGCGCAGCTCACCGCGATCCCGAGTCCCTCTAGCAGCTCGTCGGTAATTGCGATGTTGTTCAAACTTATGTTGCCCGAGTTGGTCACATCAAACGTCCATTTAATCACGTCGCCGGCGTCGTTGATTCCGTTGCCGTTTGTGTCGTTCACCACGACGTAGTTCTTCACCAGTTCAAGGCCGGGAACCACGACCTCGAACGTGGCGGTCGACTCGTTCGAGAGGACATAGGGATCGCTCATCGTCGCAGGCACGGCCCGCGCTGTTGCGGTGTTGCGGATCGGGCTCGAAGCCATGTCTGCCCTGGTTACCGTATAGTTCGCCGTGCAGCGGGCAGAGGCTCCGGGAAGCAGCGGCGTGCTGGGGCAGATCGCTGCCGAAACCTTACCGCTTCCGGTGAACGGTCCCTGCACGATCGAGAGGTTAGTGAGCGTCTCGTCACCGGTGTTAGTGACGTCAAACGCGTAGCTTTCCGTTTGCCCCACGGCCGTCGCCACCGGCGGGGTCACCGATTGCTGCAGGGTTAGGGTCGCGATGCGCGAGGTGATCGCAGCGCTGCATCGAATCTCATCGGACGCCTTGACGGTGGTCGTTACCGACCGCCCATCCGGTGCCGTCGTAACGCTCACCGTCTCGCTTGGTTTTGCAGCGTTGTTACAGGCCCAGGCGACTCTGTAGTCACTCCAGGTGGAGGGCGATCCGGCATCCATATCAACTCGGAACGTGATTGAGGATCCGCTGTTGTCAGTGAGCACGGGCTGTGCCCCCGTCTGAGCGGTGTTGGTGCTGCCGGTAGCTTTCTGGCCGTACGAGATGTTTGCAGAAGAGGCGCTCACTGAGAACGAGTCGGTGGGCGCGTGCCTGCTGGCTACGGTGGCCTGAGCGTCAACCGAAGAGACCATTACCGCGAACGCAACGGCCTGTCGCGAAGTCGTGCTGCTCGTCTTGAAGGTTGAAGAGATTTCACCGGGGCTGTCGGCGTAGACCAGCATCGCACCGGGCCTGTTGGTGGCAGTGCTCGGTGAGTCGCAGGTAATCGTTTTGGTGCCGATCCCCGTCAGATCGCATGCCTGGGACCACCCGGCTGGAATCGCCTCGGCGAGCAGTTTCAGGTTTGAAGAGGAAGCCCAGACGAACCCCTCTCCCTGTTCGGTTGTCTCAGCATCGGCCATCACAAACGAATAGTTGCTCGTAATCGGCACCCCGTTTCGAGTCGCCGAGATGTTCGAGAGACTGACCTTTGTGACTGCGCCCGTTGCGGATCCGAGCGCGGTGTACAACGCCGGTTTGCCCGGCACATTTCGGTAGTATCCGTTGCCGAGCACCGCGGTCGAATAGGTCGGCAGGGCGTCTGCCGCTATCGGGCGAAGCCCGTCTTCTCCAGCGGACACCTTTACGGTAAAGCTCAGTGCCGTTCCACTGCCAAGATCAATGGTCAAGCGCTGCCCGGCAGCGGATTCAGCGAGAGTCGGATTGAAACCGCTCATGTCGATCCAGCACAGCACACTGGCGTGCGGCCCACCGGTCCCGTAGCCGCACCCCTGCGGCGCCGCGGTTGCAAGAGTCGGCGCCTTCACAATGAGGCCAGCCGCAAGTAAGGCAACAGCTCCAGCAGCAAGCGCCACCCGGAGCACCGAGCGAATCCGGCCACGGATTCGAGAGGGTTCTTTTCGACCTGAATGATTGAGCGCTTTTCTCATCGGGTACATGTACAGGCGGTCCTTTCTTGCGACAGCAAAAAGCCCCCATGAAGCCCAGCTCTCGCCATTGAGCTCAGCTGAGCGCTGAGTGCATCCGATCGATATACGCCTCGCGTACTCGGGTGTTCAATCTCAATTTTGGATCCGAAATCAGTCCACTATTCGCGCATAGTGCCGAATGTAGTGCTCATTTTTACAAAGTTACGTGTGTAGTGTTTATCCGCCGAGATACGACATTCGTCACACCCGATTTTTTGCCGTGCCGAAGTTTCCGGAGCCGTAAGCTAGAGACGTGAATCAGCCCCGCACCCCCCTCACCCCCGCACCCGTCTCTCGCGCCTTCGGCTCAGATAACTGGGCTGGCGTGCACCCCGAGGTTATGGCCGCGCTTGCAGCCGCCAACGTCGACCACGCCCCCGCATACGGTGGCGACGCGTGGACAGCGAGCTTCGACGAGCTCGCAAAGCGCCTCTTCGGTGAAGACACCGAGGCGTTCCCCGTCTTCAACGGCACCGGCGCGAATGTGCTCTCACTGCAGGCGGCGCTGCCACGCTGGGGTGCCGTGATCTGCGCGCAGTCAGCCCACATCTTCTTTGACGAGACGGGAGCCCCCGAAAAGACCGGCGGCCTGAAGCTGTTGCCGGTACAGACACCGGACGGCAAGCTCACCCCCGAACTCGTGGCGCAGGAAGCGTGGGGTTGGGGCAACCCGCACCGCGCCCAGCCTCTCGCGATCTCGATCGCGCAGGTCACCGAGACGGGCACCTGCTACACCCCCGATGAGATTCGCGCCCTCGCCGATTACGCACACGAGCGCGGCATGCTGCTGCACGTTGATGGCTCCAGGCTCTGCAACGCGGCGGCTCACCTTGGCGTCTCGCTGGCCGACATCACCAGCAACGTCGGTGTCGACCTGCTCAGCCTCGGCGGCACGAAGAACGGCCTCATGGGTGCGGAGGCCGTCGTGGTGCTTCGCCCGGGATCCACCCCCGGCATGCCGTTCCTGCGCAAGATCAACCTGCAGCTCGCCTCAAAGATGCGCTTTGTGTCGGCACAGCTGCTGGCGCTGTACGAGGGTGAGCTGTGGCGCGAGTCGGCGTCCCACGCAAATGCCATGGCTGCGCGGCTCGCGGAGGGCATCGAGGCCCTGGCTGCGAACGGCAACGATGTGAGGATCGCCTACCCGGTTGAGTCGAACGCGGTCTTTGCGGTGATCCCCCCCGAGATCGCAGAACAGGCCCGCGCGAAATACACCTTCGCAGACTGGCCCTCGGGCGAGCACGTGCGCCGCCTCATGTGCGCCTTCGACACGACCCCCGAAGACGTCGACGGTCTGCTCGCAGCACTCGCCGGCTGATCCCGATCCTTCCCCGGCATTTGGCACCTGCCCCGGATTGCCCTGCCGCCCGGCATTTTGGGGTCAGTTTCTGGTACCAAACCAGGTTTTAGTACCTAAAACTGACCCCAAAACCGCGAGCGGCAGCGGCAGCGGCAGCGGCAGCGGCAGCGGCAGCGGCAGCGGCAGCGGCAGCGGGGTCCGTCACAGCTAAGCCGCCACCTTGCGGGGTGAGAGGCGTGACAGCACCACAGACAGCACCAGGGCCGTCAAGATGCCGATGACTGGAGGGATGCCGATCCCGAGTTGACCCGCGCCCCAGGCCAGCGCGCACGCCAGCACGTAGACGCCGAGGTTGATCACGTTGAACTTGGGCAGGATCTCGCCGACGGGCATCTGCGTGCGCCGCCACCTTGCGAGGTAGTCGCCAATAATCACGCCGCCGAGGGGCGGAATAAACGTGCCGAGCAGGCCGAGATACTGCGGCAGGTGCTCTTGCACGCCGACGAGCGCGAGCACGGTGCCGATGACGGATCCGATGATCACAAAGCGAGTCTTGCTGGGTTTTTCGAACAGCTCGGCGCCAGCAACACCAAACGCGTACGCGGTGTCGGCGTTCGACTTCCAGAGGTTGCCGAAGAGCAGGAACAGTCCCCAGCCGACAAGGCCGAGCTGGTAGAGCACCAGCACAAAGTCGCCCTCGCCGAAGGTGATGGCGCCGATTGCGCCAAAGAAGATCATGAGTGCGTTGCCGATCAGGAAGCCAATCAGGCACGCCCACACGGCCTGCCGCCCGGTGCGACCGAAGCGCGTCCAGTTGGGAGCCTGTGTACCCGCCGACACGAAGGTACCAACGACGGTCGTAATCGCGACCGCAAAGGTCATCTGCCCGTCGGGGTGGATCGCCGCGAGCCCCGCCCAGCCGCCAACCTCGTCGAGCGAGCGGAACATCACCCAGAATGCCAGCACCAGAATGAGCGGCGTCGAAATGAGCGACACCCAGTACATGCCCCTGTAGCCGTAGCAAGCTGTCGCACACATGAGCGCACTCACGCCAACCATAACGGCGGCCTTTGCCGCGTAGGTCTCCCACCCGAACGCCTGCGCCGTCAGCTCACCGATCATGCCGATGACAACGCCGTACCAGCCGATCTGTGTGCCGCCGAGCAGAATCGAGGCCAGCTTCGAGCCCCGCGTGCCAAGTGTGTAGCGCGCCATGACCACGGTTGTGAGCCCGGTGCGAGCACCGATCCAGCCGAGAAACGCGACATAGGTGCCGAGCACGAGCGATCCAACCGCGATCACCAGCACCAGGTCGCTCAGGCCAAACGCCTCACCCAGCGACGATCCCGCCAGCATTGTTGGGGTGAACACGGTGAACCCGAGCAGCACCACCATGAGCGAAAAGACGCCCTTGCGCGCGTGCTGCGGAACAGGGGTGACCGGATAGTCGCGGTCAACAACCTCTTCGGGGATCTGCGGGGTGGGATCAGCGGCGGTCACCGCGGGCTCCGCGCTCACGCGCCGAGCTCGCTCGCCTCAACACTGAGCTCGCTCGCCTCAACACCAATGTCTTCGGCCCACACCTCGGGTCGCTCGCTCATCATGCGGTCCATCAGCGCGATGCACGCGGCGTCGTCGGCGATGACGAGCTCGGTGCCCTTCGACTCCAGCCACGACTCCGATGCCTCGAAGCTGCGATTCTCGCCGATCACGATGCGCGGGATTTCGTAGAGGATCGCCGTGCCCGCACACATGGTGCAGGGGGAAAGTGTTGTGTAGAGCGTGCACTCGCGGTAGACGCTCGCGGGCAGGCGGCCTGCGCGCTCGAGGCAGTCGGTCTCGCCGTGACGAATAACACTGCCCATCTGTACGCGTCGGTTGCGGCCGACCGCGAGCACTTTGTCGCCGTCGGGGCCGTGGTGCACAAGAGCGGCGCCAATCGGCACCCCGCCCTCGTCCCAACCGAGTTGTGCCTGCTCAATGGCGAGGTCAAGATACTTACGATCCGCGGTGTTCAGCGTGGGGCTTAAGGGCATGAACTCAATCGTATCGCGGCTCCACCAGCTGTCAGGCTCAACAGAGGCCTCCGGGATCGATCTAGTCTCCTGCCGCTTGGCACACGTGTCGTGCTCGGGGCACGCGTTTGAGTGATGTAACGGTTTTCGCAGTACCTCAGGCGAGCGGGAACAGGACATCGAATCGGCATCCGTCCGCTTCGTTCTTTGCTTCGATGTTGCCCTCGTGGGCCTCCACGATGCCACGTGCGATCGCGAGCCCGAGCCCGGCACCGCTGGTGTGGGGCGTCATGTCGCCCGGTGGGCGTGCGGAGGCACCTCGCCACCCCGGTTCGAAGACCCGGTGCAGATCTTCGGGGGCGATACCCGTCCCGGAGTTGTGAACCGTGAGAGTGACTCCTGCGATGTCCCGCACGGTGCTGATTCGAATCTCTCCGCCCTCGGGGGTGTGTTCGAGCGCATTCGCGAGGAGGTTGGATATAACGCGTGAGAGTTCACGCGGGTCACCCATGATCGTGTGGTCGGGGCTGGTGCGTTCGAGCAGGTGTACGTTTTTCGCACGGGCGACGGCGATGATCTCCGCGACAGCATCGCTGACCAGGTCGTGCAATGACAGGTTCTGCAGGTTCAGAGTGAGGGTGCCGGAAGAGATCTTCGAGAGTTCAAAGAGGTTGTCGACGAGGGCCGTGAGCCGGTCGACCTGGAGTCGCATCTGACGGTGAAACCTACTCGGGTCTTCAGCCAATCCGTCCTCGAGTGCCTCGGTCATTGCCCGGAGTCCGCTCAGAGGTGATCGAAGGTCGTGCGAGATCCAGACCACGAGTTCTCGCCTGGACGCGTCGATAGCCTGCACCTCCGCGCGGGCCTGGGCGAGCCGTTGACTCGTCGCCGAGAGTTCAGCAACCAGCCGATCAAACTCAGAACTGGAGGGGACCTGCGTGTGGGTTGTCACGAGCTCGCCGTCCCCCACGATATGGGTGAGCTTCCGCAGCTCTGCCGCGGCGCGAGCCCATCGCCCCCCGAGCAGAAGGGCCACCCCGGTCGATACGAACGCGGCGACGATCGTCACCACGACAACAACAACCAGGTCGTGTGGGGAAATGTACATGGCCCAGGCCACCGCGAGCACACCGGATGCGAGCGACAATACGGGCGCGAGCACCACAACAACGAGCTGGGCAATCAGCTGGCGTTTGCGAAGCACACGAAGCGCGAGCAAACCGAGGGCGCCAATCACGAGAGCACAACCGAGCGCCATGCCGATGATTGCCAAGGAATCCGGAAGGGGCATAACTACTTTCCCAGGTCGAGTCGATATCCCACGCCCCACACCGTAACGAGTAGCACGGGATGCGCCGGATCTTGCTCGATCTTCTCGCGAAGTCTGCGCATTGTGACGGTGACAGTGGAGAGGTCACCGTGCTCCCATCCCCACACCGCACGCAGCAGAGTCGGGCGGTCGAACGTCTGGCGGGGATGTTTAAGAAAGAACGCGAAAAGATCGAATTCGCGGATGGAGAGCTCTAGCTCGACACCGTCACGCTGCACGATCCTTGCAGACGAGTCGAGCCAGAAGGGTCCGAGGGCAAAGGGGGCTTCAGGAGAGAACTGCTCCAGACTGCGCCGCAACACGGATTGCACTCGCAGTACAAGCTCCCTTGGAGAGAAGGGCTTTGAGAGGTAGTCGTCGGCGCCCGCTTCAAGCCCCTCGATTCGGTTTTCAGATGCGCCGAGAGCGGTGAGCATGATGATCGATGTGCTCGATTCGCTGCGGATCCGCTTACAAACCTCAATGCCGTCAATCCCCGGAAGCATCCGGTCGAGCACGATGAGGTCTGGTCGAACGGACTGAATCGCTTCAAGTCCGCTGAAACTGTCTGATGCCGTGTCGACCAGGAAGCCGGCTTTCCGCAGGTAAGTCGCTGCGACCTCTCGTACAGTCGCGTCGTCGTCGATGATGAGTACACGCCGGTCGGCAAACTCAGCCTCTTGCCCACCCGCATCGGGATCGGTCGCATTGCTTGCATCTGAGACAAAGGCTGTCATGCCGTTCAGCGTAGTTCATAGCGTGTTGGGCGAAACTGTCACGAGGGCGGATACGGCACTTCTTCCTGGGATTGTAAGAACTTGACGCCGTCTGCACCCCGTGATGGTTCGTATGGTTTCGGTATGAGTTCTCCGGTTGACGTTGTCCTCCCCTGTTTGGATGAAGCGGGCGCGCTTCCCTCGGTGCTGGCCGCGATCGCACCCTCCTACCGGGCGATCGTCGTGGACAATGGCTCCACTGACGGGTCCCCAGAGATCGCACGTCGGTTTGGCGCAACCGTCGTGTACGCGTCCGAGCGAGGCTACGGATCCGCCGTGCACGCGGGGCTTGAGGCCGCAACTGCACCAATTGTGGTGTGCTGCGACGCAGACGGTTCGTTTGACATGCACCAACTGGGTCGTGTCGTTGACCCGATCATGCGAGGAGAAGCGGATCTATGTTTCGGGCGCCGCGTTCCGAGCTCAGCGTCTGCCTGGCCGATACACGCCCGTTTTGCGAACTGGGTGCTGTTACGGTTCGTGCGCTGGAAGATCCGAGTGCCTGTGGAGGATCTCGGCCCGATGCGGGCGGCTAGGCGCGACGCGCTGCTTGGCCTGGGCCTGCAGGATCGGCGCAGCGGGTACCCGCTTGAGCTGCTTCTGCGCGCTCGCAGAAACAACTGGCGAATAGCGGAGGTTCCTGTTGACTACCAGGCACGTGTTGGCCAATCCAAGGTGACTGGAACGTTGCGCGGAACAGTGCAGGCCATCACAGACATGCTTCGAATGCTGCGGAGGTACTCATGACCCAGGTCACGGTAATTGTTATGGCGAAGGAATGCGTTCGCGGACACGTGAAAACTCGGATGCACCCTCCCTTCTCTCTGGAGGAGGCAGCTCGCATCGCGCAGGCATCTCTCGACGATACGATGGCGAGCCTTTTGCAAGTCGATGCTCACCGCGTGCTCTGTGTACAAGGTCTGCTCGCCCCGGTTCAGGGTTTCACGCAGATTCCACAGACCACCGGGGGTCTGGATGCGCGTATTGCTGACGTGCTTGACACGGTGCAGGGCCGGGTGCTGCTCATCGGCATGGACACCCCGCAACTGGATACCCGCCTCCTCCAGGCCCTTGCGAAGGGATGGCCGACCAACATGGACGCCTGCTTCGGGGCAGCGACCGATGGTGGATTCTGGTTACTCGGGCTCGATGCTCAGGAGCGCCTTGAGCCGCGCCTTGAGGGAGGGCTGACTCGCGGGGATCTGGTGCGTGGAGTACCGATGTCTCAACCCGACACGGGTGAGCAGCAGCGGTCGCGTCTCTCTGCCGCCGGTTTGCGCATCTTGGATCTTCCCGAGCTCACCGACATCGATGACGCCGCTAGCTTGCTGCAGGTGAGTCAGCACCTCGCTCCCGGCTCTCATCTCTTGAGCGTGCTATCCGAGCTGGAAACGTGGACGACACTGACTCGGTACCTCACCAGTGCAGCAGAATCGGTGGCCTGATGTACACGGACGATAACAGACAGGCATACTTCGGTTTCGGTTGCGACACCCCTTATGAGGCTGCACTTCAAGCAGGCGGCGGCACGTTGCGTGTCGTCGATGTGAATGCGGCGCGTGGTGGAATCGCGCACCTCGATTTGTCGCGCTTTCTGTCGGCCGCTGACGAAGCCGACATGTCGACTCTTGCCCGCGTGAACGGCCCGGTACTCGATGTTGGCTGCGGACCCGGCCGTATGGTGCGAGCGGCGATCGCGGGTGGACACCTCAGCCTCGGCCTCGACGTATCTCCTGCCGCGGTGGAGCACGCGCACGCCAATGGTCTGCCGGTCTTGCTGCGCTCCATTTTTGATGCGATCCCGCGCGAAGGCGAGTGGAACACGATTATTTTGCTTGACGGCAATATTGGTATCGGTGGAGACCCGTCGCGGCTCCTGGCTCGGTGTGCAGAGGTAATGGGCCCGCAGGGATCCATCGTTATTGAGACGCACCCGGATCCGCTTCGAGACCGTGCCTTCCAGGCGACACTGGTCGATGATTTTGGTCGCTCCAGTTCCCCGTTCCCGTGGTGCGAGCTGGGACTTGCCTCACTGGTTCGAGTTGGCACTGCGCTGGGATTCACCCCGGCAGAAAGCTGGACACACAGTGACCGGTCGTTCCTCAGACTGAGCTGCTGACCGCTCAGTCGATTTCGGCTGCCAGTTGCCGCACTCGTTTTTTCCTCCGCGCCAGCTCCAGCAGGGGCACCCACAGAAAGTCGTGTACGGCCACCGCTCCGACCAGCCAAATCACAGCACTGACAGTTTGTTCTATGCGTTGCGTGGTTGAGAGCAGCCAGAGCCCCCACACGAAACCTCCAACGCCGAGGACACCGAGCATGATCCTTACCGCGCTCATCAGATGGCCTCGATCGATTGGAGCCACTTGGTTTGCAAGACTCCGGGGCGCCCCGGAGCGATGATTCGCGCCGGGTAACCATGGTCCAAGTCGAGCTGCTCACCGTTGAGTCGAAGCGCCAGCAGCGTTTTCGGGTGACGAGCGTATTGCGGCTCCATGAGCGTGGTGGAGAAGGCCCCGCGCTGCTGCATACTGCGCAGTCGTACAGTCGCATCGGCCGGGACGTTGACCCGGTCGAGCAGATCTCGAAGCCGCACCCCCTCCCAGCTTGCACTGACCGTCCACCCCTCGACGCAAGCAATCGGTAGAACTTCGCGTCGTTGCGGCATGGCGTCCAGGTCGGTGAGCGTTAGCTCTTCGAAGTCCGCATCATTTCGAACGCGGAGCCGCCACCTCGAGTCGGTGGCCATATCGACGACTCCAGCCTGCCGCGCTGACCGGTTCACAGGAACATCTTGTGGGCTATCGAGCCTGCTTCGCGGGTGCGCCAGGCTGTATGGCCCCGGCTGCAGGGCACTGTGTGTGAGCGCAGCGACACCGAGAAGGGCAGACCCCACGCCAACACCGGTTAAGAATCGACGCCGTGCCAGATGGTCACTGTTTGTCATTTCGAACCCCCTGAGCCTCGTTGGCCTGCGCTTTGTCCATCTGCGATTTCTCCATCCCCGCTTCGGCCGTCTCTGCTTCGGCCATTTCAGATACCTGGCGTCGCCAGTGTTTGCAGATCGAGGGGAGATGCACGGAAATATGTAGCACCATGGCGCCGATAAGCACCCACGACAGCGCGAAGTGAGTGCGCCGGAACGAAAATTCCCATGGGTACCACTGCAACTCGTTCAGCACCCCTGAAACCGGCACGATGAGCGCACAGGCAACCATTGCCGCCACGGAGACTCGCTCCAAGAAGTTCACGGGCCCGGTAACCGGGGGCCACTTGAAAAGCCGGGGATATACCGTCCAGAGCTTCGCTAATACCAGCGGGATCAGCATGCTGCCGATGACAACGTGACTGCCCTGTGTCCACGCATACAGGTAGCTCGGTTCGGGTGAAGTCACCAACCATCCAACCGGACTCTGCAGCAGGTGACTGTACAGGCCAGTGGCAAAACAAACGAGTAGTGCGACACCAAGAATCCGGCCCAGCACAACAGTCATGCGTGTGTTGCGCACCGGAGAGCCGAGCGCTCGTTGCAGCGAGTCCGCTCGCGGCTGCACATACGCTGCGACCCGGTCGGTGAACCGGCTGCGAGTTCCGTGGTCACTCATGTACCCAGTATGCAAACCGCTCGGCCGTCACACGCTGCGATGACATTACAGAGTCATGACGGATCACTTGCGTCACCGGGTCGTAACAATTTCCGCCTCCTGCGGCAGGTCCGTCCGTGGAAACTGAAAGGGTGAGTAGAGATTCAGCCCCCAAACTATTGGTCACTGGCGGCTTGGGGTTCATTGGAACGGTTACGGTGCGGCAAGCGCTCAGCGCTGGCTGGTCGGTTCGTGTGCTGGACTCGTTACGCACGGATGTGCACGCCTGCGAGCCGGATACGGTCTCAGAGTTCGAACGCAGCGGTGTCGAAGTTCTGATCGGGGATGTGCGAGATTCGGAAGCTGTTGCAGCGAGTCTCGATGGTGTGGATGCCGTCTGCCACCTGGCCGCCAAGGTCGGTCTTGGCGTCGACATCGGTGACGCACCAGACTATGTTGCCTCAAACTCCCTGGGTACTGCCGTGCTTCTTTCGGCGATGCGAGACCGCGCGATTACTCGCCTCTGCCTCGCATCTTCGATGGTTGTCTATGGCGAAGGTCTCTATGACGACGGGGGTAGCCTCGTGCAGCCTCCGCAGCGTCGAGCCGACGACCTAGAAGCGGGCCAGTTTGAGCCGCGTTCGGAACGCACCGGAATCCCGCTGCCTCCGGTACTCATCACCGAGGACCAGCCGTGCGACCCGCGCAACACATACGCCGCTACGAAGCTTGAGCAGGAATTGCTCGCGCGTGAATGGGCCCGCAGCACAGGGGGTCACGCGGCGCTCCTGAGGTATCACAACGTGTACGGTCCCGGAATGCCGCAGGGCACTCCCTACGCGGGAGTCGCATCACTGTTTCGCTCGGCACTGGAGCGAGGAGAGGCCCCGCGAGTCTTCGAAGACGGGAAGCAGCGCCGCGACTTCATCCACGTAGCAGACATTGCCTCCGCCAACTTGGCCGCACTGAACTGGTGTCGTACGAGTATCCCGGGGACGGTGCGAGCCTTCAATATCGGCAGCGGAACGGTGCGCTCGATTGGAGAGTTCGCGACCGCACTTGCCGCGGCAATGTCGGGCCCCGCTCCCCGCATTACGGGCGAGTATCGGCTCGGCGACGTTCGGCACATCACCGCCGCTTCTGACCGTGCTCGGAATGAGCTCGGCTGGATGCCGCGCATTCCATTTCAAGGCGGCGTTGCCCAGTTCGCGCGAGAAACAATGCGCAAGCGAGTGAGCGATCGATGACGCCTCAACACACTCGCAGAACATGGACTCCGTCGGGAACCTGGGCAGTAGGTGGTGTGCTGGGAGCGTTTGCGCTGATAGCCGCGGCCATCGCGATCCCCGCACTCACCGGTTGGAATGTGCACGTTCGGTCGTTTCCTCCCCTGCACGCTGAGTGGACGCCTCGAGTCGGGCTCGGATTGCCCGCGGCGGTGCTGCTGGGAGCGCTCGTCATCTGGCGCGGGCAACGCGTTGCGAAGCAGCTGACCTGGCGGCGTCTGCAGATCGTGGTGTTTGTGGTTGCGCTTGGGTGGCTCCTGTCACTCGCGCTCGTCGACGGCTGGAACGGGATCGGGACGATCCTCAACCACCGCTACGAATACCTCGGAACGGCGCGTGAAGTCACGGACTTTGGGGCAACACTGAATGAGTACGTCGCGCGCATCCCCTTCCAGCACGAGAACAACTGGCCCGTGCATATCGCTGGCCACCCGCCGGGCGCATTGCTGTTTTTCTATGTTCTGGTGCGGCTCGGGTTGGGAAGTGGTCTTGCCGCCGGTCTTGTGGTGACCGTACTCGGGGCGACGATCCCCGTCGCCGTGCTCGGGACCGTGCGGCTACTGGGAGCGGAGGATTTCGCACGCAAGGCGGCCCCGCTCCTCGTGTTCTCGCCTGCTGCAATCTGGATCGCGGTCTCGGGGGACGGAATGTTTAGCGCGTTTGCCGCCTGGGGAGCCTACGCGCTGGCCCGATCAGCAACTGCGCGTTCTCGCCAGACCAAGGTTGGCATTCGTCGCCCCTGGGTCCGCATGGTGGTTTGGGCGGCGGTTGCAGGGCTGCTGTTTGGCTATTGCGTCATGCTCTCGTATGGACTGTTGCTTCTCGGAGTATTGGCGGTCACGGTACTTGTTGTTGCTCGTAGCTGGTGGCCGCTCCCTGTAGCGGCGGTTTTTGGGTTGGGAGTCGTCGGCGTCTTCGCCGCGAATGGATTCGCTTGGTGGGAGGCGTTTCCGGTGGTGCACCAGCGCTACTGGGACGGCATCGCCTCGAGGCGGCCTCCTGAGTACTGGATGTGGGGAAACCTGGCCGCATTCGCGATGAGTGCCGGCCCGGCAATAGGCGCCTCATTGATGGGCGTGGTGAGTGGAGGAATTGCAACCTTCCGCAAGCGGCCTCGGTTTGCTCCGCTCAGTGCCACGCTTCAGGGTGAAGCTGGACGAAAAAGTGCTGGCACTTCGATGCGGGTCGTGCTGCTGCTCGCAGCCGCCGGCTGGATGATGATCGCTCTCGCCGACGTTTCGAACATGAGCCGCGCGGAAGTTGAGCGCATTTGGTTACCTTTTGCCCCCTGGGTGTTGCTCGGCGCGACTGTGTTCAGCGAGCGCACGCTTCGGTGGTTGCTTGTTGTGCAGGTTGTCTTTGCGATTCTTTTACAGAGCCTGCTGCAGACTGGCTGGTAGAGAAATTGGCCGTTGATGGGTTTCGTGGTTCTTGCAACGCGTAGCTCGACTCAGGGGACGCAGCGATGGCACTCGCGCTTGCACTCACACCACCTTCTAACTTAGGCTAGCCTTACTAACGTGTGATGAGGTGTTCAAGCGAGAACACCCTGGCATGCCTGCCCGCCTAACCCAAAGGAACTCGCTTGCGCTCCTCCCGCATCTTCGGCGCTGCCGTCGCCGCCATTCTCGCCGCGTCCCTCATTGCATGCGCACCCAACACTGGCGGAGACAAACCCGACACCACGAGCTCGGACGCCGGGTTCCCCGTCACCATCAAACACGCCTACGGCGAGACCGTCATTCAGAAGAAGCCGGAACGCGTCGCGACCGTCGCCTGGGCGAACCACGAGGTGCCGCTCGCGCTCGGCATCGTGCCGGTCGGCATGGCGAAGGCAACCTGGGGCGACGACAACGACAACGGCGTTCTGCCCTGGGTCGAAGACAAGCTCAAAGACCTTGGAGCCAAGACCCCCGTGCTCTTCGACGAGACCGACGGCATCGACTTTGAGGCCGTCGCCGAGACGCAACCCGATGTGATCCTCGCCGGCTACTCAGGACTCACCAAAGAGGAGTACACCACTCTCTCGAAGATCGCTCCGGTTGTGGCCTACCCAGGCACCCCCTGGGGCACCTCACTCGACGACATGATCACCATCAACGCGAAGGCACTGGGCAAAGACGCGGAAGCTAAGAAGCTCATTGAAGAGCTTCACGGCGAGATCGATACCGCCCTCAACGCGCACGCAGGCCTCAAAGACAAGAAGATACTGTTCACCTTCCTCGATCCTTCCGACTTCTCGAAGATCGGGTTCTACACGGTGCACGACACCCGCCCTGGCTTCCTCGCGAGCCTTGGCCTGCCACAGCCAAAGGCGGTCGAAGAGGCGTCAGCAAAAACCGACGAGTTCTATACAGAGGTCAGTGCAGAATCGGCCGACCGCTTTGACGACGTCGACATTCTCGTAACCTACGGCGATCCCGACGGCGATCTGATCAAACAGGCCCAGGCAGACCCGCTGCTCTCGCAGATCCCCGCGGTCAAAAAGGGACAGATCGCGATCCTGCCAGACGCAACCCCGCTCGCTGCCTCCGCGAACCCGTCGCCGCTCTCCATCGGCTGGGGCATCGACGACTACTTCGCGGTGCTCGCGAGCGCCATTCCCGCGGCGTGACCCTACTGAGCCCACCGAGCGCATCGCCCCACATTGACCGGCTGCGCCGCTCCGCGCTACGCAAAAGCGTGTGGATCGGCTGCGGTGTCGCGGTCGTTGTGGTGTTGATCGTCGCTTCGGTGGTGCTCGGTGCGCGCGAGGTGTCGTTTTCGGACGTTGTTTCTGCGCTGCAGGGATCTCACGATTCAATCGGCGAGGCGGCGGTTGCGAAGCGGATCCCGCGCACCGTTCTCGCCCTGCTCGTGGGCGCTGCGCTCGCGATGTCGGGCACGGTAATGCAGGGCGTCACGCGCAATCCTCTCGCAGACCCCGGCTTGCTGGGAGTATCGAGCGGGGCATCCCTGGCGGTCGTTATTGGCATCTGCTTCTTCGGGCTGGCTCAGCCCATGAGCTTCATGGCGGTGGCAATCGTGGGAGCCGCCCTCGCAGCCGTCTTTGTCTACGCCATCGGCTCGATCGGCAGGAGCGGCGCGACCCCCCTGCGACTCGCACTCGCGGGTGCCGCCACCTCCGCCGCGTTTATTTCGCTCACCAGCGCGATCATGCTGCCCCGGGTTGACCTGCTGCGCACCTTCCAGTTTTGGATCATCGGCGGCGTGGGCGGCGCAGACTGGGAGAGCATCGGCGCCGTGTTGCCGCTGCTCGGAATCGGGGCCCTCGTGTGCATCCTCTGCGCACGAAGCCTCAACTCGCTCGCACTGGGTGACAGCCTCGCGGTCGGACTCGGCGTGCGGGTCGGTCGCGCGCGCCTCGTGTCGTCGCTCGGCGCCGTGATCTTGTGCGGCGCCGCAACGGCGGTTGCCGGACCGATCGGGTTCGTTGGACTCGTGATCCCCCACCTGTGCCGTTTGCTTGTGGGTCCGGATCACCGCTGGCTGCTCCCCTTCTCGGCGATCGTTGGCGCAGCGCTGCTGCTGGCGTCCGATGTTCTCGGGCGCATCGTTGCTCGCCCGGAAGAGATTGAGGTGGGCATCGTCGTGGCGCTGCTCGGTGCACCGTTCTTCATCTGGATCGTGCGGCGACAGAAGGTGCGTGAGCTGTGAGCACGATTGAGCGCGGCACCGCAAAGCGCGGCCCCAAGACCCCAAGCCCCGCGGCACCAACCGCCGCGGCCTCCCACATCCTCCGGGGCCGCCGCCAGCGTCAGCGCCGCCGCACGCTCATTATGCTCGCACTTGTGGTCATCACGCTCGCGGCGTGCATGGCCACCCTCATGCTGGGCCGCACGATTTACAGCCCAGCGGACGTGTTCTCGGTCATCATGGGCGACACCGTACCCGGCGCATCCTTTACCATCGGAGAACTTCGACTCCCCCGCATGGTGCTCGGTGTGCTGGCTGGGTTCGCGTTTGGCGCCGCCGGCTCGACGTTCCAGACCATGCTGCGCAACCCGCTCGCCTCCCCCGACGTCATCGGCATCTCAGCCGGCGCGAGCGCCGCGGCTGTCGTCGGTGTGGTCACCCTCTCACTCAACGAGACCGCGGTTTCGTTCTTGGCCCTGCTCGGCGCACTCGTGACGGCCGGAGCGATCGCGCTGCTGTCGCACCGCGGCGGCTTCTCGGGCATCCGCTTCATTCTGATCGGCATCGGGATCGGCGCGATGCTGCACAGCGTGACCTCGTACGTGCTGTCTCGCGCGTCTGACTGGAACATTCAATCGGCCATGCAGTGGCTCTCGGGCAGCCTCAACGGGGCGAGCTGGGAGCGAGTGCTGCCGCTCCTGCTCGCGTGCGCCGTGTGTGTGCCACTTCTCCTGCTCGGCAGCTCCAGCCTCGGCACGCTTCGCCTGGGCGACGACACTGCGCGCGGGCTAGGTGTGCCTGTGCAGCTAGCGCGCATTGCCCTGATCCTCGCCGCCGTTGTGTTGCTCGCGTTTGCGACCGCAGCCACCGGCCCCATAGCGTTTGTGGCGTTTATGGCGGGCCCGATCGCGGCACGCCTGGTGGGCTCGAGCGGTTCGCTATTGTTTCCAGCGGGGTGCGTGGGAGCGCTGCTCGTTATCGTCTCTGACTTTGCGGGGCAGTTTCTTGTTGACACAAGATACCCTGTTGGCGTGATCACGGGTGTGCTGGGCGCCCCCTACCTACTCCTCCTCCTTATTCGCATGAACCGCACCGGAAGCAAACGATGACTCTCACTCACCAACTGGCGGCGGAGTCTGTCACGCTCAGCTACGGCGATCGCACGATCGTTGAGGACTTCTCCCTCAACATCGCGCCTGGCGCCATCACCGCGATCGTGGGTGCCAACGGCTGCGGCAAATCAACCCTGCTGCGAGCGCTCGCGCGCCTACTCAAGCCGCGGGCCGGTCGCGTCACCCTCGACGGCGTCGCCCTGCAAGATACCTCGTCGAAGAAGGTCGCCCGCGTGCTGGGCCTGCTGCCGCAGAGCCCAATTGCGCCAGAAGGCATCGCCGTCGCCGATCTGGTGGGCCGCGGTCGTCACCCCCACCAGGGACTGCTGAGCTCTTGGAGCCCCCGCGACTACGAGGTTGTCGCCTCGGCGCTTGAGGCAACCGGCATGAGCGAGTTTGCGGATCGCCCCGTCGATGAACTCTCGGGCGGGCAGCGGCAGCGGGTGTGGATCGCCATGGCGCTCGCACAGGAGACGAGTGTGCTGCTGCTCGACGAGCCGACAACGTTCTTGGACGTCGCCCACCAGATCGAGGTGCTCGACCTACTCACCGATCTCAACCGCGACCGCGGCACGACGATCGTCATGGTGCTGCACGACCTCAATCTCGCGGCAAGGTACGCCGATGTGCTTGTTGCGCTGCGCGACGGAGCGGTGCAAGCGGTGGGATCGCCCGGAGCGATTCTCACCCCGGAGCTGGTGCGCGACGTGTTTGGTCTAGAGAGTCGGGTGATTCCGGATCCCGTGTCTGGCACCCCGCTCGTCATTCCGGTCGGGAGGCACCATGCTGAGTAAGTCGCAGGAGACCGCAATCAAGGGTGCAGATTCCTCGGACACCGCATTAGAGGCGCCGTTTACCGTGGTCACCGCACGGGTGGATCTTGTTGAGAGACCCTGCCCCAACTTCGTGCGGGTGCACTTCGTCGGCCCCGGCATTAACGGGGTCGGCACCCCCGGCAAAACCCTCGACCAGCGGGTCAAGCTCATCTTTCCAAGCGACCACGGCACCCTTCCCGACATCGTCGGGGCAGACGGCGACTGGTACCAGGCCTGGCTCGCCGTGCCGTCGACCCGGCGCGGCGCGATGCGCACGTATTCGATCCGCGAGCTGCAGGTGATCGGCGGCCACACGCGGCTCATTATCGACTTTGTGCTCCACCTCGCGCCCGGAAAGACGGGACCGGCCTCGCTCTGGGCGAGCCAAGCGAAGGTCGGAGACGAGCTGCTGCTGGTGGGGCCTCGCCGCGGGCGGTTTGATGGCGGTGGCATTGAGTTCGATCCGGGATCGGCGAAGACGATTCTGCTCGCTGGTGACGAGACGGCGGCACCGGCGATCGCGCGGATCCTTGAGGATGTTGACCCTTCAACCAGAGGGGTTGCATTCATCGAGGTACCTGACCCGTCTGACGTGCTCGATATCCGGGTGCCTCCGGGCGTTGAGGTGCACTGGCTACCCCGCTCGGCCAGCACTCATGGCGCCGAGCTGATCCCACGGGTGCTCGGCCACCTGGGTGCGCAGTCGCACGTGCACATTGCCGATGACGGCACGGAGAACCTGGTGTGGGAGACCCCTGGGTTCTCGGGATCGGGCGAGGAAATTGTTGCGGACGACGAAGGTCACTCCGCCGACTGCTACTACTGGATCGCAGGCGAGAGTCGTGTGGTCACCACACTGCGCAGGCACCTCGTCAAAGACCTCGGCATCGCCCGCGCGCAGGTGGCCTTTATGGGCTATTGGCGGCAGGGTGTCGCGATGAAAGGTTGAGCGGCCCTTTGGAGCTGATCCCAAAAGTAGGCTGGCGCAGCATTGTCTTCCCTCGCGTGTCGGCCGGTGCCTAGAACTCAGCCGGTGAAACCGGCAGATTTTTCACCGGTTGACGTGCCAGTACCGGCTGACAGCCGGCGCAACTAGACCCCCACTCCCCCAAACACCAGCCGCGCAGCGATCACCAGCATCACCGCGGCGACCACCCCGTCGAGAATCTGCCAGGAGCGCGGTGTCGCGAAGAACCGCGTGAGCATCCGCGCTCCGTAGCCCAGCACGAAGAACCACACGATACTCGCGAGCGCGCCTCCCGCCACAAACCACCAGCGACCCGGGTCGCCCTGCGCGTTGCCGATGGAACCCATCAGCACCATCGTGTCGAGGTAGACGTGCGGGTTCAGGTACGTGATGGCGAGGCAGGCGAGGATCGTGCGCTTCAGTGAACCACCCGACCCGTCTCCGGCAACCAGCACCTCCGGCTTCATCGCCCGCCGCGCGGCCGACCACGCGTACCAGAGCAAGAAGGCAACACCACCCCAGCGCACGATCTCGAGCACCACGGGGGCCTTCTGCACGACGAAGCCGATCCCGGCCACCCCGAGCAACTCCAGCACCGCGTCCGTGAGCCCACAGATCAGCGCCACCCAGAACACGTGCTCGCGCCGGATCCCCTGTCGCAGCACAAACGCGTTCTGCGCGCCGATCGCAACGATGAGCGAGAGGCCGCTGCCAATGCCAACAAGAAAGGGGAGGATCATTTCTCCGACATTACGGCCAGCGGGCACACAATTGCGAGTTCAGAGGGGCTAATTATTCTTCAGCTTCATTAGTAGTGCTTAACTTATAAACATGGACCTTCCTGTCGAGCACCTGCAGACCTTCGCGGCCATCATCGAAGAGGGCAGCTTCGAGGGCGCCGCGCGCCGTCTCCACATCACGCCGTCGGCCGTCAGCCAGCGCGTGCGCGCGATGGAGGAACGCGCAGGATCCGTGCTGCTGCGCCGAAGTCGCCCGGTTACAACCACCAGCGCTGGCGCGAATGTGCTGCGCGCCGCACGGCAGGTGCAGCGAGTGGTTGGGGATCTCGCCACCGAGCTTGAGCAGGGTCCGTCTGGTGGCGCACTGATCCCGATCGTGGTGAACGCTGATTCCCTGGCGACCTGGTTTGTGCCCGCGCTCGCCCGCGCTAGTCGCGAGACCGGCGCGCGCTTTGAGGTGCTGCGCGCCGACGAGTCCGTCTCGACCGAGCGACTGCGCAGCGGCGAATCGATGGCGGCACTCACCGCAACCGCCGAGGCGGTGCCCGGCTGCACCTCGACGCGCATCGGCGTGGATCGTTACCAGGCTGTCGCGAGCCCCGAGTTTGTGGAGCGTTACTTTGCCAAAGGACTCTCGGCCGAGACCCTCGCCCAAGCGCCCGTCGTCGAGTTCGACCGCCACGACGATTTTCAGGCGCGCTTCATTCGCAGAGTTACCCGGGCAAGGATCGACCCGCCCCGCCACTTCATCCCGTCATCAGCGGAGTTTGTGCGCGCGATCGAGCTCGGCATGGGCTGGGGCATGGTTCCGCGGCTACAGGGAGCGCCGTGCCTCGAGGCCGGTACCCTCGTCGCGCTCGGATCCGGCGCCCCGATCGAGCTGCCGCTCTACTGGCAGCGCTGGAACCTGCGCTCCCCCGTGCTCGACCAACTCTCCGCAATCATCGCGGAGGAAGCGGCCGCCGCGCTCGGTTAGCGCGACGGCGGCGAGCGCCAGACCCTGAGCGCTAGCTCGCCATCGCGAACCCGGCGATCAGGTACGCGATAAACGACAGCACACCGGCGGTCGCCGCGTAGGGCAGGATCGACAGCATGAGGTTGAGCGGCTTCACGCCGACCGACTTCGAGGCCAGAATGATGCCGTCACCGTAGAGGCAGGTCGTTGAACCGAGTGCGGCGCCAGAGAACACCGCAGTGCCGGCGAGCACCGGATCCACCCCGACCGCAATCGCGAGCGGCAGCACAACGGGCGTGATGACTGCGGCGAGGTCCCAGAACGCACCGGTCGCGTAGGCGTAGACGCCACACACCAGGAAGACGATCGCGGGCAGCAGCGCGCCGTGCATGACCGGCTCGGTGGCACCGATGACCCACTCGGCGAGCTTCAGGTCCGTGTTGATCTGCTGCACCATAAAAGCCAGCACAAACAGGATGATGACGTAGCCCATGCTCATGATGCCCTCGAAGGCCTGCTCGAACACGTCACGGATGCGCATGCGTTTTTGCGCCAGGTACAGGATGATGGCCACGACAACCGCTGCAGCGGAGCCCTTCACGATGTCGACCTCGGTCAGGATCGTGACGGTCACGAGCGTGATGATCGGGATCAAGAAGTTGTAGGGCAGCGGTCGCCGACCCTCGGTGTCTGAATCGGCGAGCTCAAACGCGCGCTCCTCGGGGGTGAGCCCCTCGGGCAGTGTGTCTTCCGTGCGATCCACGCGCAGCTGCTCGCGGCGCAGCGGCCCCACCAGCGGCAGCACACCGAGCGCGAGTAGCAGGCCGATAATCAGCGCGAACCAGCCAAAGAACACAAACGGCAGGCCCTGTACGTAGGCCCCGAAGCCAGAACCGTTGACAGTCACGCCGTCTTGCTCGAGCAGTGCGGCGAAGAAGACCGCCCAGGTCGAGAACGGGATGATGACGGCGATCGGCGCAGAAGTCAGCTTCACGATCGAGCCGAGCAGCGTGCGCGGCACACCGTAGCGATCGGTAACGCGCTTCATCGAGGTACCGACGGTGAGCGCGTTGAGGTAGTCATCGATAAACAGCGCAACCGTGAGCAGCCAGGTCAGCACCAGCGACTTGCGCCGCGAGTTCACGAAGCGCTCGGTCCACTTCGCGAAGTCGCTCACCGCTCCCGAGACGTTGAAGTACGCGATGAGGATCCCAAACAGCACCACCACAAGCGCCAGCCAGTGCACGGTCTCGTTCGACAGCGATGCACCAAACGTCGAGACGAGGGTGTCGAAGAACCCCCAGCCGCCCAGCAGAATCGCACCGACGATGGTGCCCGCAAAGAGGCCAAGCAGAGCGCGCTTCGTGAAAACAGATACAAGCAGAACGGTGAGAACCGGCAGCAGTGCCAGCGCGGTGTTTTCTATCATTGGTTTCCTTCGGGCGGGGTGCTGCGTCAGCGCGGCACCGGGTCGTGAGGGTCGGATTGAGGTGAAGCTAGGCGGCGTGATCCTCGCGGATGCCGCCGAGGTATGTTGCGAGCACGGGCAGGTCAAGCAGCTCGTCACCAGAAGCGGTAGCAGGGTCTGCTGCCCAGACCGCCAGGTCGGCGCGCGATCCCTCGCGAATCACTCCCTGGTCGGTGTCACCCTGGGCGAGCGCAGCGCCGCGGGTGTAGCCGTGGAGCGCTTCCGCGGCGGTGAGCCGTTCGTGTGGTTCGTAGACAAAGCCGTTTGGATCGCGGGGGTTTCGCCGCAGCACCGACCACGCAAGCCCGAGGCGCGCGTCGAGGTCGGCAATCGGCCAGTCAGAGCCGAGAGCGAGCGACGCTCCCGCCCGCAGCACCGAACCGGCGTTCCAACCGCGTGCCGCGCGCTCGGGGCCAAGCCGTCGCGCCCACTCGTCACTGCCATCGGCAATGCGCCACTGCATGTGCGGCAGCTGCATCGACGCCGTGATGCCGTTCGCAAACAGCCTCACGATGTCACTCGGGTCGAGGCACTCGAGATGTTCGATGCGGTGGGTCGGAAGACCGGTTGCCCTACATCCCGCGGTCTCATACGCCGTGATCGTCTCGCCGACGGCACGGTCACCGATGGCGTGCGTCGCGATCTGAAACCCGGCCTGGGTGAATTCGCGCACCGCCTCTACAAACGCCGCCTGCTCACCCCAGAACCCGGTGGTGCCGTCGCCGTCAGCATCGGGCTCGTACAGCCAACCGGCTCCGGTGTCGATCACACCGTCGGCGTAGAGCTTGATCACGCCACCCCGCCAGCGCGCGCCCGCGCGATCACGCTGGGCACGAATCGCGGCCCGCTCCTCGGGGGTGTACGAGGGCTTCACGTCCATGGCACTGACGATGCGCACAGGCAGGCCCGATCCCGAGCTATCGAGTTCTTCGAGCAGATCAAGCGTGCCCGAGTTGCCGTCCATAATCATGCCGCCGGTGAGGCCGGATCGCCGCATGCGCGCAAGCGTGCGGCGTGCCGAGTCGAGAGTCTCGCGGCGGCTCAGCTCGGGCATCGTCGCGAGTAGCGGCTGGTACGCGCTGTCTTCGCGCAGCTCCCCGGTTGGGCGCCCCAGATCGTCCACCACAATCTCAGAGGTGTCTTCAAAGCCGCGGGCGCCGGTGACGCCGCCCCTGCGCAGGCCCTCGGAACTCGCGAGCGCCGTGTGAAAGTCGAAGAAGAACAGCAGGGCTGGCAGCCCGTCGACCGCGTCGTCAATGAGCTCGGCGCGAAGGCGTTCGCCGTCAAACGCGGCGTAGTCGAGATTCCAAGCGCGCACCCAACCGTCGGTGGTTTCGCGGCGCACTCGTCCCGCTTCTTGCCGGAGCAGATTCAGCAGTTCGCGCAGATCCAGAACGCCGCCAAGGTCAACACCCTGCGTGAGCTCCACCCCCTGAATGGGGTGGAGGTGCGCGTCAATCAGCCCGGGCGTCATCGTGGCACCGCTGACATCATCGACACGGGTGTGCGGCCCGGCAAAGGCCTGGGCGACTTCTGCCCGGTCACCCAGCCCGACGACCCGGCCACCAGCGATCGCAATGGAGCGCACTTCGAGGCAATCGTCGCCCGGAACGAGACTCCGAACCCGGGCCCCCTCTAAAATGATGTCGGCTGACGTCATTGGCGCGCTCCCCTCATACCGCGACGATCCCCACGGACCAGCTGTTAATTTACGCTCATTCAATTATTATTGCAAAACGCCCAGGAAGGCCCATGTCCTCAGCAATCGAGACGCCTCAGCCCACAGGACGTTCTGCGGGCCGCCCCCGATCCGCCGTTCTGTCTCGCGAGCGCATCCTCGAAGCCGCGTTTGCGCTCTCAGATGAGCGAGGATCCGACTTCACACTTGCCGCGCTCGCGCGTTCCCTCGGCGTGCGAGCCTCGGCACTGCACCACTACTTTTCGAGCCGCGAAGACCTCATCGCGGGCATGCGCGGGCAGCTCACCCTGCGGGTTGGCGAGCACGGCTTCAACTCGCTGAGCTGGCACGAGGCAATGATTCCCTGGGCCCGGGCGTATCGCGAAACCCTCGGTCAACACCCCGGCATCATCGCAGCGCTCGCAACGCTCCCCGTCGACGGCGAGCCCGAGTCCATAGCCGACTACAACCGCATCGCGGCAGCCTTTCGTCGAGACAACTATCCAGAGCACCGCATCGTGCCCGCCATCATCGCGCTCGAATCCTTCATCATCGGGTCGGCTCTTGACGCCCTCGCGCCACAGGATAACCTGCGCCCCTCACGGGAACCCGCGGAGGCAGAGACCCTGGCCGCGGCCGAGAGCGCCGCTCGCGACCACGCTGCGGCGCGGGGTGAAACCGTCGCCGAGAGCTCATTTGAATTTGGGCTTCACGCTCTCATTGCCGGCCTCCGTGCGGCGGCCGCCGTCTCCGACTCGGGCGAACACTGATGTGGGGCGTGCTGCAGGGCTTCACCCTGATCCTCGGAATCATCGGGGCGGGATACCTTGCCGCGCGGTTTGGCATTGTCGAGGGGGATCAGCGCCGCGTACTGAACAACATGGCGTTTTACGTCGCAACCCCCGCGCTGCTGTTCTCAGTGCTTCACACGAGTGACCCGAGTGTGCTGCTGTCACCGGTGATCCTCGTGACCAGCACGGCGGCCCTGCTCGCCGCCGCTGTGTTTATTATTGCCTCGCGACTCTGGTTCAAACGCGACCTCGCGAGCACCACCCTCGGCGCGACCACCTCGGGCTACGTCAACTCCAATAATCTAGGCCTGCCGGTCGCCGTCTACATTCTCGGCGACGCCGCGTACGTCGCTCCCCTGCTGCTCGTGCAGCTCGTTGTCTTTGCGCCGGCGATCCTCGCCATTCTTGAAACCACGCGGGGTGACGCAAAGCCGAACCGTGCCGATCGAGGCGGCGTCGCGCGTGGCGGCCTGGTTGCCCTCGGTCGCGCGGCCCGCAACCCCATCATCGTGGCTTCGGTCTTGGGGTTTTTGGTCGCGCTCGTGCAGCTGCCGATTCCGAGTATTGTCATGGGCCCGATCGACATGCTGGGCCAGGCTGCGATTCCGATGGTGCTCATGAGTTTCGGTATCTCGCTTCGCGGGCAGCGCGCACTGCAGCCCGGGTCGGGTCGCGGGGCGGTGTTCACGGCGTCGGGCATCAAGGTGCTGCTAATGCCGCTCCTGGCGTGGAGCATCGGCACCGCGTTTGGGCTCGGCCCGCACGAGGTTTTCGTGGCGACCACCATCGCAGCTCTGCCGACGGCCCAGAACGTTTACAACTACGCCGCGACCTACCGCCGTGCCGAAACGATGGTGCGCGACACGGTGTTTTTGACGACATTTGCCTCGATCCCGGTTATTGCCGGTGTTGCCTGGTTGCTCGGCGGGTAGATGCGCGGGAATATTTGTTCCGTTCACGCCGTTTTACCCCTGCGGACAGCACGTCCCGCACAACATTAAAGTAGGAGACCACCCCGTGAATCCGCGCATTGCCCAGACCAGCGCCCCGCTCATCGACACGCTCGCAGAACGCTGGAGCCCGCGATCCTTCGACACCGAGCACTCGCTCCCCGAGGGCGCGCTCCGTGGCATTTTTGAAGCGGCGCGTTGGGCGCCGAGCGCGAACAACTCACAGCCCTGGCGCTTCATCATTGCCCGTCGCGGCAGCGAGAGCTTCGCAAAGATCGAGTCCTCCCTGCTCGGTTTCAACCAGACCTGGGCGGGCAACGCTGCGGCCCTCGTGGTGAACATCGCCGAGACCGAGGATGCAGAGGGCAAGGCTCGCCCCTGGGCCGAGTACGACCTCGGCCAGGCAGTCGCGCACCTCAGCGTTCAGGCGCAGAGTGAGGGTCTCCACCTGCACCAGATGGGCGGCTTCGACCGCGAGGCGATCCGCACGGCCTTCGAGCTCGAAGCTCGCTTCTTGCCGGTTTCGGTCACCGCCATCGGCGCCATTGGCTCGCTCGAGCAGCTTCCCGAGGCACTGCGCGAACGCGAGGCGGCCCCTCGCGTTCGGATGCCGCTCGAAGACCTCGTGCTACTGCGCGACTAGTTCGCCTCGCGCGCGTCGGGCTCGGGGATACTGCCCCGCCCCCGGCGAGTGCCCACCTCATTGACGAATGCCCACCTTCGCTGCATGCGCGGAAGGTGGGCATTCGGTGTTTACGTGGGCGCTAGCGGGCCAGGAGTCGATCGGCGACCGGCGACCGGCGACCGGCGACCGGCGACCGGCGACCGGCGAGGTTACCGACTAGGAGGCGGTGTCCACCGTAACGACGTCTTCTTGGGGGCCATCGAGACGCAGGGCCCGAACGAGCTCGGCCGCGTGTACGGTAGAAATGATCACGCGTGAGTAGTGCTCGAACTCGCCCACCCAGCCACGATCCTCAGCTGCGTGTTCCTGCGTCTCAAAGTCGAGCACAACCGCATCGCGGCCAGCCCGTGCAAGCACAAAGTCTCTGCCGCCCAGGCTGCGCCAGGTGCCCAGGGCAAGCTTGCCCGGCACGTGGGTGCCGGGAGAGCGTACTCCTCGGATCCACACCCAGGGATCATCAGTGATGATGGCCGACGTGATCGCATCCCTGCTCAGGGTGAGGTCGCGGCGATGCATCGCAGCAAGTTTTTCCGCGGGTGTGAGCCGGATGACGATCCGCTCACCGTGAATCTCGACTCTAGCCATGGTCTTAGTCCAGCATGTCACTCTGATCGATGACTGATTCGACCGTGTCAATCAACGCCTGCGTAAGCGGTGAATCTTGGTCGTCACGCAGCCCGACATCGGCGGCAGCCTTTCGAGCGTTGGCACCGACGCAGGCAACGAGAGTCGAATCAGGCAGGTTCGAGAACTGCGAGGCGACCTCTTCTGCGATCTTCGTCGACGCCACCAGAATCGCGTTGATACGACCCGACTCGATGTCTTCACGAATGTGCACTGAGGCGGGAACCCCGACGGTTCGGAACGCGAGCACCTGGGTCACGTTGTGCCCGCGGCCAATCAGCCCCTCGGTGAGCACCGGCACGGCCACATCCGAGCGAAGGGTAAGCACCTTCAGCACCTCGGGGGTGTCAGTCTCGGTCCACTCTTCGAGCAGCGCGTGTGTGCTGTTCTCCTGGCTCGGCGTGCGAGTCACCGGATACCCGGCGTTACGGAAGGCAACAGCGGTTGCCTCGCCCACGAGGGCAACCTGTGTTCGTTCATTGATCACTGCATTGTGATGCGTCAGGACGTCAGCGACGGTTGAGCTTGTCGCCGTCATCCAGTCAAAGCGTCCAGCCTCAAGATCTTTGAGCGCCTCAACAAGCTTGTCTTCTTCGCTCGTGTGAGCAAAGTCAACAAGTGGCGCGATCACAGTGTGCGCGCCCTGCTCGCGTAGAGCCTGTGCAACCAAGTCACCCCAGGTGCCTCCCCTAGGGATGAGCACGCGCAGGCCACTGAGCGGTTTCGACTCAGCCGACATATACCCCACTCACTCGACAACACAAAAGGCCAGCCCTCTCAACACTCACGTGTTGCACTGTCTGGCTCCTGACGGTAAACCCGGTTCCCCTATTCTTACCCTGCTGGCCCTCGTACGCAAAACGAGAGGGGCGCAGCGTCAGAACGAAACCGAAATGTGATGTACAAAAAACGACGTTTTGCCGCCGCGGACGGATCAACGAAGCCGTTTTGCCGCCGCGGAAGCGATACCCCAGACGATAGCACCAGCAACAGCAGCGGCACCCACAACCCCGGCCACGAAGGCAACGGGGTTCTGCCGCTTCTGCTCAGCGATCTTATGCCGCGCGTCGTCTACGGCATCGTCAATGCGCTGCGCGTAGTTCAGGCGGTCCTTGAGCTGCGACAGCGTGCCGTAGAGCTCTGCGCGGGCCTTCGCGGCGTCTGCGACCCCCTGCTGTTTCTCATTGAGGGTCATCGCCAGTTCCCTTCTTCTCCGGCCTGCGGCATCTGCGTGCCACCCGGGCGGGGTGTCTCCGCGTTCACTCGAACCTCGCTCATAGCCGCGATGTCACCACCGACGCGCTCAAGCGTCTCCTCGGGAACGGGGTTTCCGCGCTTAATCAACCTGATTCCCGCAAAGATTGCGCCCGCCGCAAGCAGCAACAGCGCCGCCGCGACCACCAGAGCAGCCAGCCACCATGGCCAGACGAGCGCGAGGGCGGCTATTGCAGCAATGACCAGGGCCTCAAGCATGAAGAAGAGGAAAAAGAGCGCGATGAGAATCGCACCAGCGCCGATCCCCGCCTTCTTTGCCTTTGAGACGATCTCACGCTTCGCGTTGTCGTACTCAAGCTTCGCGAGGGTGACGATCTGCTGAGGCAGTCGAGTCAGTAGCTCAAACGTGCCGGCCTGATCCCGCTTTTTGCTCATGACGCAGTGTCCGGTTTCTCAACGACCTCGTCGGGCCCCTGACCCGCCAGCGTGACACTTCCCGTTTCGGTGCTGGGTGTCGGCTGCGTCCGCGTCTCTGGCGCGCGAGTGAAAGCCGTGTACGCTTCCTTGCCCGCTCGCAAGACCGACTCCTTCAGATCGTCAACACGACCCTGCGCCGCGCCGCGAACAGCCTCAACACCGCGCTGCACGGGCTCGGTGTTCCACACCTTCTGGGCTCCGCTCTTGATCTGCTCGTAGCGTTCCCGACCGGCCCGCGTGCCCAGCACGTAGCCAACCGCGGCACCAAGCACGAATGCGATCTTGCCCTTCATCTTGCCTCCAGCCAATGGCGTTCTCTTGATCCTCGCTAAGCCTACTCCGCTCAGCCTCGCCTACATACCCCTTCAGTTATATATCTCCCAGATTGCCCCGGTAGAGCGACTACTCCGCGATACCGGTAAGCCTGCGCCGCAGCGCGATCGCGGCATCACGGGCGTCAGCGACCGCAGAAGAGAGTTCACCACCGTGAAAGGAGACGCCAACGGGCAAAAGCGTGTGATCCCTGTCCCGCTGCTCAATAAGACGATCAGACTCGGCGTCTCGGCGCGCAGTAGAGATGTAGGGGGCAACAGCCACCGTCACCTCGCACTCCGAGGTCGCACGCAGGCCAGCCACTTCGAGCACCTGACCGGCAATCCGAGCGGCTTCCGCGAGGTCGGCGCCGCGATCCTGAGCCCACCCCTCAGCGACAAAACGCGGCCCTCGGAGCAGGGCGAACCACTGGGAGTTCGCGTCGCGGTCGAGCCGCAAGCTCCAAGGATCCTGCCCCGCAACCTCCACTGTTCGCAAGGCTGGGTGGTCTTCGTCGAGTGCTTCGGGGCTTTCAACCCGCACACGAGCCTGGGCCCGCCAAACTTCGGGAGCAAGCGGCAAAAGATCCGCTTCGAACGCAGCGGGAAGATGGGTCGCCGGATCCAGCACCACTGCTCGTGTAGCGAATTGCTCGTCGCCGAACTCGCTGACGAGCCAGGTGTCTTGCTGCGTCTCGTCGGCACGAACCTCCTGCACCGGCAGCTCACTGAACTCCACTCCGTAGAGTTTCAGCCGCTCGACGAGTATCGCTTGCAGCTCGGGCCACCCGCCTGCCGGGGCAACCCGGGTTTCACGTGCAACGTACCGCTCGCTGTAGGCGAGCGCCGCCCCGGAGAGCGAACCGGCTCGTGTGAGCGCCTCGTTCAGCCCCGGCGCAACCAGCGCAACGTCGACCGCATCCGGCGCAACCCCGTAGCGCTCGCGCACGAGAGGATCGACAAGCAGCGTCTCGACGCCCTTACCCATCCGGTTGCGCACCAGCGCACCAAGCTCGTGGGTCTTGCCAATCGTGAGCACGGGCTTCACCCGGTCGAGAGAGGCGCGTGTTGCAGCACCCCCGCCGAGAATGGCGAGCGACTGCGCTGCCATGGGAACCGATGGAATGCCCCACACAGACGGGGTCGGCTGCAGTGTCCAGTCCCCCTTTGTGCCGCGCAATTGAACGGGGCGCGGGTCACGCCGCACCGGCTCGGCGCCGGGGTTGCCCGTGCCATGCTCGCCGATCGGCTGCGCGAGGTGCTCGAGAAACTCCGCGAGAGTGCTCTCAGGATCGAGCTCACCACCCCGATCCAGCTCGGTGAGAGCGGGGGCAGGCACGTCAACTGACACACGAACGCTAAGCCCTACTTCCGCCAGCTCGAGAGCCGCCGCGAGGGCGGGGAGAGTGGTTCCTATGACATACGCGTCGATCACGTGAGGTTCCTGTTGTTCGGTCTACTGAAGTGGTTGCGCCTGTAGCGGGGCAACCGGCACACGCAACAGATCGATGCGCGTGCGGCCGTAGCCGCGCTTCTTGAAGGAGCGCACCACCAGCCAGGTGAAGAGGGAAAGGCCGATGACCTCACCGATTAGGGATCCGGGGCCGCCAGCAGACTCCGTTTGTGCCGTGGAGCCGCCGATCCCCGAGGCCATCACGCCGAAGGCTGCGATGTTATTGATGACGTGAATTGCGATCGCGGCTTCAAGGCCACCCGTGCGCCAAGTCAGCCAGGCAGCGGTGAGGCCCATAAAGCCAACCGCCGCGAGCCCCCACATGTCGTAGATGTGTGCCCCGGCAAACGCCACCGTCGGAATCAGGATCGCGAACCAAGGGTTTTTCAACCACGAACCGAGCACCTGCATGAAGAGCCCGCGGAACACGACCTCTTCAGCGGTTGCCTGAATCGGCACGAGGATCAACACAAAGACAAACGAGAGCAGCGCTGCATTGCCATCGAAATCCTTCGACACAGCGGGCGCGACAGCTTCTACAGGCACAGCGAGGCTGAACAGCATCTCAAGCAGAGTGCCGGTCACGTTCATCACAACAACCCCGAGCACCGCAATCCCGGTAAACCGTCCGAGCGCACCCCAGCGAATCCGCGTCGCAACCGACCACACTCGACCAACCGGCCGCATGCCCATGACAAGCATCGCGAGGATCACCGAGGGAATCATCAGCGCGATGGTGAGCAGATTCATGAACACCGAGAGGGGGTTCTGGGTGTCGAGCGCGAGCTGATCAACCAGGGTTTGACTCATGGCGGTCGCATCGCTGCTCGTGAAGAGGTCGGGGTTGCCCACGGCCATGATCGCGAACCAGATCACACTGATAATGATCGACAGCACAATGTAGATGCCAGCGGCGATGAGCACTACCAACAGCGGTTTCCACCACTTGTACCCCTGCGCTCCGCGGAGCAGCCGGTGGTACTCAAGCGGTTCGGTCTCGACCGTTTGTGTGGGCTGCGGTTGTGACGCCCATGCCCAGGCGGGTGGGGCCGCAGGCATTGGTGGCTGAGCCTGCGGAGCAATCTGCGGATCCTGAGCCGCCGGCACCTGCGCAGGCTGCTCAGTCGCGTGGCCCTCGGGCTGTTCGGGAGTGTTGCTCGTCAACTTGAGGTCCTTCCAAAATCACATCAGCCGGTGCTGGCAGCTTAGCCGGACGCTTTGTGGGCATCTGAACCGGCTGGCTTGCCAGAACCGGCTGACATGTTGGGTGGCTGGGTAGTGGGCGGTTAGGATCCGCGCAGTCGCTCAGCGAGGTAGGCGTGCAGCTCAGCGCGGGGTACGCGCTCCTGCTGCATCGTGTCGCGCTCACGCACGGTCACGGCGTTGTCGTCGAGTGAGTCGAAGTCAACGGTCACGCAGAACGGGGTGCCGATCTCGTCTTGGCGACGGTAGCGACGGCCGATGGCCCCCGAGTCGTCGAAGTCGACGTTCCAATCGTCGCGAAGATCCTGAGCAATCTCGCGAGCGAGCGGAGACAGCGCCTCGTTACGCGACAGCGGCAGCACCGCGGCCTTGATTGGGGCGAGGCGCGGGTCAAGTGCGAGCAGCGTGCGCTTGTCGGTGCCACCCTTGGCGTTCGGCACCTCTTCTTCGCGGTAGGCATCAACGAGGAACGCCATCAGCGAGCGAGTCAGGCCAGCGGCCGGCTCGATGACATAGGGCGTGTAGCGCTCGTTCTTCGTCTGGTCGAAGAAGCTCAGGTCTTTGCCCGACTTCTCGGAGTGCGTCGACAGGTCGAAGTTCGTGCGGTTCGCGATGCCCTCAAGCTCGCCCCACTCGCTGCCGGTGAAGCCGAAGCGGTACTCGATGTCGGCGGTGCGCTTCGAGTAGTGCGACAGCTTCTCTTGCGGGTGTTCGAAGAAGCGCAGGTTCTCGGGGTCAATGCCGAGGTCGGTGTACCAGCGCATGCGCTCGGCCATCCAGTACTCTTGCCACTCCTCGTCAGTGCCGGGCTCGACGAAGAACTCCATCTCCATCTGCTCGAACTCGCGGGTGCGGAAAATGAAGTTGCCGGGGGTGATCTCGTTGCGGAAGCTCTTGCCGATCTGGCCGATGCCAAACGGCGGCTTCATCCGAGCTGCCTGCAGCACGTTCGCGAAGTTCACGAAGATGCCCTGCGCGGTCTCGGGGCGCAGGTAGTGCATGCCGGCCTCGTCGTCGACCGGGCCGAGGAAGGTCTTCAGCAGGCCCGAGAACGCGCGCGGCTCGGTCCACTGGCCGCGGGTGCCGCAGTTGGCGCAGACGATCTCGGCGAGGCCGTCCTTGGGCGCACGGCCCTTCTTCTCTTCGAAGGCCTCGATCAGGTGGTCTTCGCGGTAGCGCTTGTGGCACTGCGTGCACTCAACGAGCGGATCGCTGAAGACCTCAACGTGGCCGGAGGCCTCCCAGACCTGCTTCGGCAGGATGACGCTGGAGTCGATGCCCACAACGTCGTCGCGCTTCTGCACCATGGTCTTCCACCACTGGCGCTTGATGTTCTCTTTCAGCGCGGTGCCGAGGGGGCCGTAATCCCACGCGGATCGCGATCCGCCATAAATCTCACCCGCTTGAAACACGAAGCCGCGGTGGCGGGCGAGGGCGATGACTTTGTCGAGTCGGGATTGTTCAGCCATGTTTGCATTCACTCCAAGGTGCAAGCGGGGATCTTGGGCATTGGGATCACTGCCGTTTGGCACGATCCACAAGGCTCCAGTCTAGTGAGTGTGGACTGGGAGCAAAGAGATTCGGGTTATTCTCTAGGGGAAGGTTCTCCCCGCTCCTTCGCAACAGACGGAAGAGGTTCTCCCGTGCAGATCCACATCTCCCCAGATGCCGAGGTGCTCGGTGACGCTCTTGCCCAGCGAATCGTCGCTGCGATACAGGCAAAACCTGAGGCCGTCATTGGTCTCGCCACCGGCTCTTCCCCCCTTGTTGCCTACGAGGCCTGGGGGCGCCGCGCGGCCCAGCTTGGACTGGATCAGAGCCGCGTGCGCGGGTTCGCGCTTGACGAATACATTGGGCTGAGCCCGGAGGATCCCCGCAGCTACCACAGCGTCATCCGACACGATGCGGTTGACGTCGTTGGGCTTGATCCTCGTCTTGTGCGCGTTCCAAACGGCGGCGGCGCTGCTTCAGCCGCCGATGAATACGACGTTGCGATCCGCGAGGCCGGCGGCATTGACGTGCAGATCCTCGGCCTCGGCCGCAATGGCCACATCGGGTTCAACGAGCCGGGAACGGCTGCCGACTCGCGCACGCACGTGATCGATCTCACGGCCGAGACGATTGCCGACAACGCGCGGTTCTTCTCGAGTTCTGCAGAGGTTCCCACGACGGCGATTACCCAGGGCCTCGGCACGATCCTTGAGGCACGCGAGCTTGTGGTGATCGCTACAGGATCGGCCAAGGCCGCGGCCGTTGCCGCCGCGCTTGAGGGCCCAGTCACCGAAGATTTGCCGGCCAGCCTGCTGCAGGGTCACCCCAACGTGCACTGGTTTATTGATGATGCGGCTGCCACTTTGCTGACTGGCGAGTACGCGGGACGGGATCTCGAGGCGCTCGCGTACTGATTTTCGGGTCGTCCACTTCACAGTGGAAGGAATTCCACTTACTACCATTTGGCCAACGCTTACTTTAAGCAACCCAGGTACGTACATCGGTACGTATGCTCTCCCAATCACATCATCAGATGAAAAACTCGGGTCAACTGTTCGCGGCTGAGGGGTGCCGTGACACACCGCTCTCCCGCAATGAGATGACAACGACTGGACATCTGCCTTGGGAGGCAATTAAGTGCGATTCACGAAACCTCAACATAACAAAGGACGGATCAAACCGTTCTTAGCGGGGGTGCTCACCATATTTGTGGCGCTGGTTGGCTTCTTAGCCACACCGCTAGCCGCGCAGGCTGCCACCGGCGACTTCAAGCTCTCGCTGTCAGCACCGGCCACAATTGGGCTCGGCCAGACCTACAACTACTCAGCAACACTCGAGTTTGAAGGGGTCGACAGTTCCCAACCAGCCAGTGGCGTGCAGCTCACAACGGTGCTTCCCGCGGGCATCAGCTTCGACTCGGTACCAACCGGGCCAAGCTCGCCCGTAAGCACCTACACCTACGACGCAGCTACCCGCACGCTGACTCTCACGCTGAAAGACACAACGCAGGCGCTTCTCACGATCGTGTATTCGGTCAAGCAGGTGAGCAACGAATCAAAGTACGAGGGCATGCCCCTCACGACCAACATCGTTGGGACCGGCGCACCAAGCGGAACTGTCACGTCTGCCGACGTGACCACCGTCGTAGAGGGCGACAACGACTACGTCGCCAACAAGTCTTATGAGGTCATCACCGGTAGCGATAACCGCCTGGTGACCTATCGATTCAACGTCTCACCTGAACGCATGGGTTCTTCCACCACGTTTACGACTGCGGGCCAGCAGCTCACGGACATGCTTCCTGCGGGCGCTGAACTTGTGGCCGCATCGCCAGCATTTTCTGGGGGCAGCTGGGACACCTCGGCGTGGCCAAAGGCCGTCTGGACGCGGACCGGTGCACTGGGTTCAGGTTTCTACTCAGTGGACCCCACCGGAACCCAAATCTGGCTCACCGTGCGCTATCCCGCAAGCGTCCCGGGCTGGGAGACAGGTCAGCGACCACCCGCAAACACCGTGACTCTTGAAACTAAAGACGCAAATGCGGTAACACATCCCGGTGCCCCCGCGACGACGCAGAGTCCCGTCTTCGGTGCTCCAGGCGATCCGGCTGTTTCGGTTCTCAAGTGGGATTCTGGTGCCGTTACTCCCGGCTATCTCATGCACTACACCTCCGTTGCCGCTTCGTATGTTGGAGATACGAGCACCCCCAACATTGACGAGCTCGTCGTCACCGACTCCGGCGCAACAGGTGGGCCTAACGCTTCCTGGTTTAACCACGCCGATATCACGCAGCTCTACGCCACCTTCTCAACGGGTCTGACGGCGATGAATCTCCCGTACAAACTGGAGTACCAGATCAACGGAGAGTCCACCTGGAACGAGTTCACCAACTACACGGCCGCAACCGGGCGCACTGGCAGGTACATTATCGTTGCCGTGCAAAACACGGGCTCAAGGGGCTGGCAGAGCTCCACGGAACAAGACGTGCTGAATCTTCCGGTGGGCTCAACTCTGACGGGCTGGAGACTCACCATCGCTCCGGGAGCCGAGACGGTTCCTGCGGGAGTTCAAGCCAACATGAGAATGGGTTTTCAGCCCGTCTTCCGTGAGGTAACCGCAGGGGTTCAACCGACCTCTGCCCCGGCTGCTGTATCTCCCGGCCCACTGACGAACACGGCCACCGTAACGGGCGGCGCCCTGAATGAGAGCGCTTCGCATAGCTACACGCCGCAGGATGGGATCTATGTCACAACCCGCGTAGACGCTCCAAGCTCGATCTCGGTTGGATCAACGGGAACGGTTCACGCTGGGATTGTCAATCAAAACCCCTCCGAGACCTACTCTGATTCGGCCCTTTCGGTGGTGTTGCCCTGCGGTATCTTCTACGATACTTCGCAGCCAATTACGCCAATGCCAACGGATGCCGGTCTGCCCACAGCGCCTGCACTAGGTGCGGGTGCCACCGTCGACGCGTCACTTCGAGTGACCGACGCAAACGGGTGTGAACAGCAGGTGCTGAAATTCTCCTTCGATAGCCTGCCTCCAATGCGAGCACCTGCAACGGCAAACTACCGTTGGGCGGAATGGAACGGTTGGAACTATGAGATTCCGGTAATGGCTCTCGCGCAATCATTCGACCCGAACACAACCTCGGTTGCAACCAAGTCTTACGCCACGGTTTCCGACCCCCGCTTCCTCTCCACTGCGGATGGTGGCACCGCGTCTGACACCATTCAGATGACCGGCAACCCCGTCTTCTTTGGCGACGACGATCACGATTTTGATCCGGCCCGCACAACAGTTGCTGTGGCGCAGGCGCAAACGAGCGTGAACACAGCGGGCGGTCTCTTGATCTCGAAGCTCTCGAGCGCCTCAGCCACCGGCCCCTGGGCACTTTCCTCGCAGGTTGACACAGACGCGTTCTGGCAGATCTATGTCAGCGATATTCTGCCGAACCCCGTGAGCGGCATCACCTTCTTCGACAAGCTCCCGAGCATTGCCGATGGTGATGGCTTTGACACGCACCTCACCGGTGCGGTGACCGGTTTGCCCGCTGGCGCAACCGCGGAGTACTCAAGCAATGCCACAAGCGCGACGAGCGGAGACTGGTCGGCTGATCCTGCCGGCGCAACCGCGTTCCGTGTAGTCTCGCCGAGCATGAGCGTTGGCCAGAACTTCACGCTTATCGTGCCCACCGCCTCCTCGGGCAACACACGCTTTGGCACTACCGATGTGAACCAGGTCTCCGCAACCGCGACCTACGAGGGAAATGCGGTGAGCTTCCAGTCGAACGAGGCGAGCATCACTCCCCTCGCTGCCCCGGCGTTCACGCTCGTTAAGAAGACCAACGGTGTTGAATACGCTGCGGCCCCCGGCGCAACCGTCGCCGTCGGCTCTCCCGTGACCTGGACCTACGACGTCACGAACACCGGAAACACTGCACTGGATTCGGTTCAGGTCAGTGACGCGTTTGTTGATGGCGCTGGCACCTCTGGTTCCCTCACCCCCTCGTCGAGCACTTCGGGCCCACTGGAGCCAGGGGAAACCCGCACCTTCACTGCGACCGGAACCGCAGTCGCGGGTCAATACGCAAACACCGCAACCGCAACCGCAACCGCGGTCGACGACTCGGGAACGGCCCTGCCAACCCAGCCAGCGTCTGCAACTGACGACTCGTGGTACTTCGCGGGAGACAGCGGCCTCACCGTTGTGAAAACGACGAATAATGAGGACGTCGATAGCGCTCCCGGACTGCCCCTCACCCCTGGTGCAGACGTCTCCTGGCAGTACAAGGTCACCAACACCGGCACGCTCGCGTTGACCGATGTGCTCGTGACCGACGTGGATTCCAGCGGAAACACCGTGTACAGTCACACGATTCCGTCGCTTGCACCCGGTGAGTCCGTGGAGCTTTCGGCAACGGGAACCGCAATCACCGGCCAGTACCACAACACCGTCACCGCAACTGCGGCAGATCCTGCCGGCGCCTCGCAAGCGTTGACCGCCGCTGACGACTCCTGGTACTTCGGTGAGGTTCCTGGCCTCTCGGTTGACAAGAAGGTGAGCGCGTCGAAGAACGGGCCCTGGAAGGAAACCACTCAGGTCGCTGACGGTAGTGCCTCCTACTGGCAGATCACCGTCACGAACACCGGCAATGCGCCGCTGACCGGAGTGAAGCTGAAGGATCCGAAGATCAACCAGTCAGTCGACATCGACAACCTCGCCGCGGGCGCGAGCAAGACCTTCGTCTTCACGCAGAAGGCGACCACCGAAGCCTTCACGAACGTGGCAACAGTGACGGGAACCTCGCTGAGCGGGAAAGAACTCAAGGCCTCGGACGACGCCACGGTCACGCTGCAGTCAAAAGCCGCAGTGATCGAGATTGGCGGGGTCAAGGTACCCGCGCTCGCGGTGACAGGCTCGGCCATCACCGGTGCTCTTCTCCTCGCGGGGCTGATGATTGCGGGCAGCATTGTGTTCCTGCGTCGGAGGCGCGCAGCGGCTGAATAACCAGCGCGCATGACAAAAGCGGCGGGTGGATCCATGAGATTTGGATCCACCCGCCGCTTTCATTTTCTAGCCGTCACACACTGTCTTCAGCGCTCAGCACCAGAAGTGAGGCGGTGCCGCGATCACCGACAGAGTCTGATCCCACAGAGGTGAGGATCGACACGAGCGCCGCAAGCCCAGCGACCGAGAGCAATTGCGGCCAGTCGATCCCGAGCAACCCGGTGGCTCCCGCTGTGAGCAGCGCAACCGCGGCTTGCGCGAAGGTCTTCACGGCCCGCTCCCCGGCGTCCTTCCAGAACAGTTTCGTAAACACTGTCAGCCTCCGTTAATGAGTCGTCCAACGAGGGTTGCACCGCCAGCGCCAATGACGCCGACGATGATGGGCGGCAACCAGGTCAACCGCGAGACCTGGTTGCCGAGTGCACCCTGCTGCGTCTCGAGCGCCGTCACGCGAGCATCGAGCGAGCGAATGTCAGCAGCGTCGCCCTCCTGCCGAATCGTTGCCCCCTCGATGTTGCGCAACCTGCTGGAGTGCGAGTCAAGCCGTTCGTCGACCTTAGCGAGACGTTCCACGATCACTTCAAGCTTCGCAAGCCGCTCCTGGGTGTTCTGGCCTTGCTTCCAGAGATCAGCCATGCCGACGTCTCCGGGCGGGGCCGCAATCATTTCGAGACTCGTTTGAATTTCGCCCAGCCTCCTCCGTCAGTGACGAACGGGGTGACGCCCAGCTGTTTTGCAAACGCATCGGCCGCCCGCTGCGTCGTGAGCTCCATCTGGAACTTGGGGCCAAAGATGAGCCAGCGGCCCTGACCTTTGCCCGCTGCATGCTCGTAAAATGCCATCAACAAGTTGTGCTCCTTTCTGTTTTGCGCCGCGGGTTTTGCGGGTGCGGCGTGTTTGGGGACGGGTTGGATGATCCTGACCCCGTTAATGTCTTCAGACCAGAACCGATAGCTCGCGGCAAATGCGCGTTCTATGTCTGCGATGGTGCGGAACCACTCCCCCACTCCATAGCCGCTGCGCCGTGATGAGAAGAGCCCACCCGCCCCGCCGAACGCGGTGGGCTCCCAGATGACGACGTGCCCCCAGTCCTCATACTTGTGTTGCCCGTCACGGTAATCGGTGTAGGTGCCCCAGTGAGACAGCCACACCACGGCGGGTGCGTCGCCGGGAAGCGCCCGGTCGTGGTGCTGGTGCCTGGTCGCGTTGGCGGCGGCGGTAGCGCTGTGCGGGCCTCCAGGGGCACCCACGGCCTTTTGTGCCATCGGGAGGCAGTTACCCGCGTACTCGTGGTGGGCGTAGCTCGGGATTACCAGCGTTTTGTAGGGCATGGGCCTCCTTAAGCGCGAAAGCTCCGCCGGTTGGGGCGAGGCTTAAGAAAAAGTTGGGAACTACCCTATTCAGTGACGATGACCTGATTCATCGCCTCAGTAAGTAGCTGCACTTGAGTTCGTGTCTCGTGCAATTGAGTCCGAAGTTTCAGAGTTTCAGACGCCTCCTGTGTGGCTTCGGTCTCGGTTTTGGCGGCGTTTTCCGCAAGTACAGCAGTCACTCCATGGAGAATCATCCGATCGGTGATAACTGCCGGATCCGCGCCTGCCGAGCCTGCCCATGCTGCGGGATCAGTGACTGTTTCTCCGTCGAGCACTTTCCCGTAGGAGTCGCTCCAACCCGGCTGCGCCGAAAGCGCCCACATGTGGCCCACCGCCCATAACCTTGCATCGTGGACCCCAAGACCGGCAGCGCACGCTCCCACTCGGTCAATCAGAAAACTGTCCTCGGTGAGACGTGCCTGTGCAAGATAACTCATTCTACTTTTCCTTCCTAGATCCCGTAGACCGCACGAAGCACCTGGGTGTTTGCGGGTGCGACAGTATTGTCCGCGTGCCCAGTGATCCTGTTGTTGCTGATATATACGTATTTCCAAACCGGTGATTTCCAGCCGTAGATCGTTTGCAGCACACCAGAACCAGCTGCGTCCACAACATGCGACTTTGGCACGAATACATAGTTCCATGATGAATTTGCTGCCACACCGTCCGCATATGCAGACCAAGCGAGCACGACGCCGGTGAGTTGAGCGTTTATGTTCTCCAAAAGATTTACCGCTTGCGTCCCGCTCATGTACGACGCACCGGTCCAGAGACTCTTCAAACCGCGAGTTGACGAGATTCCAGTCGAGTCGAGCACGATTGCTTCCGAGTCCAGCTTGATTCGATTTGATGCTCCCCGAGGCGTCGCAATGTCGAAAGTGATGTTACTGTTCGCAGCACCTAGCCCAACAAACCGAACTATTCCGCTTGAGTTGTATTGCGTTTCTACAGTCTTCTTATTGATCGTTTCATTGACCGAAATTAGACCGCTGTCTAAAGTGGTCGTGTTCTTGCCATTCGTGCTAGAAAGAGCGCCCGTAAGCGCCAAGCCTCCCTCTTCAGAGGAGAGTGCCGCGGTCACAATATCCTTTGCCTTAAACACTCTTAGTCCAGTGACGTCAAGCTGGAGACGCTGTCCAGATTCGGCAGTTCGAATTGTTGCTCCGGTGATGACCTTGCCATCAATAGCTGATGAAGCAAGAGCTTCAGCAGTCACCATTCCGTCAGCAATTTGAACGGTGCCTCCTTCACCAGCGACTAGAACTTGATCTGCAAGTATCTGATCGCGTACCCACGACATTCCATTCCAGCGATCTACCTGAAATGGGCGCCCTCCCTCGTCCACTCGAACAAGCTGCGCTCCGAGACGAAACCCTCCTTCTGGCATCGGAGGTGCGTAAACTGCATCCGGACCCATCCGATAACGCGCATTACGCAGTGCATCCTCACGAGCCTGAGTCGCTTTCGAATCTGCCTGCGCTGCGGCCAGGGCCGCCGCATCCGCCGCGGCCAGAGCTTCAGCAGCTTTAGTCTTTGCCGCCAACTCTGCCGTATCGGCTTTCGCTTTCGCGTCAGCGGCCGCAGCGGCCTTCGCCTCAGCTACAGCTCGTGCGGTCTCATCATTTGCATCTGACCTTGCTTGCTCTGCTTGAGCCTCGGCAAATTCTTTAGCCGCCCTCTCAGCTTCGGCGGCCCGATCAATGGCGGATTGTGTCGCTTCAGCAGCTTCTCGCTGCGCCAAGCTCGCCGCGTTCCTGGCAGCCTCAGCCTCAACCCGTATAGCCTCGGCAGTCGCGCTCACCCCCTCGGCAAATTCGGACACTACAGCCGCATCAGCAATGGCCTTCTCAGCCGCTTCCAGAGCCTCTTCGACCGCCACAGAATTCTCAATGCCAATCATGCTTGCATCGTGTGTCGCGTCCTCTAGCGATTGAGTCTGGTCCGTCAGGTCATAAATCGGATCAAGCACAGCGAGATCTTCGGAGTGACTTAGAACCACATCTGCCACTTCTGGAACGCTAGCCACCGCCTCTCCAACGTTGACTGTCTCGTCACCAACTTCAACAGATGAACGCTCAATCTGCCCGGTTCGCGCCAGGCTACCAACCGACAACTTCAGCGCCATGGCTCGTGCCGCCTGCTCTCGCAAGAGTTCTTTTCGAGCTAACGAAATCATGCTGCTACCTCCAACACTAAATCAGCCACTGCAAGGTTGTTCCACTCGATTTCCGAGATTCTTGCCCAGAGCCGTTGTCGCCCAAGCCACCCTGCGTCAATGTCAACGAGGATCGTGTCGCCCACTCCAAAGGTGCCACGAGGCGCGTTCGGGTGCCGCGCATCTATTCGAATGGCAGATATCTTTAGGCTCGCCGAACGAGCCGCTAATTCACTGCGTGCGAGCGCCTCCACTAAAGATTGTTTGGTGAGGTGCTTCGCGGCAACAACGACTGGGGTACGACGACGACCATCCGCGAGGCCAACCTCAGCGCGTAAAGCGCTCTTGCCTTCACCCGCACCAAGCACCGTCACCGAATTGGCGTACTTACTCACGTCATCCGTGACCGAAACCTGCTCAGTGATGTTCGCGCCTTCAATGAATGCTAGATCGGTGCGTTTCTCACCAATTCTGGGAAGGCAGCGAATCTCTTTTAGCACCCTCGTGCGATCGCTGTTCCAGCCAGACCACTCCACCCATTCATACCCGGCTTCGGTAATGGCATCAACCATCGCGTCGAGGCAATAAGGTGTGTCCCACCATAGAATCTTCCAGGCCCCCTTGTCAGTGTCGGCCTTTTGTCTCGCAGCATCATAGTCAGCCTTTGCGGCCTCATAGGACTCTTCGAGCGGCGCCTCCGTCGACTTAAGGCCTGCAATTTTTTCTTGATCAGACTTGATGAGCGCTTCTTTCGCCTCACGCTTCGTCTTGATCTCGGTCGACTTCGTATCAACAAGTTTTTTCTTCGCAGCGATGGTCGCAGCAGGTGCCTTCGCGGCGATGGCAGCGGCATACGCATCCTTTAGAACACGGCGATCTCGGTTCAAAACAAGGATCGCAGCATCGAAAGGTTTAGAAGCGGTTGCTACCTTCGCCTCAAGTGCCTTGCGAGGCTTCGCGTACTCGTCCCAGGAGGCCTTTTTTGCGTCCATGATTTTCTTGGCCGCGTCAGCTTTCAGATCCGAATCAGTCCCACGACGAACACTCGAAGCACCCGTAACTTTCACACCAATGTTTGCCCCCGTTTTCGCCTGCGCATACTCAACAACATGCCGTGCTACAGCAATCGGGTCCACCTTCACACCGTGGTACTCCCCTTCGTACGGGTACCCGCTGAAGTAAGACGAAAAGCCTTGGCCCTCAATCTTCCAGCGTGCCCCCTCAAAAGAAGATCGCGTGACGAGCCATGTGTTGCGAATAATCCCATCCGCCTCCTCATGGATGTAGGTCGCGCGAGGATCAATCAAAGTTTTACTTCCTGCATGCCGATACGCTTCCGCGATCGGAAGCACCTCTCCAGAAAACGCGCCGGCTCCGCAAAGCTTCTTTCCCGCGGTTGTGACGACGATGGGCAGTTCTAGTTCGAGAAACGCACCATCACTGATCCGCTCCACAATGTACCGAAGCACGGGCACCTCCTAAACAATGCGCTGCTCAAAATCAACCGTCAGTTTGAGCTGCGACGACCAGACAATTGCGGGTGTGCACTCAAGCACACCGCTCATTCGTACTGCCCTCGGAAAGAATCTCTTGCTGGTGCCGATCAGCTTTTCCGGGATGCGCCCCTCTTGAGATACAGCAATATCTATAAAGGTCGTCACGTTCTCGAGCGTGTCCCACCCCCGCACCCGCGAACGCCACACGTCAGGATCGACGGTCTGTCCACACTGGATCCAAAAGTATCCCCAGCCGTTACCCTTGCCTCCGTAGTTACCGAGCCCCATCCACTCCATCTGCACATTCCAATGAGTTGCCCACTCAGGAATATCGAGAAGAAACCCCTGGTAAAGATTGCCCTGCGTCGGGAACGTGCCACCGGCTGGGTAGGCAGTCGTAGAGGTGATGTGCTGACGCCCTTCAAGTCCACCGATTTCCTGTAGCGACATCGTGCGGGCAATACTTTCTCGACGCGGGTTCTGAAGCGCCCTGAGATCTGTAATCATGTCCGCGGTGATGGTGGCTGTCGACTTTGGCCAGTCAATCGCAGCGAGAGTGATCCCCGTCACGTTTGCGTACGCCCCTGATTTGATCTGGTTCAGGGACGTAACCGGTCGCTGTTCCTGTGGCACGAGCGCATCTACGTTGGGAATCACAGTGATGCGGCAAAAACTATCGCCGTCCTGCCAAGACTCAGGGGTCACAGGTTCCAAATAGGTGACCGATTCCATTTCGGGATCCGTGATCTCTAGGATGATCAGGTCTCGGCGGGTAGTTTGCGAGCCCGTGCCCGGCACATCCGTGACCGTGAGCTCCCCATCAAGGATCGGCCCGTACGATTCTCGTCTGGAGCCGTCGGTGTCTCGCGACTGAGCGATGCCACCGCCGGGCATCACTCGAAACCCGGTGCCGGGCTGGTTCAGCGGCAAGACCTTCAAGTCGCCTGGCTGATCAACTCCAGATCCCGGACCATTTTCTTTCTGAAGTGTGCGTCGGAACAGCCTCGCACTATGCTTCGACCCGTTAATGACGTGTGGAACGTAAAACCCCATAATGATCTCCTCTAAAAACTCGTGTATGCCGGCTCAACTGAGACGTCAAGCCACGCTGTGCCCGTGGTGTCGTAACCCCTGAGAATGACGGTGTGGGCGCCCACGGGGAGCGCCATTTCAGACATCCGCGATCCAGCCGGCGATAACATGCCCGGCGCACCGTTGCCGTCCTTGAGTACCCAACGCGCCCAAGGACGCGTGTCGAGCACTACCACTTGGTCTGATGCGAGAATGCCGTTGAGAATCAGCTTTCCAACACCGGGCACATCAATGATTGGGTTCGTGATCGGGCCGTGCACCGCGAATACGGGCCACGCAGCGGCTTCCCCAGTCACACGAATCGACTTACTGCGCACCATCGGACCAGAATCAAACGTGAAGGGAGCTTCTGCAGGAAACTCCAACCCGCCCGACACCGGCGGCACCATATTGATTCGGGTTACGGTGGGGTCCCCGTACCACCGCTTGTCCACCGTCTGAAAAGTTAGTGAGGGCTCTGCCGATCCGTCCCAAAGGGTCGAATCATCCGGGGTGAACTCTCGCATGTGCCCAAAAGCACGCACCTCACCGATCCGCAGCTCGGCTATATCTTCAATATCACCGCATTCGGTGTCACCGTCCCAGAACGACTCAAGTTCTCGGAGACGACTACGAACACTGGCTTCCTTCTCCGACTGCGAGGTGCCGCCACCAAGAACCGCGATCTTCAACTGATGCAGCGGCCCGTCACGAAACGCACGCCCGAGAATTGTGCCATTCCTGTTTGGAGCTGGGACATCGGTCGCCCTCAAACCGGGTACCCCGCGCACGAAACTGGTCAACACGTAGGGTGCGTCCCCACCAAAGTGTAGGGACGCACCGCGATGCGTGATTGACCCACTGTTGAGGTCAGTCATTTACTGCTCCATTCATACATACTGACGCTGCATGACGGCAGCATCTTCAAGGCCACGATCGACCGCGTCATCGGCGATAACACGAGCTCGGGTCAGGATCGATCCGTCTGCATCGAGCAGCGTGACCTGGTCAGGGAATTCGCCACTTCCACTCTTCATTGCGTCCCACTGCGCACCGGTAAGGATCGGCTCCGGCCGACCCGTGCGGTTCTCCACCAGAGAGACGCCCGGCTGCAACCAGCCGCCCGTGTCGTAGAGGGTCGCCGAGGTTGATCCGTCACCGCCGATCCGGGGAGTGAACAGCTTTACAGCGCGCTCCGCGGTGTCTTTCACGAGCCCGGCAGCGGCGTCGATCCACATTCCACCCTCCGGGAACGCCTCCTTCACCTTGCCCGCGACCCAGTCGATTAGACCGGCAAGCGGGTTCCAAGCCTCGCCAAGCATCTTCGCGCTGCCGTCGAGGTAGGGGGCAGGATCGGTCATGTTGTTCCAGCCTCCCGGAGGAGTGTGAACCATATAGTGCAGGTGAGGTCCGGTCGACATGCCCGTTGAACCGACGTAGCCGATCACGTTGCCCTGCTGCACAGATTGCCCTTCGTGCACCGCGAATCGCGACAGGTGGGAGTACCGGGTCGCAAACCCTGACGGGTGTTGCAGCCTAATTTCCTTGCCGCCCATGTTGACAACACCCACGTTGGTCGCGACGCCCTCGGCGGCCGCCATGATGGGCGTTCCCTCCGCCGCAGCCAGGTCGATGCCGTTGTGCCCGCCGTGGAACGGCTGGCTTACGTTGTAGCTTCCCTTCTTGAGCGGGTTCACAAGGCCACCAGAGGCGTAACCGGGAATCTCGCCAAAGCGGTTCATGTGGTCGAGCGCCCCGGGGTGGGAACGTTCGATCTGCCTACGCGAAGCAGCGCGGATCACGTGCTCGTTGCCGTGCACGACTCCCGCGACGGCGGAATGTGGCAGATTGCCCGTGTAGCCGCCCTCCGAGAATCCCTTAGGTAGTTTGATCGGCGCCAGATTCACACCGGGAATCACATTGATCATGTCGATCAGCCCGTTGAGCACGGTGTTCACTACAAAGCGCACAGGCTTCTTGGCGAGCTCCTGGATCCCTTCCCAGGCCTTGCCAATCCCATCACGAGCTGCCTCGAAGGCCTTCTTCGGATCCGATTGGATCACACTCGACATTGTGTCGATGACCGGCTTGATGTGGTCCTCCCACACGGATCGAATCAGACCAGATATCCCATCCCAAGCCGGCTGGATGTACTCCTGCCACAACCCCGTAAAGACTTGGCCAAGAATCTGGATCGCGACGCTGATATTGTCAACAATCGGCTGAATAATCTCCAACCAAATCCAATTAAAGAGCAGCCCCAACCCATCAAACACCGGCTGAACATGCTCCTGCCACAACCCCATAAAAACTTGGCCAAGAATCTGGATCGCGACGCTGATATTGTCAACAATCGGCTGAATAATCTCCAACCAAATCCAATTAAAGAGCAGCCCCAACCCATCAAACACCGGCTGAACATGCTCCTGCCACAACCCCATAAAAACTTGGCCAAGAATCTGGATCGCGACGCTGATATTGTCAACAATCGGCTGAATAATCTCCAACCAGATCCAAGTGAAGATCGCACCAAGCCCCTCAAGTACCGGCTTCAGCATGGTCTCCCAGACCATGACAAAAAGCCCACTGACGTTTTCCCAAGCTTCACTGAGGAACCCGGTGAATTGTTCCCAGATTTGCTTACCGAGCTCAGTCTGCGTGAAAAACCAAACAAGACCAGCGACGAGCGCGGCAATCGCCATAACGATGAGCATGATTGGGTTTGCTGCAAGCGCAGCGTTGTAAAGCAATTGCACCGCAGCCGCAGCCTCTGTCGCGAGCGTCCAGGCCCCAAACGCCAACGCAGCCCCACCAATCGCCGCAGCGATGGGCGCGACCCAGGTGTAGTTGTCCTGTAACCATTTGCTTACGTTTTGCATGGCTGTTGCAGCGCTTTCAAGAGCCCCCTTCAACCACGTCCCAAACGCCTCGGCCAGAGGCTTCACATTTACCGCCGCTTCATCGAGCCATTTTGAAATCTCTTGGAACACCGGCGCAATCTGGGGGAAGACATCCTCCATGATCGTCATGGCGAGCCGCTCTAGCGATCCCATCATGATGTCGAACGAACCAGTGGCGGTGCCACCCATCTCGTTCGAGATGGCACCCGCGGCGGTCGAAGCCGCCTGTTCAAACGCCCCAAAACTGATCTGCCCATTCGCAGCCATCTTGAAGACCTCGTCGGTGGTCACCCCAAGCTGATCAGCAAGTGCTTTGTAAACCGGGATCCCACGACCCTCAAGGTCATTGAGCACATCGTTCTGAACGCCACCCATCTGCGAGGCAGCTCCTGCGAAGATGGAGCCCATTGTGCCAAAGTCAGTGCCCGCGGCGGCGGCGCTGCTCCCGACTGTCTTCAGTACACTTTCGAGCTGTTGACCAGGGGCAATGTTCGCCGCCATCAGCTGACCGGCGACACCAGCGGCATCACCTACTCCAAACGCTGTCCCCTGAACAGCAGCAAACGCATTGTCTGTTGCCTTTGCGACCGCCGCGCTATCATTCCCGAGGCCGCGCATTTTTGCTTGCGCGACATCTATCGCGTTCAGTTGGTCAACTCCCGAAGAGAACGCATTACCCAGGGTTGACATGACAGCGTTCCCAACAGTTGCCAGCCCCTTTTGAAATCCGGCACCGAGGGTCTTCGCAATGCGGGATCCCGGACCCTCACCATCGGCCTTATCAAGTTCTTTCTTGACGTCTTCGGCAACCTCAGGAACTTTTACATTTACTGGAACATCAGGGAGATTGAAATCCTTGAAGCTATTCGGAAGTTTGACGTTTACAGGAAGATCAGGAAGCTTAATATCCTTAGAAAAGTCCGGGAGCTTCAGCGAATATGAAACCTGCCCGCTCGTGGTTGTTGAACTGCTTGCCATGTGGCCTCCTTGGGGTAGGGCACCGAACCCCAAGGGATCCGGGCGAAAAGAAACTTGTATTCGCCCGGATCAGTGGTCAGGGCTACGGATGCTGGATCCTCCGTTGTTTGAAGCGGCTCGCTCCAGATCTCAGGCGTTCCAACCGCCGCTCGCGTTCGTGCTCACCCTCGGGATAGGGGCGTGGTTTGACTCGCTTGGGCTTCGACGATTGTGATGCCCAGACGGCATGCTCGATCCACCTGAGCATGTCTTCTTCGCCGGTGAGCGCAGACTGACCACCAAGCCAAACGCCGATCGCACCGCCGCGTGGCATGTGCCTGACGTACAAGGCAACGTCTTCAGGATCCTCGGTGCCCGCCCACATGTCCGAGAGTCGGACCGAGTAGAACCGCCGCAGATCGGCAGCCACTCGGTCCGGACACTCTCGAAGAAGGTAGGCGAGCGTTAGGAGTTTTTTGCGCCGACCTTCTCGTAGATCACGTTGACGAGTTCGGTCAGTTTCTCAAAGTCCGAGAAGCCGTCTTCGTCCTCAAGCGCCTTGATCACACGGGCGAGTGAGTCTTCACCGATCAGGTTGCTCAGAACCGTCTCGATGTCGTTGTTGCGCAGCGCGAACATGGTTGGTGTGTGCTTCGGAGCACGCGAATCAACCTCGAAGTGTTCACCCGCAAAGTCGACGCGGATCACGTCGTGAGGTCCGCGCTGGTGATCCCTCGGCTTTGCCCGCGACTGCTCCCGAGTGCGAACAGTGTCGCCAGACTCACGTGCGGTGTAGTCGCTGTCGCTCGGGTGGGTGTTGGAATACGTGTTGGTCATGTGGTGACTCCATTTCTTGAAATAGGGGTGTGACTCTGGAGAGAAGAACGGGGCGCGGAGTCACCACGCGCCCCGTTCGGTTTTGTTAAGCCGCGGCTTCGAGGAAGGCGGGCTCGTCAGACAGCCAGTAGCTTCCGCTTGTCTCGGTCATCGTGAACTCGTACACGGAATCGTCCTCGACGTTTGTCACGTAAGCACCGCGCTCAGACACCGCAGCCAGCTCGATGCACTTCAGACGCGTGTAGCCTGCGTTATCGACAAACTTGACGATCACGGTCTTCTCAATCGTTGGAATCGACTTCGGCATGTCGACACGCGCGATCTTGTTCTCGCCGGTACCCACAAGGCTCGGCTTGCCGTGGCCGTAGTAGAGCCCTGTGACCTCGGGGTCATCTTCAAGTGCCGCAAACTTGTGCGACTTCTTGGTCGAGGTGTTGCGAAGCTTCACAATGGCGCCGCCCTGCCAAGCCTTCGTTTCCTTCGCCTCGACCTCGACGCTCTCTTCGATACCACCCTCAGAAATCCAGCCAACCTCAATGAATTCGGTCGGAATGGTGAGATCGGTTGTGGGCAGCGTGGAGCCCTTGGGAGCGATCCAAACGCCTGATTCTTCGGCGTTCCATTCCCGCATGTTGTCCTGGTTCTTAGCCATTACTTGCTCTCCTTCTTTGCCTGAACGGCGCTCTTCTGGTCTGTGGCCACCGCGCGTGCCTTACCGCGGCTGATGAGGTCGCGGGCGGTACCCGGCTCAACCTCTACGGGGTGTCCCCCTTCGTGGGTTCGACCCTCTGCATCGACCCAGTCATTTGCAATCACAACTTTCGTCACGATCACTCCTTTCTTTGTGCGTGCCCCTAAGAATTAGGGGGTTGGGAACCTGCCCCGGATCTCCATCTGGACAGTGAACTGGTAGTGCTCCGAGCCGCCATTCTTAGTGGGTCGGCGCGGTCCTTTGAGCACGCGGTTGCGCCTCACAGGTCTATCGGCCACGACGCGTGCGTTTAGCACGTGTCGCATGGTCTCCGAGGCGAGGATCGCGGTCGCCTCTCGAGTTTCCGCCCAGCAGTGGAAGGTGACTTTCACCACGTCGTGCGCCAACTTTGGCGCTCCGCCCGTGCGTTCCACGCGGATGAACCGGTCTGGCCGTTCGGGGGGAACATCAACACCAACCTCGGTGGCCTGCGTTGATCGCAGATAGGCCACGAGCGCGTCCTCTGCTGGTTCAAATAGGTACTGATTCACGAGTCCTCCAAAACTGTGCGGTCTTAACTTCTTCTGACAAATACGCCGATAGGCCTTCGTTGATCTCGAAGTTCCTGTCGCAGCAGAGAAGCGCGGCTTTGACGCTGGGATAGCGCGAGCCGCAGACATCACACTCTTGCTGGCCGTCGGACATCAGCGGCCTCCTTTCGAACCTCGATTTTTGGCACGCCGAATGAGATCGGTGGGTGCGTTAGCCGCGTTACTCGTCGCGGCAGAACAGCAGAACAGCAGATAACGCTCTTGCAGCGTTCCTGCGCACAACCTCAGACCCGTGAGCTCTACAGACTCAACGTGCGGGCATTGGCAAGGATCCTCGCCGATCGCGAGGAAGAACAGCCGTCAAGAACCTGGCCTTTGGCCAACAACCTTGCCGCAGGTGAGGAGGTGGGATGACACCCGGCTTCACTTACCATTTGCGGCCGATAACCGCGCAATGCCCCCAGAAACGAAAAAAGCTCCTGATCTTTCGATCGGAGCTTTTCGAGGGAGTAAGCACACTTCTCCCTGACCACTTAGTAGCCTAACACAAAAATCAACTCATCGCATCTTGGCCCCGCGAAAGCCCCGACCGATCAACACGAATACCACAACTCTCAAGCACAGCGGTATCCACAGAGGCCTGCACAGAAAAACCGAGCTTCGTAATTTCACTCCACCCAACCCAGAGCGCCTCGCACTCCTCAGCCCGACACTCCGCAATCGGAGCGCGCCCCTCTGCATACTCGATGACCACCGCCGCTCGCCGCTCGCCGCCGTCAAGCACCCAGCGGGCCTCGCAACGCGGGCACGGAACCGTGAGCTCCATCTGGCGAGGTCGCACATTCTGTTCGGCTTCGATCCTTACCACCCACGACTCAACCTCCTCACACACCTGCAGCCACTGCCCGTCGGCCAACTCACCCTGCGACCTCGAACGCCGCGCAACAGTCCACGCCTCAGCGACATCAGCCAAGAGAGCGTTGCTCCCACTCTGTTTTGCCAGGTACAAACCCTCTCGAATTCGCCCATTCGCGCGTCGAATATCGTTCAGAACACGTAGCGCACCAAAGTTGATCGGGATCCCCAGGCCATTCGAGCCCGCACCGCCACGTTTGACAACCTCGGTTATCGACCGGTCTAACCAATCGAGCAGAGGCGGCCAATCAACCGCGCCGGCCTCTGTCATTTCGGTGTGCGGCTGGGTCAATCGCACAATCGCGCGCTCCGCTGCGGTCACAGAAACCACCATCATTCACCCTCCTCTTCAGTCACGTCTTGCAACCCATCCGGGTCGCCATCGTCCCCAAACTGCCCATCATCAGTCAGGAGCCACAGGGCGTATTGCTCTCGCTTCACTTGCCTCGCAAGACGAGGGCATTCTGGATTCCCCGCCCGCAAAAAGGGATTCATGCACCGCCCACAGCGGTGCGGTCTTTCGCCGCGCTCCACATCGGCGAGCGACAGCCCGCGGCGGTACTCTTTGACCCCCGCGGCTTTGCTCACGCGCTCAGCCTTCTCCGCCAAGCGAATATTCGGTTCGCCCATCAACATGCTCTCCTGCATTTCCGTCTCCTTCTCAACTCACGCCCCGATGCGTTACGTCAAGCAGAATTACACACTACTTGACATAATGCAAGCTAGTTGAGCTAAATAACTGGACTTATGTCGCTTTAAATTGAGCGGTGCATGATTCTTCTTGACGTGTTACAGTGAGCGCATGTCAAGAAACGACTCCGCCATGGTTCCGTTTGAAGAGCGCAAGCATCTGGCCTCACAGGTCAAAGGCCTTCGCCAAAGCGCTGGCCTGAAACAGCAGGATCTTGCCGACCTTGTTGGCATCTCGCGTCAGGCGCTCTCAAACATCGAGCGCGGGGCAACTCCGCAGATTGAGAACCTACGTAAGATCTACGAGGCTCTCGGCGCAGATCTGCAAACAAGCAACCGGAGCGCAGACACCACGGTCTGGCTTGGAATCATCGGGGGCATGCTCGACACACTCGATCGACACCGTCAGGGCAAAGCCGGACAGGCCGCTGTTAACGCCATTGCCGCGGTTATCGCAGAGCCGAGTGTCAGTGGCCTGCCGGAGAATAACGATCCTCGACAAAGAAGCGACTATGCGCTTGCGGCCCACGAAGAAATCGATGAAACGGGCGAAGACACCTACTAGACGAGAGGGGATGATGCCGTGGAACTTCTCTATGACTATGCCGCGAGCATCGACGTGACGATTGAGTATGCAGACCTGAGCCACCTCCATCGAGTTGGCGATTACTGCCTGCAAACCCGTGAGGTGCGCATCCAAGATGGCATGCTCTACCGCAAAACTCGCTCTATCCTTGCCCACGAACTCGGGCACGCTACGAACAGCGACGAGCCCACGGTCTTCGAACACCTCAATCGGCGCATGGAACTTCGTGCCGACGAGTGGGCCGCACACTTTCTCATTAACGAAACGGCCTACAGAGACGCCACCCTCAAGTTCGGGCGCCATCTACCCTCCGTCGCGCAGGAGCTCTGCGTGCTTGAGAAACTCGTCGTTGCCTACGAACGCACGCTCGAACGAGTCGGCGACACCGTGTACGTGAACCCCCGCATGGGTGCAGGTCAGTGGTCCCAGCGCTTAACCGCGACATAACGCTCCCCGTCTCAGCCGAGAACCCGTTGCTAAGGGGCCGTTCAGACCTCTGCTCCGTGATGGCGAAGGACACGCCACACTTGCACATCGCCGAGGGGTGGCTCACCTCAGCACTCAGCTTGGGTGTGCTCTGTATACTGCCGCAATGGGATTGTTTGGCAAGAAACGGACCGCTTCCAAAGCAGCAGACGACAAGGAAAAGCGTGTCGATCGCTCGTCGATCGCGGCGGTTCTTCAACATCTCGAGGCGGAACGAGACTCAATTAATGCCCGCGCGGCAGACCAGTTTGGCCTTGACCACATCGAAGAATGGGCTGTAGATCTGAACGCTGGGACCATCACGTTTGCAACACCCTCTGGGCGCTGGGTAGGTGTAGTCGACGTTCTGGGAAGCTTGAACGCGGGAGCCGAAAGTTGGATGTGGGGTTGGGCAAATCCGAATATTTCGGATGACCTGACTGTAGCGTCGTTTGGAGTCATGCAGTTCGGAAAGTCAAAATCGATTCCATCGCTTACGACAATGACACTTTGGGCCGATGAGCGGGAGGCAGACTCACTCGCCGCTCTGGCATTCGGGTATGCCGAATCTCAGTTCCTTTTCAAAACCCCCAGCGATCCCACTTTCTATTTCGCAGTGCGAGAGATTCACGCCGCTTAGGCGCCCGGGCATTGAAGCTGCCGCAGTGATTGATGAACTCTTCGAGCAAAGCGGCCACTAAGCGGCCACCAACTCACGCTTCCTCCGTAGAAACAACAAAACCCCCGACCAGATTCGCATCTGATCGGGGGTTTTTCTGTGGCGGATGAGGGATTCGAACCCCCGTAGGCATAGCCAGCTGATTTACAGTCAGCCCCCTTTGGCCGCTCGGGTAATCCGCCAAAGGCCGCGTGAAACGCAACCAGGGATCAACTTTACAGCCTCACCCCTCCAGAACGGAAATCGCGCGCACAACAGGCCCTCCCCGTGGCAAAATCGAGAGATGAACGCGCTCCCCGCCGAGACCACTATCCACCGTGCCGACAACTTCGACGACGTCCCCCGCGCACGTTTTACAGGATCGCAAAACTGCGCCAGGAGGTGTTTGTGCTTGAGCAAGACTGCGTCTACCTCGACCTCGACGGGCGCGACCTCGAGCAAACCACCATTCAGGTGTGGGCGGAGACAAACCAGGGCGAGATCGCGAGTTCCGTCCGGATCCTGAACGAGGACGCTCTCGAACCGGGCCTACGCAGCATCGGTCGAGTCGTCACCGCACCTCAGCACAGGGGGCTCGGGATCGCGGCAGCCGTGCTCAACACGGCAATTGAAATCTGCGAGGATCACCCGATCCAGATTCACGCCCAGTCGTATCTCACTGAGTGGTACGCCCGCTTTGGGTTCCGGGCCAATGGCGAAGAGTTCCTCGAAGACGGCATACCGCACACGCCGATGCGGATCGGCTAGCGGTTTCGCCTGGTCACTCCCCCAGCAGCTCGTCCAACCCTGGAACCGCCACCGCCAAACCGTGCCTGTGCGCCCGCGCAGACACCGACTGCTCGCGCAGCAGCGTCAGCAGCTCGACCGGACCGGCCATCGTGACCGGTTCTGCCCAGAGCGCGGCCCGATCCAGTCCGCCCATCCACTCGGCGACCCGCACCCGATCGCCGCCGATCAGCCGCACTCGCGACGCCGCAACGCCGTCGGCACCAATGGGCCCGGCTATGGCGAGTCGCTCAATCCAGTCGTCGTCGCGCTCCAGCGACACTTCGATGCCCTGGGACGCCAAGAACGACGAGATCGCAGACGGCAGCACCTCACCGGTCGACACCGCGACGGGAGCCCGCACAAGCAACGCCGCAGCGAGCACCCGCAGCAGCGAAGCGACGGACGCCCGCTCGGCAAGGCGAATCTGCGTCACAACGGGCCAGTAGCGCAGCGTGTTGCGCTCGATCCCCAATCCGATCGAGTCTCGCACCACCCCAAACGAGGTTCGCCACGCGAGGGCGTCCGCGAGGGCCGCCCGGCGCACCGCATCAAACTCTTCGTAGCTGAGTTCGTCTTGAGCTGCCTCAATCAGGAGCTGTATTTCAGGATCGAGCCCTCGCAAGTGCAGGGTGTCGCTTCTGGTGCCCTCGCGAGGCTGCCAGGAACCCAGGGCGAGCAACCAGTTGGGCCCTCCCGCCAGCGCCGGCAGACCCATGACGGCTTCGTTCCAGCCCCCACCGGGCTGTCGCTCGATGCGGGCCGCGGTGGTCGGTTTGTTGACCGACAGTGAGGCCGCCTGCGACTCTTCGAGCCAGCTCAGAATCTCGTCGCCGTCGTTTGCCTGCAGCCCGGCGGCCGCACCGCCGCCGACGAGGCCCTGTTTTGCAGTTCCCTCGGAAAGCGTGTGGCTGTGCACTACACCGATGACGGGCACACCGATCGCGTCGCTCCAAAAAGTTGAAGACTCCGAGACTCCGAGTCGCACGCCAGGGCTCCACAACAAGCCTTCATCGTCCAGCTGCTCCGGCCTCACGAGCCACTCTTCCCCGCGCCCAAGCTCGGTGAGCGCACGCAGTCCCGCCTCGGAGGGGGCCGCAGGAAGGGGACCCAGATCGAAACCGAGAGGATCACGATCCCCCGGGTTTGAGGTATCCCCCACACGCAGCGCCCGCACGGCATCGGCGAGCGCCTCGCGGAACCGCGCTGAACGCGCAACACTTCCGACCAGAATCGCGGCAGTCACGGCTCGCGGATCCGATCCCGCACCGCGGAATGCCGAGGCCACAAGATCTGAAACCGCCTGGCTCAGATCGGCCGACGGTGCGATGAGCATGGAGCCACGCACGCGGATGTGCCCCTCGACGCGCAGGTCCGGCCGGCGACGCACCAACTCCCTCGCTTCGGCGCGATCGCCAAACACTACGGCCCGGTCGGTTCCCGGGTACGCGGCGAGCGCACCCAGCGTCCAACCGGCATACACCGCCTCAATGCGCACGACCCCCGGGGTGATGCCACCGACTTCCCACTCCTCAACAAGCGCCGAAGCCGACCGGAGCAGCCGCGAGGGCACCACCCAGAGCACACCGGTTCCCGCCGCGAGGGTCGCGAGTACCGCCTCGGCCTGGGCAGAAAGCGGAGTCTGGTTGTCGGCCGCGACCAGCGCCAGGCGCTCGGGCACAAACGTCGCACCGCGCACGGCTTCGAGGCCCTCGGCGAGCTGCCCGCAGTAGCGGCCAGCGTCGACGATGCGGTTAATTTCGGCGTCGAGCTCAACCACCGGGGCCCCAGTGTCGAGAGCTAGCGTCTGCAAGAGCCGATCCCGAGCCGCCACAACCGCAAGCGCCCCGCGCCGCAACCGCACAGCACGAATACGATGCGGCTCCGCAGCCCAGCGCTCACCGGCCTCACGCACAGCCTCGGCGACGGCCGCGGCATCGAGGTCGGCGGGCGAGAGCGCCACGGTGTCGTTTGCGGAAACGGCTTCCGAGGCCTCGGCCTGCTGGCGCGCGCGGCTCAGCCGCTCACGAGCCCAATCTCGATTCTCGGCAACACTCGCGTCGGTGTCGGGCTCGTTTGCGAAGCCAGAGTCTGACCTGACTGGAATCTCGCGCGTCGGCGCGAACTCACCCAGCTGCCACTCACCCGTCTCGCCGCGGGTTAACCCCAGCACGGCCGCGGTCAGGCCGCCGGTCTCGAAGCGAGCTGGCTCGTCGGGAGCGCGGTAGAAGAGTGCGCTGTCGCGCTCGGTCGGATCCCACTCGCGCGCCCGACGCTGCGTTCGGTGCGAGGTGGGGGCGTCTTCGTCTGCGGCGAGCGCAGCTTCATGAAAGGCATTGAGTTCGGGATCGGCGGTGCCGTCGGCGTCTTCCGTGCCCTCCGAGGCCGTGAGCAACGCCTCAAGTCGCGACAGAGCCGATTCGGGATCCGCCGCCTCCGCGGCAAACCCCACAAGAAGATCGACGGCACCCACGAAGTCTTGTGGCGCAATAACGGGGAGCACGATCCTGACCTCACCCGCATCTGCGAGGAGCGTCTGCGCGAGACCCTGCACAACTCCGCTGCGCAGTTGCAGCGAAACCAGGTCTTGCAGTTCGCGCTTTGCGGCGAGCTCGGCAACCGCCGCGAGCACACTCAGGTCTTCCGACGCAATGACCGGCCGCAGCACGGCCGCCCTGCCCGGGTGCAGTGCAAGCTCGGCCAGCCGCAGCAGTTGAGCGGTGAGCGCGGTTCGATCCTCGATCACAGGCACCGCGAGCCCACTCTGAATCGATGCGATGCGCTCGGATCCGGCGACACCGGCGACACCAATGACGATCTCCGCCGGCGCACCGCCCTCAGCGACCCTGCGCAGTGCCCAGCGGCTCACACGATCGTAGATCTCTCGCGACTCGGGAAGTTCGGCGAAGATTTTGGTGCTGACGCGTGCTCGATCGAGCTCAGGATCTGCAAGCGCTCGAGACAAGACCTCCGGGATCAGCCGAAGCCAACGCACGCTCGTGGGCTCAATACTGATCACGGTGTTGTGTTCTGCGGCGGAGTCGAGAATGGGCCGCAGCGAGGCGACGGCAAGGGCCACGTCGTCGGTGGCGGACCAGTCTGTGCCGCCGGGTGCGATTCGTGCGGGATCCACCACGAGGTGTTTCACAGCCGGGTGAGCCGCGAGAGCCGCGAGCCTGGCGATCTCGGCTTTGGCTCCGACGGGGCCAAACACGCGTTCGCCGAGGGGCTGCACAACGGGCATAAATCCGGCCTCAGAGTGGCGGCGCAGGGCCTCGGTGAGCCCAGCGAGCTTTCCGGGCGGGCTACTCGCGGGCAGCTTCGTCGCGAGCACCAGGTGCGCAACGCGGTCCCGCAGCCAGCGCCGCGCAACCGGCATCACAGCCCAGGGCAGGCCGAGCGAGGCGACACCGCCAGCCTTGACCGCGAGTCGATCGCGCGCGGGCATCGATTCCGGCATATCTTGCGCGACCTCGCGCAGACCGAGCGCCGAGGTAAAGGCGTCTTCGGTGCCGGCGACAAACTCGATCAAGCGGCGGGTGAACTCGAAGCTTTCAGGATCCTTACTGACACCACCGAGCAGCTCGGGTGAGGCGGTGGTGTTTGCGCGCGTCGCGGCAATCCAACTCTCCGCCCGCTTGGCGTTCGCGGCGGTGAGCCCGCCCCAAATAGTGTCTGGGGAGAAACGCTCTTCAGCCATACGCCCACTGTAGAACCGAGGTCATGCCTCCGCCGCGAGGCGCGCAGGGGTCGACCTACGCCGGATCAACTACGCCGCGCCACCAAACTCACCGGTGGCGACGAGAACCGCACGTGCCAGCACAGACGGGCGCATCATGCCGCCCATGGCGGCGGGTGTTGCCTGCGGATCGATGTCGATGCGCTCCACATCGAGAGCGTGCACGACAAACCAGTAGTGGTGCACGCCGGTACCCTCGGGCGGTGCCGCTCCCATGAACCACGGCTCGCGCTTTTCATTGGGCAGTGTGAGGCTGCCTGCGGGAAGCCCCTCGCCCGCCTGCGCGCCCACGCCCGCTGGCAGCTCAGTGACCTCAAGCGGGATATTCGCGACCGCCCAGTGCCAAAACCCGGACCCTGTCGGCGCATCGGGATCAAAGCAGGTGACGGCAAAGCTACGGGTCTCCTTCGGAAAACCCGACCAGCTCAGCTGCGGCGACCGGTTTTGCCCGCCGGCGTATTCCGCATAGAGCTCAGCCGGAAGCGGTTCACCTTCCTGAATGTCATTGCTGATCAGCGTAAAACTGGGCAACTGCCGCATTCCCGCGTACGGATTGATGTCACCTTGGCTCGTGTGAAGCTGGGTCATGTCACTCCCTCGTTCTCGGCGCGACCCGTGGTTTTGGGCGAGCACTCTGGTCCTTCAGCTTAGGACGGCAGCGGCGGGTTATCCATGAGATTTTGCGGAGCGGCTACAGATATACTGGAGGCTTACGAACGGCGTGCGCAAAGGGCGCTCAATCGGAGGAACCATGGCATCGACGACAGGCTCTGATCGAGCCCGAGCGACCCTCGCCTTCCTGCGGCGAAAGATCACGACCGGCGAGTGGCCGGTTGGCAGCAGGATCCCGATCGAGCCCGAGCTCGCTGAGCAGACCGGCGTCGGGCGTTCCACCGTGCGCGAAGCCGTTCGTTCGCTCGCGAGCATCGGCATGCTCGAGACCCTGCCCGGTCGCGGCACCTTTGTTCGTTCGTCAGCTCCCACCAGCACTCTGCTCAATGAGTTTCTCGCTGACTTCACGCTTGAAGAGATCCTGAGCTACCGTCGTGCGCTTGAAATCGAGGCCGCCCAGCAGGCCTCGATTCACCGCTCCGAAGAAGACCTGATCGCGCTTGAGCAGGCCGCTATTGACGAGGTCGGCTGCACACGCTGCCCCGTTCTAGGTTTCGCAAACGACGACGACACGTCTGCGTTTGACAGCAAATTTCACCGCCTGGTGTTCGACGCGGCCAAGAACCGCCTGCTCGCTTCGCTGTACGCCGGCATCAACGATCGCCTGCGCACCCCCGAGCACCGCGGCAAGCTCGCGATGGTGGCGACCGGTGCCGAGATGGAGCGGGATCACGCCAGGGTGCTTGACGCGATCCGCCGCCAGGATTTCATCGACGCCGTGCACGCGATGGTCAACCACGTCGATAACGACGTGGTCATCGTCAACGAGCAACACGAGGTGGTGCCGCCGCTCACTCGCACACCCGAGCAGCAGCAGCGCATCGACCTTGCGGTTGAGGCCGACGATCAGCGGATTGCGGCGCGCTAGCTGAGCTCGCGGCTCACGTAGGCAGCGAGTGCGTCACGCACGAACGTCGCGCCATCTACCCCGCCGTAGTTCGCTGCGAAGCGCTCGTCAGCGACGTACATCTCGCCTAGGCCGAGTAGGTAGCCCGCGAGGTCTCCACCGGGGGCGCTTGCAGGGGTGCCCGGTGTCGCAGTGAGCCATTCGACGTGACGCTTTGCGAGATCTTGCGCTTCGGCCGACTCGGGATCATCGCCGCGCGCGACTGCCGCGACCCAGTCGGCGTTCAACGCAGCAAGCTTGGCCTGCCATTCGGCCTGGCCTTCCTTTCCTAGGGAGCGCCACCACTTGTCGCTGTTCGCGTACGCGTCGGCGCCCCAGCGCTGCTCGACCTCTTCGCGGTACTGCGTGTGGTCGAATCCTTCAAACATGTTCTGAGACATGAGGTCTTCCTTTTCTGTGTTGTCTTGGGAGTTTTGTGCCGCATTGTGGCGGAGCGCAGCGATGGTGCGCTCAACGGCACCGATCTGCGTGTCTACGCGTTCGCGCTCCTGCCGCAGCAGCTCCAGGTGATTGGCCAGGATGCTGGCCTCTGCTTGTTCCGGCGCCGCGCTTGCGGGGTCTGTGCGATCCTGAGCCGCGTTTCGGGTTTGCACAGCACCGCGATCCTGAACAGCACCGCGATCCTGCGCAACCAGCACCTGCCCGATGGCGTCGAGCCCTAGCCCCAGATTGCGCAGCAGCAATACCCGCTGCAGCCGCACCAGTGCACGATCGTCGTAGTAGCGATAGCCGTTGCTGCCGATGCGAATCGGTTCGACCAGCCCGATGCGGTCGTAGTGCCGCAGGGTGCGCGACGTGGTTCCGGCGGCCTTTGCGACCTCCTGAATCGAGCGTTCCATGCGGATCCTCCCGTTCTTCGGCCGGGACTCTCCCGGCGCACACTCAACGGTAAACCTTGACGCAACGTCAATGTCAAGTGGGCGCAGATTTGAAGCGTACGATTGAAGTGTGTCTGAGCCAAAGATCCTGCTGTACTACGCATTCGCCCCCGTCGCCGACCCCGAGGCCGTGCGCCTCTGGCAAAAGGAACTGTGCGAGTCACTCGGCTTGCGCGGGCGCATCATCATTTCGAAGCACGGGATCAACGGCACCGTCGGTGGCGAGCTCGACGCGTGCAAGCAGTACCTCAAGCGCAGCCGCGAGTACGGGCCGTTCGCTGGCCTCGACGTGAAGTGGAGTGACGGCACCGGCTTCGAACCCGAACAGCCCGAGATGTTGCACGGCACGGATCGGCGTGCGCCCTGGCGACGCATCACCGATTTTCCGAAGCTCAGCGTGAAGGCGCGCGACGAGCTGGTGGCGTTTGGGATCCCCGACGAGACCATCGTCGACGCCGCCGGTGTGGTCGGCGGCGGTGAACACCTCAGCCCACAGGCGGTCAACGATCTCGTTGCTGCTCGTGGCGACGAAGTTGTGTTCTTCGACGGCCGCAACGCCTGGGAAGCTGAGGTCGGCAAGTTTAAGGGCGCCATCGTGCCCGACGTGACCACCACCCACGACTTCATCGCGCAGATCGAGAGTGGCGCCTACGACGACCTCAAGGATCGCCCGGTCATCAGCTACTGCACGGGCGGAATCCGCTGCGAGATTCTCTCCGTCGCCATGAAGAACCGCGGGTTTAACGAGGTCTACCAGATCGACGGCGGCATTGTGCGCTACGGCGAGGCATTCGGCAATGACGGACTGTGGGAGGGATCCCTAGCGGTGTTCGACAGTCGCGAGACGATGGACTTCGCTCCCGGTGCCGCGGTTCTCGGATCCTGCGCCGCCTGCGGCACCCCCACGAACCTCTTGAGCAACTGCGCCGACCAGACGTGCCGCGCCCGCTTCGTGGCGTGCGCCGAGCACCAGAACGGCCCCTGCGCCGAGCACCTGGTGGCTGCGTAGTCTTCGGCCCGGTCGCCCCTGCGACTCTGCCGACCTGGCGGCTCTGTCACCTCGGCGACTCGGCGACTCGGCGGCCCGGCGGCCCGGCGGCCCGGCGGCCCGGCGGCCCGGCGGCCCGGCGGCCCGGCGGCCCGGCGGCCCGGCGGCCCGGCGGCCCGGCGGCCCGGCGGCCCGGCGGCCCGGCGGCCCGGCGGCCCGGCGGCCCGGCGGCCCGGCGGCCCGGCGGCCCGGCGGCCGTTCTCGAGAAGCCATGGTTTCGTCGAGAGGCCATCGTGCTTGATGGCTTCTCGACGAAATCATGGCCTGTCGACGGGGCCGTAGGCCAGGAGGGCGTGAGACCGTGAGACCGTGAGGCCGTGAGACCTAAGTGTTCGCGAGCGCTCGCGCAATCATTGCATCAGCGGCCGCAAGTGCCTCTTTAAGAGTGAAGTGTCCCATCGCGCTGAGTGTGCCGAGGCCGTGCACGAGTCCCCAGAGAGCCTGCACGTCGGCAACGGTGTTGAGACCCGCGCTCATTGCGACCGTGGCCAGAGCGCTTTCTAGCTCCTGAATGAGCGGAGCCATCTGCTCGCTGGGCGATCCCGGAATACACACCGTCGGGTCGTACATGACCTGGAAGGCGTAGGGCCGGTTCACCGCGAAGCTGATGTAGGCGGCGCTTCCGGCGTGCAGTTTTTCGCGTGTGGTCTCGGCCGCTGCCACGTCGTTTTTTACCTGCGCGACCAGGTCGGCCATGCTGTGCTCTGCGAGCACCTTGAACAGACCCCGGCGATCGGCGAAGTGATGGTATGGCGCGTTATGGCTCACGTTTGCCGCGCGCGCCACCTCGCGCAGGCTAATTTCTGACGCTGGCATGCGTTCCAGCAGCTGCATCGCAGCCTCTTCTAGGGCGCTGGCCAGGCTGCCGTGGTGGTAAGCACCGATTGAACTTGACACAAGCAACATTCTTCCCTATCTTGACAGTGTCTAGTTAAGTTGCCACTGTCAAGATTGAGGTCGTATGCCCCGTGTGCTCGTGATCGATGGTCACCCAAATCCCGAGTCGCTCACCGCGGCCATGGCGCAGAGCTATGCCGCCGGCAACGGCACCGCGCGGCTGCTCGCGCTGCGCGACCTCGATTTCGACGTGCACATGCGCTTCGGGTATCGCTCGCGCATGGCAATCGAGCCTGATCTGACCGAGGCGCGGCAGGCACTGCACGATGCACAGCACATCGTCATCGCTGCGCCGATGTGGTGGGGATCGGTGCCAGCCCTGCTCAAGGGGTTCTTCGACCGGGCTCTGCTGCCTCACGAGGAGTACGAGATGACCCCCCTCGGGTTGCCACGTGGATTGCTCCGCGGGCGGAGCGGTCGGCTTTTGCTCACGACTGATACCCCCGCCATTGCGCTGCCGTTTTCGGGTACGCCAGCTGCGGCTCAGGTTGCGCGTCGAACCATGAGGTTTTGTGGGGTGCGCCCTTTTCGCGTGCACCGCTTTATGGGGGTCAACAAGGCGAGCGAGGCGAGGATCGCCGGCTGGATCTCGGCGGCGTCGCATCTCGGGGCCACTGACGCGCGCCGGATCCCGAGCCCTGAGCTTGTGGCAGCTTGATCGCACCGCCAGCGCCGTCGCGTGACAACCCAACCGTCGGTGCCGCCTGTTAAGGAACGGCACCGACGGTTCGCTGGCAGCGTTCAGCTACCAGATGCTGACGCGCTGCTCAGGATCAAGCCAGAGCTTGTCACCCGGCTTTGTGTTGTAGGCCTCGTGGAACGCGTCGAGGTTCGCCACGATCTGGTTACAGCGGAACTCGTTGGGCGAGTGTGGGTCGATGGTGAGAAGTCGCACTGTCTCTTCTGGCCGCGACTTCTGCTGCCACGCCTGTGACCACGACAGGAAGAAACGCTCTGCACCGGTTAGGCCGTCGATGACCGGAGACTCTGCCCCGGCGAGCGAGCGCAGGTAGGCCTTCCACGCGATTGCGAGACCGCCGAGGTCACCGATGTTCTCGCCGATGGTCAACTCGCCGTTGACGGGTTGGCCGTCGGCACCCTCGGGCGAGAGCGCGTTGTACTGGCCGATGAGTGCGCCCGTGCGCTGCTCGAACGCGGCCCGGTCTTCTTCGCTCCACCAGTCGGTGAGTTTGCCGTCGCCGTCGTAGCGTGAACCCTGGTCGTCAAAGCCGTGACCGATCTCGTGACCAATGACCGCGCCAATCGCGCCAAAGTTAGCGGCAGCGTCAGTGTTCTTGTCGAAGAACGGCGGCTGCAAGATGGCGGCCGGGAACACGATCTCGTTAAAACCGGGGTTGTAGTAGGCGTTGACGGTCTGTGGCGTCATGAACCACTCGTCACGGTCAATCGGCTTGCCGACCTTGCCGAGCTCACGATTGAACTCGTACTCAGCGACCTGACGCGAGTTGCCGAGCAGGTCACCTGAGTCAGCAGCGATCGCACTGTAGTCGCGCCACTTCACGGGGTAGCCGATCTTGGGCGTGAACTTATCGAGCTTTTCGAGCGCGCGCACCTTGGTGTCAGGGCTCATCCAGTCGAGCTGCTGGATCGAATCGCGGTATGCCTCGATCAGGTGCTCGACAAGTCCGTCCATTGCGGCCTTCGCGTCTTCATCGAAGTGCTTCTCAACGTAGATGCGCCCGACGGCCTCGCCCATTGCGCCCTCCACGAAGGACACCCCGCGGCGCCAGCGCTCGCGCTGCTCAGTCGCTCCGGTGAGCGCGGTGCCATAAAACTCGAAGTTCGCTCGTGAGATCTCCTGCGACAGAAGCGCAGCGGATCCTCGCACGATCGACCAGATCAGCCAAGCGCGCCAAGCACCAAGTTCGTCTTCAACCAAGAGCCCTGCGAGACCCGCAATCGCCTCGGGTTGGCCAACAACGACCTCCGCGAATGCTTCCTCGGGCGCTCCCATCGCGCCCAGGTAGGCTCGCCAATCAAGCTGCGGAGTAATCTCTTGCAGACCCTCGAACGTGCGCAGGTTGTAGAGCTTCTGGATGTCGCGGCTCGCTACTTTGTCCCAGTGCGAGGCCGCGATGCGACGCTCAAGGTCGTACGCGAGCTCGGCGAGACGCGCGGCGTCGGCCACTCCCGCGAGCGTCAGCATGCGCTCGATGTGAGCGCGGTACTGATCCCGAACCTCCGCGAACTGGTCTTCACGGTAGTAGGACTCGTCGGGCAACCCAATGCCGCCCTGCATCACGAAGATGATGTAACGCGAGGGATCACCCGGGTCGTTGTCAACAAACATGCCAGCAAAACCGCCGAGGCCCTGGCGCTCGAGCTCACCCACGAGTGCGATGAGTTCGGAGACGGAGCTGACCGCGAGTACCCGGTCGATGTCGCCAGCAATCGGCGCCGCTCCCAGGGCGTCTGCCCGATCCACGTCCATGAAGCTGGCGTAAAGCGCAGCGACCTTGTCGGCCTCTGGCGCGTCTGCGGCGAGCGCTCCGGCAGCCGGCGCTTCGGTGCCCGTAATGATGTTGCGCACCGCTTCTTCGGCATTCTCTGCGAGAACCGCGAAGGATCCGTAGCGCGCCTTGTCTGCGGGGATCTCGGTGCGCGCGATCCACTTACCGTTGACGTGCCGGAAGAGATCGTCTTGTGGGCGGATGCTGGGGTCGAGCTCTGCAAGGTCGATGCCGGAGGAGAGCACTTCGTTGATTGCTTCGGTCATGCGACAACCTTATCTTTAGGGTCTGACATTGGTGGGTGCAACTTGCGAGCTCCACCTTCGAAACGGCAAAAGCCGTCTCCTTGTTTTAGCCCTGGACAGGTTTCGCGCTGACAAGAGAGACGGTTCCGTAGGGTGAAACTTTCACCCTAATGTTGTAGAGATTTCCCTCGATTGGCGGATCATGCACCTCGCGACTGGGACCATTGATCTCAAGCACTTTACTACCAACCGGAGAGCCGCACCCATCGAATGAAATCGTTCTGCGCTCAGAGTAACTCCTGCTGCTACCGATGAGCTCTCCCACCGATTCAACACGGCACGAATCGAGTTCGTAAAACTTGCTCAGGCCTCCAACAACTGCGAAGTACACGATGACGAGAAACATCGCGATAAAGATTAATCCAGGAAGAACAGCATCTTTCGCGCTAATGTCAGGCTGCTTCAACACCAAGTTCTCACCTATTGGTAGATCTGCGTGACTCAGGCAATCTTAGGGCTAAAGCCCGAGCATCTTTCGTTTTGCTGCCGTGAACTCTTCTTCGTCAAGAATGCCCTGATCACGAAACGCGGCAAGCCTCTCCAGCTCAGCATTAATATCTAGTCCCGCTGCTTGAGAGGGCGCGGCTTCCGCAAGCGATGTCGCAGTGGGTATCACTGAAGCAGCCAGAGTCTGAGCCAAGCCCGAGTACTCAACTGTTGAGCGCGACGTATTCTCGCGCAAGTGCTGAGCAATCCGAGCTTCATCGGATACGCGGTTAATCAGGTTGACCCCCTCACGGAAATTCGGGATGTCTTGAAGCACCACACGCTCGTTGCCGCTCTCTCGGCGCGCCCATAGAGTTATCGACCCCACGTCTCGCGCTTTCTGAGTCATCGATTGTGAAGAATCAACGTCGTAGATCTCTCGCGTTCTGATTTGCTGGCCCTTCGAAGACAGGGTGCCCGTCTCGAAAATCAGGTACTCAGTAGTGAGCTTGTAGCGGCCAGCACCCAGCCCAGAAAGAGGCCGCCCTACAGCAGACCAGATGGCGTCCTCGTCCTGACCCAGATCATGCTTTTTCTTCATTCGGTTGCTAAGCGACTGGGGCTTCGACTGGCTCGCTTCCGCAACAGGAGCTTCAATTGGCTGCTGCTGGTCTTCATAGACATCAGTCCAGGCAAGACCATCCCACCAACGCTTTCGACCTGATCCATCGTCGTACCATCCTGCTGGGGCGCTCGACATTGAGTTACGTCCTTTCCCGGGGAACCCTTAAGACCACAAGTGTCAAAAGCCTAGCCGATACTCCACCCCGACAATGGCAACGCCGCGCTTGCCGCGGCGGACCTAATATGGGATGGCGCCCCCCAAGCTACGGCCGCACCAACACCTTGATCGCGCGGCGCTCGTCCATCGCGCGGTACGCCTCAGGGGCCTCGGCCAGCGGCACCTCAAGATCGAACACCCGCCCCGGGTTGATCGACCCGGCCAGCACATCTGCGAGCAGCTCTTCTACGTAATTACGCACCGGGGCCACACCGCCGTTCACGCCGACATTGTTGGCAAACAGCGTGCGCACGGGAAGCTTGGGGCCTCCGTTGGGCACACCAACGTAGCCGACCATACCGCCGGGGCGAGCGGAGCGGATCGCCTGATCCATCGACTCCTCCGTGCCCACGGCCTCGAGCACACAGTCAGCACCGATGCCACCAAGCAGCTCCTTCACGGCGGCAACACCCTCGTCACCACGCTCGGCAACGATGTCGCTCGCACCAAACTCGCGCGCGAGCGCCTGCCGCGACTCGTGCCGAGACATCGCGACGATCCTCGCAGCCCCCAGTCGCTTCGCCGCGAGCACGGCACACAGTCCAACGGCGCCGTCACCCACGACCACAACCGTGCTGCCCGGCTTTACGCCGGCGGACACCGCTGCGTGATGTCCGGTGCCCAGCACGTCGGAGAGGGCAAGCAGGCTCGGGATCAGCTCTTCGCTCGGCGCAGACGGCACCTTGACGAGCGAGCCCTCAGCGTGGGGAACGTACACCTTCTCGGCCTGGGCGCCGTCCCACCAGCCACCGTTCAGGCAGGAGGTGCTGAAGCCGTTGAGGCAGTTCACGCAGCTCATGTCACAGTCGTAGAAGGGTGCGATCACAAAGTCGCCCACGGCGACCCGCTGCACGTCAGCGCCAACCTCTTCGACGATTCCGACAAACTCGTGGCCGATCTTGCGCGGCTCCTCGGTATCCGTGACGCCGCGGTAGGGCCAGAGGTCGGATCCGCAGACGCATGCAGCCACGACACGAACTACGGCGTCGATCCCAGTTTTCAGAACCGGATCTGCGACCTCTTCAACTCGAATATCACCTGGGCCATAAATTTTTGTTGCGCGCATGCTGGAACGTTACACCCTTAAGGTGAAGCACAGATGCCGCTACGGTGGAACCGTGTCCGCCTCCCCCGCCAGCAAGCCCGCGCGGCGCCGCATCGACCGCAGCATCGCCAATCTCGCGGTCCCGGCGCTCGGTGCGCTCATTGCTGAGCCGCTCTTTCTGGTCGTCGATTCCGCCCTCGTTGGCCACCTCGGCGCGAGCCCTCTCGCTGGCCTCGCGGTCGCCGCCGCGATCCTGCAGACCGCCGTCGGACTCATGGTGTTTCTGGCGTACTCCACGACGCCGCTCGTTGCGAGGCGGCGCGGCGCAGGCGACCTGCGCGGTGCGGTGCAGGCCGGCGTTGATGGTCTGTGGCTTGCGTTCGGGATCGGGATCCTTGTCGCCGCCGCGCTCTTCGCTCTGAGTGGCCCACTCGTTGCGTCCTTCGGCACCGCACCCGAGACCGCGGACCAGGCCCTCATCTACCTCATCATCTCGTGCTTCGGCATTCCCGCAATGCTGCTCGTCTTTGCGGCGAGTGGGCTGCTCCGCGGCTTGCAAGACACCCGCACCCCGCTCGCGGTTGCCACCGTTGGGTTCGCGATCAACGCGCTGCTCAACTGGTGGTTCATTTACGGACTGGGGTTCGGGATCGCTGGCAGCGCCTGGGGAACCGTCCTGGCGCAGTGGGGCATGGTTGTTGTGTACCTCATTGTTATCGCGCGCAAGGTCGGGAAGACCGGGGCCAGCGTGTTCCCCCGGCGAGACGGTCTCGGGCACGCCGGACGCAGCGGCGGCTGGCTCTTTCTGCGCACGGTTGGACTTCGTGTGGCGTTCCTCTCGACAGTGTTCGCCGCGACCAGCCACGGCACGATTGCCACGGCCGGTTACCAGGTGGTGTTCACTGTGTTCTCGACTGCGGCCTTCGCGCTCGACGCACTCGCCATCGCCGCGCAGGCCATGATCGGTGATGCCCTCGGAGCCCGCGACCCCGACCGAGCTCGCCTCATCGTGAGACGCACGATCTTCTGGGGTGTCACCTCGGGAGCAGCGGTGGGGCTGATCCTCGCGGCGGCCAGTCCGGTCATCGGCCGCATATTTACGAGCGATCCAGGGGTGCTCGCGATCCTGCCCCCTGCCCTACTGGTGCTCGGGATCTCGCTGCCCCTGGGCGGCTTCGTGTTTGTGCTCGACGGTGTGCTCATGGGTGCCGGTGACGCGCGCTACCTCGCCTGGACGAGCCTCGTGAATCTCGTGGTGTACCTGCCCGTGTTGTGGCTGGTCACGCGGCTCGTGCCCACGGGAACTCCCGCGCTCGTGGCGCTGACCGCGAGCTTTACGATCGTGTTTATGCTCGCCCGTGCGGTGACGCTTGGAGTTCGGGCGCGACGGTTTGAGCGGGCGCCTGAGGCGTTTGAGTAGGCCCACCGCCACCAACCGGGTCAGTTGCGCACAGTCTGAATCAAAAACACTGTGTCCAACTGACCCGCCCAATCAGCCACGACTCAGTCGTCGCGGCAGACCGTGCCCTTCGCCGGCAAGTCACCCGCCACCAAGTAGCGCGTCACCGCGTCGTCGACACAGCTCGAGCGGCCCGAGTACGACGCCGCGTGGCCCTGCCCATCGAGCGTGAGCAGTCGCGCGCCAAGTTCGTCGGCGAGCACCTTCGCGTACTGGAACGGAGTCGCGTGGTCACCCGTGATGCCGATGACGAGAATCGGATCCGCACCCTTCGCGGTGAACTTATCCGTAATGTCGAGACCGCTCTCGGGCAGTGTGTAGCAGGAGAGATCCACAAACGGCGCGAGCGTTTCGTCGTTGATCTCGGGGCCGCCCAGCAGCTTCGGCATGCCGACCTTGTCGATGTGCTTAAGCAGACCCGGTACGTCGGGCTCTATCGGGAAGGAGTGGCAGGTGACAATATTCATCGCGAGGTCTACGCCGGAATCGTCACCCGAGAATGACTCGCCGATGGTGTCGATGGCCTTCTGATTGCCAAACAGCGCGAGCGCAATGGTGTCGAGGGTTCGCCCGCGCTCAAAGTGGCTTTCGTACAGTGCGTTGGTCAGGTAACTCTGCAGCATCTGGCCGTTGATCTCGGTGCCGTCGCTCGCGACCAGCGGCTTGGCATCGAGCTCGTTCAGCACTCGGATCAACGATTCTTCGTCGGTAAACGGACAGACCTCAACCTCACCCTTGTACTCCGTGCGGCAAGCCGTGGCGAGCGCCACGGTGGCATTTGAGATCGCAACCTGCTGATCGAAGTTGTGGATCAGGCTCGCCCACTGCGCGTCCTCAGCGCTATCGAGCACCATGCGCCCGGCACGCTCAGGGAAGAGTGTGGTGTAGGTCGCCCCGAGCATGGTGCCGTACGAGTAGCCGATGTAGTTCAGCACACTGTCACCGCTGAGGTGCCGCAGCAACTCCATGTCGCGCGCCACCTGCGAGGTGCCCATTGTGTGGGTCAGCGGATTCTTGGCGATGCACTCGCCAAGTTGCACTGCCGGGATCTCGGAGCCCGCCCCATCGCAGTCGATCGGGGTGCTGCGGCCGATTCCGCGCGGATCAAACCCGAGCAGGTCGTAGTCGGCCACCACGTCTTCAAACCCGGGTGCCATTGCCATGCCCAGCATGAAGTCGACGCCGGTCGCCCCTGGACCGCCAGGGTTGCCGAGCAGGGTGCCCCGCGGGTTCTTGCCGGTAGATGGGATATGCACGACCGAGAGGTCGATCGTCTCGCTGATCGAGGGGTCTTCCCAGTCAAAAGGAGCCTTGATGAAGGCGCAGGTGATCCCGCTCACATCAATGCCCGCCTCGTCGAGAGCCTCGGCCGTGCCGTCGTCGAGCCCGTCCTCTTCGTCACAGCTGGTCCACTTGATGTTCTGCTTGTACAGGGCAGCGAAGTCACGCGCCTGCTGCGCACTGGCGTTCTCGCCTGCGGAGGTGGCGTGATCCGCGCCAGCGCTGAGCGACCCGCACCCACTCAACAGCAGCGCCAGCACTGCCGCGGAGGCAACCAGCGACGAGGCACGAGCGGCCCGTTTCGCCGCTGCAGGTCTGCGTTGAGGTCTCATGCTCCAATGCTAGGGGTGGCCACCGACATCGGTCAGGTCGCCGACCGTTTCTTCAACCCCAATCCGTTGATACGCTTACTGAACCCTCCGATCGAAAGAGCCTCGTGTCACGTTCTCCCGCCGCAGCCCCGCGAGACGTCGTGCGCTGGGTGCGCGCGATTCTGGTTGTCTTCGGACTGCTCGGCATCGGCTTTGGCAGCTGGCTGAGCCGGCTTCCCTCGGTGCGGGATCACCTCGGAGCAAGCACACTCGAGATGAGCATCTTTGGGCTAGCGCTCGCGCTCGGCTCGCTCAGCGGTCTCGTCTTCTCAGGGCGCACGGTTTCGCGACTCGGCCCCAGGCAAGCCCTCGCGTTCTGCGTCATCGTGCAGGGCGTCGCGCTGCCCACGGCCGGAATGCTGTTTTGGGTTGGTGCTATCGTTCCGGCCGTTATCTGCCTCGCGCTGTACGGGTTCTCGTTCAGCACCGCCGACGTCGCCATGAATGTGAGCGCGGCCGAAGCGGAGCGCGCGATCCGCAAACCCCAAATGTCACTGTTTCACGCGGCCTACAGCCTCGGCAGCGTGACCGCCATGGGACTGGGCGCGCTCGCAGAGGCGGCAAAGATCCCGGTTCCGTTCCACCTGATTATCGTGTTTGTGGTGATCGTTGGCGGAGTGCTGCTTGCCCTGAGATTTGTGCCGCGGGTGTCGCAGCTTGAGATGGCCGAGGATCATGGCGCGCAGGATCCACACGCGAGCGTTCACACCGGACCAATCCCGGTGATCCAGACCGCACCATCGGTCCCCCGAAACTACAGCCCGTGGCGCGATCCGCGGATCCTCATCATCGGACTCATCGCGATGAGCATCAGCCTGGCCGAGGGCACGGCGAGCGACTGGCTACCGATTGCGCTCGCCGACGGGCGCGGGTTCTCGAACGAGAGCGCCGCCCTCACGCTCGGAGTGTTCTTCGTGTCAATGACGGGTGCCCGCATCGCCGGTTCGTGGTTGTTGACGCGTTTTGGCCGCGTGACAATCTTGCGGGGCGGAGCGGTGCTCACGATGCTCGGGATCGGCATGACCATCCTTATCCCCGCGAGCTGGGTCGCCGTCGTGGCTGCAGTGCTGTGGGGTGTCGGCTGCGCGTTCGGGTTTCCGATTGGTGTCTCTGCGGCGGCGGACCGCCCGGCGACCGCCATTCGCGACGTTGCTGCCGTCTCCGCGATCGCCTACACCGCGTACCTGCTCGGGCCAATGATGATCGGGTTCCTCGGTGAGCACTTCGGCCTGCTGAATGCGTTCTGGGCGCTCATCGTGTTCTCGGTGATTGTGGTGATCTTTGCGGGATGGGCGCGCGAGCCGGGGCGCGGATCCCGCGGTGTTGCCCCGCCGCTCCCGCGAACCGAGTAAACTACGACGGTGCGAATCGTTGTGGCTGACTGCTCTGTAGATTATGCGGGACGACTCTCCGCTCACCTTCCGCGCGCCAAGCGCGTGCTGATGCTGAAGAATGACGGCAGCATCCTGGTGCACTCCGATGGCGGCTCCTACAAGCCGCTGAACTGGATGAGCCCACCCTGCTCGCTCGCGACGCTCGAGCTGGACGAGGATCAGACCTCCGCCGGCATCGTTGAGGCGTGGCAGGTGACCCACAAGAAGACCGCCGACAAGCTTGTTGTGTCGCTGTTTGAGGTGTTCCACGACAGCTCGCACGATCTCGGAGTCGATCCCGGGCTTATCAAGGACGGCGTTGAGGCCCACCTGCAGGAGCTACTTGCCGAACAGATCGAGCGCGTTGGCGATGGCCACACCCTCGTGCGCCGCGAATACATGACGGCAATCGGCCCGGTTGACATCCTCGCGCGCGACGCCTCGGGAACATCCGTGGCCATCGAAATCAAGCGTCGCGGCGGCATCGACGGCGTCGAGCAGCTCACCCGATACCTCGAGCTCATGAACCGCGACCCAAAACTCGCTCCCGTGCAGGGCGTCTTCGCGGCGCAGGAGATCAAACCTCAGGCCCGCACCCTGGCAGAGGATCGCGGGATCCGCTGCCTGATCCTCGACTACGACGAGATGCGCGGCATGGAAGATAAAAACACGCTGTTCTGACCGAGGTTCTCCCGCGAGAAGCCATCAATTCGTCGAGAGGCCACCCTCTACGATGACTTTTCGACGAAATCATGGCTTCTCAGCGGGGCCCGGGAGTGGCACAATTGCCCCATGTCTACCAACAGAGTTCAGGCACCCGACATCACGCCCGGCGAGAAGATCAAAGGCCCTGCCTCCTACTTTCCGAGCATCACCGAGAAGTACGGGGAGCCGATTCAGCACTGGCTCGACATCGCGGCCGACGAGGTCTCGAAGGGCAAGCGGCACTCCGAGGTTGTCACCATGCTGAAAGAAACCTACGGCATGGGTCACGGGCACGCCAACGCGGTGGTTGGGTACGTGCGGGCGAAGCTCGAACCCTAAGCGCCCCTGCGCGCAACCGCTTCAAGCGTCTCAAGCAGGATTCGCGCCGAGCGATCCCACGAGAACGTCTTACTGTGATCTGAGCCGCGCGCCACAATTTCGGCCAGGATCTCAGGATCAGCCAGCTGTCGCACCTTCATGGCAAAGTCGCCCGGGTTAGTGGTCTCGAAGTAGAGGGCCCCACCCGCGGCTACCTCGTGGAAGATCGGCAGGTCACTCACCACAACAGGAACACCGTGCGTCAGCGCCTCGGCGAGCGGCAGGCCGTAGCCCTCGTCTTTGCTCGCGGTGACGAGGATCGCGTTGTCTTGCAGCAGCCGCTCGTACTCTTCGTCGCTCACACCCTCGTGGAACACAACCCGCGCCCCCAGCGGCACAAGCGCCGTGAGCTCGGCCTTGCGCTGCGGGGAAATGCGACTGAGCAGGTGCAGCGTGTGGTCTGGCAAAAACGCCATTCCCCGAATGAGAGTTTCTACATTTTTGTAAGGCATGAACGAACCCATGTAGACGAGGTTCGTGGGCCCGGAAGGCGCAGTGGTAGCGACGGTCTGCCGATCCGCCCCGAGCTTTGGCGCGTTGGGGATCACCACGATGGGTCGCTTGGTTAGCCGTACCCGTTCGAACTCGCGCTTGCTCGTTTCGCTGACAGTCGCGACCACATCGGCGGCGTTGAGTGTGAGGCGCTGCGGCCAGTAGCTGAGGTGGAAGATACGCCAACCCAGTCGGATCGGCCAGGCCAACTCGCGGGGCGGGGTGCGGTGCCGGTAGTAAATGGTGTCGTGCAGGGTGAGGATCAACCCGAAGCGTCGCCCTGCCGCGCCCATTGTCTGCATCGGAGAGAACACGGCGTCGGGCTTGTAGCGGTTCAGGATCCGCGCGGTCCAGGGCTCCTTCACCGAGGTGGGGGCGTGGATCTTCAGGCAGTCTGCGCCCGCGGGAAGCGAGGCGCGCTGCGCCTCGTCGTGAATCAGAAAGGTGACCGGCGTGAGCTGAGAGAGCGCGGCGGCGAGCTCCGCCGAGTAACGGCTGATGCCGTCGTGAAAGTCGACTCGTATGTAGCGCGCATCAAACAAGACCTTCACGATGATCAAGCCTACGGCCTACCGCTGACATTGACCTTCAGTCAAGGCAGGATCCTGCACGGCTACTCGGGCACATCGACAATGTCTCCGTTGCGCGGCATCGAACCCGCAAGGGTAAACGGCACGGCACGGGCACGGCCCACGTCGCGCCCGTCAATAACCTGCAGGTGAAGGTGTGGCTCGGTGCTGTTGCCCGAGTTTCCGCAGCGGCCGAGCACATCGCCGATCCGCAGCGCTTGCCCCGGTCGCACCAGAACGCTTCCCCGCTGCAGATGGCACAGCGCTACGACATTTCCCTTGCTCTCGATCAGCACATGGTTTCCGGCGAGCGCGATCCACCCGGCCCGGGCCCGGCGCCGCTGAGTGAGTGCGTATGCCACCGAGGGCAGCCCCCGATACGCGGCGTGATCAGCCTCGGTATCGTGCACGGCCACAACAACCCCTTCAACGGGCGCCAGCACCGCACGCCCGAAACCACCAAACCGCTCTGGCGGCTCGGGGCGCAGGAACGACCGGAGGGTCACCGGCGCTGAGCGCCCAGCCTCGTCTACCGGAACAAAATCAATCGCGTACGAAGTGGCGAACAGGGTTGTGCCATGACTGGGCACCCGGTTCGCGGGGCTGTTTTGCGTGAGCCAGCGCCCGCGAAACGGGTACGCCAGGTCGATTGAGGCAGCCATACACTCCCCCCTCTCAGTCCTCAATTGGATCAGCAAGGGCCTCAGGGTTGCCCGACTCCGCGACTGCACGCAGCGCGTGCTCGAGTACACGAAGATCCTCTATTGTCTCCACAGATTCAACTTTGCCCCACGCAATTGTGAGGAACTGAAAGACCGTGTTTTCGTAGCGCTGACCACCGGGGAGCGCACCGCTCACGAGAGATCGCACGGCAACTCGGGTTCTTCTCGGGCCGCCATTAACAAGCACATCTTGAACGGCAAAGTGCATTCCAGGCAGCAAACGAAAGACACGCTGCCACCACAGCAGCATCGATGCTCTGCTTGTGCGGCGCCCGCCGAGCGCATGCTGACCATGAAACCGATACTCGAAAGAGTCGGCAAGGCCGTCAACCATCGTCATGTAGTCGCCCTCGTTAATCCTGTCGAACGTGTCGCGCAGCCTCGCCCTTACGATCCGTTTGTACATGCGCTCGCTCCCAAGATCCATCATTCGTACATTTACGTTACTATTAGTAACACTATGTCGAACACGGGACGCCCTCGCAAGAGCGCGACAGAGGGTGCCATTGTGAATGCTGTCGCTGAGCTCGTGATCGAGCGCGGATACGCGCGAGTCACAGTCGACGAGGTTGTTGCGCGTGCGGGAACGAACAAACCCGCGTTTTATCGCCGCTTTCGCGACCTTGCAGCTGTCGTGCCACACATATTGGCTTCCCGGCACGGCACCGACGAAGACATCGATACGGGGTCCCTGGTTGAGGACCTCATCGAAGTGCAACGTCGGCAGCTACGGCTCTTCACTGACCCGGTTGTGACAAGCGGGTTTGCCGGGTGGATCGCTGAGGTTCAAGCTCATCCGACGGATGGAGAATCGTTTCTCGCCGAATACCTCCTCCCCCGCCGCTCCTTTACTTCGGTCATTCTGGACCGCGCTGTGCAGCGGGGTGAGATTGCTCCGGGAGCAGATCCGGCCTGGATCGCAGACCTGCTCACCGGACCACTTCTCATACGCGTGATGTTGCCCGGCCTCCCGCCGATCGACGTTGCGCTCATCACCAACACCGTCAATGCGGCCCTCGATGCTCTCGGCTACTCCGGCGACCGCTCGTGCATCACCGACGAGGGCTAGTCACCCTCCGGGTCCTCCGGTGCCTCGACCACGTTGTAAATCACGGCGGGTTTGCCTGCAACGGTGTCAAAGACCAGGGTAACGCTGAGGCGATCCTTGCTCAGCGCGTAGGTCTTGCGCTCGCCGACGGTCGAGTCGTCAAACACCCTAAATCCGGCGTCCTTGAGTTTGTCGAGAGCCGCCTGCTGTTCCTCCTTATTAGAAACAGTCAGCGAGAACGACCACTGGCCCTCCCCCTCAACCGCGTTCGAAACGGCGCCTGACTCAACGGCAACCGGAGCAGGCAGCCCCTTCGGCAAACCGCTCGGCCGAGCTTCTTGACCGGCGCACCCGGCGAGGCCAACCAGCAGCAGTCCGGTCGCCACCCAAATCGTCGTGTTACGTAAAATCTTCACTTCTTCCCCCATGAGTCACTATAAATGGGATGGGCCGCCGCCTACGTGCGTAAGCGGCGGCCCATCGGCATCTTCGGAGCGTTAGCCCAGCGAACGAATCGCTAGACAGCCGTCTCCTCGGCATTGCGGCGACGCTTGCTCACCACGAGGATCATCCCCGCACCAAGCAGCAGCACACCTGCACCCAGCGGGAACCACAGGGCTCCACCGGTTACTGCCAGTTCGATTGCCGACTTCTCGACGAGCACCTCGAAGGTGTCCTTGACCGAGCCGCTGAAGGGCCCGGTCAGGGTGACCGAGTGCTCACCGATCTCGAGATCCGCCGGCACGGTGAAGGTGAACGTAACTTCACCGTTCGCGTCTGCAACCTGGGTACCGAGGTCGACAGGAGTCGAGCGCAACACACCGGTTACCTTCTCGCCGGGCTGGAAACCGTAGCCGTACGCGGTCTGGGTTTCCCCAGCACGCAGGCTCGGCACCTCAAGCACCATCGAGACCTTGCCAACGCGGATCGTGACCGACCCGGAGACGTTGCCAGCAGGATCCTTGGTCTCGACCGAGATCGAGTCGCCGGGCTTCTGCTTCGGGTTCAAAACGGTCTCGAAGCGGCAGTCGTCGCCGGCGACAGCCTCGCCGATCACGTTGCCGTCAGCGTCGCGCACTGTCACTGTGGAGCCGGGCTCCGCACAACCGGTTACCTTGTCGCCCTCGGAAGGATCAACAACCGGGGTTGAAGGAGCCTTCGTCTTGACCTTCACTGTCGCCTCCGACGAGTTACCCTCGGGGCTGGTGACGACGGCGCGAACGCTGTCCTTCTCCGTCAGCGGCACGTCCGGTGTGAACGTGAACCGACCGTTGGAGTCGATCACCACGGTGCCAGGAACCTGATTGCCCTTGCCATCCACAAACGTCAGCACGTGATCCGAAGAAATCGTGCCACCGGTGACGGTCTTGCCGTTCGACAGGTCGAGCTTCGGAGCGTCAGGCGCGGTCTTGTTGATGACAACCTTGCCGGGCTCCGAGGTGTTGCCCGAAGGATCGGTGATCACAACCTCAACCGTGTCTCCGTGGCCGGGGGCCGGCTTCGGGTCACAGCTGAACTTGCCGTCAGCACCAACGGTGGTCGTGCACAGCACGTTGCCGTCCTTGTCCTTGACCTCGACGTTCGAGCCAGGCTGGCCCTCACCCTTGATCGGCGTGCCGTTCGAGGGATCAACAACCGGGGCGTCAGGAGCGATCTGGTTGATGATGACCTCGCCGGGCTCCGAGGAGTTGCCGGAGGGATCGGTTACAACCACCTTGATGGTGTCGCCGTGGTTTGGCTTGGGATCCGGCACGCAGCTGAACTTGCCGTCAGCACCGACCGTGGTCGCGCACAGAACGTTGCCGTTCTGGTCAGTGACCTCAACCGTGGCTCCGGGCTCGCCCTTACCCTTGATGTTCGTGCCGTTCGACGGATCAACAACCGGCGCACCAGGTGCCTCGGTGTCAATCACAACGTCGCCGGGCTTGGAGGTGTTGCCTGAAGGATCAGTCACCACAACCTCGATCTTGTCACCGTTCTTGGGTGCGGGATCGGGTACGCAGCTGAACTTGCCGTCAGTACCAACGGTGGTCGAGCACAGAACGTTGCCGTCCTTGTCCTTGACCTCAACGTTCGAACCAGGCTGGCCCTCACCCGTGATCTTGTTACCGTTCGAAGGATCAACAACCGGCGCCTCAGGAGCAACCTGGTTGATGACAACCTCACCGGGCTCCGACGAGTTACCCGACGGATCGGTCACAACGACCTCGATCTTGTCGCCGTGGTTCGGCTTCGGATCCGGAACACAGATGAACTTACCGTCGTCACCAACGGTGGTCGAGCACAGAACGTTGCCGTCCTTGTCCTTGACCTCGACGTTCGAGCCAGGCTGGCCCTCACCGGTGATCTTGTTACCGTTCGAAGGATCAACAACCGGAGCCTCAGGAGCAACCTGGTTGATGACAACCTCACCGGGCTCCGAAGAGTTGCCGGAGGGATCGGTCACAACCACCTTGATGGTGTCGCCGTGGCCGGGCTTGGGATCCGGAACACAGATGAACTTACCGTCGTCACCAACGGTGGTCGAGCACAGAACGTTGCCGTCCTTGTCCTTGACCTCGACGTTCGAGCCAGGCTGGCCCTCACCGGTGATCTTGTTACCGTTCGAAGGATCAACAACCGGAGCCTCAGGAGCAACCTGGTTGATGACAACCTCACCGGGCTCCGAAGAGTTGCCGGAGGGATCGGTCACAACCACCTTGATGGTGTCGCCGTGGCCGGGCTTGGGATCCGGAACACAGCTGAACTTGCCGTCGTCACCAACGGTGGTCGTGCACAGCACGTTCCCGTTGCCGTCCGTGACCTCAACCGTGGCTCCGGGCTCGCCCTCACCCTTGATGTTCGTGCCGTTCGAGGGATCAACAACCGGCGCCTCGGGAGCAACCGTGTCAATCACAATCGTCTCGGGAGCGGAGGTGTTGCCCTCCTTGTCGGTCAGCGTCACCGTGATGTTGTCGCCGTTCTTGGGAGCGGGATCGGGTACGCAGCTGAACTTGCCATCGGCGCCAACCGTGGTCTCGCACAGCACGTTGCCGTTGCCGTCCTTCACCACGACCTCGGAGCCGATCTGGCCCTCACCTGTGATCTTGGAACCGTTCGACGGATCAACAACCGGCGCCTCGGGAGCAACCTGGTTGATGACGACCGTGCCGGGCTCTGAGGTGTTGTTCGAGGGATCCGTCACAACAACAGTGATGGTGTCACCGTGGCTGGGTGTCGGGCTCGGAACACAGGAGAACTTGCCGTCAGCACCAACAGTTGCCTCACACAGGATCTCGCCGTTACCGTCGGTCACCTTGACTGTGGAGCCGGGCTCAGCCTTGCCCGAGATGGTCGAACCGTTCGACGGATCAACAACCGGGGCCTCGGGGGCCTCAGCGTCAACCACGATCTCGACCGGGTCAGACTCAAATCCGTTGCCGTCAACAGACGACACCTTCAGGGTCGTGCCGTCCTCGGTAACCGGAATGTTGACAACAAACTCGCCGTCTTCATTCACGGTCTCACGAGCAATCTCGTTGCCGTTCTGGTCGCGAACAATGATGGTTTCGCCGGGAACACCCGTGCCAACCACGGTCGATCCGTTTGCGTACTCGACAACCGGAGCACCCACCGCAACAAACTCAACTGACGCGGTGCCCGTGCCAGCCTCGGAGTTGACGGAGAAGGTGATGGTCGCCTTGCCTGCCTCAGAGGAGGTGATCGGAGCGGTGAAGGTGCCAGCGGCGCCGGCCTCAACCGTTCCGACAGCACCAACCGTGGACTCGATCTCAACGGTCGTTCCCGCGGGAGCATCCGTGATCGTGTTGCCGTAGGCGTCAACCAACTGCACAGTCGCGGTCGCGGCCGATACACCGTTCGCCTGCACCTTGGCCGGAGCCGCGGTGATGGTCGACGACGCTGCAGCGGGTGCCGCGGGAATGAACAGCGCGTTCGCGTTGCCCTCTGCGAGCACAGAATCTGCGCCCAGGGTCACCGTGATGGCCTTCGCGCCTGCGATCGTGGACGTGACCGTCGCAACATACACGCCGTCACTTGCCTCGGTAAAGCCGCTGAACACACCGGTTCCGATGTCAGCAACCGTCGCGGGCGTCAGCTGTGCAGCCTTGCCCGTGACCGGGTTTCCGAACTCGTCCTGCAGCAGAACACTGATCTGGTGCGATCCTGCACCCGCGACAACCTCATCGGTGGTCACGGCGAAGTGCGCCAGTTCGGTGTCAGTCAGTACGGGATCACCGGCGACGAACTCGGCAACCGTGTTCGCAGCGTCTGCCGCGTTCACTGAGTTACCGGCGAGCTTCACCGAGATGTCCTTCTTGCCAGCGGTCGTCGACGAGACAGTCATCGTGTACTCGCCCGCACCCGCCGTGAAGGTGTCAAACGAGACACCCGCAGCGGGATCCGCGGTGAACTCAAACGCGTTCGCCTTCAGACCCGAAACCGGGTTGCCGTCAGCGTCAGCTACGTTGACCGTTACCGTGTGTGAGCCCGTTCCGACCAGCTCAGCCTCTTCAGAAACCGAGTAATTGGTCTTCTCGTTCTCGACGGATGCACCACCGGCGGTGAACAACGCGATCGTGTTGCCGCGAGCCGTCACCTTGGTGCCGTCAAGCGTCACCACGATGGTCTTGGCACCCACTGTGGACGACGTTACCGTGGCAGCGTACGAGCCAGGCTCGCCGTCAACCGCAGCAAACTCGCCAACCGTAACGGTGTTGTCTGCGACTGCATCGCCGTCAACATCCTTCGTAGCCGCGGCCGCAAGGCCGAGCTCAGCGAGCTCGTCAGCCGACAGGATCGCCGGGTTGCCCAGGTTGTCAGCCAGCTTCACGGTGATCGTGTGCGAACCGCCCTCGATGGACTGCTCATCCTCAGTTACAGAGAAGCCGGAGTTCTGGCTGGTGGGATCAATCGCGCCTGCAACGAACTCGGCGGTCTTGTTGCCGTCGGTTTCGGTCAGTGCAATCTCGTCGTCAACAAAGAATGCCTTGATGGTCTTCTTGCCAACGAGTGACGAGGTAACGGTTGCCTCGTAGGTGCCCTCTTCGGTCTCGGTGAAGTCACTGATCGCGCCCTCGCCAAGATCGTCAGAGGTGGTGGCCTTTAGCCACTCAGCCTCGTCTGTAACCGGGTTGTCGTATTCGTCAGCGAGCACCACGGTAACCGTGTGCTCACCGGACACAACCGGCTTGGTGCCGGTTGAGACGTTGTACGTCGTCGCAATCGTGTTGCCAGGATCGGCTGCAGCCGCGTGGAACATGGCGTTGCCATTGCCCTCGAGGCGAACGTCTGCCCCGTCGAACTTCACTGTGATGGCCTTCGCGCCGCTCTTGGTTGAGGTCACCGAAGCGGTGTAGGTTCCAGCAACGGTCTGCGACTCGGTGAAGCCACCCAGCTCGCCGTCACCGAGATCACTCTCGGTTGCCGCTTCAAGAAGCTCTTCCTGTCCAGCAACGGGGTTGCCGTTTGCATCGGCCAGCAGCACCGTGATGGTGTGCGTGCCGGTGCCAACCAGCACCGAGTTCTCTGAAACGGAGTAGCTCGTCTCTTCCGACTCAGCGCTTGCTTCGTCAGCGATGAAGGTCGCGTTTGCGTTACCGGTCACTGGCAGCACACTCAGAGCGGTCGTGCCGTGCTTCACCGTAACCGGCTTCACACCGGCAACCGTGGAGGTGACAGTTGCGACATACACACCGTCGCTGCTCTCAGCGAAGCCGGTGACGTTACCGGAGCCCAGTTCAGCAACCGTTGCGGCGCTCAGCTGAGCGGCCTGGTTCTTCACCGGGTTGCCGAACTCATCCGCAAGCTTCACCGTGATGGTGTGCGCGCCCGAGCCAGCAACAATCTGCTCGCTCGACACGGTGTAGTTCACCAGGTTGGCATCGTTCAGCACCGGAGCACCAGCCACAAACTCAGCGGTCGCGGTTGCGTCCGTAGCAAGCTTGATGGCGTTTGCGCCGAGCGACACGGAGATGTCTTTCACACCAGCCGACTCCGACGACAGGGTCATCTTGTAGACGCCCGCACCGGCGGTGAAGGTGTCGAACGACACACCCGCAGCCGGGTCAGCGGCGAACACAAAGGCTTCCTGGGCAAGACCCGAAACCGGGTTGCCGTCGGCGTCGGTCACGTTTACGGTCACCTCGTGCGAGCCGGAACCAACCTGAGCTGTTCCGGTCGACACAGCGTAGTTGGTGCCAGCGTTTTCGGTCGACGGACCGCCAGCGCTAAACGAAGCAACCTTGTTGCCCGTCGAGGTGACATCGTTACCGTCGAGTGTGACGGCGATAGTCTTGTCGCCAACCTTCGTCGAGGTGACGGTCGCCGCGTAGCTACCCGGCTCACCTTCAACTTCAAGGAAGGATCCAACGGTTACTCCAGCGGAAGGTGTTGCCGTGCCAACAAGCTTTGCAAGCTCGGCTGCAAAAAGCGATACGGGGTTGCCGCGATCATCCGCAAGCTTCACCGTCACCTGGTGTGAGCCGCCCTCGATGGACTGCTCGTCTGTGGTGACCTCAAAGCCGGAGCCTTCGTTTGCAAGGTCAACGGGACCCGCAACGAACTTGGCGACGTCGAGTACCCCCTCGGCGTTCACAACAACGCCATCAACCTTCACCGTGATGGTGTTGTCGCCAACGGTGTCTGAGGTGATGGTCGCCTCGTAGGTTCCGGGAGTGGTGCCTGACTCAGCGAACGCACCAATCTCTGCGCCAGCAGAAGCGGTTGCCGCAAACTTGTTCGCGGGCATGCCGGTTACGGCGTTGCCGTACTGGTCAGCAAGCTTCACGGTAACCGTGTGCTTGCCTGTAACGATCGCTTCCTTACCACCCGACACAGCAAATGATGCCGCTGCATTGCTCGGGTCAACCGGACCCGCGTGGAACACGGCGTTTCCGTTGCCCTCAAGACGCAGTGCGGTCTCGTCAAGCGTGGCCTCAATGGCCTTCGCACCGGTCTTGGTTGATTTCACCTTCGCGGTGTAGGTACCAGCAACCGTCGACGACTCGGTGAAGTCGCTGATCGATCCTGTTCCCAGATCATCCGCAGTCGTTGCCTCAAGGAGTTCTTCCTTGCCAGCAACAGGGTTGCCCTTCGCATCAGCGAGCGTCACCGTGACGGTGTTCTCGCCGGTGCCAACAAGCTGCGACGCGTCAGACACGGTGTACTTTGTGCCAGCAGCTGCGGGATCAGTGTTGCCCGCGACAAACTTCACTTTCGCCGTTGCGGGAGCAACTGAACCGTTCATCTTCAGACCAACGGTCGCGTTCCCAGCGACGGACGAGGTGAGCGTTGCCGTGTAGGTGCCGTTCTGGTTATCAACGACGTCGCTCAGCTCGCCGAGGTCAGTGGTCAGCTCAACGGCTGCGCCACCAATGTTCACACGGGTGCCACCTGCGGTGAACGCGGTCACCGTGATGGTCGACGCGGCTGAGCCGTCAGCTGTTACGGTCGCGGGTGCTGCCCCGAGCTGAGCCTTAGTGGCAGAGCCGGTCTCCAGCACGTTGACTACGGCGGGGTCACCGCAGCCCACACCCGCCGCACACGGGGTCTGGTTGATGGCTGAGGTACCAACACTCGATACCTGCGCGGTCTTTGTGCCGATCGTTGCGGCCTTCGCCACGATGTTGATGGAGGCACTGCCGCCGTTTGCGACCGTGCCGACGGTCCAGGTGCCGGAGGCGGAATCGTACGATCCGTCACCGTTCGAGCTGACATAGGTCATGCCAGCGGGAAGCTGGAATGTGGCCGTCGAATCAGCTGCATCGTAGGGGCCGCTGTTCGCGAGCGACAGCGTGTAGGTCACGTCCTGTCCGATGCCCGCAGTTGCCGGTGCCACAGACACCGAAGGTGCCATGTTCACGATCGCGAGATTGTCCGAGTAGCTCACGTACGACGTCACCGTGGCAGACTGCGTCGGCGAAACCGTCGCGTCCCAGGCAACGCTGAACGCGTTATCCATAATGGTTGAGCAGTCGTTGTTCACTGTCGGTGGATTCTGGTCGAGCGTGCACTTGTCCACGTACGGTTTGCCCGCCAGGGGTGAAAGGAGCGCGTTCCTCGTGCCACCGACACCACCGGCCACCATCATCGAACCCGGAGTACTCGGAATCAGCGAGATTCGCTGCGAGTCAACGGTCTTGGAGATGCACTGGGCGACTCGGCCGGCCTCAATGTTGGCGCGTCCGCTGTCCCCACCCGATCCGAAGAAGCAGTCGCCCCACTGGCCGATCTGCATGTTAAAGGTCTTCGAGGAACTGGGGTGCACAGAAAGTGTGATGTCGTTGCGGACGTAGTCGGTGCCAGCAACGTGGCTGATCTTCTGCGTCTGCTTGAGGTTGGAGTAGGTGCCGCCGAAGTTATTGACCGACTTCATCCAGAATGGATCCGCGACCGTACCGGTGCCACCCACCGTCATGCGAGTTTCGTTAGGGAAAGGTGCGCCGGTGGGGAACCCCATGGCCGTGCCGGTGTCCAGATCCACAATCATGGGGTAGGAGTTGCCGGTGCCGTAGAACGCTTTACCGAGCGTGCGGTGCGTGACCTGCATGCTGCCGCCCTGGCTCAGTTCAACGCTTGACAGCGGGAGGGGGTAATCGAGCGCAATCTTGCTCATCGTGGTGGCGTTACCCACGGTCACCTTGCTCACAGCGGAGGCGGATTGCGCGTCCATGAGTCCGGAAAAACCGGAGAAGCCGACTACTGCGGCTGTCACCAGAGCGAAGGCGCGGAACCATTTGGCCCGACCCTCAACTCTGTTCGTTGAGCGGCTTTTGGCCACCCAACTTGTACTTTGTTGCGTGTTAATTTCTTTCAACTCCTTACCCAATGGGTGATCGAAGCGGAACCGAGTGTTCAGCAGGAAGGTGGACGGAAACCCCGCGCTCAAAAATGCGCAGAAGGTTTCCCTTCACTTACTTGAGATACATCGGCTTTGCCGGAAATGATGCGCACAGTGAAAAATCTTCGTGGCGCTTACAGGACCTTCGGAACAAACGCTTCAACGAGGCGCCCTGCACGAAAAACGCTACCCTAGGAAGCAAAAGAAGCCCACCCCACTGAGGGAATTCACATGAAAACCCCCGGGGTGTATCAGATTCAGCCCGTTGTCAGGCGGATCCGCGATATTGGTTGAAGTAACCGCGCCAGAGAGCCGGTCATCTCGGTCACGCTTTTAGAGCTTTTCGATATTTTTCGAGTTCGGCGTCATACCTTCACCCCGGGATGGATCTCTGCAAGTATGGCCGGTTTTAGCTTTCTGCCGGATGGGGGAACCTCCGGCCCGGGCACATTCAGGGGGGATACCTATATGCCAAACACACAAAGTGATGCGCCGCTCATGAGCGACGAGGAGATACTCAAGCGCGCTCGAAATGGCGACCGTGAGGCACACTCTCTTCTGTGGTCGCGCCACAGCAAGGCAGGTTTGTACGCGGCTAGATCGTTCTCGAGCACCTTCGACCCGGAGGATCTCGTAGCGGAGGCATACGCGCGTATCTATCGCGCCATGCAAACAGGATCTGGCCCGACCACTCATTTCCGCCCGTACTTGGTGACGACCATCAAAAATGTCGCACGGCGCTGGAGCCAGAACAAACGAGACTCGACCACCGAGAACTTCGAGGAGCTTCTCGAGTCCGAGACAATCGAGGATTTTGCAGACAGTTCCATCGACAAGACTGTGCTGCTTCAGGCGTTCAAGTCGCTCCCCGAGCGCTGGCAGCAGGTGCTCTGGGAAGTAGAGGTCGAAGATAGAGAACCGCGGGAACTGTATAAGACGCTCGGTCTCAGCCCGAACTCGGCAGCCGCGCTGACCTACCGCGCACGCGAGGGTCTCAAACTGGCCTGGATCGACGCGCACCTTGATCTTCATCCTCCAGCTCCTCGATGCAAAAACGTGGTGAAACAGCTTGCTGCGTTCGAGCGGGGCACCCTCTCCGCCAAAACACGCGCAAAAGTAGAGGCCCATCTTGAGACGTGCGTATCCTGCAGAGGCGCCCAGACAGAAGCCCACTTTGTCGCTGGCCATCTGAAGTCCGCCCTGCTTGTGACTATTTTCGCCGGCGGGTTTGCGGTGCCCGCCACATTTTCAGCGCTGTCGCTCGTGGCCCCCTCTGCCGCGCACGCGACCGGGGGTGGACTCGCACAGGGTATGGCCGCCTCGCTCGAGAGCGGCAAAGCCGCTCTGCAGCAGGTGCTTGGATTCTCCCCCAAGATCGCGGTTGGGCTCGTCACAGCTACCGCCCTGGTTTCGGGTGGCGCGATCCTCGCATCAAATTTTCCGACGACAACCTCGGGCCCGAATGCTGAAGAGGTCACCGCGGGTTCACAGGGCTCTGCGGCAAAAACTGACACCGATCCAGAAACCAATTCAGGCACGGGTCAGCTCGTTGGATCTTCAACGAACAATAGGGACGCGTCGACAACACCCGATGCAGGAGCCACTCAGACGAGTGAGAGTGAAGCAGACAGCATGTTGGCCGCACCCAGTTTCAACCTGCCCCACGGCAATATCCTCAACGGGGCTGACGCCGTGATCAGTGGAACGGCTCTTCCCGGCGCTCTGGTCACGCTGTATATCTCCGGCGACAAGACCCCACACGCCGTAGAAACCGTGCGGGTCAACGAGGCCGGCGGCTGGGCCCATGCACTCAGCAATCCGCAAGAGGGAGCCCTCGTCGCTCGTGCGTATCAATCAAGCGCAACCGGCCAGCGTTCACCCCTCAGCACCTCCCAGTACTCGGTCACCTGGAACGCACCTGCGAGCGCACCCGTCATCGATTCGGTTGACACAGCTGATGGCACCCTCGCCCCCGTCGTCTCTGGAACTGGCGAGCCCGGAAATATTGTGGAACTCACCCTCAACAGCGTGACGACCACAAAGCGCGTGGACAGCGAGGGCAAGTGGACAGCCCAGATCAACGGGGGATTGCTTCTCGGCCAGAACGCCCTCACGGCGACGCAACGACCCTCTCAATCACGCCAGCAATCTGCGAGCACCAAGCCACAGCAGTTCGAGCTGAAAGCACCCTCCGCCAGCATCTCGCTCGAGCCCGAAGACCACATTGATGTCGTCCTGACGTCTACTCCAGATCACCACGTACTCATCACGGGCGAAGCGGAACGTTTTGCCCACACGGTGTCACCGACAACCGGTCTCGACTCCATCAGGCTCTTTTCAGAGCGGCTTGTCGCGTCAGCGACGACCTCAAAAGGACTCACCCTGCGCTACATCTCCGAAGACGGCGAACGTTCTGGAGTCGGTGTAACAGAGAAAATCAGTGTCTAGTCCAAAGGTTGAACCCAGCTACGCAGCTCGAGCGAGGCGCTCCCGCAGCGCCGTCTGATCGACGGGCAAGGCTGCAAGTAGCGTGGCGGCAGGATCAGGATCGCGCCGGTCAATAATCGCGAGCAGCATGTGGCGCGGGGTGATCGTGCGCGACTTTTCGGCCGTCGCGTGCACGAGGGTTCGTTTCAGCACTTCTTTTGCACCCGTGGTCATGCGCGCGGCTCGCTTGCCGATTGGCGCGCGCCCCGAAAGCTGTACCTCACCAACCGAGAGCCCGATTGCTGCGAGCGCATCGCGGTCGAGCTGATCGGCGGCGGCTTGGGCGGTCGCGGCGTCAGTGCCGACCCACCCGGCAATCTCGTCGTTCTGCAACAGCGCAAGAAGCAGGTGGTCAGACGCGATCCGCCGATCCCCGCGGCGCTCTGCCTCGTAGAGAGCGTCCTCAACCACAGCCCTGGTTTCGCCAGCAAACTTCTCAAACATTTTTCTCCCGCTTTCCGTGTTTAGCGTGCACCGACTGCCGGGTCACTCCCAGCGCGTCACCGATCTCTTCCCACGACCACCCGGCGGCCCGCGCCTTGGCGACGTGCTCCACCTCAACTCGCTCAGCGAGGCGGTGCAGCGCCCCTACGGCACGCAGGCCGGTCGCGGGGTCGGCGGAGCGCACCTGCTCCATATCAAATTCAGTCATAGTGTCAGTTTGAACTGACACATTAGATTTGTCAAGCCAAACTGACGGTCTCGATGCCCGCGAGGATAAGATCAACTCCCCGAGCAAACGAGTCATCGAGGTCAAGCAGCTCGGGATCGGCCGGCTCCCCCAACGAAAGCAGCGCACCCAGCTCGGCAGCCTGCCGGTGCATCTGCGTCGACTGCGCCTGCCCGAAGGTGTAGAGCAGCAGGGTTCGAGCACCGTCTTCACCAACCAGCTCAGCGAGCCGCTCCTCAATAACCGACGCGCCCAACCGGAAGGCGGCGGCCGTCGCCACTACATCGGCCCCGTCTCGCACCGCCAGCATGGCACCACGCAGGGCGTGGCAAATACTCCGCGCACCCTGAACCGGGGGCGCCGCCACATCCGCCGCCGACACGTCAATGCCAGCAACAATCTCGTCCGCCATAAGCGCGAGCAGCGTCTGTTTGTTGGGCACGTGGTGGTAGAGCGCACTCGGCTGCACCTCAAGCTCGGCCGCGACGCGACGCATCGAGCAGTTTTCAAGCCCCTGCGAATCGAGTACACGAAGTGCCGCGGCGACGACGTCAGCTCGATTGTTGCGCATCACCCCAGCTTACCGCTAACCTGAACACCGTTCACCAGAACACTGTTCAGGTTTGAGCGTAATCCGTCCACAACCCGGGAGACACCTTGTCAATCACCGAGATCGCCACTGCACCACGCCGACGAAGCACCGCCACCGACGTCGCACTGATCGCCACGTTCACCGCACTCATCGCGGTGTGCGCCCTTCTCCCCGCCTTCCCCGTCGGACCGGTACCGATCACGCTTCAAACTTTCGCGGTGAGCCTCAGCGGCGCCGTGCTCGGCGCAAAGCGCGGGATTCTTGCAGCGCTGTTGTACCTCGTGCTTGGGGCCGCGGGTCTCCCCATTTTCTCCGGCGGCAGCGCCGGCCTTGCACCATTCGCGGGCCCGACCGTTGGGTACCTCATTGCTTTCCCGTTCGCAGCCGGGCTCGCCGGGTTCCTCGTCGAGCGACTGCCCCGCCGCCGCATCGCAACCAGCATCCCGCTCATTTTCCTCGCGGTGATTGCCGCAAACGCGGTGTTCATTCACACCCTCGGGCCGCTCGGTCTCGCCTGGCGTGCCGACATGAGCATTGGTGCCGCGTTCGCGTTCGATCTCACCTTCTGGCCCGGAGACATTATCAAGACACTCCTCGTCGCGCTTGTGGCGACAGCCGTGCACCGCGCGTTCCCGGCGCTGCTGCCGCCCCGTCGTCGCACTAACAGTGAGCTAAAATCACCTCGTGATTGAACTGCGAGAGGCCACCGTCGCCGTCCCGTCTGCGGACGGCGACGTCACGATCCTGCACCCCACCAGCCTCTCGCTCACCGAACCGCGCATCTCAATCATCGGTGGCAACGGTTCGGGCAAGTCAACCCTGGCGCGATTGTTCAACGGGCTCATAGAGCCGAGTAGCGGCAGCGTGACGGTTCGGGCAGGCAAGAGGGGCGCGGATCCGCAGCCCCTAGACACCCGTCGCGACGGGGCCGCGGTGCGACGCAGCGTTGGGTTTGTCTTCACAGACCCCTCGGCCCAGCTCATCATGCCGACCGTCATCGAAGATGTCTCACTATCGCTGCGCCGCCAGTACCGCGACAAACAGGAGCGGCACGCGGCAGCCCTGACCGCACTCGAGCGGTTTGGGCTGCACCACCTCGCCGACAACAGCGTACACAGCCTCTCCGGGGGCCAAAAGCAGATGCTCGCGATCACCTCGGTGCTCGCGACCGACCCCGCGATCCTCGTCGCCGACGAACCCACCACCCTGCTTGACCTGCGCAACTCGCGTCTGGTTGGAGACCTGCTGATGTCGCTCCCCCAGCAGGTGTGTGTGGTCACCCACGACCTCGACCTCGCGGCGCGGGCCGATCGCACACTGGTGGTCGAGGGGGGTCGTGTTGTGTTCGACGGCGCTCCCGGCGAGGCCATCGCGCACTACCGAGCGCTGGCATGAGAAACGTCAACCCGCTCGGCAGTTATCTGCCAGGATCCGGCCCGCTGCACCGCCTGCGCCCCGGCGCCAAGCTGCTCGGCCTCTTTGTCTTTGCAATTGTTGTGGTGTGGGTGCCGGGTGCGCTCAGTGCGGCGGTGGCACTCGGGATCGCCGCCCTGCTCGGGGTTCTCGCCGGGCTCAGGGGCCGCGACTTCTGGAGGGTCGCTCGCAGGTTCCTGCTGATCGCGGTGCCGCTGTTTGTGTTCACCACGATCAGCGACGTGCTGTCACTCACGCAGGGAAGCGGTGGGATCGGGGCCGCCTCGATCGACGTGTGGCTGCAGGGGGCCTCACGCGGCTTCGCGGTAGTGGGGGATCTCTTTGCGCTGATTCTGGCGGCGAGTGCACTCACCGCTAGCACCGCGCTCGAAGACATGCTCGACACCATCACGTGGTTGCTGCGGCCACTGCGCAGGGTTGGCATTCCCACCGAGCAGGTCAGTCTTGCCTTTTCGCTCGTCATCACGGCGATCCCGAACATTCTTGGCATCGCTCGCGAGAGTCACGATGCCGCCAAAGCCCGCGGGCTTGAGCGCAGCACCAGGGCCCTCGTGGTGCCACTGGTCATTCGCACCGTGGCACACGCGCAGCTGACCGGCGAGGCGCTGGCCGCTCGGGGCCTGGGCGAAGACGAAGGGTGACGTTGCTCTTTCAAGCAGACGCGTGTTGTAAGCTGCGTCCACCCCCACTCTGGAAGAGATTCGATGGTTTCACAACCAAAGCATTACGGCCCGTTGACGTTCGCCGATGGTTTCTTGCTGATCGGTGATCCGCTTGGTGCGCACGCACGAATCACGCAGGAAGGCATCTCGTCGTTCGAACAGAACAACCTGATTGAGGAGTTTGAATGGGCTGCCGTGGGTAGCGTCCAGCTCACTCTCGCACAGAGCCAGTTCCGCTACACGGCGCAGGCCTGGGATCTCTTGGCCGCAGTGATCGCCCTGATTTCTGCTGAGAACCCCACCCTTTCGCCGTCAGATCACGGAACATTGTCCGTGGGTGTCGCGGGAGAAAACAAGCAGATTGCCGTCGGAATGCCTCGCCTCGGAACCTACTGGGCTAAAGAGGTCAACTCTGTACAACGGTTTCTCGATCACATGCTCAACTCCCCCGAAGAGAGGGAACTCATCGACTCACCAGATAGCCTCCGCGATTGGCTGCGCGAGGCGACACGCTCAGCGTCTTGACCGTGTCGCCAGCGCACAAGATCACTTTCGCGATTCTAAACGGGCAATTCTCTTCAGTAACTTTTGACGTTGTCGGTTGAGCCTTCCGAAAGAAAGGAGCCCTCGAGCCACAGACCGCCCATTTTCAACGAGCGGCGGCAATCCACGCTGAGCAAGCTCAGCCTCGACCCGTTCGGTTCCTTCACCCTCGAACATTTCGATCACCCTCTGAGTCTCCGCCGCTTCCTCTGAGTTAAAGGGGTGCCTCTCAAGCGCAGCATCAATCTTTTCGAGCTGAGCCTCAAGCTCTGAGCGAGTTGAACGAAACATCAACGCCCTACTTCCCGAAAATGCAAGCGACCGCGCCGCGCCCAAACGCGGCTGCAATTGAACCTGGTGTGCCGAGCGCAGCAATTCTCACAATCTCCGGCCCCCTAATTCCGACACCGAGAAGACACCGGAATACCCAGGGGGCGATCCAAATGGGATCAGCCGTCACCGGATATACAACACTGGAGGAGTCGGTGTGATGAACGATCTGAGTAAGAGTGCTTCCGTTAACCTCGTATTCTGTTTGCACGTCTTTCCCAGCAGCGTCCTTGGCCCAGGGTGCCGCTACCAGCATTTCAATTTCGCCATCGACACCAAAAATTGCTGGAAGGCCTTCATCTGTCAGTGCCAGCTTTTGGCCCTCAGAAAGCGTCAGCGGATAGTCGTAACGAGTTGGAGCGTCTTCGTTTGCGATTGTGGTGAGCATCTGGACGCCGTAATCCGCGACAACGACCGTGTTTGCGCTGTTGGACCCCAGATAGGTGACGGCACCCTCTTCAACGACTCCCGCGCTATCGGATTTCGACGCGTTGGGCAGGCCGATCAACACTCCCGACCCGTCTTCGTCAAGAATCGAGACCCCTTCGGCTGCGTTGACGGGAATGTCAACCACTCCGTCTCCCAAAAAAGTTTCGCCAAGAGGCGAGCCACTATCGGCAGCCGGGGTGGCAACAAGATGACCTAACTCGCTCAGCGAATCGGTCACCACTGATTCAGTCAGTGTGTTTTCTGCAGCCTCGTTGGCCCAGGCAGCCGGGCCAACAGTCAAGCTAGCAAGGCTCACTGCCGCCACCGTGGCCACCGAAACCACACGCATAACGCGAGGTCTTTGGATTGTTACTCTCATTTGAGTCTTCCGATTCTTTCGATCGATTCACCTACACCGGTGCCAAGCAACCGGGCACTAGTGCAATGTGCTGCGAGGACGATCCCCGCTGCCATCAATCTGGCCGAAAGGAAGAACCAGCAATACAGCCATTTGTCGAGCCTTGGGGCGCCAAAAGTACACGTCTCGTCAATCTAGCTCTGCGAGTTACCCCACATGCAACGAGGTTTTAGAGTGAGACTGTGCCGTTCCGAACCGCAGCAATAAGCACCTGCACCCGGTCACGGACCTCCCACTTTTGCATGACCCTACGCAGATTCGATTTGACCGTAGCCTCAGCGATGTGCAATTCGGCAGCTATTTCTAGGTTGGATTTACCCTGTGCCAACTTTTCGACGATCGAGGTCTCGCGCGCCGTTAGCGGTTCGCGCCGCGAGAAAGCTCCCTCTTCTCCATCTCGCTGCACAGTCGCCACAAGCTCGCGTGTGACTTGCGGTGACAACACTGAGCGCCCTTCGTGCACCTCAAGAATCGCCTGTATGACGGCCGCGGGCGGCGTATCTTTCACCAAGTAACCTGTGGCACCGGCCTTCAAAGCAGAAACTATGTGCCGTTCGGTCAAGAAGCTGGTGATGGCAATAACCCGAATGTTGGGCATCTGGGTGACGATGTTTCGTGTCGCCTCAATGCCATCCATTTGCGGCATTTGAATGTCCATAAGCACTATGTCGGGTGACTGTGCGGCACACTGCCGAACCGCATCCAGCCCTGTAGTCGCCTCCCCGACAACTTCCATTTGAGCTGAACTCTCAACAAAGATTCGCAGCGCGTGCCTCACCAGCTCTTCGTCATCGGCTATGAGGACCCGTATGCTTCGCACCGCTTCAGTCTACACATGGCGACTACTGAAAAATTAGTTCAAAAGTTGCTAGCAAACGCAATCGTACGAACCTAACAAATGCGCCACGTCCGTGTGATTCTTGAGTAGCTCGATCTCGCCCGAGTGCCACACACACGAAAGGAGCAATGCCCGTGATCTCATGGATCTGTCGCGCAGCCCGCCTCTGCCGCTAGTTTGAACTCTCAGATTAGTACTTCACACTTAGTAAATATGAAGGTGTCGAGCCGTGCAGACACAGACCGGGTAGCGGTCGGCACGTTTGGGCGCCCATTCTCTTCGCGCGCGAGCAACGTTCTCAGGTTCCTCTGCATCGTTGCTCTCGTGACCTCCGGCGCATTCCTCACACTCGGAATCGTCACTCCGCAGCAAGCGCTCATGGAAATGGTGCTCATTCTGGCGCTCAGCTTGTTCACCTGGCGACCACTCGTTGCCAGCATTGCACTTGTCGCGTTTGCCCCGGTCGGATTGATTCTGGACGGGGGCGTGTACATACTTTTCCTCGCGCTAGCAGTTGGTCTGGTGACTTACTCTCTCGACCTGTGGCTGATTGTCACCTTCGGTCTACTCACAACAGGGCTGGCCATCACGGGTGAGCACCTCGTTTATCAGATCCCCCAGGGTGGCGCGGCAGTAGCTACGCTGGCGGGGGCCGCCGCCTTTCTCATCGGATGGTCCCTACGGAGCAGCCACTCAAGGGAGGTCAAACTCTCCACCGATCTCACTCGCGCGACAGCGGATTTAGACAAGGCCCTCTCAGAGGAACGCACACGAATTGCGGACGAACTTCACAACATCGTCGCACACGACATAACTCTGGTACTGATGCACGTTCGCACACTGCCTCTCCTCCAAGATGATCAACATCGCAGGGAAACCTTGGCCACCATCGAGGACGCTTCGAAACAGGCACTCTCGGACATTCACCGCATGCTTCGAATTGAGGGGCTCGAACAAGGAGCTTCCCAGAACGAATCCGGAATAACCCCGATCTCGGTCACGCTGCGGCAAATTCAAGAGCATTTTCTATCGCTCGGCATCCAGACCGAACTCGATCTCTCGTCGACAACCGCCCTATCTTCCACCATAAACACAACCCTTGTACATGTCGCTCGCGAATGCGCAACAAACATCCTCAAACACGCAAAGTTGACCCCTGAAGTGCGGATCGTGCTGACGGAGTCCGCCGGGCTCGTCATACTCAGATTCTGGAATGCAGCCGGCATTGAGGAGAAGCACGACACCTCTCGCTCAAGCGGGTACGGACTCAATCGCATGGCGGAGCGCGTGGGACTCCTTGAGGGCCACCTGCGGTCATCTAGCAATGAGGGTGGTTGGCTCATAGAGGCCAAGCTGCCTTTCCGATAGCACGTAGGCTAGACGTATGGCTCGAGCGCAGATTCCGGACGGTGTGCACGCTGATTACGCGAACGAGGGGGTTCAAGAGGCGCTGCGAGCACTGCAGCAGACGCCCGACTACGATCACCTCGCCGCGTTTCTCACCTCGCTGCGCGAGGGGTACCTTGTGATCGATGTCACGGGCACCTCAACGAAGCGCGGACCGCGAGTGCGCACGATCCGCTCAACCAAGGGCCAACTGGTACTGCCCCTGTTCACGTCAATGGCAGAACTGCGGGCCGCGATTCCCGCGAAGGATCAGGAGCAACTCAAGGGCGCCGTCATGGTTGCGCGAGAGGCGCTGGCGCTGATCAGCTCCGATCGTTTTGTTGCCGCAGAAATCGATAAGGCCTCAGCGTCGCTGGTGATCCTGCGCAAGTACATCTCTCTCGCCGCGGGAGAGAACCCCATCACCCCCGAGGTTCTGGAGCAGATGCGGTAGCGCCCCGGCGCACGCAAAGTGCCCCGGATCGCTGAGTGTCGCTCTCTCAAAAGCGAGAGGGGGTGCTCACAACGCGGAATCTGGAACGCTGAAGCCTCGGCGCCAAGCAGCTCGTACCCGAGTGACCAATCTTTCGCATCACTCCCGTCTTTGTGCCGCGCGCAGTTCCGTTTCTCTGACTTTGGTGTGGTCAGCTGGTGTCAAGTTGACGGGTTCAAGGTCGATGTCGACTCGGTCTATCCGACCTGAGAACTTGAATGGCGGTCGATACTCCATGGTCACCGGCTGGCCGGTGTCCTCCCCAATGCCGAAGGTGTCGATGCCGAACCTGGCAAACACCGTTTTTTCCGCGCGCTCAGAGCCGACTAATGTGCCATCAACATTCAGTGTGATCGTCGCACCTTTGCCTATACCCCCGCCGTCATAGTCGAAGGAGACGCCCAGGGTCACCGGCTGGTCGAGCGGGATAGGATTCGTGCCCTTAATCGTCGTGAAATCCCCATAGTAGTTGTATACGAAGCTGGGTATTCCGTCGGTCAGGAACAGCGACATTCCTCCGGCGACGCCTCCGATGGCCATGACGACGCCACTGCTCGGAACTGTTGTCGCCGCCAGCCGTGCGGTTAGCGTCCAGCAACGGTTCTTCATGGACGGAGCCGCAGCCTCCGGCAGTCGCGTTGCTCCCTCGTAGAAGGTGAATTTGGTGATGGCGGCATCGGAACCCGGCGGGGCAGGCTTAGGCTCCATCAACCTGCCCACTCCACGATCGTCGAGCGGATAGACATGGTACTTCTCTGCAGCAGCATCGAACTTCGCCTTGAGTTCTTCAAGTTTCTCTGGATGCTTCTGCGCCAAGTCGTCAGCTTCGGCAAAGTCCTGATCGAGGTTATACAGTTCCCACCGATCCTGCTCCCAGTTCCCCGGCGCCAGATCCTGTCGCCACGGCAGCGTATGCTGCGCGTTTGCTTTCCAGCCATCCTCGTAGATCGAGCGGTTGCTCATGATCTCAAAATACTGTTCAGACCGGCCTTCATACGTTGAATCGGTGAAGCTTGAGAGGAACGACCGGCCTGCAAGCGGTAGCTGTTCGATGCCGTTTACCGTGTCGGGCATCTGCACTCCAGCTGCTTCAAAGAGCGTCGGTGCGATGTCAACCAAATGCAAAAAAGGATCACGAGGTACCGGATCAGGTGTGATTCGCGCAGGCCAACTCACGACCATCGGGTTGCGAGAACCGCCCAGGTGTGAAGCTACCTGCTTGACCCACTGGAAAGGCGTATTACCGGCCCAAGCCCAACCAATGGGGTAGTGAGGTTCAGTTTCCGGACCACCCAGCTTGTCGAGGTCAGCAAGGATTTCCTCCATAGTTGGGGTGATACCAACGAGGTTTTTAATCTCGTCCAGCGTGCCATCGGGGCCACCTTCAGAGGAGGCCCCGTTGTCGCCCACGATGTAGATGACTAGCGTGTTGTCTGCGTCGGGAAGTTCTTTGATCGCCTCGAGGAGTCGACCAACCTCGTGATCAGTGAAGGCAAAGTACCCTGCATAATTCTCGAACAGGGCGCAGTAAACCTTTTTCTGTTGCTCCGACAGTGTCTCCCATTCGGGAACCCAGTCCGGACGTGGACTGATCCCGCTATCCTCGGGAACAATACCCATTTGCTTCTGGTTCTCAAATACCTGCTCCCGGTACTTTTCCCAACCCATATCGAAAGCACCCTTGAATTTGTCACGCCAAGGCTTGGCAACATGGTGAGGAGCATGCATCGCACCGGGAGCAAAATACATGAAGAACGGTTTATTCGGTGCCACCGATTTGGAATACCGCATCCGAGTTATTGCGCGGTCAGTCATGTCCGTCATCAGGTGGTACCCCTCTTCCGGACCCTTGTCAGGCTCGACCGGTGAGGTGTTCTCAAAGAGCACGGGGTAGTACTGGTGCGTTTCCCCTGCATTGAACCCATAAAAATACTCGAAACCGAGTCCGGTCGGCCACCGGTCGAACGGTCCTGCAACACTGGTTTCCCAATCTGGGGTGTTGTGATTCTTGCCAAACCACCACGTTGAATACCCGTTGCCTTTGAGGACTTCGGCCACTGTTGCCGTCGTTTGCGGGATCATTGTCGTGTAGCTAGGGAAACCGGTCGCCCACTCCATTAAGAAACCGTTTCCCGCATCATGATGGTTGCGGCCAGTAAGCAACGCCGCACGAGAGGGGCCACACACAGCCGTGGTGTGAAAACGGTTGTATCGCAGTCCCTCCGAGGCAATCTTGTCTAGATTCGGCGTTGGAATGAGCCCTCCGAATGTCGAGGACTGGCCAAACCCGACGTCATCCAGAAGTACCACGACGATGTTTGGCGCGCCTGGCGTCGCCTCTGGCACCGCGGGCCATGCAGAGGTCGACTCCTGGTAGGTTTTCCCGATCACCCCTTCAAACGCAGCAGGAGGTCGAGGGAGCGAAGGGTTATCTGCGGAGCTCTGATGGTTGGTCATACCCTGATAGTTGTCTTTGTCTGTCTGCCGCGCAACCATCACTTTTCGGTGCACCATCGTGGTAGCATCTGCACCCTTGGGCTGCGCAAAGGGCCCCTCGCCGAGAAACTTCATTCTCGGCGAGGGGCCCTTTTTCGTAGCTTGGCGTTATGCCACAGACTTCATGCTGAATGCACGCACCACCTGCACGATGCCCAGCACGACCATGGAGATGCCGAGCAGGATCCACAGGGTGATCGCACCCATGAGCGGCGAGAACATCAATACCAGACCGGCGATCACGCTGATGATGCCGTAGATAACCGTCCACACCTTGTTGTTGCTCTGGCTGACCGTTGTGAACGCCATGATGCCTTCAAACAGCCACAGCACACCGATGATCACTGTCAGGAAGACCGTGAGAACCGCGGCGGTTGCGCCGAGGTTCACCATCATGATGATGCCACCGATGATGTACAGCAGGCCCAGCAGGATGTGACCGGTACGAGCCCAGCCACCGAGGGTCCGGCTGAAGATCGCGGAACCGATGTAAACCACACCCATCACCAGCGCGTAAGCGGCGATGATCGCGGCGACAATCTGCAGGACGACCGCGCCCGACTTCACCGGGAAAAACAGGACAAGCAGACCAAGCACAACAGCGATGAGGCCTCCGACCCCAAACGCGATGCGCATCCCGTCGCTCGCACGGTTGGTGACATTAGCTTCTTGAGTGCTCATAATTGGCTCTCCTTCGTGACTGTGCGTTCTGCTGTGTCTCCCCGACACAACCGCATACCCTCATAATGCTGCATTTAGCACGCGAGCGCCATCACCTTTTTAGGACCAATTACTTTTGACGGCGCTCGCCCCGCGCTCTTGGGCAAGTATTACAGCGTGATTGTTCCCCGTTTTTCGCTCTTTGTGCTTCGCAAGACAAAGTCGTAATCCCCGGACACCCGAGTAACGATCATCCAGCCGGTCGAGACCCGCTGTTCGCCTCGCGGTTCATCTCCCACGCGGTTGTAGGTGAACCAGCACTTCCCGGAGTGCACGGCCGCATCAACGATGAGGGTTCCGTTGTCAATCGTCATGTTGAGTTCACAGTCGCCGTCGTCGGTGCGCACCGTCTGTGTCGCAGCTTTGCCCTGAGTCTCCGGCTGCACAGCAGTTGAGCCGTCCGCCGTCTGGCCCGACTGCGAAACGCTTGAGGCGTAGACCAGCCCCGCACCAGCCAGACTCGCGACGAGAAGGGCCCCGATCGCGATTGTTCCGGCTGATCCTAACGTCTGAAACATCCCGCCGACTGAGGCAACCTTGCCGGTCGAAGCGAGAGTCTCGAGCACTGTAGACGAGCGAGCTGCCGTCCCACCGGCGGTTGTGGTTGCTGCTTTCGTCGCCGATGATTCGGTCAGGGCGCTCGCTTTGCTGCTCCCGCCACCAAGCGCGAGCGTTGATCCTGCCACAACACCACCCACGAGCAATCCGAGCCCGAGGGCCTCCGGGCTCACCCGGCGAGACTGATGTTTGATCTCCGCCAGCGTCGCCTGGCACTCAACGCAGGTCAGAAGATGTATCTCCAGGCCGCTGCCCGGCACCGGTTCGCTTGCCGAGGTAGCAAGAGCTGTCAGGTCGGTTGCGTGTTCGCGGCAGTCCTTGCTGCTCCGACTGAGGGCTACCTGCTTCAGATACTCGTCGCGCAGGCCATTTTTGGCCCGATACAGCATTTTGTGCAGCGCCGGGGCCTCGGTGTCGAGCATGGTCGCAATCTGCGCCGGTTTGAGATTCTCGACGTAACGGAGCGTGACGAGATCGCGCCATTTTTTCGGCAGGGATCGAAGCGCCGGTTGCAACAGGCTCTCCTCGATGTGCGACACGTCGTCGTCTACGGCAAGCTGCCTGCCGCCGTCCTCGGTGGCCTCGTCAAGGCTGGGCCCAGTTTCACGGTCGCGAAAATACTTGGCGCTCTCACGCACGACGGCGCTGCGCAGATAACCGTAGAAGTTTGAGGTCGGACCGCTTCCGCGTCGAATGATTTCGAGTACGTTTAAGAACGCCTCGCCCACGCAGTCTTCTGCGATCTCCATAGAGGGGAGCTTGGTTGCAACCCCGCGCAGCAGCTTGAGATAGTACCTGCGGTACAGCTCTGCCGCCGCTTGTTCGTCGCCGTTGCGATAGGCGTCCGTCAATTCGGCGTCGCTTTGACTGTCTCGTGCAGCCAATCTGTCATCGACCATAAGAGCTTTCCCCCCGGAACCCCTTGCGATTCTTCGAATCTATCGCTTTTTACACTAAGAAAACATAGTTGTTGGGTGGGCCCCCGCGGAGCCCACCCAACCTTCCATTTCGCTACGGTTAGCCAGCGATCGTGAGTACGTACCTCACAGTTTCTTTCTCGCCATCCTGAGCAGTGACGGTCACGTCAAAGCTCAGCTGCTTCGCACCCGAGTTCGGGATCTTGACCTGGAGCTCGTTGTTGCTCCCCAGTGCCACAGTTCCCTCCTCCGGCTGAGTGAAGCTCGCTTCAGACAGCGCCTGCGGGTTCTGCAGAGTGGTGTCGCCGAGGGGTGTGAGGCTCAGAGTGTACCCGCGGCGTGTGTCAACCTTCACCGTCTGCACGGCGGGGTCAGTGGCCACCTCGGTGGTGTTCACCGCGGCCTTCTCAGTGGCACCCGTTGCGGCGGGAGCGTTGAGGCCCATCTGGAAGCGGTAGATGAATGCCGCCATCGCCTCGCGAGACAGCGAGTCCTTCGGCCAGTACTCCTTGCCAGCGGCAGTCTTGTTGCCGGTCGACAGCTTCGCATCCCACATCCAAGACACCTCGCGGTAGAACTTGTCGCTCGACTTCATGTCGGCAAACGGAGACACCTTCGGAGCCTTGTAGCTTGCAACCTTCTTGTCGGTTGTGCCCTGCAGACGGAAGATGAACGCTGCCATCGCCTCACGTGAGAGTGAGTCCTTCGGCTTGTAGACCGGCTTTGCGCCAGGCCTTGTCCAACCGGTGGACAGCTTCGCGTCGTGCATCCACGAGATCTCGCGGTAGAACGGATCGCCAGGCTTCACGTCGGCAAACGGCGAGACCTTGGGTGCCACATAGCTCTTCGGAGCCTTCATGCGGAAGATGAACGCAGCCATCGCCTCACGTGAAAGCTGATCCTTCGGCTTGTAGAGCGGCTTGCCCGCGGGCTGCCTCCAACCCGTCGAGTAACCCATGCAGTGCATCCAGTCGATCTCTTTGTAGAACTTCTGGGTCAACGGTGCGTCTGCGAATACCGCCACCTTACGAGGCGTCGCGCAGGGCACGGGCGGCTTTACATCGCTCTTGGCCACCTGAATAGTCAGTGCCTGGGTTGCGTCGGGTTCGATCCCGTTCGACACCTTCACGGTGACCTTGTAGTTACCCGCAGCCGTCGGCGTACCGGTGATGAGACCGTTCGCGTTCATCGTCACGCCAGCGGGCAGTGTGCCCGTCACCGTGAAGGTCGAGGGAACAGGATCACCGGTCGCGGTGACCTGGTGGCTGAGCTTCTTGCCGACCTCAACCTTTACGAGGTCACTCGAGGTAATCTTCGGAGCCGTGCCCGCCTCAGGTGTCACCGGAGCAGAGGTAACGGTCGCTGCCTTGTAGTTCGGTGCTGCACCGGTCAGCTCAACGGTGATTGCCTTGCCCGCGTCAGCCGCGACAGGCGTGTAGGTCTTTGCGGTTGCGCCGGTGATTGCGACACCGTCGCGAAGCCACTGATACGAAAACTGCACTGCCGGGTTCCAGTCGCCCGCAGCGGCCGAGGGCTCGGCGGTCAGCGTGCCTGTAACGATGGCGCGGCCGGCCACGGCAACTGAGCCGGTCAACTGTGCGATCTCGATGGCGGTCGGCTCTGCGTGCGCTTCAAGTGCACCGGTGCCGACGTAGTAGCCCATTGCGAAGACCGAGCCGGACTCAGTAATCAGGGAGGTCAAGGCGCCACCGACGGCAACGTTTACAACGCGATCGCCAGGGATCATGCTCGGCACATCGGGCACCCGGAACGGCGTGAGCTGCTTGCTCGTATCAATCGCACCGTTGCCGAGTCGACCATAGCGGGCGTAGCCCCAGGTGTAAACAATGCCGCTCGCGCTGAGCGCGACTTCACTGTACTGACCCGACTCGATCTGAACGATCTTGTCGCCGGCCGGAAGTCCCGGGAAGTCGGTGACCTCTGCAGCAGACAAACCGAGTGCCGTTGAGCCAGTGCCTAGTTCACCGCTGGAGCTGCTGCCCCACGAGAACACGCGACCCGACTGGGTGAGGGCAAACATGGTTGCTGAGTGGCCAACCAACTGCACCACGGGATCGCCAGCGGGAAGGCCCGCGGGAGAAACTGCGTCCCATGAATTACCGGTGCCACCGTTGCCAAGCTGGCCCCAGTTGCCGACGCCCCAGATGTATACCTTGCCGAGGCTGGTCAGCACCATAGTGTTGCCAAGCGTGGCTTCGACGTGCACAATTTTCTCACCGGCGGCGAGCGGCACGTGAGAGGTCACGTTGACCGGGCTGTTCTGCGTGGTTTGGTTATTGGTACCAAGTACTCCGTTTGATCCGGAGCCCCAGGTAAAGAGCTGGCCAGTCTCACTGATTGCAGCGGAGTGCATGTTGCCCGACGTAAGCTGAACGATTTTGTCGCCCGCGGGAAGGCCAGGAAAGCTGGTTACCTCAACAGGCACCAGGGATCCTCCGTTTGGAGTCGCGCGGCCCCAGGTGAAGACGCGGCCAGTCTCGGTGACAGCGAGGCTGCCCATGGTGCCGCTCGCAACACTTGCTACCTTGTCGCCGCTAGCGAGGGGAGGAAGGTTTGTGAGCAGAGTCGGGGTGTAGAGACGTGAGGTATCGCCAGTTCCCAGGCCGCCCTCATCGTTGAAACCCCAGCGATAGATGTTGCCGGAATCGTCGAGCAGCGAGATTTGCTCGTTTGAGCTGGCTTGTGAGACAAACCGGGGGCTCGCAAACGTCTCGACGTCTGCCTGGGCCGGGAGCGTCGTCACAGTGACAGCGGCACCGGCAACGACGGCGGTCGCAACGAATGCGGCGGAAGCACGTTTCAGTGCTGAAAGAAAGTGATTTCTGGAGCGCGGTCGAACGTTCTGGCGTTGGCCGTGTTTCAAAATGAAGCGGTTCCTTCTGTTGATTTTTTGTAATGAAAGATCAGACAATGTGACCTCCATCTCTATTTAGTGTGAGTTGTGAACTGTGGGATTTCCCCCGAGAACCTAGGGAAAGTGCTGGGTGCGGCGCCCAGTGGGGGGATCTCCTCTGCACGGGGTTACTTTTCGCAGAGCTGAGCGCCGCACTTATAGAGATGTGAGCGGAGGCGAAATCTCTCTCTCACAATCGAAAAACTTTTCACTGTCATATGCTGATCGCGTGGACTACTTCTCTTCTCCGCAGTTCTTGCAGCACAGACAACGCCTTGCTGAGCAGGTGGATGCTCTGCCGGTCGCTGAGTCCGTGCCGGGATGGAGCTACCGAGCGCTCACGGTTGGCAACGCGGAGTATCTGGGATTCACCCACACAAGCGACATCCTGCTTCTTGTATCCAGCGACGAGAAGTCGCTCATTGATACGCGTGACGGGTCGATTCTCGCTCGCCGCCCAGTTGAGGAGGGGGACATCGACGAATCGTCACTCACCTGCCGCGGTTTCGATGTGCTCGAGGGGCACCGGGTGCAGGTCGCTGGCCTCGCCGGCGGCGGGTTGCCGACGGGCACCCCTCGGGGTGAATCAGTCGAAATGGCCTGGCCCAGCTGGCCCGCGGGGCATCTCGTGTTTAACCCTCCCTGGCAGCGATATCTGGTCCCCCAGCATTCACAGGGCTGCACCATTGTACTTCGCGGATTCATTCGCCAGTTCGGTTTCTCTTGGTCCGGAAACACTCTCGTTGCACTCGATGAAGACCTCCACATCTGGACTCGCAACACCGAAGACTAAACTTGCCCGCATGAGCGTGGCTGAACCAGATGTGATTGATGGTGCTGGGATCGGCTCGCAAGGCGAACTGCGACTGTTGATCACCGATCACTTGCCCTGGGACGGCTTTGAAGATTTTGAATACGAGCACCTAGAGCTCCTGCAGAACAAGATCAATGCCTACCTCGGTTACATCGAGTCCCGTCAATTTGAGCAGAATTTCCCCGAACGACACTTCGAGCGATTTGTGATCGAGGTCGCATTCCAGCACGAGCCAACTGCGGCCTGCACCAAATTTCTTGCGGTTGCGAGAGAAACAGCCCGGGCGCTGAACACAACCATTGAGCGTTCATGACCGAAGGCCGCACTGACTCGCTCTGACCGATGCAGCCTCCGCCGGGTTTCCCCCTCAGCTGAGCGCGCATCTCAGCGGCTGGGTTCAAAATGGAGACGTGAGTCATTCCATACAGGATTCTGAAGCGTTCCAGAGCTTCGCAAAGCCCGAGTTTTGGGCGTCGCGCGCGCTGATAGGAAAGTACTTCCGAACCCGAACGATCCCCTCGGCACGCTTCAACGTGATCCTCGCCGCTACGCTGTGGGCGGTCTTGATCATCGGGCTCCTCTGGGATGCGGTGATCGGACTTGCCGTGCTCGCGCTGTTTCTGATCCTGTGCCAATCCATAACGATGGTTTCAAGAGTGTGGCTGCTGAGTCGAGAACAACGGTCATGGGAGGCTGACACGGTTGCATACTCAATCAGCGCAACCGAGTACGTCGAGACACACCCAGCACGTCCGGGTGAGTCCTCTACGCTCCTTCAAGCCCCTTGGGCACAAGCTGTCGGCTACACAACGGTTGGACACCTGGCACTCGTGAGGTTTACGACGTTCGTCACCGTGGTTCCCATCACCCGCTTCAACGCGCCCGCGACACAGCTTGAGGCGTTTCTGAGCAGTCTTATGCCACACGTCTCAGTCGCCGAGCTGCGGCAGCTGCCCAACGTTGGTGGCACTCCGCCGGCGCAACAACCCCTCTCGTAGCACCTCGCTCAACAGCAACAGGCCCGGCCGACAAGTGAAGTCAACCGGGCCTGCCGTGTTATGCCATAGCCGTCAGCACTACGACCAGACCCGCTCGAATCGCGCACGACGCTCCGCGCGTGCCTGAAGCGCTTCCTCCATGGTCACGGGCACAAAACGCACCTTCGTGCCGGGTGCCATGCGGGCGAAGAGGTCCATGTCCGCGCTGATCACGGTGGCCGCCTGCGCGTAGCCTCCACCCGAGACCGCGTCGCAGTGCAGCACGATGGGCTGCGTGCCGCCGGGAATCTGGATCGAGCCAACGGGGTAGCCCGCGTCGGTGATGTTCGAGGGATCCTGCCCCGCACCAAACGGCTGCTCCTCTTCTTTCCAGGGAGCACCCGGGCCATCGAAGCGCAGACCCATGCGGTCGGCGACCGGCGTCAGAGTCCACTCGGCCTCGGTGAGGTTGGTGAGACCCTCGGAGGTGAGCTTGTGATCGTACAGGCCGACCATGATGCGCACCGCAACCTCGCGGTCGTAGCTGGGCAGCAGGTCTTCTGGGATCGTCTCGAGAACGGGCAGCGCCCCGGCGAGCGGACGCCCCACCGGCAGCACGTCACCGATCTGCAGCGCGCGGCCCTCAAAGCCACCCATCTTGCCGATGGGGTAGGTCGAGCGGGATCCGAGAACCTCTGGCACGTCGATACCACCGGCGACGGCGATGAAGAACTTGGTGCCACCCTTGATCACGCCAAAAGAGAGTTCGTCGCCAGCGGCGAGCGCGATCCTGGAGTTCTGCGCGACCGGAGCCCCGTTGACGAGCACGTCAACCGGGGCTCCCGTGACCGCGATAACCACAGCTGCATCGGTCTTCAACTTTGGTCCGAGATAGGTGCACTCAAGCACGGCTTCGGCCTCGGTGTTGCCCACGAGCCGGTTGCCGAGAGCGGCGGCGTACTGATCCATCGCGCCGCCCTGCGGAATGCCGAAGCGGTAGTAGCCGAAGCGTCCGCGATCCTGCACGGTCGTGGCGAGGCCGGGGGTGAGAATCTCAAGCGAAGCTTTTGTTTCAGGCATCTAGCGCCTCCAAGAGTGAGCGGTTGTAGGCATCGGGATCGGCGAGCGCCTCGGCGAGGCTGAAGCGCACGGGGGCCTGCTTGTAGCGGTAGGTGCCCGCCTCGACCTCGGCCTGGATCGCCTTGTACTCGGCCTCATCGACCGGGCGGTACTTGACGATGTCGCCCGTGCGAAACAGCACCATGAAGTCGGCGAAGTCGGCGAGCTTTTGCTCAGGGTCAAAGATCGGTGCCGGCGCGATACCGAGCATCTGGTAGCCACCGGCACCACGCACCGAGTAGTGCGCGGTGAAGCAGCCACCGATACCGACCGTCAGCGGTGGCGTATCGGTGCGCGGGCTCAGGTACTTCGGCACCTCGAGCTGGCGCTCGCGCGGGGTGAGCTGGAACAGGAAGGGCAGACCCGCAACGAAGCCGACCATCGAGACAAGCCAGGGCGTCTCGTGGTGACGGCGAATGAACTCCTCCGCATTGGCGAGGCCGTTCACCTCGGCGCTGTAGTCGAGGTCGGTGCCCTCGGGGCGCTGGTGGTAGCCCTCGCGGAACCGCTGCTCAGTCTCGCTCGTGAAGGGATCGTCGTACCAGACCGGCACCTCAATGATGCGGGTCTGCAGCTCCTGCACCGCGGCCTTCTTCACCTCGGCCTCAAGCTCGCGCACGATGCGCTCGAGCTCGCCGTGGCTCAAGACGTCAGGATCAAAGCGCACCAGCAGCGAAGCGTTGGCGGGGCAGATGTCGACGACACCGTCAAGTGCCCGATCCTCAAGCCCCGCGGCCATCGCGTTGGCCACGAAGTTTGCCTCGAGCGACATGTCGGGTGCGATCTCGACGAGCAGAAACTCGTCACCGCCCCAGCTGTAGCGGGCGTGTTCTGAGAGGGTCATACGAGTGCTCCAAACAGTCCGGGAACGGTCTCAAGGTAGGTCGTGTGGTGCTTCGCCGCGGCGAAGTCTTCGAGCGCGATGAGGCGACGCATCAGCGGAACCGTGGTCTTGATCCCATCGATCTCCGTCTCTTCGAGGGCGCGTGCTGCCCGGGCGAGGGCGCGATCCCGATCCGTGTCCCACACGATCAGTTTGCCCAGCAGCGAGTCGTAGAACGGCATGACCGTCTGGCCCGCGCTGAAGCCGAAGTCGGTGCGCACACCGGGGCCACCCGCGAGTTCGAGCGTTTCGATGCGGCCGGGGCTCGGCATGAAGTTGTTGTCGGGGTCTTCCGCGTTAATGCGGAACTCAAATGCGTGCCCCTCGAAGCGCACGTCGGCCTGCGTGTAGCCGAGCTTCTCCCCCGCCGCAACGCGCAGCTGCTCGCGCACCAGGTCGATGCCAGTGATGGCCTCGCTGATCGGGTGCTCCACCTGCAGGCGCGTATTCATCTCGATGAACGCGATCTCCTGGCGCACGGGGTCGTAGAGAAACTCGACGGTGCCTGCGCCGACGTACTTCGAGTGCCGCGCCAGCTCAACCGAGGTCTGCCGCATCTGCTCGCGAAGGGCGTCGGGCAGCCCGGGAGCCGGGGCCTCTTCGATGACCTTCTGCTGGCGACGCTGCAGTGAGCAGTCGCGGTCGCCCAGGTGCACCCAGGTCTCGCCGTCGCCAAACACCTGCACTTCAACGTGGCGGGCCTGCGTCACGAAGCGCTCGAAATACACATCGCTCGAGTTGAACGCTGCCAGCGCCTCGGCCTGCGCGACCTCGACGGTGCTGCGCAGATCCTCGACCGAGTTGATGCGGCGAATGCCGCGACCGCCGCCGCCAGCCGAGGCCTTGACCACGAGCGGGTAACCGATCTCTACCGCGATTGCCTCGATGTCGCCCGCACTGTCGAGTGCACCCTCGGTGCCCTTGAGCACCGGCACACCCGCGTCGATCGCGGCCTGCCTGGCCCGCGACTTGTCGCCCATCAGGTCGATGGCATCGGGGCTCGGACCCACCCAGGTGAGACCGGCGGCCTGCACCTTGCGCGCGAACTCGGCGTTTTCAGAGAGGAAGCCGTAGCCGGGGTGGATCGCGTCGGCGCCGGTTGTTGCGGCGGCATCGAGGATCGCCTCGTGGTTCAGGTAGCTCAGCCCCGCGGGGGCTGGCCCAATGACCACGGACTCGTCGGCGTACTTCGCGGCGTTGGAGTCGCGGTCGGCCTCGCTCACAACGGCGACGGTGGCGATGCCCATCTCGCGGGCGGTGCGAATGATGCGCACAGCAATCTCACCGCGGTTGGCGATCAGCAGTTTCTTCAAGGTGGTGTCCTTCGGTTCAGTCAGCGCGGTTCAGGCGGCGAGAGCTAGTTGATCGTGGCGATAACGTCGCCGGGGCCGACCATCCCGAAGTCTTCAACGGCGAAGGACTCGAGCACACCGGCGGCCTCACTGCGCACCTCGGTGAACTGCTTCATGATCTCGATAACCCCGATGGTCTGGCCCGCCTCGACCGCGTCGCCCGCCTCAACAAAGGGAGCCTTGTCGGGGGCGGGGCGGCGGTAGAAGATTCCCGGAACGGGGGCGATGATCTGAGTGCTCATTGGTAATTCTTTCTGTGGGTGTTCTTGTGTTTGGTAAGTGTTGGGGCTTATCGGCCGTCGACAACCGCGCGTACCGCGGTCGCGACCTCAACCGAGTTGGCGGTGTCGGAGTGCACGCAGATGCTGCCGAAGTCGATGGCGAGCTCGGTGCCGTCGACGGAGAGGATCGTGCCGGTCTCGAGTGCGCGGCGCGTGCGCTCGGCGGCGGCTGCAGGGTCGGTCTCGTGGGGCTGGCGCAGAATGATCAGGCCACCCTCGGAGTTGTAGTTGAGGTCGACGTACAGCTCGCCAACAAACTCGACGCCCTCGCGCTCGGCGACGCGCTGGTGGGCGGTTCCGGCAAGGCCAAACACGGGCACACCATAGTCGCGCGCGACCTTGACGGCGCCGAGCATCAGTTCTTCGTCGCGGGCGAGCATGCCGTAGAGCGAACCGTGGGGTTTGATATGGCTGAGCGGCACGTCGTGCTTTGTGAGAAAGCCGCTGAGGGCTCCCACCTGGTAGCGGATGAGGCTCTCGACCTCACTCGGGGTGAGCTTCATCTCGCGGCGCCCGAAGCCGACGAGATCGGGCAGCCCGGGGTGCGCACCAACGCTCACACCGTGCTGCTTCGCGAGGGCAACGGTGGTGTCCATGGCTTCGGGATCACCGGAGTGGAAGCCGCAGGCCACGTTAGCAACGTCGATCACCGGCATAAGTGCGGGATCGTTGCCGAAGGTGTGGAGGCCGAGGGCCTCGCCCATATCTGAGTTCACTGAAATATCATCACGACGCTGTGCAGTCATAGGGTCAAAGTTACGCGGAGTAGCTGAGCAAGGTTATTATGCAGATGCAAGAATTTTGAATTTGAGTTTGTGCAGATGCCAGAGGAGCAACGATGCGAGTGGCTGATTTACTGACGGAACACTCGCTGCAGCTGCGCCTGGAAACCCCGTCGGGCACCAAGCGACTCAGCCAGGAAATCGTGCGCTGCGCCCCCACGGAGCACCTCGATCCCACCCCCTTTCTCGACGCCAACGTGCTGCTGCTGACCTCGGGCATCGGCATGAACTTCACCGAGCAGAGCATCTGGGACGGTTACGTCGAACGACTCACACGCGTGCCCGTTTCAGCGCTCGCCTTCGCCATCGGTACCGCACACGCGACGCTGCCGAAGGGCCTCGTCGCGGCGTGCACCACCCACGACCTGCCGCTGCTCGAGGTGCCAACGACGGTGCCGCTGTTGAAGATCGACCAGCACGTCGAGAACATGCTGCGGGCGGAGCAGATCGCGCGGCTTGATCTCGGCTGGTCGCTCGCCGACGAGTGCGCCCGACTCGCCAGCCAGGGCGCCGAGGTCTCGACGCTGCTCGCCGCCATCTATGCCGCGATCCAGTCGCCGATTGCGGTGTACGACGCATTCGGATCGCTGATCGCACAGTACCCGGAGTCGGTGACGTGGCGCACAGGATCCGCGTACTCCACCCAGCCCGACGTACTTACCGTGCCGCTGCCCATGGGGCTCAGCAATCCGTGTCAGCTCGCCGTTCGCCTGTACGGCCTGTCGAGCGAGTACGAGGCGCTTCTTGCTCCGGTGACGTCGATCCTCGCCCTGCAACTCAACCGCTCCGTCGCGGTCGACGCGAGCAGCCACCAAGACATGCTGCGCTTCGTCAACCGCTGCGTCGCCTGGTCTGAGTCGACCCGCAGCGACGTCGCCAACGCCTTCCACGAGCTCGGGCTGAGCCGGCGGGCAGAGACCACACTGCTCGTTGCCGACATGAGCGGCGACCACGCGGCGGCGGCGTGGAAGCTGCGGGTCGCCCTGCACGACACGTTTCACGACGTGCGCGTGGCCGAGCTCGACGATCAGCTCATCGCGCTGGCGCAGTTTCCGCGCGAGGAGTTCGATGAGACGGTCGACAGGATCCTCGCGATCCGCCCCGAGCTGCCGCTGGTGCTGCGCGGTCCGACTCACACGATCGACGAGTTGCGCATCGCGCTCGTGCACGCGCTCGACCTGATCCACCACGTCACGCGGCCCGTGCTGGCGCCGGTGCTCGGCTTGAGCGCGGTCGTCGCGGCGGCCGCCGGTCGCGGTGCGCGCGAGTCGGCCGAGCGCTTTCTCGCTCCTCTGGTCGAACACGATGAGCAGCGCACCACCGAGCTGCTGCCGACCCTGCGCACCTGGTTGCGCAACGACGCCCAGCCCTCACGCACCTGCGACGAACTGTTCATTCACCGCAACTCGCTGAGCTACCGGCTGCGCCGCATTCAAGAGTTGCTCGGCATTTCGCTCGACACCCTCGACGGCCGGGCGACCTGCCTGATGGCACTGCGGTTGGTGGAGTTGGAGCCTTACTAGGCTCTCATCTCAATGCCCCTGGAGCAGAGGGCATCACTCCCCGAACGCCGCCCGGTATTGCGACGGCGAGACCTTGCGCAGCTCTCGAAAGCGCTGCCGGAACGTCACGACGGACCCGTACCCGACTGCGGTCGCTGCTTCGGAGACCGACGCCCCCTGCTCCAAGAGCGCGGATGCACGATCAATGCGCGACTCGGTGAGCCAACGGTGCGGGGTCGTGCCCGTTTCGTCTGCGAAGTGCCGCACGAACGTACGCTCTGCCAGGTGAGCACGGGCGGCGAGATCGGCGACGCTCCAGTTGTAATCGGGGTGCTCTTCGACCGCAGCCTGGGCGATTCCGAGCGCGGTGCCGATCCCGGCTGCCGCTCGCACAGGAGCCCGCAAGAACTGAGCCTGACCGCCCGCGCGGTTTGGCGCTGAAACCATTGAGCGGGCGATGTTTGTGGCTGCCGTCGGCCCGAGCAGCTCGCGAATCAGATGGATACTCAGGTCGATGCCCGCGGCGACACCGGCTGAGGTCCAGACTCGATCCTGCCCTATGAATAACTCGTCACTCGCGACGGTCACGTTCGGAAAGCGGGCGGCAAGTTGGGGCGCGAGTGCCCAGTGTGTTGTGGCGCGCTTTCCGTCGAGCAGCCCCGCCGCTGCAAGCACAAAGGCACCCGAGCAGAGTGAGGCGATGGTTGCCCCTGCTCTATGGGCGTGCGCTAGCGCCTTGAGATAATTTCGGCTCGGTAACTCCTCAAGGCTGCTGAGCCCGGGAACGAGAACTACGTCTGCATTCTGTAACCACTCCAGGTCTTCGCCTGCGACCATGGTTGCGTTGTCTCCGAGTTTGACGGCACCCGGCTTGGCCGCGCAGTGGCGGACTCGGATCGCGAGCGGCGGTGACGATAGTCGCTCTGTCTGCCAGGTCTCGGTCATCACGGCAACGTCAAAGACTCGCGCATTGGGTAACAGCAGCAGGGCAACATTGAGCACGGTAACAGTGTATGGCGGGTTTCCATCGCAATGTTGCGTATCTGCCACTCACGCGCACCTGCGCTTCGCGAGCAAACTTATGCCATGGCCATTTCATCAAACGCAGCACTGATCGTTATCGACGTACAGCAGGGGTTCGACGACTCCGCTTTCTGGGGCGCACGCAACAACCCCGAGGCTGAGCAAAACATCGCCCGATTGGTTACCGTGTGGCAAGCCGCGGGTCGCCCGATCGTGATGGTTCGCCACAACTCTGCACACCCCGATTCCCCGCTCAATGCCGAACGGAAGGGAAACAGTCTCAAGCCGTTTCTGACCAGCGTCGAGCCCGCACTGGCGATCACCAAGTCAGTGAATTCCTCGTTCTACGGGACCCCTGACCTGGCCGCCTGGCTCGCCGAAGCCGGCATTTCGCAGCTCGTGCTCTGCGGTATCCAGACCAACATGTGCGTCGAGACGACCGCGCGCATGGCGGGCAACCTCGGTTACGACACAATCGTGGCGCTTGACGCGTGTCACACCTTCGACCTTACGGGCCCCGATGGCACCGTGCTCAGCGCCGATGACCTCACCCGCGCAACAGCAACCAGCCTGCACGGCGGCCGCTTCGCAAAGGTCGTGAGCACCGACGAGCTGGTGTAGCGGGCACGGGCCGCGCGTTTGCCGCCCCAATCGCCCAATCGAGTGTTGCCATATTGCGGGTTGGAGCACGCTCAACTAGCAATATGGCAACACTCGATTGGGCGATTGGGGCGGGAGCCAGGGGCGGGAGTCGGGGGCCCGGGCGCGGGCGCGGGCGCGGCGGGAGCGCCCGACCCGCAGCCTCGCTAGACCCCCACCACCTTGATGAGTCCGGTGCGGCTCACCGGGTTCGTCTTCCAGAGGATGCCGTAGACCAGCGCAGCAGACACCGCGGTGAGAATCGGACCCCAGGTCGCCCCCACACCGGCGAGGTCGGGATTGATCGTGCCGAGCTGCAGCATGACGATGCCGATGGCGGTACCCACGATCCAGGCGGTCAGGCCGTTGCCGTTGAAGGTCTTGTAGTGCTGATCGCCAATCGCGGCGTGCTCCTCGTTGCGCCACTTGTCGAGCAGAATGTGGGTCAGCGCGATCGCAACCCAGGCGGTGACCAGCACACCCTGCCAGGCGAGGGCGATCAGCAGGTACTGCACCACGGGCAACAGCATGAAGAGGTAGATGATCACCGAAGACAGGATCACCCAGGCGACGTTCGGCATATTGATGCGGAACACCTTCTCACCAAAGGCCCGCAGGTTCGCGGCGCCCAGGTAGTAGTTCGCGGTGTTGATGCGGGTCTGGGTGGCGATCACGACGATCAGGCCGAAGACACCCATCAGGCTTACGAGGCCGCCCGCAAGTCCGGTCTCGGAGGCGTCGATTCCGGGGATGGTGAAGGTCAGGAAGATGCCGACGAACGCAGCGAAACCGTAGGCGAGCACGTAGAACAGCGGCCCGAACGTGACGCGCTGGTGGTACTTGATGTCCTTGCGCTTGCCGAGTGAGGCGAAGTCCATGGTGAACATCATCATGATCCACACGCCCATGTAGCCCGCGAACGTTGCCAGCCAGCCGGGTCCGCCCATGGCGAGAGGCAGTGGCAGATCCGGAGCCTGCGTCAGCCACGCGTCACTGAACCCGTACTGCACACCGGCCCAGATGACTGCCGCGACGAGACCGAAGAAGTAGATCGGCATGAGGATGCCATTGATCTTGTCGAGGAAGCGACGCACGCCACCGAGAATCAGCGGGGTCGAGTAGATGACCACGATCAGGCTCCACATCCACATCTCACCACCGAAGGCGGTCATGAACGCGTAGGCCACGATCGAGCCCTCGAACACGGCGTAGTAGATCGCGATGAGCGCGAAGATGATCATGGCGATCGCTGACCCCGCATTGCCAAGAATCGTGCGCGAGAACTGCGCCACGGTGGTGCGGTTATTAATGGCGTAGCGCGACAGCACCGTGTTGATCAGGCCGTACACGATGATCGTCAACACGATGCCGATGATGGCGTTGAGTGTGCCGTAGGCGACCGCCATCGCGGCGCCGATGTACACAAAGAAAAACGCACTCGCGGTGCCGTACCAGGCCATCGTGAGCTTGCCACGACTCATTTGGTCTTCGTCATTGCCTTCGCGGGCCAGAGCGTCGGTTGCCTCGACGTCCGTGTTACTGCCCGTTAAATTGAGACTCACTGTTCGTACCTCCATTGGTATCCAGCTGCTTTGCTGTCAAAAAAGGCGCCCCGATGAGCGCCCCCTGCGAGCCCGACTTCCACACCGAACTTCGCCTCGTCATCTCATTTTGGTGACCGCCAGGGCACAGCTGCACTGTGCGCCCGCCGGAATGAACGACGTTATTTCTGTCACTTGCACAATTGGGGAAGGACGGGTGGGATGCTCAAAACAACATCCCACCCGAGCTGAGTGGCTTAGCGTCGTTGCTTAGGCCGCCCAGTGCGCCGCTGAGCGGCGAGACATTTGTTCACGGTGCTGCTGGGTTGTCTCTTCGAAGAGTTCACCCGTGCCCCAGTCGAGAATGACCCCGTGTCGCCGGATCACATCGAGCAGACCGATCTCGCCAGCGCGATACTGCTCGGCGACGACAGCAGGATCGGCCTGCAGCCACGAAGCCCGATTCGCCCGAATCCAGGCTCGTTTCGAGGCCGTGGCTTCGCGATCAATCTCATACTGATCGAGTTCGGGATCAACCGCCAAGACGACCACGCCGTAGTCTTCGGCGGCGCGCTCAACCGAGACGTACTCGTCGATCACGTCTTCGAGCACTTCCTCGGGGGTGCGGTCGAGCGGATCCCCGAAGCCCCCGCCCCCGGCAGAGGGACGGTAGAACGTGTCGCCCGGTTGCACCGGCACCGAGGAGAAGATGGAGCCCAAAAACCGCTCGTCTGCGGTATCGCGGTTGAGCCACACGCCGTGCGGGATTGACGGCAGACCGCCCTCGATGCCCCAGGTGATCGAGCGGGCCCGGTCGCAGCAGTAGCTCATCACCGAGGCATCGGCGTCGGTGAGCGTGCCACCCTTTTCGACCCCGCACCCTCCGCGGAACCGCCCCGGGCCACCCGAGTCAGTGCCAATCTGGTGCATCGTGGTGAGCACGGGCGTGAGCCGCTCTTGCCCCTCGCACGCCTGCACCGCGAGCCCCACCCCAAACACGGGGGCCGTTGCGTTCGAGCCGTCCTTTGAGGAGCGGCCACCCCACCCACCGGCCATCCAGTCGTACCACATGAAGTACGGGTTCTCTTCGTTGCGCGCGTCACGACCACCAACGAGCAGGTACTCGAGATTGAACGCGCACGCCATCGCGCGCTCGGGCATAATCTGCGACCAGATCTCGAAGATGCCGTTCATCAGCTTCTCGTACGGGCCCGAGCAGAACCCAGTCACCGCGTACGGCCAGCCAGCGTTCACGACCGTACCCTCGGGCCCAATGTCAGCGGTGACCGCCGCATAAAACCCCGAGTTGAGCGGCACGTCAGGGAAGAAGGTTTTGGTGCCCGCGTAGATCGCGGAGAACGTGGTGCCGTACCCCGAGTTCAAGAAGGTATCGACAACCTCGGCGCTGCCCTCGAGGTTGTAGTGGATCCCCTCGCCATCAAGCGTCATCACGATCTTGATGGGCACAAGGCCCTCCGACTTGCCGGGGTCAACATCCATGTAGTCGACGGTCTCCCACCGACCTTTGGGCAGGTCAGCCAGGCGGCGACGCACCGTGCGCTCGACGTAGTCCTGCGTCTCCTGCATCGCCATTTCAACGGTGCTGGTGCCGTAGCGGTCAACGAGTCGCAGCACCTCGCGCTCGCACACCGCGGTCGCCTCTGACTGCGCGTGCAAGTCGCCGAGCGCCTGCTCGGGAGCCCGCGTGTTTGCGACGAGCAACTGTGCCACGTCGTGCAAGAACTTGCCCCGCGACCACACGCGAATCGGGGTGATCCGCAGCCCCTCACCAAAGTGCTCCGCTGCAGAGACGTCGAACGATCCGGGCACCTTGCCCCCGATATCGGCCCAGTGGCCCTTATTCTGGGCGAAGGCGATGATGCGCCCCTCAGAGAAGATCGGCCGCACAAACGAGACATCGTTGAAGTGCGTGCCGCCGCGGTAGGGATCGTTGATCGCAAACACGTCACCGGGGTGAATGTCGTCGGGAAACTCCTCGATCACGGCCTTCGCCTGAAAATGGAGCGTGCCAACGTGCACCGCGATGTCGCCGGAACCCTGCATGACGGTGTTGCCGTTTGCGTCGCAGAGCGCTGACGAGAAGTCGCGCGAGTAGATGACAAAGGAGTAGCAGGTGCGCAGGATCTGCTCGCTCATCAGGTCGACGCTCGTGGCAAAGGCGTTCTTCAGCACCTCAAATGTCACGGGGTCGAGCGCGGTCTGGCGCGCGGGTGCCGGGGTTGATGTGGCGGTTGCCGGGGCGGCAGCCGTAGCGGTGTCACTCATCGGTTGATCTCCTCAAGGTGCATGCGAATGTTGAGCCACTCGTCGATCTCAGCGCGGGTGTGCGGGGGCACGACCGTGGTGGAATCGAGCTGGTTGATAATTGCGGGTCCGGCAAACTCGGTGCCGGCGGCTAGTTCGCTCCGGTCGTAGACGGGAGTGTCGATCCAGCCGTCTTCACCGAAGTACACGGGTCGCCGCTCTGCGGGGGTGCCCGGCGTCTGGGGAACGATCTCCGCTGGCCGGAAGGACGGTTTGGGGATCTTGCCGACGGCGGCGAGGTGCAACTGGTACACCTCTACCGGCGCATCGTCTTGGCGGAACGCGAACTCTCGCTCGTACTCCTCGTGGAACGTGCGCACCGCCTGTTCGAGCGCGCCCGGCCCCGATCCCATCGGAACCTGCAGCGACCGCCACTGGCCCTGGTAACGCATTGAGATCTTGCGCTGTAGCACGGCGTTTTCGTCGGCGACCCCCTCGTGCCGCAGCCGCGCGGCCGCCTCACTCTCGAGCGAAACGAAGGCCTGCTCGATGCCTTCCTCGTCGGCCGCTGAGGCCAGCCCCGTGTGCATCTGCGCAAAGTCGTGCTGAATGTCGACGAGCAGGCACCCCATGGCCGAGGTCACCCCCGGGCTCGGCGGCACAACGACGGTCGGGATCCCAAGCTCTCGCGCCACGTCGGCACCGTGCAGCGCACCGGCTCCACCAAACGCGAGCAGCGCGAAGTCGCGGGGATCGTAGCCGCGGCGAATCGACACCAGTCGCACCGCGTCGGCCATGTTCGCGTTTGCCACCGAGACCACCGCGTGCGCAGCCACTTCGAGACCCATACCGAGCGGCTCGGCAATCACCCGGCGAATGGCCGACTCGGCGAGCGCACTGCTCAGCTGTTTCACGCCTCCCGCGAGTGAGGTGCCGAGGCGCCCAAGCACCACGTTAGCGTCGGTGTTGGTTGGCTGGTCACCCCCGGTGTTGTAGCAGGCGGGGCCAGGATCCGCGCCCGCTGACTGCGGGCCGTTGCGCAGCGAACCGGCGATGTCGATGTGGGCGAGGGATCCGCCGCCCGCTCCAATTGTGAGCACCTCGATCGAGGGAAAGATGATCGGGTGGCCGTACTCAACCTGCCACTCCTGCGAGACCCGCAGCTCGCCGCCCGCGACAAGCGCGATGTCGGTTGACGTGCCGCCCATATCGAGGCTGACCGCGTTGTCGTAGCCGCACTGCTGCGCGATGTGTTTCGCCGAGATGGCGCCCGCCGCGATGCCGGAGGCAGCGAGCCGCACCGGAAACTTCTCCACGAGTCGAGGGGTCATGGATCCGCCGCCCGAGTGAAGCAGCAGCAGATCACCGCCGTACCCTCCCTCGCGCAAGCGCCCGGCGAGCCGGTTCACGTACCCCGACACGAGCGGCGCGAGCACCGCGTTTGCGACCGCGGTGTTGAAGCGCGGGTACTCGAAGATCTCGGGCAAAATCTCGGCCGAGGTCGAGACCGTCGCGTCTGGAATAACCTCCTCGAGAATCTCGCGCATTCGCGTCTCGTGCGCGGGGTTTGCGTACGAGTTCAAGAAGCAGACGGCGATGGTCTTCACACCGCGGCGCTTCAGCAGTGCGGCCAACGAGCGCGCCTCGTCTTCGTCGAGCGGCTGCACTGTGTTGCCGCTGTAGTCGATGCGCTCGGTCACCTCGAAGCGATCACGGCGGCGAATGTACGGCTCCGAAACGTCGTTGTAGGCGTCCCAGAGATCGTCTTTGGTGCCGTCACGAATCTCAAGCACATCGCGAAAACCGCGGGTGGTCACGAGCGCGGCGACCGGAAAGTTGCGGGTGATGAGCGCGTTGGTCGCGACGGTGGTGCCGTGTGAAAAGAGTGACACCTCGTTCAGGTCGATGTTGCCACGCTCGACCCCGTTCATCACCGCGATCATCGGGTCGTGCGGAGTGGACGGCACTTTCGTGACGCGCATCTGTTTGGTCTCATCGTCAAAGATGCAGACGTCGGTGAACGTTCCACCAACATCTACCGCGACACGAACACTGCTCATGGGCTCCTCCTGAAGTTCCTCGTTGAGTTCCGGATGCATCTAACCCTCGTGCGAGCGGGAGCACAGGTCACTAGAGAATACGAAGCTTTATCGAGAGTTGATTGTAAATTGTCCAAAAATCACGCAGAATCGAGAGAGAAAACGTCCCGTTTGAACAATGTTGTGAGGGGTTTGGTGTGCTCGACACCCGCGATACACACGACACGCACGCAGAAATCGATCACCTGCAGACCGCACTCGACATCACAAACACCCTCATCTCGGCGGTTTCATCTGCGGATCCCGTGCGCACGCTTACCTCGCGCATCAGCACACTCTGCCGCGGCACCGCGATCATCTACGACTTCGAGGGAGCCGTCGTTGCGAGCACCGGGGAAGCCCCGACGCAGCTCATCTGGAACGAGGTTGCCGCCACAAATAGACGCGAGCTCAGCACCGAAATCGGCCGCTGGCACGTGCGCACGCGGCGCGTGGCCCTGCGTGATGGTGTCCACGTGATCGCGCTCGCCAGCCGCGGACTCGACACGCTCGACCAGCTCAGCGAGCTGTTGCTCGACACGTCAGAGCGACTGCTCGGGGCGGTTCACGGAATTCAGTACGGCGCTTCGCAGCGAGACCGACGTGACAACGAGCAGTTGCTCGCGAGCCTGCACGACGGTGTGCTCCCTTCGCGTGAACATCGATTCTGGAGCCAGCTCGCTCAGTTTCGCTTCCCGGCGTACGCGCCAGTACGCGCCCTAGAAATCACCCCGATCTCCGCGGCCTCGGCGGTCGATGCCGATATCGCGCACCTCGTTATCCACGCTCGCTCAGAGGATCTGCCGCTGCTCGTGATGCTCCACCGAGTCGACATGGACTCACCAGCAACAATTGCGGCCCTCGTCCCGGCGACAGAGCTCAGTGAGCGCTGGATTGCCGCGGTCTCCCGCGACTTTCTTGTTGGGTCATCCGCCCCTTTTTCGGCGTTGTCCGGTGTTCCAGACGGTGTGAGGGAGGCCGAAACCGCCCTGGGGATCTCGCGGCAGTGGGCCAACTCCGCAGAACTCCCGAGCGAGATCGGCGCGGTCTTCATTGACCGCATCGACCTCTCCACGTGGCTGCTCTCGCACGTTGATGCGCGCCAACTCAGCGATCGCATTGACCGCACACTCGCCAAGGTTGGCTCGGCTCAGCTGCGTGAGACACTCATCACCTACCTGGCGGCTGAGCAGAACATCACCCTCACGGCAGAGGCACTTTTCGTGCACCCCAACACCGTCCGATACCGCCTGAGCAAGGTCGAGGAGGCCCTCGGGTCTTCGATCACCTCACCCTTTGCGGTGGCGAACCTGATCCTCGCCCTCTACCCCGACCTCATCGGGCGCTCCGCAGAGCTCCGGCGCGATCGCCCTGAGAGCTAACCCCGAAGCGAGTGGCTCCTAGTCGCGAGCACGCACCGTAATCGTCGCTTTCACCGTTTTCGAACCGTCGGTCAACGTCACGGCGTATTGCCCAGGGCGATTGACCTCGCGGGTACGCAACTCAGAATCTTGTGCCGTGTCCATGAAGGTGGCGTTGGTTGAGCGTCCCCGATCCTCATCCCCCAAATAATCAATGTGAACATCGCAGTCCTTGGCCTCGGTTGAAAGACGCCAGGCCTCAGTGCGCTCGTCGAGAGGTTCTCGGGCAAGCTCGCAATCTCCAACCCTGAGAAGGGTGTTCGAGGATTCGGATCCGCTCTCTCCCAGGATCACACTCGCATCGCCCGAGCTCGCGGGCATAAACAGCGCGCCTACGATCACGGCCACCGAGATAATTGGCACCGCAACAAGGGCAACCTTCAGCGCCACGGGCAACATGGTGGCGGCCGAAGCGGGAGTGCTGCGCAGCGCGTCTGCGGCAAGTGCACCCAACCCCGCAAGAAAAATAAGCGAGAGCAGCACCCGATCCGATGCGCCAAGCCTTGTCGCGACGATGCTGCAGTAGGGGCAGCTGTTGAGATGATCCTGCAGTTTTTGGTTCAGGTCCTTGCCTCGCACTCGCCGCTTCTGCTCGGCCATTTCGCGCAGCAGGGGCGCAAATTCTCGGCAGGCAGGATCGGGCGATGCGTTCACCGAAACATCCACAAAATGCTCGCGCAGTTCGCTCGCTGCCTCCTGGTAGATCCGACTCGCAGACGAGGTGCTGACCCCGATCTCCTTCGCGACTTGCTGCGAGGGTAAGTTCTCAATCGCCCGAAACCACAGCACCCGCTGCGACCTGGCGCTCAGCGTGTTGAAGGCCTCCGCCAACCAGCCGGCGGTGCTGCCCGAATCCTCAAACTGCTCACGCTCGTAACGCTCAGCCAGTTCGTGCGGATCGCTTGGCGTCTCAGCCCGATCGTTCGCACCATTGGTGATCGCGATATTGCGGATCGTCGAGGCGAGATAGTGCCCCATCGACACCGTGGGCCCCTTGCCGCGGCGAATGGTCTCGAGGATTCGCGTGAACGCTTCGAGCACCAGATCGTCGGCCCGATCCTCGCTGTTCACATATTTGAAGGCATAGTGGTACGCCCGATCCCGGTGCTTGTTGAAGAGCAGACCAAACGCGGCGGAGTCCCCGCTGCGATGTCGCTCCAGGAGTTCCTGGTCGTCCAGAAACTCCTCACTATACCCCTGATTGTCGCTTGTCATCCGCTCTCCAGAACCGGCGAAACCGTGATGCCGAACCCCCAGACGTCGGCACCACGGTTTCTATCGCTTGCGCGGTTAGTTACCCACAATCATTGTCTCTTTTTCTTCGCGTGATCGCCCGCGGAACCGAAGTGCAATAAACAGCAGGGCACCAAGCAGCAGCAGTCCGAATGCCACGATTGCTGCGATGCCGAAGCCGTTTCCGCCGGTCAGTGACAGCCAGCCCGTGGCACCAGTTTCCGGGCCTCCCGTGGTGGTGGCGGCGGTTGGGCCGTCAGGGCTGAGCACCTCGAAGGCGACGCTGCCGCGTTCCTTGGCGTCGGCGTTGAACAGTCGCACGTGGTGCGCGCCCGCTGCTGCCTTGGCCGGGATCGTGGTGGTGAGGATCGCGGTGCCGTTTGCGTCTGCGATGGCAGTGCCGAGAAGCATCGGATCCGAGTGCAACTCAAACGCGTACTCCTTGCCCGGGATCACACCGTTGGCGGTGAGCGTCACCTCGGTTTTGCCGGCATAGCCTTGTGCCTGGTCGATGGTGAGTGTCGGCGGGACCACGTGGAGCGTGAGGGGCACGTCGACGGTCTGGCCGAGGGCGTCTCGCAGGGTGACAGTGAACTTCTCGTCACCGTGCCAGTTGCTGCCGTCCGTGGTGAACGTGGCCTGATCCTTGTCGAGTTTCACCCTGCCGTGGAACCCCTTCGGCGTGACGAGCTCGTCGATAGTGAGGCCCGTCACATCAACAGCATTCAACACGTCAGCGACCGGGATCACGACACGACCGTCAACAGGCACGGAATACTCAGGCAGGTTCTTTGCCACGGTGTCAGGCTTCTTCACAACAGTAAAAATGTACATGACCTTGGCCGTCTGCCCCAGATCGTCGGTCACGGTGACCGTCAGCGTATCTTCGCCGAAGTATCCCTTGGTGGGGGTGTAAACAACTCCACTCCTGTCGAGCTTCGCAGTGCCTCCGGCTGATGGCTCACTGAGATCGCTTTCGGCGAGAGCTTTGAAGGAACCGGTGGTGGTGCTTCGCCCGAGAGGATCAATCCCCACCTTTTTATCTTGTGCGGTGTTCATGGTGACCGTGTCACTCGTCGGCGGCGCCTGCACCGTGAACGTCGCTGTCGCCTTCTTCGACACATTCCCCGCGATATCGGTCGCGGTGAATACGATTTCGTAATCACCCGCGAGCGTGTAGTTGACGCCCTCGGTCACGGTCCACCCGTCGGGATCGATCCCGCTGCCACCCTGTGTGTCTGTCGCGATGACGTCGAACATGGTCAACCAATCAGCCGTGGTGAACGGTGTCTCGGGGGCGCGTTGGGCGTGCTTCGCCTTCGCCTTCCCGACCGTAACTGTTGGGGCTTTCGTGTCTGCCACGATCAGCTTGCCCGTATACGTGAACGAGTTGTCGTAGCTATCGGTCGCGGTAAACACCACGTCATACCCCGTGCTATTCAGCATCGTGAAGTCGACCGCACTGTGATCAACCGCGAACGACTTGATCGTGGCACCCTTCGCGGCCGCAGCTGTCGCATCGAACAGGTCGATCCAGTCTTGCTCCGTCTTCGGCTTCGTGCCTCCCATCTCGTAGACCACTGGCGTGTTGCCGAGCGTGATCGAGGGGGCACCTGCAAACGCGATCGTGTAGTTCACAGTCTTCGTGGACGTGTTGCCCGCATTATCGGTCGCGGTAAACGTGACTACGTAGGTGCCTGCCGTCGTGTAATCCACGCTGCCAGCCTCCACCGTGAGTGAAGCAACACCCGAACCGGTATCTGACGCGGTCGCACCATACGCCGTGATCCAGTCCTGATCATTGTCGATTTGGGTGTCGCCATCCTGGTACGTGAGCGTGTCAGTCGTGGTGGTGATCGCGGGCGCGATCGTATCCCTGACCGTCAACGTGCCCGTCGTACTGGCCGTGTAGCCGAGGCTGTCGGTGACGGTGAACACGACGGGATAGCTTGCCCGGGTCGTGACATCCACCGCGGACGTGTCGACGGCCACTCCGGTAACGGTCGCCCCGCCGCTCGTCCCGGTCGTGACGCCCCCAAACAGGGCCTTCCAGGCCGCATCGGTTGCGGGAGGTGTGGTGCCCATCTCGAAGAACGCGGTGTTTGTGCCTAACGTGATGGTGGGGTCGCCCACATACGCGACCAAATACGTCACATCGAAGCTGGCGGTCGTGTTACCCGCCGCGTCAGTCGCCGTAAACGTGACCGTATAGCTTCCCGCCGTGGTCGGATCAACCGCAGACGCATCCACGGTAATCCCACCCGTGGCGGGCATCCCAGCACCAGTATCCGTTGCGGTCACCCCGTACAGGTCAATCCACCCCTGAGTCGTAGTCGGAGCCGCAGGGCTCGTCTTCACATATGTGACCGAGGACTCAGTTGACGCGATCACGGGGGCGGTCTTGTCAACCGCGAACCCAGCCGTTGCTGCCGGCGACACGTTGCCAACCACGTCGGTCGCGACCACACTAAGCGTGTAGCCGCCCTCTGCCATCGTCGTCGGCAGGGTGAGGTTTGCGTCACCAGTCGCGTCTGCAGCCACGTTCCCCGAAGCCACCACCGAGTTATCACCCGCGAGGACCTGCCACGCATACTTCGTGACTCGCGTCCCCACATCAGTGCCCGACAAGGTCGCGGCCTGCGGATTAAAGCGCGACCCAGCAATAACGACGCCGCCCGACAGTGTCGGCACGGTCGCGACCGGAGCATCAGTATCGGTGTAGTAGACGTTGACACCCGACGCACCCGTACCGGGTTGCAAACCCGCAAGCTTGTAAGTTCCGTCGGCGCCCGCGGTCGCGGCACCCGTAAACACGGTGCCGTTGTTCAGCGGTGATCCGACAAGCTTCCGGCCACTCGGCGACACGAACACGAGCCTGTAATCGCCAGGGGTGAGGCCTTCAACACTGGTGAACGCAAACCCACCCGACACGTCCGTCGTGGTGGACGCTTTCTCGGTGGTGCCCTGCATCAACTTCACCGTGTAGTTCTTGACGTAATCTGCCGCGTTGGAACCCACCCCCGCAGTCATCGGCGTATTCGAAGTATCGGTCAGCTGCAGGCTTCCCGACACGGTCGTTTTCGCGGTCAGCGGGAGGCGTAGATCCTTAATCCACTTCTTCGCCCCCACCTGATCACCGATCAAGAACGACGACGAGCCCACATACTGGGACGTGTTTTCGCTCCCGTTCACGGCAGCATCAGTGACCTGTGCGTACTTCAAGAACCCATCGGCGTCGAGCGCTGACGGCACGACGGTGACGTTCGGGTTCGAAGACACGGGTTTGATCTTGTACGTCTGGTTTGGGTCGAGGCCGATCATCGAGAACGCCCCGTACACGCCAGCATCCGTATTCGGCGTCACAGGTGACCCCACCACGACAGGGTTACCCGACACCATCTTGTACAACTGCAGCGACACCCCTGACCCGTTCAGACCAGGCTCGCCAGCCTGCTGGATCCCGTCACCATTCAGATCAATGAACGCTTGCCCCGACAGTTCGGTATCGCCCGCGGGAGCAGACGACTTCACCGGCACCGACGGCGTCTCCGCCGCCACCCACGAAGAAGGGCCCGTCTGAAAGCGGTAGGCGATCGTGTTCTTCGCCGTCGACCCGTCCCTGGGTGCCGACGCCGGTACGGTCGCGTCAAACGAAAGCGTGATCTTGTCGGCGGGTCCAAACACGGTGCCACTTGCGAGAGTCACCCTCAGTGCTTTCGCACCGGTCGCGGATCCCGTGTACGGCAGCCAGGCATCCCCAGCAATGTCAGCGCCGTTCGCATCAAACCGGGCCGGCGCGGCACTGGTCGTGTATTCCACCCGCGCAGACGCTGACGGCACCCCGTTCAGCAGCACTTTCACGTTGCCTGACAGGTTCACATCAAATGCTGACCCACGAGCCACCCCCGCGTTCAGGGTGTATCCGTCGCCGACAGACGGCAGCTGATCAATAAACTGGAAATTCTGGTACTCCAACGACCCTGTGTTCGACACGTCCACGCTGTACGACACAACACCACCCGGCCGGGCAGTCGCCGTCCCGGCGCCCTGCATGATCCCGGTCGCGTCTTCCGAACCCTTAATCGTCGTCACCGACCCCACCGAAGTCGCAGGCGAAACGTTGAATACACGCTCCCCCATAAACGCGGTATCCGTCTCAATACCAAGACCCGCAAGCTTCCCCTGAATCTCAGAGGCAAGACTCGAATACGATCCATACGACGCAGAGTTCGACAGCGAAGTCTTTGGGTAGGAGTCTCGGGTCGAATGCGTGGCCGACACTGCGAAGTCATTCTGCGTCATCGATCCCATACCAACAAGCACCTTCTGGGGGCCAGCAAGCGCCGTTTTGGGTGTCAGTGTCATCTGCGAGTGCAGTTGTTGCATGAGCGTCGCGCCACCAATCAGCAGCTGTCCCTGAGTCATCCGTGAATAGAACAGCTTTGACCCGTCGGAAAGCACAGCAAATCCGCTATCGATAACCGGTGTCGGTGAAACGGGAGACATCCCGAGGTTGCAACCGCCCTGCTGATAGGCCCATAGGTAGGGGCTGCACGCTTGGCTCGCACGAGACGAAACGTCAACACCTCGCGGCACCACCACAAACTGGTAGGGCTGCTGCAGCGGGGTCAGCCCATCACTGCCCAAAAAGAACCGCGTACTGAACGAGGCCCCGTTGGGGTAAGTCTGATCGAAGCTCAGGTTGCCGTTGCCCACGGGCGCATCTTGAGCAGCTGCAATAGGAACGGCTCCCGTATCGGCTACCACCGTTACGTTCTTGCCAAAGCTTGCGGTTGGAGTCACAGTGGTGCCACCCGCCACGGGATCGTTGTAGGCAACCGACGCGGTGTCAAAGCGCAGCACCTGACCGGGGGTCAGATCCTCGTCCGCCCGCAGGGTTACAACCCCACCCCACATACCGGCAGCCGATGCAACCTTGAGATCGTTCATGACGTAACGAATACCAGTGATGCTCTCGGGATTGCCGAGCGTGATCAGGTCGTCAGCCAGAGGAAGCGGCTGCCAGCTACTCGCGTCATTCACCGTGGAGTCGGTGGTGTACTCATACGACTTCGCAGTAAAACTCTGAATGTCGGTGCCAAAACGAGCGGCTACCCCGACCGGAGTAGTGCGCGCGGGAATCGGCAGCGTGACGGTGAGATCGGTAATCGGTGCCGGAGGCGCGCTGAAGCCTACGGTTTGCCCCCACTCGAACACCCCACCCGGGTAGACCTTGCTGGCACCGCGAGTTGCGGTGTAGGTCACCGCAGTCGCGTTGGGCTCAGGCACAATCACGGTAACTGTCGTGTCGTACACCAGGTTGCGTGTCGTGGCGTCTACGGCGTCGTAGAACTGTACGGGCACGGAGTAGCGCCCGGGAGCGGCGTCGCTTGGAACGGTGACGTAGGCCCGAAAGTTTCCGGTGGTGGTTGATCCACCAACAACACCGTAGCTGTAAGCCCGCACGGCTGCATCGTCCTGCAGCGTTGCGTAGTTATTGAATGAACCCGCGTTCATCATCGGGCCACCAGAGACCCAGCTGCGCGGCAGCAGCTGATCGGATCCGCTCTGCACTCCCCACGAGGTGGACAGCTGCATATCTTGGAAGGTCGCTCCGGGCACCCGCTGAATAAGCGTCGCGTTTGTAAGAAGCGCGGCCCCCGGCTGCACCGTGATCGAGAGGCCGTCCCTGTCAAGTGTCCAAGAATTCGGGGTTGCCGGCACGAAGGTTGCGGGAAACGAACTGTTTGGGCTGATCGGTTCGCTCACTGTGGTCTGGTCAACCGCGCCACCGCCGGCGAGCACACCATTCAGCGTGGCTGTTGCATGGAAGGTTGAGGTCTGATCCGCGATCCCTGATGGAGTAGCGTTCACGTTCGCGGCGTACACATTGCCCGATGAGAGGGGGCCCCAGGTCACCGTGAGGGTGTTGGCTCGCTCGTTCCACGTCTGCGCCGTTGCACCCGTAGGAAGTGTTCCGTTGTTGGAGCGCTTCAGGGACTTATCGAGCGTCAACTTTGTAACCGCTCCGGCCTGCAGTGAGGTGCCAGCGGGAAGCGAAATTCGTGACTCAAATGTCACAACGTCGGTGTACGAGGAGAGCGTGGTTACCCCGCCGTTGACGACCGAGAGACCGAGATCAGTTGGTGCGGCCTGCGCGGGCGCCACGGGAAGACCTCCAAACGCCAACAGCCCAACAAGCGCAGTGGCAACTGTGACCCACACGGTTCGATTCGTCCCGCGTCGACGAGACCCAGACTCTCGCCGATTTGATCCTCGACTTGGGGTACGACGAAGCATACTTCCGAGCTTCACAACCACTTGTTCATCCTCATTCTGCTTAAAGAACCCGCTGAGGGGTCACGTTTTTGCGTCTAGTACGCGCGTTCTCCCCGAACGCTGAGCGCACAGCAACGAACGCACACAAATACTGCATGCGTAAGTAAGACTGCGACCTGGGCCAGAAATCCCACGCCGGGCGACTTTTTTGCTGATAGTTGCCTGGGCGTCCTAGATGAGGTCAATCCCCGTAATTTTCCCCCGCTCAATTAAAACATCTTTCCCTGGTAATCGAGGCCAGCAGAGGGTTCACCGGTACTAGGCTGAAGAAGACTGAGCCAAAGGAGAATCACATGAGCACCGGATCACACAGCGAAGTGCAGCTCGAGAACGAGCACTTTCGCGTTACCAAGTGGACGATTGATCCGGGTGGGGTGATTCCCATGCATCGCCACGACTACGAGTACGTGGTGGTGCCGATGGTGACCGACACCATGCACATAACCACCGCCGACGGCGAGCTGATCGTCGCGGATCTGGTGCAGGGGCAGAGCTACACTCGCCCCGGCGGCTCCGAGCATCAGGTCGAGAACCGCACTTCAAGCGCAGCCATCGTGTTCGTGGAAGTGGAGAAGCTGGCATGAGCGACGTCATTGTTCGGCCCGTTGAGGCCAGCGACCACGAGGCCTGGGCGAAGCTGTACCGCGGCTACCGTGACTTCTACAAGAAGCCGCACAACCCTGACGTGTACACGACCGTGTGGGGATGGCTGATGGATCCCGCGCACGAAACCCGCGCGCTCGTCGCCGAGCTCAACGGATCGCTCGTTGGCCTCGGGCACTTCCGCCGCTTCGCTCGACCGATCGACGGCGGCTATGCCCTGTATCTCGACGACCTGTTCACCTCACCCGAGGCTCGAGGATCAGGCGCGGGCAGCGCGATCCTGCAGGGACTTGCCGAGGTTGCTCGCGACGAGGGCGCCTCACTCGTGCGCTGGATCACGGCAGACGACAATGCAACAGCTCGCAGCGTTTACGATCGCTTAGCCAAGCAGACCGCCTGGGTCACGTACGACCTCGCTCCCGCGGAGTAGCCACCGGCCCGACACGCAGGCGCGCGTTGGGAGTGTCTCGGCGTTGGTTTGTCGCCAACGCCGAGACACCCGAACGCTTTACCCAAACAGCCGGTAGAGGAACGCCGCCATTGCTTCGCGGGTCACTTGTCCCTTCGGCTGATACTCAGTGTTGCCGCCAACCTTCACGCCGGTTGAAACACCTGCGGCATCCATCCAGGCGATCTGGCGGTAGAACTTCGAGCTCGTTGTGATGTCGGCAAACCGAGTCGACGGCGGAGCCACAAACCCCTCCGCTGTATTCTCATCGCCCGGAAGTCCTTGCAGCCGGAAGAGGAACGCCGCCATAGCCTCGCGGGTCAGCGTCTGCTTCGGCTCAAACAGGGGCTTGCCCGAGGGTTGCGCCGTGCCAGTGGAGATGCCGTTCTCATACATCCAGGCAATTTCGAGATAGAACTTGTCGCCCGGCTGCACGTCAGCAAAAGGCGACACCGCCGGAGGTTGATAGACCACATTGTTCGTATAGTCTCTCTGGTCCTGCACTCGAAACAGGAACGCCGCCATCGCCTCGCGAGTCAGCGATGCCTTTGGTTGAAAATGATAGTCACCGGGGGCACCAGCAACCGGGGTCCCGCGTGAAATACCTCGGCACGTCATCCAGCCGATGGCATCTGCAAATCTGGACCCCAAAGACACATCGACGAAACTCGTGACCGACCGATCACAGCGGATCGAATGTGTCTTAAAGTTTGCCCGCTCGGTTGTTGTCGCCGACGCGCTACTGCTTGCGGCGACAGGCAGGATACTCATGACAAGTGCGGCCGCAACGGTAACGGCCACCCACCGTAGACGAGCGCTACGCGTTTGAACAGCTAGCATTCTGATCTTCTCCATCGATCTACAGCTGCGCTGCTCGCCGCATGAACGGTGCCATCACTTCACGCGTCGTGTCCACCTTCGGCTCATACACTCGGCCGCTTGTCGTCACGGTACCCGTAGATATGCCCTTGGCATACATCCATGTAATGTGCGTATAGAACTGGCTCGTGGTCGGCACATCGACGAACGGGGACTTCGCGGGGGGTGTGTATTTTGCACCCTTCACACGATAGATAAACGCGGCCATGGCCTCCCGCGACAGCGGATCGCTCGGCAGATACTTCACCGTGCCGTCTGGCTGTTTCGTTCCCGTCGTAATACCGCGCTCCCACATCCAATAGATCTCTTTGTAAAACTTGTGGGTGGTCGAGATATCGGTGAACGGCAATTTACCCTTCGCCCCGGGCTTATAGGTCGCGGGCGCGTACCCGCGGAAGAAAAACGCCGCCACTGCCTCACGCGACACGTTCACCTTAGGACCGTAGACAACAGACCTATCGGCCTGTATCGAACCCCCTGAAATTTTTGAGTCGTACATCCATTGAATGTCTCCCGCAAAGCGGTCGTTCGACATCACATCAGTGAACGAGGTGTAGAAATCAACGCGCACAACTGCCTGCGTCGAGGTTGTCGACTCAACCGTCACACGCGCGCGTCCACCATACGGGTGCATGGACTGCCCCTTGCTCAATGCCGTTTCTTGTGGGGTGCGAATCTCGATGCTGTAGGCGTCGCGGATCTTGTGCACACGAACGCCCTTATCTTTCGGCCAATTGCGATTGATAGAAGAGTCGGATCCGAGCCCATTTCGATACTCCACAAAAAACGGCTCACTGCCTGCCGACTGCTGCACACGAACACCTCTTATACCGGTGTTCGAGCTAGTTGCATTGAGTGTAAAGCGCTGAGTCACCCCGGCCGCCGGCTTCGCATCTACAACTATTCCCGAGCTCGGCACACCCAGCGCAAGCTTTTGGGCAATTGGCAAGGCGGGAGTGTTTGCATCACGCCATGCGCTGCTGTACCCCATCACGCCCCACATGTCGCCATAGCCATCGTCGTAGCACAGCTTAGATAGGTCTTTGGATCCGTCGGAGGAGTAACTCGTGTGCGCGAGAGCGGTGTCTCCAACTCCCGAAGCCGCACAGATTCGAGCGCCGCTGTGGTCAAGCCCAAGGTTGTGGCCAATTTCGTGCTGCAGAACACTTACGGCGTCCTTCAGAGGTCTTCCGCTCTTAACGTCTCCATCATGGCGAATACTGAGATTCGTCCAGGTCTCTCCACCAGCGTGCAGATTGTAGGTGTCTCCCCACCCGGTAGCCTGCTCCTTCGCGCACTTCTGATCAATGAGCACTACAAGATGCTTGGCTGCACCGTAATAAATGCCACGTTCGTTGAAGAGTTCTCTCGCTCGCTTCCAAGCTGCGTGCTCGTCGCACACATTCAGGCTGCCAACTTTTTCTTGCTTGATTGCGTTGACCTTGATGCCCGCGACAAGTCCCCCAGACTCCCTCTTCCAGTAGTCGGAGGTAAGTGTCATCAGTTCCTGAACAGCCGCCGTCTGCGAGGCCGAAGCGTTGGTGAAGAAGACCACGTCTGCTGAGTGCATCATTGACGCACTTGCAGCTTTCGGCACTGGCAACGGGGTGATTTCCGATTCAAGCACCACAAACGTTTCATCGGCGGCTAAGGCCGACTCGGCCGCGATCTCAACAATCTCGGACTCACTCAAAGCTAGTTCCGGTGATTCAGCTATCGCTTCGTCGATTGACGTGACACCGTCCGGCGTCACCGCAACGGTGCCCACAAACGTTGCGCCACCCGCTGTGTCTTCGTCAACGGCTGAGGGATCAAGAGGAAGAATCTCGCCGTCATCTGTTTCAAGCAGAACCTTGCCGGGGGCCATCTCAAGTGGCTCCGTGTCTTCGTAGAGCTCACTCAGTGAAGACTCGAGGGGCACGTCTTCGGGATCTAGCTCGAAGCGCTGATCTTCAATGGGCGTTGCCGCAGGAGGATCCTCTTTGCCGGTTTCGTGATTCGCCTGTTCCGCTTCGGCAACGGCGCGTCGCTTCAGTGATTCCTGAGTGGGTTCCGCTGGAAAGACCTTCAGCGTTCCCGAGACCTCCAGAGTTTCTGGGGCCGACTCGATCTCAGCGGCCTCGCTGCTCGAATCCGCCGCTGGTGCCACCTCCGCGCCTGTTTCTACCGGTTCATCACCGTCGACAGCATCCCCATCAGAGGTAACACCGTCGTCTACCTCATCCGCCTCGGTGTCGTCACTCTCCGAACCCAATTCGGGATCCAGGGCCTGTTCTGTTGCCTCTGGTGGCGGCTCTGCCTGGGGAGCAGCATTTGCCGCCTGACCGAACGAGCCAACGAGCGCCGCAGCGAGCATCACTGCAAAAACGCGTCTCCAAAACTTCATGTCTCTACCACTTTCACTTCATTGCCAAAGGGTACGGAAGTGCGTCCCGCTCAGGCACGGTTGATTCAACCTATGAAAGCTCTCCCCGAACTTACTAAGTCAGTAATCAAACATATGGGTTTCGAGAACGAAGTGTCAAAACTGATTCGCGCGAACGCAAGTCAATCACATAAAAGGTTCATACCTAGATGTATGACTTGGCAGCTGGCGGCAACCTACCCCCGCAGGCGCTCGGTACCCTCGGTGGGCTCCGTCTGGCCATGGGCGTAAGCCTGGCCGTTTTCATCGACGGCAACAAAGACGATGCGGTCGAGGGTGAGCACCTCTTGCCCAGTCACCGTGTTTTCAACACTGCAGCTCAGGGTCAGAGACGTGCGACCAAACGCGACAATTCGGTAGTCGAGCTGCAGCAGGTCACCACTCTCGGCACGGGCCACAAAGTTGACCTCTGACATGTAGCGCGTCACCACACTTCGAGTGCCGAGCTGGGCGACGGCGATAATCGCGGCTTCCTCGTCGAGCCACTGCAGCACTCGTCCACCAAACAGCGCGCTGTGCTGATTCAGGTCTTCGGGTTTTACCCACTTGCGCACGGTCTGCCGGTACTCGTTCATGAGCGCAAGCCTATGCCACTGATTCGCAAGCTCACCCACAAGCCCATCATTGATCCATCAGAAGTGGCGCAGTGTTATTCATCAGATGTATGGTGTGTTCATAAGCTTCTGCGTCTCTTGGGGGAGGCCTGCAGATCCTCTTCCCGCAAGGGTCTATGTCGACTAAGGATGTAAGCATGCGACAGGTTGAACGACGCTCGCTCGTAGACGTGGTTGTTGATGAACTCAAACGCGAGATCGCCGAGGGAACCTGGTCTGTCGGCGACCGCCTTCCGTCTGAAGCAGAACTGACCTCTATTCTTGGTGTCAGTCGAGCCTCGGTGCGCGAGGGGGTGCGCTCGCTCGTGCAGCTCGGTCTGCTTGAAACGCGGCAGGGGGACGGCACCTACCTCATTGCCACCGACCCCACTCAGGTCGCGCTCCGGCGTGCGCTACAGGTGGCAGACGTTCGCGATGTCATCGAGGTGCGCCGCGCGCTCGACATTATCGCTGCCCGCGGAGCGGCAACGCGGCACACCGAGAGCGACCTCGCGTTACTCGCGGAGCAGCTTCGCCTGCGCAAAGCAGCCGTTGCTGCACGCGACGCTGAAGCCTTCGCCGACGCGGACGTCGCGTTCCACCTCGGAGTCGCTGCCGCGTCAGGCAACTGCCTGCTCTCAGACATCTACGCGAGCTTTGACGCCACCCTGCGCGAGTCGATCATTGACGCGTCGGTTCTTGCCGAGGGCAAGGATCCTGACCCCGAAGAAGAGCACGAGCACCTGTACCGCGCAATCGCCTCCGGCGACCCTCAAACCGCGCAGGCCGCTGCCCTCGGGGTGCTCGAGCAGCAAGCACGCCTGGTCGCAAAGCGCAGTTAGCTGCCGCGCGGAAACACCGGCGGAAACAGCTCGGCCTCGCTCGAACTGGCGGTGCCCGCAGCCCCCGCAAGCGCGTCGCGCTCCGGGTACGCCGCGCGCAGTTTCTCGAAGATGCGCTGCCCCTCGGCACGCAACGCAGCGACATCAAGACCGGGGATAAGCCCCTCCCGCATCACCACGCGCCCCGCCACCATGCTGAAGTGAGCGTCGCGCCCAGTGCCCGCGAGCACAAGCGTGCGGATCGGGTCATCAACGGCACCCATGCGCAGATCACTCAGCGAGAACGCCACCAGATCGGCAGCAGACCCCGGCGCGATCCGCCCCAGGTCAGGCCGCCGCAGCGCCCGCGCTCCGCCAAGGGTCGCGGCCTCCACGTACTCAGCCAGCAATCCCATGCCGAGGTCGCCGTGCTGCGCCTTCGAGAGCTGCACGCCGGTGTCGATCGCCCGAATCAGGTCGGGCGGAAACGAGTCGGTGCCAAGCGCAATACCCACACCTGCATCAAGGTACTGCGACAAGCGCTCAAGCCAGAACGCGTAGCGCGCGTTTGTCAGTGGGCAGTGCACGATCGTCACCCCCGCGGCGGCGAGCGCTGCCAGGTCACCCCGATCTTCGCCGTGCACGTCCGGGTGAATATCGAGGTACACACCGTGGGCGAGGATCAGCCGGTCGTTCAGCAGCCCCACGCGTTCAAGCAGGCCGAGAGGGGTTGCGTCCCGTTCAGCGGCGAGGATCGTGCGCTCCGATTCCAGTCCCTGCGTTGCGTGGACGCGCACGAGCACGTCACGCGCTGCCGACACCTCGGCGGTGCGGGTGAGGATCGCGTCACTCACCGTTTCCACGCGGCACGGCACGAGCACACCCGTGACGAGCGGGTCGCCAAGCGCCGCGACCGTGTCGAGAAAGCGCACGGCCCCCTCAAATGCCGCCTCACCCTTCGCCTCGTCCCAGTGGATCGCTGCCGAGCCATCGGCTCGGGTCACGTGCACCCCCGAGCGATACGACGGCCCGAGGAACACCCGAATGCCGAGTTCGCTCGCGGTATGGGCGGTGTCGAGCGCGTCGTCGTGGGTCTCGGCCCACGCGCCGTGTACCTCCGTCGAGATGGGCATCGCACTGGTGATGCCGTGCAGGATCAGCTGCGCGAGCCCGTACCGGCGAAGAGTGCTGCGCTCCGCCGGGGTCAGCACCTCGCGGGGCGCGCGGGCGTACGACTCCGACCACTCCAACCGGGCCTCGTGCTCGGGGCTCCACCACGAGTCGAGCAGCAAGTGATCGATGTCGGTGAGGCCTTCCAGGTCGATGAGGCCGGGCATGAGCAGTCTCTCGCCGAGGTCGATCACTTCGTCGGCGGCCTTGGCGAGTGTTTCACCCTCTGGGCCCGCGGCGACTGCCTCGATCGTGTCGCCGCGCACAAGCACGGTCGCGTCGCGCAGCTCGACAAAGCCCGGGCCGCCTGGCCGGGCCTCGTCGAACGCGAGCACGAAGGCGGCGCGGAGTGCGGTGGTGCCGGATGACGGGTTGGAACCCGCGCGGAGTGCGGTGGTGCCGGATGACGGGAAGTGCGCTTCACTCACGACGCAAGTTTCTCACGCCGCACCGGCCGCCAACCAGGCCCGGGCACCGCGGCGCGCAGCGCCCTCGTGTACGGGTGCGTCGGGTGCGCGAGCAGCGCCGCGGTGTCACCCTGGTCAACAACCTTGCCGTTCTCCATCACGATCATGCGATCCGAAATCTGGTTGACCACCGCGAGGTCGTGCGAGATGAACAGGTAACTGACCTTGCGCTCGGCTTTGATGTCGGAGAGCAGGTTGAGAATCTGCGCCTGGATCGACACGTCGAGCGCGGCGACGGCCTCGTCGAGCACCACCACCTGCGGGTCGGCGGCGAGCGCCCGCGCGATCGCGACGCGCTGCCGCTGCCCGCCCGACAACTCGCGCGGCAGGCGGTCGGCGAAGCGCCGGGGCAATCCGACCGCGTCGAGAATCTCCTGCGCATGACGCTGCAGTTCGGTGCGACCAGGGCGGTCGGTCGCGTGCAGGCTGAGGTTGCTCAGGATCACGTTGCCAATGGTCTGCCGCCCGTTGAGCGACGAGTACGGGTCTTGAAACACGTACTGCACCTGGCGGGCGCGCTCGCGGCGATCGCGCAGGTGCCGGGGCGCGGCCGTGCGATCCTTCCCCTCGACCGTCACTGCGCCGCTAGTAACCGTTTCGAGGCCGACGATCATGCGGGCGACGGTGGTCTTGCCCGATCCCGACTCCCCCACAATGGCGAGGCACTCGTCGGCGTGCAGGTCGAAGGAGACGCCATCGACCGCGACCACGTCTTCGGCCTTGGTGCCGCGCGGAGCGGGAAAGACCTTACGCAGATCGGTGACGCTGATAAGCGGCTGATTCGAACTCATCGCGCTGCCCTCGCTTTCAGTTCCTCGTGCATTTCGATGTTGTAGTCGAGCACCGGCAGGCGATCGAGCCGCTCGTCGATGCTCGGCCGCGCCCCCAGCAGCTCAATTGTGTAGGGGTGCGTGGGGTTGTCGTAGACGTGCGATCCCTGCTCCACGATCTCACCCGCGTACATGACCGCGAGGCGGTCGCAGCACGCGTTTGCGAGCTCGAGGTCGTGGGTGATGAAGAGTAGTGACAGCCCGCGGGCGCGCCGCTGCTCATCGAGGATCGCCATCACGTCTGACTGGGCGGTCACGTCGAGGGCGGTGGTCGGCTCGTCTGCGAGGATCAGCTTCGGCTCGGCGAGCAGCACACTCGCGATCATGACGCGCTGCAGCAGCCCACCCGACAGCTCGTGCGGGTACTGGCGCAGGCGCCGCTCGGGCTGACGCACCCCGACCTCGTCGAGCAGCTCGATCGCACGACGCTCGACCTCGGCGCGCGGCAACCCGCGATCCCGCACCAGCGCCTCGGTCAAAAAGTCGCCGACCGTGTGCACGGGGTTCACGTGGGCCCGCGGATCTTGAAAGATCATGCCGACCTCGGTGGCCCGATAGCGCCGCAGCCGCTCCCGATTCATGCCGAGCACAGACTCACCCTCGAACAGGATCTGGCCCTGAGTTTGGAATCCCTTCGCGAGCATGCGGGTCACGGCGCGTGTGGTGAGCGATTTGCCCGATCCCGACTCACCGACCAGGCCGAGGGCCTCGCCGCGGTCGAGCGTCAGACTGACGCCGTTCAGCAGGTCGAGCCGCCGGTACTTGGTGATGAGGCTGGCGTGCAGATCTTTGATTTCAAGCAGCGGTGCGTTCATCGGATGCTCCTGGTGTTTGAGGCGAGCCTGTCGCCAATGACGGTGATGCTCCAGACGATCAGCACAATTGCAAGGCCCGCACTGATGGCCTCCAGCGGCTGCCCGCGCAGCACCGAGTCGAAGCCGCTCTTCACCATGAGGCCGAGGTCGGCCGTCGGCGGCTGCACCCCGAGCCCGAGGAACGACACGGCCGCGAGATCGATGACCGCGAAGCCGAGCGAGGAGACCGCCTGCGCGACCACAATCGGCTGCACGTTTGGCAGAATCTGGCGCAGGCTGATCCCCACTCCCGACTGCCCCTGTAGCCATGCGGCCTGCACGTAGGGCATGCCGCGCTCGCGCAGGGCCGCCCCGCGAACCACACGCGCGACGTATGGAATGTAGCCGATCGACAGACCGATCACCACGGTCATGAGGTCGGGCCCGAAGATTGCCACCGCGATCAGCGCGAACACAATACCGGGCACCGAGAACAGCACGTCTAGAATCCACGAGATGACCGTGTCGACGGCGCCGCGGTTCCACGACGCAATCAGCGCGAGCAGCGTGCCGACAACCGTCGCGATCAGAATCACGAGCGTCGGGCCAAGCAGCGTGATGCGTGCGCCGTACAGCAGGCGTGTAAAGAGGTCGCGTCCGAGGGCGTCGGCGCCGAGCAGGTGATCCGCGCTCGGGCCCGAGAGCGCCGCAAACAGATCGGGGTAATCGGGGTCGTAGGGCGCGATCCACGGTGCCAGCGTCGCCAACAGCACGATGACCGCCAGCACCACCGCCGCGATGATCCCCACCACGCCAAGCTTGCGGCCCAGCAGGGTGAACCAGCCCGGGTCGTGATCGACGGGACGCGTGAGCGCAATCTGTGTTGTGCTTGGAGTCGTCATTGTTTGCTCCCCAGCTTGATGCGCGGATCAATGAGTGTGTAGAGGAAGTCGACGATGGCGTTGATAACAACAAACGCGACAACCAGCACGAGTATGACCGCCTGCACGACCGCAAAGTCGCGCTGCAGGATCGCGCGCACCAGCAGCGAGCCGAGGCCGTCGAGGGCGAACACACTCTCGACGACCACGGCCCCCGCGATGAGCGTCGCGATCGTGAGCCCGAGCACGGTGGTGATCGGAATCAGCGCGTTGCGAAGCACGTGCCGCCGAATGATGATCCTCGGGCGCAGGCCGCGCGCGACCGCGGTCTGCACGTGCTCGCGACCCTCCTCTTCGAGCACCGAGGCCCGCGTGATGCGCGCCTGGTACGCCGTGCTGGCAACCGCGAGGGCGATCGCCGGGAGAATCAGGTGGTAGAGCGTGTCTAGCCCCCCGCTGCCACTGCCATTCGTCGGGAACCAGCCGAGCCCCACCGCGAACACGCTGATGAGCGCGACACCAATCACAAAGGCGGGGGTGGCGAGCCCGAGGGTCGCGACGGTGGTGACCGCGTGATCGGCCCAGCCACCCTTGAGTGACGCGAAGAGGCCGAGACCAACACCCACGATCGCGATGATGATCGTGGCGAGTGCGATCAGCGCGACGGTCGTGCCGATGCGACCCTGGATCAGATCGGCCACCGGCTGACGATACACGACGGAGTCACCGAGGTTGCCCTGCAGCAGGTCGCCGATCCACGCGAAGTAGCGCACGAAGAACGGGTCATCGAGGTGATACTGCTCGGTGACCTTGGCGATCTGCTCGGGTGTCCCACCCCGGGGCCCGAGCACAAAGCTCAGCGGGCTTCCCGGGGCGAGATACAGCATGCCGAAGACCACAAACGAGGTCACGAACAGCACGAGCACAAGGCTGCCCAGCCGTCGCAGTAGGAACGCGGGGGTAGACACGGTGTTACTCCACGCCCCCGATGGTGGCCGCCCACGGGTACCCGAGGTACGCCGACGACGGAACCGCGCCCGAGATCTTCTTGTTCTGCACGAGGATCACCGGCAGGTCGCCCATCGGCATCCAGGGCAGATCCTGCGTAATCTTCTCTTGCGCCGCGATCGTGTAGTCGGCCCGCTTCGACGGGTCGAGCGTCTTGCGTGCGTCCTCCAGCTCCTTCGCGGCCCCGTCGTACTTGATGAAGTTGTTAGTGCTGTCGGGTGTGAAGGTCGTGTAGACGTCGAGCGGATCCGTCACGTTGCCGTAGTAAGTCGTGAAGAAGCCGTCGAGGCCCTCGCGCGCCTTCGGGTCGAAGTAGAGGTTGCCGAACTGCTCAACCGGGATCACCTTCGTTTCGATCTTGAGACCGATCGCTTGCCCGGCAGCCTGAATGAGGTTGGCGGTCTGCTCGTGCACCGCAGAGGATCCCTGCACACCGAGCACGATCGGCTTTGAGATGTCGCCGGCCTCGGCGAGCAGCTCCTTCGCCTTCGCGATATCTGGCTTCACGGTGTAGCTGTCGTAGGCCTTCTGGAACTTCTCTGCGGCCTCACCCGTGCCGAAGTACGCGGGCCCGGTCAGCACCGGCGATGGGATCGAGGTGCCCTGGAACACGACATCCGCGATTGCCTGCTGGTCGATTGCTTCGAGCAGCGCCTCACGCACCTTCGGGTTCGAGAAGGTGCCCGTCGGCTGGATCGCACGCAGCGACCAGAAGATGTAAGACTTACCGAAGGTGATCGTCGCGTCACTGTCTTTCAGCTGGCTGAGGCCCGCCGGTGGCAGGTAGAAGAACTGGCCGTCAACGTCACCCGAGCGCAGCGCGTTGATCGCGGTTGACTCGTCAGCGATAAAGCTGAAGCTGAGCTTGTCGACCTTCGGGATCAGGTTCTTGTCCCAGTAGGCGTCGTTCTTGACGATGTTGATGGCCTTGCCCGGCTCCCAGCTGTCGAGCTTGAACGGACCCGAGCACATCAGGCCGCCCTTGGGTGTGCCGAACTGCTCGCCCGCCTTCTCGGCGAACGCCTTGGAGACGATCGAGCCAGCGGCACTCGACATGCCCTGCTCGAACAGTGCGTCGGGCTGGGTCATCTTCACCGTGACCTGCGCGTCGCCGGTCTTTTCGACCGAGGCGACGTTCTTGAAGTAGTCGCTCCAGTACGTCGCCGATTCGGGGCCGACCTGGCGCGCGAGCGAGAACACCACGTCGTCAGCGGTGACGGGGCTGCCGTCCCAGAACTTGGCGTCGGTGCGCAGGTTGAACACGACGGTCGTGTCGTTCGGGTTCTCGACCGACTCGGCGAGGGCGTTTTCGGTGCCGAGGTCGGGCGTGATGCGCGTGAGCCCCTCGCACAGGTTCGCATCGACCGTGTTCTCGGCGTAGTTAAACGTGAGCATGGGGTCGAGCGAGAGTGGCTCGTAGGGCAGGTTCCACGTCACGTCGGCAACGGGCTTCGTACCGGGTTCTGTGGTGGAGGCGAGGCTGTCGCGGTCAACACTGAACGCCGTCGCCTCTCCGTTCGTCTTCTCCCCGCCTCCCCCGCCGCCATTGCCTGCGCAGGCTGTCAGGGTGAGCGCTACCACTGCGGCAGCACCAACCAGGGTGAGTGATCGTTTCGACACGGGGACTCCTTCGTTCCGTTTGTGCGTGGTTTGTTCAGGTTTGTGGGGCGGGGCTGGTTACCCGCGGGTGAACTCGCGGCCATTGCGGATCACCCGCAGCGGTGCGGGTCGATCCACCACCAGCTGTGCGAGGTTCTCGGCGGCAAACTCGAGGCGGGTGTCGCTCTCCGGCCCGGCCCAGTTCGCGATCTCTGGCACACCGAGCAGTTCGCCGCCCGCCTTGGTGGCGAGGCTCAACACGTGCTCGAGGTCGGCATCGGTCAGCGCACCGGTGCGGTAGGCGATGAGGTGCGCGCGATCCACCATGCTCGCCGTGCCGAAGGGGCTCCAGGTGTCGCGCACCCCGTCGGAGCCGGCGACGACGCGCACACCGTGCTGCTGCAGCTGGGCGAGGTTCGGCACCGGGTCTGCGCCCAGGCCGCAGGTCGCGATCCACACCCCCGCCTCTGCAACCAGGTCGAGTGTCTGGCCCAGGCTCGGCAGTGACTCGTCGCAGAGCGCAAAGGCGTGCCCAATGGTGACCCGGCCCTGGCGACCGGTGGCGATGGTGCGCGCCGCGATCTCGCGGATCTGCTCGAGGCCAGTCTCACCGCCGTCGTGCAGGTGAATGTCGAGGTCGCGGCCCTTGCTGTCGGCGAGGCCAAAGACCGCGTCGAGGTGGCCGTGCATGTCTCCCTCGACACCAACGGGATCAATGCCACCAACGATGTCGGCGCCCGCGTCGAGCGAGGCAGCCATGACGTCGAGGGTGCCGGGGTTGGTGAGCAGCCCGAACTGCGGAAACGCGACGATCTGCACGGTGAGAAACGGTGCGAGGCGCTCGGCCGCTGCGCGGACGCCCTCGACGTGTGTCGTGCCGAGCTCGGGTGATACGTCGACGTGGGCGCGCAGCGCGAGCGTACCGTTTGCGACCGCCTGCTCGAACAGGCCGGTGACCCGATCCTCAACGCTCATGGTGAAGTCGAACTGCGAGTCGCGATCGTTTGCGATCAGCTCGGCAAGGTTCGCCGCGAGCTTCCTCGACATCCAGGGTGCACCCCAGGCCGACTTGTCGGGGTGAATGTGCGCGTCAACCAGCCCTGGGGTCGCGAGAAGCGTGGAGTTCTGGGTCACCGTCATTGGAGAACCTTTCTCAATCGAACTGATTCCTCGACCCAATTGACGCTAGCGCCGGTCGGGTCATCAGACATATGATAACCACACAACCACTCAATACTGCAAGGAAAAAATCGTGCAACCTATTGAACGGCGCTCTCTCGTTGACACTGTGGTCGACGAGTTGAAGCGTGAAATAGCCAAGGGAAGCTGGTCAATTGGCGACCGGCTCCCGTCCGAAGCCGAGCTGGGTTCCATTCTGGGAGTCAGCCGCACCTCTGTGCGCGAGGGGGTGCGCTCGCTCGTGCAGCTCGGCCTGCTTGAGACCCGCCAGGGCGACGGCACGTATCTCATCGCCACCGATGCAACCCAGGTGGCGCTGCGCCGCACCCTGCACTCGGCCGACAGCCGCGAGGTGATCACCGTGCGGCGTGCACTCGATGCACTGGCAGCGAGTGAGGCCGCCCAAGCTCGCACCGACGAAGACCTCATGCAGCTTGCTTCTCACCTGCAACAGCGCAGCCTCGCGATCGCAGCTAACGACACGGCGGCGTTCGCAGCGGCCGACGTTGCGTTTCATCTTGGGATCGCGGACGCGTCTGGCAACAGGCTGCTCTCCGACATCTACGCGAGCTTCGACACCTCACTGCGCGAGTCAGTGACAGACGCTTCCTGCCTCTCAAACGGCAGCGACCCAGACAAGGCCGACCAGCACGAGCAGCTCTTTCTCGCCATTTCAGCTGGCGATCCTGATTCCGCACAGGCGGCAGCCCTCGGAGTTCTCGAACAACAGACGCGACTGCTCAATGAGTGGAGCTAACCGACGTCAAGGAATCGCGGGCGGCGTTCTCGTCGTCGCCATCGGCCTGAGTGTGCGCTTTCCGATCACCTCGGTCTCGCCTCTGCTCGGTGATATTGGCACAGCTTTCTCGCTCTCGGCCTCGGGGCTTGCCGTGCTGAGTGCGATCCCGGTGCTGCTGTTTGGCCTTGCTTCGCCCCTCGCTCCCCTGCTTGTTTCTCGACTCGGGCTCGAGCGCGCCCTCACTGTGCTGCTTGCACTTCTTGCCGTTGCGACGCTGCTGCGGCCAGTTTCTGCGCCCCTGCTGTTTGTTGGCACCGTGATCGTAGGCGGGGTCATCGCGCTGCTCGGGATCCTCGCGCCCCAGATCATCCGACACGCGTTGCCGCACCGCGGCGGCTTCTGGACCGGCATCTACACGACTTCCTTTGGTGTGAGCGCTGCCGCGGGGGCGGCCTTCGCCGTGCCGCTGTTCCACGCGCTGGGCGACGCCGTTGCGCCCACCCTCGCAGCCTGGGGTGTGCCGCTGCTGGTGGCGCTCGGGTTTGTGATTGGATTCGCGCCGCGGCTCGGTCTCGCGCGGCCGGCACGTCAGCGGTCGGCCTCGCCAGCCGCCTCAGTGCTGCGCGCTCCGGGCGTGTGGGCGGTGACCGGGTTCTTCGGGTGCCAGGCACTCATTTACTTCTCGCTCACCGCGTGGCTACCGACCATCGCGACCAACCGCGGTATGGACGCCACACACGCGGGCCTGCTGCTCGCGTGGATGAGCGTGGCCGGGCTGCCCGCCTCACTCTTGGCACCAACACTTGCCTCGCGCCCGAAACTGCGTACCGGCCTCATCGCGGGGATCGCGATCCTGTCAGCGCTTGGTCTGGTGGGGCTCGCGCTCGGCCCCTTGGCGCTTGCCCCGCTGATGGTGGCTGCGCTTGGGGTGGCGCAGAGCGCCGCTTTTGGGCTCGCCATCGCCCTGATTGTGTTCACGGCACCGAGCGTGACGCAGACCGCGTCGTTCTCGGCGGTGAGTCAGGGCGTTGGATATGCAATCGCGGCAACCGGACCGTTGCTGCTTGGCCTGCTCGCGCAGGTCGGACTGCCGTGGGCCATGATCCTGCTCCTGCTCACCGTCGCCTCGGCGGGTGAGCTGTGCTTTGGAGTTGCGGCCTCCCGGGCGTCGCAGTCACGCCCAAGGGAGTGAGACCACTGCTAGCGCGTAGGCTGGTTGTCATGACCGTCTTCGCTGGAATCATGCTGCTCGTTAATGCCGTGTACAACGTGGTGGTGTGGCCACGATTCTGGACGCGGGTGAAGACCGACGCCCGGGCGCACGACGATCAGGGTCGCGCCACCTACTTTCTCAAGGTGCACGCGATCCTGATCGGTGTCGCGCTGCTGATCGCTTTGGTGTCAGCCGTCGCCGGGGTCATGCTGCTGCTGAGCTAGCACGCTCGCTCGGACGACTACTTCGAGTCGTCTTCGTCGAGGTCGTGGTGACCGGTGTCAGTGTGTGTGGCCGGCCCCAAGTGTGACGCGCCACCCTCACCAACCCAGCCGTCGCCTGGCGTGTGCGCGGGGTCAGACTCGTGATCCGGAACGTGGCGATCTTCGGTGTTCTGCATAATGCCCTCCCTTGCAATTGTGCGCTTGAACGGGTCCTTTCAGACTACGCGGGCAAGCTGCAAAGAGGAAGGGTGTCGGGCCCTCTGCCTAGTCGCTCGCATCCGTTGCGCGGCGGCGACGGCGCACTACGAGAGCTGCCGCACCGGCAAGCAACAGAACGCCCGCGGCAATGATCACGGGCAACTGCGACGTCCCACCGGTAACCGCGAGTGATGCGGCGGATGCTGCTGGGGTGACAGCGGTTGCGGGAGTGGTCGAAGTCGTTGGAGGCGTGGTGGGCGGGTTTGTCGTTGTGGGCGGGTTTGTTGGTGGCACTGTGGGCGACACCGTTGGAGGTACTGTCGGAGGAACGGTCGAGCAGGCATCTGCGGCCACGTCGAAGGTCCACGAGGTTTCACTCGCGGCGTCCAGCACGTATCCGGTATCGGCCGTCGCGGTCACCGTCACGGTCGAACCGACGCGGGTTTGCGCATACGTCACACCGGCAACCTGCGGCAGAGTCACGGTCGACTCAACATCGCACGTCGTGGACTTCGTGAATGATGGCGCTATTGTGGCCACGGTGTCAGGAAGCGCCGTCATGTTGAGCTCGAACCAGATCACGCCGCTGTTACCAGCCCAATCGGTTTGTCCGGCGTCTTTGTATTGCATGTAGGTCTCGGGATCCCCGCCAAACCAGCTCAGTCCAAGCGCGTACGAGCGATCCCCGGCCTGCGACGTGAACGTGAGAACGTACGAGGAACCCGCGGTTAGCTCAGGGGCGTTCGGGAAGGTGATGGTCACAGGGTAGAAGTCATCTGTGCCACTCGCTGGAAGCGAGGGATCCGGGGTGGAGCTGACGGTTGCGGTGCCGGTTCCGTTTGGGATCGGATCAGCGCTCACATCGTTGGAGGCATCCATCGTGTGAATTTCGGGATCAACAATGTTTGCGCCGTTCTGCTGGAACGACCAGATTGTCATCGACGAAGCGAGACCCGTCGTCTGCGGCACAAAGGGCTGTGCAGAAACGGTGCCCGCACCGGGCATCCAGCTGGTCAGCTGATCTGGAATCGCTCGCTGATCCTGATACGGCGTCATGTCGGCAGCCATCGCCGCACCCGCGGCTCCAGTAACCATGGCTGTTGTGAGTCCCAGGGCAACCGCAATGGCTGCCAGGCGTCCCCGAGTTGAATGAACCTTACGCATGAATAACTCCCCTAATCATTGGCGTGAATTCAAACATAGCCAGCCAAATCGGTCACGCTCGCCACCCGTCCATTCCGAAGTACCAAAACGGCGAGACAGTAGTAGTTTTCAGACATCACTAAGAGGCGTGGCGATTCCCGTACGTACCCGAAGCACCACACGTACCCCGCAAAACTACGCCGCACAGCCAAGCGACCGTACTATGGAGAGATGAAGCGGATCCTGACCTACGGCACCTTCGACCTTCTGCACTGGGGGCACATTCGTCTGCTGCGCCGCGCACGGGCCCTGGGTGACTACCTCGTGGTGGCCGCCTCGACCGAGGAGTTCAACGAGGGCAAAGGCAAAAAGACCTACCACGACTTCGAAACGCGCAAGAACATGCTCGAGGCGGTGCGTTACGTGGATCTGGTGATCCCCGAGCAGGAGTGGGATCAGAAGATCCGCGACGTGCAGAAGTACGAAATCGACGCCGTCGTGATGGGCGGTGACTGGGAGGGGGATCCCCGCTTCGAGTTGCTGCGTGACTACTGCGAGGTCATCTACCTCGACCGCACCGAGGGTGTCTCGACCACCAAGATTAAGAACGATCTGGGCGTTAACGCGTAGGCCCTCCTACCCCTGCAAAAAACGGTGTAGCCATATTGCTAGTTGAGCTCTTGCCAACTAGCAATATGGCTACACCGTTTTGAGTGAGCGGGTTTGGGCGAGCGGGTTTGGGTGCGCCCTGGCCCCTACAGCACCTTCGAGAGGAAGGCCCTCGTGCGCTCGCGCTGCGGGTTGCTCAGCACCTCGGCGGGATCGCCGGCCTCGACAACCACGCCGCCGTCCATGAACACGAGCTTGTCGGCGACCTCGCGGGCGAAGCCCATCTCGTGGGTCACGACGATCATGGTCATGCCACTCTCGGCGAGACCCTTCATAACGTCGAGCACCTCACCAACGAGCTCGGGGTCGAGCGCCGATGTCGGCTCGTCGAACAGCATCAGCTTCGGCTCCATTGCGAGCGCGCGGGCGATCGCAACACGCTGCTGCTGGCCACCCGAAAGGTGCGCGGGGTAGTAATCCCAGCGCTCGGCGAGACCCACACGAGCGAGCAGATCCATCGCGCGCGATTTGAGGATCGCCTTCTCACCCTTCTTCAGCAGGCGCGGTGCCAGCATCACGTTCTCAAGCGCCGTCATGTGCGGGAACAGGTTGAAGCGCTGAAACACCATGCCGATGTCGCGGCGCTGCTTCGCTGCCTCACGCGGGTGCATCTCGTAGAGCTTGTCGTCCTTCTGACGGTAGCCCACGATCTCACCGTCAACGGCGAGACGGCCCGCGTTCACGGTCTCGAGGTGGTTGATGCACCGCAGGAACGTTGACTTGCCCGATCCTGACGGACCAACGAGGCACAGCACCTCGCCGCGCTGCACCTCAAGCGAGATCGACTTCAATACGAGGTTGCTACCGAACGACTTCGAAACGCCCTCGGCAGAAACCATAGGGACATCGGTTGCGTGGATGTTCATGCGCCACCTCCTCCTGGTCGGCCGTGCGGCGGCACGATCGTATCGCCGCCCTCAACTTCGTTAAATGTTTGGTGGTGCTCGGTGCCACCGGGCATCACACCGATCACGCCGGTCTCAACCGACGGCTGCATCACGTCTGGCCGCTGCGCGACACCCTTCGCGAAGTGTCGCTCAAGGTAGTACTGACCAACCATCAGGATCGACGTAATAACGAGGTACCAGATCGACGCCACGATCAGCATCGGTACGGGCTCGTAGGTGCGTGACGCGATGTCGCGAGACCTCGTGTAGAGCTCGAGCGTGAACGGCACCGCGGTCACCAGAGACGTCGTTTTCAGCATCGATATGACTTCGTTGCCGGTCGGCGGAATGATCACCCGCATTGCCTGCGGCAGCACCACACGCGACATCGTGTGCCACCAGCCGAGCCCGAGAGCGACCGCGGCCTCGTCCTGGCCCTTGTCGACCGACAGCAGACCAGCACGCACAATCTCAGCCATGTAGGCGGCTTCGTTGAGCGCAAGGCCAATCACGGCGAGCGTGAAGAAGCTGAGCAGATCCTTGGTGGTGAGCGACAGCCACGGTTCGGTAAAGGGGATGCCGATGTCGATGGTCTTGTAGACCACTCCGATCAGGCCCCAGAACGTGAGCTGCACGTACACGGGGGTACCGCGGAAGATCCACAGGTACACCCAGGCAACCGAGCGCACAACGGGGTTCGGCGACAACCGCATGATCGCGAGGGCGATGCCCAATACAACCGCGATGATCATCGAGTACACGGTGAGCTGCAGCGTGTAGCCAATAGCGTCGATAATTCGTACGTCGAAGAGGTACTTTCCTACCGATGGCCAGTTGTAGACCGGGCGGTTAAACGCCGCGTCGTAGATAAAGAGCGCGGCGGCGGCAAGAAGCACAACCGCGAGAATCGCGCGCCCTGGGTGGCGAAGCTTGATCGCTTGGATCGCTTCCGGTTCTTGATACGCCTCGGGGCGTGAGGATTGCTCCCCCACGCCCCGAGGTGACGATTCAGACATGACTCGTCAAGGCCCCTTCGTTAGTTCTTGCCAGCGTTAATGGTGGCCTTGGTCAGCGCACCCGACTCAATGCCCGCGTCGGTCAGGATCTGGAGGTAGGTACCGTCATCCATGAGCGACTGCAGTGCAGCCTGCACAGCCTTGGTCGTGTCGCTACCCTTTTCGGTTGCGAAGCCGTACGGAGCCGCGTCGAAGACCTCTCCAACGGTCACGAGCTTGCCGTCCAGCTGCTTCACGGCGTCGCCGGTGACGGGCAGGTCAGCCGAGAAGGCGTCTGCCGAACCGTTAACAACGGCGTTGGTAACCTCGGGCTGGCCGTCAAACGGCAGGATCTCGATGGCCTTCTTGCCAGCGTCGGTGCAGGCCTTCGACTTTGCGGGCAGCTCGTCGAGGTGCTGCACGGTGCCCGACTGAACCGAGACCTTCAGGCCACAGGCGTCATCGGGGTTCACCTTTGAACCAGCAGGAGCAGCCCACTGGGTACCGGCGTTCAGGAAGTTGACGAAGTCGACCGACTTCTGACGCTCAACGTTGTCGGTGAACGAGGAGGATCCCATGTTGAGTGCGCCCTCTTGGATGCGCGGGATGATGCTGTCAAAGCCGAGGATCTCCCACTTCGGCTTCAGACCCAGCTTGCCGGCAACGGCCTCTGCCAGATCGACGCCCCAGCCTGCGGGGTTGCCGTTGTCGTCCTTGTACTCGTTCGGCGGGTACTCTGCATCGGTGCCGATCGTCAGCTCGCCCGAGTCCTTGATCTTCGCGGGGAGGAGCGCGACCGCAGCCTCGTCGACGGTGACCTTCGAGGAGTCGGTCGAGTCCTTCTTGGGCTCGTCCGTGGTGTTTGTGCAACCGGCAAGCGTGAGCGCTGCGACGGCGGCAAGGGCGGGAAGGGCGTAACGAATCTTCATCGATCCTCCAATTTATTCCTGTGTAGTGTGCTTAATTGACACCTCGCCTTGAGTGTACTGCGCGGTGCCATCTGTATAACTACATTGTATCTACCTGGCTCCATACGCTGACTAGAGCAAAAGGTCATTTCTCCCGTTTTTTCGCGGATGAGCCAACCCTCGCCTACAAGTAACATTCCGGTAAAGCTCGGCCATTCCTGAGATTTTCGCGACAGCCTCCGTGTGGTTCGCCTACGCGGTAGCCTTGCGAGCATGAGCAGAGCAGCACTCAAGATTGTGGTGGCACCCGATTCTTTCAAGGGCAGTTGCTCTGCCGCGGCTGCCGCGGGCGCCCTTGCCGACGGTGCGCGATCTGCGCTCGGGGCGGCCTGTGAGGTCGTCGAGATCCCCCTGGCCGACGGCGGAGAGGGCACGCTCGATGCGCTCGTTTCGGCCTGGGACGGGCGAGTTACATCGGTCCCGTCGAGCGATGCCCTGGGTCGCCCGCGCACCGGGCGAGTGGGGTTTAGGGGTTCAGGATCGGGCGGTGGTGTGGATCGCACATCTGCTGGCCGCCTGGCGATCATTGAGGCGGCAGACGCCAACGGCCTGCCCTGGGTGTCGGATCAGCCGCTGCGGGCCCTCGATGCCGATTCGTACGGGGTTGGCTTGCTGATCCTCGCGGCGCTTGATGCCGGTGTTGACGAAGTTCTACTCTGCATCGGCGGGTCTGCCACGAGCGACGGCGGTGCGGGCATGCTGCGGGCGTTGGGCGCGCGGCTGCTCGATTCGTTCGGGGACGAGGTGGCCCCGGGTGCTCGCGGGTTGACAGACCTAGCGAGGATCGACCTCGCCGATTTTGATGCCCGCGCTCGGGCTGTGAAGTGGCGGATCGCCTGCGACGTTGACAACCCACTCATCGGCTCGCGGGGTGCCGCCGCGGTGTTTGGGCCGCAGAAGGGTGCTGGCACCGCGGAAGTGGCCGAGATTGACGCCGGACTTGAGCGGCTGGCCGCACTACTTAGGGCGGCGGGTGCTGCGCACTCGGCCGACCTAATGAATCGGCCCGGCCTCGGCGCTGCTGGAGGGCTGGCCCTCGGGCTCGTGGCGCTCTGCGGCGCCGAGCTTGTTCCCGGCGCCGAGCTTGTGAGCGAGGTCGTGGGACTTCGGGAGGCGCTTGCGAGCGCGGACCTCGTGCTGACCGGCGAGGGACGCTTCGATGCACAGTCGCTCGACGGCAAGGTCGTGTCGAGTGTGGTCGCTGCCGCCGCTGGTCGGGTTCCCGTGGTTGTGATCGCGGGATCCGTCGCTCTCTCAGCTGCGGAGACCCGTCAGGCGGGCGTCACCGCAGCGTTCTCCATCGCCCAGGGTCCCGCTACGCTCGCGGAGCTGCAGGAGCATTGCCTCGAGCTGCTTGCTGAGGCCGCTGCTCAGATAACCCCCGTCATTCTGCGCGAGGGATGAGTCGCAGAATCTCGTGTGAGATCCTGCGACTCGCAAGCTCGCGCAGGATGACGGAGCGGTACCTCATGAGCGCCGGACTAGCGTTCACGACGACGACGGCGTGCAAGCACGACCGTGGCGCCACCGAGCAGCAGTAGAACAACGGCCGCGATCCCGAACCCCGCGATGTCACCGCCGGTGTTGACGAGGCCGCCGGTCGGGCCACCCACCGGGGTGCCACCGGGTGGTGTTGTCGGCGGCACGGGTGGGGTGGTCGGCGGCGGTGTCGGTGGCCCCGATTCCCCCGTCACGGTCACCGTGATGGTGCCGACCGTCACCTGGCTGAAGTCATCGATCACGGTGTAGGTGAAGGTCGCCTTGCCCGTGAAACCCTTTCGAGCCGTGAATGTGACGGTGCCGTCCGCGTTCAGCACGGCGGTGCCATCGGCGGTCGTGCCGACCGAGATGATCCGCGGGTTCTCCCCCGTCACCTTGTCCATCGGCCGCACGGTCACGGGTGTGGCGGTTTTGGTGGTCGCGCTCACATCTGGGGCGAGCGGGGCACGCACAACCGTCACGGTGAGTGTGGTTGTTGAGGTCTGGCCGATCCCGTCGGTCACCGTGTAGGGAATGGTGACGACCCCCGAGAACCCACTGGCCGGTGTAAAGGTGATCGTGCCGTCGGCGTTAATCACGGCCGTTCCCGAGGCGGCGGTCACCGCGGCCGCCGCGGCACCACGAGACGTGATCGCCCCGATGCTCGTGACCGACAGCGAGTCGCCCGTATCGTTGGCGAGCACCGGCACCGTGACCGCGGTGGTCTGCGGCGTCTTTGCGACATCGGGGTTCGCCACGGGGTTCTGCACCACACGAATATGGATTGTGCCGGTCGCGGTCTGGCCGACAACATCGGTGATGGTGTACCCGACCTCGGTGTCACCAACAAAGCCCGCGTTCGGAGTGAACTTCACCGTGCCATCGGCCTCGATCGTGGCCGTGCCGTTCACGTTCACGTCGAGCGCGGTGACCGCCAGCCCGGTGCCCGAGTCGTTGGCAATCGCGTCGATCACAACCGCCTGGCCCTGCGGAGTCGCCACAAAGTCATCGGTGGCGGCTGGTCGCTGCACAACCCGGATCGTCACGTTGCCGGTCGAGGTATTGCTGAAGGAATCGGTCACCGTATAGGTGAACTCTGTTGCCCCGGTGAAACCAGCGTTTGGCGTGAAGGTGATGGTGCCATCGCCGTTATTGACGATGGTGCCGTCGGCGCTCGTGCCGACCGCGGTGAGGGTGAGGCCCTCGCCCACATCGTTGGCGAGCAGGTCGACGGTTACGGCCGTGTCCTCTGGAGTGAGCGCGGAGTCGTCAACCGCGACGGGCCCCGCGACGACCGTGATGGTGACGGTTGCGGTCGAAGTTTGACCAACGGGATCAGTGACCGTGTACTCAAAGGTGTCGGTGCCAGCGAAGCCGGCGACCGGCGTGTTGGTCACCCTGCCGTCGGACTCCACAATCGCTGTTCCGTTCGCCGGGTCACTGGCAATGGTCACGGTGAGGTTGTCGCCGTCGTCGTTCGCGAGCACATCGACAAGAACGGGCACACCCTGCCCCGTCGTGGCGCTGTCGTCGCGGGCAACCGGCCCCTCAACAACGGTTACGAAGATCCTCGCCGATGCCGTCTGCCCCACGGCGTCCGTGATCGTGTAGTCGACCACGGCTGGCCCCGAGAAGCCCGGTGAGGGAGTGAAAGACACCGTGTTATCGGGGTTCACGACCGCCGATCCATTGGCCGACGTCGCGCTCGTGACGGTCGGCTGCGTGGCGTCGTCGTTGGCGAGCACGTTCACGGTGACCGTCGAACCCTGAGCCACTGTCGCGCTGTCGTCGCGGGCGATGGGCCTGGCAATCACATTGATCGTAACGGTCGCCGAATCAGTCTGCCCGGCGCTATCCGTCACTGTGTAGGTGAAGGTGGTGGCCCCGGTAAACCCGGTGTTCGGTGTGAAGGTGACCGTGTTGTCGGGGTTGATCGCGACGGTGCCGTCTAAGTTCGATCCCGTGCCGGTCACTCGCAGGTCTACGCCCAAGTCGTTCGCAAGCACGTCGACGGTCACGGCCTGATCCTCACCCGTTTGTGCCGTGTCGTTTTGCGCTGCCGGGGCAGCCACAACGTTCACCGTCACCGTGGCGGTCGAGGTGTGCCGGGCCTTGTCGGTGATGGTGTAAGTAAAGGTGTCGGTGCCGGCAAATCCCGCGGCTGGCGTGTAGTTGACCGACTTGCCGTCTGCGGCGATGGTGACCGTGCCGCCGTTTGAGGTTGCGCCGGTCGCGGTGACCACGGCAGACGAATCGTTGATCTCGTCGTTCGCGAGCACGTCAATGGGCGTTGCACCCGCGTCCATGGGCACGGAGGTCACGTCGTCGACCGCAACCGACGGAGTGACGTCGACCTGAATGCCGAAGTCCTTGCCGGTGACCGTGGCCCCGCTCGCGAGCAGGATCGGCATCGGCGGCGACACCGCGACGTTCGAACCAGCGGGAGCGGTCGCCTCGACCGTGTACCTGCCCGGGAGCACACCCGGGAACAGGTAATCGCCGTTCGCTTGCCCCTCGGCATCAATCGGCACCGTGACGGGCACGTCGTCGCCAGTGCCACCGTTGTCGACGCCGTCAGGGCCGAAGGAGTAACCACCCGTGATGCGCACCGTCGGATTCGGCACCGGGGTGTCACCCGGGGTCTTTGAGAACGAATAATCGAGATCGTTGTAGACGTTGCCCGAGAGCTCGGCCGTTGACGAGGTCATCGTGACGAGCGAGGCCCCCTGCACGGGCGCTGGGATGCCGCTCGCTTTGCCCCACACGTCGTTTTTGATGGTTCCGGATCGCGAGAGTGTGCCGGGAGTGACGTTAATGTCTGCGGACTCGACTGTTCCAGATACCAGCTCATCGGTGCGGAACTGGATCGCCGTCACCGTCGCGGGCTTAACCGTCGACCAGGTGACCCCGGTCATGCCGGAGGGGTCCGCGTGCACCGCCGTTTCGACAGCGGCCGACGGGTCGGAGGTGTACCAGACCGTGACCGCGGGCTTCGAGGTCGTGACCGAGTTCACCGTCAGGCCACTCAGACCCGTCGTGCCGCGGCTGTCGCCGTTGAACGGCAGCACGTCAACAAACGACGCGGTGCCCGCTGTCGTTGGCAATCGGTTCGCCCAACCGATCGTGTACGTGTAGGGCACGCCGGGGGTCGCGGTTGAAGCCGAGGAGGTTTTGGTGACGCCGAAGCTCGCAAGGGCACTGACCGGCAAGGTGGACGATGCGGTGCGAACCGCACTCGCGTTCGTAGAGAGGTCTGACGCCGACGTGATCGTCGACGTGGCCACAATAGACGAGGGCGTTGCAGTCAGCGGACTCAGCACCGTATTAAAGTTGACCGCAGGCACCGGAGTGTTGACCGGCCAGGGGCCGAGATCGAACACAAGGGTCTGCCCCGCTCCACCGCCAGTGCAAGAACCCGGAGTGGGCGGCGTCACTGAAATGGGAGTGAGCGACGCCGATCCAACCTGATATGCGGCACACGGGCTCGACAGGGTCACACTCACCCGAACGTCTTGGGCAGTTACACCCGTCGCGCCGTCAGGTGTAGTGACGGTGGGCTGCACCGATACCTGGCGCACGTCACCGGGCACACCCGAACTCGCGTCCCACGAAACCGTGTTTCGCACCGCGGCCGAGGCGGCAAGCGCGCGGCCGCCAGAGCTGGAGTTCGCGTTGGTCGCGGGCACGTAGCTCGAGACCTGGTTGCCAGCGCTGGACTGCATCGCGAAGAAGAACGGGACGGGCGAGCCATCGGGCAGCGGCTGGGTTGTGCGAATGACCGGCACGATCATGGTCGTGGATCCGCTGCCCGCCGGGTAGGGGTCGAGCATGCGCACGCGCACCTGGGTCACAGCGCTGGGGCCACCGGCCGCCGCGATCGAGGAGTACCACTCGGGATCGCCCGCGGCATCACAGGTGCCGGTTCTGCGAAGTGCGTCACTCGCAAACACGTGATTACCGTATTCGACCACGTAGGCGAGGCTCGTGACCCCCAAGATCACCACGGGAGGTTGCGTGTCATCGATCGTCGCGAGGGCAGGATCCCACTTCGCACACACGGTGACGCCCGTTGCGGGGCCGTTTGTGGCGCGGTTAGTGACACCCGTTCTGAAGGCGAAGCTTTGACCCGGGGTCACGGGGCCGTCACCGGCCGTCGTTACGGTTCCGCCTGGAATCGGCGTCGAAGTGGTCGACGTTGACGCCTGAACCGAGGAGGAGATCTGCAGGTTGGTATTCAACCGGTCGAGCGTGAGGGTCGCACAGTTGCTGCTGGGAGTCTTGGTCGTGATGCAGGGAGCGCCCGGTTCTTGCGCGGGGGCGTACCCAGTGCCAAAGTTCGAAGCACCCGAGAGGCCGTTGGGGTCGTAGCCCGTGACCTGAGTCGTGAAGCTGGTGATTGCTCCGGTTGGGAAGGCGGACTCTGGGATCCACCAGTTCACCGAGCCAACCGCGAAGTAGGCCTTCGTGGCGTCGAGCAGGTTACCCAGCACGCTGCGTGAGGGATAGGTGTCGAGGGTCGTATTAGCGCCGGTCACGGTCACCGTGATGGGAGTGCCTGGGCCACCGGGCTGCGCGCACGTCCAAGAACCCGAGGCGATCACCGCGTTCGTGCCGCCGCCGTTGGGCGAGGGCTGAGTCGTGGGTGATAGGCCGCCAACCCCGCAGCTCCACAGCGTGGCTGTGGGGTACGCCGCTGGGGGCTGCACCGTGAAGGTCAGTGGGGATTGCAGAGACTCAAGGCCGCGCACGCCCTTTGACGCATCAATTGGCATGTAGAGGTCGGCTGAGAAAGGGAAACGAAAGCCGGGAATGCCCGCGTTGACGCCTGTTCCGAGCACGTAGACGGGGCCGACACTGGTGGGCAGGTAGGCGTCCAGCATCGCCTTCGGAGCCGCCGACACAGCGGTGTTGACGGTGTTTGAGGTCACGCCGCCCGTCGTTGCCGTAACCGAGGCCGCCACCGAGGCACCGTTCGCAACGTTCAGCACCTTCGCTTTGACGTTGTAGGCCCCCGCTCCCGCTGACGCGTTCACGATCGTGCAGGTGAGCACCTGACCCGCGATGGCGCTGGCGCCCTGCGAACAGTTCGTTGTTGAAGAGGCGTCCCACTTCAATCCCGTGGGCAGCGTCTGCCTCAGGGTGATGTCACCGGCGGTCGCCACCGAGTAGGCCCACTGATACGTAATGAAGTCGCTCGTGCGCACGATGCCGTTGGTCGCGCCAGAGTCGTTGCCGGGGGCATCGTCGGCGTCGAAGGGAACCGTGCCGTCTGACACCACCGAAATGGTCACGCCCGAAACGGAACCGATGGCCGCCTGGGCGGCCGAGATCCCCGCCCCGACGAGTATTGCTAAGACCGCGGCAATGGCAACCACCGCCGTCAGTACGCGGTGATCAGCGTGGGAGCGAAAACGGTTCACAAAAGTACTTCTGGCATGCATAAATGCAGACCTCTCTGAGAATGAAGTAGGCTCCCCAGCACTACTGCGTCAATGTAACTTGAATAGTATACGGGTCGCGGCGCCATAGAAAGGGGGAAGGCCCGGAACAGGAACTGTTCCGGGCCTTCTGCCGTTTTCGTTGGGGCCAACGCTTCGTCTTTGGGGGAAAAGGGGGAGAAGCGTTGGCCGGTCTTCTTTACCCGGCCGGGCGGTCTCCCCGCCGGCGGCGGCGTGCCAGCACGAGGGCAGTGCCGCCGAGGGCGAGCAGGATCGCGGCCGCGATACCTACCCCGGCGATGTCACCGCCGGTGAGCGCGAGCCCGCCCACAGTCACTACCGGTTTGGGCTGTTCGGTTGGGGAGACGAACGGGACAGCCTTCTTCATGACAACTACCGTGATGGTGCCCGTCGCGGTCTGCCCTAGATCATCCGCGACCGTGTACGTGAACGAGGTCGTTCCCGCATAGCCGTCGTTCGGGGTGAACGTGAGCGTGCCGTCATCATTCACCTTCACCGCGCCGTCTTTCGGGTCGCTGACGGAGATGAGGGTGACCTTCTCACCCGTGACTTTGTCCATCGGCTTTACCGTCACCGCAGTGTTCTGTTCGGTGCTGGTCTTCACGTCAGGCGCCGTCGGCGCCTTCACGACCGTGACCGTGAGGTTCGACTCGGCGGTTTGTCCGACCGCGTCAATCACGGTGTACGGGATCGTCACCACCCCGAAATAGCCGGCCTTGGGTGCGAACGTGATCGTGCCGTCCGTGTTCACGACCGCGGTCCCGCCGTCGAGTTCCAGGGTGGTGGCAGGAGCCGTGCGAGCGGTAGGAGCAGTGGTATCTGCGAGGTCACCCAAGCCCAGCACCGACAAGGATTCACCCACATCGTTCCCCAGGACCGCAACCGTGACCGCGGTCGACTGCGGGGTCTTCACCACATCGGGGTTCGCGACCGGAACCGCAACCACGTGCACGTGGATCTTCGCGGTCGCGGTTTGTCCGACGACATCCGTGATCGTGTACGTGAGGTCAGTGTCGCCTGCGAAGGTGTCGTTCGGGGTGAACGTCACCTTCCCATCCGACCCAATCACCGCGGTGCCATCCGTGCTGTCGTCAACCTTCGTCACGGTGAGCCCGGTCCCGGTATCGTTCGCGAGCACATCAACCGAGACAGCCGTGTGGTGTGCGGTCGTCGCGGTGTCATCGGTTGCGACGGGTTTCTGGATCACACGGACGGTAACGGTGCCGGTGGCAGTGTTGCCGTACTTGTCGGTCTCGACATACGTGAACGTCGTACCACCGGTAAACCCGCTGTTTGGGGTGAACGTGACCGTACCATCACCGTTATCCACGATGCTGCCATCACTGTTCGCGCCAATGCTGGTGAGGGTGATCCCGTCACCAACATCATTACTCAGCACATCGATCGAGACAGGCGTGTCTTCCTTCGTCAGCGCACTGTCATCGACCGCGACCGGACCCGCCACCACCGTGATCGTGACGGTCGCGGTTGCGGTCTGCCCGACACTGTCGGTGACGGTGTACGAGAACGTGTCCGTGCCGGTGTATCCCTTCGCGGGGGTGTACGTGACCCGGCCATCCGCTGCCACCGTAGTGGAGCCGTTGGTGGGAGCGGTCGTGACCGCGACAGACAGGTTCGTGCCTGTGTCATTCGCGAGCACATCAACCGTGACCGGCTTGTCTTGCCCCGTCGTCGCCGTGTCAGGGGTAGCGGTGGGGGCCTTCACGACCGTGACGCGCAGCTTCGCTGACGCGGACTGTCCGACGGTGTCCGTGATCGTGTAATCCACAACCGCGACACCCGAGAACCCAGTGGCTGGGGTGAACGAGACCGTGTTATCGGCATTCACCACAACCGTGCCATCGTTCGTGCTCGCGAGTGTGACGCGAGGCAGCGTCGCAGTGTCGTTTGTGAGCACGGCCACAGTCGCGGTTGCACCCTGCGCGATTGTTGCGGTGTCGTCACGAGCGATCGGCTTCGCGATCACATTTACCGTGACCGTCGCGGTGGCAGTCTGGCCTACGCTGTCGGTCACCGTGTACGTGAACGAGGTCAGGCCGCTGAACCCACTGTTCGGAGTGTACGTGATCGTGTTGTCTGCGTTAATCACGACGGCCCCGTCAGAGTTCGCACCCTTCCCGGTCACCTGCAGGTTGATGCCAGTGTCATTGCTGAGCACGTTCACCGTGACAGCCTGCTTTTCACCCGTCTGCGCCGTATCATTCCCAGCAACAGGTGCCGCCAGCACGTGCACCGTCACTGTCGCAGAAGATTCCTGGCGAGACTTGTCCGCAATCGTGTACGTGAACGTGTCATCACCCACAAACCCAGCCGCAGGCGTGTAGCTGACCGTCTGGCCGTCGGCAGCGATCGAAACGGTCCCACCATTCGAGGTGGCACCCGTCTTGGTGATCTTCACCGACGCGTCATTGAGCGTGTCATTCGCCAACACATTAATAGTGTTCGCGGTGCTGTTGATGCCGACGGACTTGGTGTCGTCCTTCGCGACCGACGGCGTAATATCTGCCTGCACCCCGAAGTCCTTCCCCGTCACCGTCGCACCATTCGCGAGCTCGATCGGCTGCTTCGGGGAGACCACCACGTGTGTGCCGTTGGGTGCGGTCAACTCCACGTTGTACTTACCGGGCGCAACACCCGGGAAGTCGTAGTCACCATTTGCGAACGAGTCCGCGGTAATTGGAGCCGCGAGCGGCACATCATCACCCATGCCACCGTCATCAATGCCATCTGCACCAAACCCGTATCCCGATACGATCTTCACGACCGGATTCGCAATCGGTGTATCACCGGCGGTCCTCGAGAACGAGTAGTCGACGTCCTTGTATACGTTGCCCGACAGTTCCGCAGCCGACGAGGTCATCGACACTCGGGATGCTCCCTGCACAGGGGCGGTCACCGCAGTTGCCTTCCCCCACACGTCGTTCTTAATGACGCCGGTGCGCGAGAGCTCACCTGGGGTGACCACGATATCGGCGGACTGAACTGTTCCTGGGGTGAGTTCCCCAGTCCGGAACTGGATCGCCGTCACCGTCGCAGGCTTCACGTCGGTCCATGTGATCCCAGTCATACCCGACGGGTTCGCGGCAACCGCCGCTTGCACAGCAGCAGACACATCCGACGTGTACCAAACCGAAGTGTCGGCAGCAGACGGCGTCACTGAATCAACGGTCATTCCGTTCAAACCCGTCGTGCCACGACTATCCCCGTTAAAGGGGAGCACATCGACAAACGACCCCGTACCGGCGGTGTTGGTGAGGCGGTTCGCCCACCCAATCGTGTACGTAAACGGCACACCCGGATTCGCCGTCAACGACGACGAGGTCTTCGTCACCGCAAAGACCGCGGGACTATTCACCTGCAGCAGAGCAGACGCGTTGCGTACTCCTGACGCGTCGGTCGCGAGATCCGACGCCGACGTGATCGTCGACGTCACCGTCTGTGACGAAGGCGTGGCGATCAACGGCGACACGATCGTGTTAAATGTGATCGCAGGCACCGGCGTATTCACCGGCCACGGCCCCAAGCTAAATACAACCGTCTGACCCGGATCAGATGCAGAACACGAACCCGCAACCGGCGGGGTCACAGAAACCGGCGTCACCGACGCAGAACCCGTCTGATACGTCACGCACGCGTTCGGCAACTTTACAGTCACCCGAACATCCTGCGCCGTCGCCCAGGTCTCACCATCCGGAGTCGACACTGACGGCTTAATTGTCACCTGACGAACATTGCCCGGAGCACCCGTCGCCTGATCCCAAGCCGCGGTATTCCTCACCTCAGCGATCGAAGCCTTGCCGCTGTTCCCAAGGTTGTTCTGACGCGCCCCAGTAGTTCCGTCCGCATTCCAGTTGCTAAAAATACTGATGCGTGTGCCGTCGACCAACGGCGCCGATGTGCGCTGCATCGACGCATACATAGCTACGTTCATTCCCGCTGGATAAGAAAGCAAGTAACGCACACGTACGGAAGTGATCGCAGCCGCGCCACCCGGGACGGTAGCAATACTTGAATACCATCCTGCAGCCCCGTCACCAGCAGAACCACAATTGGCATTGTTCCGTTCAAAATCTGAAGCGAATGAACCGGTTCCGTATTCAAGTACATAGTCACTGGACGCGGCCCTGACTGAATTCACGGTCAAATAAGTGTCGACGGTGGGGTCAACGTTCACAATCGTGTTATCAAACACCAGGCACTCACGCAGGTTATCGAGTGGGGTATTTGCTGCGCCCGCCTGAATGTTGTAGTACGCACGGTACTTTGTACCGGGGTACAGGGGGGCTGTGCCGTCGCTTACAGCGCTTGCCCCGGCAACGGGCACGCCAGTCGTTCCAGATGTCCACAACCTCCAGTCTTGAACAAAGACTTGACTTGTGTTGAAGGAAAGCTTTGCGCAGTTGCCAGGTAAGGTCGGGACACAGCTTGCACCCGGTTGTTGATTTGGGGCGTATCCCGCACCGAAATTAGAAGAGCCGTCCAACCCAACAGGGTCAAATCCGGTTGCCTGTTCTTGAATCACTGTGGTCGTATTGGCGGGGAAGCTGCTCAGCGGATACCACACTGCCAACGCTCCTGAGAAGAAATATGCACGGTCCGATGGGAGAGCAGCACCGCTCGCGCCCTTTGTTGGCCAAGAATCTACAGTTGAGTTCGCGGTCACCGAAACAGTAATCGGAGTGCCTGCACCGCCCGGCTGGGTACAAGTGATTGACGTACCACCAACAGTTGGGTCGCCCGTCGTGGATGGGCTGGTGCCACAGTTTCGTACCACTCCGCCAGCAGGAGTTGACGGAAGATTGACCGTAAAGGTCATTGGGTTTTGCAATGATTGCAGCCCCTTTACGCCCTTACTTGGATCGACCGGCATGTAAAGATTAACCCGGTCCTGAACGTAAATACCGTCGACGCCACTAAACGTTCCGGGCCCCTTTGCTGGGTTTGGGATCTGAGCGTTAGAAAAGTCTAGAATCGCTTGCGGTGCACTCGCTGATACTTTTACCGAGATGTTGTTTGAGGTGACTCCACCGGTAGTTGCAGTCACCGAGACCGTTGGTGTCGCCCCGTTTGCGAGCCCTAATACCTTTGCCTTCACGTTGTACGCGCCCGATCCCGAAGGCGCGTTCGCGATTGTGCAAGTCAGAACCTGTCCTGCAATAGCCGCTGCTCCCTCGGAACAGTTGGTTGTTGAACCGGCGTCCCACTTCATCCCAGCAGGGAGCGTCTGCTTAAACGTCACATCCCCAGCAGTGGCCACAGAGTAGGCCCACCTATAAGTGACGAAGTCGCCAGTGCGCACGATTCCATTGTTAGAGCTACTGTCGTTGCCTGCGGCGTTGTCGGCATCAAACGGAGCCGTGCCATCTGACACGACTGAGAGCGTCACCTCCGACACCGAACCGATCGCGGCGCGCGCCATGGTGACACCAGCCGTGAGCACAACGGCAACGACCATCAAGATCGCAACGGCGATCCCGAGAGATCGATGTCGTTTCAGCCACGCTGTGCGCGGAGAATTCAGAACTTGGGGGGATGACATAAAGCGGGGACCTTCCTAGAACCACCCGTCGGAGCAATGCAGTGCACCAACGTTCGAGAGATATACAGTCGAGTAGAGAGCCGCACCCTCACGGGCGAGACTTCTGCTCACACCTATGAAGAGCGGGCTATTGATCACCCCGTCCGCCTTCCCAGGTAACTTTCAGCTTTACCCTGTGGAATTCAGATCACGGTCGAGCACAACTCCAGTCCGCTTATGCAGAAAACGGACGAACTGGCAGGAACTGAGCCTAGTTACCTAGGCTTCATTACCGAAAAATATTCGGCGACTACGAACTATTCGCCCCGAAATGTACGTAGCCCGCGCACCATATGAAGTGGTCACAGCCGGGCACTACGAACTTTTCGCTCCACGCTTGCGGGCATTGCCCCTGGCGCCGCTCGCCCGTCTACGCAGAAAAGTTGAAATGCCCAACCCTCTCGGCGAACACCTGATTACGTCAAACGACGCTGGTTTCATCAGCGATATCGATCTGCTTACTCTCGTTCGCGAAGGCGACCAAGACGCTTACGCCCAGCTCTACCAGCGCCATTGCGGCGCAGCACTTTCCGTTGCCAAGAAGTGGGCGAGATCCCTCAGCGAGGCCGAAGATCTCGTCGCCAACGCGTTCACGAGCATCCTCTCCGCGATCCGAACAGGGTCGGGTCCAACCTCTATGTTTCGCGCGTATCTCTACAGCACCATCCGAAATGCGGCATACAGTACAGCCGCGACCGAACGCCGCTACGTCGACATCGATGAGTGGGATGAAAGCCTGATCCCCGCCGCCGAATTTGCACCCGAGCTTGAGCCAGAAGAGACCGAACTCGTGCGGGCGGCCTTCAGCGGACTCACCCCCGAAGACAAAGAAATTCTCTGGTGCACCGAGGTTGAAAACCGCACGGTTTCAAGCGCTTCAGACATTCTCGGGCTCAGTAAACCCGTCGCCTACAGAGCACTCCGCACAGCAAAAGAACACCTTCGCGAAGAATACCTGCGCGTGCATATCTCCACCTCGGCGGAACGTGATGACGAGTGCAGATCGGTATCCAAATTGCTCCCGCGGTATATACGCGGAACCGTTCGCCCGACCACAAAACGCATCGTCTCAAACCACGTCAGTCACTGTGTTTACTGCACCGCCGCCACGGCAGAATTGCGCGATGTCAACCGCGGTATTCACGGTGTCATCGCGCCGATCATCCTGGGAGCCGGGGTGCTTGGCGCTCTCGGTTGGGCCGGTGCTCGTCCCGCTCAGGCTGCACAAGGATCGGCGGGCAGGTTCCTCGCAGCTTCTCGGGTCGGCGCCCGCCCCGCATTATTGATTGGGGTCGGGATCGCGGCCGTCATTGCGCTGGGTGCCGTGACCACGCAGGCCATCGTGTCGGATCAGCAACAGGATCCCGGCGTCACGATCGCTGCGGCGAACAACATCCCGGATCCCGAACCGACGCCCGTTATCCCCTCAGACCAGAGCTCTCATTCCGACTCGCAGAGCCAAACCGATTCAGCGACAACCCCCGCGCCCGACCCCGACTCCTCCACGACTAACGACCAGGGTGATGATTCAGGTACTGACGGTTCAGGCACCACTGACCCTCCGCCGCCGGTGAACATCGATGACACCATCGCCTATCTCGATACCGACGCTTCCCTGTTGCAGAACGGGCAGGGAACAGCGGTGATCCGCTTTCATAACCCGACGGGGCGCACACTCACCGGAATCGTCGTGACTGTGACGCTCGACTCTCGGGCGACGCTCGTGCCACCGGGCAGCCAGCAGAGCGGAAATGTGCAGTACGCGGGTGTTTCAGATCACGTCGTTAGCACCACGGTTGGCACACTCGCGCCCGACTCGAGTGGGCAGTTGCGGATCGCATTTACCTCGGCGATGGATGCGTCTGATCTGAGGGTCGCGATCAACTCCAACATCGCTGAACTCGGCGAGCAGAAGTCGGTGTCGCTGCTGCGGATTGTCTGATCCTCAACCCAAGCCTGCAAGAATGACGCCATGACAACGTCGTTCACCCTGGTTCAGCTGCGCTACTTCGCGACGGTCGCCCGACTCGAGCACATGACGGCCGCGGCGGCCGAGCTCAACGTGACGCAGTCGACGCTCTCCAGCGCCATCGCGCAGCTCGAGGCCGAGTTTGGCGTGCCACTTTTTGTGCGATTGCCGCGCCGCGGGCTCCGCTTGACGCCCGCCGGGCAGACGTTGCTCGCGCGCAGCGGAGCGTTTCTCGAGGAGGCCTCGCTTATTTCCCGCGCCGTGCGCGAAGACACCCCGGTGCTCACTGGCGAGCTCGTCGTGGGCATATACGCGCCACTCGCGCCGTTTCGCGCGCCAGTGCTGCTGCAGAAGTTCGAGCGCTTACACCCCGAGGTCAACCTGGTCTTTCTTGAGGGTGATCAGGGCACCCTGCAACAGGCGCTGCTCGACGGGCACTGCGAGGTAGCCCTCATGTACGACCTCGGGGTTGGCGATCGCTTCACGCGCCAGGTCGTGGAGCGAGTGTCGCCGCACGTCATTGTGCCGGAGGATCATCCGCTCGCTATCGCGGGTCGCAGCGAGGCCAGTCTCGCTGAGTTTGCAGACGAGCCGCTGATCCTGCTCAATCTGCCGCACACTCGCGAGTACTACCTGGGGTTGTTCAAGCAGCTCGGGATCACGCCCCGCGTGCGCCACGTGTCGCTCGGCTACGAGACGGTGCGCTCGTTTGTTGCCCTCGGGCACGGCTACTCGGTGCTCAACCACTGGGTCGATCACGGCATGACCTACGCGGGAGAGCGTGTGGTGCCGATTCGGCTCGCCGATCCCCTGCCACCAACGGAGGCCTCGCTCGTGCGGCTCGTCGACAACCGGCCGACGCGTAAGTCGCTGGCGTTTGAGGCTGTGTGTTTGGGGCGGCCTTCTGGCGACCAAAGGCAAGGTTAGTAACCAATGGCCAGGATAATTCCGCGTCAGCAACCTGGCCTTAAGTTACTAACCTTGCCTCTTGTGGGTCATGGCAGGATCAACTGGCCCCGGAAGCCCCTCGCACCACTTCACATCGATTTCATCGATCAGAAGCAACGAACATCTCCATTCGACGGGAGCTTCGCCGACCCTGAAGATAGGGAGTGCCCCGACTCTCGAGTTGGCTGTACCGGCAACGAAGCCGTGATCCACACCCGCAGGCACACCCCAGGAGAACGCAATGACGCTTCAATCCGACCCACCACGCGAGGCAACTCCCCCAAACGTCGCCCCCGCGACCGATCCCGTCAACATTCCCACCGGCCCGCTACCCGTTGTTGAGCGCCGCGCGCTCGACCGCACGAAGCGGCGCGTTCTGCTCGCCGGCAGTGTCGGCCAGTTCATCGAGTTCTACGACTTCAGCCTCTACGGGCTCTCGGCCATCACCCTTTCGCAGCTGTTCTTCCCTGGAGAAAGCCCCGTCGCGGCGCTGCTCGCAACCTTCGCGACGTTTGGTGTTGCCTTCCTCATCCGACCGCTCGGCGGACTCTTCTTCGGGGCCCTCGGGGATCGCTACGGTCGACGGCCCGTGCTCTACGTGACGCTGCTCACTATCGGTGGGGCCACCGCGGCAATCGGGGTGCTGCCGACGTTCGCGCAGATTGGAGTGTTCGCGCCAATCCTGCTGGTGCTCTGCCGCCTATTGCAGGGATTCTCCGCTGGCGGCGAATCGGTTGGTGCGCCCGCGTTCGTCTTCGAGCACGCGCCAAAGGACCGCCGTGGATTCTGGCTGAACATCACCCTTGCCGCGACGGCACTGCCCTCGGTGATTGGCGGCACGTTGATCCTGGTCCTCTCGACCAACATGGATACCGAAGCGTTTCAGAGCTGGGGCTGGCGGATTCCGTTTTTGCTCGCGCTACCCCTCGCACTCTTTGGGTTGTGGATCCGCACGCGCACTGAGGAATCCGAGGCGTTTAAGCAGGTGCAGGCGAAGCACAGCGGCGAGGTGCACACCCCGATTCGCGACGCGTTCCGCGAGAACTGGCTGAAGATGCTGCAGGTGATCCTGGTGATGGGACTCACCGCGATGGGCTTCTACTTTCTCACCGGTTACTTCGTCTCGTACGTGCAGACCGCGGGTGAGCTCAGCCGCGAACAGTCACTGCTGATCAATGCGGCGGCCATGCTGCTCTACGCACTGGTGCTCCCCTCGGTGGCATCCTCGGTGACCGGGTTGGCCGCAAACCGATGCTGATTGCAGGATCACTCGCGATCGCCGTACTTGCCATACCCGCGTTCATGCTCGTCACCTCAGGATCCCTCGTGCTCGCGCTGCTCGGCCAGTTCATGTTTGTGCTGTGCCTGTGCACCTACGGCGGCGGTTGCTACACCTTCTTCGTCGAGATCTTCACGACACGCACCCGCTTCACGTCTGCCGCCGTCAGCTACAACGTCGGTTACGCACTCTTCGGCGGCACCGCGCCCTTCGTTGGCACCTGGCTCGTCGACGCCACCGGCATGAACGCCAGCCCGGGCATCTACGTCGCCATAGCCGCAGCCATCGTCTTCCTCATTCTCGTTTTCACCAACGTGCCCGAAACCCACCCGCTCAAGCGGCGGACTACCCAAGGAGCCGACGCATGAGCGCCACCAGCTTTCTCTCCGATTTCCACGAGGTCGCCGCAATCGGGGCAACCCCGAACCAAGGCGTGGATCGCCAGGCCGCAACCGCCGAAGATCGCCTCACCCGCGAGTGGTTTCGCGCTTTCGCGCAGCATCGCGGCTGGGAGGTGCGTGTCGACGGGATCGGCAACCAGTTCGCGCTCGTTGAGTTTGAGCCCGGTGCGCCGCACATTCTGCTCGGCTCACACCTCGATTCGCAGCCGCTCGGCGGTCGCTTCGACGGGGCCTACGGTGTGATTGCCGCGCTGCACGCGGCGGACCGTCTTGTGGAGCGCGTTACCGCCGGCGAGCCGCGGCCCCGCTTGAATCTTGCGGTCGTCAACTGGTTCAACGAGGAGGGTGGCCGCTTTCCACCGTCCATCATGGGTAGCTCTGTGTTCGCGGGTCTCATGGATGAGCAGCGAATGCTTGAGGTTCGGGATCTCGCTGGGGTGTCTGTGCGGGAGGCGCTGGGCGAGATCGGGTACCTCGGAACTGATGCCCGACCAGAGATCGCCGGTTACGCCGAGATTCACATCGAGCAGGGGCGCATCTTGGAGCGCGAGTCGATGCCGATCGGCGCGGTCGACTTCAGCTGGTACACGCAGAAGCTCGATATTGAGGTGTTGGGCGAGCAGTCCCACACGGGAGCAACCGCGATGGCGGACCGGCACGACGCGCTCGTTGGCGCCGCGAAGGTGATCGTGAAGGTGCACGAGGTGACGGGGCATTTTGAACCTGAAGCTCTGGTGTCGTCGGTGGGTCAGCTCACGCTCGAACCGAATTCCCCCATCGTTGTCGCTCGTCGTGTGCATCTCGTTGCCGATCTGCGGGCGGCCGACAAGGAGGTTGTGCTCGCTGCGCGGGCCCGGTTGCTCGCCGAGATCGCGGAGATCGGTGATGCCGCCGGACTCACCATCAATGTGCGCGACTTCGACGTGCGTGACAACCAGCACTACCCGGAGGCCGGGATTGCGCTCGCCGAGCAGGTCGCCACTGAGCTTGGTTTGGGCGCTCGCAGGATCCGCACCATGGCGGGCCACGACTCCGTCGCGATGAACAGGATCGCCCCCACCGTCATGCTCTTCATCCCCTCAGTCGACGGCGTCAGCCACTGCGAGCGCGAGTTCAGCCGCGACGAGGACATGGTCGCGGGCGTCGACATGCTCACCGAGGTGGCCTGGCGAATGCTGGGTGGGGCGCTGTCTGAACAAGGGCTTATTCGTGAAGCGATGGCCCAGTCATGAGCTCGGCCGAGCTCACTGAGCGCCTGCGGGTCGCCAGCACCTCAGCACCAGCATCCGGGCCCGCATCAGGAACCGGTCCCGCACCAGGAACCTGTCCCGCACCAGGTACCGGGCCAGCACAGACTGACGACCTCACCTCGCTCAGCGCGACCGAGGCACTCGCCGCGTTCCGCGACGGATCCCTCGTCCCGAGCGAACTCCTCGCCGCGACAATCGCACGCATCCACGCGGTGAACGGTGACCGCTCCACCGGCATCAACGCCTTCACGGAGCTACTCTTCGAAGACGCAATGACCTCTGCCGTCGCTGCAGACCACGCCTACGCAAACGCCCGCCGCGATGGCACCCGAACCCCGGCGCTTCTGGGGATCCCCGTGGCGACCAAGGAGAAGCACGGTCTCGCTGGTCGATCCTTAACCCAGGGTCTTGCCGCCTGCAAGGGTGAAATCGCGGCGACAAACCACCCCGTCGTTGAGCGTGTGCTCGCCGCCGGGGGCATCATTCACGCGCGCACGACCTCACCCGAATTCTCTTGCGCTACTGTCACGCACTCTCCTCTCTGGGGTATTACCCGCAATCCTTGGAACCCTGCTGCCACTCCCGGCGGATCCTCCGGGGGTGCCGGTGCTGCTCTCGCGGCCGGTATGGCAACCCTAGCTACAGCCTCAGACATTGCTGGCAGCACTCGAATTCCGGCGGGGTTCACCGGCACCGTTGGTTACAAGGCCCCCTACGGTCGTGTGCCCGGACTGCCTCCGTTGGCCGCGGATTGGTATCGCGGCGATGGTCCGATGGGGCGAACGGTGGCCGACACGGCGCTGCTGGCGGGAGTGATGAGTGGTCGTCATCCCGTCGATCACGGGTCGTGGGGAGCGCACGGGATCCGGCCGGATCATGGGCAGCCGACGGGCCCAGATGCCGTGAGAGGGCTTCGGATTGGCCTGGATGTGACGCTCGGCGACTATCCCGTGGCAGCGAGCGTGCGCGCCAACACCCTGCGCGTGGCCCAGTTGCTTGAGGCTGCGGGAGCCGAGATTGTGCCCGTGTCGCTGCCCTGGACAACCGAGCGAATCACCCGAACGACCTTCGCCCACTTTGGGCACATTCTTGGGCCGGCCATGTCCGAAATCACCGCGGGAACCGAGGATCAGCTCGCCGCCTACACGCTCCAGTTCATCGCGGATGCGGCGTCGGTCGCGCGCGAGGTTTCGCTTCCAGAGTCATTGGCGATGGACGCTTCGCTGCAGCGCGATTTGGCCCTTGAGATGTCGGGGCTCGACGCGCTCCTCACCCCAACGCAGGCCGTGGAGATGCTCGATGCCGAGGGAAACTATCTCGATGGCGTCACGGCGCCCAACAGCGGCGGCGATGGCAGCAGCAGCGACACCAGGCGCCTCGGCCACTACTGGGAGGCCCACATGACCAGCCCCTTCAACGTGGCAAACCGCTGCCCGGTGTTATCGGTTCCCAGCGGCATGTCGAGCGTCGGGGTGCCCACCGGGGTGCAGGTCGTCGGTCACCCGTTCGAAGAGGGAATGGTGTTTCGCATTGGGTCAGCCATCGAGGCGCTGGTGGAGATGCCCGCGCTGCGGCTCTAGGCTCCAGAGCCACTACCAACATCTACGCCGCAACAAACCCCGAAAGCGCCGCGACCCACTCATCGAACGCGTCGAGATGAGCGTCGTGTGATCCCCCGGCAAGATCCACGCGAGTCACCTGTGCACCTCGCGAGATGAACCGATCTTTCTGCTCAGCGGTAAACATGCCGCCTTTTGCATATACAGCCAAAGTTGGCGCGCTGACGCTCTCCCATTCCTCCCAGCGCGGCACGGCGACGGCCCGAATCGTCTCGACCATAACGTCGGCGTCGAAGCGCGGGTGTAGACCGTCCGCGCGCTGCTCAAGATCATTTGCCCACGCCTGTGACAGCGGGTCATCACCGAGGTGAGCGATCGCCGCCTCACGGTTCGCAAACGGGACGGGCCAGGCACGTAACCACTCGCCAAGGTCCGCATGATCCTCGGGAGATCCGTTCCCCTCGTCAACCTCTAACAGCACGAGTCGACGCACCTTTTCCGGGTGGGCGGCACCCACCAGCATCGCTGTGTGGCCTCCCATCGATTGGCCAACCAGATCGACCGGCCCGGTGGTCCCACCCTCGGTTACCGCATCAATCACGGCTGCAACGTCACTGACAAACGCGTCACGCGAAAGGTCGCTCGGGATCCGGGTGCTTCGACCGTGCCCACGCAGGTCAACAAGCACGACCTTTCGGCCCTCAAGCGCATGCGCCGTGGGAATGAACTCGCGACCGCTGCCCATGAGACCGTGGAGGATCACAACGGCAGGATCGGCCCCCTCAAACACCGTGTAAGAAATGACGGTGCCGTCAGTGACTGTGAGCTCATGCACCGTCGGTTTCACAGTGTAAGCCTATACACGGGGCCAAGATCCGGGTGCGGGCGACTCCTCGTCGCCGAGCCTGCATTGCAGCGTCGAAAGTGCGGTTCAGAACTGCAAGTTCAGCGCTGGAATGCAGGCTCGGCAGCGAGGCGCAAGCTCGGCGACGAAGCGCAAGCTCGGCGGCGAAGCGCAAGCACGGCGACGAAACGCAAGCACGGTGGCGAGGCGCAAGCACGGCAGCGAAGCGCAGGCTCGACCGCTACACGCGGAACCCGTTACCGCCGCGAAGACGTAGCCATCACGAGCGCATTGCTACCGACGACCAGGGCGAGCCCGGTCCACTCGAGTGGTTCGAGCAGCTGTCCCAGCACGAGCCAGCCGATCAGCGCCGCCCACACCGGATTCAGGCTGGTCAAGATGCCGAATATTCCGGCGGACACCCGTCGCAGGGCAGCCAGGTCTGAGGCAAACGGGAGCAACGACGAGAAGATCGCGCACACCATCGCAACGCCAATCGCCCAGAGCGGCGGCGGGTGGGCCGTAAACCAAAATACGGCGACCGGGATCCACAGCACCGCCGAAACAACACTCGCAACCGCGGGTCCCTCGAGCCCGTTCAGCCGAGCACCGAGGGTGCGGTTCAGTAGAATGTACGACGCCCAGCCCAGGGCCCCGATACCGGCGTAGGCGACTCCGAGGTAGTTGCTCGTTGGCCCCGGTTGCACGAGCAGCACCACTCCAACCAGGGCGGCAACGATGGCGAACAGGTCGATGCGGCGCCGCAACATGGCGATCGCCACACCGAGGGGGCCCAGAAACTCAATGGTCACGGCGAGGCCAAGGCCGATCTGGTTGATGGCTCCGTAAGTGCCCGCGCTCATCGCGCCGAGGGCCACGCCAAGCGCGCCCGCGTACGCCCAGTCGCGTCGGGTGAGCTGCCGCCATTTAGGTCGCGCCAGGCACACGAACACGATCGCCGTGACAAACTGGCGCACGGCCACAACGCCGAGGGGACCGATTGCTGGAAAAACCAGGGCGCCCATGCCCGCGCCAACCTGGTTGCTGACCGAACTCGAGACTGCGAACAACATGCCGGAAATTCGCGCGTTCATTTTTAACATGAACCCGTCGTCCTTTCGGTGGGCGCAAACTACCGACCTGCGGCGCCCAATTACCAGCTGTCTCCTCTCTGAACCGGTGACTACCGGCTAGTCGAGTGTACAGACTCGATCGCTTGCGATCCCCTGAACGGGGTCCACAGATGCCAAAAGGGCCGCGGGGAAACCCCCGCGGCCCTCAAGCAACACGTGCCAGAAACTACGCCGACACGAAGAACAGTCGTTTGTTCGCGAACTCGCCGATGCCAACCGGGCCCATCTCGCGGCCGAAGCCGGAGCGCTTCACACCGCCGAAGGGGATCTCAGCCGCTTCTGCCGCGATCGTGTTGACGTGGCTCATGCCGACCTCGAGCTGTGAAGCAACGCGGGTCGCGCGGGCCTCATCGGTCGAGAACACCGAACCACCGAGGCCGAGCGCGCAGTCGTTCGCAAGCTCAAGCGCTTCCTGGTCGCTCGACACCTTGTAGACGGTCGCGACCGGTCCAAAGATTTCCTCGCCGTAAGACTCCGAATCGCGCGGCACGTCAACGAGAACGGCCGGCGAGTAGTGCGCGCCGGGTCCTTCGGACAGCACGCCACCCGCAACGAGCGTCGCACCTTCGGCAACTGCCTTCTGCACCTGCGCGTTGACGGTCTCGGCCGCAGCGCGGGTCGACAGCGGCACGTACTGGCCCTCGGCGAGGTCCAGCTGATCCCCTGGCGTAAGCCCGGTCGCGAGCTTCTTCAGCTCGGCAACAAACTCGTCGTAGATCGTGTCCATGACGATGAGGCGCTTGTTCGAGTTGCAGACCTGGCCGACGTTGTAGACGCGGAAGTCCCACGCCTGCTTCGCCACGGCTGCGACGTCGTCGGAGTCGAGCACCACCATCGGGTCGATGCCGCCGAGCTCAAGCACACACTTCTTGAGGTGGGCGCCTGCCTGCGCGCCGATGATTGCGCCAGCGCGCTCGGAACCGGTGAGAGAAACACCCTGCACGCGGGGATCCGCAATGATTGTTGCGATCTGATCGTGCGACGCGAAGACGTTCTGGTAACCGCCAACGGGCACACCCGCCTGCTCCATGATCTCCTGGATCGTGAGGGCGGAGCGCGCGCAGATATCAGCGTGCTTCAGCAGAATGGTGTTGCCGAGCAGCAGGTTCGGCGCCGCGAAGCGGGCGACCTGGTAGTACGGGAAGTTCCACGGCATCACACCGAGCAGCGTGCCAACCGGGCGGTGCTCGATGTAAGCCTTACCCGGCACGGTGCTCGGGATCTCGTAGTCGGTGATCAGGCTGGGCCCGTGCACCGCGTAGTACTCGATGATGTCGCGTGCGAACTCGACCTCGTCGATGGACTCAGCGATCGACTTGCCCATTTCGAGCGCGATGAGACGCGCGAGCTCTTCCTTGCGCTCCTCAAAAATCTCAGCGACTCGTTTGACGACGGCGGCGCGATCCTGCACGCTGCGCTCTCGCCATTCCCGGTAGACCGCATCGGCACTCGCGAGGGTCTCCTCGATCTGTGCGTCGGTTGCGGCTTCGAACGTTTCGAGAATCTCGCCGGTGGCAGGATTCTGAACCCGGTACTTAGACATGCATATCTTCCTCCAGAGTAGGGAATAGAGGCCACGCCAACGTGTCTATGCGTTGATCGCGCCTCTTGAAAGCTATCACCCTCTCCCGCGAGTGCACCGGTTAGCGACGAGAGGCCAGGATAACCACGCGCAGTTTTCCTGGCCTCTCGTCACTTAGGTGGCCATTAGTTGCGAGCCGGGTGTTGCTGGGAGCGGCGCCGTAGTACCAGCACGGCACCCAGGCCAGCGAGCAGCAGGCCAACACCCGTCAGGGCGGCCGCCGACTCGAAGCCGGTCAGTGCGAGGTCGGTCGCCCAAACCACACGGTCGGTGTCGGTCGAGGTGCACGTGTCGTTGTCATCCTCGCAGCGCCCCGGCGCCTTAACGACCACGCTGTTCACGACTTTGTCGCCAGCACGCGCCTGCTCAGACACCTTTACCGTGACGTGCACAACCTTGTTAGCACCCGCCGCAAGCGAAGACACCCGCCACACCACCGCAGAGCCCTCAGCAGACAGCTTGCCACCGTCGCTCGCCGAAACGAACGACACGTTCTTCGGCAGGATGTCCGTGACAATCGCGTTCTTCACGACAGTGTTGACCGAGTCGTTACCAATTGTCACGTCGTAGGTGAGTGTGTCGCCGGCCTTCACCTCGGTGCGGTGGTCATCTTTCAACACCCACAGCCCCTCGGGGGTGTGGTCGATGTCGGTGGAGGAGCACTCGTCACCGGGCATGCTCGGGTCGTCCTTGCAGGTGCCGTCACTTGTGACCGTGGCCGTGTTGACGATCTTGGTGCCGCCAAGCAGGCCCTTGTTCACCGTGACGGTGATGGTGATCTTCTTCACCTGACCGGGAGCCATATCGCCAAGCGACCACTCGAAACCGTACGGGTTGTCGAACGAGACCGTACCCGGAATAGACGACCTCACAAACGTCAGGTTGTCGGGCAGCACGTCGCGCACGACCACGTCGGGTGCGGTGTACTTCGTGTAGTTCGTCACCTCGAGAACGTAGTTGAGTGTCTCGCCAGGCTTGACGAGCGTACGCCCATCGTCCTTTACGATCTTGACCCGACCGATCTCGTCAACCGGCGCAGGAATCTTCACGTACCCGGCGTCGATCGTGCGATTGATAAATGGAGCATCCACCTTGTCGCTCGCGACCGAGGGGGTCACGTTTGTTTCGCCCTCACCCAGGTGGATCACCGCGGTGCGGCCCGTGGCCACATCGGCATCCGAATCGACGGTGGCATCGCTGCCCGCAAGCGCGACCGTGCGGTCGTAACCGTCGACAGCCCCAAACTCGACGGTGTAGTCACCGGCAGCCAGGTTGTCGAAGTGGTAGTAACCGTTCTTGTCGGTGGTGGTGCGCGCGAGCTCGGTGCCGTCGCTTCCATAGAGGATCACCGAGACCCCCGCAAGCGGATCCTCTCCCTTGTCTTGAACGCCGTTTTTATTGGCGTCGACCCAGGTGTAGTCGCCGATCGCGTAAGTGGTCGCGGCGACCGCGTACCAGGGATCCTCGTCGCTCACCCGAGTGCCGGAGGACACCCCGACGCCCGCCACCGAGACGCTGTCGCCGTGGGTTTGCGCCGACTTCAGCGCGGGCACGGTGCCGGTGCACTCGAAGCTCGCGCCGACCACAAACGGGCCGCCCCAGGCCACACCGGTCGAGGGCCCACCGAGCTTCGAGAAGTCGCAGCTCAGGCCGGTCATCGCGGGCCCGTTGAGGGTCACATCGGAGACAGTCACATCACGCAGCGCCTCAGCACCGGTGTTGGTGACGGTCATGGTAATTGGTGTCGCAGAACCGATCGTGACGGTCTTGCCGGGAGCCGTGTCGAAGTCGCCAGCCGGGAACCCATCGTCAGTCGACCACTTCTCGACGCTCATCGCGGGCTCGGTTGGCTCGGCCATCTGATCCACAACCCACGGCGCTTCGGCCGCAAGCATCGGCGAACCATCCTTCGCCTGCACCGAGTCGAGCGCGATACGGTTCCAGGTGCGCTCGCCGCCCACGATCGGCGAACCGTCGGCCAGCGTCGTTGGTGTGGCCATCGTCCACTGGGCGTCCACAAACTCGCCACCCTTAAACACACGCTCACCGAAGTCGAAGCGGATCGAGCGGATCGCCGACCAGTCGGTCACCCCGGCAGCGGTCTGCCAGGAGGTGTCTTGGGCACCAGCGCAGTAGAAGGAGGCACTGTGGTCGTCGGAGTTGTCCATCTCGGGGCGGCACGGATCGGTCTTGGTCGAATAGGTAATCGTCATTGAAGGATCGGTCACCGCGATCGGCCCGGTCATGGTCGGTACCCACTCGTTGCCATTGCCAGGGGGATCCTGCGCGTAGCGACCGTTGGTCACGCCGTGATTGCCGGGGTACGGCAGCAGGTCGTACGCGACGAGATCCTTCAGATCGCGGTTGCCGAAGTTGCCCATCTTCACGGAGTAAGAAACCGTGCCGCCAGGGGTCGAGGTGCCCACCTGGTTCGACTGGCCGGGAACCTCGGCGGAGTCGAACCACTTGCCGTTGTCTTGATCGCCGGTGACGTGCTTTTCGATCCATGTCGCGGCGGTATCGGCGAGCGTAAAGGCCCCACCAGCGCGCGGTGCGTATTCCTTCGTGTCGCCGTCGCCGTCAGCATCGTAAAGGTCTGCGCTCCAATCGTTGGAGTCGTTCGGAACGCGCACATCACGATCAAACGCCGTCGCGAGGTTTCCACGGTACGAGGGCTCAGTTGCTTCACCCGTGTAGCTTCCCGAAACCGCACCCGGGTTCACGACGGTGTCGTACTGGTACTTGCAGTTGGTGTTGAGACTCGGAATCAGGATGCCCTTAGTGCCCGTGTAGGTCCACTTCACGGTCTCGCTGCGCGGGCCACTTGTGAATGGGGTGCCGTGCGCCTGGTTCCAATTGTTCAGCACCTCCTCCGAGAACTCCGATGCTGCCGGGCAGTAGCTCTTGTTGCTTGCAAGCGCCCGGAAAGAACCCGTCTGGTAGCTCAGCTCGTTCGGAATGTCGTCGTACACAAGCGGCATCCACGGAGTATTGAGGTCGTTATTCTGCAACTGCAGCGTCCAGGTGATCGTGCCGCCGGGCCCAACGGGGGTCTGTGATGCATCTTTGTAGATGGCAGGCTTCGGAGTGGGAACCTGCGAGACCTCAATGGTCGCGCAGGGCCTGACCTGGTTGCTGGCACCAGCGGTCTTAACCGTGGCGCAGTTCGTAATCTCAGTGACATTGGCGAGGGCGTCCCAATCACCGTCTGACCAGATGGCAACGCTGAAAGATTCTTCGACCCTTACACCAACAAATTTGACGGTCACCTTGGTCACTCGAGGTGCGCCCGCAGGAACTTCGACCCGATCCACGTTGAAATCGAGTGGACCGCTGCTGGTGCCGTCCGCATACGTAAACTCGACGGTGCTGCCGGGGTGCACGTTGCGCCACTCGGGCCCGCGATCAACCACTGTCACGTTGAGGCCGTCGGGGATCGGGTCAGTCACCGTGATGTCTTGGGTCAGGTTGCCCCAGTTGGTCGCGACGATTTCGAAGCGCTGCTGACCACCCCCGCGGCTGATCGACGTGCCGGTTTTTGAGGCCGTGACACGATAGTCAGGCGGTGTATCCGCGACAACCACCGGAGACTGCGCGGTCTTTGTCTCGGGTTTGGGGCTGCCGTTTGGTGTGCCCGTAAGCGTCGCAGTGTTAATGATGGTCTTGCCCGTTGCAGATGCCGGGAAGGTGACGGTTACGCTCGCGTCTGCGTGCCCAAACAGGTTGTCGAGAGTCCACGTGACCGTGTGGCTCGCAGCATTGTAAGTACCGCCTGCCGTTGCGCTCACGAACGTCGCCTCAGCTGGCAGAGTGTCAACCAGCGTCAGGTCGTGGTACCCGATTGCGCCGTGGTCGCTGGCGGGATCAAGATGTGTAATGTCGGCGCTGAGGGAGTACGTGTAGTTTTCATTGGGTCGAGTCTGCGGTGCGCCGCGCTTCGTGAGCTGCAACTCACTCGCCGCGAGCAGCTCGATTGTTGCGGAGCGGGTAACGTCAGCCTTGCCGGGCTGCGACACCGTCATCACCGTCGTCTGATCGCCAGGCATCGTCGTGTAGTTCTCGGTCGGCCACGAGATCGTCAGCTGCGACACCAGCCCAGCCTCCGTCGCCGCATACACAACGTCGACCGTGCCGTTGGCGTTGGCCACAACCGAGGTCACCCCGGGCGGATACGGCTTGACGACCGTCGCGGCACCCGTGGCACCGACGGGCTTGCTGAAGCGCAGTGTCACGTCCTTGCACTGAGCAGGATCCGAGCAGCTCAGCTGCGCCTCGTAGACGAGCGAGTCGCCAGAATAGACAGTGGTGTTCTTGGCAACCAGCGCAGTGCTCAGCATGCCGTCGTTGCCGGGAGCGGCGAAGGCGCTGTGGGCTGATCCCCCAAGCACCAACAAGGGCACAACAAGAACGGCCACGATAGCCAGCAGCAACGTACGCATGGATTTACGGCCGCGTGGCCTGGCTGCGATCAGAGGGGTATACACAGTGAACTCTTTCTTCAAAACACACCGGGGGTGCAATTGGGGACAGTTAGGAAAGATGCCCCGGCGACGAATTGATTACAGGTTTTTCGAAACGCGTAGAAAGATCGGCGAGAGCGCCGAACTAGAGCCGATTGATCTCGGCGGTGGGGCGACCGTTCGCTCCACCCGATAGCTTGAATTTCCAGTTGTAGTCTTCGAGGCCAACGAACCGCTGACCGGGCACACACACCGCCGTTGCGCCGGTCACCGCGCACCCGGCCGAGGCCTGCAGGATCGTCTCACCCGCGGGTGCGTTGACCGTAACCGAGTAGGCGTCGGGTTGTGTGTCTGGGTCGAAGCGCACGTTCAGCAGCACGACCTGATTGCCGTTTTGCCAGTCAAGAGAACGGACCCCCGGCGGCAGATCTTCGCCGCCTCCGTTACCGCTGTTATCGGTGCCAGTGTTGCCGGAGTCACCGCTTGCGGTGTCCGGCTGGTTGCCGTCTGGCCGAGGGCCAGTGTCATTCGGATGCTTCTTCGGGCTGCCCGGAAGCGTCGTGGTTGCGTCGTCGCTGGCGGCGGGCTCCGTCGTCTGCGACGATGCCGCGCCCGATGAGGCTTCACCAGGGCCATCGGTTTTCGGCGAGGATCCCTGCAACCCAACAATCACGATCGCACCCACCACAGCGGCGCCTGCCGCGGCAATCAACACTTTTGCTGTCTTTGTGGTGAGCCAGGATCCTCCGCCCACACCACCCTCGATCGCCGACGCGGGGGCCACATCCCACACAATCTCTCGCATAATCTCTGCGCCCGCGGCGACCACCACCAGGGTGGCGGCCGGCAACGAGATCGCCCGCATACGCTGAGCCATTGACGTGCACTTCGTGCACTCGTCAAGGTGCCCGGCAACTCGCTTGCCGCGTTTTGGCGGCACCACATTCAGCACGGACTGCGCCAGGTACATGCGCGGCAACTGCTCGCAACTGCTCGCCTCAGCGGTGGCCTCGAGTAGGTAGTTGAGCCGCAGAGACTCCCGCGCCCGAAATGCCACAACCGCTGCTGCGTTGGGAGAGAGTTCGAGCCGAGCGCCGATTTCGCTCATCTTTTCGCCGTCAACCTCAGCGAGCCACAGCACCTGCTGTTCTCGCTGCGGCAGAGCCCCAAAGGCTCGGGTTACCGCGTCTTCATCCCACGCGTCGGGAATCGTGGCCGGTTCTTCTTCGTCTGCGATGAGACCGTCAACGAGCTCTGTGAACTCGCCGCTCATCAGCTCACGCTTTGCGATCCGGTTGGCGCGGGTGGCCTCGTTTCGAATACACACCCGCATGTAGCTCAGAAACGATTCGACCGTCGGGCCCGCACCGTGCCGAATGCGCGCAAGCACCGAGGTGAATGCCTCAGAAACAACATCTTCGCTCGCGACGGATGGGTGGGCGAATCGGCGAGCGTACCCAATGAGCATCGGTCGGAACCGCTCAAAGAGTTCGCAGAACTCCTCGTCTGAGACGGGTACAGAAACGTGTGGCGACATAGTGATCTCTCGCCCGACGACACCAAACGGGGCTCAGTGCGCGGGTCAAACGTCGAACTAGATGCATCCGACGCTTCCCCTTGCTCTGCCGGACACGAGAGGCCAACACGGTGTTGTGCTGACCGGGCGATGGAAACCATCGCGTCGCAGCCATAGTAGGCAGGAGGGATAACGCAGTACGTAGTGAGAGATCAAAAGATAAGTAGTTTTGCCGCAGGAGTCGTAGTTTTGGAGGTTGTACCTACCGGCCCCGGCGAGCACTCATTACGCCCCCGGAGGCGTCGCGCTCGTTGCGAACCCGACCGCGATCGTCTTCTCGTCATCGATCGTCGCGGGGTCGAAGAACACCGTCACGCTGTCGCCCATGCGCGGCAGGGTTGCACGCGGAAACTGGCCCTTCTTCGTGACCCAGCGGGTTTGGCCGGCAGGATCAACAAAACTCACCACAAAGGAGATCACCGGTTGGTTGTTGATCTCAAGCCCGGTCTCGGTCACAGTGCTCACCGTGCCTGGAACCTGGGTACCGCTCGCAAGAAGCTTTTCAGCCCGCTCCCTTTTCTTCGACACCTTGCCAACAAACACGAGCCGCGACACGAGCGCGATCACGGCCACCAGCACTATCGCGGCGGGAATCCAAAGGTTGGCGTAATACATGACCCACGCCATGATTCCCCACGGCTCCGAGCCACCAAAGGTCGTGTCGACCGCGTACCCGGTCTCGGTCGGTTTGGTCCAGTTCTGGCTATACATCCAGAACCCAACTGCCACACCCATCGCCGTGAAGAAGAACGGCCCGATCAGCGCCGGAGCACCGCGGAAACGACGTGCCGCCCGCGCGTACAGGCCGCCCAGAATGATGCCCCCGAAGAGACCCACAAAGAACGGCAGCGGCCAGTCCGCCGCATCAGCCGTGTCCCACTCGAACACACTGTTGAGCGACATCACCCGAAACTGATTCATGATGATGCCGAATCCCCACCCGGCCGAACCACCCGCAACGGCGGTCAGGCCAGCGAAGATCACGGCAGCGAACAGGCTACCGCCCGATCCTCGCGCCTTCTCGGCTCGTTCTTGCGCAGCAATGATGGGGTTCTGCAGTGACATGGTGTTCTCGATCGGGTTGAAGCGGAGGGGGGGATCAACACGAAGGAGCGGAACCCCAGAGCAACCTGGGATCCCGCTCGGCTTCGCAGGTGTGTTAGGCGGCGGGACCCATATACAGGTAGCCCTGCGGCGCCTGCGCGTTTGGCATCACCAGCACGATGTCGGCGGCCCGCGGAATCTGCAGCTTCGAGACCAGCGTCTCAAGCTGAATCTGGCTCTCGTTACCGTCGTTCAGCACGAGGTGCAGCACCACAACCGGGTCGTGATTGACGAGCTTGCCGGTGTCTGCCACGGCAACGACACGCGCCGAGATGGTCGGCATACCCTGCGCCATCGCGGCGGCCGCGAGCTGCGCACCCTGTGCCGCCTGCACGGCGCCGTGAGCGTTGGCGAGGTTCTCGCTGCCCATCATCGCCTTCGCGATGCGGCCGGTGAAGCCCTTGCCCGAGGTGATCTTGTCGGCGGTTGCCATCGCCTCGTCACGGTCGGTGGATCGGGAAAATAGTCCCATGGTGTTCTCCTTTAAATTGGTGATTTTTTAAGCTTGAAGGGTTCACTCGGCGGTGCGGCGACGGCGAACCATCAGCACAGCTCCGATTGCAAGCACGAGGGTTGCGCCGCCCAGCAGGCCGAGCGTCGATCCCGAACCTGTGACAGCGAGCCACGAGAACTCGGTCGCCAGTACCTTGTCGGTGTCCGTCGAGGTGCAGGAGTCACTGTCCATGGGGCCATCGGTGCACTCGCCCGGAGCCTTGACGGTCGCCGTGTTCACGACCTTGTCGCCGCCCTTCGCCGAGGCAGCGACCTTCACGGTCACCTTCACGGTCTTCGAGGCGCCAGGCTCCAGGGTTCCGATCTGCCAGGTCACCGCAGTGCGGTCGGCCGACAGCGCTCCCCCATCGCTTGCCGAAACGAACTCGACGTTCTTCGGCAGGTTGTCGGTGGCAACGGCGTTCTTGACCGAACTCTTTGTTGAAGAGTTGCCGATCGTCACGTCGTAGGTGAGGGTGTCACCCGCGCGCACCTCGCTGCGGTGGTCGTTCTTCGAGACCCAGAGGCCTGCGGGGGTGCGGTCGATGTCGGTGGACGAGCACTCGTCACCCGGCATTTTCGGGTCATCGGTGCAGGTGCCGTCACTGGTCACGGTTGCCGTATTGACGATCTTCGTGTCGCCCGGCAGGCCCTTGTTGACGACCACGGTCACCACGATCGTGCGCACCTCACCCGGCTTCATATCGCCCAGCGACCACTCGAAACCGCGCGGGTTGTCGAAGGTGACCGTGCCCGGAATTGACGACTTCACGAACGTGACGTTGTCGGGCAGCGCGTCGCGCACCACGACCTTCGGCGCAATGAGCTTGGTGTAGTTCGTCACAACGAGCTTGTAGTTCAGCGTCTCGCCCGGCTTGACGAGCGTGCGCCCGTCGTCTTTCACGATCTTGACGCGGCCGACCTCTGGTGGAACCGGGCCCTTATCAAGCACATACCCGGCGTCGATCGTGCGATTGATAAACGGAGCCTCAACCCCATCACTCGCAACCGAGGGTGTCACGTTTGCCTCACCCTTGCCCAGGTGGATCACCGCGGTGCGACCGGTCTTCGCGTCAGCATCGGAGTCGACCTTCGAGTCACTGCCAGCCAGCGCCTTCGTGCGGGTGTACCCCTTCACGTCACCGAACTCGACGGTGTAGTCACCGGCGGCAAGGTTGTCGAAGTGGTAGTACCCGTTCTTGTCGGTGGTGGTGCGGCTGAGCTCGGTTCCATCGGCTCCATAGAGGATCACCGAGACTCCCGAAATCGGCTTCTCTCCCTTGTCTTGAATGCCGTTGTTGTTGGCATCAATCCAGGTGTAGTCACCGATTGCGAAGGTGTCGGTGTAGGGGGTCGGGATCAGCACGTAGCCGGCGTCGATCGTGCGGTTGATAAACGGAGCCTCAACCCCGTCACTCGCGACCGACGGTGTCACATTGGCTTCGCCTTCACCGAGGTGGATCACGGCCGTGCGGCCGGTCGTCACATCGGCGTCGGAATCGACCGTTGAGTCGTCACCCGCCAGTGCTGTCGTGCGGGTGTACCCGTCGACCGCCCCAAACTCGACCGTGTAGTCGCCGGCTGAGAGGTTGTCGAAGTGGTAGTACCCGTTCTTGTCGGTTGTCGTGCGGCTGACCTCAGTGCCGTCTGATCCGAAGAGGATCACCGTCACGCCCGAGATTGCCTTCTCGCCCGCATCCTGAATGCCGTTGCTGTTCGCGTCGACCCAGGTGTAGTCGCCGATCGCATACGTTGTTTCTGCGACCGCGTACCACGGATCCTCATCGCTCACCTTGGTGCCCGACTTCTCGCCAGTACCTGTAACCGAAGCATTGTCGCCGTGGGTCTTGCCCGACTTCAGCGCAGGTACCGTGCCGGTGCAGTCAAAGCTGTCGCCAACCTTGAACGTGCCCTTCCAGGTGACACCCGTGGCGGGACCGCCAAGCTTCGAGAAGTCACAGCTCAAGCCCGTCATCGCAGGGCCATCGAGTGTTGCATCGCTGACCGTCACATCACGCAGATCCTCAACACCATTATTGGTGATGGTCATCGTGATCGGAGTCGTCTTACCAACCGCAACCGTCTTACCGGGAGCGGTGTCGAAGTCGCCAGCGGGGTACCCGTCGGCCGTCGACCACTTCTCGATGTGGATCGCGGGCTCTGTGGGCTCAGCCATCTGATCCACAACCCACGGCGCCTCAGCCGCGAGCATCGGAGAGCCGTCAGCAGCCTGCACCGAGTCGAGCGCGATGCGGTTCCAGGTCCGTTCTCCGCCGAGGATCGGCGAACCGTCAGCCAGTGTGGTCGGTGTTGCCATCGTCCACTCGGCGTTCACGAACTCGCCGCCCTTGAACACCCGATCACCGAAGTCGAAGCGGATCGAGCGGATCGCCGACCAGTCGGTCACCTCTGCAGCTGTCTGCCACGAGGTGTCTTGAGCTCCACCGCAGTAGAACGGTGCCGAGTGATTGTCGGAGTTGTCCATTTCGGGCCGGCACGGGTCGGTCTTTGTCGAGTAGGTCACCTCGGTCGAGGGATCACTCACCGTGATCGGCCCCGTCATGGTCGGGATCCACTCGTTGCCCAGGCCCGGAGGGTTCTGCGCGTAGCGACCGTTGGTCACACCGTGGTTGTTCGGGTACGGCAGCAGGTCGTAGGCGACCAGGTTCTTGAGATCGCGGTTGCCATAGTTACCCATCTTCACGGAGTACGAGACCGTACCGCCGGGGGTCGAGGTGCCGACCTGATCAGACTGGCCGGGCACCTCGGCAGAGTCGAACCACTTGCCGTTGTCCTTGTCGCCGGTCACGTGCTTTTCGATCCACGTTGCCGCGGTGTCGGCGACGGTGAAAGAACCGCCATTGCGCGCCGCTTTCTCGGTGGTGTCACCGTCACCATCGGTGTCAAAAACGTCCCAGACCCAGCCGTACGGGCCACCGGGGATGCGCACATCTCGGTCAAATGCCTGAACGAGGTTGCCTCGATAGTCTGCCTGGGTGGCGCTACCGGTGTAGGTGCCCGAGGCGGCACCCGGGTTCACAACCGTCTCGTACTGGTACTTGCAGTTCGCACCGTAGAGCGGGATCAAGATTCCCTTTGTTCCGCTGTAGGTCCAACGTACTGTGGTGGCGCGGGGCCCATCCACGAAGGGTGTGCCGTGCTGGCTGTTCCAGCCGTCGAGCACCTCTTCGGTGTACTCACTCGCGGCAGGACAGTAAGCGGGGTTGTTGGCGGCATCCCTGAAGGTTGCGGGCACAAAGGTCAGCTGGTTTGGAATGTCGTCATATACAACCGGCATCCACGGCGTCACCCCGTTGCTGTTGCCAAGTTCCAGGGTCCAGGTCATCGTGCCGCCGGGGCCAACGGGAGTCTGCGGGGTGCTCTTTCCGATTGCGGGATCGGGAGTCGGCACGAGAGACGTTTGAACGCTTGCACACTGAGTCTGTTTGTCGTCGGCGCCAACAGTCTCAATGGTTGCGCAGTTCGTAACCACAGTGTTGTCACCCATGACATCCCAGTCAGCGATCGATCGGATGACCCCTTCAACGTGTCCGTTGACGGGCACATTCTTGAAGAAGAAGTTCACCTGGGTCACTCGCGGAGCACCAGTCGGAACGTCAACACCGGCAAGCCCAAAATCTAAGGGGCCGCTAGAGGTGCCATCGGCATAGAGGAATTCAACAGTGCTGCCCGGGCGCGCGCCATCTTTGTAGTAGCCCCATTCGGCTCTCTGCACCACAACACCCGCGGGAATCGGATCCTTAATATTGATATCCACGGCGACGTTACCGAAGTTGTCGGCCTGAATATCGAAGTGCTGGCTGACGTCTGCGATAAACGAGGTTCCAGTCTTCTGAGCGTTCGTTTTATAGATCGTCGGAATGTCGCGAATGTCGACGGGAGACTGGGCCGTGACGGTCTCGGGTACATTACTCACGTTCTGTGTACCGGTCAGCGAGACGTGGTTAATGATCGTCGTGTCCATCGCGGAATCCGGGAAAGTCACCGCGACGTTGACGTAGTCATCACCCTCGATGTAGCTGGGGTGCCAGGTAACCGTGTGGGTCGCCGCGTCGTACACGCCACCCTTAGTGGACGCAACATACGTTGCCTCTGGGGGAAGCTGATCCACGAGTGTGATGTCGTGGTAACCGATGGCACCGTGCAGAGACGCAGGATCGAGGTCGGTGACACCGTAGTTCACCGTGTACCAGTAGACCTCGTTTGGCTTAGTCTGCGCGGCTCCGCCCTTTTGCACCACAAGCTCGCTCGCCGCTTTCAGGTCGATGGTCGCTTCGCGCGTCACATCGGGTAGGCCCGGCTGCGACACCGTCATAACCGTAGTCTGGTCACCCGGAGCAGTGAAGTAGTTCTTCGTGGGCCACGAAACCGTAAGCTGCGACACAAGCCCCGGCTGCGTTGCCGAGTACACCACGTCGATCGTGCCGTCGTCATTCATTGCGACCGAGGTCACTCCGGGCGGGTACGGCGTATTGACAATACCCTTCGCTCCGGCAGTCACACCGGCCGGCTTGCTGAAGTGCAGCGTCACGTTGGTGCACTGCGCCGGATCCGAGCAGCTCAGCTGCGCCTCGTATACGAGCGTGTCACCCGAGTAGACCGTGGCATTCTTAGGCGCGAGGGCCGTGTTGAGCATGCCCTCGTTGCCCTCAAGAAGTCCACCGCCACCCGGAGCAGCAAAGGCAGCGTGACCCGGCCCGCTCAGGGCCAGCACTGACAGCATGACGGTCAGGAGCAGCGCGAAAACGGACTGAATGGTCAGCTTCTTTCCGCGCTTCAAATTTCGAACGGTGGGGGTGGTATTCACGGTTTCACTTTCCTTGCTCTGCCTCAGGCAGATGAGTGGCTCATAGGGAAGAGAGCGCTATTGATCGTTGATTACGTGATTTTCAAAATTGATGTTTCATCAATTTTTGAGTCGTTGAAGAGAGCGCCGAAGGGCGCTGCTCGAGCCAGAACTACAGGCGCGCGATCTGCGCCTTGGGGAAGCCGTCGGTTTCGTCCGACAACTGGAACTTCCAGTTGTAATCATCGAGGCCAACGAAGGTCGGGTCGGGAATGCAGACGGCGGTCGATCCGCTCACCTCACACCCGGCCGAGGCGTTCAGAATGCTCACGCCGGGCGGAGCAGTCACCGTGACCGAGTAGGCATCGGGCCTGGTCGACTGGTCGAAGCGCACGTTGAGCAGCGCAATGTGATCGCCATTGGCCCAGTCGAGCGAGCGGACTCCGGGCGGCAACTCCACGTCTGCGTCACCACCACCGGAATTACCATCGCCGGAGTTGTTCGTTCCCGAGTCGGTGTTGCTCGAGGGCTTATCACTCTTCGGCTTCGTCGGCGGGGCCTTCGTTTCACCCTGCTTCTTCGGGGAGCTTGTGGATCCCTGATCCTGAACCGTCGACCCACCGGCAGAGTGTGCAGTGCCGGAAGTGCCGGAATCCCGGGCCGCATCCGAGTTAACGGGGGCGTTCAGCAACAACAGCCCAATCGCAATCACCAGCGCACCAGCACCGGCCATAATCGCGATCACACCCTTGCGAGCAAACCAGGCGGTCGTCACGGTGGTGCCGGCCGCCGCACCCGTCGTTGCCGACGCGGGAGCCGCACCCCACACGATTTCGTGCATGAGCGCTCCGCTTGCGGCAACAACCACGAGGGTGTTCACCGGCAACGAGATCGAGCGCATCCGCTTAGCCGTGGCCGTGCAGTGCGCGCACTCCTCGAGGTGGCGGGCAACTCGCTTGGCCCGTTTGCTCGGCACCACGTTGAGCACCGACTGGGCAAGATACATCTGCGGCAGGCTGGCACACGCGCTCTCACCGGCCGTCACCTCCACGAGGTAGTTGAGGCGCAGCGCCTCTCGCGCTCGAAACGCAGCGGTGGCAACCGCTTGCGGAGAGATCTCGAGCGCCTCGCCGATATCGGCCATCTTCTCGCCATCGACCTCGGCGAGCCACAGCACCTGCTGCGCACGCTGCGGCAGGGCGGCGTATGCCCGAGAGATAGCACCCTCGTCCCAGGTTTCGTTGCCGACAAGATCGGGATCCACGTTCGCTTCTGCGTCGAGCAGGTCTGCAAGCTCGTCGGTCGCAACCTCGCGGTTTACCCGCTTGCCGTAGTTGATCGACTCGTTTCGAATGCACACGCGCATGTAGCTGAGGAAGGTCTCGGGAGTTGGCCCTGCGCCCTTGCGAATCATCGCGAGCACAGAAAGAAACGCCTCAGAGACAACGTCTTCGCTCGCGGCCGAGTCCCTTACGTAGCCGTGGGCGTAGCCGACCAGCTTCGGGCGAAGCTGGTCGAAGAGCTCGCCGAACGCCTCGTCTGACATCGCTGCTGACGTGGATGACTGCATGTGATTTCCTGGCCTGATCGAGCCGTAGGGACCGACTACAACGTCTGACTTTCAATGAGAGGCGCTCAGTTTCCCCTTGTGACCGAGCGCGGGTGCCTTGCAAATATATCTGCAAGGCCGCGAAGTTTCAGAACCGTCGCGAGGATTTCATAGTAGGCAGACGCAACCGCCGGGTAAGTATTCCTGAGAACAGAGGACGTAGTGTGCAGTTTCCCGCAACGGTCAGCAAACCTGCCAAGACCTGCGTCATCACGCCCCTAGGGGGCCCTTCGAGCGGGGTGGTCTGAAGCTGTGGAGTGCCTGAGATACGTATGTTTACACCCGTTACTACGTAGTTTTTGCTACCTCGCAGATCGCACGTTTACGGCGGTCTTTTTGGCCGAGGTGTCGTCGGAGAGCGTGACGCTGTAGGTGCCGGGGCGCACCACCTCGAGCGCCCGAGCGCGGGGTGACCGAGTCGTGTCGAGCACCGTTGTGCGTACTGGGTCCTGGTTATTGGCCCCGGATTCGGCGGCCTTGACGACTTCAATCTTTACGTTGCAGCTTGCCGAGTCTTCGGAGAGGCTCCACACCTCGGTGCGCACGTCGACGGCCTGGCGCTGCAACTCGCAGCTGCCCACCCGCAGCAGGGTACTCACGGCTCCAATGCTTTCCCCGAGCTGAACCTGCATGCCGTCGGACAGCGGTGGCGACCACATCACACCACCCAACACCACGGCAGCAACAAGCGGCACTACAACCATGGCGGCTTTGAGCGGCGCACCGACCGAGGCGAACAGGGAAGCCGCCGTCGCCGAGGCTGGAGTGCTGCGCAGAGATTCGGCCGCCAGCGTGCCGAGCCCAGCCAGAAACACGATCGACAGCAACACCCGGTCTGATCCTCGCAGACGAGACTCGACGAGCACACACCGGTTGCACGTCTCAAGATGCTCGCGCAGCCCAGGGCTCAGGGCGACCCCGCGCGAGCGTCCCTTGCGCCTCGCAACCTCCTGCAGCATCGGCGCGTACTCGCGGCAGGCGCGGTTCGGTGACGCAGCAACCGATCTCACCACAAACTGCTCACGAAGCTCTGCGGCGGCACTCTGATAGGCCCGGGTGGCGGTAGCGGAGCTCACGCCAAGAAGCTCCGCTATCTCGCGAGACGGAATGTTCTCCACGGCCCGGTACCAGAGCACCTGCTGCGACCTGGCGCTCAACGAGTTGAAGGCCTCACTGAGCCATTCGGCCGAGTATCCCGAAATGGCGAAGTGCTCACCCTCGTACAGCCGGGCCAGGTCTTCCGGATCAAGGGCAACCTCGGCCTTCTCCTCCCGCTCTTCATCCCTAGCAATGCTGCGAATCGTCGAGATGAGGTAGTGACTCATCGAGATCGTCGGGCCCTTGCCCCGCCTGATAGTTTCGAGAATCTGGGTGAACGCTTCAACCACCAGATCGTCAGCCTGGTCGCTCGTCGCAACATACTTCCAGGCGCGCGAGTAGGCGAACCGGCGATGCTTTGCGAAGAGCTCGCCAAAGGCGGCTGGGTCGCCTGCTCGATGGCGCTGCAGAAGATCTTGGTCGTCCAAGAACTCCTGCGTGTAGTGCTTTTTTGCGATCCCCATCTTCATTCCATAACTGCCGAAACCGTGCAGCCGATTCCCACTGGGTTTTCGGCTGCACGGCTCCGCTGCATTGCGTAACTTGGTATGACTTAATTTGTTACTTCTTGGTCACTCTCGCGCTTCTTCCTGCGGAGCCACAGGACCACAAACAACCCGGCAGCCGCAAGCAGCAACGGCAATCCGATCGCGAGCGCAAGACCCGGACCGTTTCCACCCGTGAGTGACAACCACGCAGCGGTCGCGACAGTGGGTTTTGTCGGCGGCACGATGACCGGCGGCTGGTCCTTTGTGAGCACTTCAAACTTCACGGCGCCCCTTGTCTGGGCCGCGTCGTTGAGCAGCACGATCTCGTGATTACCCGCCTTGGCTTCGCTCGGGATCAGGGCCGTCAACTGCCCTGAACCGTTTACGTCCGCGGTGATCTTGCCGAGCAGGATCGGGCTCGAGTGCAACTCAACCGAGTACTGCCTGCCAGGTACGAGCCCGTTCGCGGTCACCGTGACCTCGGTGCTTGCCGCGTAGCCGTTAGCCTTGTCGCTCGTGAGGGTCGGCATGAGCACGTGCAGTGTGACCGGCACCTCGACCGACTGGGCGAGCTCGTCCTTCACGGTCACGGTGAAGGATTCGTCGCCGTGCCAGTCCGTGCCGTCCGTTGCGAACGCGAGTGTGTCACCGTCGAGTTTCACCTTGCCGTGGAACCCGGCCGGGGTTGCGACCTTGTCGATCGTGAGGCCGTCGACGTCAACTGCTCCCAGCACGTCGGCCGTTGGGATCGTTGCCGTTCCATCCACGGGCACGAAGTACTCGGGCAGCTTCGGCAGGACCTTGCCCTTTTTCACGACAGTGAAGGTGTAGGTGATCTCTGCCGTCTGGCTCAGGTCGTCCGTCACCGTGATGACCACGGTTTCCTGGCCGAAGAAGTCCTTCGCCGGGGTGTACGTCACACCACCCTTACCGTCGAGCGCAACCTTGCCACCCGCAGAGGGTGTGCCGAGTGCCGAAGCGGTGAGATCTTTAAGGGATCCGGTCGTTTCGGTGCGAGCGTTCGGATCGAGCACGATGGTTTGATTCTGGGCCACCTTCATTGCCACGGAGTCCGCGGTTGGTGGTGCCTGGATGGTGAGTGTCGCGGTCTGCTTCGCAGATGCATTGCCCGCCTTGTCGTGGGCCACGAACTCGATCGTGTAGTCGCCCGCGGCGTTGTAGTTCACGCCCTCGGTGACCGTCCACGCGTCGGCGTCGATTCCGCTGCCACCGGTCGTGTCTTGTGCGGTCACGTCGAACAGGCTGAGCCAGTCTTGCGTGGTCATCGGGGTAAGGGGCTCGCGTTGCGTGTGCTTCGCGGTGTCCTTTCCGATCGTGACCGACGGCTTCTTCGTATCCTGCACCACGTACTTACCCGTGTAAGTGAACGTGTTGTCGTACGAGTCCGTCGCGGTGAACGTGACGTTGTAACCCGTCATGGAGAGGGTGTTGAAATCGACCGCGGTCGAATCGACCGTGAGCGACTTGAGCGTCGTACCGGCAGCCGTTGTCGCCTTCGCATCGAACAGTGCGATCCAATCAGCCTTACTTGCCGGCTTCGTGTCGCCCATCTCGTAGACGACAGGGTCGTTGCCGAGCGTGATGGCCGGTGCGCCCGCAAACGCGACCGTGTAGGTCACGGACTTCGTCTGCGTGTTGCCCGCGTTATCGGTTGCAGTGAAGACCACAAGGTAGGTGCCAGCGGTGGCGTAGTTGACGGCGCTCGCGTCAGCGGTGAGGCTCGCGAGCCCTGATCCCGAATCAGCTGCCGTCGCCCCAAAGGCTGCGATCCAGCCAGCCTCGTCCGAGACCTGCGCGTCACCCTCATGGAACGTGAGCGCAGTACTCGTCGATGCGATCGTTGGCTTGATCGTGTCACGCACCGTCAGCGTGCCTGTCACGGATGCGGTGTAGCCGAGCGAATCGGTCACCGTGAAGACCACCGCGTATGGACCTGCCACGGCATAGTTCACGGCCGAGGCGTCAACGGCCACGCTCGCAACGGTCGCGCCACCGCTCGTACCGGTCGTCACGCCGCCAAACAGCGCCTTGACTGCGGCATCGTTCGCGGGCTGCGTGGTCCCCATCTCGAAGAACGCTGCGTTCGAACCGAGCGAGATCGTCGGATCACCGACATACGCGACCACATACGACACGTTATAGGACGCGGTCGCGTTGCCCGCAGCATCGGTCGCCGTGAACTTCAGGGTGTAAGTACCAGCGGTACCGGTCTTCACCGCCGACGAGTCAACCGTGATCCCACCACCGGCGGGCATGCCCGAACCGGCATCAGAGGCAGTCACACCATACAGCGCGATCCAACCAGCCGCGGTCGTCGGAGCAGCCGGGCTCCCCTTCGCATACGTCACCGACGTAGCGGTGCTCGCAACAGCGGGCGCTGTCTTATCAACCGAGAACGCGGTGTACTTCACCGCCGACACGTTGCCAACGAGATCAGTTGCGGCAACCGCCAGCGTGTACGCACCATCCGCGAGCGAACCCGGGATCGTGACGGCCGGGGTGTCGGCAGCACCAGTCGCGGCAGCATTACCCGAGGCCACCACAGTCGAGGAGGCATCAAGCACCTGCCAGGCGTAGCTCTTGATGAAGGTACCCACGTCGGTGCCACTGAGTGTGGCGCTCGCGGGGTTGTACCGTGCCGATCCAACCGTCACACCACCGGTAAACGCTGCCACGCTCGCAACAGGAGCGTCAGTGTCGGTGTAGTACACGCTCACACCAGTCGCGCCGGTCCCCGGCTGCATGTTCGTGAGCTTGTACACACCATCCACCGCGGGAGTTGTCGCGCCGCTGAACACCGAGGTGTTGTTGAGCGGCGAGGCAACCAGCTTGCGGCCACTCGGCGAGGTGAACACCACAGAATAGTCACCGGGGGTCAGCCCGGCGATGCCCGTGAACGTGTACGCACCCGACTCGTTGGTCGTCGTCGTGGCGACCTGGGTCGCGCCCTTCATGAGCTTGACCGTGTAGTCCTTCACGTACGGTGCTGCTGCTGAACCGGTACCCGCGGTGAGAGGCGTATTCACGGTATCGGTCAGCTGCAAGCTGCCCGACACGGTCGTCTTCGCGACCAGCGGCAGACGCAGATCCTTGATCCACTTCTTCGCACCCACCTGATCACCGATCAAGTACGACGAGGATCCGACGTACTGCGTCGTGTTCTCCGAACCGTTCACTGCGGCATCTGTGATCTGCACGTACTTCAAGAACCCATCAGCATCCAGCGCCGACGACGTGAACGTGACGTTGCTGTTCGACGAGACCGGCTTCACCCGGTAGCTCAGGTTCGGGTCAAGGCCGATGAACGAGAACACCCCATCCGTACCGGCATCAAGGTTCGGAGTCACGGGTGATCCAACAGCGACCGGCGATCCCGACACCATCTTGTACAACTGCAAAGCAACACCAGACCCGTTGAGACCGGGCTCACCCGCATTCTGGATCCCGTCACCGTTCAGATCAAGGAACGCCAGACCCGACAACTGCGTATCACCAGCGGGAGCCGACGACTTCACCGGCACCGACGGCGTCTCAGCAGCAGCCCACACACCCGCACCAACCTGGAACCTGTACGCGATCGTGTTCTTCGCCGTCGACCCATCACGCGGCGCCGAAGCAGGCACGGTCGCATCAAACGAGAGTGTGATCTTGTCGCCGGGGTTGAAGTTCACGCCACTGGCGAGCGTCACGCGCAGCGCTTTCGCACCGGTCGCGGTGCCCGTGTAAGGGGTCCACGCGTCACCGGCGATGTCGGCACCGGCGGCGTCGAAACGCGCCGGGGTCGTTGAGGTGGTGTACTCGACCGTCGCGCCACTCGAGGGAGCTCCGTTGACGAGCACCTGCACGTTGCCGGAGAGGTTCACGTCGAATGCCGACCCACGAGACACCGCCGAGTTCAGTGTGTACTTGTCGCCATTCGCGGGCAGCACGTCAATGAACTGGAAGTCCTTGTACGTCTGCGACCCCGTGTTCGAAACGTCCACTTTGTAGCTCACCGATCCGCCCGGGCGAGCGGTCGCGGTTCCTGCGCCCTGCACAATCGCGGCTGCGTCTTCGGACCCCTTAATCGAGGTCACCGAGCCAACCGAAGTCGATGGGGAAACCGTAAACGTCTTTTCGCCCATCATCGCGTTATCGGTTGTAATGCCGAGGCCCTGCAGGGCGGTGTGAATCTCGGACGAAAGCCCGGAGTATGCGCCGTACGATGCCGCAGCAGACAGGGACTTCTTTGAGTAGTCGGCCTTCGTGCGGGCGGCATTTACGGTGAAGGCGTCCTGCGAAAGTGATCCCATGCCAACGAGCACCTTCTGCGTGCCCGCGAGCATCGTGTTGAGCTTGAGGTTCGGGCTCGTGAGGAGCTGCTGGAATCCAACTGCGCCGTAGCCGAGTTGACCGCTGGTGATCCGAACATAGTTCAGCGTGGATCCGTCGGAGAGCGGAATGCTGCCGGTGTTGGCGGCCACCGTTGGGTACGTCTCGACAAAACCTCGACTGCAACCGTCAGACTGATTTGCCCAGGCCATCGGCCCACAGATTGATGGGTTCAGGTTCGACGCCGCCATTCCCTTTGGCGTCACAAAAAAGATGTAGGGCTGTTTGAACGCCTTCACTCCGTCGGAACCGAGAAACAGGCGGGCACTGAGTGTTTTGCCGTTGGCGTAAGTCCGGTCAAAGCTCACCGCACCGTTGCCAACCGGGGTGTCTGTGGACTCAATCTGCGACGGCGTCGCCGATTCTGCCACGATCGTGACGGTCTTGCCGAACCCTGTGTTTGGAGTCATTGTGATGTCGCCGACAACAGCGTCACGATATGTCACCGACGGGGTGTCGAAGCGAAGAGTTGCGCCTTCAGCAAGGCCCGGGTCAGCCTGGAAGGAAATTGACGCGCCGCCTGCATCCCGGTTAATCGCGATTCCAAAATCATTGAGCACGTAGCGGAAACCGGTAATAACCGACGGGTCGGCAAGGGTGATCTGCCCGCTCAGGCCGCCCGAAAGCGGCAGGGTCTGCCAAGAGCTCGACTCAGTCACTGAAGCATCGGTTGTGTACTCCACGCTCTTGAGCGTGGCCACTCCGCCCGTTCCGTCTATGTAGTTGGAAGTAAATCCACGCGGAATTGCGCCTGCTGGAGTCTTCGAGATAACCGTGAAGTTTTTGACAGGAGGCGTGATTGCCGAGATGCCGATCCGCTGCACCCAATCAAAGGGCTCGCCCGCAACCGCCTGAGTTGCACCCTGCGTCGCAACGTACGCCACGTTGGTCGCAGCGGGCTCAGGAACGACAACTTTCAGCGCTGAGCTAGAAACGATCGTTTTGGTCGCACCGCTTGCATCGGCGTCGTCAAGCACCTGAAATGGCACAGAGTACGTTCCGGGGGCGGCGCCCACCGGCACGGTCACCGTGAACTGCATGAGCGCCGACGTGCTCGGCCAGCCAAACGCACCGTAAGCAAACGTGCGTGCCGATGCATCGTCTTGCAGTACCGTGCGGTTTACAAATACACCCTCGTTCACCATCTGCGGACCGGTATTGACCCAGCTTCGTGGCAGCAGGTTATCGGTGCCACTCTGCACGCCCCACTGTGTTGAAACCTGCAGGTTGCGGAATGCGGTTTTTGCACCGGCAGCCTGCAGCATTTGGGGCCAGCCAGTGCTGGAAACGCCAGGGTTCAGCGTGAAAGTCGGAGCTGGTGCAGTCCACTGGCCGGGAAGTGGCTGCGTGAGGGTCGCGGGAATGGTGGTACCCGTTGCCGTGATGGGGGCGCTCGAAACCGTCTGGGTAATCGGCGCATTGTCAGTGGTCACGCCGGTTGTTGTGGCGGTCGCCTGGAACGTTTCCGCCAGGGTTGCGGTTGCCGAGGGAATCGCGTTCACAGTTGCCGAGTAGACGGATCCCGAGACGAGTGCTCCCCAGGTCACCGTGTAGGTGTTCGATTGTTCATCCCAGGAGTGCGCCGTCGCACCCACTGGCAACGGACCGTTGTTTGTGCGCTTCAGAGATCTGTCGAGCACCAGCTTCGTAACCGCCCCCGGCTTCAGCGCCGTGCCGGATGGAAGCGAGATCTGCACCTCAAACGGTACGGTGTCGGTGAACGCAGAAACCGTCGTCACCCCACCGTTCTTTACGGAAAGGCCAAGGTCACCGGGATCAGCAAGCGCCGGGCTCGCCGTCAGGCCACTGAATGCGAGCAATCCCACTAGCACCGCGGCGAGCGCCGCCCAAGGTTTTTGTGTGATCCCGAACCTGCCAGCTGTACCAGCATCGCGTCTGCGAGCCGTCACCAGCTTTTGTTTTACCGTGTTGCTCATATTTCCTCTGTCAGTCGTTTCCCACTGGCCCGCACCAAACGCGCCCCTATTTGCATGAGGAGATCTCAAAGAACCAGACCCAACCGCTGAAACTCAGGAGAACGGTTGAAGACCTCCATACACCCCACTAGGAGTCAAACCGCGCAATAAATTGCATGCGGAAGGAGATTTTTTCCGAGAGTTCCCTGAACGTTTCAAACAAGTGCCACGACAACACAATGCCCCCAACATCAAATTGAAGCACTACGTACCCCTCGCATGACGCCAAAAGGGGCAAGTACGTAATTTCTGCGGTGAAACTACGTAATTGAATGCGTTTCGGAAGTGAACATTCGGCCAGGTTAGTGACGAGAGGCAAGGATAACTACGTGTAGGTTTCCTTGCCTCTCGTCACTAACCTGGCCACTCGTCGCACAAACCCTTGCGCCAGGCATACTTGAACCATGGGTGCTCAGCCGGAGACAGCAGTGGAGATGCCGCCGCGCGGTGTGCTTGGCCTGCGTCCGCCACCGCCCGTGGTGATCGACATCTTTCTCGCCTTCCTGATTATCGCGATGACCTACGCCCCGGTTCCCGGGGATCACTACGTGCGCCCGACCACACTCACTCTCGTGTTTGCCGGCGTCACCATCGTGCTGCTGCCGCTGCGACGCCACTTTCCCCGCACAGCACTGGCGCTCGCGGTCGCCTGCTTCACCATCGTCGCCCTGACCGGAGTCATGTCTTCCGGGCTCATCATGGCGGTTGCCATCATGGTCTTTGGGTACGTCAACCATTCGACTAGGCGACGCGGCATCTTGGTTGCGGTCGGCATTGTCGTGTTTGTGATCGTGCTGAGCATTCCCCTGGCAATCATCGACGGTTTCAGTCCGCGAGTGGTGCAGTTTGCGCTCACCATCGCCGTCGCTGTCGCCGCGGGTGATGCCACCCGCTCACGCAGGCAGTTCATCGAGGCGATCACCGAGCGGGCAAGGCGCGCCGAAGAAACCCGCGAGGCCGAGGCGCGGCGGCGGGTGAGCGAGGAGCGGCTGCGCATCGCTCGGGATCTGCACGACGTTGTCGCGCACCAGATCGCCGTCATCAGTCTCAACGCCGGGGTTGCCACCTCTTCGGTTGATGCGGCTCCGGAGCTCGCCAAGACCTCACTCGCCACGATCCGCGAGGCCTCCCGCTCAGTGCTCAGCGAGATCGGCGACCTCATGGCGATGCTGCGCAGCGACGATGACGGATCGGCCACCGCCTCGACAGCCCCACAGCACGACCTCGGCCAACTCGACCAGCTCATCACCCAGTTCACCGGATCCGGCCTCGACATCACACTCCGTTGCGAAGGAGACCTCACTCGCGTCGGCAGCGCCGCAAGCACCGTGGCCTACCGCGTGATTCAGGAGGCGCTCACCAACGCCCATAAACACGGAGCCGATCATCGCGCGCACCTGCTGGTCGTTGTCGAAGAGAGCGAACTCAGGATCATCGTGACGAACCCGTTCGACGCGGCCGATCCCGATCCTGCGCTGCCCACTCTCCCCACACCAAACGGTGCCGGGCTCGGCCTCATCGGCGTGCGCGAGCGCGTTGCCTCCGTGCGTGGGCAGGTCGAAGCTGGCCCGGCTCCGGGTGGTTGGCGAGTCGCCGCGCGCATTCCTCTTTCAAAGGAGCCCCTCACGTGACCACCGTCCTGGTTGTTGACGATCAGCCACTCATCCGTCAGGCGGTCAGCGCCATTTTGTCGGCGGAGAACGACATCAGTGTTGTCGGCCAGGCGAGCAACGGTGCCGAGGCAGTGCAGCTCACCGCGGCCCTGCGCCCCGACGTGGTGCTCATGGATATTCGAATGCCCGAGATGGACGGGATCACCGCCACCTCGCTGATCTGTGCCGCATTGCCGACTCCAGCTGATGCGCCTCCCGAATCAACGCGGGTGCTGATCCTGACCACCTTTGAAGAGGACGAGTACGTGGTGTCGGCACTGCGGGCGGGCGCGAGCGGGTTTATCGGTAAGGGATCGGAGCCGGAAGACATCTGCCGCGCCGTGCGCGCCATTGCCGCCGGTGACGCGCTGCTCTCGCCGACCGCGACCCGTGCGCTGATCAGTCGTCACCTCACGGCCGCACCCGCCACGCAGCCCGAACCAACCGTCGACCTGGAACACCTCACCGAGCGCGAACGCGAGGTGCTGCTGCTCGTTGCGCGTGGGCAATCGAATCAGGAGATCGCCGATGCACTGTTCATCTCACCCCACACCGCAAAGACACACGTCAATCGGGTGATGTCGAAGCTCAACGCCCACGACCGCGCGCAGCTGGTGATCGCGGGCTACGAGAGCGGGTTGATCGCGCCAGGGGGTTAGACCCAGCCGCAACATACCGCGGATGCTGTACACGGAAATGACCCCGCTGGGCGACGCGCAATCGAGCGCAACGCGCGATTCTGGGAGCATGAACAAAACTGATCCCCACGCGAAGCCGATTCTCGCGGTTTCGCACGTGAACAAAACCTATGGCCAGGGCGCAAACCGCTTCGAGGCCTTGAAAGACATCAGCTTCACGATTCGCGAGGGTGAGAGCGTCGCGATCGTGGGCAAGAGTGGCTCGGGCAAATCGACACTCATGCACGTGCTGGCGCTGCTCGATGCGCCCGACAGCGGCACGATTGAGCTGGAGGGCGTCGATACCCAGTCGCTCAAGGGAGCCAAGCTGAACCGCACGCGCAATAAGACGTTCGGTTTTGTGTTTCAGCAGTTCTTCTTGACGGGCAACGAGAGTGTGCTTGACAACGTGATCCTGCCCCTGAAAATTGCGGGGGTGGGCCGATCCTCTCGTCGCGAGCGCGGCATGGCCGCTCTCGAGCAGCTTGAGCTCGATTCGAAGGCGAAGAACAAGGCGTCTGCGCTCTCGGGCGGCCAGAAACAGCGGGCCGTGATCGCCCGCGCGCTAGTGAATAACCCGCGCATCATCTTCGCCGATGAGCCAACCGGCAACCTCGACTCGGCAACGGGTGCGGTGGTCGAAGATATTCTGTTTACGCTCAATCGAGAGAACGGGATCACGCTCATCGTGGTGACCCACGACGAGGAGTTGGCGGCGCGCTGCGACCGCCGGATTCTGATTCGTGACGGCGAGATCGTCGAAGACAGCGCCGTTGCCGCGCAGGGGGTTGCAGCATGAAAACTCTCGACCTTATCGGCACAGCCGTAGGCAATACTTTCCGCTCGAAAACCCGCACGCTCCTCACGATCCTCGCGATCTTTGTTGGTGCGTTCACGCTCACACTGACCAGCGGCCTTGGCACCGGCATCAACCAGTACATCGACGACACCGTGAGTGGAGTCGGATCCTCAAACGCAATGACCGTGACCGGCACCCCCGAGAACTCGAACCCGATGGCGTCTGGCGATTCGGGGCCGGTCGAGTACAACCCCGATGCGGTCGCAACGGGCAGGCCAGGATCCACCGTGATCGCTCTGACCCCTGCAAACATCGACACGATCAAGGGCACCAAGGGCGTCGAAAAGGTGCATGCAACCCGCAGCATCTCACCCGACTACGTGCAGGTTGATGGCAGCAAGAAGTACGTGGCGAGCGTCGGTAGCCTCGTGCCGGGGCAGACCACTTTGCTGGCGGCCGGTGCCGAGCCCGCGAGCGATTCGACGTCGTTCGAGGTCGCGATCCCCGACAGCTACGTGAAGTCGCTTGGCTTCTCGAGTGCAAAAGACGCGCTCGGTGGCACACTCACAATCGGGATCACCGACGCGATGCGCGCGCCGCACACAGTCGACGCGAAGATCGTGGGGGTTACCGAGCAGGCGCTCGTGTCGCCACTCGGGGCGAGTATTCTGCCCAATGACACACTCACCAACAAGCTCTTCGAGCTGCAGAACACCGGCATTCCCACGGAACAGGCTGACCGCTACTCAAGCGCGACCGTGTGGTTTGCCTCTGACGCAAGCGATGCCCAGGTGTCGGCGCTGAAGGATCGGCTCGCCGACGAGGGCTTCACCGGCACCACCGTTGCCGATCAGCTCGGCATGATCAAGACCGTGATCGACGGCATCGTGCTCGTGCTGAACGCGTTTGCGATCATCGCGCTGCTCGCGGCAAGCTTCGGCATCGTGAACACCCTGTTCATGTCGGTGCAGGAGCGCACCCGCGAGATCGGCCTGATGAAGGCGATGGGCATGGGCAGCGGTCGCGTGTTCTCGCTGTTCAGCCTTGAGGCTGCGTTCCTGGGCTTCCTCGGCAGCGCGGTGGGTGTGATCATCGCGATGATCGCCGGCACGGCCTTGAGCTCGGCGCTGTCGACGTCACTGCTGGCAGACCTCAACGGGCTCACGCTGATCGCGTTCGACCCGGCATCGATCGCGACCATCATTCTCGTGGTGATGGGGATCGCGTTCCTCGCTGGAACGCTCCCAGCAGCACGCGCCGCGAAGGCCGACCCGGTAACCTCACTGCGATACGAGTAGGGGGCAGACTCCCGTTCGTGAGTGGCGGCGGCAACCAAGCAAAACCGTAAAGTTTGAACCCTCGGTTTTGCGGTTGCCGCCGCTGCTCACACCATGATGGGCACCCCCGGAGCCAACTATCGCGAGCACCGCTAGAAGTACCATCACATACATAAGACGCATTACCCGGCGAATTATTACGGATTTACAGTGATCACAACTCTTCCGAGAGCTGCGACCTCGAGAGTTTCACTCCCTGATTGCATCAGCAGGACCTTGTTACTCGAAATTTATATTGATATCATTTTCTCAAAGCTTGATATCAACGTTGGAGGTGACCGTCATGGCTCAGTTGCTTATTCGTCAACTACCCGACGAAGTAAAGGAAGGTCTGCGTGAACGTGCTCGCGCGAGTGGCCGTTCCATGGAAGCCGAGGCTCGCGCTATCCTCACCGACTTCATATTTCCAACGAACGAGGTAAGTCTCGAATACGACGGCCCTCAAGATGCCACCACACTTTTCGAACGTTACGGGGTAAAAATACTACCCAGTCGGCCAGAGGGTGGAGTCGTGAGCTTCGAAGAAACCCAGGCACTCATTGATGAGTTTGCATGAGTCGCTATCTACTCGACACCAACGTGCTGATCGCGCTACTTGATCCTGCCCAACAATTTCATGCGGCCGCAAACCGCTGGTTCTATGGTGGCGCGATGCGTGACTGGCTCAGCTGCCCCATTACCGAGAACGGAACTGTTCGCATCATCAGTCTGCCAAAGTACCCAGGCGCACGAACCCCCGGCATGGTGCTTGAGAGCCTCGGCACCCTCCTCACAGTCGGTAATCACGAGCACATTGCCGACGATGTCTCGCTGCTCAGCCCCGACATCGACCCTTCTCGCCTCGAAACTTCAGCGCAGGTCACCGACACCTACCTCGCTCTACTCGCCCACAAACATGGCGCCCAACTCGCCACCTTCGACCGCCGCATCTCAACGGCTGCGCTGCGGGTGCCCGGTGAGGTTTTTCAGGTTCCGGTGTAGTCCGCTCAGTTTGGTGAAATCAGCGCCCGCCGCATCACCTCAGCGAGATGCAGCCCCTCGGCGTCGGTTCCCTGCGAGATCTGCACGCGACACGAGAAGCCGTCAGCGATCACGAGATCTTCTGAGCCCGCCGCACGGATCTTCGGGAACAGCTCGCGCTCACCGAGCGTCTGCGACATCTCGAAGTGCCCCGGTTCGAACCCCCAGTTGCCCGCGAGCCCGCAGCATCCACCGCCGACCACGTCGGTCGCGACGCCAAGCTTCTCAAGGATCGCCAACTCGTCACCGTACCCGGCGTTTGATTTCTGGTGGCAGTGCACCTGGCAGACGGCGCGCTGCGGTTTGGGATCGGCGGGCGATCCTGCACCCGCGCCGCTGTCCGCCCGAGAACCGCCGAGCCGAGCAAACGGCCACTCGCCGCCCGCGGCAAGGTGATCGGCCACAAATGACCCGAACGACACCGTCTGCCTTGAAAGCCGCGCCGCCCGCGGATCATCGGGCAACAGCTCAGTGCTCTCCTTCTGCAGCATCACGGTGCACGAGGGCTCAAGTCCCAGCACCGGGTACCCTGCGTCGAGCAGCGGACCCATCGTGTCGAGTGTCTGCTGCAGCATCCGCTTGGTCATGTCGAGCTGTCCAGTCGAGTGCCAGGTGAGCCCGCAGCACACGTCTCCCATCGGGATCAGCACCCGGTAGCCCATAGCCTCGAGCACCTCGATGGCCGCTTGCCCGGGTCCTGTCGCCGTGAAGTTCGTGAAGGTGTCGGGCCAGATGACGACGGTTGGCTTGGCATCGCCGGTAGTGGGCCCGGAGAGCCCGGTGGCCGCCGCCGAGCCGCGCGAGCGCTTACGATGCCACTTGGCGAGCGACTGCTCCGAGAAGGTGATCATGCTGCGCTGTGGCTCAAGCCCGCCCAGCTTTTTCGTCAGCTCTTCAATCGGCCTAAACGACTCAAGCCAGTTCAGCACCCGCAAGGATCCCGGCACCTTCGAGGCCGTCCGCATCAGCAGCGGCATCCACCCCATAGTGAAGTGCGCGCGCGGGCGACGACGCCTACCGAAGAACGAGCGCAGTCCAGAGCCGTGGTGGTGATGCAGAAACTCGGATTTGTAGGTCGCCATGTCGACGTTCACGGGGCACTCGGCTTCGCAGGCCTTGCAAGACAGGCAGAGGTCGAGCACCTCGCGCACCTCTGCGGAGTGCCAGCCGTCGGTCAGTGTTTCACCACGCAGCATCTCGGCGAGGCTGCGCGAGCGCCCGCGCGTGGAGTTGTTCTCGTCGTGGCTCGCCTGGAACGAGGGGCACATCGCGCCAATGTCGGAGCGGCAGGATCCAACCCCCACGCAGCGGTTGACCGCGGCGGCGAACGAACCGCCATCGTGACTGAACGCGTGCACGGGGGTGATGTCGAACGTGCGGGCGCCCATGCCCGGTCGAATGCCCTGAGTGGCGGGCTCGGGATCAACCAGCACCCCGGGGTTGAACAGGTTTTTGGGGTCGAAGATGCGCTTGAACTGGCCAAACGCCGTGAGGGCCTCGGGTGAATAGATCACCTCGAGCAGCTCAGAGCGCGCGCGTCCGTCGCCGTGCTCGCCCGACACGGATCCGCCGTAACTGCGCACGAGCTCCGAGGCCCGCGCCAAAAATCCGCGGTAGACCTGCATGCCCTGTTCGGTCGCGAAGTCGAACGAGATTCGGATGTGTACACACCCCTCGCCGAAGTGGCCGAAGGGGATGCCTCGTAGGTCGAGTTCGTCGAGCAGCGCGTAGAGGTCGCGCAGGTAGTCGGCGAGTTTTTCGGGAGGCACCGCCGAGTCTTCCCAGCCGGGCCAGGCCTCACCACCGTCGGGCAGGCGGGTCACGATGCCAGCGCCAGCCTCGCGAATCTCCCAGAGCGCCCGCGCCCGCAGCGGGTCGCTCACGACAACGGAATCAACAGCGAGGTCACTCACAACACCGGGCAGATCCGCGGCGATCCCCTCGGCTTCCTCCGCCGATGCTCCCCCGACCTCGCAGTAGAGCCAGCCGCCACCGGCGGGCAGCTCGGCACCAGCACCCTCGCGACCGGGCCGGCTGCGCAGTGCCTCGAGCAGATCCGCGCCCATGCCCTCGATCGTGGTGACCCCGGGCACACGCAGCCGGGGCGCCGCCGCGGCCGCATCGATCGCATCAGCAAACGAGAGCACCGCGAGTGCGGTCGCTGCCGGCTTGCGAACGAGCTTCACTTTGAGCTGGGTGATGATCCCGAGTGTGCCCTCGGAACCCGCAAACGCCTTGGCCGTATCGAAGCCGTTTTCACTCAGCAGGTAGTGCAGGCCGTAACCCGAAACCTGACGCGGAAACTGCCCGAGTTCCGTGCGCAGCATCGCGAGGTTGGCGTCGCGCAGTCCGCGCAGTGCATCGCTGAGATCAGGATCAGACGTGCCGCCCTTATAGAGTTCGACCTCGGTGCCGTCCGCGCGCATCATGACCAGCGACACGAGGTTGTCGGCGCTTGTGCCCCAGGCCACCGAGTGCGAGCCGCAGGCGTTGTTGCCGACCATGCCGCCGATCGTGCAGCGGGAATGCGTCGAGGGATCGGGCCCGTAGGTGAGCCCGTGCACAGCGGCGGCGTCTCGCAGCTGGTCGCAGATGACCCCCGGCTCGATCGTCGCGGTCATCCTGTCGGGGTCGATATCGAGAATCCGATTGAAGTGACGGGAGGTGTCGATGATGAGCCCCTCCCCGATCGCGTTGCCCGCGACCGAGGTGCCACCACCGCGCATCGTCACCGACCAGCCGCGCTCCTGTGCCAGCGCGAGCGCCTCGCGAATCTCGTCGACGGAGCTCGGCTCGACGATTGCCTCGGGAAACCGCCGGTAGATGGAGGCGTCCGAGACGTAGACCGAGCGTGTGGCCAGGTCATCGCGCAGTGTCAGCATGGGCATCTTTCGTGAGTAGGGGACCCCTTCACCTCCACCTCCACCTCCCCCTTCGCCTCCACCCTCCCCCTCCCCTGCGGTGAACGCAAGTCAACATTTAGTCCTCTCATAATGTTGATTTGCGTTCACCGCAGGGGGTTGGCCTCGGGAGGAGGCGGGGGTGGCAGGGTGCGGGGCAGAGTGGAGGCGGGGCGGCAGGGCAGGAGGCGGGCAGGGGCAGGCAGGGGTGGCGGGGCTGGGGTGGCGAAGAAGCCCCTACGCGACGATGAGGGCCTTTTCGTGGGCGCTCTCCTCGAAGGCGGGAGTCAAGAACGCCTCGACCTGGTCGCACATCGCCACAAAGACGGGGTGATCGACGAACATGAAGTCATTGTGGCGACCGTCGACGCGGTAGAACACCTTGGGTGACGCTGCGGCCGCGAAGAGCCCCTCGGCCTCGGCGATCGGGTGCAGGGTGTTATCGACGCCGTGCGCAATGAACAGCGGGATCGTGTCGAGCCGAGCCGCAGCCTGCTCGACGTTGGTGCTGATGATCGACTCCGTGAACTGCAGCCGGGTCGGGTGGCCGAAGCCGTAGACCTGCTCAAGCTCGTTCGCCACGTAGTCCTTGGTGGCGGGATCGAGCGGGTAGTGCTCAAACGTGTCGGCGAGCTTCGACTCGCCCTCGAGCACGCGGCGCACGCGATCCTGCTCGACCTCCTCGAGAATTTTGGTCCACTCGTCGTAGGTGTGCACCGACTTGAGCCAGCGCTCCCCGTCGTAGAAGCCGTTCATCGCGACGACCGCCGCGACGTTGCGGCCGTGCTCGGCGGCCATCACCACGTTGGCGGCGCCCATGCCCCAGCCGAGCAGCGCGATGCGCTTCGGGTCAACGTTCGGCTGGTTCTGCACGAACGTGACGGCGTTGCGCACGTCTTCGACCTGCTGCTCAAGCAGCACGGTGCCCTTGGGACCCTCGCTGTCGGCCATACCGCGGTAGTCGAAGCCGAAGCAGACGTAGCCGCGCGCTGTGAACAGCTCGGCAAACATCTTGGGGTAGAACTCGTTGAAGCCCTGGTAGCCCGAGTTGACGATGAGCACGGGGTGGTTTCCGTCGGCAACGTAGTCGTCGGGGTAGTAGAAGCTCGCCTGCAGCACGGCGCCTTCGCTGTAGAAGGTCGTCTTCTTCTCGATCATGGTGTTGTTCCTCTTTGTGTTCGGTGTTGTGTTTGGTTGTGGGTCTTTGGTTCAGGATCAGGGCGCAAACAGCGCGAGAGGCACGTCGCTCGCGGCGGCCTGCAGGCGACCGCGGTCCACACCCTGCGCGGCGAGTGTGTCGATCAGCAGTTGCAGGGCCTCGGGAGGCGTGGGCGACGTCGGTTGCCCGGCATCCGAGGAGAGGATCAGCCGATCCCCCGCGGCGCGCGCGACCTCCGCCAGCAGCTCGGGCGTGCATCCCGGCTGGTGCAGCAGTTGGTAGCAGGTGATCTCGACGTACCCGCCCAGGGCGGCAAGCTCGGCGATCTCCGCGGCGTCAAGCCCGGGCACGGTATACGAGGGGTGCGTCAGGAGCACTCGCCCAACGCCGAAGCGTTTGCTGTGCTCCAGCAACCAGCGCACCTCGGCACCGCTGACGTGGCCCGTGGCCAGCACGGCGTCGTGATCCGCGATCAGTGCGAGCACAGCCTCGGTGTCGGCGAGGGTCGAGGTGTCGACTGGCGGCAGCGCGTAAAACTGATCACCGATGCGGGGCTCGTCGTGGCAGAGCCTGGGCAATCCCGCGGTCTGCTGCGTGTGCGAGTCGGCGGTGGGCATCCAGACCACACGGCCCCCCGCGCTGAGGGTCGCCGCGACCGCGCTCGGGTTGACCCCGCCGCAGTGCTGGTTGAGGGCGATGCCACCAAACACCTGCAACCCGCTCGACTTGGCCGCGGCGTGGGCTCGGCCAACGGTCGACTCGTAGTGGGCTTTGAGCACAAAACCGGTGTATCCGGCTGCGGCATATGCCTGGGCGATGTCCGTGTCGTCGCCGATGCGGTCAAGCACATCTGGGCCCGCGTGCACGTGTGCGTCAAACATCTTCGGCCTCCCGGTCGAGCAGGCGCTGCGTTTCACGTAAAACAACGTCGGCGCGCGACTCCCGCAAGAAGGGCCAGCGGCGGCGCAGTTCGCGCAGGTGAGCGAGGTCGAGATCGACGTCGAGCACTCCCTCGGAGTCGTCGGCGCGAGCGAGCACCTCACCCGAGGGTCCGTAGGCGGCAGAGCCGCCCCAGAAGCGACCGCACGGTTCTTCGCCCACGCGGTTCGAGAACACGATGTAGCACTGTAGCGATACGGCCAGGCCACGCAGCTGCGTGTCCCACGCCTCGCTGGTCGGCATGCCGACCTCGCTGATCACGCTGTTGCTCGGGGCGAGCAGCACCTCGGCGCCCTGCTGCGCGGCGATCCACGCGAGCTGGGGCTGCCAGGCGTCGTTGCAGATGAGGGTCGCGACTCGTACGCTGCCACCACCACCACCACCGAGGGAAACGTCGGTGACCCGCACCCGACCGCCGGGAACAAAGTGCTTGCGCTCTTCCCAGCGGCCGTAGGTGGGCAGGGTGATCTTGTGCTGGGACACGGGATCGGCGGGCGCCCCCGAAGCAGCGCCGCGCGATCCGGTGCCCTGCGAGCCAGCAGCAGCGCCGCGCGATCCGGCGCCCCCGCCCACAAGCACCGCCGCGTTGTACTGACCGTGCAGTGCACGCACTGCGGTGCCGACGACGACCGCGGGACCGTGCTGGCCAAGTCGGACAAGCCGCGGGTCGCTAAGCGACAGCGGCAACACCTCGGGTACTCGCCCGAGATCGTAGCCGTGCGTCGCGAGCTCGGGGGTGAGCACGAGGTCGCGATCCGCGGCGGCCGCCACCGCGGCATCGAGCCGCGCGAGGTTGCCGTCGACGTCGCCGAGCATCGGAGCGGTTTGCAGCACACGCACGCGCAGCCGCTGCCCGGCGACGTCGGCAACAGGGAGCGTGTTAGGCACCGATGAATCCTTCGTCTTGCAGCCACTTCTTCGCTACGTCGGCGGGCGTCGAGCCGTCAACGTCAACCTGGGCATTGAGCTTCTGCAGCGCCTCGTCGGTCAGGGCCTCCGAGATCGGAGCCATGATGTCGGCGAGCTGAGGATTCTTCTTCAAGACATCCGAACGCACCGCAACCGCGGGGTTGTAAGGCGTGAAGAACTTCTTGTCGTCCTTGAGCACGGTCAGGCCGAGGGCTTGCACACGACCGTCAGTCGCGAAGATCTCGCCGAAGTTGCAGGGGTTCTGCTTGGCGATCCCGTTGTAGACGGCGCCCGCCGCGAGCTCCGAGGTATTGTCGCGAGGCAGGTCAAAACCATAGGCCTTCTCAAGCCCCGGCCAGCCGTCGTTGCGGCCGAAGAACTCGGCCGCGCCGCAGAACGAGGCTGCCGCCGCGTCTTTGTTGGCCAGCGCCGCGTACTCCGAGAGGGTCGAGACGCCGAGTTCTTTGCCCTTCTTCGCCTCAACCGCAACAGCATAGGTGTTGTTCGCCGGAGCGGGCTTCAGCCAGGTGATGCCGTTCTTCGCCTGGTCCGTCTTGTCGAGCGTCTCCCACAGCTCGACCGGATCCACAATGGGATCGGTTTTGCCGAGGTGCGTGATCCAGCCGGTGCCGGTGTACTCCCAGTACATGTCGATGCTGCCGGATTCGAGCGCCGAGCGCACGGTGGCCGAGCCACTCATGCCGCACTCACGCTTCACCTTCGCGCCGGTTGACTCGAGGGCCTGCGCGGTGATCTCGCAGAGGATCTGCTGCTCGGTGAACTCCTTGCTGCCAACCGCGATGGTTGCACCGCTGAGGTCGCCGATCTTTGCGAGCGAGCCCGCGGCAACGGTGCCGCCGGTATCGCCGCTTGCGCTCAGCGAGCAGCCGGTCAGCAACAGTGCTGCGGCGCCGAGAAGAGCGAGGGGGGTGAGTTTCTTCATGGGGTTCCTTTGTTTCTTGGGGAGAAAGGGAAATGAGGGGTGAGGATCAGCTAGATGCCCTTGGGGCGCAGCCTGGTTTCGATGAGGCCGGCGATCCAGTCGACCGCGAGGGCAAGTGCAATGGTGAGCAGGCTGCCGACCATCAAAATCGGCATGCGGTTGAGCACGATCCCGCGCTCGATCAGGTCGCCGAGCCCGCCCGCGTTGGTGTACGTGGCGAGCGTTGCGACACCGACGTTCAAGATGAGCGCGACCCGAATGCCCGCAAGCATCACCGGCACGGCGAGCGGCAGCTCGATGCGCCACAGGATGCGCATTGGCCCCATGCCCATGCCGCGCCCCGCGTCGATCACAAACGGATCAACCTGCTGTAACCCCACGAGGGTGTTGCGCAGCACGGGCAGCAGCGCGTAGAGCACAAGCGCGATGACGGCCTTGTCGAAGCCGACGCCGAAGAGCAGCGCGAGCAGCACCAGCACACCGATCGACGGGATCGCCTGGCCCGCGTTGGCGACGGCAAGAACGGCGGGGCGGATCGGCTTGGCCCACTTGCGGCTCAGCACAATGCCGAGCGGTACTCCGAGCAGCACAACCACCACGGTCGAGACGAGCACGAGGCGAATGTGCGCCCAGAACGCCGCGCTGATGGCCTCGGGTGCGAGGGCGCGAGCCTCGATGTCGTCGAGCGACGCGTTTGCGATGTAGACGAAGCAGCCGACCACAAGCAGCACCGCGATGCTGGGCAGCACCCAGATTGCATAGTTGACCGGCTTGCGCGGCGGTTTGATGCCGATCAGAGAGGTCGCCGGGGCGATGGTCTGGGCGGTCACGACGCGGCCACCGCTTCGCCCGCGCCAGCCGCAGAAGCACCGGCGCCAGCACCAGCACCGTCCGTCTCTGCCGTCGTCGCCAGCAGCATCTGCTGCACGGTGAAGCTGCCACCACCGCGCACCCGCACCGCCGAGGCCCCAGCGTTCAGCATGCGCTCAAGCGCCGCCGACACCGTTGTGGTGCTTTCAACGTCAACGAAGGGCACACCCGTAATGTCGCTGGGCGCGATCCCGAGCTCCCCAACCTTCAGCAGGTTGAGCCTGCGCACTGCGGCGCCCTCACCGATGAAGGTGCGCACGAAGTCGTCAGCGGGATTGCTCAAGATTTCGAGCGGTGAGGCGAACTGCGCGAGGCGTGATCCTTCCGCGAAAATAGCGACGCGGTCGGCGAGACGCAGCGCCTCGTCAATGTCGTGGGTCACAAAGACAATGGTTTTGCGGATGCGCTCCTGCAGCTGCAAGAACTCCTCCTGCAGACGATCGCGAGTGATCGGGTCGATCGCGCCGAAGGGCTCGTCCATCAGCATGACGGGCGGGTCTGCGGCGAGCGCGCGGGCAACTCCAATGCGCTGCTGCTGACCGCCCGAGAGCTGCTTGGGGTAGCGCTTGCGAAAGACTTTGGGATCGAGCCCGACGAGATCGAGCAACTCAGTGACGCGATCCGCGATCCGCTTCTTATCCCAGCCGAGCATGCCCGGCACGAGGCCGATGTTCTGCTCGATCGTCATGTGCGGCAGCAGGCCAACCTGCTGAATCACGTAGCCGATGTGGCGGCGCAGCTCGTTAGGGTCGCCGTGGGTGACGTCTTTGCCGTCGATCCAGATGGTGCCGCTTGTGGGTTCAACGAGCCGGTTGATCATGCGGAGTGTGGTGGTCTTGCCGCAGCCCGAGGGGCCAACGAGGCAGACGAACTCGCCCTCCTTGATCTCGAGGTTGAGCGGCGCGACGGCGAGCGTGTCGGATCCGTCGTAGCGCTTCGTCACGTTTTCGAGGCGGATCATGGGTTTGGTGGTGGGAGTGTTAGACATTGAGACCTCGCGAGGTGGTGATGCGGCCAATAAGAATGAAGAGCACGTCGAGCACACCGGCGACCAGCACAATGCCAACAACACCCGCGAGTGCCTCGTTGAGTGCGTTCGCCCCGCCGATGCGCGACAGCCCTGTGAAGATGAGTTCGCCGAGCCCGGGCCCGCGAACTGCTGCGCCGATCGCGGCAGTGGCGACGACCATAATCGTGGCGACACGAATGCCGTTCAGGATCACGGGCCACGCCAGGGGCAGCTTGACCCGTGCAAGCCGGCGCACGCTGCCCATTCCCATACCCTGCGCCGCGTCGATGAGGCCGGGGCTGACACCCTCTAGCCCCGTGACCGCGTTACGCAGAATCGGGTACATCGCGTAGATGGTCAGGGCGAGGATCGTGGGCGCGACGCCGAGCCCAAACAGCGGGATCATCAACCCGAACAGCGCAAACGACGGAATGGTGAGCAGCGTGCTGGTAATCGAGAGCACTACTCGACGCAGCGCCGGGAACCGCTCTGTTCCAACGGCGAGCAACAGGCTCAGCACCGCCGCGATGGAGACCGCGATCAACACAACTTCCACGTGCTGCATGAATAGGTGAGCGATGCGGTTCCAGTTCGTCGCAATGTAGTCAATAAAGCTCATGAGGCACTCCTCCTCTCTGGCCGGGCCGGGCCCACGCCTTCGTTATCGATGGTGAATTGCGCGCCGCGCTGTGCGGACGCGGGTGACGAGACGGCGCTGCTGAGGTAGACGGCGGCTCGGTGGATCATGCGCGACAGATCGGCGACCCGGTCGGCGATGCGAAAAGTGGGGGCCGACACGTTGATGGCGGCGACGATACGACCGTGCACGTCGCGGATCGGCGCGGCGATCGCTGCCAGGCCTTCCTCGTGCTCGTCAACCGTGACGGCGAAGCCCTGATCCCGCGCCTGCCGCACCCGCTCGATAGTCTCTTCGGCCGTGCGGGGCAGGTTGGATCCGCGGTGGGCCTGATCGTAGTGCCCGGGTTCTGACGGCTGCGCCTGCAGCTCCGACAGTTCCGTCTGCGCGAAAATGGTGCGGATCTCTTCGTCACTATCGTCGATCATCAGGGCACGGCCCGAAGAGGTGCCGAGAATGGGAACCGCGCGGCCGATCCACCCCACCGTGCCGATGGCGCGCTGCGGACCCTCGGTGTGAATGGTCAGCACCTCGTCTTGGCGGCGAATCGACAGGTGCACCCGCTCCCCGGTCTGGCGCCCGATCTGCCGCATGACCGCGGGCGCGAACAGCAGTAGACGCTGGTCACCGGCGCGGGCGGCAATGGTGAAAACGCGCCAGCCGAGCACGTGGCCACCGTCGGCGTTCTTCTCGACGAGGCCGAGCTCGATGAGGCTCTTGAGCTGGCGGGAGACGCTCGACTTGTCGCGCCCAATCGCGCGGGCGATGGCCGAGACCGAGTGCCCGCCGCGTTCGCCGTCGCTCGGCTCGGCGAGCGCTTCGAGCACCGCGACGGTGCGAGCAGCGGATGTATCTTCGTTGATGACCACGATCGCGAGGCTAGCCCAGGCGATGCGCTCTCAACAATTCGTCGTTGCAGTGGGTGCAACGGTCTGGGGGTTGGGGCGTTGCTTTCTGCCTGCTGGAGTTAGCGCGATCACTGAGCCAAGCTCGGTCACACGTACCTGAAGCCTCGAATTACATCAGTACCCCACGGAGATTCGAGCTCGCCCGTACTGATCTTGAGCCGCAGCCCACACTGTAAATCGAAGAACCGCCTATGCGCGTGGTTTCCGCTGAAAGAATGAACATCGGCGCAAATTCTGACCGGTCATACGGTCGCACGGGGGTGCACTGCGCCTCGAACCTTTGGGGGATGGAACTTACAGTTATGACTCAGCGCGCACAGAAATCAGCTACTCGCTCGAAGCGCACGCACAGCTCGCGAGGTATTCGCGCGGCCTTCGCGGCAACGGTCGCGCTGCTCGTCGGACTCGTACCGTTTTTCGGGGTTACTGCGGCGCAGGCGGCACCGGGTGGAACACTCACCTCGGTTTCGCTTGAGGTGCTCTACGACGGCCATTCGGCGCCCGGGCTCGATGAAGATCCCAACAACGGGATAGTCGCCACAAACGACACCGTCGGTTTTAGCTGGAAGATTCGCGGAACCGATCTGAGTGACGCGACCTTCGAGCAGACTCTTCCTGAGGGATGGAGCTGGGATCCCACCACCCTCGCACTCGTCAATTCCTCCTCCTCGGTGTATCGCTCGACGGGTGTCATCAGCGAGGATGGCCGCACCCTCACGGCCACAGTGTCGACACTGATACCTGGCAACCCCGCACTCTTCGAAATGGGTGCGCTGCGCGCGATTCCCTCCTCTTCCGCTCCCAACGGCAGCGTGTACTCCCCCACGATGCTCGCGACCGATGGCAACGGCACGCAGACGGCCACCGCTTACGACATTGAGGTTGTCAGCGAACCGCGAACCGAGCTGTGGAAGACAGATCTGAAGAATTCGACGCCAACAACGTTTCACAACTTCAACGACGGCAAGGGCTCAGTCCAAGCGCGCTACCTTGACTACCGTCTGAGCCTCAAGCAGGCCGAGGATCAGTTTGCCATCGGCGCCTCCGACGCTCAGATCGCTCAGCCCGCCGTGCTGCGTGACACCTTCACTGTCACCGGCGCGAACCCGAGCGCCGAGTTCGTAGGTGAGGTTGTCGGCAAGTCTGAACCAGGCGCGCAGGCCACGATTAACCAGAGCGGCAACACCATGGCTGTGACGCTGGACGGCTTCACTGAGATTCCCTCCGCCTGGGTCGATGTTCGACTCTGGGTTCGCCTCACTGACCTTCCCGTCAACGGAAGCGATCTGACGGTGAAGAACACGGTCGCTCCCGATTCAGTTCTGAAGTCTGCCTCGGGTGAGGCTTTCTACGTCAACACTGACAACACCAGCGTCACCCGCACCATCAAACGTCCGGGAGATTCCAAGAGCAAGACGATCCTGAAGGGCATCTACCTCTTCAGCGATCAGAAGGTAGCCGGCAACGTAACAGCGGACCCTATTTCGCAGAGCAACCTCGTGCCGATCACAAGCGGCACCGGGCTGACCGATCAGGATCGCGAGGTCGCACCGGGCAGCCTGGTTGTCTCCCGTTTCCTCATGAACGCGTCCTCCTCTGATTCAATGTCGGACGGCATGACGCATCCCGTTGCCTATGACTTCTGGGATCCGACACAGCAGCAGATCCTTGATGGACGCAGCATCTACGTGGGCCAGAACTTCGGTTCCACTTCGCTCAGTCCAAGCCTGTACACCGTGAAGTACACCACCGGCTCAAACTCTGCCTCTCCCGAATCAAACCTGTGGTTTGACTCGATCGCAGAGGCGGGCGGGGTTTCGCGGGTCTCAGGCATCCGAGTCGAGTACACCGGCAACGAGGGGGTCTGGAAGAGGGGTGAGTCCTACACGAGCGCGTACTTCACGGTCGGCGTTCCGTACAAGATCGTGGCACCGGTCACAACCAAGGTCGAGGATCGCGCGGTCTTTATCTACGACGAAGAGCCCAAGGGCACCTCAATAAGCCAGTACGTGATCGTCGGCAGCTACCGCATCTCAACCGAGGTGAAGGCGAGCAGCAGCTCGATCTCGAGCGGCGCCAACGTGAATTACACGGTGAAGCCGGTCATGACGCCACCGCCGGGCGCCGAATACACCGCGACCATGCAAGACCTGGTCGTTGATGTCGCGCTGCCAGCGGGTCTTGTTGAGGTGCGTCTCGACGACGCCCCAGCGGGCTGGACACAGACCACGAGTGGCACTCCCGAGTCGGGTATGACCCTGCACTACGCGTACGACGGCGAGTGGGACACCACCATGACCCTGCCGACGTTTACATACAGCGTCACCTCCTCCTTCTTTGCCCCCACCTCGAAGACACTCGTCACCACGGCAGTCATCAGCGCAAACGGAACACTCCAGACCCCTGACACCCGCACGAGCACCGACACGGTCACCGTGCAGCAAACCCAGAGCGTGTCTGGCCAGAAGATCGTTCTCAGCCCCCAGCCGCTTCAGCCGGGTGACACCGCTGAATGGGAGGCTCGCTGGTACAACACCACCACGAGCAGCCAAGGTAAGTCCTACTTTGTTGACGTGCTCCCGTTCGACGGCGACCCGCGTGGCAGCTCCTTTGCCGGAACTCTGCAGCCGACGGAAGCCCACTTCACCGGGCTGACCTCGGGTGATCTGCAGCTGCAGTACACGACGGCTCCATCCGCCGCGGTCTACGCCGCGAGCCCCGACGACGACTCCTTCGACTGGGTCGACACCGACGGCACCGATCTTGGCAGCGTGAGCGGAATCACCGCGCTTCGTGTTGTCGTTGGCGACTTTGCGGCGACCACAGCGGGCTACATCGGTCTCTACGTCGCAGCGGATCTCGACGGCGCACAGACCAGCGACGAGCTCGTCAACAACGTCAACACCTGGCTTGGAGTCGACGGCCTGCTCGGCAAGTCGAACCCCGCGCAGATTGACTACGTTGCATCTTCAATCAGCGGATCCGTCTGGAAGCAGGATCAGCTCGCCCGCTTAGCGATTGGGCAGAGCCCCATCCCGAGCGCAACCGTCACCCTGTTCAATGAGAACGATGTGGAGCTCGGCACCACCACCACATCCGCCGACGGCAGCTACTCCTTCACTGGTCTGCGCGACGGCGTCTATCGGACGACGGTCGACACCTCGACCCTTGGCGCAACCGCGAGCGAGCACCTGGTCAACATCGAGGACTTCGACGGTGACCTCAACAGCGACTCCGGTCTGCTCACCCTCGGGGTTGCAGAGAATCTAACCGATGTCGACTTCGGGTACCGCTTCGACCCGGTCTCCATCTCGATCGAGAAGTCGGGCAGCGTGAAGGAGTCGCCGGTCGCGGGCGACCTTGTCACCTGGACCTTCACGGTCACCAATTCGGGTCAGGTTGCGCTGAACGGCGTTGAGATTCAGGATCAGCTGGCCGGTCTGTCTACCATTACGTTCGGCGAGTGGCCCGACCAGCCCGGCAATCTTGCCCCGGGTGAGAGCGTGACCGCCACCGCGACCTCGGCACTGACCGCGGCGCAGCTCAGTGCCGAAACGCTGACCAACACCGCGACCGCGAGCGGGCAGGGGCCCGCGAGCACCGTTGCCAACTCGACCGAGGCGACCGCAACCGTAACGTGGAAGAAGCCCGGCGAGACCGGCAACGGCGGTAATAACGGCGGCACCGGCGGCGGGAACAACAGTAATGGCGGTTCAGGCGGCACCAACGGCTCGGGCGGCGGCACCTCAACGGGTGGCGGCAGCAACGGCTCTGGATCCGGAGCTACACCCGAACCCAGCACCGACGCCGCGGGCGCGGGCCTCGCCACAACCGGCGGACGGCTCGCCGCGGGCGCGCTGATCCTGAGCGCACTTCTGCTCACGGGTGGTGCGGTGCTCTTCGCTACCAGGATCCGCCGCAGGGCCACCACCCTCAGCGAATAACGCGGAATCGCACCACTGCCTGCGGGGCAGCGTCTCTCACTGAGACGCTGCCCCGCAGGCATTTATCGAGAAGGCTTAGGCGGCCACCGCCTGCGGCACCACCGCAGCAGAACTCCGCACTACTGCGCGGCGCAGCGCAACAAACAGCACGATCAGGCCCGCCGTTACGAGCATGTGCCCGAGTCCCGCGATCCCCGCGATCATCGCGGACGATTCCAGGCCAAGCACGGTCAGGCTTCCGTGCACGATGAGCATCGCCGAGGTGAGGATCACGCCGGAGTTGTACAGCCAGAAGAACCAGCGAAACAGCTTCGGGCTATCCGAAATGGTGAACACCTTCTCAAACAGCAGCACGATCAGCAGCACTACAAAGCCGAGAATCAGCAGGTGGGTGTGGGCAAGGCCGAGCTGGGTGAACTGCCCCTCAGGAAAGCCGTTGAGCTTCGTGAACTCGCGGTAGAACAGGCCGGAGAGCACCCCGGCGAGCATGTAGATGAACGAGGCGTAGAGCAGTTTCTTCACGAGAAAACCTTTCGGGTGGGTGGTCAGAAAAACAACGGGGCTCAGATGAACCCGGTCTCTTGGGCGACGTGGATGGCCCGTGAGCGGCCATCGACGCCGAGCTTGGTAAAGATGTGGGCGAGATGGCTTTTCACAGTCGCGTCACTCACGAACAGGGCGAGGGCGATCTCCTTGTTGGTGGATCCCGTGGCGAGCAATCGCAGCACCTCTACCTCTCGCTCAGTGAGCTTCGGCAGTGGATTGCGCATGCCCTGGATGACGCGTGACGCCAGCTCGGGCGCAAGAATCACGTCGCCCGCGGCGGCCCGGTGAATGCCCTCGACGATCGCCTGCGGTGCAACATCCTTGAGAAGGTAGCCCGCGGCTCCGGCCTCAATGGCCCCGAGAATCTCGGCGTCTCGATCAAAGGTGGTCAGGATCAGCACGGCCGGTGCGGAATCAAGCTGTCGCAGCATCGCGGTCGTCTGGATACCGTCAAGGCCTTCCCCGAGCCGCAGATCGCACAGCACAACGTCGGGACGAAGGTGCTCCGCGAGCGTCACCGCTTCCTCGCCGGTCGCGGCCTCGCCAACCACGCGAAGGCCCTCCGCGTTCTCAAGCACCGCCCGCAGACCGCTTCGCACGACGGGATGGTCGTCAACTAGCAGCACCGTGATGCTCATGGGGTCTCCTCTGCTTGGGTCTGATCCTGCGCGAGCCGTGTGCTCCCCGGTCGAAGTGGCAGGTACACCGAGACGGTGGTTCCCTCACCGGGCGCGCTCTCAATGTCGAGCCCGCCCCGAGCTCACGCAGTCGCGCCCGAATGAAACGCAGGCCATAGCTCGAGGACTCTGCGTCGCTTGGTTGCTCCCAGGCGGCAACATCGAATCCCGCACCGTCGTCGGCAATGTTGAGGCGCACTGCGCCGCCAGACTCGGTGAGGCTCACAACGACTCGGCTTGCCGCGGCGTGCTGGCGCACGTTGCCCAGTGCAGACTGTGCCGTGCGCAGCAGTGCCACCTCAACGTCAGTCGCTAGCTGTGGCAGGGCCTCATCAACGTGCAGCTCAACCGCGAGGCCGGTATCTGCGTGCGCCCGATCGAGCATGCGCTGCAGCGCGGCGGCGAGCGCGTCATTCTCGAGCTCAGCGGGGGCGAGTTCGGCGACGATCCTGCGCACATCAGTAAGGCACTCACCCGCCAGGGCCTCAAGCTGCGCGAGTGTGCGCGCAGCCGCGGGGTCATCGCTGCGGTCTCCCCCGGCGTGCGCGAGAAGCCGGATCGACGAGAGGCCCTGGGCAACGGTGTCGTGAATGTCTCGCGAGATTCTCGTTCGCTCGATGGTCGCTCCCGACTCTCGCTGCGCCCGCGCAAGCTCGTCTTGCAACTCCGCCATCTCTTGTTGGGCGTGGGTGAGTGAGGCCACAAGGCGCTCACGCTCTTCGGCATCGCGCAGTAGTTGCAGGTACCCGCGCGATATGCCGTAGGCAAACACCCCGCCGACGAGCGGACCGAATATGTTCGCGTAGCTTGTGCTGCCGTGGTGCAGGATCGGGGCAACAATCACCACGGCAAGCACAACCGCCGAAAATACGAGTCCCCACCTGACGCTCAGCAGGTGCCCCGCGAGCAGCCAGAGCAAAAATGCCAGCCACACGAACTCCGCGGAGACGGCAACGGCGGCGATCCAAATCGCGGCGAAGCCGATGAGCCACCAGGTGATCACCCTTCGCGAGTCAGTCTTTGACGGCAGAAGCGCGCCTGCGGTGTGCCAGGCGAGAATCGCGATGCCAGAGATGACCGCCGCCGCAACCGGCACCCCATCGGCCGCGGCTCGAACTACCCCGACCGTCGTCAAGACCACGGCGATAGCGTGCTGCCCGATTTCCATTGCCCGCACCGCCGCCTGCTGCGCGGCCGGTGCCGCGAGGTCGGAGTGCTTCAGCGGTGCGTTGACGAGGCTCATGCGTCAATTCTCGCTGCTGGGGTTTGGCGGGTCATGCAGATAACTCAATCAGGATCCTCGCGGCCGTTCATCGAGCACACGGCTGAATTGAATATCACCCAAATGGGGGATGTGGTTGGGGGCCGGTGCCCGAACTCTAAAAAAGTACTAACGTTGGTCATACTTTGTATACTTCTGAACGTTGGAGGCATCATGAGCAAAAGTGCGGTATTCACGATGAAGCTAGAGCAGGATCTGCGCGACGAGTTCATTGCCGCGGCGCAGGCAGAGCATCGCCCCGCTTCGCAGGTCGCGCGAGAACTCATGCGCGAGTACATCACCCGCCAGCGAGACGAGCGTGAATATCAGGCCTTCCTGGCGGGGAAAGTGGGAGCCGCTCGTGCTTCTCTCCGGGCAGGTCATGGCATAGCGAATGACGACGTTGAGACGGAGTTCGCCCGCCGTCGCGCGGCCGGTCAGTGAAGGTGCTGTGGAGCCCAGGAGCACGCTACACACCCTCAGCTGGCTCGCCCCGGAATGATCCCCGGAACCAGGGAGCTCTTTCCTGTCAAGCAATACCGTTTGGTTTACGAAACCACCAAGGACAAGATCTGGGTTCTAGCTATTGTGCATACATCTCAGCGGTGGCCAGCGCCCTAAAGCCTCAGGCTGTTTCGTCGCGCAGATCGAGCGCATAGAAGAGTTTGTCGTAGCGGTCCTCGCCAAACGCAACGAAGCGAGGCAGCAGGCCGTAGCGGGTGAAGCCCAGCGATTCGTAAAGCGCCATCGCGCGCACATTGTCCCCGCGCAGGTCTAGGGTCACCACTTCAACGCGCGCATCGCGAGCCGCCTGCAGCAACTCCAGCATGATGCGCCGGCCGATCCTGCGCCCCTGAGCAGCGGGATCAACAGCGACCTTTTCAATGTCGACGTGTGGGTTGTGTGTCGGCCGCTCGTAACGGATCCAGTAGCTGAGCCCGAGTAAGCGGCCTCGATCCCAAGCTGCAACCAGGCACGCGTTGCTCTGCTTCGAGGCTGCGACGACCCCACGAAGCAGGTCTTCCACCTCTTCTGCGGGCGGCGGCTCCACCCATCCGATTGCTGCGCCGTTCTTGACGAGCGTTTGCAAGAGTGTCGCCGCCTGCGCGAAGAAGTCCTCTGTCAGATCCGCCGATTGCAGGCGAGTGATTTCGACGGTGATGTGCGCTTCGCTCATAGCTCCATCTTCACACTTTCGACCGCGTAGAATTGGCCCAATGAGCGAAACCCCGGTAGGCAGCATCGACCCCGCCGAACTCGCCACCGCGCTGCGCGTGATCGCCTCAGCGCACGAGTTGCCCACAGATCACCCCGACTTTCTGGCTGTGCGCGAGGCGACCTCCTCGATGTTCAAGGCGGTCAAACAGGGCCGCCGCCGCCGCAATCGCGAGGCCGTGGCCGACGCCGACCGTGCCGTCATCGCGGCGACTGCAACCGGCGCACCAGATCGCATCGACGATGAGACGCGCGGGATCCCCCTCGCCACCTCCACGGATGCCCCGATCGCGGGCGAGCTGATCAAGCCCCGCAACTGCTACATCTGCAAACAGCCCTACACGCGCGTCGACGCGTTTTACCATCAGCTCTGCCCCGAGTGCGCGAAGTTCAGCCACGGCAAGCGGAACGCCAGCGCCGACCTCACCGGCAAGCGCGCGCTGCTCACGGGTGGTCGCGCCAAGATCGGCATGCACATCGCACTCCGGCTGCTGCGTGACGGGGCGCACACCACCATCACCACGCGCTTTCCGCGCGATGCCGCGCGCCGGTTCGCGTCCCTGCCCGATTCCGCAGACTGGCTCGGTCGGCTTCGCATCGTCGGCATTGACCTGCGGGATCCCGCGCAGGTGCTCTCGCTTGCCGACTCTGTCGCGGCGCAGGGTCCGCTCGACATCCTGATTAACAACGCCGCGCAGACCGTGCGCCGCTCGCCGGGCTCTTACTCGCTACTCGCGGACTCGGAGTTGCAGCCGCTGCCCGACGGTCCCTTGCCCGAGATCGAGGTGCTGGGGTCCGCGGTGCAGTTGCACCCGCAGTCGCTGGAGGCGTCAGTGAGTGGGGTGGGGATCGCGGACGCTGTTGCAGCCCCTGGTGCCGCTGGGCCCGTTGGCGCACCCGGCAGACTCGGTGCCCTCACCGGCACGATCGCGGAAGGCCTGGCCGAGGGCCTCGCTCAGAACCTCTCCGCGCGTGAACTCAGCGCCCTGGCGATGACCCCCGGATCCTCGTCGCTCACCAAACACGCTGACGGTACCGCGATCGATGCGGGCGGGCTCGTGCCCGACATGAACCACAGCAACAGCTGGGTGCAGCACGTGCAAGAGGTGGATCCACTCGAAATGCTCGAGGTGCAGCTCTGCAACACAACCGCGCCGTTTTTGCTGATCAGCCGCCTGCGCGCCGCCATGGTCGCGTCACCCGCGCGCCGCACCTACATCGTGAACGTTTCGGCGATGGAGGGGCAGTTCGGGCGGCGGTACAAGGGACCCGGACACCCACACACGAACATGGCGAAGGCCGCGCTCAACATGCTCACGCGCACCAGCGCGCAGGAGATGTTTGAGACGGACGGGATCCTGATGACCGCGGTCGACACCGGTTGGATTACCGACGAGCGGCCCCATTTCACGAAGGTGCGCTTGGCCGAGGAGGGCTTCCACGCGCCACTCGACCTGGTCGATGGGGCCGCCCGGGTATACGACCCGATCGTGCGCGGCGAGGCAGGCGAGGATCTCTACGGCCACTTCTTGAAGGACTACCGGCCGAGCCCCTGGTGATGATGAGGTGGGCGCCGGTGAGCCTCTTACAGCCTCTTCGCTGTCAAAGGATGCTTGGTACACCCGCTTGCTGATCGTTTCATGCAGATCTGCGTTCTAGCCTCTGCGCTCGGAGAGTATCGTTCGAAACCTAACGCAACGTAGCGTTAGAGAAAGCGGGGTTCCCTGGTGCACCGCACAGTAACGAGGACCGGATGGCTGCTAATCGCGCTTGTAGCGTTACTCGTCACGATTGGCACCGGCACCTTAATCTGGGCCGCAGTTGCCTCCCCCTGGGGAGCTGAATCCACCGAGCGTGTTCTCCCGATTGTCCTATGGACCAACTCCGCAGCTGTCGCCATCGGGCTTGGTCGCGTTCTCTGGAACTACTCTCATCCCCGAAACAAGGAGTGAATGTCGTCAGAAACTCTTACCTAGAACACAAACGTTGGTGGCAGCCATTGGGCTACCACCAACGTTTGTGTTTAGAGGTGTCGTGGCGGTCGCCGCTATCAACCACTACCGCTGCTCTTACGCGCCTTCCGAGAGAGCGAGTCGATCGTCACCGCGAGCACCAGCACCCCGCCCGTCACCATGTAGCGGACGTATGCATCGACCCCAATGAGGTTGAGGCCACTCGTGATCGACTGCAGAACAAGCATGCCGAACAGTGCCGAGTACACGGAACCGCGCCCGCCGAAGAGGCTCGTGCCACCGATCACCGCCGCGGCGATCGCCATCAGGTTTGTGTCCGTACCACCGCTGGTCTGGCTGACCGACTGCAGGCGAGCAGCCGCAAGCACACCACCGAGCGCGGCAAACACCGAGCACATCGCGAAGACCGAGATGTAGATGCGGTCGACGTTGATGCCCGCGCGACGAGCCGCCTCTTGATTCCCGCCGACGGCGTACACGTGCCGCCCCCAGGTCGTGCGGCGCAGCAAGAAGTCCATTCCGATGATGACGGCCACCCACAGCAGCGGCATGGCACCGATGCCGCGATCAAGGTTGAGATACCAGGCGACGAGCGCCACAGCCGCGATCAGCACGACCGCCCTGATGACGGCCGAGCGCACACTCGGCGCCGACAGGTTCGCGGCGGCGCGTCGTTTGATGCTGCGCAGTCTCGCCAAGAAGTAGAGAGCACCGATTACTATCGCCAGTGCGTAGGAAGCCCAGGGTGGAAGGAACGTGAAGTTCGCGAAGGCGATGAGCGGTGAATCGCCCGGCAGGTTGATCGTGCCGTTTTTACCCAGCGTCAACAGTTGCAGGCCAAGGAAGGCGAGCAGACCAGCCAGGGTAATCACGAAGCTTGGCACCCCGAATCTCGTACAGAGCACCCCGTAAAGCATGCCGATGACAAGTCCGGTGCACAGCGCGGCAAGGATGGCAACTGAAAGCGGCAACCCCACATAGACGAGCAGCACTGCAAGCACGGCACCCGATAGCCCCGACACCGAGCCAACGGAGAGGTCGATCTCGCCGAGCAGCAGCACGAGCACAATGCCGATTGAGATCATGCCGATGGTGGCGGAATCAAGGCTCAGCTGGACGAGGTTGCGGGATGACAGAAAGCGGTTATTCATCGCGTAGAAGACGATCCAAATGACGATCAGCCCCACAACAACGGGGATCATGCCGAGGTCACCGGATCGCAGACGGCGAACCAGATTGCCAAAGAGAGCTCGGGGAGAAGAGTCGTCGATGAGTCGTTCATCGGTGCGGTCGGCGAAACTCATCAGGATTCCTCTGTCTTCCGTTTTGACGCGGCAACGCTGGCATCCCGTGCCTGGCGCGCGGCGACCACGTTGTCGGAGGCGCCGGTGATCGCTACGACGAGCTGCTCGGTTGTGGCCTCATCAATATCAAACTGCGCGGCGTTTCGCCCCAGCCTCAGTACGTAAATGCGATCGGCGACGGCCTGAACATCAGCCATGTTGTGCGAGATCACGACGACGCCGAGGCCAGACTCCCGGAGACGCTCGATGAGGTTGAGCACCTCGGCAGTTTGAGCGACGCCAAGCGCCGCGGTCGGTTCGTCAAGCAGTACGACCTTGGGAGAGCCAACCAGACTGCGTGCGATTGCGACGGTTTGGCGCTGTCCGCCCGAGAGCGAGGCGACCGCGATCCTAACCGAGGGGATCTTCGCAGACAGCTGATGCAGCAGCTCCCAGCTGCGCGCCTCCATTGCCTCTTCGTCAAGGACCCCGGTCCGGGTCTTCTCCTGGCCGAGAAAGAGGTTGGCGACAACATCGAGATTGTCGGCGAGTGCGAGATCTTGAAAGACCGTGGCGATGCCGAGCGACTGGGCGGCTCTTGGTCCCGAGATCTCTACTAGCTGACCGTCCACCTCAATGGTGCCGGCGTCGGGTCCGTATACGCCCGAGATGATCTTGACGAGGGTGGACTTGCCTGCGCCGTTGTCGCCGACGAGGGCTACCACTTCGCCCGGATCAACGTCGAAATTGATCTCAGTAAGGGCCTGAACGGCACCAAATCGTTTACCGATGCCGCGCAGAGAGAGTACAGGTTGGGTCATGGAAAGTTCCTTGGGCGGGCTGGATTGAGCGGAGCGGAGCGGCCGACAGCCGCCCCGCTCCGTGTCGGTCAGGAGAGTCCGTCTGCCTTGCAGGCGTCGGCGTACTCTGCCGTGCAGATGTCAGAGACCTCGTAGAAACCGTCTGCGACGACGGTGTCTTTCACGTTGTCCTTTGTGACCGCAATCGGATCAAGGATGTAAGAGGGCACACCCTCGAAATCCGTGGTTCCTGTGGGCTTCTTGCCGGTGGCAAGGTCCACGGCCAACTCCGCGGCCTTGTCAGCCTCGGTCTTGATCGGCTTGTACACCGTCATGTACTGCTGACCGGCCACAATGCGCTGGATCCCTGCCAGCTCCGCGTCTTGACCCGTGATCGGAGGAACACTGTCGTCTCCCTCAGCGCGGAACGCGGCGAAGACTCCGCCAGCCTGTCCGTCGTTCGCTGCGTAAACGCCGGCGAGAGACTTCGGATCAATCTTGTTGAACTGCGAGCTGGTGAACTTCTGCGCGTTGTCTGGGCTCCAGTCGGGGTTGTCGTACTCAGAGACGATCTTCAGACCGCTCTTGTCGAGAACCGAGTGGGCACCCTTCTTGAACTGAGCAGCGTTCGGGTCGGTTGGCGAACCGTTCAGCATCAGAATGTCGCCCTTGTCACCGGTTGCTTTGACGAGGGCCTCACCCTGCATCTCGCCAACCCGTTCATTGTTGAAGGAGATGTAGTAATCGGCGCCCTCAATGAAACGGTCGTAGGCGATAACGGGCACCTTCGAACTTTGTGCCGACTTGACGATAGAGGTGGCGGCCTTGCCGTCGACAGGATCAAGCACCAACACAGACGCGCCGTCCGTGAGCGCGGACTCAGCCTGTTGCTGCTGCTTCGAAGCATCTTGGTCGGCGTTTAGGTAATTGACCTTACACTTGTCACACAGTTCCTTGACCTTGGCCTCGAAGAGAGGCTTGTCGAAGCTCTCGTATCGGGTCGTTTTGGTCTCGGGCAGCAGTAGGGCGATCGTGGGACTGTCTGCCGAATCACCCGATCCAGCATTGGTGTCGCCGCTATTCGACGAGCAGGCCGCAAGGCCGCTCAGGGCGAGAATCATGGTAGCCGTCACAGCGGCGGCACGTTTGAACTTATTCACTTTGTCCTCCGAGAAAATACTCAGGTCCACGACGTCGTGGAGTGTGCTCATTCAACTACATCGTGAAGTACAGGTCAACACATGAATTCAAAGTGGTCAAATATCGTAATTTCATTGATTTAAAGTTCAACACTTGACGACAAGCCGGACTTCGACCACAGTTAGTGCATGATCTCCCATCCCGCCACGACCACGGAGCTTCGGGCAGCCAACCAGGAGCGAGTGGTTCGCGCCATCAGGGCGGACGGGGCCCTGAGTCAGGCGGAAATTGCGAGTCGCACGCAGCTGGCACCGCCGACCGTCTCCGGGATTGTCCGCGAACTGGTCGCACGTGGGTTCCTTCACTCCGAAGAAGGGATGGGTCGACGGGGCAGCCGGGTGACGATCTCCAAAGAGGCGGGCATCGTTGCAGGGGTCGACGTCGGCCATTCTCACCTTGAGGTTTCAGTGGCTGATCTCGGGGGTAACATTTCGCGATCCCGATCCATCGCGCTCTCTCCCGATACCGGCTATCGCAAGGCGCTGGAACTCGCCAATGCCCTGGTCGACGAGACGCTGATCAGCGCCGGACGCACGCGCGAGGAATTGCGCGCGGTTGGAATGGCCGTTCCGGCGCCCATCGGAATTGACGGGACACTCGACTCTGGCCTGAGCCCTACCGGCTGGGTTGGGGCCGACATAAGCCGCGAGGCGGAGGCCGTCTTCCACTGCCCCACTCTCGTGGACAATGATGCCAACCTTGGCGCATTGGCCGAATCGACCTTTGGCGCAGGACGAGGCCACAACGACCTGCTCTACATCAAGCTGGGGACCGGGGTCGGTGGTGGGTTCGTTCTCGGCGGGCAGGTCTACCGCGGTAACTTAGGCATTGCTGGCGAGCTGGGCCACTTTACGATTGATGAATACGGGCCACTCTGTCGCTGTGGAAACCGCGGCTGCCTTGAAGCCTATGTCGGAGGATCATCCCTCTTGCGGCAGTACGCGCAGGTTGGGGATGCCGTCAATGTGGCCTCCCTCGTGACTTCGGCGATCGAGGGAGACAGCAGCGCACGAAGACTCATAGAGGATGCCGGACGCCACCTCGGCAAAGTTGTTTCAGTCATTGTCAATCTGCTGGGGCTATCGATCGTCGTGGTCGGGGGCGAACTATCTGAAGCCGGCGATTTGCTGCTGGATGAGGTGCGCTTCTCACTGCGACGCCACGTCATCGCTCCACTGGATCAGCAGGTGCAGGTACTCGCTTCCACCGTCGAAAGGCAGGCCTCATCGTTGGGGTGCGTGCTGCTCGCGCTCGATGCCGTGGAGTTTCGGGCTATAGAGACTTAGCTTTTCGATTGCGGATCGAGCTGAACGCTCCGCACGACCACAGTGCCCAGAGCACGAGCAGCGGCTGGAAGACGAGCCGGATGCCGCGCGCGGCATCGCTGTCGAGCCCAAAGGCGTCAGTCTTCGTGATGAACTGCGAGATGTTTCCGGGGAACACGGCGATAAAAAACGCGGCGAGGATCCACCCCACCTGCACGCGGTAGCGGCCGAGAGCGAGCGTAGCCCCGCCGAGTGTGATCTCGACGATGCCCGACGCAATCACAACAAAGTCCTTGTCGGCAGGTACCCAGTCGGGCACCTGCGCCTGGAAGTCGCTGCGCGCAAACGTGAGGTGCGCGATCCCAGCGAATAGCATGAACAGACCCAGCACTATGCGGGCGACGTGCTGCAGTGGTGTGGAACGTGGTGGGCGGCTCATAGCTGGATCCCTCACTGTTGGCGGTTGGGACTAGCGTAGCCCCGCGGGTTCATTGTTTACGAGACGGGATACGGATGTTCTCGCAGCAGACGCGAGAGGTGCAGAGCGTTGCTCGCGAGCGCCTTGTTCGCGTCGCGGACAGCTTTGGGCGTGGTCTCGAGGTCTTGGAAGTCAATCTTTTCCATAGCGCGTCCGTTCCAGTAGGTGCAGCCGTTGGCCGGCACACTGAAGGCGAGATCGTTGGCCCCCTGCAGCAGGTCAGCAACGATCTTGTGCGCCCCGTCTTCGTTACCAACGACAAGAGCGGCCGCGACCAAACCTGCGAAAATCGGTCTGCCGTCGGCATCAAGCGTGGCGATGTCTGCGTTGAGCCGCTCAAGTACCCGGCGCATCACGCTCGTCATGTGTCCGAGCCAGGTCGGGGTGGCGAACACAACAATGTCGGAGTCAAGAATCTGCTGACGCAGTCCCGGCCAGTCGTCGCCCTCACCGAGGTCCACTGAAATACCTGGTGGCAGGTTGAGATCGACCACGCGCACGGTCGTCACCTCGCACTGCTGCGCCGGAAATTCTCTACCGAGTTCAGTCGCGAGCGCCTCTGTGCTCGATCGCTCGGGCGAAGCTTTCAGCGTTGTATTCAAGATGAGCACGCGCGTTGGATTATCGGGCACGACGAAGACCTCCCTATTGAAGCATTGGACCCACCCACGGTAAGTCGATGCTCCCCGGGTAACTATCCCCTTGTCTTATGTGGGGTGATGGGGTACCGGAGGGTTCCCGTTTCCCTCGACGTGTACCCGCTGATAGGTCTGCGATCTCATGCCACCAACGAACCCGGTGCTTCCGGTAATGGCAATAATGGTTCAAGTGTAGGTCCGGGACTACAAATACAAAGTGGCCCCGCCACCCACCCATTCGGGTGGGTGGCGGGGCCACTGAGTGCTCTGCTTAGAGACCTTGCTCCGCAGTTTCGCCGCGGCGACGCTTCACGATCATTGCGCCCGCACCGATCAGCATGAGCACGGCGCCCAGGCCGAGCGGCAGGCCAAGATCGCCACCGGTCTTCGCCAGCTCAACCCATACGGAAGCCTGCTCGTACACCTCGAAGGTCTGCGACAGTTTGCCGCTGAACTTGCTCTCTACAGTAACCGTGTGGTCACCGAGCTCAAGGTCGGCCGGGATGGTGAACTCGAAGACAACTTCACCCTTCTTGTTCGCAACCTGCGTTCCCAGATCAATCGGGTCCGAGTGCAGCACACCCGTCACCGTCTCACCGGGCTGGTAGCCGAAACCGCGAGCGATCTGAGTCTCCCCAGCCTTGAGTCGGCCACCCTCGAGCATCAGTGAGGTCAGGCCGACCTTCACCTTCACGGTCTCCGAGACGTTGCCAGACGGGCTGGTCACGTCAATGGAGATTTCGCTGCTCTTGTCTTGCTTCGGTGAAAGTTCAACCTCAAAGCGGCAGTCATCACCCGCAATAGCGGTCCCGATGACGTTACCGTGGGCGTCGCGGATCGTGACCGTCGATCCCGGCTCAGCGCATCCGGTCACGGTGTTTCCGTCGCTCGGATCCACCACGGGAGCTTGCGGCTTCACAGTGTCGATCTTGACGGGAACTTCGACGCTGTTTCCAACCTCGTCAGTCACAACTACCCTCGCGCCCATGCCCTCGGTCAAGGGAGTCTCAGGAGTGAAGGTGAAGTGACCCTGCTCATCGACACCGAGCACCCCTGGAATGGTGGCGCCCTTAGAGTCAACGATCGTCACAACGTGGCCCTTGGCGATCACACCACCGGTGACAATTGTTCCGTTCGTTGGATCTACGACGGGTGCGACCGGCGGAGTCGACTTGATGAAGACGCTCTGGGGCTCGGAAGTGTTACCAGCTGGATCTTTGACCACAACTGCGATCTGCTGATCCTCGGTGAGCGGCGTCTTGGGAACGAAGGTGAACTTGCCGTTCTCATCGATCTCAACCTTCCCGGGAACTTTGTTTCCGTTCTTGTCGAGCACGAGCACCTCGTCACCCTCAGCGATCGGACCACCGGTGATGTTCTTACCGTTCGACGGATCGACAACCGGAGCCGTCGGAGGCGTCGTCTTGATAAAGACATCTTCGGGCTTCGACGTGTTGCCCGCGGGGTCCTTGACCACAACAGTGATCTCGTCTTCCTCGGTGAACGGGGTGTCCGGGGTAAAGGTGAATTTACCGTCGGGATCAACGGTCACCACTCCGGGAACCTTGTCGCCGTTTTTGTCGAGGACGAGCACTTCGTCACCCTCGGCAATCGGACCACCGGTGATGTTCTTACCGTTCGACGGATCAACAACCGGCACAGTCGGAGGCGTCGTCTTGATGAAGACGTCCTCGGGCTTCGACGTGTTGCCCGCGGGGTCCATCACAACCACCGTGATCTCGTCATCCTCAGTAAACGGCGTATCAGGCGTGAAGGTGAACTTACCGTCAGGATCAACCGTCACAACACCGGGAACCTTGTCACCGTTCTTGTCGAGAACGAGCACCTCGTCACCCTCAGCGACCGGACCACCAGTAACGTTCTTACCGTTCGACGGATCAACAACCGGCACCGTCGGAGGCGTCGTTTTCACGAACACACCTTCGGGCTTCGACGTGTTACCCGCCGGATCCTTAATCACAACAGTGATCTCGTCTTCCTCGGTGAACGGGGTATCAGGGGTAAACGTGAACTTGCCGTCATCGTCAACCACAACCTTGCCGGGAACCTTGTCACCGTTCTTATCCAGAACGAGCACTTCGTCACCCTCAGCAATCGGACCACCCGTAACGTTCTTACCGTTCGACGGATCAACCACCGGCACCGTCGGAGGCGTCGTCTTCACGAACACATCCTCCGGCTCCGACGTGTTACCCGCCGGATCCTTAATCACAACAGTGATCTCGTCTTCCTCGATGAACGGGGTGTCCGGGGTAAACGTGAATTTACCGTCAGGATCAACCGTCACGACACCGGGAACCTTGTCACCGTTCTTGTCGAGAACGAGCACCTCGTCACCCTCGGCAACCGGGCCACCAGTAACGTTCTTACCGTTCGACGGATCAACCACCGGCACCGTCGGAGGCGTGGTCTTGATGAAGACACCATCAGACTCGGAGGTGTTGCCAGCCGGGTCCTTCACAACCACCGTGATCTCGTCCTCTTCAGTAAAGGGCGTATCCGGGGTGAACGTGAACTTGCCGTCACCGTCAACCACAACCTTGCCGGGAACCTTGTCACCGTTCTTGTCGAGAACGAGCACTTCGTCACCCTCGGCGATCGGGCCGCCGGTGAGGTTCTTGCCATTAGACGGATCAACGACGGGCACGGTCGGGGGTGTCGTCTTGATGAAGACGTCAACCGGGTCCGTACTGTTGCCTGCAGGGCTCGTCACGATGACCTTGACGACGTCACCCTCTTCAAACGGAGTCTTTGGCACAAACGTGAACGTGCCGTCCTCGTTGATGGTGACTTCACCCTCGATGGGGTTCCCGTCACCATCAACCACGGTCACTTCATCACCCTCGGCAATCGGGCCACCGGTAATCTTCTTACCGTTCGACGCACCCACCTCGGGGGTAGCCGGAGCCTTCTTGTCGATCGTCACGGGAGTCGCAAACGAGGTGAAGCCGTGCTCATCGGTCGCGGTCGCCGTGATCTGTTCCTCGTCGGCCAGAGCCACGGTCGGAGTGATCGAGAACTTACCCGTCACCGCATCTGCGACAGCCGTGCCAACCACAACGTTTGCTGCGTTGCGGATCTGCACGGTGTGGCCAGGATTGGCTGTGCCGGTCACTGCAATGCCATTGGTCCGGTTCATCACGGGTGCGTTCGGTGTCGCCACGAAGGTCGCCGATGCGGTCTCCTCCGACTCGTCACCATCAACGGAGAACGTGAACGTGGCTACGCCCGCGTTGGTCGAGGTGAACTTGGCCTGGTAGGTGCCGTCGGCCAGTTTGGTTACCGGCACGTCATCGCCGTGGCTGCTGTGAATGCTGACAATGTCGCCCGCGTCCACAACTGCGTTGCCCTGGGCATCGAAGATCGCAACCGTAACAACGGCCTCGTGGCTGCCATTGGCTTCAACATACTCGGGTGTTACAGCGATAGTGGAAGAGTTTGCCGAGGCCTCGCCCGCTACAAACGTGAGCACCTTCGAGCTGCCGATCTGTTCGGCACCCAACTGCGCAACGAGCGTATAGTCGTCAGCAACGGTCGCCGTGAAGTCGGCGGTCACCTGGCCTGAGGCATTTGTGGTCAGCGATCCCGGCACCTGGGTGAGTCCAGCGGGAACAACAAACCCGACGGTTGCGTCCTTCACAGGGTTATTCTTAACGTCCTTGACCGTCACGGTCGCGGTGTAAGCCTCCGAACCATCGGCCGCAACGGGGCCGTTGGGGGTGACCGCCCAAGTCGACGTGTTCGACGACGGGGCTCCCGCGATGAAGGTCACGTCGGCAGGGCTGCCCTTGATTGAGTCTGTACCAACCTTGGCCGAAACAGCGTACGTTCCCGCAGCACTGCTCGTGACCAAGGTCTCGGCGATCCCCTGCTCGTTGGTCACAATGGAGGCCTCACTCAGCTCGGCACCATTGGCTACCGCGAAGTCAACGGTCACACCCTCAACAGGGTTGCCCTGCGCATCAAGAACCGTTGCGGTCGCGCGGTGCGAAGCAGCGCCGTTCGCTTCCACGTCACCACTGGTAACCGCGAAGGTTGAGGATCCGTCCGCACCAAAGGTAGGCGCTCCAGCCACAAATACCGCGCTCACCGGGCTGCCCTTGATGGCAACTCCACCGACCGTGGCCGCAATGTCGTAAGCACCGGCAACTGAAGAGGTCACGGTGGTCTCTGCCACACCGGCTGCGTTGGTGACGGCGGACGCCGTCTTTACGTCGGCGTCATCGTTCTCAGCAGCGAAGTCAACGGTGACACCCGACTTGGGGTTGTTGTTCGCATCGCGGATCGTCGCCGTGACTGTCTGCGTGTCCTCTCCGTTGGCGATCCGCTCGTCGGTGGTCACCACAACCTCAGACGTGCCGTCGGCCCCGATTGAGTTCGATCCGGCCTCAAACGTCGCGGTCGTCTCAGTGCCCGTCAGCGGAGTTCCGAGCACAGATGCTGTCACCTGGTGCACACCAGCAACCGTTGCCGTGATGGTGGTGGTTGCCACGCCAGCCGCGTTCGTGGTTGCCGTTGCGCTGTTCAGCTGCGTTCCCGCGGGAGAAGTGAACGTTACAACCTGATCCTTAACAGGATTATTGTGTGCATCGAGGATCGTTGCCGTAACGGTGTGGGTTGCCTCACCGTCGGCAGGCAGAGAGCCGGTCGTGACACCAAAGCTGGAGGTGCTGCCTTCGCCGACGGAGGGTGCGTCTGCCACGAAGGTGATGTTCTGGTTTGTGCCGATCTGATTCGCACCCAACTTGGCGGAAACCGCGTAGCTCGCAGCAACCGTTGAGGTCGCGGTGACCGACGCGACACCGTTCGCACCCGACACGGCCGTGGGCTCAGACAGTGTGACACCTACTGGCGCCTCAAAGGTGACGGTCTCACCCGCCCTGAGCACATTCTCCGTGTCCCTCACCGTTGCGGTGAGGGTGTGAGTGGCCTCGCCGTTCGCGGCACGATTGCCGGTGCTGACGCCAAAGGTCGACTTGCTGGCGCTGGCGTTCGCGAGAACCGTGAGACTCAGAGCAGCTGAGTTGTTATTCACATTCGCATCGGTCACACTTCCAGTTGTGGTTGCGGCCGATGAACCCGGATCAATCGTGTTTGTCTCAAAATTGGTGGGAATGATGGCGATGCCTGATTTAGCACCGATCGATGCACTTTCAACAACTGTTGCGGCGACACTCAACACCACGCTGGCGCCAACGGGCCCCGACCAATCCTGGCTGAGGATCGTTCCGTTTTGCACCGGGGTCCCCTCACAAACACCACCGTTGACACCCTCACAGGTCCACGCTGCACTCTCAAGCCCAAGCTGCGAGAGATCCTGGTAGATCCGGCTCGTTCCAGGTGTGCTGGTGCCGTTAATACTGCCAGGTCCGTTGTTGGTCGCCGTCAGAGTGTACGACACGTTATCCCCACGCGATGCGCTTCCTTCAACACCCTTCGCCGAGATCGGGGACGCGACAATCGACGCATCCGTTGACGTACTCAAGTTGACATTGCCAATTTGTGTCGTCATGGTTTTGCCGCCGGTTGAGGCGGCAAAACCAAAACGCAAATTCTCCGGGAGATCATTAAACACGCCATTACCCGGGATGACCTGGTAGTCGAGAAGGTCGTTTTGCCATGTCGTCGGCTGTTGTCCAACAGATGTGAGTCCACTCACAGATACCACAATTCGTGGACCTGTACTTTCTTGCGGAATAACGGCAATGCGGGCGCGGCGGAACTTTGCGTTCTGATCGCTCACGCTCCCCTGAGACAGACTGCCACTGCTCAACTTCTTGCCCGTGGCATAGAGGTATTCCTTGCCGCACACGCTAGCGCCATTTCCGCCCGCGCCGCCGTCGCCAGATCCACGAAGAACGACGGAGTCGGGCGCGCTTGACCTTGTAACGCCCGGGGCCTCGTTTCTCTGACCGCTACCAGTCGTGGAGAAGCCACCGTACACGTCAAACCCGACCCCGAGATATCCCCTTTCGATACCTGGAACGCCTTTCGAGTTCGTGTCGCACCCGGAGGTATAACCGAGTCCTCCACCGACCGTACCTATGCGAGAGTGCTCGAAACCAGGCTCATCTGCATCGAGAAGAAAGAAGCTGAAGCCGTCAGCTCGCTCTGCTGAGCCGTTCGCAAAAGCTCGAAAATCAAACTCGACGGTCGCACCCTCGGCGACGGGCATTGATCCCTTGCTGATCAAGGCGCTCGATTGGTAAGTCGAACTGCTCGTAAGTTGAAGCCAGCCAACACCATTTGCGCCTGACTTGCTCGCACTGTTTCCTGTGTATTTCGGTGAGCCGAACACCCAGAAGTCATCAGAAGCAAATACATCGTTCGCGGCCCCCGACGAAAAATCTAGTTCCACAGGGAACTGCACATTTGCAGCCTGGGCCGATGGCGCTTCCATGTAGGCCCCACCAGCCGCCAATAGTCCAACAAGCGCAAGCGAAAGGGTTCGCCGCCTGCGGCTTGGGCGTTGATCCCGCTGCTGGGATTCGGTCAGTGACCGGCCCAGCCGTTTCAATTGAGTGGTTATCATCAATGTTCTTTCGTAGTCGAGGGCGGTCCAGGCGCGAATTCTCGTCGAGTCTTCTGCGCGGATATCTGCGCAGACGAAAGCAACTCGAAGAAGCCGACGTGCGAGGGTGGCCTGCTAATGGACCCCAAAGAGTAGAGCTTTGAAGGGGCCTCGCAGGGAGAGAGACCAGAGGCACCAAATCATGACGCGAGAACAAGAAAGTTCTCCGCGAGTGCGCTTCGCCCTCCGAGGGGCGCTGGCTTAAAACAATCCTTACACATCGCTCTTGAGGCCATCCTGAATGGCCAGAGAACTTTCAGGCCGCCCCAATAATTACCGACGTAGGATGGAATTGGCAGACGCGCCAAGTGCAGTGCGCATCTGTTTCTGCCCTCCTTCTGTGACCAGCGATATTTTTCGACGGCGTCACGAAACGCGCTCTGCGGTCTCTCAGTAGTGAAGGGCATTATCTTGCTCGAAGGGGGATGACCGGGCTTTGTCCAGTCGTATAGAAAACACACAATCGGCGAACCTAAATGAACTCACGCACGAGAGTGACGCGGAGCTCATTGAAGAAACCCGTCTGGGAAACGAGGCGGCCTACGCCGAGTTATGGCAACGCCATGCTCAGGTCGGCCTCGGAGTTGCTCGTCAAGCCACGACCGCGTTTGACCCCGAAGATTTGCTTGCCGAGGCGTACGCGAACATCCTTGAAGCAATTACGAATGGTCACGGTCCGACCGGCGCTTTTCGCCCTTACCTCACTACCGTCGTGCGAAATGTCGCGGGACGCTGGGCCCGCTCACTCAAGGAGACGACGGTCGATGATCTGAGTGAACTGCTTGATCAGGCCACCTCCTCCGACGGGCAAGATGACCTGGACGATCTCGATGACAACCAATTGGTTATTCGGGCGTTCCGATCCCTCCGCCCCAGATGGCAAGAGATTCTGTGGTTATTAGAAGTCAATGGGCTCAAACCCCGTGAGGTTGCGCAGCAGCTGAACCTCAAGCCGAACTCCGTATCTGCCCTTGCAACGCGAGCCCGCGAAGGCCTGCGAGAAGCCTGGATTAAGGCGCACCTGAAAAACAGAGTTGACGACCCGGAATGCAAAGATGCGATTGCAGCGTTTCCAGCATTAGTGCGAGGATCTTTGCCCACTCGGCAACATACCAGCGTGCTAGCGCATCTCGAGTACTGCGAAAGCTGCAGCAAGGTCTACGCGGAAGCAGAAGCGGTTGCTTCTCGATTACGCAGCTCAGCGATCCCCTCCTTATCGGGATGGGCACAAGCGCTTCACTCGCTGCGGGACTCATTCACGGAGCCACAGGGGCAGCGGCTTCGAGCGTGAATGGTTCGGGAACGTTAGCGCTCATCACAAGCACAAAAGGGATCATCGCTTCAGGGGTTATCGGACTCACGGCAGCCGCAGCCGCAACCGCGATTTCTATCGCACCGGTGCTGACTCCCCCGTCACACACACAATCAGCGCCGCAACAAGACAGCAGCACCGCAATTTCAGACGACCTCTCCAGCGACCTCGATCTCGTTTCGCAGGGAGAAGCGGGGCCTCAGAAAACCGTCTACACCAACGAAGACTCACATTGGATCACGCCAGCCGACGAAGTGACTCCTCCACAAGAAACCGAGTCAGTCCCCGCGCCGGGGATGGTCGCCCCTGAGTTCTCCTTCAAGCCGGGCAGCGTTCTAGATCCGAATGTCCCAGCACTTTCTGGGGAGTCGCTCCCTTTCGCCACGATCACAGTCGTTCTTTCAAGCGACACGGCATCCCACGGCGTCTTTTCAACTCAGGCGAGTGAGGTGGGAGCGTGGGAAATTGCACTTCCAAACACCCCCGGTGGCGCTTACACCGCCTGGGCGTACCAAGAGTTGAACAATAAACGCTCCGACGCACGCTCTACGGAGTTCAAGTTTGAGGGCGTCCCTGGAACTGCTCCAATTGTGATTGTGGCCGACACCGAAAACGGGAAGTACTCCCCGACGGTTTCTGGCACAGGTGACCCCGGGGCCATCGTCTACGTCAAACTAAACGGCGTGAAAAACGAGGCGACTGTTTCGCAACAGGGAACCTGGGCAGTTACGACCACGAACGGTGGTCTCGTCGGCACCAACAAGCTTCTGGCGGTGCAGTTCAATCCAAAAACCCTTGTGTTCTCTCAACAGAGCCACGAATCTGAATTCGAACTTCAGCCGCCCAGCGCGCAGGTCAGCGGCACCGCAGCGGCCTTCCAGGTGTCTGTCGTCTCGGAGGTTGGATCGGCTATCGATTTGAAGAGCCTCGATGGGAAGTTTTCGCACAGGATCCGCGAGTCTCTCGGCAACGACGATGTCTCACTCCGCAGAACCGGTTCGGGATCAAGTTCTGGCCCCGCTCCTTCGGTGAAGGCTCGCTACGTCTCTAACGATGGATCCCGCACTGGACCGTGGTCAGTTCCCGGCCTCTAAATCCACACCCTTCCCCGTCTCTGCACTAGCATCGACCCATGACCTCCCAGACCCCCACCATCGAAGAAGTCCGCGCCCAGATTGACCAGCTCGACCGCCGCATCGTCGAGCTGATCGCGGAGCGCCAGGGCTGGGTGGTCACCGCGGGATCACTGAAGAAAGACGAGCAGGGTGTTCGTGCGCCAGCACGCGTAGAGCAGGTCATCGAGAAGGTGCGCAATCTTGCCGAAGAGGCCGGGGCCTCCCCCGAGGTCGTCGAGCGCACCTACCGCGCGTTGATCGCGGCCTTCATTGACCTGGAGCTCGATCACCACCGCAACAAGTAGCTAGCGCCGCGGGGCCGGGTAGGCTCCCGGACCGCCGAGCGTGCGCGACAGTGACGCCCCCGCCTGGCGAACGATGCCGCCCAGCGCATCGAGCTTGTCTCCGATGCGCTTCTTCGGGCCGCTCACGTTGAGGGCCGCAACGACCCTGCCGGTGTGGTCGATCACCGGCGCCGAAACGCCGACCACCCCGGCCTCCAGATCCTCGTCGAGCACGGAAAAACCGACCGCCCGAATGCGCGCGATCTCGTCCTGCAGACCGGCAAAATCGCGCACCTTGCCAGTGTGCGGCGGCAGTCCGTCATAGAGCGAGAACGGGTTCGTTTCGCGCCCAAACACCTCCTGGCCGATCACCGTTGCGTCGTGGCCTCGCTCGTCGTACCAGTAGCGCAGCGCGGTCTCATCCCAGTCGCTGAGCAGCACACAGCCCGATGAGGATCGCCACGCGGCCGTCGTCACGCCCTCCCACCCGGCGGATCGCAGCTCGTGCGGGCTCAGCTCGCTCGCGAGCGTCAGCACGTTGCCGTGCATGAGCACACACAGGTGCGCGGTTTCGTAGGTCGCGTTCACGAGGCCACGCAGCACCGGCTGACCACTCTGCACGAGCTGCGCCTCGGCGCTTCGTGCGGCGAGCGCGAACACTCGCGGGCCGACGCGGTAGCGCTGGGTTTCAGGATCCCGAGCCGCCAACCCCGTGGTCGCAAGAGTGGCCAGGGCGCGCGAAACAACGGTCTTGCTGCGGCCCGTCAGCTTGGCGAGTTCGGTGACGCCGTAGCCGCCGAGCCTGGTTGCCGCGTCGCTCGCGAGTAACTCCAAGAGGCGAATGTCTCGGCCCAAGCCTGTGGTGTTGAGTCGGCTGTCTTCATTGGCTGCAGGATCGGCCTCGTGTTTCATCGTTTACCCCCATGTGACTTGGCCGCGTGACGTCAACGGCGCACCCAGCCTTTCACTACTGTTCCGTTATACGCAACTTGAGTTGCAGTTAATGGAACAGATACTTATCTTTATCGATGCCAGCGGCGTCAGATAGATGCGCGTCGCATCGAAGAAAGAGGTCCAATGATGGATAACGTGCAGCTCGGTGAGAGCTTCGTCGGTGAGGGCGTCAATGCCGCTCACGTCAATACGGTGCTCGGTCACCGCGACGGCCCCGCGGGCACCGCTTGGGCAACCGCGCTCGGCAGCCCCAGCGAGGGGTTTGTGCCGTTCGTTGCCGTGCTGAAGCCGTCACTGCCGGTCAAGCCAATGACCCTCTTCGTGCAGAAGGCCGCTGCCGCAAGCGACTTCCACAGCACCGCGACCTGGGGTGCCGCACAGGCCGGCATCGCCGCCGGTGTCGCTGACGCCGTCGCAGAGGGTGTCATTCCCAAGTCGTGCACCGAGACCCACGCGCTCATCGCGGCGGTCTGGGTCAACCCCGGCACCGACGATCTCGACGCGATCTACCGCAACAACCGCGAGGCCGCCCGCCGCGCACTCGAACTTGGCGCCGCGAACGGACCCTCCGTTGAAGACGTGGTCGCCGCCCGCAATTCCCCCAGCAACCCCTTCTACACCCCGAGCCAGGAAGTCGCCGCAGATGCCGCACGCTAACACCGCAACCATCGATAACCCCACCCGCACCACCGAAAACACCGTCGTCGGCTTCATCGGCCTCGGCCACATGGGCTCAGGCATGAGCCGCAACCTGCAGGCCGCCGGCTTCAAGCTTGTTGTCACTGACCTGCGCCGCGAGGCCGCCTCCGAGCTGCTCGCAAACGGCGCCGAGTGGGCTGACTCCGCTGCCGAGCTCGCGCGTCGCTCCGACGTTGTCATCACCATGCTCCCCACCCCCCGCATCGTCACGGCACTGCTGCAGGGCGAGAACGGCCTGCTCGCCGGGCTCTCCGAGGGCAAGACGTGGATCGACATGTCGACCTCCGTGCCCGAGGTCGCCGACGGGGTGCGCGCAGAAGCGACAGCCCGCGGCATCCGCATCATCGACGCCCCCGTGAGTGGCATGTCGGTCGGCGCGGCAAACGGCATGCTGCAGATTTTTGTTGGCGCCGATCCTGAACTCTTCGCCGAACACCTCCCCGTGCTCGAGGCGATGGGCGATCCTGACCGCATTATCAACGTGGGTGGCCACGGTGCCGGCTACGCAGTGAAGCTCATGATCAACCAGCTGTGGTTCTCGCACCTCGTGGCCACCGCAGAGGTGCTTACAATCGGCAAGGCCGCCGGCGTTGATCTCGACGTTCTGCGTCGCTCGCTAATCGCGAGCCCGGCCAACAGCAACTTCCTTGAGAACGACGTGCTCTCGATCCTCAATGATGGCGACTACGATGAGGGCTTCGCTATCGCCCTCGCCTGCAAAGACCTGGGCCTCTCCATCGACCTCGCCCGCGCGGTCGGCATGCCCAGCGAGGTATCGGCGCTCGTCGAGCAGGTGTTCCGTCGCGCACGCCGCAGCTACGGCGATAGCGCCGGCGAAATGACCCCCTTCAAACTGTACGAAGACCTGCTCGGCGAACCCCTCCGCCTGGCCCCCACCGCAGGAGGTGCCGCGTGAACGCGCTCCCAGAATCAACCCCGACCGGCCTCTTCATCGGTGGCGAGTGGCGTGACGCCGAGGGCGGCGCAACTCTCCCCGTGACGAACCCCGCCACGGGCGAGGTGCTCACCCACGTCGCGAGCGCCTCCGTCGCAGACGGCAAGGCCGCGCTCGACGCTGCGGTCGCAGCGCAGAAGTCATGGGCCGCAACTGCACCGCGCGAGCGCGGCGAGATCCTGCGCCGTGCCTTCGAACTCACCATCAAGCACCGCGAAGAACTCGCCCGCATCATCACACTCGAGATGGGCAAGCCCCTCGCCGAGTCACGCGGCGAGGTCAACTACGGCGCCGAGTTCTTGCGCTGGTTCTCGGAAGAGGCCGTGCGCATCGACGGTCGCTACTCCGTGTCGCCAGACGGCGGCAACCGCCTGCTCGTACTGCACCGCCCGGTTGGCCCGAGCCTGTTCATTACCCCCTGGAACTTCCCGCTCGCCATGGCTACGCGCAAGATTGCGCCCGCCCTCGCAGCGGGTTGCACGAGTGTGTTGAAGCCCGCAGCACAGACCCCGCTAACGGCGCTCTACTTTGCAGCACTGCTCGTGGAGGCGGGTGTGCCCGCCGGTGTCGTTAACGTGATTCCCACCGCCACCGCGGGTGCAGTCGTCTCACCCCTCACCACCGACCCGCGACTGCGCAAGCTCTCGTTCACCGGGTCGACCGAGGTGGGCAAGCGCCTCATTCGCGACTCGGCCGAGCAGGTGCTGAAGGTCTCGATGGAGCTCGGCGGCAACGCCCCCTTCATCGTCTTCGAAGACGCCGATGTTGACGCGGCCGTTGAGGGTGCACTCGTTGCCAAGCTGCGCAACGGCGGCGAGGCCTGTGTTGCCGCGAACCGCTTCCTCGTGCACGAGTCCATTGCCGACGAGTTCACCACGAAGCTCGCAGATCGCATGGCGGGTTACGTACAGGGTCCCGGCATTTCCGACGGTGTCACCATCGGACCGCTCATCGACGAGGCGACCCGCAACAAGGTCAGCTCGCTCGTGGCCTCGGCTGTCGCCGAGGGTGCTGAGGTGAGGATCGGCGGCGAGATCCCCGCCGGCGAGGGATTCTTCTACCCGCCGACCGTGCTCACGGCTGTGCCACACGGCGCGGAGATCCTGAACGAGGAGATCTTTGGGCCCGTTGCGCCTGTCGTCGTCTTCAAGGACGAGGCTGAGGCGATCGAGCTCGCCAACGCCAGCGAGTACGGACTCGTCAGCTTCGCGTACACGCAAGATCTGAACCGTACACTTCGTCTCGCGGAGCAGTTGGAGAGCGGCATGATCGGCATGAACACCGGTCTCGTGTCGAACCCGGCGGCTCCCTTCGGCGGAGTAAAGCAGTCGGGGCTCGGCCGCGAGGGCGGCGCCGAGGGCATCCACGAGTTCTTGGAGACCGTCTACGTGGGAATCTCCAACCCGCTTGCCTCACAATAACCATGTCAACGAAGACAAAGGACACAAGATGACCGCAACTCAAACCACTACCCAGGAGACCGTCGACTTCGACGACCTCCCGCTCAATAAGTTCCACATTCGCATCACCGCGCTCACCTTCGGCGCGCACTTCAATGACGGCTTCGCGGTCGGCATTATCGGCATGGCCATCGTGCTGATCGGCCAGCGCGGCGACATGGATCTGAACGCCTGGTGGACCGGTGCGCTCGGCGCCGGCGCACTCTTTGGCCTGTTTGCGGGCGCGCTGCTCTTCGGATCGGTCGCCGACAAGCTGGGCCGCCAGAAGATCTTCGCGATCAGCTTCATCGTGATCACGCTGGCGACCTTCGCCCAGTTCTGGGTGCAGGAACCGTGGCAACTGCTGACGCTCCGCATCATTCTCGGGCTCGGGATCGGCGGCGACTATGCCGTCGGCCACGCGATGCTGGCCGAGGTGCTGCCTCAGAAGCGCCGCGGTGAGATTCTCGGTTCGTTCTCCGTGATCTGGACCTTCGGTTACGTACTCGCAACGCTCATCGGTATCTTCTTTATGCAGTCAGGCATCGAAGATGCGTGGCGCTGGATGCTGATCGCTCCCGGCTTCATCGCCGTGATTGTGCTCGTTGCCCGCCTCGGCACCCCCGAGTCGCCGCGCTGGCTGCTGCGTATGGGCCGCGAGAAAGAGGCTCGCGCGATCCTCGACAAGCACTTCGGCACCCACGTGGTGCTCGAGCCTGAGCCCGTGGTCAAGGGTGAGCTGACCGGCATTCGCGGCCTGTTCAGCAAGCGCTACATTCGCCGCACGATCTTCAACTGCGTGTTCTTCGCCTGCATCGTGATGCCCTACTTCGCGATCTACACGTTCCTGCCGAGCATCCTCTCGAACATGGGGCTGTCGGATCTTGCCGAGAGTGGCAGCGGCTACGCCGTCGAGATCTACCTGAACGTGTTCCTGCTCGCCGGTGCGCTGGCAGGCATCTGGGCCACCGCGAAGTTCTCGCGTCGTGGGTTCCTGATCTCCGGGTTCATCATTCTCACGGTGTCGCTGACGGCGCTCGCGCTGGTGCCGACCACGGCGACGATCATTTCGGTTGTCATCTTCGCGGTCTTCACCTTCTCGCTCTCCGCGATCAGCAACCTCGTAGGGGTGTTCCCTGCCGAGAGCTTCCCGACCCCGGTGCGCTCCTCAGGTATCGGCTTCGCGACCGCGATCAGCCGCCTCGGCTCGGTTGTCAGCACGTTCCTGCTGCCGGTCTTGATGGCTTCGCTCGGTGTCGCGCCGACGATCCTGATCCTGGCAGGTGTTCTCGCGATCGGCCTGGTGGTGTCGGTGCTCTGGGCTCCGGAGACGAAGCACAAGACCCTCACCCAGTCGGGCCTCATCACGCTGCCGGATCGGGTGCACTAACCCGGGTCTGGGTCTGGGCGCTTGCGGGCGCTTCGGGAGCCCCGCTCGCCCCGCCACCCCACCCCCCGCCCCCCAATCGGGTGTAGCCATATTGCTAGTTGAGGATGATCCAACTAGCAATATGGCTACACCCGATTTTTGCGTGCTCGGGCGCCGGAGGGATCGGGCACCCGCGACGGTCGCCCGCACGGGGCGCACCTTCGAACGAGGCACGACCGCAGCGCGACGCAGCGGCCCTACTTCAAGCCATCAAGCGCAAGGTTCAGCTCGACCACGTTCACTCGGGGCTCCCCCAGAATGCCGAGATCACGACCGACCGTGGCCGCCGAGACTGCCGCAGAAACCGCGTCAACCGAGAGCCCTCGAGCCTCCGCCACCCGCGGCACCTGCAGCCGCGCGTATTCAACACTGATGTGCGGATCGAGACCCGATCCCGACGCAGTCACCGCGTCAACTGGCACTTCAGACTCGGAGACCCCGTTAAACGCAGCGACCTCGGCCAGGCGATCCGATATCTGGGCTATCAGCTCCGGACTCTCGGGCCCAAGGTTTGAGCCGCCCGACGCCATCGGGTCGTAGCCGCCGCCTGCGACCGAGGGCCGCGGCTGAAAGTACTGGGGCAACGGGGATCCGTCAACGGTCTCGAAGCGCTGCCCGATCAGCGAGGATCCGGCAACACTGCCATCCGCTGCCCGCACGAGCGAGCCGTTTGCCTGCCCAGGAAACGCGAGCTGACCAACCCCCAACACAAGAAGCGGGTAAGCGATACCGAGAATCACGATGAGGATCAGCATGATGCGGAAGCCCGTCCAGAAGGACTTGGCGGTGCGGATGGCGAGGCGCGGCATGATGAACTCCTCAGTATCCCGGTAGCTGGCTGATAATCATGTCGATGATCTTGATGCCGATGATCGGCACGAGCAGGCCGCTGAGCCCGTTGATCAGCAGGTTTCGCGTGAGCGCGGGCCGCAACTCCGTGGTGCGATAGGGCACACCGATAAGAGCGAGCGGGATCAGTATCCCCATCACCAAACTGCTGAAGATGACCGTGGAAAGGATCGCCGACGCAGGTGAGTGCAGCTGCAGAATGTTGAGCGCCGCGAGCCCCGGGAACACACCCACGAACAGCGCCGGGAAGAGGGTGAAGTAGCGCACGGCATCGTTCGCGAGGTTAAAGGTCATCAGAGCGCCACGGGTCGCCATCTGCCGTCGACCGACCTCAACAATGTCGACGAGGTGCGCGGGGTCGTCGTCGAGGATGATCATGTTGGCCGACTTCTTCGCGGCCGAGGTCGCCGTATTCATGGCGATACCGATGTCGGCCTGGGCGAGCGCGGGGGCGTCGTTGATCCCGTCGCCGCTCATCGCGACGAGGTGCCCCTTCTCTTGCTCGCGCACGATCAGGGCGAGTTTGTCTTCCGGCGTGCTGTCGCCGACGTACTCGTCGATGCCGGCCTTTTCGCTGATCGCCTTTGCGGTCAGCTCGTGGTCGCCCGTCACCATAACCGTGCGCAGCCCGAGGGCGCGCAGCTCACCAATCCGCTTCGGCACACTCTCTTTGACGACGTCCTGCAGATGGATCAGCCCGAGCACCTGACCTGTGCCCCCCGCGGGCTTCATCACCACAACAAGCGGGGTACCGCCGCTGCTCGCGATGGCGCGGGTAGCGGTACGGAGCTCGATGAGCTTCTGCCGCTGCGGCGCCGTTCCCTGCTGCTTCAGCCAGGCGACGGCGGCCGAGGCCGCGCCCTTACGGATCTTCATGCCGTTCGGCAGATCCACACCCGAGAGCCGCGTCACCGCGCTGAACATGACGGGTTTGCCGCCCTCGGTCTCAGAGGCCTCCGGCGAGACGCCGAGCTCGGCAGCAAGCCGCACGGTCGAAGCGCCCTCGGGGGTCGGGTCGGCAATGGACGCCAGGGCGGCCATGCGCATCAGCAGTTCGGGATCGGCTCCCGCCACCGGCTGAAAGGCGACGGCGCTTCGGTTGCCGCGCGTCACGGTTCCGGTCTTGTCGAGCAGCACGGTCGTGATGTCGCCCGCGGTTTCGAGCGCCTTCGACGACGTCACGAGCACTCCGCGGCGCAACAACTGCGACATGCCCGCGATCCCGGTCACCGACATGAGCGCCGCGATTTCGGTCGGGATCAGGCACACCACAAGCGCCACCAGCACCGGAATCGACACCGGCGCCGCGACGGGAGAAACAACCGAGTTGAGCGTCAGCACAACAATCACAAATGACAGCGAGAACGAGGCGAGTAGCGCCGCAAAGGCGACCTCGTTGGGGGCCTTCTTGCGGCGCGATTTGCTGGCCAGTCGGATCGTGCGCTCGAACGCGCTCGCCTCGTACGAGGCACTGATCCTCACCACGAGCCGGTCGGACAGGTCGCGCGTACCTCCCGTGACCGCGGTTCGATCACCGTCGGACTCACGAATGACCGCCCCGGGATGACCGGTGAACTCCGACTCGTCAATCTCGGCAGCGCCCCACAGCACCTCACCGTCAGCGGGGATCACCTCGCCCGCCTCGACGATCACCACGTCGCCCGCCACGAGCTCGTGCGAATCGACGTCTTCGATCTTCGCCTTTCGCGCGGCGCGATCCTTTGCCTGGTCGTAGTCGCACACGCGGTGCGCGGTCGTGACCCGCCTGGCCTGCCGCAGCGACTCGGTCTGCGAGCGGCCGCGCCCCTCGGCGATCGACTCCGCGAGAGTTGCCGTGAACAGGCACACCCAGAAGCCGATCGCGAGCGCCCAGGTGAAGCCGGGAGGCATGACGGTTCCGCCCGAGGGCATCGCTCCCCCGACAAACGGCTCGGCGATGGCGATGGCCGTGGTCAGCGCGGCGCCGACCTCGGTGAGCAGCAGCACGGGATTGTGCCAGAGGTATCGCGGATCAAACTTGCGGAGCGCGTCAACAAACACCGAGCTCGTGGCGCTCGGTGTAAAAACGGCATTGCTCTTGGGCGCGGTCACGGTGCAAACCCCTCCGCAAACGGGCCGGCCAGCAGAATCGGCACAAACATGGGGACCGTAATAAAGATGATGAGGCTGACCAGCAGACCAACAAACTGCGGCCGGTGCAGCGGCAGCTCGGCCGACGTGATCGCCTTACCCTGCGTCGCGAGCGACCCGGCGAGGGCGAGCACAAGCGCGATGGGGATGAAGCGCCCCAGCATAATGACGACGCCCAGCATGATGTTGAGCAGCGGGGTGTTTGCGCTGAACCCGGCGAACGCCGATCCGTTGTTAATAGCGGCAGAGATGAACGCGTAGAGCACCTCGGAGAGTCCGTGCGGCCCCGCATTACCCGTGCTGGCCACGATCTCGGCCTGCACCGACGGGATCGCAAAACTCACCGCGAGGCCCCCAATCGCGAGCACGGGCATGACCAAAATCGCGATGCTCACGATCTTGAGCTGGCGCACGCCGAGTCGCTTGCCGAGGTAGACGGGTGAGCGGCCGAGCAACAGTGCGGTCAAGAACACGGCAATCACCACGAGGATCAGGAGCGCGTAGATGCCCGATCCTGCGCCACCCGGGGCGACCTCACCGAGCATCATGTCGAACATCAGCATGAGGCCACCAAAGGCCGTGTACGAACCGTGCATCGAGTTGACGGCACCGCCGGTTGTGCCGGTGGTCGCGGTGGCAAAGAGCGTGGAACCCACGATCCCGAAACGTTGTTCCTTGCCCTCCATGGCGCCACCCGCGAGCTGGGGCGCCGATCCTGACCCCGCAAACTCGAACGCGGTTAGCGGTGCGTAGACGAGCAAAAACAGCACGGCCATCGTGAGCAGCAGCGCATACCCTGCGCGCTGGTTGCCGACCATCGTGCCAAAGGTGCGCGGCATGGTGAACGGGATCAGCAGCAGGAGAAGTGTCTGCACGATGTTGGTCCACGGGGTGGGGTTCTCGAAGGGGTGCGCCGAGTTGGCGTTGAAGAAGCCACCGCCGTTGGTGCCGAGCATCTTGATCGCCTCTTGAGACGCGACCGGGCCGCCCGGGATCGTCTGCGTCATGCCAGCGACCGATTGCACATCGGTGAACCCCGCGAAGTTCTGGATCACACCGCCAGCGATCAACAGCACGGCAGCGAGGATTGAGATCGGCAGCAGGATTCTCAGGTTCGCCCGCACAATGTCGACCCAGAAATTGCCGAGCCCGCTGCGTCCGCCGCGCGAAGCGAAGCCTCGAATCAGCGCGACCGCAACCGCCATGCTGACCGCCGCCGACACGAAGTTCTGCACAGCGAGGCCGGCCATCTGAGCGACGTAGCCGAGAGTCTGCTCGGGCGAGTACGACTGCCAGTTGGTGTTGCCAACAAAGGAGACGGCGGTGTTGAACGCGAGATCCGGGCTCATCGGGGGCAGCCCGAGCGAGTACGGCAGCCAGGGCTGCAGGCGCAGGATCAGGTAGAGCAGCCCAAAACCAACAACCGAGAAAACAACAATGGACTTGAGGTAACCACGCCACGACTGCTGTCGCTCGGGGTCAACACCCGACAAGCGGTAGATTGCACGCTCGATGCGCCAGTGCTTGTCGGACGTGAACACCCACGCCATGTAGTCGCCGAGCGGGCGGTAGAGCACCCCAAGAATCAGCGCGACGGTGAGAAACGATACGACTGCGAGAACCCAGCTGCTCATAAGCGATCAGGTTTCAGCAGAGCGTAGGCCAGGTATACGAGAGAGCCAAGACCAATGATCATGGCCACGGCTTCAATGATGCCCAAGATTTCTCCCTCGTAAGGATTGCCCATTGAGCATAGCCCTCGTGGGGTTGGCGCGCCAGTTGGCTGCGGCTGTCGTAATGGGCACGCCCCCTATGGTGTGAACGCAAGTCAACATTTTGGGCGACCATAATGTTGACTTGCGTTCACACCAGGAGGAGCTGGCGCTGCGTCAGCGTCGCGAGACCGCGCGCCACCTCCGTCGCGCAAGTACAGCAGCGCCCGTCAGAAGGAGCAGGGCGCCCAGGCGGGCCCAGTTCTCGCCCGTTGCGCCCGTCGTGACGAGGCCACCCGGGGTGCCTCCCCCTGTGCCGGGTGGGGTCGTCGGTGGGGTGGGTGGGGTCGGCGGTGTTGGCGGGATCGGCGGCTTCTCTGAGGTCACGGCGGTTTCGGCGCAGTTCGGGGCGACGGCGGCAGCCGCAGAACCCGTCACCGCAACTCGGTCGCCCGGAGCAACCTCGGGTTCCACCCAGTTCTCAGGGGTGCCGTTCGTGGCGCAGTTTGTGATGGTTGATCCGTCCTTGTTTTTAGCAACGGTGCCCGTGACGGTCACTTTTTTGCTGGCGCCGGCGTCAACTCCGTTCAGTTGCCACGTCACCGTGCCCCCGGCAAGCGCGCCGTCATCAGAGGCTGAAACGAAGGTCACACCATCGGGTAGGTCGTCCGTCACGGTCAGCGCGCCCGCGTCGAGCTCTCCCGGGTTGCTCACCAGGATGCTCCACTCGATCGTGCCACCGGGCAGCACCTGCGCCGGCCCGGTCTTCTCGATCTTGATGGATCCGGCGGGGGCCGCAGCACAGGCTGCGTCGCTCACGGCAGGCTGCGTTCCGGCCAGGAACGCGATGTTCAAGAACCCACCGGGAGTGTTCTGTGTCGAGCACTCCAGTTGCTCGGCGGGAAGGTCTCCAACAACCCGCACGCTGGCTACCACCTCGTAGGTGTGGCTGCTGCCCGAAGCAATGTCGGTGTCGGTGGTGAGGGCGGTGTCGTCGACGCCGTCCCAGTCGGGATTGAGTTCAAGGTCGCCGGGATCCTCATTGCTCGCGGTGACGCCCAGAATCGTGATGCCCTTGCCAAACCGAAGCTCGTCTTCGAGAGAATAGCTGCTGTCGTAGGGCGAGTCGTTGCTGACCACCAGGCGGTAGGTCACCTCACCGAGCCCGTCGGCCCCAACCGTGCTGCTCACCAGCGTCTTTGTCAGCCCGATGGGCACCTCAACGACCGTCACAACGGCGTTGTCACTGTCTGTTGCGGTCTGGTCGAAGCGATCCGTGATCTCGGCCGTCGCGTTGTTCGTGATGGTGCCGAGACCGTCTGTCGCTGCTCTGAAGGTCAGGGTCTCGGTCTGGCCGGGATCCATCGTGCCAAGCACCCAGTCGGGATCAAAGCCAGACACATCACCGAGGCTCGCCTGGGCGCTGCCAGCGACAAGGCTCAGCGAAGACGGCAGCACGTCACTGACGGACACGTCGCCAGCCTCTTCGCCCGTATTTGTCACCGTTAGGCGGTAGACGGCGTCACCACCCTCGGGTAGCTCGGTCGTCTGAGCCCACGCGCTATCGTCATCAACCGCGCAGGTCAGGGCGACACACACGTCTTTTGTGATCGACACTGACGGCGCGACCACACGAATGGGCACGTCGGGTGAGTTCACCGGCAGCTGCAGCACCTCGGGGTTCACACGAGCGACAAATCGGTTGGTGTACTGATCACCGGTGGCGTTTCCGGTTGGTGTCAGCAGCAAGTCCCAGGAGATCGTATCGTTGGGCGCGATCACCGAGGAGGAACCCGCGGCACTCACAAACCGAAGGGCTGTTGCCGTCGCCGCGGTCGGGCAACCGGGGGTGCCCAGTTGCGCGAGCGTGCACGACCACTCCGCCGTGCCGGGCGCGACAAACCAGGCGTCACTCACGGCACCGGGGTCGACCTGCCCATCGAGAGCCCCGTCACGCGTGTCGAGGTCGTCTGGCAGCGCGTCGGTCACATAGGCGGTGAGGCCGGCCGGCAGGTTTTGCACGGAGATGGCGGAGAAATCCCCGTGGAACGAGGATGCCGGCGTGCGGTTATCTCCGGAGGCGGGCAGCACGTCAACAACGTCGAGTGTGTCGACGGGGGTGGTGGTTGCGTTTCGAATCGAGAGCGACCAGCGTAGGTCCGTGTTTAGGGGCTCGACCGCACGTTCTGCGGTCTTCGTGGCGAGCACGGTCGCCGCAGCAACGACCGAGATTGAGTCGGTGGCCGAGCGCTGTGCCAGGGTCGACGGATCGTCGGGCGAACTGATCGAGGCGGTGTTCACGTAGCTCTGGCCGTTGGTGGCGTTGATGGGCACGCGAACCTGGTAGCTCAGCTCAGGCATAGGCGATCCTGCCACCACGTCACCAAAATTCCAGCGCAGGCCGTGCGGCGCATTCGGAGCCGTTGTTGACCAGTCGCTACCGTTACACGTTTCGCAGAACTGCAGCACGGCACCGGGCGGTGCGGTCACACTCAGCGGGTTGATGACCAGCCGGGGCGAGTTGGTCGGCAAAATATCGGTGACCGTCACGTCTCGCATCGATCCCGGAGCCGAACCAACAAGGCCCGCAGCGGACGGCTGCAGCACAAAAGCGATGTCTTGGCCAGCAAGCACCTGCGATCCTGAACCAGGAATGACCTCGCGCACTTTCTTGGAGACCCTCACCTCACCCGGAACAAACTGGATCCGGTCTCCCATCTGCGCCCCGGTGTGCGTCACCGGGTTGTAGGTGTTACTCCCGTTCCAGGTGGGCGTCGACCCGTACTTGAACTGGCCAAAGTTCGAGAGGATCGTTCCGTCGGGGTTCTGGGCAGGATCGAGCGTCGAGGTCGAGTACACCTCGAGGTTTGTGTAGAGGTAATACGCGGTCTGTGGCGGCAGGTCTCGCGAGAAGGTGATGCGCACGCGGTCGATCGTGTCTCGGAAGCCGTTGGCGGTGAGACCGCCGCCCAGCGTTGCGCTGGTGGGGCTGGTCGACCAGACCGCATCACCGTCGTCACAGCGCGCGGCTCGCATGTCGGCAAACGTGCCCGGTTGATTCGTTGCCGCACCGTATTCGATAACGTAGTCGCCCGGCAAGATCGGGTCGGGGCTCGCACCCTGGGCGAAACTTGCTGGACTCGTGTTTGATCCAGTTCCGCTCACGAGGCGCTGCGAACTTCGGTCAAAGATGTCGCAGGTTCTCGCGTTCAGCGCGGGCAACACTGCCGGGGTGATCGCGACGCGGCTGGTGACCTTATAGCCAAGCCCCGCCCGCAAATCGCCCGTCCAGACGCCGCTCGCACCGGGTGGTGTGCCACCCCCGACGTACCCTCGGTACTGCTTTGACATGCCCATTCCGGCCGTCAGCGTGAAGGATGTGGTGTTGTCGCAGCGATCCGTTGGGCGCCCGAAGCACGTCGTCAGCGCTTCCGTGCCGGTCCCATAGTTTGACTGGCCAGCGACGTCATCTGGATCAAACTGACTCACGGTGTTGGTGAGTACCAAACTGTTGTCATCGGGGGTACCCGGGATGCCGTCGGCACCGTTTGCCACATCGGACTGCGGTAGCCAGATGCGCAGGATTCCGGTGGCGACGTAGAGGTAATTACTGCCGAGAGCCACACCCTGCGAACTCGTTGTGGGAAACGAGGAGCCCGTGGTGTTCATGCCGGTAAACGAAACGTTGAACCCCTGGCCGTTAGGGGAGCAGGCGATCGTGCCGCTGTTGACCACCGAGTTGACCGCGGTTGAGCTTCCGGTGATGCCGATGCGCGACGCGGGGACCCCGCCGAGGTCACCGGCGTTGATGTAGCCACAACCGGGTCCACCCCAGTCGTAGAGCCGGGCATTGCGGCTGTACTGTGACAGGTCGTCGAAGAAGGTGACAGAGTTGCTCAGCTGCGACATGCCCTTGATGCCCTGCGTTGGCCCGAAGCGGGTCGGGTGCGCGACCGTGATGCCGACCGGGTAGGTGTTCAGAATGCCCGGTTCCCCGTTCGGGCCGTTGACGTTTGCGGTGGCCGCTCGCCCCAGCTTGCGGAGGTCATACGTCGGTGCCCCCGACACCACAGTGATGACCGGGGTCGCGGTGATGGGCGGATCAGCGCTGGCATCGTTAACCGAAAAGGTAACCGGCAGGAGCGAGCCCTGCGTCGGCTGGTTGGTGACCCACAGCCTTGGCAAGATCGAGTCACTCACGGACGCCGAGGTTGACGGCAGCTGGCACACCAGCAGGCGTCGGTCACCGCCCAGGGCTCCCGTTGTCGAGTCGTAGATGCCGGACGGATGCGGTGTTGTGCCGGTTCCGACGCAGCTCGGGGGCACCGCAAGCCACCGTGTGCCCGCGGGAGAGGTTGAGGTAATCACCGGGTTCGTTACGGCCGCATCGGTGTTGTACTCAAACTTGTATTGGATCTCGTCGTTCGTACGCACAATGCCGTTGTTGGCGCTCTGGTCATTGCCGGGGTTGTTGTTGGCGTCAAAGGTCGCGGTGCCGTCAGATTCGACAGTGACGACCGCACCAAGGATAGAGAGGATGCCGATGTCGCCGGTGTCATCGTCTGCCTTGGCCTGAGGGGCCGCGGGTTCTGGCTCGGGCGTCGGGGTTACTGGATTCTGCGGGCTCTGCGGATCCTCGGGGTTCGTTTCCGGTGTGGGCGTCGGGTCCGGCGTAGGCGCCGGTTCGGGAGTCGGTTCAGGCTCGGGCGCGGCCGTCGGAGCAGGATCGGCAGGAGTGTCGGTCGGCTCAGATTGAGTCGGGTTTTGTTCGGCCTGCGTTGCCTCTGCCGCCCCTGGCGCGGTCTGCGCTGGCACCGGTGCTGACGTAGGCTCCTCGGCCAGCGCTGGGGATGCTGTGAGAGTCATCCCCATCAGCAGCGCAGCTGTCACCGCGGCGAGCCAGCGCCTTCCCGACAGCCGAGCATGCGGGCGCGCGCGCCAAGTCGGTTGATCATTCCGTCGACGACGCTGTTTCATAGCAGTACTCCCCAGTGCTGCAAGTGTGGTCTTTCTACCCCATCCCGATGATGAAGCCATCGGTTATATGAAAGATCACACGTACATTTTTGGCAATCTTAGCACCGGGGAAGCACCCAGAAACAGGGCCGCTCATAGTGATGAAGTCTCTCGCTTGTACGCATACGATATGAATGTGTCTGAACTCAACGCAACCGACAAGAGTCTCCTCGAGATTCACCGCAAACTGCGGCCCGGATTCGGAACAGAAACCGCCGTATACGGCACGATCCTGGTGAGTGGCCTCGTGGCCGTTTCCTCGGCACACGGTGAGTCATCGGCGAAAGTGCTGATCACCGTCGCGGCGACCGTGCTGGTGTTCTGGGGGGCACATGTCTTCGCGGGAACAGTGGCCCGCGTCGGAGACCGCATGACTGATGGCGAGGAGCACGTCTACGGGGTGCGCCTCGCACTTCGGCACTCGGCACGGCGTTCACTCGGCATGCTGGTCTCCTCTTTGCCGCCGCTGGTCGTGCTGCTCCTTGGCACAACCAGGGTGATCCCCGACGAATTCGCCAATGAGTGCGCCCTCTGGGTGGGAGTCGTTATCCTTGCGATTCTTGGCTACATTGCGTTCGTGCGCCGTGGGAGCTCGATCCCTGCCCGCGTGCTCGGCACGCTCGCAACGGCTTCGTTCGGGCTCGTGTTTATCGCCTTGAAGGCGTTTGTGCACTGATGTGGCGTCGGGAGCCTGGAAGGAAAGTCTCCTCTAGCCTCAGCTGTTGTTGCACGCGTGACAACCGAACCGGGTAAGCAACAGACCGTGGCCTCCACATACCGGGAACCCTCGAAACATCGGCTCGTCAGCTTGGCAGGCCTCGTGCCACTCGGCTATCTCTTCACGGTGAAGATCCGTGATGCGCAGCGCACGCACCAGTTCTGCAAATCTATGCATGGCAGGAAAAATGAGATCCTCGTTGGGCTTGTAACTCAAACGGTCCCACCCAATCCGTTTGATCACGCCGTCAATCGCACTGAGTAGAAAAACCCGCTGGCTTTCAAACTCATTCTCTTCAAACGGCAGGTCCTCCAGTTCAAATCCCACCGTGCCGACCCCGACCGCGGACTGATCTTGTTCGAGCAGCCAATAAACCAAGACCCGTTCTTTGTTGTCGGCCGCAGTCGCTGTCCCGCTCAGTCCTAGCAGTGATACGAACACCGAGGTAAGCCCGTTCGCCAGGGTTAGAGACTGCTCAAACGGCGTGCCTCGACCGACCGTGATCGTATTCGACATGCCCACAGCGTACGCCCTGGGCCGGTCCTGCTTCATTCCGCCCGGCTGAGACTCGCATCGTCGGTCGCGGGTGCCTGGCGTTTCTTGGGGCGACGACTCGCGATTGCCACCCACACCATGATCGCGGTGAGCGCCACGGCGAAGATCCCGAATCCGAACACATAGTCTTCGTTCGCGTACCCTGCCATAAATATGGTGATCAGGTTTGTCGCGATTAACACACCAAGTACCGCAAACACCATCCACCCTCGCCCCGCCCAAACCGCAAGCGCAAAGGCGGCGATGCCGAGAGGAAGGTACGCGACAATCTCGATCGAACACGGTGGCCCATAAGTCTGCGGACCACACCGCGAAACTCCCCACAGCGGTCCGGTGATCCCACTCGCGATTGCGCAGGCGATGGCTACGACCAACATGAGTGCACGAAGCAACGGGTTATTCGGAGTCGTGAGTTTCTTGCGTGGCATGACTGCCTCCGGGGGTGCTTGGGCGTTCTATGTTGAGCTTAGTTGAGGGCCGTGCTGGTGAAATACACCCAAAATAATCCTCATTCCTCACAATGAGGAATAACTGTGTTACGCTTTCCACATGAGCATCACACTCTTCGCAGCAACCACCCCGGGTGGCAGCAAGTCGGTCACCCACACCAACAGCGCCGCGGAACCGTTCCGGTTTCCTGGGGGCGAATGGCACCTTCGGGTTCCCACTGCAGAAGCCCCCGCCTTTGCGAGGGTAACCGGTTGTGACGCGAACGATCTTGTCGTTTTGGGCCTGTGGGCGGACTGGGTGCACAGCCTCGGACACCGCGCCGTTGCCCACCTGCCCTACCTCCCCGCCGCTCGCGCGGACCGCGGTACCCCCTTCGGCGCGCAGGTGTACGCCAACCTCATCAACACGTGCAACCTTGACGAAGTGGTGGTATTCGATCCGCACTCCCCCGTGGCTCCGAGCCTGATCAACAACGTGCGCATCGTCGAGTCCACCGCAGTCATCGCAGAGCGCGTTATCCCATCCGGCAACTACGAGGCGATCCTCGCCCCCGATGCCGGAGCGGTGCATCGCGCACAGCTCGTCGCCGACCGCATGGGCCTCCCGCTCTTCACAGCCACGAAGAGCCGCGACTTTGACACCGGCAAACTCACCGGCTTTCATGCCCCCGAGAACTTGCCGCGGCTCGGAAGAGTGCTCGTGGTCGACGACATCTGCGACGGCGGCGGCACGTTCATGGGACTCGCGAAGGCAACGGGGCTGCACCGGGATCAGCTGGATCTTTGGGTCAGCCACGGCATTTTCAGCGGCCGCGCACCGCAGCTGCGCGAAAGCTACGGCACCGTCTTCACCACCGACTCACACCCCGGGGCGGCCAACCCCGAAGTCGCGGCCGAGATCATCGAGCTCGCCCCATACCTCAGCGCGTAACCACCAACCCCCGAAAGAACTCATCATGCACACGACAGACCGTTTCGCCCCCATCCGCGCACTCATGCTCACCGACGTCTACAAGCTGGGTCACCTGCAGCAGTACCGACTCGCGGGCACCCCCGAGGTGGTCTACTCCAACTGGACCAACCGGGGCAGCCGCATTGAAGGCGTCGACCACGTCGTTCACTTCGGTCTGCAAGTGTTCCTCGCGAAGTTGGAAACCTGGTTCGAACCGTTTTTTGCCGCGGACGAAGACGAGGTGTGCGCACTCTATGAAGAGCGTCTCACCCAGATCCTCGGCCCAAACTCGATCGGAACCGATCACATCAGGGCGCTCCACCGGAAGGGCTACCTGCCGCTGAAGTTCAACGCCGTGCAGGAGGGCACCGCAGTTCCGCTCCGCGTGCCAAGCTTCACCTTCGAGAACACCGATCCCGAGTTCTTCTGGCTCACGAACTACGTCGAGACCATCGTCTCGGCCGAGGTGTGGCAGCCTTCCACCTCCGCGACGATCGCGCGCGAATTTCGTCGGGTACTCGAGGCGGGGTGCGAGCGCACCGGCGGCGACCCCGCGGCAATCGACTGGCAGGGGCACGACTTCTCGTTCCGGGGAATGTCGAGTGTGGAGACCGCCGCGGCGTCTGGCGCAGGTCACCTGTTGTCGTTCAGCGGCACCGACTCACTGCCGTCACTCGACTACATCGAGCAGTTCTACGGAGGCGAGTACGTTGCGGGCAGTGTGCCAGCGACCGAGCACAGTGTCATGTGCGCGGGGGCCGCTGTGGTCGGAGAGAAAGAGCTGTTCTCTCGCCTGATCGACCTGTACCCGGCCGGAATCTTTTCCGTCGTCTCCGACACCTTCAACCTGTGGGAGGTGCTCACTGATTTCTTGCCCGAGTTCAAGGATCGCATCCTTGCACGCGACGGCAAGATGGTGATCCGCCCCGATTCCGGTGACCCCGTCGACATTCTGTGCGGCGAGCTGGGCGACGATTCACACGCGGACCAATCCCCCGCAGCAAAGGGTGTTGTTGAGCTGCTGTGGGACACCTTCGGCGGCACAATCAACGAGGCGGGTTACAGGGTTCTGGATCCTCACATCGGCGCCATCTACGGCGACTCGATTACACGGGATCGAGCCCATCAGATTATCGATCGCCTCGCCGCCAAGGGCTTCGCCTCAACCAACGTTGTCTTCGGCGTCGGCAGCTTCACCTACCAGTACCAAACTCGGGACACGTTCATGAGTGCGGTAAAGGCCACCTGGGCACTCGTTGACGGGGTCGGCTACGACCTGCAGAAGGACCCGATCACCGACAACGGCACCAAAAAGAGTGCCCGCGGCCGCCTCGCGGTTTTTCGCAACGACGAGGGCGAGTTGTATCTTGTTGAGCAGGCGACGCCCGAGCAGGAGGCCGCCAGCGAATTGCAGCCGGTGTGGCGTGACGGCGCATTTCTTCGCACGCAGACGTTCGCTGAGGTGCGGGAGACGATGAAGGGAAACCGATGACCGAGTGGAAGCAGCCACTGGTTTCAGTGGATGTGGTCGCGGTTCGACGCGATGCTGGCGTTCTGAGCTTTGCGACCTGCGAGCGGCAGTTTGAGCCCTTCGTAGGTCGCGCCGCCCTGCCCGGAGTGCTTTTACTCACGGGTGAGGGACTCTCGGAGGCCGCGGAGCGCGCGGTTGTGACGAAGCTTGAGCTGCCAGCAGGATCGATCCGGCACGTGACCCAGTTCGGAGCGTTCGACGGGACAAACCGAGATCCTCGCGGTGCCACCATCTCTATCGGTCACATCTGCGCGGTGGAGTCGCTGGCAGGATCCGCAACCTGGACTCCCCTCGACGCCGCTGCTGGTGGCCTCCCCTTCGACCACGACACAATCGTGGCCTCAGCAGTGGCTGAGATTTCGCGTCGCCTCTGGGCTGACATGCCATTCACCCGAGCCATCATCGGACCCGAGTTCACAACGAGCGAGATTCTCACTGTCACCCGCCAGACCGGCGCCCGACTGCCCGACACCGCTAAGAATATGGCGCGGTGGCTGCGCAGCAACGATCACGCGGAAAGCACTGGCCTTCGCGGTCGCGACACGGTGTGGCGGTGGGTATCTAGCAGTTAGCTTGGGCAGCAGAGGGGCGCTGTGTTGAGATTTTCTCAGCACAGCGCCCCTCATCTCTGGGGTGTTACGCCCTGCGACGGCGCGCGATGAGCGCCGCTGCGAGCAACAGCATTCCCAGTGCACCAAACGCCAGCAGCATCGGCGAGGCTGCACCCGTCACCGCGAGGCCCGCTGGGGCCTTCTCTGCAGTTGCGGCCTGCGTTGCCTGGTTTGCTGGCTTAGTCGGCTTCGTCGACTTAGCCGGTTTCTCCGGGGTAGTCGGTTTCACCGGCGACACCTCGTCGGCCTTCTTCGTAACGGTACCGATTGCGCTGCTCTCAGCCGTGAGTTCGTCACCCTGCACACCGGTGGCGGTCACGGTTGCCGTGTTCTTCGCGTCAGCTGAGGCCGCGTCAACGACCTTCCAGGAGCCAGCCGAGAAGACGATCGCTTTCGACTCGCCACCCTTCAGCCGTTCAACCGTGAAGTCGCCAGCGGGGAAGCGCGCGTCCGTAACCTTGACGTCGGTCAGATCGGTGTCGCCAGTATTGGTGACGGTGATCCGCCACCACATCTCGCTGCCGAACTCACCGGTAGCGTGCGCCTTCCAGCCGGTGCCGCTCTCAAGGCAGTCACTATCGGCTGCCACCACGCAGGCTTCCTTTACGAGCGACACCGTTGAGGTGAAGTCGCGCACGGTCACCTTCGCTTCGCTCTCTGCGGTGACGGTCTCGGTGCCGGGATCCCGCGGGTTTGTGCCTGTGGCAGTGGCCACGCTGCTGGCGGATGCAAACACTGCGGCGCTCTTGCAGGTAACCGCCTCCGAGGCACCGGCTTCGATCTCCGCAAAGCTGGTAGAGCAACCCGACAGCATCGGGTCAGTGAGCTGCACGTCGGCCAGCTTCACCTGGCTAGTGTTCGTTACGATCACGCGCCAGAACGGCTCGGCACCGGGCTCAAGCTGAGCCTCCTTGACCCATCCGCCAGTCAGTGAAGCAGCGTCGGGATCACAGTCATCTCCGGTTGAGCAGACCTCTTTCTGCACGTCAATCGCGACGTTCGGTGACAAGGACAAGATCTCGGCAGAGCTATCAGCCTCAAGATCGGCGTCGCCGTAGGGAGGTGTCGCTTTTACGCTCGTCGTGCCGGTCAGAAGCCCGTCAACACCCTCGACCTTGCACACCTTCGAAGATGCGGCCCCGGGAGCCAGCTCAGCCAGCGTGAACGCGCACTCCTCGTAGTCCGCGTTCTCAACGCGCACATTGGTCAGCGTCGTTTCACCGGTGTTGGTAACCGTCGCACGCCAGAGTCCTTCTGCCCCAAACGGCACGGTTGTGCTGGCGCTCCAGCCGCCCTCGCCGAGTACGGCGTTAGGGTCGCAGTCGCCCACGCTGGGGTCGCATGACTCGTAGACGATCCCCACTGCAGAAGCAGCTTTCGCCCCGACCGTCACCGATGCACTTGAGCTGTCCGTGGCGGTCTTGTCGTCACCGTTGCCGGTAGCGGTCGCGGTGTTCTTCATGTCAGCCTGCACACCGGTCGAGCGGCAGATCTTCTGGACCTGGTCGTTGACTGCCAGATCGCCCACCTCGAGATCGCACGCCGCCACGAGCGGATCGTCGATCTTCACCTTTGTGAGGTCAACGAGCCCTACGTTGGTCGCCGTCAGTCGCCACTTCACGTCGGCGTTGAAGGGGACAGCCGCGGTGTTTGCCCAACCACCAGTGCCGACGGCTGCGTCATCCGCGCAAGTATCAGCCGCACACACCTCTTTTTCAAGGTGGATCCCCGGGCCTTCAACGAGGCCAAAGCCCACCTTCGGGGTTTCAGACGGGGCGATCGGAGCGGGGGTTGCTCCCGCAACGTACGCACGGGTCGCGACGGTGTTCCAGGCCACCTGCTGCGTTGGCTCGAAGTTTGCAGCGTCCATCGAAACGATGAAGTCTGCGACCGTGCCGATTGCCAGCGAAGCTGAGTTCTGGAACCGCAATGCGGTCACCGCAGCCATGTCGGATGGTGCAGTTGTTGACCAGGTCGAATCACAGCCGGGGTTCTTGCTGTTTGCCAGCACCTCAGGCCGACACGGGTTCTGCGCGACCGAGTACGCGACCGTCCATCCCGGAGGTGCGGTTACTTCCCGCAGGGTCGGCGTAAAGGTTGAACCACGAGCGGCACTGCCACCAACGGTGTAGGTATCGCTAACCTTGGGCAGCACGTCGTAGAGCGTAACGTCTTGCAACGCTGCCGATCCTGTGTTCGCCCACGTCACCTTAAAGTCGGCAGCACCCGTGCCATCGGAGGAGACGTTGCTTGTGCCTGGTGAAGCCACCCACGCGGAATCGTTATTGCCGCGAACCGTCTTCACGGTACTTGAGTCGGGAATGCTGCCGGGCACAACAAAGTACCCGGTCTGGTGGCACACGGTTGTCGGCACACCCACCGTGCCGATGATGCCCGTGGTATCGACAAAGATGTCATTGCCCGGCATCGGTTCTCCATCCGGAGTGGTGATGCAGCTCTCGAACTGCTCATCGGCAAAACCGATATAGACGTCGTAGGCGTAAACGCCCGCTGGCACGTCTGCCCTCTTCACCGCGAGGTTCTTCACAGTGTCATTGCCCGCTGGGAAGTCAACGTACTTGCGACCGGTTCCTTGCCAATCGTTCGAGATTGCCGCGCCGGCAGTCACGTCAAAGGCAGCATCCGGCAACACAACCACGGTGTGTCGTTTGTCGGCGATCTCTGGCTTCGCCGTCAGGTACGAAACCCAAATTCCCGCACTCGTAAGGTTGGGTGTATTCAGCACCTTGGTGGGAGCCGCGGTAATGGCCGCGGAAACCACGTTCCGCAGGATCATTGCATCCACCGCGAACGGGCTGTAGGCCGCCGGCAGCGGCTTACCTGCGACAGCGATTCGATTGTAAGACGTGTTCTTGATCGACAGAATCTCCGTGCGCGTTTCCAGCGCAGCATCGACCCGGCCATAGACCACGAGCTTTGAATTCGCAGACCCTGCAGGCTGCGACCCGCTGTACGTGATCTTGTTAACATCGGTTCCTGCTTTGGGAACGATGGCGACACCCTTGATTACCGGAACCGTCTGTGAGGTGCCATCGGTGTAGTGAAGGGTCACAGTCTTGCCTGTGTCGGTGCCGTTTCCACCAGCAATGGGGTCACTGGCCACAAGAATGCGCGAAACATGGAAACCCACGTCCGAGCAATCAGCATCTACCGCACCCGACTCGACGCGGTTCACCGCGCCCGTCATGCAAGGAATCTGGTCGATCATTTCGAAGTCGCTGTCGAACGACGTCTGGTTAACAGCGAGAACGTACTCCACCTCTTTATTGGTCGAGGCCGTAGTTGCGACTGCGTTGCCGACCTCGCCCCCCGTGTAACCGGTGAGGTTGTTGTTAACGGTCTTAGAGAAGATGGTCGATCCGTCGACTTCTTGGGTGACCACCGACTGAGTGGAGCTCGTGGTCGTGACAACGTTGGGGTTGCCGACCTCCTTGAAGGAGAGCGTCGCCGCATTCGTGATGACGGCACCGTTTGGGGTATCGTCCTTCACCTTGGCGACCACGCCGTAGTTTTGTGAACTGGCAGGGTAGGGCTTTTCCGTCGTGAGAAACGTCAGAGTGCGAGTCGCCGCGTCGTAGTTGTAGGGGGTTCCGGCAGGAGTAACTGACACAAAGTCCACCTCGGGGGGCAGCACATCGACGATGGTGCGAGTGCCAGGGATCTTACCTAGCAGCCCGTCCCACGCAGGGTTGCCGTCATTCCACGCAATGTTCCAGGTGACATTCGCACCCGCAATGGGAGTGCCAACCATCTTCTTCGAAATCGTTGCACCAGAGGTCGCCGTCACGGTTAAGGTGACGTCTTCAGAGTCCGTCACTGTCTCGAAGTTTGATCCGGTCACCGTGGGCTTCACTGGCAGCTTGAAGTCATTTGGGGTCGTGAGATTGGGTGCGGTGAACGAGAGCTGAATGCCCACCACGCTGCCGTCGGCGGGAATCGGCTTCTTCAGATCAATGATCCACTGACGATTCGCCACATCTTTGGTCACTGTGGAACCAAGCAGGCCCGGCATGTTTGAAACAGCCTCAGCCGTCCAGGTGTCGATGCCGGATGCCCCTAGTGAAGGGTCAGGATCCGCGGGCCACGGGATGGTGATCACCGCGTCGGCGCAGGCGGCACCGGTCGGGCTGACACATGAGAAGGTGGCGAGGGTGGTAAACGGCGTACCAGCTGTACGCGTTACCTGACCCGTGGCGGCAAACTCCATTTGCAGAGATGCCTCCTCCTCCGCTGCGAGCGCAGGCGGGGTTACAACAACAAGCGACGAAAGCACTGCAACTGCCGCGGTAAGGGCAGCAGCGAACTTCCAACCTTTCAAAGGTTTCATACCGATTTCAAAACTCCTGTTTTTGCAGCCACGATTGACGATTACGTGACCTGTAAAAAGCGAAAACGCCATGTTTTTGTGCGCTTCGCTTCGTATTCGGACTACAACGCTGTTTTGCAGCGCTGTAGTTGTGGCAACTACCCAGACATTCCGGTGGAAGCACTGGGTGGGTTACCCAGAGTGGTGACAGCTGTTCACCAATGCTGGGGCGCAGCACTAAACGCCGCGTTTATTAGAGATGCGAGAAATCTCGAAATCTCTCTCCCGAACACAAAAGTTTTTTTGGAGTTCTGGCTGCGTAGATCAATTACCAGGCAGCAATGCGCCTCAAGGTCCGCCGATCAGGCGGCGTCCAGAGGAAAAATCCCCGCCCAATCATCCTTCACGCTGACGCGGGTGAACCCCGACTCCCCCACCGCGGCGAGCGCATTCTCCGCACCCTTGTCGTAGGGCGGGTCGTCGCGAGTGTCGTCGTCGTGGTGCACGAGGAGGCTCAGGGATCGCGGGTGCTTCTGCACGAAGCGCAGCATGGGCAGATCGCCGTTTGAGTTGCCGCAGGCGAGAATCGGGCGCCTGCCGATGCGCGTCCAGATCCTGATTGGCTTTTCCGGGCCGTCGTCGAGAAACGAGAACGAGTTGGCGTAGCGCACGTCGTTTGTGTCGGCGTCGTACTCGAGTCCGTAGGCAGACCCGATGACCCGCTCGGGTGGGATCCCGTAGAAGTCTTGTGTCATGGGCCGCATGAAGTCGCGGTCGCCGCCCGACACGATGTAGTTGGTGAAGCCGTTCGCCTCGAGGTAGCCGAGAAGCTCCACCATGGGTGTGTAGACGGCCTGGGAGTAAGCACTGCCGCGCGTGAGGTGCTTTGCCTCGCGGTAGAACGTGGCGACAATCTCTTCGTACTCCCTGACGCTCATGCCCGCGGTCACGCTGATGATCGCGCCGACGAGCGTGTGCAAATCACTGTCGTCGCCCGCATAGTGCTTGTCGACGGCGCCACCGATCCAGTCGAGCTCTCCCGTCGCGACCGCCCTGTACGGCTGGTGTTCCGCGAGCTCCGGCTTGGTCTTGAGTTCTTCAGCCCACTGCTGCACGATGAAGTGGAGCTGGGTTGGCATGGGTTTTTCTGTCCACAGGGTGCCGTCATTGTCGAAGACGGCGATCCGCTCGGGTGCCGGTAGCGCGTCTGGGCCTGTGCTCACCGCCTCCACAAAGTCGATGATCGTCTGCCGTGTAGCGGTGTCTCGCCACGAAGGGAGAACCTGAGTGTTGTGTGCCATGCGTCGCGACCCCCTATGTCGTTGAACCTAGTCGGTGGCGACCCGAAAGCCGATGTGGCTCATTCCGGTGTCGACCATCTGTGCCCGCCGCGCGGCAGGCCTGTACCTCATGCAATAGCTGTCGGCGCACAAGAACGAGCCGCCCTTAACAACCTTGCGCGGCACCGCGAACTGCTCGGCAGCGTTGATGCTGCCCTCGCGCGTGCCACCCGTCGGGTTGGCCGGGGCGCAGCAACCGTGCGCGTCTTCGAAGCCGCTGTACCAGTCGGCCGTCCACTCCCAGACGTTACCGGCCATGTCGAACAGGCCGTAGCCGTTCGGGGGGAAGGATCCGACCGGCGCGGTGGATCCGTACCCTCGATTTGCCCGCCACGGAAACTCGCCGTGCCAGTAGTTTGCCAGCGACACACCCTCGGGTTCTCGCGAATCGCCCCAGGTGAACGGCGCACCGTCGATCCCCCCGCGCGCCGCGAACTCCCACTCAGCCTCCGTTGGCAACCGCGCCCCGACCCACTCTGCGTAGGCCTCGGCATCCTCGTAGGCCACGTGAACCACAGGGTGATCCGCCCGCTGCCCGATGGAGGATCCCCGACCGAACGGCCGCTTCCAGTTGGCCCCGGGCATCCACGCCCACCACTGGCTCAGGTGGCGGAGGTCGACGGGCCCCGGTGTTCCGGTGAAGACCATCGACCCCGCCTCGAGGTTCTCGGGTGGAGCGTCGGGAAACTCGGCCGGATCCAGCGGCCGTTCGGCGACGGTTTTATATCCCGTCGCACGAACGAACGCAGCGTATTCACGATTGGTGACGGCGGTTGCGCTGATCCTGAACCCCGCCACGGAGGCACGGTGTGCCGGTGCCTCCTCGGGGTAGTGGTCGTTGGATCCCATCGTGAACTCGCCACCGGGCAGCGCAACGAAGCTGCTGACGGCTCGATCGGCAAGGCTGCTTGAGCTCAGGCTAATCACCTCCGTTAAGGAAAGCTTGAAGTTTCTCTACAGCTTGGTCGATGCTGAAGGTCGCGGCCTTCTGACGCGGCGGGAACTCCTCAAATGTTGCCAGGAACTGCGCGATCAGCGAGGTGGCAGCGAAGATGAGGTAGTCGTTTTCGAAGATCCAGTCGAAGTACGTGTTCGACGTGGTGTCGGCCCGCTCGTAGGGATCCGTGCGCAGGTTGAAGAGCTTCGGCACGCGCAGCGGGATGAAGGGCTCCATCCACACCTGCAGTGTTCCCTGCACCCGCTGCTCCATGAAGACAACTTTCCAGTTGTCGAAGCGCAGCGCGAGTACGTCGCCGTCATCTGAGAAGTAGACGAGGCCCTTGCGCGGTGACTTCTCTTCCTTGCCCGTCAGGTAGGGAAGCATGTCGTAGCCGTCAATGTGCACCTTGTACGTGCGATCCCCGATGGTCTTGCCCTTTTTGAGCTCCTCGACAGTCTCGGTGTCACCGGCGGCAGCGAGGAAGGTGGGCAGCCAGTCGTGGTGCTGAATGATCTCGTTCGACACGACCCCCGCCTCGATGTGACCTGGCCAGCGGATCATCTCGGGGATGCGGAACGCACCCTCCCAATTGGTGTTCTTCTCGCTGCGGAACGGGGTCATGCCACCGTCGGGCCAGGTGTTCATGTGCGGCCCGTTGTCGGTCGAGTAAATGACGATCGTGTCTTCGGCGATGCCCAACTCGTCGAGCTGATCAAGAAGGGATCCGACGACCTTGTCGTGGTCGATCATCGTGTCGTGATACTCAGACTGCCACCGCCCCGCCTGCCCAATACTCTCGGGCTTGGGGTGGGTGCGGAAGTGCATGTGGGTCGTGTTCATCCACACGAAGAAGGGAGTGTCGTCGTCGACGGCTCGTCCAATGAAGTCTTGAGCGGCCTCGGCGAAGTCCTCGTCGATGGTCTCCATGCGCTTGCGGGTCAGCGGGCCCGTGTCTTCGATGCGCTGTTTGCCGCGGGGGCCGTACCGGCCGTCTACGGTGTCGTCGTAGGTGTCGGTTGCCCAGGCGTGGATCACCCCGCGTGGCCTTGCCCGCTTGTTGAACTCCGGGAACTCTTCCTCTGACGGCCAGTTAGCGGCCTCCGGCTCTTCCTCCGCGTTGAGGTGGTAGAGGTTGCCAAAGAACTCGTCAAAACCGTGGACCGTGGGTAGGAACTCGTTTTTGTCGCCCAGGTGGTTCTTGCCAAACTGCCCGGTGGCGTAGCCGTGCTCTTTGAGCAGCTCTGCAATGGTCGGGTCCTCGGCACGCAGGCCAAGGTCCGCACCGGCGATCCCGACCTTGCTGAGTCCGGTGCGAAACACACTCTGGCCCGTAATGAATGAGGATCGGCCGGCCGTGCAGCTCTGCTCACCGTAGGAGTCGGTGAACCGCATCCCCTCTTCAGCGATGCGGTCGATGTTGGGGGTGCGATACCCCATGAGCCCGTCGCTGTAGCAACTCAGGTTGCTGATGCCGATGTCATCTCCCCAGATGACGAGAATGTTGGGCTTTCCTCCGGGCATGTGATTCTCCTCAGGGCCATGTTCGCTGCGACAGAGCAACACGGTTTTGCGCTGCACTCGTAACAGAAGCATGCTCCGCTAAGGGGTGAGGTGACCACACCCAATGTGGGTGATATCGCGAAAGAGCAGAGGCGATGCGGTTCACACCGCATCGCCTCCAGCCTTACTTAATTATTGCGTTTGACTCTGCCGGCGACGACGGAGCACAAACAGGAGCGCACCGGAGAGCAGCAGGGCCGCTGCGAACACCCCGATTCCACCGAGTTGAGCACCGGTGACCACAAGCGAAGACGGCGAATCTATCCCGTCCGGGAAGGTGTTCGTTACCTTGACCGTGTTTTTGCTGCCCGTTGCGTTGGCGATGATGCCGTCGGATGCACCACCGTGAGTGCTTCCGTCACTGTCGAGCACTGATACCTTCGCGTTCTTCGGCACGTTGACCTCTGTGGCCCGGCAGGTCACCCCCTCGGGAACAGTGATGGTGCGGCTCTCGCCAGCCTTCAGACTGAACTTCGCATCCGCGTCGGCGAGCGTGTAGCCGCCCTCCGAGGGCTTTCCATCTTTGTCTTTCTCGGCTTGGGTGCAGTTGAGAGTGAAGTCATATGCTCCACCCGTCCCATTTCCGAGCACCTTCTTCGACACCGTGATCTTTGCGTCCTTGAAGGTGTTCACAGCCGTAATCGTGAGCTGCTGTGGCGCCCCGGATTCACCCGAGGTCACCTCTGCTGCATGATCCCAAGTGCCAAAGTCAACCTTGGATTTGGCGGCACCTCCATCATCAACCTCTTCGCCGAAGCAACGCGCACCGAGCGGCAGCATTCGCGGCTTGTTGTCGGCTCCGACGAGGAACTTCGTTTGCCCGCCCTTGACCAGAACCATGCCCGAGTAAAGGGTTGACCTGATCTTCGTGTTGTCTGGGCCTGTCTCCTCGATTTGGCAGGTCGCCAAGATCTCAAACACCTTGTCTTTCGCAGCATTGACCGCGAGAGGATCACCGTCAAGCTTCTTCGAAATCATGATGCTCGCGGCGGAGTAGAAGTTTGTGAGAGAGGCGGTTGCTCCTCCCGACTTCTGTGCCTGGGCATCCCACGGTATGGTCACGCTGACGGGCGCTGCGGCATGATCCGCGTGGCCCGCATCAACCTCGGTTACCGTGCACGATGAGAAGGCGGGTATAGGCCCGATCTTCTCCGAAAGCAGCTGGCTGGCGCCGTTCACAGGAAGGTCAATCTCGAGCGGAGTATCGGCGCTCGGCTGATCGATTCCCGCGGGATGCAGGTTCACTGGCTCACCCTCGAAGGTGCAGAGCACCTCAAACTTCAGGGTGTCACTCGTCGCCATCGTGTCGACACCCGCACCCGTAAGAGATTTCAGAATCTGCAGATCCCCCACTGGGAGCAGGCCTGCGTCGATCGTGAGATCTTCAGCGTTCGCGTCGAGAACAACAGGATCCGAGATCCCCGATTGCGTATCCGCGTCTGAATCGAGTGCAGGATCTACGCCATCGGAGTGCTTCAGCGTGAACTCGCTGCCGTCCGGTTTCGTGAACGTGATCACGTAGCCCGCAGCATCCGACGCGCGTAGGTCGTCAAAGGAGTACGTTCCATCGGAATCGGTTTGAGTGTCGACGGCGACCTGATTGCCCAGGTCATCGGTTCCCGCGAGGTGAACCGTCACACCTGATGCGGGCTGCTCAGGCGCACCATTGAAGTCATCCTGTGTTCCGTTTCGGTTGAAGTCCCACCACACGTAGTCGCCGACCCTCGACGAGACCGCGACCTCAGGGCGAACAATTGGACCGACCGGGTTTTCAAGGCCCGTGACGGACGCCATGGCGCTGTTCACGTAGGTGTCGTCAGCGCGGTTGCCCACGCCGACCATAACAATCTGGGCCTCGAGCACATCGCCCGAAAGGTAGTCACCAGGGCGCTGAACACGGATGGCTTTGACATCTGCTGCGCTTGCGGGACAGCTGTTCGCACCCGAAACTACGGTTCCGTTTGCGGGTGCATCACACCAGGTGGTTGCTCCCGCGGCACCATTCGACGCATCAGCCGGATTTGCTGAGACGTTCGCGTCCGCCGTGTACAGGATCCGGGTTTGTGGGCCGCCCTTCGTAACGTCTGCAGAAACGAACTCGAAGGTGCCGTTGTAGGAGGTTCCGGCGTACCCCTGCTTCGGCAACACGTCGATCACGTCGGGTGAAGATACACCCGACTGCTGTGAAGCCGGGAGGGTATTGGTCAGCCGCACCGCCCACTTATTGAGCTCGTTCGTAGCCTGGCCCGGTCGATTGACCTGCACAACAGGGGTCAACGCGATCTTCTCGAGCTTGATGCCGGCGATGTTCGAGATCTGAATCTGCGCCTGATCAGTACGCTGCGCCAGGGTCGAAGCATCGTCTTCCGCCCACACAACAACGGTATTTGTGTAGACGCCGTCGGTTGCCGTCGGGGAAACCTCCGCCGACATGACGATCGGGTCAATTGCTGTATTTACCTCGTGCTTCGGAAACACCCAGCGAATATAGGTCTCGCCCGCACCACACGCGGGACGCTGGGCATCACTCGGCGTAACCCCCTGCGAGACAACGGCAGGCACCATCGTTGCCGAGCTGTATGCCTGTGAGGCCGGTAGACAGTCCTCGACCCACACATCTTTCAGGATGCCCGGAGTGGACGCACCAGAAGTAAGCGATGGCGAAAGTTGATACTGCACCATATCGCCACCAGTCACCTGAGGAGGCGTCGAGGTGAATGCTCCGGAGTCGCCCTTACGCACTTTCTTGTCAATGCGTGCCTGTGCGTGAGCGACGATGAGACGGTCTCCGCCGTTGCCGCTGTGTGTGGCGGGGTCGTAGGCCGCGACGTTCCAGGCGGTTGGGTCGGCAAGCATCTGAGCAGGTGTCAGGTCCTTACCGAGCATCATCTTCACCGCGCCGAAGTTCGGGACCACCGTTCCAGTAGCCATGCCGTTATCGGCCACTCGGAGTCCGATCGAAACAGCAAGATAGACGCCGTCTCCGAGAAGTGAACTATTCGAAACCGGCGCCGGCAAGTTCACAAAGGCGCGCACACGGGCGACGCCTGTGTAGGTGCCCTCTGCGGCCATGGCAGGATCGTTGCCGGGCACCGCCTGCGGTGAGTCGTACCACGGGCCTTGCGCATCACCACAGTCCTTGGCGGATGTCGCACCCGCGGGTGCGGCCGAATACTGGAACGTGACGTTTGGCACCTCTGACTTCGAGGTCGCAACGAGGCTACCCGGAACATTGTCGTACCCCGATACCCAAACGGCTTGGCCCTCAGACGGAATCCGCTGCATCATGCCCACGCTCCCCGACCCGGACACACCTGGGTTGTTCGTCGCCTGCAGGTTGAGCTTTGTGTTGTCCCAGGCGTCGCACCCGATAGCGCTCACATTGGTTGGGGCATCCGGTTTCGATCCCTTAAAGAACATCTGTGATGTGATGACCTGGGTCGGCGCGACGGTGATTCCGCCGCTCAGGAGTGTCGCACCACCCGGAGGGCCCTCTCCGAATACGGAGTTGGTGGGCGAGAATTCCCCCGAGCTCATATTGCCGGGAGCACCGGGCAGCCCCAAGAACTGCTTTCTGAAGCTGCCCGTGAGCTCGACAAGCGGAGTCGTTGTGCGGTAATCATTCCAGTTCACAGGCCCGGTGACACCGGCTGGCAACTTCGAGGCGGCGGGGCCAGGCTGACTTGCAGAGGTCTGCACGTCGGTTGCTGGCTCAAAGCCATGAATACTGAGGTTTGTGTAGGCGTTGTACGTTGGCAGCGTCCACGAGGTTTTTGCCGCATTGACTGTGCCGAAATCACGAATAACAGCAACTGGCGTGTAGACAGTGAGGCCGAGAGATACGGCGTAGGCGGCATTTCCCGGAATCGCAGTACCAACAGGCCGAAGCGCCTCTGTCGGATAACTACGCAGGCTCATGTCGGCGCCAGAAATGGTCAGAGCGACCGGTTTTCCCGGCCCGGCCTGTGCGCCCGTCAACGTACCTGAATCTCGCACGGAGTTTACTGCCGTTCGCGCGAAGCCGCTGTCTTGCGAGCCGCCAATCTTGCTTCCCGGCTGCGAGTATCCGCTGTAGTTGTAGGTCACGCGCGAGCCATACTTATCGAGATCCGCATTGATTGCTGCCAGGGATGCGGCGCTGAGACCTGGATACATGGCCTTCGGCGAAAGATCGTCAGTGAACGTGATGTCTCCCACCGCGGGCATCGCGCCCTTGCCACCAGCTGGCGCAGACAACTCCACGGAGTAGATCGTTTGCTTACAAGTGATTGTGTCGTCCCAGGGGCACTGCGTATTGATGGGACCGTACGCGTATCCGCTGTTTTCGCCCAGTACGATGCTGTTCTTCGAGATGTCCCACTTCAGCCGAGAGGAAGCCTTAACTGAGGGCAGGGGCGAGGTTGCGGGGACCGGCTCATCAATTCCATCAGCCGCTACGTTCGCAGCAACCACTTGAAGAGCCTGACCCTGGTGTGCGAGGTTCAGCACCTTCGCGGTGAACTGCACCCTGTCTGTTGCAACCGAACGATTTCCCATGTTGCAGGTCAGCGTCTGCTGGCTCAGCTCATCAATCGAGGTCGCCGACAGTGGCAGCGCGGGACTTCCCGCGTCTGCCGGAACCAGAGACGAGCCTGTCGCCTGGCAGTACCCGGGAACGACGGTTAGTTCCATGCCTTTTGGCAGTGTCACGGACCAGGTGAGGTTGTCTGCAGCATTGTCGGCGACGACATACTCCACCTCATACGTGACAGTGTCATTCACTCGAACGATGCCGTTGTTCGGCCCCGAGTCGTTTCCGGCGTTGCTATCTGCGTCCCAAGTAGGGGTTCCATCGGAGGCAATACGCACCTGCATTGCGAGGGTGGGCAGGCCCGCGGAAGCTGCATTCAACTTCACCCCGGAGTCGTCAGCATCGGCGCTTGGCTTCGTCGCGCTGACGGAGTCATCGGCAGTGCCATCACCGGACGGGTCGGCGTCACTCGTTGCATTTGGCGTCGGGGCTGGCTGTGTTGCGTCAACAGCAAGTGACGCGGAGGTTGGCCCGACCGTGAGAGCCATAGCGACGACGACCGTTAGCGCGCTCAGACGCCTCCAAGCACTCCGATTCCTACTGTCGTCGGAGCCCTGGGAGCTCCGCCTCTTGTTTCGAACGCTCATCTGAATGACTTCCTCTTTCCGCACTCACACAACGGATACCTTTGGCGCAAAAACGACGCCTCAATGTAAAGAAGGGCCTTGGCGGCAGGATGTGACGAGAAAATTCAGAATTTCGAAGTTATTTTAGGATCGGCCGCAGGAATCATGCGGTTTCACCCGGCAAGCAATGGGCCCGCAAAGACACGGGGCTGCTCATTGAGCCGCGAGGTGGCACGCGCGTCTAAAACGCGACCTGCTCCTCGGAGGCCAGCAGATCCGCCTGTTCTCGAACGGCCCGAAACATTGAGGAGGCTGATCCGAACCCGGCCTGACGAGCAATCTCCTCCGATGCCATAGCGGGCTGCTCAGACCGAAGTGCGCGTGCTGCGAGCGCCCGCGTTTTGCGGATCTCGGCAACGGAGGTTGTGCCCTCCTCTTCGAACGCGCGCTGCAGTTTCCGAACGGACACGTCGAGTGTGGCCGCAATCTTCTGAGCGTTGAGATCACGCACTGAATGATCCTCGAACACCACTTCCATCGCTCGACGGAAGAGGGTGGGGTGATCCTCGTAATCTGGCCCCACAATAATGCGGGCCATCGCCTTCACAACCTCTTCAACCGCCTGGCGAATGTGCCCAACACCACCGGCACCCTGCGGCGAGAGCCGACATAGGCTCGCAAGGAATGCGCAGAGCGGCGCAAGCGCGGCAGCCTCGCCATCACCGGCCGCAGTCACGGGCTCCAAGGGAACAGGCAAACCTGCCAACCATCTCGCGGGCAAACTCACGTAGATGATCTCGCTCGCATCCATATTGGATTCAATCAGCACCGGCTTGGTGCCGGGCCAAATCAGAAAAGCGACGCACTCAAGAGCAGCGTCTTCCCCCTCCAAGTACACGCGGCCACGACCGCGGGGAAACGCGGCAATCACGGCACGGTCGATTGACACATCGTCGCGGTTCCAGCGCAGGCCGATACGAGGGATCTGCATGTGACCGCACGTCAAGTTGCTGAGCTGGGCGACCTTCGCGCGCAGAGGGGCTTCACCCGAGTGCATCCAGTCGATTTCAACGTTCGCCGTCAACAGGTACTTGGAGACTACCTCCACCTGCTGAGCCTCTTCAGGGTCGTTGATATTGAAACTCAGGTGGTTGATGTCGCGATCCTCAAAAATGCGCCTTCGGACCTTGCGGCGCAACGGATCTTCTTCAGACCCCATACGTGCTCCCCTTTACCTCATTCACTTCAAGCCGCCGAAGAGGCTTGCCAAGCGTAAAACAGTGAACAAAGTTCTTGAATTTCTCCCACTCACAGTATGTTACTCGCCGCAGATAGACGTAGCGTGAGAGGGCCTGCGGCCGATTCGACCGCGAGATAAATGGAGGGGGCCGCCGGGCGGGGTGCCGTCAGAAATGGTTCCCGGCAGCCCCTCTCCTGCCCTGCGCGGTTTTAGACCGTCTGTATTGGGGGGGGGAGAACGGGCTATTCCATACGCAGAACGCGCTACCAATGCTTAGGCAACGGCCATCCTCCCAGAAAGGTGGCCCGCAAGCGTGCATCAGGATGCTGTTGGGGTCCCTCTTCTGGACGGTTGGACTTGCTACGAAGCATATGTCGCGCAACGCAAACGCGCCATGTCGGCGGCGCGCATTGCCACCTGGCTGCGTATTTTGAGAGTCGGATCCGCAACCCCGGAGCTCGCGGTGGCACCGTGGCACCGAAGCCGGTTCACGGCCCTACCGGGCAGGCCTCACACCCCTCGAGTACTGATTCCGCGAGTATCGGGTAAACGCCAGGCCTCCCAACAGCAACAGGATCGCAAACAGAAGCAGCTTCGATCCAGTCGCACCGGTAATCGCAAGCGGCACAACACTCGTCACGGCATCATCACGGCCGTAGCTGCCCTCGGCCGTGCTCACGTCAGCAACGTTCACGATGGTTCCGCTCGTCGCCTCAACCTTAAACGTGAGGGATAGCGTGGTCGCGTCGTCGGGTGCGAGGGAGGGTCCGAACTCGCAGATCACGTTGTCTCCATTGGTACAGGTCCAGCCGTCGCCCGCGCTCGAGACCCACTCCAGCCCTGGTGGCACAGTGTCTTCTACTCGAACTCCCGTTGCGTCTGACGGACCCTCGTTCGCAACACGGATGTCGTAGACCACCTGGCTATCGGGGGCGGCCAATGCCGGCCCGGACTTCTCAATTGTCACGGCCGATTTCGGCGCCAACTTGTCAGTATCTGTTGCCCTGTTGTTTTCGGGCGACGGGTCTGTGAAGCCGTCTGGAAGAGCAACCGTCACGGTGTTGGCGAGTGTCCCCCTGGCTGCAGGATCAACGGTCGCTTTCACATGCATGTCGATCGAATCGCCGACCTCCAGCTTGATGCCGTCCCACACGCCAGTCTTCGGGTTGTAGGTTCCAGAGGACGGTTCAAAGCTCACATCGGTGAGCTCTCCCGGGACCTCGTCGGCCAAAACGACTTGATCGACAACGCTGGGACCTCGGTTACTCACCTTGACGACGTAGTCAACCTTCTGACCGGGTGTCACTTCGGAAAGACCATCGTCCTTCGTCACGGCGATGTCTGCCCCGTAGGTGTCGGTATCGGTGGCGGTGTCGTTAGGCTCCGTGCCCGCATCGGCGTCGTCAACCGTCGCTACGTTTTTGAACTCCGTTACTCCCTGCGCCACCGGGTTCGCGACATTCACGGTGATTTGCATCCGCGCCTGCTCTAGCCCCCTGCCCCTCAGGGTGGGGAACACGGCCGTCACCACTCCGTCCGCCTCATCACAAGAAACCGCGGGCTCGGTGCTGCAGCTCACAAAATTCATACCAGCGGGGAGTGTGTCCACGATCGTAACCTCGGTCGTGTCCTGGTCTCCGGTATTGACCGCTGTCAGGTCGTACGTGACGGTGTCACCGCCCTCAACACGGGCGCGCCCGTCGTCCTTGGTCAGGTGCACTCCAGGGGCCGCGTTCACAATATCTGTATCGGTGTCGATGTCGTCTGCGGGGTCATCAACACCCTCACGTGCGCTGTCATGCGAAACGACCACGGGATTGGTAATGAGAGAAACACCGGCGGGAAGTGGATCAACAACGTCTGCTTCCAGGGTGAAGGTGTGTGTCGCCCCCGCTGCCAATTCGTCTAGGCCCCAACTGACCGCGGGCAACGCGGTGCTATCGCACGCCTCTGAACACCCAACGAATGTCAGGGTGTCCGGCAGCTGATCAACAACAGAGACACCGCTCGCGTCCTGATCACCAATGTTGGTGACGGTGATCTCGTAGGTGTTGCGCGCGCCGGGAACAGCGGCCAGCTTGCCATCCGTCTTTGTTATCTGCAGCTCAGGGGCTGCAACAACGGTGTCGGTGTCGCTATCCACGTTATTGGCCGGTGTCGGATCGCTCCCGTTCGTGTGGTCGTCAGTGACGCCCACGGTGTTGTGCACAAACTCAACCCCGGCAGGAATCGCTGCCGCAACCCGAACCGTAACCAACAGCCCAAGCTGTTGCCCGGCATCGAGCGATGGGACCTTCCACGTCAGCAGATTTCCGACAGTCGCGCACTGCGGTGAACAATCAACGAGTTCGAGTCCCTTGGGCAGACGGTCAGCGACAACCACTCCGGTTGCGCCCTGCGATCCGCCATTCTTTACGGTGAGAGTGTACACATACTGGTCACCGGGGCGGCGCTCCTGGTTGCCATCATCTTTGACCACGGACAGATCAGGCGCAGCGATCAAATTGTCCACGTCATCGTCAGTGTTGTTGCCCGGGGTCGGATCAGGGCCGTTCGCACCGTCATCGGCAACACTGGCAACGTTTGTGAGCGTTTCGACGCCGGCGGCCTGCTCAGCGTCAACGGTCACGGTAATCGTGACCGTTGCGACGCCCCCACCACCAGCGAGCTCCGGGAACGTCGCGGTGACCACTCCGTTAGTCTCGCTGCACGCTACGGCGGGTTCTGAGTCACAGCTGACAAACGTCATCCCCTCTGGCAGGGTGTCAGAGACCACCACGCCACTCGCCCCGATATTTCCGGAGTTGGTCACCGTAAGCGTGTAGTCAAGTTGCTGCCCCGGCGAGACGTCGGTCTCCGAGTCGTCCTTGACGATCGAGAGGTCGGGCTGTGCGCCACCCGGACCAACCAAAAGGTCAACGTGAGCCGACGATGAATTGTTCTGAGGGGTCGGATCCGCACCGTTGGCGCCATCATCGGCAACCGTGGCCGTGTTGTCGAACGCATGCCTGCCAGCAACGGTTGGGTTATCCACTTTCACCTCGTAGGCGAACGTAAGAAAGTCTCCTCGGTTCAACGGGTCGGGGATCGCGGGAGACTCCCAGAGAAGCTCACCAGTGGCGGGATCACACGAGCTTGCCGCGGGTTGCACTGAAGCACAGTCAATAGTCAGGCCCGCGGGCACGGTGTCTGCAACTGAGACACCGGTAGCGTTTTGGTCTCCGATGTTTGCAACCCGCAGGCGATACCCGAAGGTTTGCCCGGGAGAGACATCACTCGCGTTTACGGTCTTACTGATTGCGAGGTCGGGGCTTGCATTCAGCTGATCCGTATCGGTAGCCGTGTTGTCGGCGGGGTCATCTGGCCCATTCGCACCGTCGTCGCTCACGGTCACGGTGTTGACGATTTCATCCAGGCCCGCATCGATTGGCTTGTTGACGACAAGATCAATCTCAAGCGTCCCCGTACCACCGGCACCCTCCAGCACAGGGAACACCGCGCTCACCTTGCCGGTTTGCGGATCAAAGCTGCAATCGACGTTGGGCACCGCACGACAGGCAACAAAAGCAGTATCTGGCGGCAGGGTGTCTTCAACGACGACACCGCTCGCGCCGATCGGCCCCGAGTTGGTCGCCACAACGTCGTAGGTAACAGCCTGGCCGGCCTTCACCACATCGATGCCATCGTCCTTCGTGACCGCAATGGCTGGCCCGACCGCAGGATCAAGGCTGTCGGTGTCTTCAGCCCGGTTGTTCTCCGGCGTCAGGTCGTCGTCATCGCCGTCGTAGGCAACCGCGGCCGAGTTCGTGAACACTCTGACCCCAGCGGGCAATGGATTGTCGATCGTGACGGTCAGAGTGCACGTCACCGTTGCGCCGGACGCGATCTCACCATCGATCGCGATCACCACGTTCGCCCCCGTCTGGCTCACGAGTGAGCACCCCGGGCCTCCCACTGACACGAACGTCGTTGAGGGCGCGAGTACATCCGTGATGACCGCACCCGTCGCCGGGGCTCCCCCGCCGTTTCGCACCGCAATCTGGTAGGTCTGCTGATCTCCCGGCGCAACAAGCACGTCTTGATCGTCCTTTGAAATGGAGAGATCCGCGTCAACAACGTTGAGGGTGGCAGAGGTCGTCACCGAGGGTTCAATGCGTTCGCCGTCCGCCGTCGCCGGCAACGTGCTGGCCTGCGATGCCGTTGCCGTGTTCGTCACGAGGGTGCCCGCCACGAGGTCGTCCTGCAGATCAGCGGAAATCACAAACTGGACCGTTTGTCCCGCGGCGATATCGCCGCCCTGCCAGCTCAGATCGCTGCCACTCTGGGCAAACACGAACCCGGCAGGTGTCGAATCCGCGGTCACACTGCCAGCTACGTATTCCGGCGGCAGTAGGTCTTCCACGAGTACATCAAACGCGGTTGACGTGCCGGTGTTTGTCACCGCGATCGTGGAGCTCACCCGGTCGCCCTGTTGCCCCTGAACCGGGTTAAGGGTCTTCACAATGGCCAAGCGCGGTTCAACAATCGGACTCACCACGGGCTTTGAGGTGGCCGTTCCCTGGCCCTCAGCAGTCACCGTCGCCACGTTCGTTAGTGACGATGGTGTCGGCGCAACACCAACATTTGCGGGAACATCAAGCGCCACGGCCTTGAGCCGAATCACGAAGGCGTTGTTTGTTGCGTTGTTGTCGGCGGTAACGCTCGTTTCCCCCGGGAAGCTCACGACGAGGTCTTCGCCGTCAGACCCACCTCCCGTAATCGTGGGGGTCGGCAGCACACCGCTGAAGTCACTGGCAAGCGCATACGGAGCTGTGCCCGAACCCGCGGCCGTCAGCACCTGCGCAGAATCAGCAACATAGGCCATTCCACTCGGTATCTGGTCGGTAATCACAAGGTCGTTGCGCTGTCCCTCGCTCAAACGCACTCGCACGTCGTACGTCGCCACCTCGCCAATGGTGAGAGTCTGGCCCGTCGTGCTCGGCTCAGAGGTAGAGTTCAACGCCTTGTCGATGGCACCTGTGCCCACCTGCAACTTCCCGTCGGCGCTGACGGTGTAATCATCGACGCCACCAGCCCCGGTCCGCTCCCGGCCATCCGCATTAAATGGTGAATCCGGTGTCGTACCGCTTGGCAGACTCGTCCAATCTGCTTTGGCGGTATTGGTGACAAGCTGCGGCGCCTCCACGTCTGCTGGGATCGTGGCCTGATACTTGAGGGTCGCGCTCTCACCCAGTGCCAGCTCATCCCACGAGACCGACAGCGCCGGAGCATTCGCGTCAGATATCGAGGTGGGATCGGGCCCAGACACCAGCTCAAGGGACCCCGGCACATAGTCGATCGTGTCGGGGATCACGTCATTCAGGTTGACGTTGAACGCATCCACCGTGCTTGGAGCGGTATTCGTCACCGTAACCGTGTAGGTGATCGTGTCACCCCCGTCAGCGATGGCCGGAGAAGGCGACTTCGCCACCTGGATCGCCGGCTCCGCCACCGTAACGGCCGCGGTTTTTGCGGGGAGCTTGTGCCCCGCGTAGTCAAGCACAACACTATTGCGCGCGACGGATCCTGCTTGATTCTCGGCAACGTCGAGAACGATAGCGGTGTAGTGAAGCACGATGGTCTCGGCAACGGTATCGTCCGTGTCTGTATTCGTCAGTGTTCCGAGGTCAACGTTCAGCTCGTGACCCGGCGAGGCCAGCGAACCACGGGCCGCAGCAAGAAGGGCGTTAAAGCCACCCGGAGTGTCGGTCGTCACGGCATCACTGGGCACCTCAATGCTGTCCAAGCTCACCATGGCGAGGCCCGCTGGGAGTGTGTCCGTCACCGAGACATCAGCGAGTGTTCCCTCCGGCACAGTGACCGTCACGTCATAGTTCACTGATTCGCCAACGACAACGTTGCTGCCCGAGGTGAACGGCTGATCGGTTGACACCACAGCCTTGTCGACCTGCGGCAGCCGCGCGGTGACTTTGGCGTCATTCGTCAACGAGGCAGCGGGGGTGACCGGCGTGAAATTCTGCCCGCCATCCTCAGCCGAATAGTTGGTGATGGTCGCGGTGTTGACGGCCTCACCAAGATCCGGTAGATCTTCGGTGGTCTCCAACTCATAACTCAGAACCACAAGGTTGCGCCCGCTCGACAAATCACTCGCGGGCGGGTCGAGCGCACCCCCGGGTGATTGCGTCGGGCCGGGATCCGCAAGCTCGAGGCTGCCCGACAGGGGCCCATCTGTGCCGGGCGCAGCGCTAAACATGCCGTCGGCAGACGCCACGCTGAACGGCGCCCCCGTACCATCCGTGACGCACATGTTCAGGCCGGTATCCGGTATGCGGAAGCCCGCGGGGAGTTTGTCTTCAAGCGTTACATCAAACGCACCGTTCACCCCTTTTCCAGTGTTCTCCACCACAACGGCGAACCGGACGAGGTCTGAGGAGTCAACTCCGCTCACGTCGGCATCGGGGGCACCGTTCAGGTTCGCGGTGGTGAGGGTTCCGCCCGCAATGCTCGCCGCGCAAGTCGTTCCAGGGCCACCGAGGGTGATCCCGCCGCCGGGTTGGCGCGGACCGCCCTCAAAAACGGCCGCCGGATTGCTCGTTCCCACGATGCCCTTGGTCACGCGCAGCGCCGGAGCCGTGACGGTGAATGGAGCCACCGCTGTCGACACGTGCTCCTGCAAATCGGTGTCTGTCCACCGCGCCTCGAGCTGATTCACGAGGTTCAACTCAGCTCTGAACGGTTCGTCTGCGATCGTAGCCGTGAACACAACGTCAACGAGGTTGTTCGGGTTATCGGGCACGTGGAATGTGCCGTAGTCGGCGGAGATACTGTTGCTCGAAAAATCGGCGGTAAACGTTGGATTCAACGGGACCGGAAGAGAGTTACCTGGCCCAAGACAGATTGAACCCGTCGCTGGAATTCCGCACCTCGTCGGTATGTAGGTAGGAGTCCCCTGGATCGGAAGCACCGGGAGGGGCAGGAAGTCGGTGAATGACAGCGACTGCATATCGGAGGATCCGAGAGGGAACGTGAACCTGAACGTAATCTTGTCGCCGGCGGAGAAAACGGGGGTCGGGGCCCCCTCTGGAATAACCTCACCGTTTCGCGCATACACAGTCTTGGAGATTGTGGGAACCTGAACCGTCAAATCGGCTGACGAATCATCGCTTGGAGAACCGCCACTGGGCAGCTGCCCGTTTGCGCTCACGTGGTTCGTTACCACGTCTCCGGGAACCAGTTGAGGTCTGTCTGGCTTACAGCGAAAAGCGTCGAGGATCGTGGCGTTGTAGGTAACGGTGATCGTTGTGGCCGCAAAACTGCCGCCAACTCGACCGCCCTCAAGTGTCCCATCGGCGGCACCCGCATCGAGAAGCGCCTGCCGAATATCCATTGCGAGCGAGGTTGTGCCACCACCGCAGGTGTGGTCGGAGGTATCAACGTCGATTGCTGTCAGGGCACCCGTTGTTGTCACGCCGTGTTCGACGACCGTGAAGGTTGCAGAATTCGGCTGAAACTCGAGGCCGTCGCCAAGAAGATCGTCAAGAACGAACGTGTCAAACGTCGCGAAGTCCGAAATCTGAGTTCGGAGTTTGTACTGAACAGCATCACCGGGATTGATATCTCCATCAGCGGCGAGCGGCTTGGCTGTTTTCTGCACGGCTGCGGCTCGCGCGGTGAGTACGTGATCGTCGATTGAGGTGTCCTCGGGGTCTACCTGAAACGGTTGAATCGGATCACGCGGATCGGCCGGTCGAATGACCCCTGCCACAGCGCCGTCGTCGCGAATCGAAACGGGAGCTCCCGTTCCCGGATCTATCACCGGGTTGCCGTCGGCATCCAGCTCAGGCACAAAGACCTGAATCTCAACGACCGCGTCTTCCTCGCTTGACGTTCCGGTCACCGAGGGAAAGCGCACCCTGACAGTGTTGTCGGGGGCGTTCGAGGGCACTCCAACGTCGGGTTCGGCCTGAACGACCCCCGTCGCTGGTGTTATCGAGCTGATACCGGCAAACGCGAGTGTCGGCGGCAGCAAGTCACTTACGATCACATCTTGCGCCGTCTGACCATCGGGCACATTCACGACTAGCCGGTACGTGCGTGTGTAGTTTGGGCCGGTGGCCGTCTCGTTTTCCGGCCCGGTGTACTGCTTGTGAAATTCGACGGGAAGCGGCGTGTAGGTTGTCGACGTGGCTTCGCCGACGATGGGGGTCGTGCCCGTCGCTGAGTCGCCGAAGGCAAAGCCGGGTGTCGCCGTGATGTCCAACGGTACGCCAATATCGGCGAGCGGTGACGTGTTGAGGCTGACAACAACTCCCGCTGCGGGCTGATCAGGCGCGAAACTGCCAAAAGGAATCTGCAGCACCGCGAGTTGAGTGCCATCGGCGCACGCGACGTCAGCGTCCGTGAGGGGGTGAACGACAGTGCCGCCCCCGTCTGGGCAATCAATCGTGGTGACGCTGACGGGAGACCCCTGATAAGACGCGGAACCAAACACGACGCCGTCATCTCCATCGGCACCCGCACTCGGAAGCACCAGGTCGACGTACGGGGAGTACCCGATATCGGCGAGGGTGGGGGAAACATTGTCAAAGGTCAGTGTCGCGGTCACCGGTTCGCCAACGAGCCCGGTCAATGCCGCGGGTGAGATCGTCACCGAGGGGAGCGGCGCTGCCACGGCTGGGAGAGCAGGGGCAACCACTAACGCTCCCGCGACCAAGGCTATGGCGGTTGGGTATCGCCACGAAATTGCTCTTGGCCTGGAAAAAGTCACACCTTTGTACACGGGCACCCCCCAAGTGCAGCCGACAATTTTCGTCAGCATAACACTCACGGGCTCCCTCCCGACAGGGCCTAGCAATATTACGTTGGGGCGCTGACTATGCGTTGATCGCGCCTCTGCAGTCCGGCCCGGATCCTACTTGTGCACCCCGCAAAGTTGGGTGTCGGTTCTGCTCTTCCCAACCTGCGCCTACGACTCAGCAGCCCCAACCCGACGGCAAGAGCGACAAACGCCACGAGCGGTGCGGCATTCCCCCCGCTCCCCGTGTTGACCAGCGGCGGCGTGTAGGGCGGTGTTGGCGGAACCGGCGGTGGAACCGGCGGACCGCTGACCACGGTCGAGGCCGTGGACCTGTTGTCAGCCAGGTTTGGATCCGCGCTTGCCGAAGTCACCATCGCCGTATTCGACAGCGTGCCCGGCATCTCCAGCGTTGAGCCAAGCACCAGCGTTTTGCTCGCGCCAGCTGGCAGGGTGCCCACAAACCAGGTGAGTGAGGTCGTCGCATAGTTACCGACCGCGGAGCGCCCCGTGCGCACCGCCACCCCATCACCTGCGAGATCCATAACCGCCACAGACAGAGCGGCATCGGGTCCGTTGTTGCGCACAGTGATCGTGTAATCGTTGTGGGCACCGACCTGGGCCTCAGCCAGCTCGGACGACTTCACGATGCTGAGGTCGGCTATCGAATCAACCGCCGCGGAAGCCGTGGCCACATTGTTGTCAGGGTTCGGATCGTCTCGCGTGTCAACGGCCACCGTGTTGGAAACGGACTCCTCCGCATAATCGGGGGCGAGTGTGCTCTCGACGTCGATAACCCAGCTGGCACCAACAGCGAGTGTCGGAATCCGGCAGGCCGCAAGTGGTCCCGCGCTTACACACCGCCCAGCCTCGGTGTTGACTGTCGGCGACCGCAGCCAGAGGTTGGCCTCTCGCACGGTCGGAGCGATAGCGACATCGGGTCCGTTATTGGTCACGGTGATTCTGGAGGTAACGGTGTCACCCGGGTGCACTGGAGAGGCCAGTATTTGCTTCGACACCACCAGGTCGCTGCTCCGTTCGATGGGCAGGACGACTGTGGCGACGTTGTTCCCCGGCGTTGGATCGGGCACCGGCGAACTCACACTCGCCGTGTTTCCGATTTCGGAAAGCGCAGTGTCGCTTGAAAGCCGCGCAGCAACAGTGACGGTTCTGTTCTCCCCCGGAGCAATACTCGACCAGTAGCAGGACGATGTGTCGCACACCGCGCCGTCGCTCCCCGTCATGCTGAGAATCGTCAGATCGGGATCAGGGACCTCTTCGACCGTTGCGTTCACCGCTGGCGCAGGTCCGATGTTGCTCAGCGTCAGCGTGTATTCCGTCTCGGCACCCGGGGTGAGCGTTGCATCGGCTGCGGTCTTGCTCAATTGAAGGTCAGCCGTGTTCGGCACGTTAAACGAAACCGACGCGGTGTTGTTTTCAGGGTTAGGATCTGGCGTCGCGGCTGCCACGGTCGCACTATTTTGCACGAGCGGCTCGGCGAGCACGGGGTCTGCGACCACACGGATGCTCGCGTTGCGCGCATCCCCCGCCGCGAGCGACTCGAGTGAGCAAAGAACACTCGTCGCGCGAATCGCGCAGTCACCACCCTCAATGGTCGCCTCAAGCACGGTGGTTCCGGGATCAATCCCGTCGAGCAACGTCACCTGACGCGCCGTAGAGGGGCCGGCGTTGCTCACAACCAGGTCGTAGGTGATCTCGTCACCGGGCAGAGGGTTCGCGGGCGTAAATGTCTTGGTGACGGCGACATCCGCACTTGTGGTGATGGGGACCGTAGCTGTTGAGGTGTTATCGCTCGGATCGATCTCGTGTGTCGAGGACGTCACAACCGCGGTATTTGACGCGGCCTCGGCAGTGGTGTCGCTATCAAGCTGAGTCGTCACCATGAGCGTGCGGGATTCACCGGGCAGTACTGAACCGAGCGAACACACGTTGACGTCCAGTTGAAGTGGGCAGTCCAGATCGACCCCGTTCTCCTTCACATCCAGAACCGGCCCATCGTGGCTGAGCTCACTCAAAGTGACGTCTTCAGCAAGGTCAGGGCCCTTATTTGTTACGCTCACCGCCCACGTAATTGGCTGCCCCGCGACCGCTCTGGCCGGCGACGACTTCAAGACCTCGAGATCCGCCGCGGCAGCCACCTCATCTCGCACAGGGTCGGTCACCGATTGTTTGGTCAGGCCGTCAATCGGATCTTGATAGCTCACGGTGGCGCTGTTCGTCACGTTTGTACTCGCCGCTGCCGCAGTTACGGTCGCCCGAAATGTAAATCGCACGGTTTCACCCGGCGGAAGTGATCCACCCTTTGTTGCGTTCGCCCCGAGCCCTAGCCGGAACGTGATCTTGTTGGTGGCGGAATCGTACTCGGCTTGATCGTCCCCTGAAGCATCGCTGTACTTGTGAGAGCCGTCCAGCCCGGCAGAGGACATGCTCCCGGGCAGGTATTCAAGCCCGGGCTGCAGCGTGTCGGTCATGGCCGCTATTTGAGCTGAGCTGCCACCCTGATTGTTCATCAACACGGTGTATTCCATGGTGCTGCCCACCACAACAGGAGCACCCGAAACGACCGTGGAGGTTTTGGTCGCCACAACACACGGTGCGGTTCCGAAGCTAATCGCATCGAGAAAGTTGCCCTGCGATGGGTTACCCGAACCCGAGGAGATGGCCTCAAACCCAAACCGAGTCTGGGTCTGCCCCGCGGGCACCACATACGATCCTGAGCGCTCGACCCAACCGTCGGCCACATTGTCACCGAAACGACTGAGTTCGGTCAGGGTTGTTCCCGGCACTCCTGCCTCTACCGCCATGACATCGGTTCCCGAACGAGCGCGATGCATAAGGGACCAGTGAATCACCTGCCCCGGTGTTGTGGCCACATCCTGCGACAACATACTCGCCGAGAATGCATTGAGCTCAGCGAACTGCGTGCCTGCCGCCGCGGGAACCCCGTTGAAGCCGCTGCTCCAGATCTCGATCATTCCCTTGGAGTCGGTGGTGTCCCAACCGGGAACGGCGGATGCGGCTAGGGTTCTATACTTTCCTGCCGGAATTGTGGGTTGTTCGAAGCCCGCGTTTACCAGGGCCACGTCCGGGGGGCCACAGGTCGTCGCCGCGTCTGCGGGCGCAATGGATCCCACCGGAAGCGGTCCCAACACAAACGTGGCCAGCAGCATCGTGCCGGCGACTGCTCCCGCCAGAACTCTCCGCGCTCCCCCGTGCAGACTCATTCAAACTCCCTTGTATCGCGAGCCCAAACCGCGAAACGAATTTGGGCGTACTGCTCACGACACTAGTGTGCAACAGCCTCTTTCAACACCCCCCTTGACCCTGATCGTTACGGCGGGTGAAGGCGGTGCGTCCAAAAGATCAAAGGCACCTATCCCTGGGGTCGAGCCCACCCAGACTCAAAGCTGACTCCCACCTCAAACTCCTAATTTGCGCCACTCGAGGTGCAGAACTCGCCACCGGTTTGAGTTGCCTGCACGTGTCGGCGAGGCTGAAAGAATTCAGCATCGATTCACAGAAGTGGGGTTTGTGCATTTAGGCGTAGGGGTCGAAGCGGCCGTGGCGCGCTCACCTAGCGGTTGCAAGAATCCGAAACAAACGGTCGTCCTCCCCGGCGACTGCTCTGAATCGCGCATAGCGATATTAAGGAAGATAAATTGACGACCAAATCAGCGAAACTCAGGTGGGTGAGCCTCTTGGCGGCCTCCCTGGTTGTACTCGCCCCCACCGCGGCAACCGCCGCGCCCCTGCCCGAGAGCGACACGTACGTGCGTGACGCTGTTCTCAACCCGACGCTCATCACGACGAGCTCGGCGCCTATGGAACTGACCTACACGTACGGTGCCAGCGATCAGAAATCCTCAGTGGTTTCATTCGATATCGCATCCCCGCTCGTGTACAGCGAGGCTTCGATCAAGCTTGAGGCTGCAAACATGAAGCCTGGCACTCTGCAGATCACCCTCGAGGGCCGCGCCTTCAACACCGACACCGATGGCGATACGTGGGACGGAAGCGTCTACCACGTGAGTTACGAGACCATTGCAGAAGCCGGAGCGCACGAGTACCCCTCGACGCTCTACTTTGAAACGTCGCGATTCCGGCACGATAGCCGCTTGAGCGACCTGCCCGTGAAGATCATGAACGACGGCGAGCTCACCGACACCAAGCTGGTCAACGTTAAGGAGCCGAGCACAGCGCCCACCGTCATCAATACCTCGGTCGACAACGGTAAGTATGACTCGACCCGCGCCGAATACGACGCGGCCACTTCGGCAGAGACCCGGCTCGACACCTCCTTCAACAAGAAGATGGGTATCGGCACGATTGACCTCACCAACCCCGAGCTGAACATCGTCCGCACCAGCATCAACGGCGCAGTGATGAGTGATCACGATGGCCCCACGGGCGTCAACTTTGACGCCACCCTGCCCGCTCTGAACACCGTCTACAACTCGGCAACTCCAACCGGCGGCATGGCCGACACCCCTTCCGGTCTCATTTTCGCGGCACAGAAGCTCGACCTGACCCAGCCCGGGTTCCCCAATATTCCGGGTGTTAACGTCGTTTCTGCGCAGTTTACTGAGGTGGGCGGTGCGTACGGCGATCCGCTGGGAGACCACGAGGTGCGAATTTCGAAGGATCCGGCCACACAGCGAACCCACATCGAGTACCACGTCAACAGCTTGCCTCGCGACGAGAAGCTCTTCCTGGTGTACTACCAAAACGTCGAGACGATCCCTACGCCCACCGGCGACTACCCCGAGTTCGTTGGTAACGCAGCAGTGACGTGGGATCAGCAGACCGCCGATGCACCCAACAAGATTGGCACCTGGCAGACCCCCTACGCAATCGCCGCCGCCGCGGTGAACACTGTGAAGTCTGTCGACAAGACGGCAATCCACCCGGGTGACTCCCTCTCGTACACGTTCGACATCAATGCCACAAAGGACTCTGCCTCCTTCTGGATCGCCGACAACGTTGATGCCCGAGTACCCCTGCAGGCCGACACCGCGACATCGACGAACAGCAAGTGTGTGCCGTCGGTTGACGCAGCTGAGAACCTCTTGCGCGTGGACTGCGACGCACTTGCGGTCGGAGAGTCCGCAAAGATCACTGTGGGAGTGGACACCACCGGCACCCACGATGGTGACAAGATCGACAACACCTACTACCTGGGCACCGATCTTGGTTACCTGAAGGGTAACGACGTGAGCACCGTGGTGACGGAGTCGGTAACGCCTCCGCCCGTCGACCCGACTGATCCGACCGTGGACCCCTCTAACGGCCCTCAGCCAACGGATCCAACCAACGGAACGACATCAGACAACGCTAATCAGCCTGAGGCCGCACTGGCGACAACCGGCGCAGATCTTCTGCCTCTCGGCATCGCCGCAGCAACGGCCCTGCTGCTGGGCGGGGGCCTGCTGCTGTTCCGCCGGCTAACCGTTACTCACAAGCAGTAGTACCGGCTTCGCAACACACTCACGGCCCCGCAGCTCCGTTTCGACGGTGCTGCGGGGCCGTTGGTGTTTCGTCTTCCGGCCGCCCTACCCTAGCTGGCCGCAACCTCCACGGTGCCGTCGAGGTTATCGCCGACGAGCTTGAGGGTGAACGCACCGTCGTCGTCAACTGAGCCCTTGTCAAATGTGATGAGCGTCACGCGCGGAGCCATGTCTGCGGTGCAGACCTTGGTCTTGTCGGTCACAAACGTCACCGTGCCGCTGTTCCCGGATCCTGACAGCGATTCCACGACCGGCGGGCAGCCTGACGAACCCCAGGTCAGCAACACGAGAGTGTCGTCGTCGATCCAGCTGGCAGACGGCTTGTTGTCAGTCGGAGTTCCAGGGGTACCGGTGATCGATGTGCCGTCGATCTCAATGGTGCCGACCCTGTCGCCATACGTCACCTGGAGCGTGACGTCTTTTGTGGGGTCCACGCCAGAGGGGAGCTCTCCCGCACTGGCTCGCGGCACCAAGTCCATAGTGCAGACTGAATCGCTGGCAGGATCGACCAGCGTTACTGCAACCGTTTGTCCCTTGGCGGTTGCGGATTTCACCTGCGGAATACAGGTCGACGATCCCTGAGTGGTCACAACGAACATGCGACCGTTGTCGAGCAGCGCACCCGCCATCTCGTCAATGTCGTGGTCGCCCGAGCCCTCGGTGGGCGAGGGAGAGGCGGTCGGCGACTCGGCTTTCGGAGCGGCTGCACAGCCAGCGAAAAGCAGTGCCGCAGCAAAAGCAGACAGAACAGCGACGGTGCGTTTGGTAGCTCTCATGTCAAGAGAATAGCGCGTGAAAGGTGACAGGCGGGAGTGAATTAGGGCTGCGTTTGGGTAACGGTGAACTTCATGTTGTTCAGAGTGACGCTTCCCCGCATTGACGTGTTGTCAGTGGCTGGTGCGTTACCGCCTGGCCAGGTCACTGTCGTTGTGACGCGGATGGTCTGGGATCCCGGTTTCGCGGTGAATGCGGCGCTGGTGCGCCCGTCAACTGTGACGCTTGCTGATTTCGTCAGGCGTGCGGCGAGCGCAACATCCTCTGCCTTGGCGGGATTGGCCGGGCTGATTGACGCGGGGTCGAGGGCGAGCGTTCCCTGCAGGTTGTCGCCCCTTGCAGTGAGATCCATTGTGGTCTCGTAGGTGAGCGTGTCGCCTGGTGCGACGCGGAAGGTGTCGAGAGTAACGGTGGTGCCCGTCTGATCCGTCCACGTTCCCGCGGAGGGCGCGGTGAGGCTGAGGTCACCTGCGCTAATAGTTGTTGTAACGGAAGCAAAGGCTCCACTGTTCCAGGCGGCAAGTGTGCCGCCGCCGCCGAGCAGGAGGGCCGTGCCGGCAGCTGCAGCAATAAGACTCTTGGTGAGCTTCTTCATGGTGCTTAGGCGTCCTCTCGCGATTGCGTTTCGGCTGCAAGTTCCGTGCGTTTGCGACGCCGGCGATCTACAGCGGCCCTAGCGAGTGTGATCGCGGCGTAGAGAAACAGCCCGCCGGCAATTACAGGAACGAGGAGAGCGCGAAGTTCTCCGTTGAGTGCGTTCTGCACCCAACCCAGACCGGGAACCGCGTAGAGCAGCTTTCCCTTGAGCTGGACCTCACGGACGGGTTGAGGATCAGGCTCGGGGTTGTTGTCCCCCTGCGTTCGGAAGACGTGCTCTCCTGTGGCGTTTACCGCAACCTCGATGACGCGGTGCGTGACGACTGCGGGTTTACCCGAGTGCAGCTGGAAGGTGACCACATCACCGACAAGGATGTCTTCCGCGGGGGTGGGTTGCACAACCACGAGGGTGCCGGGCGGGTAGGTCGGTTCCATCGAAGACGTAAGAACCGCGAGGGGTGTGGCCCCGATCACCGCGGGAACCGCGATGGTGGCGCCCGCGACCAGCAGAAGCCCCACCAACACGAGCATGCCGAGCGTGCTGCCCACAAACCTCAGCGACCGGCGAAACACACCGGCAGTCGGGGCTTCCGTTACAGGGCTAGCGGTTGCGGAAATCGCAAGCGTTGTCATCGATGTTTCCCTTCGGAGAATCAGAACCACGGGTTCCGGGTCGGGGGCGCGTGCCCCCGACCCGGTGAGGATTAGGCCTGGGTAGCCGTGATAGCGAAGTCAGCGAGTGACACGCTGCCGAGCTTCGCGAGGTTGTCAGCTGCGGGGGTGCCCGACGGCCACTCGACCGTGACGGTGACGTCAATTGCCTGAGCGGTTCCGGTCGCGGTGAAGGTGCTTCCCGCTGCACCGTTGACCGTAAACGTAGCCGAGTCAGTGAGAAGGGCTGCGAGTTGGGTGTCGGCGGTGCCCGCGGTCGCCGGGGCGATGGAGGCCGAGCCGATGCCGATCGTACCTGTCAGGTTGTCACCGATCGCGGCGACATCGACCTTGGTCTTGTAGGTAAGGGTGTCACCGGGAACTGCGCGGAAGGCGGCAACGTCAACGGCTTTGCCGTTCTGATCTGTCCAGCTGCCGGCGGTTGCGTTCGACAGCGACAGGGTGCCAGCCGAGATCGTTCCGGTGGTGCCCGCATCGATGGTGTCGTTCCAGAACGCGAGGGTTCCAGCGCCACCCATGAGAAGGGCGATTCCGGCAGCGGCAGCAATTGAGCTCTTGGTCAGCTTGTTCATGTGGGTTTCCTTTGTTTGTGGTGATGGTGAAGCGGCTTTTTGGCGTGCTTCATTGAAGAGACGGGGAAGGAGGTGTCCGAGGCGCCCCGCCAAGATGTTGGTTGTAGAGATCGTGCTTGTTTAGGCGAAGCAGTTGCCACAAGCGATGGCCGTGCCCTTGGCTGGCATGGTCTAACCTCCTTATGGTTCGCTACTTTTGGGTACGCCAATACAGGCGAGAATTCATCACTCCCTCAAATTGAGTCAGAGCGGTGTTAGCGTGCTGTGCCGAGGCTGGTGGTCAGCTTCTGGCAACGAATAGGTTTCCCCCGAAACCTGATTCACATCGCCTAGTTGGCAATGGGGCTAACACAAATAATGATTCCAGCCCCGGCAAACGAATTGGGGTGATACGTACTTATCTACGTAGTCCAACAACTCAAGTAAGTACGTTCAGCCGGAAAAGGCGCTAGAGAACGTCAACGAGGTTCGCTCGGATCTCCTGTCGGCTGTTGACATCAAGCTTTTGCATAATGCGGTGCATGTGAGTTTCGACGGTTCGAATGCTCAGTACAAGGCGAGTCGCGATTTCCTGATTTGAACGCCCCACTGCGGCCAATCGGGCTACTTCTCGTTCACGCTCTGTGAGAGATACCGCACCAGCGGCAATACGAGCTACATCGAATCGTTCGTGCCCATAAAGCTCACGCAGTTCCATGAGCTTGTCACTGGCGGCCTTGGCGACATCTGAATTGCCGTCTTCCCTCGCCACGTTACTGACGTGCTGGAAAGCCCGAATCGCGGTACCGAGGCGCCCCGACGATAGAAAGACCTCCGCGGCCTCAAGCATTCCGGTGAGGTCGACGGCGAGAAATGCCTCGTAGTACTGCAGCTGGGAATCGAAGACAAGCGTTCCCTCGACCTGGGCGAGATACGACCGAGCCTCACGAATTCGCTCGTTCGTCGGATCAAGCTCGACAGCCGTCAAGAACCCCGACAGCGCAGCAAATAGCGCCCGCCGTTCCCAGAGGTTCTCCGCAGCACTCCAGAGAAGGTCGGCTGCCTCAACCGGTTGGCCGTTAAACACCAGCAGTTGCGCGTGCGCCCACGACCGAGATTGCCCGGGTAGCGGGCCGTCAGCCGACGTGAGCAGTTCAATATCAGCAATACGTTGCTCACCCGTGGCGATGTGACCGCTGCGAATTGCAGAGAGCGCACCGACCGAGAGGAGAGCCAACTGGTTTCCTGCTGGGAAGGGTGTTGGATGCCCCGCGGCCAGCACCGACTCAACAAGCCCGTCTAGGCCGATGGTGTCACCCGTGTACACCCGAGTGATCATCACGCCGGATCCGAACAACCGAACACCTTCAACTTCGAGGTAGCTGGTTGCCTCGTCTAGACCATGTGTAAACAGTTCCAGAGCTGCAGTGAAGTCGCCCTTGCCGAGGAACGACAAGCCGTTCAGCATTCGAGCCGGATTCGAAGGGGTCGTCAGAGTCTCGAGTTCGGCGTAGACCCGTTGTGCATCGTCGAAGCGCGCGGTCCCGCAAAGCACGAACAGCTGCACCTGCAGCAGTTTGATCTTTACTGACTCCGGGAGATCCTCGGTCACCTCGAGGCGCTCGGAAAAGTCATCAGGCAAACGCCCGAGACTGTACTCAATTTCGATTTCTGCGGCATCGAGGATCCGGCCAAATACACCAAGCTCTTCGCGATACTTCGCAGAGCACTGAAGAGCTGCCTCGAGATCCTGGTCGGCATACGCAAGCCACCGAGCCTGAAGCGACGCGAACATTGCCCGCTCAAATGCGCCCTCTGCAGTTCTGTCTGTTTCCGCGAAAACCCGATTGGCGACGGCTTTTGTTGCGGGGGTCATTGTCTGACTCAGCGCCTCAATGTAACGAATGGCGTTTGAAGGCACGGGAGCGGATTCCCACTCAGTCGCGGTGACAATCCGCAACGCTCGCTCACGCTCGTGAAGCAGACCCACAAACACGGCATCGCGCTCTGACGCTGGCTCGTGACTGAAGGGACGATCGAGAACAATCGACTCGTCTGATGCGATTTTGCCCAGCCTCTCTCGAATGAGTTCTGTGAGGCGCACTCTGCGAGCGTTGAGCGGTTCGTGCCTGAAGAACTCAACAAGCATCGGGGGAATAACCGTAACGAGATGGGACTGACCGTTTTGAATGAACGTCACGAGTGCGCGTTGCTCAAGCAGCTCGAGCGTCTCCCAGTCAACGAGTTTCCTCACGGTGCTGAGGGTCGCTGATCCCGTGATGGCGATGATCTCCAACGCGTCTCGCGTGTTGTCGTCCAGGTCCTCCAGGTAGCCCTCAAGCACCCCACGCAGGCTTGAGCTCCACAGGTCTTTTAACGCCACCAATTTTCCGCGACGGGGGCCAAGCTGCCCGTCTCGAATGGTTGCGTCGACGAGATTCACGGCAAGGCCGATGTTGCCACCCGTCTTGCCATAGATGTGACTGAGAGTGCTCGATTCAATGGGAGCGTTGAGATGATCAACCAGCGCCCGCTCCATGTCTTCAAAACGAAGCGGCGTCATGTCGATCACCTGTGAAGACTCAATCGTCGAGGCGCGCAGCCCGCTTGGAGTGTGTCTCGCTCGCAGGCCCTGCAGACGGGTCAGTACAACAGGCACACCGGTCGCCCGACGGGTCGATTCTGTGACGCCCCACGACGACTCATCGAGGTCATCCCAATCGTCAAGAAAGAGGACTGCTCGTTTGCCCTTCAGGATCTGCTGGAGCGCAGCTCCCGTCTCCTGCAGGTTGCCAAGCTTGCGATTCTCACCACCGATTCCGGCAAGGTGAAGCGCGCCAAGGGGGTGCTGTCGAAGAGATGCGACGCCCCGAATCGTGACAACGGTCCAGTCTTTGTCTTCGAGCCGCAGTCGCAGCGCGTTGAGAAAAGTGCTGCGCCCGCTGCCGTGTCCGCCTACGATATCCACACTGATACCGGCCTGCACAAGATTCTCTGCACGGGCCAGGCTATCTTCACGTCCTACAAAAATTTGGTGCCCGCTTTCTCACGAAACTGCACAGATTAGGGCGATTATACTCCCCGTGCTCCTACGCAATACTGTGTTCTCAGCGCGGCGCATTTTGATCATATCGGGCGTCCTATTGAACGTTCCCAGGGTGCGCTGAGAGAAAGTTTAGGGTGGGCCCCAGCGCGGATTACTTGGGGGGTGCGCTAGGGCCCCGAAGGCCGGGTGGCCTTCTGCGGTGGACAGAAACTGCCGCACCATTTCTCGAATGACACCTACCTGATTCGAAGCCTTTGACTAGGGATTTGTCGCGAGCGCCTCACAGATAGCTGGTTCGAAACTCTAGGACGGGGTGGAAGAACCGTCAGGCACTCCCGCGGAAAACCCACCCCGCGACGCCGAACCTCGAGTTCATGAGGTTGGGCGTAAGAAAAAGTTACTCAACATCGACCAGTCAGGGGCTCAACTACGAACTAACGTCAGTACGCAGGGACTGGGATGTAAGTGGCACGCAGATGCGACATAAGTAGACATGCGCAATAACGCCTGTGCCCTAAGAACAGGGGCTGCGAGGGTGTCAGCCTGGGTGGCCGACGTTGCTGTGCTCAATCACGGGACTGGGCAGAAAGATCCGCATCAATAAATATCGACCCCGCTCTGCAGACGCCCTCCGGGGTGGTCCAGGAAACATCTAGCGCAGCCTGGCTTCGATCGTCTCCCGACGTAGTAATCATCAGCTTCTCGCCAGCTGTTAGCGCCCCATCAGGAACATCAATGACAGTCTTCCCGTCAATGACTTCAACACCGATCATTGACTTCGAATGCAAGTCCGGGCAGCTCTTTGGAGAAGGGGTGCCTGACAACACGTCTGGTTCGTCAGACGGTGCATGCGCAAGGACATCCCCGGCCTTACCGGCGGCGACTTCTTCAGGGGTGTAGGCCTCGACCCCGCGGATACCTGTGTCTGTACCCCCGAAGGTCACCGTTGCGGTGATGCCGCGCTTGGCCAACTCTGCAGCAAGCCCATCTGCATCGTGGAGCGAGTTGAGGGTGATCCGGGTGCCTCCCTGAGGAGCATCAGTGACGGCATAGGCAGGGGAAGACAAAGCGGGAATATACGCGATCAGCCCGACGACCATAAGAGCCGCGGCAGCGGCGACGCCGATCCCGCCCAAACGAAGTCGGCGCAACTTTTGCTGCCGCCGGGAAGCGTACTGCTGCAGTTCAGCCAAAAAAGCTGTCTGGTCACTATCGAGATTATTCACCGTGGAGTTCCTTTCGTGAAGCGTCATCTAATTCAGTTGCGACAGCACGAAGAGGGCTGTCGGCGAGTTCATTGCGTAGGCGGGTCTTCGCCCTGTGCAGACGGACGCGCGCAGCGCCGGGAGCGATCCCTAAAGCGGCTGCGGCGTCGGTGATGCTCAACCCGTCAAGCGCTGTGAGCTCCAGCAAACTTCGGGTCTGCGCGGGAATCTTTGCCAGTTCGTCTCGAAGCGCAAACGCGGCACGTTCAGCATCGATTCGCTGCTCCAGACGCTCAATCGCGTCGTCGGCAAGTTCCCGTTGCCCCTTCTGCCGCGATTGAGCTCGCCAACGTCGTGCCGACTTTCGTTGATAGTCGGCGGTCAGTCGAAAGGAGATTCCGAACAGCCAGGCGACCGGCGCTGGGCCGCTTGGATCGAAACGCCGACACGAACGAACTGCCGCGAGAAACACCTCAGACGTGATGTCTTCAACAGCGTGTGGATCCTGAATGCGACGCGCCACAAAACGTTCCACGGCGGCCACATGACAGCGGTAGAACATTTCCAGCTGTGCTGGATCCTGACCGATTCGACGAACATCCAGCAAGCCGGCGTCAGGCTCACATGGTTCGTCTACATCTTCAGGAATTATGCATTTTGGTTCCACAACTAAGTACTCGCTCCACAGCTCGCAAACGTTACATGGCAGATTTCGAGCCCTCTGTGGTTTCGTCTTCACTCGGGTCACGCAAAAACAAAACAATCCCCAACCCGATAAATCCGGGTCAGGGGTTGCATTCAGTCTCGTGGGGTGTCTTGCGAAATCCCGGAGGCCTTATGCCGCAAGTGATCCACGCGCCGTCCCACAACAAGATTCCATGTTAAGGCCCCAATTATTCCAGCGATCTTGACCTTCTAGCTTCTAGCCCTTCAACCCAGTGAAGTTCTCCTCATCCCACTGAATCAAGGCTGCTTCAATGATTTCGAAACGTTTCTCAGCTACGCCTCCGGCGTTATTCCTTCTCTAAGCCCAACCCAACTCGAAGGGTCCTTGTTGGCTATGGGAAATGACCCCCGGATCCTCCCCGTCAGGCAGATCGATTCGCTTTCGAAACAGATTCTGAATTTCTGTGAACGGATCCGCATCAAGGGCGCGTGGCATGCGGCGTAACCGGTCTAGAGCTCGAATTTATCGAGCCTTAATGACGAGGAAACACCTTCACGCCGAGTAGGCGAAAGAGACTTTCGTTCTCTAAATGCCACCTGGTGCGTAAGTACAGAATCGAGGGATCCTCAACCATTTTGCGTCAGATCGACTCACGGAGCTTCCTCACCTGCACCAGATCTCTGAAACTCATTCTTGGTTCGGATCAAGCTCTCCGCGAAGCTCTCCGCGCTTTTCTTCCGTATGGGGAGCGCCCCTGAGAACTTTTCGGAGCGAATTTCAATGCCCACTGCAAACGAAGTATTCTTCTCATCCCGGCCTCGACAGGTGAACCGGATGCCGTTACTTTTCCAAAGGGACGTATCCAGACGGGTGGGCTCAATCGCTTGAATACTTTCCCACGGAAGGACTCCCTCGGTCTTCGCCATTTCGCAGTTCCAGAATACGAGACCTAACGAGGAAGCAAAAAGTATGCCGCGAAGGTCGCCAAACACAAAAGCTGGCTTCCCGAGCTGCACCCCCAGATCATGTGCGCCCCGAAGACCAAAGCGAATATGCCTTACTACAACTGTCTGGCCGGCTCCATGTTCCTTCCGCATTTCGCGCATTGAACGTGCGCCCATCCTCCAGGACCTTATTGGTAACCAGGCCAGCAGTGCATATGGGGCCAGCGTGACCAAAAAACTACCCCACCCCGGGTTCTCACCGCGTTGAAGAGTCTTGATGAGGTTCACAAGCAGTAGTGGGTAGACAATAAGGAAAATCACGCCGGTCGCCACATACATGGGCATCTTCCAAAAGGGCTTTAAAATTGGAGCGACTTGCAAGTTCTTCCGAGATTGGCTCGGTCCAAGTTCCATTTAGACGAAATCCTTCACAAGAAGGAACAACCCAAACAAGATCGAGAAGATACCCATGGCTGCCACGTAACGAGGCGTCATTGACCTTGCACTGCGCTCATCCCCAAGGGTCTCGCGGTATCCGCGCTCGAACAAGTCGGCAAGCGGCTTGCATAAAGCCAACATAACCGCCCCACCCCCTATACCAACCCAAGCAATTAACACCAAGAACTCCGATCGCTTCCTTCCTGCTCACTTATCTCAATTTTTCCGCAGGCTCTCCAGCGCGGCCTTCGCGAAATCACCCGAGATTGAGTAAGCGGAGGCAACAAGAAGATTCCCATCGAAATCAACTTCAGACATATATTGGTGCTCGACACTTTGAGAACGCACGAAAATCGCCTCCGCATTGGTAGTTGCCTCACGCTCGACATAAACAGAATCACGCAGCGAGTGGAGCAAGTCCTTCTTGACTGAATCGCTGATGACGGCTGCGCCAACATAGCCGAATGCATCTGTGTGAGAAATTCCCCACCCACAATAGATTGACTCTCTTCCACTCGTGAGCGCGGCCATCGTTTTTGGACCGAGCAGTACCGCAAATTGCGCTTCTGCTTCCTCGCTGTGCGTATGCAATTCGAGGCGAGGATCAAACGACTGGATCACGCTTATCGGGATCAGCTCGTCACAGTCCTCAGGTATCTCAAACTGATCTTCGACGGGGGTCACACTTGTGGTTGGAGAGTCGGGCGAACTTGACGGGCTAGAAGTTTCAGCGGAAGAGGAATTCGAAACTTGCGTCGTTACGCCACCAAAACAGGCGGTAACGCACGCAACAACTCCAAAAGCAATTGGAACTGTAAGAGTCCGCAAGTGTCGTCTATTGCGCGCCATAAGACGCAGCCTATCCTTGTCCACTCAGGCGGGTCGATTTCACGAGCTCCCTGCGCTCAGTCCAAGTTTTCTCATCCAGGCACGGTGGTAGGCAGCACGCTTTCCCTCAGCACCCAAGCAACCATCGCGCGGTAAGGGCTCAATAAGCCATCCCGACCGGCGACTCTTCGCGTCGGTGCAATTATTGAAGCACCGTTTGATTCCCGCATGTTGCACGCCGCATGAAGCTTGGTGAGGTTCTCTACGGCGAAAGCCCCGCCCGCGCTATGCGGTGCGGTGCAGTGCAGTGCAGTGCAGTGCAGTGCGGTGCGGTGCGGTGCGATTGTCTTGCACGAACACTTTCGAGTTACCGGGTTACCGGCACTCTCAGAAAACAAAAATGAGCCCGGATCAACACCTGATCCGAACTCATTCCTTATCTCGTGCGCGAAGGGGGACTTGAACCCCCACGCCCTTGCGGGCACTGGCACCTGAAGCCAGCGCGTCTGCCATTCCGCCACTCGCGCGAGTCACTCGCTCAGCGAAGTCGCCAAGAGAACTCCACTAGCTTAGCAGCATAAACTCGCTCCCACCAAAGCGGGCTAAACTAAAGCCACTCGTGCAGCGAGATCGTTGCGCGGTGCCAGAAAGTTCGCAGACCAAAGGGCCACAAGCCTCACGCCGCGCGGCAAGCTAGCACCGAGTCAACAGCCGACACCAATAGAGTCGGTAGTGAAATAGCAAATAAGAGACCGGCCAGAAGAGGGGGCGATCACCACGTGGGCATCCTGGACAACGTCGAACGCGGACTCGAGCGCGCCGTCAACGGCGCCTTCGCACGCACCTTCCGCTCGGGCGTACAACCCGTAGAAATCGCTTCGGCACTCAAACGTGAGCTCGACATCGGCGCGGTCATCGTCGACCGTGATCGTGTGCTCGCACCCAATCGCTTTGTCGCACGTGTCTCACCAAAAGACGCCGCGCGGCTGCAGGGCATGGGCGAAACCCTTGAGCGCGAGCTCAGAGGCGTCGTTCTCAAGCACGCCTCCACCCAGCACTACCAGCTGCTCGGCGAACCCGACGTAGAGATCCGCTCAGACGACTCAGTCACCACGGGAGTACTCGTGGTTGAGGCCAGCCAGGTTGAGGGTGCAGTCGACTGGGTCGCGGTCATCGAGGTCGACGGTGTGCGCCACGAACTTTCCCGCGGCACAACAACGGTCGGTCGCGGCAGCGATTGCGGGATCCGGATCACCGATAACGCAGCCTCGCGTAAGCATCTTGAACTTATTTGGGACGGCTCAGCGGGCATTGCTCGCGATCTCGGCTCAACGAACGGTTCCAAAATCGATGGGCAGCGCTTCCGTGAGGCCGCACTCGCCCCCGGAATCGTCATCACAATCGGGCAGACTTCTCTCGTGTTTCAGTTGGCTCCCGGGCGCAGCCGCAAAGCCGCCGCCAAAGCTCGCCCGCAGGCCAGTGCACCCACAACGGTTCACCAGTCGGCAAAACCAGCAAGCAAGGCACCCAGTAGGGCAGCGAGCAAGCCGGCAAGCAAACCCGAAGAAATGCCCTCAGCCGCGGCCGACAGCATCGACCAGGACTTCTGGAGGGGACTGTGAGCGAACTCACCCTGCTAATCCTTCGCATCGGCTTTTTGCTGCTGCTCTGGTTCTTCATCTTCGCAATCGTGTACGCGCTCCGCAGCGATCTTTTCGGGGCACCGGTGCGGCGCATGAAGTCAGACGGTAAGAAGGCGTCAGGATCACCGCAGCCGTTCGTGGCTGCCTCACCCGTCGTACAGGCAGCGTCGCCAGCAGCACCAACTGCCCCCGTCGCACGACAAACTGGCCCAACTACCCCCCTCGCGGCAGGCCACTCCCCAATCATCACCCCGAGCGGCGGCGCTCTCCCCTCGGCTGGCAACAGCGGTATCGCTCGCCAGCTCGTCATCACCTCCGGTGTGGCAACGGGCACGGCGATCCCCCTCGACGACGACTTCCTCACCATCGGCCGCAGCAGCGAGTCGACCCTCGTCATCGTTGACGAATACACCTCGACCTACCACGCTCGACTCGCTCGCACGGGCGATCACTGGACCCTCACCGATCTCGACTCCACAAACGGCACCAAGCTTGACGGCATTAAGGTCACCAAGCCCGTTCAGGTGCCACTGTTCACACCGATCACCATCGGTACGACCACATTTGAGCTGAGGCCCTGAGCGTGACCGTCGGCTATGAGAGTGCCATCGGATCCCACGTTGGGATGGTGCGCTCCAACAACCAGGATTCGGCCTTCGCTGGCGACTACCTCTTTCTCGTCGCTGACGGCATGGGTGGTCACGCGGGTGGCGATGTCGCCTCCGCACTCGCGACACAGCAGATCGCGCAGAGCGACGGTGAACCGACCGGCTCCCCCAAAGAGACAACCGAGATTCTCCGCAAGGCAGTGCTTGCCGCCAATCGCAAGCTGCGCGACACGGTTGGGGATCGGCCAGAACTCGCTGGCATGGGCACCACGTTCACGGGCTTCATTACCGTCGACGACAAGCTCGCCCTCGCCCACATCGGCGACTCTCGCCTCTACCTGCTGCGCGATAACACGCTCAAGCAGATCACGATCGACCACACCTTCGTGCAACGGCTCGTCGACAGCGGCAAGATCACGGAAGAAGAGGCGAAGATCCATCCGCGCCGCTCCGTGCTCATGCGTGTGCTCGGTGACGTCGATTCTTCGCCCGAGGTCGACACCGAGGTGCTCGATACTCGCCCGGGTGACGTGTGGCTGCTCTGCTCAGACGGCCTGTGCGGATACGTCGAAGATCCAGATATCGAGAAGATCCTGCGTCGCCGCAACTCGCTTCAGGGTGCTGTCGATGCCCTGATCGACAAGAGCCTCGCCCACGGTGCCCCCGACAACGTCACCGTTGTGCTCGTGGAGACGACCGCAGAACCTCACGAGATCGTAGATCCCAACCCGCGCTTTGCCGGATCCGCGGCCAACGCTCCCGAACCACGCGATGGCTCGGTGTCGACAGCGCGCAACCGCCTGCTCAACCGCCGCCGGCCTGTGCGCAAGGCTCCGGTTGTCGAAGAGAGCCACTTCGAGTCCCGCATCGACGAATACCTGGCCGAGCTGATCGCAGAAACGAAGCGCCGCAATCGCCGCCGCCGCCTGCTGTGGATCTTCGGCGCTCTTGCCGTGCTGATTGCCATCGGCGGAGCAATGTTCTTCGGCTACCAGTGGACCCAGAGCCGCTACTACGTCGGCACCGACGGCGAAACCGTCATCATCTTCCGCGGCGTCCAGCAAGATCTTGGCTCACTCTCGTTGCACTCAGTCGCAGAAGACACCGGGATCCCGCTCAAAACACTCGACGGCAATGAGCGTCGCCAGGTGGAGCGCACGCTCAGCGCGGGCTCGATCGAGGAAGCACGTGACATAGTGCTCCGGATCGGAGACACCAATGAGTGATAGCGCCGCTGAACCACGCACGTTTGAGAAGACCCGCACCAGCGAAACAGTGCTGCAGCGCATCACTGCGCTGCGTGCCCCGCGCAAACTGCAGGGTCTAGAGTTTGCGCTGCTCGTGTTCGCAATTGCGGTCGGGATCGCCGCGGTCGTCATCATCGACCTCACCATGGTGGGGGCGCCAACAACGAAACTGCTCCCCAGCGGTGCGCTATTTGTCGTCGCCGTGTTTGCGCTGCACCTCACCGTTCGCCGCATCGCACCCGATGCCGACCCGCTGATCCTGCCGATTGCGACGTTCCTTAACGTTCTCGGGGTAGCGATGATTTATCGCATCTCCTTCGACAAGCCCCTGTACCAGGAGCCGAGGGGTGACGCCCCGCAGCAGCTGCTGTGGTCGACCATCGCGGTTGTAGCGGCCATCATCGTGCTCTGGGTTATCCGCAATCACATGGTGCTCTTCCGTTACACCTACCTGACGGGCCTTGCTGCGGTCATCCTCCTGGTTCTGCCGATGCTGCCCGGCATTGGCCAAACCATTCAGGGCGCGCGCGTCTGGATCCACGTGGGTCCGTTCTCCTTCCAACCGGGCGAGATCGCAAAGATCATGCTCGCGATCTTCTTCGCCGGGTACCTGGTCCGCAACCGTGATTCGCTCGCGATGGTCGGAAAGAAGTTCCTCGGCATCCGGTTCCCTCGAGCACGCGACCTCGGTCCCCTGCTCGTCTTTTGGCTCGCCGCGATGCTGGTGCTTGTGTTCCAGCGCGACCTTGGCACCTCGCTGCTCTACTTCGGACTTTTCCTTGCAATGCTGTACCTGGCGACGGGCAGGATCGGCTGGCTCATTCTTGGGGTCGGCCTCTTCCTCGTCGGTGGCCTTGTCGCGAGCCAGACGCTTGAGTACGTCAATACCCGCTTCACAAACTGGCTCGATCCGTTCGCCGATCCGAGCGGTGGCGGATTCCAGATGGTGCAGGGACTTTTCGGCATGGCGAACGGCGGCATGACCGGCACGGGCTTCGGCCAGGGCTTCCCTCGAGACACTCCGCTCTCATTCAGCGACTACATCATCCCAAGCATCGGTGAAGAGCTCGGCCTCGTCGGGCTGTTCGTTGTGCTCGCGGCTTACCTGCTGCTTGTGGGTCGTGGTCTTCGGATCGGTTTCGCCGGGCAGGACGACTTCGGAAAGCTGCTCGCGGCTGGTCTCTCCTTCACGATTGCCTTCCAGGTCTTTATCGTTTTTGGTGGCGTTACCCGCGTCATTCCACTCACCGGGCTCACCGCGCCCTTCCTCGCGTCTGGCGGGTCCTCCCTTGTCTCAAACTGGATCATCATAGGCCTCCTCATGCTGCTCTCCAACTCTGTCCGCAATCGGCCGAAGCTGGTGATCCGCACATGAACAAACAGCTCAAATTCATTACCCGTACGGTGTTCGGCATGTTCCTCGTGCTGTTCTTCTCCGTCACCATGATTCAGTTCGTGGCGGCCGACGATCTTCGCGCCAACGAGCTGAACCAGCGCACCGTCAAAAACGGCTACAAGGTCGAGCGCGGCTCGATCCTCGTCGACGGCAATCCGGTTGCGTTCTCGACGCCCACCAATGACGCCTATCGCTACGTTCGGCAGTACTCCGACGGGGAGCTCTACGCACCCATCACCGGCTACTTCTCAACCCGCCAGGGCCGAACCGGACTTGAAGATGCGATGAACCAGGAGCTCTCTGGCACCGCCAACTCGCAGTTCTTCACGCGCATCATGAACACCATCAACGGGGTTGATCCTCAGGGCAGCTCGGTTGAGACGACGATCAGCGCAAAGGCGCAGACCGCCGCTCGTGACGCGATGGCCGAGGGTGGATTTGAGGGTGCGGTTGTTGCACTGAACCCCAAGACCGGCGAGATTCTTGCGCTCTACTCGACGCCGAGCTTCGATCCGAATCAGCTCTCCTCGAACGACGACGCGGAAATCATCAAAAACTACCGCCAGCTGAGTGAAGACCCCTCTAAGCCGCTCAACAACCGCGCGATCGCTGGCGACCTGTACCACCCCGGTTCGGTCTACAAGCTTGTGGTCGCGTCCGCGGCCATTGAAAGCGGCGCGGCGACGCCGACAACCGAATTCCCGAATCCCGCTGCACTCGCGCTTCCCCAATCAACAGCGGAGATGCAAAATGCTTCGCGCACCACCTGCGGTGGCGGCGACACTGCAACACTGCAGCAGGCTCTGGTCTTCTCGTGCAACATTCCCATCGCCGAGCTCGCGATGAAGATGGACCGCGATGAGGTGCCCAAGATGGCGAACGCATTCGGTTTCGGGCAAGATCTTGATATCCCGCTTGCCGTCACCCCGAGTGAGGCTCCGATTCCAAAGGATAAGGCGCAGGTCGCACTCTCGTCTATCGGCCAGCTCGATGTGCGTGCAACTCCCCTGCAGATGGCCATGGTCTCTGCCGGAATCGCAAACGGGGGCACGGTCATGAAGCCGCAGCTCGTGAAAAGTGTCATCTCACCCGACCTGAAAGTTGAACAGGAATTCTCGGCCGAAGAGTTCAGCAAACCCATTTCTGCGAAGACTGCGAAGTCGGTTGCTGGCATGATGGAGGCTGGGGTTACCGATCCCGGCGGACTTGCAAAAAAAGCGGGGATCGACGGAGTGCGAGTCGCGGGGAAAACCGGTACGGCCGAAAACAGCAACACGGATGACGCCAACGGCGTCCCGTTCACGCTCTGGTTCACCGGGTTCGCCCCGGTTGATGACCCGGAGGTGGCGGTCGCGGTCGTCATCGAAAGCGGCGGCGGAGCGGCATATAACAACCTGGGAGGATCTTACGACCTCCCGACAGAAGTCGGCAAACGAGTAATGGAAGCGGTGTTGAGCGAATGAGACCATCTGCAGGGATCACATTCGGCGGACGTTACGAGCTCAGCTCGCGGATCGCCGTCGGTGGCATGGGCGAGGTGTGGAAGGCAAGCGACAGCATTATCGGTCGCACCGTCGCCATCAAGATCCTCAAAGACGAGTACATGGGCGATCCTGGCTTTCTCGAGCGCTTCCGCGCCGAGGCCCGCCACGCCGCTCTCGTCAACCACGAGGGCATCGCAAACGTCTTTGACTATGGCGAGGAGCAGGGCTCCGCGTACATCGTGATGGAGCTGGTTCCGGGTGAGCCACTCTCCACGATCATCGAACGCGAGGGCAAGCTTCCCGCCAATCGTGTGCTCGGGATTGTGGCCCAGACCGCGACATCGCTGCAGGCCGCTCACGACGCTGGCCTCGTGCACCGCGACATCAAGCCGGGCAACCTGCTGATTACCCCCGAGGGCCGCGTCAAGATCACGGACTTCGGGATCGCGCGCATCGCCGACCAGGTGCCACTCACCGCGACCGGCCAGGTCATGGGCACCGTGCAGTACCTCGCGCCCGAGCAAGCGAGTGGCCACACGGCGACCGCCACGACCGACATCTACTCACTCGGCATCGTCGCGTACGAGTGCCTCGCGGGAAAGCGTCCCTTCACGGGTGAGTCGCAGGTCGCGATCGCCATGGCGCAGATCAACGACACTCCTCCGGACCTGCCGAACGACGTGCCAGAGCCCGTGCGCAACCTCGTGTACGCCTGCCTCGCGAAAGATGCAGCAGGCCGCCCGCAGACCGCAGCAAAGCTCGCGCAGGCAGCCGCTGCGCTGCACCGCGGCAACGTGCAGCTCGCAGCGAGCTACGTACCCCAGATTCTGGGTGAGACGGCGCCCGCGACCACCGCGCTGCCGCAGACAACCATGCTCGACGATGCTGCCACCACGGCGCTGCCGCAGACCACAGTGATGGCGGGTCAGACCGCCGCAACCACCGCTCTCGCTGACGACGCTCTCGAAGGTGAAGAAGAAGAGCCGGTCAAAAAGAAGAAGAGCCGCTGGACGTGGCCCCTCATTACGCTCGGCGTGCTGATCCTGCTCATTGTGGGCGGCACCGTCTTTGCGTTGATGAACAACGGGAACGGCGACGAGAAGCCAACGACCACGACCACTACAACGCCTAAGAAGACGACGGCCAAAACGACCACGCCCCCTCCAGCTCCGACCACCGGTGCTGTGAACGAGGCCGACCTGCTCGGCATGAACGTCGATCAGGCAATTGGCCAGCTCAACGCTCAAGGTTTCACCAATGTTGTGAAGCAAGAGGGTAACCCCGCTCCAGATGAAGAGGTCGGTAAGGTCACCGGCGTGAACCCGACGGGTGCTGAGGTGCCGTTTGACCAGCTCATCACCCTGACCTACAACGTTGCCTTTGGTGGCGTCACAAAGCCGGCAGCACCTTCCGCTAGCCCCGCGTCCATCAACTCGGGCGGCACCTCCTCGGTGAGCTGGCCGGTGGCCTCGTGCCCGACCGGTCTCAGCCTGCAGGCCTACGAAGTTAAAACTACGGGGTCGGGATCTGCACCGGGATCGGTCACGAGCCCGACCGTTACCGTCACCGCGAGCGATCTGAACGCGGACGACCCCAACGGAACGATCACCGTCACCTACTCCGTTACCTGCGGCAATGGATCGTCAGTTGTGCGCACCTCTGATCCGTCGGACCCCGTCGAGATCACGGTGAAGGCCCCGTCGAAACCCACAGACGGCAACTAGCCCGCGGCACACACCGATTTATTAGGCAACGACCCCTACACTTGGAGACGATCTATGAGCACGGAAGAGGTGATCATGCCCGAAACGGCTGACGGCGGCGAACAGCGTGTGCTCGCCGGTCGCTACGCGATTGGGGAGTTCATCGGCCAGGGTGGCATGGCCACCGTCTACCGTGGCACAGACACCAAGCTCGGTCGCTCGGTTGCGATCAAGGTGATGAAGGCCGACCTGGCCGGAGACGAGCAGTTCCGCTCGCGCTTCCGTCAGGAGGCCCAGTCGGCTTCACGCATGGCTCACCCGACCGTTGTGCGGGTGTTTGACGCCGGCGACGATCTCATTCAGACGGCGAGCGGCCCGAAGCGGCTACCGTTCATCGTGATGGAGTATGTCGAGGGACACAACCTCCGCGAGATCCTCGCCGATGGCAACCTCTCGCAGACTGAGGCCTGCCGAGTCGTTGACGCCGTTCTGACGGCACTTGAGTACTCGCACCGCGCTGGCATTGTGCACCGCGATATTAAGCCTGCAAACATCATGGTCACGAAGAGTGGCCAGGTAAAGGTGATGGACTTCGGGATCGCGCGAGCCGTCTCTGAAACCTCGTCGACTCTGCAGCAGACGACCGCGATCCTCGGCACCGCCGCCTACTTCTCGCCTGAACAGGCGAAGGGCGAGTCCATCGATGCACGCACAGACCTGTACTCGACCGCGGTGTTGCTGTACGAACTCCTCACGGGTGACGTGCCATTCCGCGGCGACTCCGCCGTCGCGGTCGCGTACCAGCACGTGAGCGAACGCCCCACCGCGCCGAGCGAGCGCAACCCCGAGGTTCCGGCAGAGCTCGATCGAGTTGTGCTGTACGGGCTCGCGAAGGATCGCGCCAAGCGCTTCCAGTCTGCCTCTGAGTTCCGCGATGCACTGCGCATCGCGGCGAGCGGCAAGATGCCAAAGCTTTCGGTTCCGACCCAGTCAGAGACCCTCCTGTTCTCGGGCGGTGAAGAGGTGTCGGAGTCAGATCTGGCGCTGCGGCAGCTCGCCGAGGGCGGCGGGGCAACCCGCACCCAGAGCCGACCACCCGTGATGTGGACCTGGGCCGCGATCCTCACCGTTGGCGCGGTCATTATTGCCGTGGTCTTCTGGCTCGTGACACTTGTACCCCAGCAGTTTCAGCCGGATACGTCGCGCGTCGTGCCCTCACTCGTCAACAAGGATCGTGACGCGGCCGTTGTCGCACTCCAGAAGCTCGACCTAGTTCCTCTGACCATCGAGCAGACGAGCAAAGACATTGAGGCGGGCAAGGTCATCTCAACCGACCCCGAGGCAAAGACTGTTCTCGAGCAGGGTGACAAGGTCACCGTCTATGTTTCGACCGGCCCGGAGACGGCGAAGGTTCCCAAAGTCGGTCACATGAACAAGGACGAGTACACGGCGGCCCTCAAGGCGCTTGGTCTCAAGGTTGGCATTGTGACCACGGCCGATAGTCCGGTCGAGGCACAGGGTCGAGTGCTCTCAGTCTCACCCGAAGAGGGAACCTCGCTCACCTCGGGTGACAGCGTCGAAATTACCGTGTCCAGCGGTAAGGTTGCCGTCCCCGATGTGACAAATCAGCCCCTCGAAGCGGCACGCATGCAGCTGTCCGGACTCGGCCTTGGGGTGAACGTCAAGGTGAGTTCTGCCGCCGAGACCGGTTGTGTGCCTCAGGACGGCTTCCCGATCCTGAATCAGTCAATCGTCGGAACCCAACCGCAGGGCTCCAAGCTCGACATCACGTACTGCGCGGGCTAGGCGTCCTTCGCAAGCAGCGGAGAGAGCGATGCAGCGATCTCCGCTGCGTTGGCGTGTCCGGCGGCCTTCAGCCAGTTGCCGAGCTGCTGATACCCACCCTCGGTGAGTACAGACTCGGGGTGGTACTGCACGCCGTAGATGGGCAGCTCACGGTGGCGTAGGGCCATGACAATGCCGTTTGCTGTCTCTGCAGTGATGGTGAGCGAGTCCGGTACGGTATCGCGCACAACGGCGAGGGAATGGTACCGCGTTGCATTGAACTCGGGTGCGACTCCGTCGAAGAACGAGTCGCCGGTGTGATGCACCCGCGAGACCTTGCCGTGCATCAGCTCTTCGGCGTGGGTGACCACACCACCGAGGGCTTCGGCGATCGCCTGGTGCCCCAGGCAGACCCCGAGCAGGGGCACACCGGAGCGTAGCGCGATCCCGACCATCGCGATCGACAGTCCAGCATCCGTGGGGGTGCCGGGTCCGGGTGAGATCAGCACACCGTCGAACTCGGTGACGAGACGCTCGAGTTCACCGGCGGTCAGCTCGTCGTTACGAATAACGCGCGTGCTTGCACCGAGCTGCTGCAGGTACCCGTTGAGGGTGTACACAAAGCTGTCGTAGTTGTCGATGACAAGAATGTTTGTCATGAGTTCACCGTCACATCCTCGGGTGGGAACTGCAGGGTCACCCACGGGTATACGTAGGTGATGAGTGCGTAGACGAGCGCGGCCAGCACAAGAAGCAGCACGATCACGCGCAGCCAAGCTGGTCCCGGGAAGAATCGCCAAATCATCGAGAACATTATTGTGTGTCCCCTCCTGTCTCGGGCTTCCCGTCTCCTCTCGGAGCCTGCGTACCCTTCATTGTCGGATTCAACTTGACGAGCTCAGCGGGCGGACCCGCGCTGCGCGGCTGGTAGGCCTCAAACACCGAGTACGCGATCGCACGTTCGGCACTGCCCGCCAGCTTGGGGTGGCAGGTGGTAAAGGTCATGATCTGATCTTTACCGGGCTGCCCTTCAAGCCTCGGGAAGGGGTTCGTAACGTCGGTCTCCGTCGGCAGCACGTACTCAATATCGCGGAAGCGGTAGGTGTACCAGCCGTCTTTTGTCTCAATGAACAGAGGATCACCAACCCGAAGGTTCATGACCTCGCGGAAAGAGTTGATGAGCGGACCGGAGCGGTGACCGGCGAGCACAAAGTTACCGGGCTCTCCCGGCATCTGGGTGGTCTCGTAGTGACCGATGCCCTTGTTATCAAGGTTCAACACCGTCCACCAGTCGGTCGTCTGGGCGATCCGGTTTGCGTAGGTGGTGCCGAACTCGGGAGCGTGCAGCACCGCGAAGACCTCTGCTGGCGCCGGTGTTGCGGTCACGGGAACCGTGCCGTCCCAGGGTGCCTGCTCAACCTTGTCCCACTTTGCAGACTCTGCAGCCGAGAGTTTTTCCTGCTTTGCTGTCACTGTGACACCCGTGTGCCAGGGTTGCCAAACAATGTATCCGAGCACACCAAGTCCACCGAGAAGCAGGAGTTCCCCGATAACTGTGAGGGGACTCAAGCGAGCTCGGCGGCGCTTACGCGGCCTCTCACGACTATCGACCATAAGGATATTCTAAGTTGCGTTCGCTGAGTCCCTGCTTTATCCAGGTAGACTCATAGCCATGTCAGCAGCACGTAAAGAGGTAAGCAAGCGCAAGGCAGCGGAAGTTTCGCTGAGTCGCGAGGAGGCAGCAGCGGCTCGGAAGAACGCTCCGAACCCTGTCTGGTTTAAGCCGGTCATGTTTGGGTTTATGCTTCTTGGCCTCATTTGGATCGTGCTGTTCTACGTCACGAGCTCGACGCTGCAACTGCCAGTGCCGGCTCTCGGCCAGGCAAACATCTTCGTCGGTTTTGGCTTTGTGCTGATCGGCTTCCTTATGACTCCGTGGTGGAAGTAAGCACTGCAGAAGCAGGCATTTCCGCCCGAAATCACACCTTAATCACACCGGTGTAATTCCTCCCCAGGTGGGGAAAACCCTGTGGATAACTAACTGAGGCCCCGGCAAACGCCGGGGCCTCAGTTGTTTTTGTCTCTTACGATAACCAGCGAGAGATGTCTGGCATAACGACAAGATACGAACAAGCGAGTGCAGCAAGGATCACACCGAGCGACGTGAGTGTCAGTATTCGCTGGGTCTTCTTTCGTGGACCACGCACACCCAGCATCAACCACATGGTAAGTGCACCGACGAGCATGCCACCGAGGTGTGCCTGCCAGGCGATCCCAACACCGGGCAAAAACCCGATCCCAATATTGATTGCGATGAGCACCGCAAGCGAGGTGATGTTTACGTTCGCGGCCTTGTACGCCACGAGGGTCGCCCCGAGCACACCAAAGATCGCGCCCGAGGCACCAACCGTCGGTGTGACAAGGGTGCTCGGATCGACGTAGGCCCAGAACATCGAGCCCAGCGATCCGCCAATACCCGCAAACAGATACAGCACCAGAAACTGCATGTGGCCGATCATCTGCTCAAGATTTCGGCCAAACATCCACAGCGCCAACATGTTGAAGAGGATGTGGAGCAGCGTTCCTGTGGAGTGCGTAAACATGACGGTGAACATGCGCCAGGGTTCAAACCCGGGGCCAACGTCACCCGGCAGTGAATACAGCGGTGCGTACCACAGCGCCCGAGTGACCTCGCTCCCGCCGAAGTAGTAGCTCAACGACTGCACGATAAACACCAGCACGCAGAGCGCCATGATGCCGTAGGTCACCGGGGAATCGAGCGCAGCGATCCTGCGCCCGGCCACCCGCACCTTACGTGTAGAGCGTTGCGCTGCACCCGACTGAGTCTGTTTCACGCACTCCGGGCACAGCACTCCCACGGGAGAGGTGATCTGGCACTGGGGGCAGATCGTGCGGCCGCAGCGCTGGCACAGCGTGAAACTGTGCACACCCGGGTGGCGATAGCAGACGTCGTTCGGCCCGTACGAGGCACGCTCGCCGAAGGCCGGGGTCGATCCGTTCGCCGCCACTGGAATTACGCCTTGACGATGTCGACGCCGGTGATGACGACGTCTTCGAGCGGGCGATCGCCCGCAGCGGTCTGTACTGCCGAGATTGCGTCGACAACAGCCTTCGACTCGTCGTTTGCGACCTCACCGAAGATGGAGTGCTTGCCATTCAGCCAATCGGGAGCGATCGTCGTGATGAAGAACTGTGAACCGTTGGTGCCTGCGAGGCGACCGGTCAGGTCGGGGCGCTTGCCGGCGTTGGCCATAGCGAGCTGGTAAGGCTTGTCGAAAACGAGCTCGGGGTGGATCTCGTCGTCAAAGGTGTAGCCGGGGCCGCCGGTGCCGGTACCCGTGGGGTCGCCACCCTGAATCATGAAGTTGGGGATGATGCGGTGGAAGATGACTCCGTCGTAGAAGCCCTTCTCAGCAAGGTCGGTGAAGTTCTTCACGGTCTTCGGTGCATGATCGCCGAAGAGGTTGATGACGATATCGCCGTGGTTGGTGTGGACAGTGGCTACAGAGCTGTGAAGTGTCATGAACTCTAGTGTAGATGTGACCACTGACATTGGTGCTGCTGAGAATCTCAGGGTCTTGAGCACTGAACTCTCAACAATCCACCCCTCTACGGTGTAGCGTGGAAGCGGGGCAAGCGACTTCACCGGAGGTCACAGTCTTGCTGAGGTAGGAGGACCCGTATGAAACTCTCACGTAAGCGCCGTCGCGAACTCCGTCGTCTGCGCGGAGAAGCACAGGAGCTGCTCGATCACCAGCGCGTCGTACTCGGCCACGCGGGCGAGGTCTTGCACGAAGCAAGCCGCCAGGCGCGAAAGCTGAGCGACGAGTACGTTGCGCCTCGCGTTGACGTGGCGCTTGAGGCTGCGAGGCCAACAATTGATCGTGGCGTCGAGTCTGCACGCCGCGCAGCAAACACGGTTCGCCGCACGGCAACACCGCTTGTTGCGAGTGCGCTGGCATCGACCATTCAAAAGCTCGACCAGCTCGAGCAGGTTGAGGCTTCACGCCAGGTACGCGGCTTCGGTGAGCGCACCGGATTCCTGCAGCCCGCAAAGAAGAAGCGTCGCGCGGGTGGCGTCATCGCCATCGGGTTCGGGATCGCTGCCGCCGTCGGCGTCGGATACGCGCTGTGGCAGGCATTCCGCACTGACGATGAACTCTGGGTCGCACCCGAGGGTGAATAACCACTGAGCTTTCAACGGCGTCCGAGCTTCGGCTCGGGCGCCGTTGTTATTTGCGGGACTTGCCTGACTTGCCACCCGATTTGCCGCCCTGCTGGCCCGGGCGACGACCGATGCCGGCCATGCGCAGACCGGTCTGCACGAGCGAGAGCGTGCGCAGCGAGCGGATCTCTTTGATCGGCACCCAGCGGGCCTCGTCTGAGGATCCGCCAATCTCGTGCTGAAGCGGACCGTCTTTCACAGTCGCACGGTACACAATTCGAATGGTGTGCAGCTCGGGGTCTTTGTCAGCCGGCACCTCTTCGCGCACCATCACGCGAGAGTCGACCCCGATAAGTTTGCCAACTCGAGCCTCGAGGCCCGTCTCTTCAAGTACCTCGCGCACAACTGCGTCGCGCGGATCCTCGCCACTTTCAAGCCCACCACCCGGCAGCGTCCAGCCGTGCAAATGACCGCGACGCCAGTGGGTGAGCAGGATCTTGCCCCGCCGCTCCACCACTGCGTATGCAGCCACTCTAAGATCCATGCTCAGAGCTTATCTTGTCACGGGCGTTACGACTCCCAGCGTCGTGTTGCGCGATCCGCAGCACGCCACCCCTCCACCCACCGCTCCAGGCGCGCGTACGCCTCTCTGCGGGGCTCCTCGGCCGAGAGAAACACGTCGTGCAGTGCACCGTCGATCCGCTCGACGGTGACCGACGAGCCGAGCTTGAGCGCGGCCTTAGCCACCTCCTCGACATCCAGCACGGTGTCGGCTCTGGTCAAATCTTCGCTCCACCGCATCGGCAGCACGAAACGCGAAGACAGCAGCACCCCAATCGGAGCCTTAATGTGCAGGCCGTGGGTCACCTGGGCATGGCCCGCCAGGATCGCGCGCATCCAGCCCGTTAAGACCGCGTGTGTGCGCTCCGGCCGCCAGACGGTGTTGATCACCGCGATCTCATCCTGCGGGCCGACCTGCCGCTGCGCCCGCGTGTAAAAGCCGTAGTCGAGCTGCGGGGCCACCTCGTGAGGCCGCGACTTGGCGCGGAGGCTGATGAGCGGCATGATGACCTGCCGGCCCGTGCTCGAGAGCTGAAACTCGAGCCACGGGCTGTTCAGGATCAGGGCGTCGGCCCTGCCCGGATGCGCTCCGGCCCACAGGCTGAGCACCAGACCACCCGTCGAGTGCCCAAAGAGCACGAGCCGTCTCGGGGGCTGGGCCTGATCCTGAGCCTCACGCATCACGTTGATGGCGAGCTCAATCTCGACGCTGTAATCGTTTAGATTTTCGATGTACCCGGGCGTCTGCCCCTCGCGCAGACTGCGGCCATACTTGCGCAGATCTAGCGCGTAGAACCTTGCACCACGGCTGGTCCAGAATTCAGCGAGGTGACGCTGAAAGAAGTAATCGGACCAGCCGTGCACATAGAGAACGTCCACGTCTTCGAGCAGGCGACCGTGTTTGAACAGCCTGTCGAAGAAACCGCGCGGAGTCGGTAACGACCGCACGAGCGTGGCAACGAGCGGCCCTTCGTCGTCAGATCCGAGATCCAAATCGGTGCACTCGAAGCCTTCCCCGAGAACATCTTCGCGCCACACGGTCATGTGCTCAGTCTATGGGTGCAGCTACTTCCCTTGGCGGAGAGTTACCGTTCCCGCGCTGACCTCAGCTGAGATGAGGTTCTTCGAGGTCGGGTCTGTGCGCAGCTTATTGTTGACGCTGCCGGCCGAGACATCAGTGTCAACGCGGTAAGCCTCGTTGGGAAGGGTCAGGTCGACCGATCCGGCACTCACCTCTACGTCAACCTCACGCGGTGCCACTCCCGTTATCTCAGTCTTCGCAGACCCTGCAGAGACGTTGAAGCTCGCCTCACGCACTCCGGCAACGACACCGCTAAACGCACCGGCGCTCATCTCGACGTCCAGCGAACGGGCTGCTCCCGTGAACACCACCTTGCCGGCGCTCATGTCGAGGTCAAAGTCACCGAAACGGCCCGCTGCGCTCAGCTTCCCGGCGCCGAGCGAGGCGTCTACATCAAGAGCCTTTTCTTCGAGCTCCTTGGGCAGGGTCAGCGTGACAGTGTCTCCGCCCCTGGCGCATCCGATGAGGCAGGCCGAGAAGAACCCGCTTGGGCTCTCGACTTTCAGGTCATTCCCCTCGGTGTACAGCTTCCACTTGCTGGCACGCGGTCCCTTAGCCTCAAGCGTGGCATCCACAACGTCACCGTAAGCGAGGGTGAAGTTTGCGGCATTGGCATCAATATCGATGCCGGTGATCCAGTTATCCACTGTCGCGTTCGAGGTGTAAAGAGAGCCGTCGTCGCTCGTGCCTGTGCTGAGGGCCGCCAGCGCTGCCGACGATCCGACCGTGAGCAGGGCGAAGCCACCAACCACCGCGGTCGTAATCATGATGGGCCGTGAAGCGCGCGAGGGGGTTTCTGTGGGTGTTGGGGTGGTGCTCATCGTGTGGTTCCCGTCTGTGTCGTGCCGGGCGTTCCACCGGCGTTTTCAATATGTGCGATTGCGGCGAGCACGCGGCGGTTGCCGGACTCGTCGGCCTCGAGGCCAAGCTTCTGGAAGATCGCGGTGATGTGTTTTTCGACGCTCGCCTCTGATAGAAACAGCAGCGCGGCTATCGCCTGGTTGGATCGGCCCTCTGCGATCGCGGCGAGTACCGTTCGCTCGCGCGGGGTGAGGGATTCCATCTGGTCGTCTCGACCGCGTCGGGTAAGCAACTGCGCCACAACCTCGGGGTCGAGCACGGTTGCTCCCCCGGCGATGCGCTCAAGCGATTCGACAAACTCTGTCACGTCGGCAACCCGATCCTTCAGCAGGTAACCGAATGCGCCACCTTTCGCAGCGATCAGGTCGCTCGCGTAGCGCTCCTCGACGTATTGCGAGAGCACCAGCAGCGGCAGCTCGGGATAACGCTGACGCAGATCCAGCGCCATACGAATGCCCTCGTCGGTAAACGTGGGAGGCAGTCTTACGTCGAGGATGCACAGATCAGGTGACTCACTCACAACGGACTCAAGCACCTGCTCGGTATCGGGCAGCGCCGCGACCACCTCGTGTCCGCTGTGCTCGAGGAGGCGAACGAGCCCCTCACGAAGCAGTACGGAGTCCTCACAAATTAGGATGCGCACGGTACGCTCACCTCCAAGGCAGTTGGCCCGCCCTGCGGGCTGTCGAGACGAATGGTGCCGCCGGCGGCAAGTATGCGGTTTGAAATGCCGTCGAGTCCGCCGCCGGGCAGGATCCGGGCCCCACCTGCGCCGTTGTCTTCAACGCGCGCCCAGAGTGTGCTGTCGTCGCGTAACCGCACCACCACTCTGCACTCACTCGCACGCGAGTGCTTCGCGGCGTTTGTGAGCGACTCTGCAATGGCGAAGTAGACGGCGGTCTCAGCCTCACGACTGCAGCGACCCTGCAGTCGCACGTCAAGCACCACGGGAATGTGGGATCGGCCTGCGAGTGCCGAGAGTGCCGCATCAAGGCCGCGGTCATCGAGCACGGAGGCGTGGATCCCTCGCGCCAACTGCCGCAGTTCAGTGATCGCGGCCTTGGTTGACGTGTGAGCCTCGGAGATGAGTTCTTTGGCACCCTCCGGGTCATTGTCGATCTTCTGCTGTGCGAGGCCCAGCGTCATACCAACCGAAACGAGCCTCGGCTGGACCCCGTCGTGCAGATCCCGCTCGATGCGGGTGCGCTCGACGTCTGCGGCACGTACCGCGCCGGCGCGCTGCCTGTCTGAGGTCTGTGCCTGCTGCGTGAGCTTTGCGGCTCGGGATCCCGCGCGCACAATTGCAACGGTCACGGTGCGGTGAAGCAGGGCGATGCCGACAATTGCGGCAAGCAATAGTGCTGCAACGACAATCGAAGCAACCGGCGAGAACAGAGAACCGGTCCAGCGCACTATCCCCTGCTTGAATGGGACGCCTTCGGCATTGATGCCAGACGCGGCCAAAAGCAGTTCGGCTGCCATCTGAAACAGGCCGAGCACCATCGTGCCCATGAAGGTGGCGAAGAAGAAACTGCCGATTCCGCGCCACATGGGGCCGTCGACCGACTGCCGGGCCAGCCAGCGCAGATACCCGCCGAAACCCTGCTGCGTTTGAGGGCGGAGGCGAAGATCAGGAAGTTCGAGGCGGTACAGCCCCGAGACTCGGGCAAACTCGTACCAGGCGGTGCCGTACAGCGCGTAGACCATGGCAGCGAGAAGGATGAGGCCAACCCCCAGCACAATGACCAGGCTCAGGCCCACTGAAAACAGGGTGATAAGAACCGTGAAGACGACCCAGCCGATAAGACCCAGGGCGCCGAGGTGCAGAACCGTCGTGAAGATGCGGAACGGTGCGCGTGGCAGCTCTGTCGCGGCGGGCGTTTGCGGGGTAGAGGCCTGGACTGATGGTGCGGCGCCCGCGTCTTGCGGCGGCGTTGCACCCAGCCCAGTTTCTGTTGCGGATTGATCCACGGAGTTCGTCATAGTTCTACGGTAGGCCCGGGTGCACCTGAGAGGCACCCTGGAACCCCTAGTGGCCTTTCGGGTTATCCCGAATTCAGCCGTCACCGCTCGTGGTGTGAACGCAATTCAACCTTGCAATCGCTCGTAACGTTGAGTTGCGTTCACCCCAGCGGAGGAGGGCTCAGGGGCAGACGCGTAGTCTGCGACTGGCGCCATCCCTAGGCACTGCGCTGTTGACTTGCCTGGCCCGCTTCAAAACCGCGCGCGTAGGCAGATCGCGCCATGTGCCCGCGGCGGGAAGGGCCACGTCCACGCATACCGCGCATCTCGCGGGGGTCAAAGCCCGGTCGGCCAGGGCGATCCTGAGCAAAGGCCTCTTGGCCATACCCGTTTTCGGAGCGGTGGTCCGCGGCAAACTGTTCACCGTTGACGGGGAAGTTCGCGTATTGCTCGCGGGCGAAGTGGCGGCGCATGAAGTCTTCACGGCTGGGTCCGCCATGCCCAAAGGCGTCGTGCCCGAACGCTTCGTGTCCGCGTGTGCCGCGTCCGCGGTGCCCCCACGGGCCTTGGCCGCGAGCACCTTCTCGAGGATGCTTGCGTGGCAGCGGCGCGTCGGCGTCCCATCCAAGGGAAGCCGCGATCTTCTCGAGCGAGCGCAGAGTGGTTGCCATTTCGTCAGGAGTCACTGCTTCGCTCACGCGAGCACGGATCCCCTCGGCGATTTCTCCCAAGCGCGCTTTCGCGTCTCGCCCGGTGTCGGTGAGCGCCCACTCCCCCTCGGCCTTTGTAATCCAACCGCGCTCAGCCAGTCGACGCAGTTTGTGGGGGTGGAGATCCGACTTGGAGGCCTCGGGCTGATCCAACAGGTTGAGCAGGCGCCAGTCGCGACGGCTCAGACCCTCGCTCTTAAACGCCGTGGCGAACTCAGCAGCCAGTAGGCGATCAACGGCTTTCAGCCAGTATCCGAATGGACGATCGTTGTTGTTAGTTGTGTTCGAAGTCATGCTGTCTGTCCTTTACTTGTAATGTTGCATGTACATGTAGTGTGACATGCACTTTAGTTCCATGTCAAGTAACATGTAAAATGAATTCTGTGAACACCAACTCGCCCGATCCAGCCGATGCCATCGCCGAAGCTCTCTCGCGACTGCGCGGGCGCCGGCCGGGACCCGGTGGTCCACGCGGACCGAGGGGCCCAATGGGTGCAATGTTTCAGCGAGATCCACGCGAGCGATTTCAGGATCACGAGCCCCATCAACGCGGCGAACGCTGGTGGGCTGATCCCAGTGGTCGCGCGGGTGCCCCCGCGATCATTCGTATGCTCGAAGCACTCGCCATGTCACCCGACCCCCTCAGCGTGAGTGCACTCGGCGAAGCCATCGGCGTTGATCAGCCACGCGCATCACGCCTGGTGCAGCAGGGAGTGTCGCGCGGACTTCTTGTGCGCGAAGCGGATCCCGAAGACGCCCGCCGCACCCGAATCGCGCTCACCGAGCGCGGACAACACTTCACACGCGGTCTGCGCACGGATCGCCGCGAGGCGCTGCGTACGGCCCTCGGTGGATTTACCGAACAAGAACGCAGCGAGCTCGCCCGACTGCTCAATAAGCTCGCCGACAACTGGCACGGCTAGCGTGACGGGGTTGCGTTGATCCCGAACCGCATTGCCCCTCAGCCGAGAAAGATTCAGCCCGCCCCCGCGCGGTAGCGGAGAATACGATCATCGCCGGAGCCAGGAGTGCCGCGCCCGTCGGTGTTGTTGGTGAGGATCCACAGTGAGCCATCCGGTGCCCACGCAACGTCCCTGAGGCGCCCGTATTCGCCCGTGAAGAGTTCAGTGCTCGAGGCTGGGTCGCTGAGCGGCACTTCTCGGAGCCGCTCGCCCCGCAGATTTGCGATGTAGATGCTGTCGTTCGAGATTGTGATTCCGCTCGGGCTCGCCTCCGACGGCACCCACTGCTGCACGGGATCAATGAAGCCCTCCTGCCCCGCAATGCCCTCAACCTCCGGCCAGCCATAATTGCCACCCTTGACGATGATGTTGAGTTCGTCCCAGGTGTTCTGCCCGAACTCGCTCGCGTAAAGCACGCCCTCAGTGCTCCAGGCAAGGCCCTGGGGATTACGGTGACCGTAGCTGTACACGTAGGAGCCGTCGAATGGGTTGTCAGCCGGCACACCACCCTCGGGTGTCATTCTGAGGATCTTTCCGGCGAGAGACGTTCTGTCTTGTGCACGACTTGGTACTCCTGCGTCTCCAGCGGTCGCGTAGAGCATGCCGTCGGGCCCGAAGGCGATCCTGCCACCGTTGTGGTTACTCGCCGCCGGAATGGCCTCCAGAAGGCTCTCTGCGGGCCCTAGGCGGAGCTCGCCGGGTTCGCCGCTCAGTCTGTACCGCTCGATGCGGTTGCCGGCCTGTGCGGTGGAATAGGCATAGAGGAAGTTGTCGCGAGTCGCGATGCCCAACAGGCCTCCCTCACCCGCAGCAACAACACCCTTGATTGTCGCGACCTCCCTGGCCTTGCCGTTTGTGTCGAGTTCAAGAATGCGGGCGGTATCGCGCTCGCTCACGAGTGGTGTTTCACCGTGAAACACGATCGACCACGGAGCCTCGAGGTTCGCCGAAACGGTCTCGAGCTGACCCGGTTGCTCTTTGGAGGTTTGTTGTTCTCTGCTCTGGGAGGCCACCGTGCCCTCGCCCGACGCAGCACAGGCTGTCAGCGCCACAAGCGCTGCAGCGACGAGCGCGGTTGTGATCCACGGGGTTGCCCTGGTCATGTCTCCACTGTAAGCGGGGCTGGTCGAGAGGCACACCCCCAAAAACAAAAAAGACCCCGACGCTGTCGAGGTCTTGCAGAAGGACTTGTGGATCCTGGGAGAATCGAACTCCCGACATCCTGCTTGCAAAGCAGGCACTCTACCAACTGAGTTAAGGACCCTTGCGAAACACGATCTTACTGTATTTCATCGAACTGGCCCTGACGGGCTGTCCAACCTGAATTACTATACACACGACTCAGCGACGACGCAAAACGAGTCAGCGTGTCTTGTGGGATCCGCTCGAAGGGAGCGATTGTGTCACGGAATCTCCCTGTAATAACGGCCGACGCCAATCTCAAAAAGCTCGCCGCCGAAAAGGATCTGTGCGACGACGACTCCGATAACACTCGCAATCAATACGGCCGTGAGACCAAACAGTAGGCCCCATCTTCGCCATCCGAGCCAGCCAAGTCTGAGAAGAATCACAAGACCAAGCGCGTGCACGATCAGCAAAGGCACACCGCCCATGAGCTCCCCGGTGCCCTCCATGGTCGTATTGGCACTCAGGGCCTTTCCCTGATCGCTCTCGGCTTCCTGCTGCGCCATGCCGTAGTAAGTCCAGGCCACAGACATCACCAGAACACCAATAGATGCAAACACCCAAAACACGATGCGATCACGCGGGTTGATCTCTTCCATACTCGCGCGATAGCGAGATCGTTTGTTTGATGGTGTCGCCAAGATCCGCCCTCGTTCCTGCTCCGATTGGAATCACCGTGATCGGTGTCCGCACAGTATTGCAGACGCTGGATTCTGAATCCTCAGAGAAGCTACGAAGGGCAGTCGATTTCTCGACTGCCCTTCGCGTTTTTGGTGGGGCTACCAGGACTTGAACCTGGGACCTCTTCATTATCAGTGAAGCGCTCTAACCACCTGAGCTATAGCCCCTTGACCAAGCAACGACTCTACCGGAAACGGGCTGAAAATTAAAATCCTCAACCCGCCCCTGGCGAGCCGTCGTGCTTAGTTGCTCGTAAAGCCGAGCTGGAACCCGCCGAGCACACGCACGAGCAGGTTATACACGAGTGCGCCAACCGCACCAAGAGCGGTGCCAACAATGGTGTTCAGGATCGCAACAACCACTGAGAATCCAAGCACCTGCTGGAAGCCGATCAGCTTCATGAGGCTGTTCTCTTCACCCACGATGTCCATGAAGACGGCGTCGACCGAGTTGAACACGCCCGTTGTCATCAGTACCGAGTAGATCAGGATGGTTGCGACGATGCTCACAATGGCCATACAGATCGAAACCAGGAACGAAAACTTGACCGCAGACCAAAAGTCAACGTAGACCAGCTTGAGCCGCACCTGCTTTGAGGGTGCTTTCTTGCGGGTCTTCTTTGCCAGCTTGTCGGCGACAGTGTTACTCATTCACGGTTTCCTTGTTCTCTGCAGGTTCGGCATCCTGGGTCTCGGACTCTTCATCATCGAGCCCACGCTCCGAATTTCGCGCGATGCCAATAATACGGTCACCTTCTGGGAATCTTGCAAATACGACCCCCATCGTATTCCTGCCCTTTGCGGGAACCTCGGCCACATCGGACCGAACAACCTTCCCGCTCGCAAGCACAGCAAGCACTTCGTCGGTCTCATCAACGATAATTCCGCCGATCAGATCACCGCGTGCCTCGTCGAGCTTCGCGACCTTAATTCCGTAGCCACCACGCTGCTGCACGCGGTACTCTTCCACCGCGGTTCGCTTGGCGTAGCCGCCCTCCGTGACAACAAATACGAAGCCACTCCCCTCGCTCAAGCGGGAGGCGGAGAGCAAGGTGTCACCCTCGCGGAAGTTCATACCGCGAACGCCACTCGTCGAGCGACCCATCGGGCGAAGTGCCTGATCAGATGCGGTAAAGCGCACTGACATGCCCTGCTTTGAAATCAGCAGCACATCGTCTTCCGACTCCGCGAGCAACGCCGAAACCAACTCGTCTTCGTCACGCAGCTTGATAGCGATGATGCCACCTGTGCGGTTCGTGTCGTAGTCGGTGAGCGCTGTCTTTTTGACGAGACCGTTGCGGGTAGCGAGCACCAGGTAGCCGGCATCACCGAAGTCACGCACATCGAGGATCTGCGTCACCATCTCATCAGGTGCGAGCGCCAGCAGGTTCGCGAGATGCTGGCCCTTTGCGTCGCGACCACCCTCGGGAATCTCGTACGTCTTTGCGCGGTACACACGACCGGTGTTTGTAAAGAAGAGCAGCCAGTGGTGCGTTGTCGTCACAAAGAAGTGCTCAACGATGTCATCTGCGCGCAGCTGAGCACCCTTGACACCCTTGCCACCACGATGCTGCGAACGGTAGTTGTCGATCCTGGTCCGCTTGACGTACCCGCCACGCGTGACCGTAACGACCATCTCCTCTTCGGGGATCAGGTCTTCCATCGACATGTCACCGTCGTAGCCGTGCAGGATCGTTGTGCGGCGGTCGTCACCGAACTTTGCAACAATCTCATCGAGCTCTTCAACGATGATGCTGCGCTGCTCCGTCGGCGAGGCGAGGATGCCCTCGTATTCCTTGATCTGCGCCTCGAGCTTTGCCGCGAGGTCAAGAATCTTCTGGCGCTCCAGCGCCGCGAGGCGACGCAGCTGCATGCCGAGGATCGCATCAGCCTGGATCTGATCGACGTCAAGCAGGCTCATAAGCCCGCTGCGGGCGTCCTCAACGGTCGAAGAGCGGCGGATGAGGGCGATGACCTCATCAAGGGCGTCCAGGGCCTTCAGATAGCCGCGCTGGATGTGAGCCTCGGCCTCGGCCTTCCTGAGGCGGTACTCGGTCCGGCGAACGATAACCTCGACCTGGTGCTTCACCCAGTAGGTGATGAAGCCGTCGATCGCGAGCGTACGCGGCACTCCGTCAACGATGGCGAGCATGTTGGCGCCAAAGTTGTCCTGAAGTTGAGTGTGCTTGTACAGGTTGTTCAGAACAACCTTGGCGATCGCGTCGCGCTTGAGCACAACAACCAGCCGCTGGCCGGTACGACCACTGGTTTCGTCGCGGATATCTGCGATGCCCTGAACCTTGCCATCCTTGACGAGCTCCGCAATCTTCATCGCGAGGTTGTCAGGGTTTACCTGGTACGGCAGTTCGGTGACGACGAGACAGGTGCGGTTCTGAATCTCTTCGATGTTGACCACTGCACGCATCGTGACAGAGCCACGGCCGGTGGTGTACGCATCGCGAATGCCCTTGGTGCCGAGGATCTGAGCGCCCGTCGGAAAGTCGGGGCCTGAGATGCGCTGCAGCAGCGCCTCAAGCAGCTCCTCGCGGCTGGCCTCGGGGTTCTCCAGGTGCCACTTCGCTCCGGCGGCAACCTCGCGGAGGTTGTGCGGCGGAATGTTTGTGGCCATACCAACGGCGATACCCACCGAGCCGTTGACCAGCAGGTTCGGAAAGCGAGCGGTAACAACCGTCGGCTCCTTAGTGCGGCCATCGTAGTTGTCTTGGAAGTCGACCGTCTCTTCATCGATGTCGCGCACCATTTCCATGGCGAGCGGCGACATCTTTGTCTCGGTGTACCTGTGAGCTGCAGCACCGTCGTTGCCGGGGGAACCGAAGTTACCCTGCCCAAGCGCGAGGGGGTAGCGCAGCGACCATGGCTGCACAAGACGCACAAGAGAGTCGTATACAGCTGTGTCACCGTGCGGGTGGAACTGACCCATGACGTCACCGATAACACGGGTGCACTTCGAGAAGGCCTTATCGGGGCGGTAACCACCGTCGTACATGGTGTAAATCACACGACGGTGAACAGGCTTTAGTCCGTCGCGCACGTCGGGCAGCGCACGCCCAACGATTACACTCATGGCGTAATCGAGGTAAGAACGCTGCATCTCGACCTGCAGGTCGCGCTGGTCGATCCTGCCGTGATTTGCTTCTGAGGACGGTTCTTCCTGATCGGAAGTCATTTCGGGAGTCTGATTCTCAGATGTCAAGGAAGCGCACGTCCTTCGCATTTTGCTGAATAAATCCGCGTCGAGCCTCAACGTCTTCGCCCATCAGAGTGGCAAAGACCTCGTCGGCTGCGGCCGCGTCGTCCATGGTGATCTGCAGCAGTGTGCGCGATCCGGGGTTCATCGTGGTCTCCCACAATTCTTCGTAGTTCATCTCGCCGAGGCCCTTGTAGCGCTGAACGCCACTCTCCTTCTGCAGACGACGTCCGGCGGCAGCACCAGCCTCGAGCTGTGCGTCGCGCTCGGCGTCACTGTAGACAAACTCGTGTTCGGCGTTGGTCCACTTGATGCGGTACAGCGGCGGCTGCGCGAGGTACACGTAGCCGAGGTCGATCAGCGGGCGCATGTACCGGAACAGGAGTGTTAGCAGCAGCGTCGTAATGTGCTGGCCGTCAACATCAGCATCGGCCATCAGCACGATCTTGTGGTACCGAGCCTTCTCTGGATCGAAGTCCTCACCAATGCCGGCACCAAATGCCGTAATCATGGCTTGAACCTCAGCGTTGTTCAGCGCACGGTCGAGACGCGCCTTTTCAACGTTCAGGATCTTGCCACGAAGCGGGAGGATCGCCTGCGTTTCAGGGTTACGTCCGGTCTTGGCAGAACCACCTGCCGAGTCGCCCTCCACGATGAAGATTTCTGAAACGGTGGGGTCTTTGCTGGTGCAATCCGACAGCTTGCCGGGCATACCACCAGACTCGAGAAGACCCTTACGTCGAGCGGTCTCACGCGCTTTGCGGGCCGCGAGACGTGCTGTCGCAGCCTGAATCGACTTACGAATAATGTCTTTCGCCGGGCCAGGGTTACGCTCGAACCAGTCGCCGAGCTGATCGCCAACGACCTTCTGAACGAACGCCTTCGCCTCGGTGTTCCCAAGCTTTGTTTTGGTCTGGCCCTCGAACTGGGGCTCCCCCAGCTTCACCGATACGACCGCGGTCAGACCCTCACGCACATCATCACCAGAGAGGTTCTCGTCTTTTTCACGAAGGATGTTCTTCTCGCGGGCGTAACGATTCACCAGTGTGGTGAGCGCCGCACGGAAGCCTTCTTCGTGGGTACCACCCTCGTGAGTGTTGATCGTGTTTGCGTACGTGTGCACACTCTCGGAGTACGAGGTGGTCCACTGCATCGCGACCTCAACGGAGATGTGCTTTTCTTCGTCTTCAGACTCGAAAGAAATGATCTCGTCGTTAACAACCTCGGCGCGCTTCGCTGCGTTGATGTGCTCAACGTAGTCCTCGATGCCCTTTTCGTACATGAAGACATCGTGCGGTGCCGGCGAAGCGACGAGCTCGCCCTCGGCATTCTCGACTGGCTCCTGAGGACGAAGATCGGTGAGCTCGATCCGCAATCCCTTATTCAAGAACGCCATCTGCTGGAAACGAGTTCGCAGCGTGGTGTAGTCGAACTCGATCGTCTCAAAAATATCTGGGCTAGGCCAGAACGAGATTGTCGTGCCAGTTTCTTCGGTTGCTTCGCCCTCAGCAAGAGGAGCATTTGGAACACTGTCGGTAAAGGACATGTTCCACGTGAAACCTTGGCGCTTAACCGCAACCTCGAACCGGCTTGAGAGCGCGTTTACAACGGAGGATCCAACACCGTGGAGACCACCCGAAACCGCGTATCCTCCGCCGCCAAACTTTCCACCGGCGTGCAACACGGTCAGCACAACCTCAACCGTCGAACGCCCCTCCGTTGGGTGCATATCGACTGGGATGCCTCGACCGTTGTCGATGACCCTCACGCCACCGTCCTCGAGAATGGTGACGTCGATCAGGTCACAATGCCCGGCAAGGGCCTCGTCTACCGAGTTATCGACAATCTCATATACGAGGTGATGAAGCCCTCGAGGTCCGGTTGACCCGATATACATACCGGGACGCTTCCGCACCGCCTCAAGTCCTTCGAGCACCTGGATGTCACCAGCGCCGTACTGCTCCGCGGCTGCGGACTGTTCTGAACTCATGCCTTGAATGATCCTTCTCTGGGCGTCTCAGAGCGTGTTTTCACCCCGGATACTTCCGCACACCAGCCTATCAACAATCCCGCCCTAGAGGCTGTATTGTGACCCATCTAGGTAGGTATTTCGATCGGGATCATCCCCCAACAGCTTGTGTCGCGCTCTTCCAGCTCCGTAATGCTCGAGAATTGCGAATTTGTAGCCTCGAATTCTTGCGCCCGAACTTTTCGTCGGCGCCACAAACGTCAAACTACCCGTAGGTGTCGCGTGGACCGCGGCCCTGAACCGTTCGAGGTCCGTGCCTCCAGCTGGGTGCCCCGGGCGCCATGAATCGCAGGTCGCGAATTTCGGCGTCTGGGTATTCCTTAAGCAGACGCGTCAGCATTTCTCCACGAAGGCGCCGCAGCTCGGTCGCCCACGTGGTCGAGTCACACTGCACCTGCAAAACGCCGTTGCTAATCCCAATGACCGTGGTGTGTTCAGCGGTGGATTCTCCGGCGAACTCAGCCCACTCTTCGATAACTCGAGCCTGATCAAGCTCTGCACTCCAGCCCATATCGGTAGCCATGGTACTGAGCACATCGACGAGAGCCTTCGGATCCCGCCCAAAACCAAATGGGGTCCCCTCCCCCTCGGTCTCACCGGATCTCACCTTGCGCCGACGCACTGGCTTTCCGCGCCAGACAGATTTGGCGTGCAAATAGGCCGATGCCAAAAACTCCGATCGGTTTGAGGCGGTCACTGTGTTTCCTCTTCGACGATTGTTCCTGCCTTGATCCTTACGCGATGCCAGGGGACGTTATCGGGCACGTCATCTTCGACAGCAGCGGTCACAATGACCTGCTCATACCCCTGAACCGCCGTCATCAGACTCTGCCTTCTACGCAGATCAAGCTCCGCAAACACGTCATCCAGAATAATTACGGGATCCCCCGCGGATGATTCTTCTCGCAGTATTGAGGCGAGGGCCATCTTCAGGGAAAGCGCAAAAGACCAGGATTCTCCGTGGCTCGCGTAGCCCTTCACCGGAAGTTGGTTGAGGGAAAGAACCAGGTCATCGCGGTGTGGACCCACCAGAGTAACGCCACGTTCGAGCTCCTTTGATCGAACAAGACGCAGGGCCTCATGAAACTCGGTGGCAAGTGTTTCACGTGAAACGCTGGCGAGCTGCTCTACATCGACTGTTTCACGTGAAACAGTCGAATCATCGACCCGCACTTGCGCCACAGATTCATTGAGAGAGAGTCGGGGTGCATGATCCTGATCAACAAGAGCCTGGTATCCCGAGCGCAATGGCTCACCAAGATCGCGGATCAATTCCCTTCGCGCAAGCATGATTTGGGTCCCGTACTCCACGAGCTGCTCATCCCAAATACCGAGGGTGGACTCGATTGCACTGGAACTCGAACCCCTACGCGCTGATTTCAGCAGAGAAGTGCGCTGGCGAACCACTCTTTCATAGTCACCAAGGGCGCCAGCTGCCACTGGAAAACGCGCCACGAGCGCATCATCAAGGAAGCGACGACGTCCTGATGGTTCTCCACGAACGATCGTAAGGTCTTCTGGAGCAAAAACTACCGCCGCAAACCACCGGGTTACCTCTCGTGCCCTCGCTGCGTTGCGGTTGATCTGAGCGCGATTCGGCCCCTCCCGGTTCAGCTGCATCTCGAGAACGACTTCTCTATTAACAGCTTCGATGCGCATTCGCATGATCGCAGCATCCGCACCCGAACGAATGAGAGGAGCATCGCTGCTCACACGGTGAGACCTCACCGTAGCAAAGTAGGCGATGGCCTCGACTAGGTTGGTCTTGCCCTGGCCGTTCCGGCCAAGCAGAAGATTTGGGCCGGACTTCAGTTCCAGCTCTGCCGCGCGGTAATTGCGAAAATCACTCAGTGATAGATGCGAGACTCGCATCGCGATTCCTAGCGCAACAGCAAGTTAGGCTGCAGCAGATAACGGAAGCTCTCTTCATCGGCTTCCTCCTTGCTGCTTTGGCTGGTAATCAACACGGGTCCGGGCTTGCCAGGAGTATCCGTACGCGTGAATGCGATCCGCGCAAACTCGGAGTGTGTTGATCTTAGTCCATCGAGCAGGAACTGCGGCTTCAGGGACACAACCATCTCTTCGCCGACGAGATGAACATCGACGGTTTCTACTGCCTGAGCGGCTTCTGTTCCCGCAGCCTCAAGCGTGACGGTTCCCTCGACAAAAGAGAATCGCAACGCTGCTTCCCTCTCGAGAACCAGACCCACACGCCCAACAGCCTCAACAAGCTCGGCCGTGTTCATGACTGCATAGTTGTCAATGTCCGTCGGGAACAGCCGACCAACGGGAGGATAATTTCCCTTGATGAGCAGCGACGTAACCGTCTTTGAGGCACCGGTAAACGCAATAAGCTCGCGCTCTCCATCCTTCACGATGGAGACCTGAACCTGGCCGTCATTGGCGAACGTCTTGCCAACCTCGGTAACGATCTTTGAGGGTACCAGAGCGGTGAGCGTCTCTTGCGCCCCCTGGCTCTCCCAGTCGATGCTGCGAGTAGCCACACGATAACGGTCAGTTGCCGTCAGAGTCAGTGAGTTTTCACTCACCTCGAACTGGACGCCGGTGATAACGGGTGTTACATCGTCTTTGGATGCCGCAAGCGAAACCTGAGCAATGGCATCGGCAAACTCCTCGGCCGGAACCGAGCCTGAAACGGAGTCAACGCGAGGAACCTGTGGGTACTCCTCGGCCGGCATGGCGGGCAAACTAAACGTCGCGGATCCACAACGAACTTCGACTCGACTCTCGAGAAGTGAAACCTCAACGTCAGAGTGGGGCAAACGCGAAGCAATCTCGCTGAGCAAACGCCCGGATACCAGGGCGCGGCCGGGCTCGGAAACCTCAGCGGTAATCGTGGTTCGAGCCGAAACTTCATAGTCGAAGGAGGAGATCGTCAGTTGATCGCCTTCGGCTTCGATAAGCGCGCCACTCAAGAGTGGTTGTGTTGGACGCTGCGGAAGAAGCTTCACCGCAAACGAAACCGACTCGCTAAACACGTCACGATTGACGGTGAATCGCATGTGGCTTCCTTTCGGGTGAAACATCGGGGACTGCCTCACAATCTTTGCATACTCGGAGGCTCGTAGCATCCGCAGTTCACAAAACTTGTCGATTCCAGACTTCGACCCGTCCGGAGTGCGTGATCGATTGCCCCTTTAAAGAGAAGAGAAGTGTTAACAGTGTTAACACTTGTGGATACTGTGGATAACTCGCTCGATCCCAATCGTTTCTAGAGAACTACAACAATGTGAGATGTGGGGGTGGAGTGGATGACCGGAGATCCGCTGGATCATGCCGATCCTCCGTGAAAGGTTGTCATCCACAAGGTGATCCATTTAGTCCACAGATTTGGGCGAGTTATCCCGAGTTATCCACAGGAACCTGTGGGGTGTGGAAAACAAAGCTACCGCGAACCCTGTTTGATGTGGGTCGTCAGCTCTGTGACCTGGTTATAAATTGAGCGGCGTTCCGCGATGAGCTGAGTGATCTTTTTGTGCGCGTACATCACGGTTGTGTGATCCCTACCGCCAAACAGCTGCCCGATTTTCGGGAGCGAGAGGGGGTGAGTTCACGGCACAGGTACATCGCAATCTGACGAGCAGTTGCGATCTGCTGTGCACGGGACGGGCCGTACAGTTCATCGATCGAAAGTTCGAAGTACTCGGCCGTGCGGTTGATGATATCGGTCGGCTGAACTTCGTTGTCTGCATCGAGTGTGATCAGATCCTTGAGCACCGTCTGCACGAGCGGCATGTCAATCGGTTGCTGATTCAGGCTCGCATAGGCGGTCACGCGTATGAGGGTGCCCTCGAGCTCGCGAATGTTTGACGAGAACTTGCTCGCAATAAATTCGAGGATGCTTGTGTCGATCTCGAGATTCTCGCGCTGCGCCTTTTTGCGCAGGATCGCGATCCTCGTTTCAAGGTCGGGAACCTGAATATCCGTCAGAAGGCCCCATTCGAAGCGAGAAAGCATGCGCTCCTCGAAACCGCGCAGCTGCTTCGGCTGGACATCACTCGTGATGACCACCTGTTTGTTGTGATCGTGGAGTGTGTTGAAGGTGTGGAAGAAGGCTTCCTGTGTTTCGACCTTGTCCTCGAGAAACTGGATGTCGTCGACGAGCAAGATGTCGACACTGCGATACCGAGCGTGAAATGCCGCACCCTGGTTATTCGCAATCGAGTTGATGAAGTCGTTGGTGAAGTCTTCCGAGCTGACATAGCGAACACGAACATCGGGGAAGAGTTCTCGCGCGTAGTGTCCGATGGCGTGGAGCAGGTGAGTTTTGCCGAGCCCGGAATCACCGTAGATGAAGAGCGGGTTGTAAGCACGGGCCGGTGCCTCCGCAACCGCGACCGCTGCGGCGTGGGCGAATCGGTTTGACTGGCCAATCACAAAACTGTCGAAACGGTACTTCTCGTTCAGGCGACTATCGAGCGGCTGTTCCTCCGCGCCATGACGCCGGCGAGGTTCGTCAACCGGACGAGGGGTATCGACCTTCATCCCGAAATCGGCAACATCTTCGTCGCGCGGCTCAGGATCGAGGCTCGGATGCGCTTCCTCATCAACGATGACGATGAAGTTCTGGATCATCTCAGCTTCTGGAATCTGAGCGACGGCGGCCATGATGGCGGGGCGAAGTCGATTCTCGAGAAGCTTGAGCGTGAATTCAAGTTGAACGGCGAGGTACAGTGTTCCGGCCGCAAGGCCCTCGGCACCGCGAGTGCCAACTGCGCGCCGACTGCGGGGCCGACTGCGGGGTCACTCATGACCGCCTGGGTCACCCTGGCCCAAACTTCTTGAATTTCGTGCTCGGTCACGCTGATTCCCCGGTCGTCTGCAAAAATAGAAATTGAACGATGTTGTACCCAAGTTTATCCACAGGTCGGGCCAGAAAAAATCGCGTAATTATGTCAATTCCGTGCAGCCCAAGGCATCTGGGCCAACGCTAGCTACAGATTTGTCCACAGGCAAGCTTTGAGGCGAAATCGCACTATCAAATGACAATTTTCCGCCGCACTTTGACGTGATTCCCCTTTCCGCGTAGACTTACTACCTTGTATGGGCTGCAAGCCTGGTGTTTTTGTGCCAGCGCGTCGCCCCACATCCGACTTTCTCGTTGCCACAGAGCTGCGGGGAGCTGTTCCATAAGTCACGGAGTCTTTTCATGAGCAAGCGTACGTTCCAGCCCAACAACCGTCGTCGCGCAAAGGTGCACGGTTTCCGTGCCCGCATGCGCACCCGCGCGGGTCGCGCCATTGTCGCCGCACGTCGCGGCAAGGGCCGCTCGAAGCTCACAGCTTAATTCCCGACCCGGGCCGATTATGCCTGCTCGGCAACATCGAATCACCCGGGGTGACGACTATCGACGCATCGTGCGTTCTGGTCGCCGCGTGGGCGGTGCCTTAGGCATAACCCACGCGGTTTTTCGTACTCCAGAAGATCCAGCGCGCTTCGGCTTCATCGTTTCTAAAGCCGTTGGTAACGCGGTGACTCGAAACCTCGTTCGGCGTCGCCTCAAGTTAATCGCTCAGCGCCAGATCAACGATGGGCTTTCTGGTGTCGATATCGTCTTTCGGATGTTGCCCGCGAGTGCTTCAGCAACCTTCACTGAACTTGAGGGTGAAGCCAATCGTGCGCTGAGCAGGTTTCGCAGGGAGGCCGATGCTCAATGAAATCGGCACTGCTTGAAATTTGGCTTCTCCCCCGCAATCTTGCGATTGCCTTCATGCACGCGTACCGTAGAGTCGTTTCTCCCCTCTACGGTGAAGTGTGCAGGTATTATCCATCCTGTTCCCGGTACGCTCTTGAGGCATACCAACAGCGCGGTTTTGTCGTCGGAGTGGTCTTGACCACCTGGCGGCTGCTGCGGTGTAACCCCTTTAGTTCGGGCGGCATCGACGATGTTAAGCCCGGGCTTCGACGCTACCTCGTGATTAGCTCACGCGGTTTTGTCCGTCCCACCCAGCGAAAGGCCTAAACCGGTGGATTTCTTCGAGACAATACTCTGGCCGCTGCGTTGGCTCGTTGAGCTCGTGCTTGCGGTCTGGCACCAGGTCTTTACCTGGTTCGGAATGGATCCCGCCGGCGGACTTACCTGGCTGCTGTCCATCATCGGTCTGGTGGTTGTCGTGCGTTCGGCACTGATCCCGATCACCGTTCGCCAGATTCGCTCGCAGCGACGCATGATGGATCTTGCGCCCGAGATGAAAAAGGTGCAGGACAAGTACAAGGGTAAGAAGGATCAGTTCTCGCGTGAGGCCATGAGCCGCGAGACTATGGCTCTGTACAAGAAGCACGGCACCAACCCGTTCTCCTCGTGCCTGCCGATCCTGATCCAGATGCCCATCTTCTTCTCGCTGTTCTACGTGCTGCGTCACGCCGCGGAGAACACCCCCGGCATTGGCTTCATGAACGAGAAGCTCACCGCGAGCTTCAACCAGGCGGACCTGTTTGGTGCGCCGCTCAAGATGACCTTCACCCAGGGTTGGGAGCAGGGCAACTGGACCATCGTTGTCATGCTCGGCCTCATCATGATCCTCATGATTGCCTCGCAGTTCTTCACGCAGCTGCAGATCATGTCGAAGAACGTATCCGACGAGACCAAGAACTCCCCGATGTACCGCCAGCAGCGCATCCTGCTTTACATCATCCCCTTCGCATTCCTGTTCTCGGGTGTGACCTTCCCCCTCGCCCTGAACATTTACTGGTTTACCTCGAACCTGTGGACCATGGGTCAGCAGTTCATCGTGATTCGTAACATGCCGACACCCGGCAGTGAGGCTTGGCGCGCGCGTCAGGCACGACTCCGCGCCAAGGGTAAGCTGACGGAAGAAGAGGCAGCTGTTGAAGACGCGCGCCAGGCGCGCGAGACTGGCCAGCAGGGCCAGCGTCAACAGCCAGTGAGCGCCAAGCGCGCAAAGAAGAAGGGCAAGTAAGCGTGACTACCGAGCAAACGGAGAGTGATCGTCCCACTGAGGAACTCAGCCTTGCAGAGCTTGAGGCCGATGGTGATCTGGCGGCTGATTACATCGAGGGTCTTCTCGATATCGCGGATCTTGACGGTGACATCGACATCGATGTTGCAAACGGTCGCGCCTATGTCTCCGTCACCGGCGGTGACGAGAGCCTCGATCGCCTAGCCAGCTCAAGTGCCGTCCAGGCACTGCAAGATCTGACGCGTCTCGCCGTTCAGGCAAAGACGGGCCGTTTCTCACGTTTGATCGTGGATGTTGGCGGATCCCGCAGCGCTCGTGAACTCGAGCTCAAGAAAATGGTCGACGCTGCAATCGCGCAGATTGCCGCCGGTCGTGAGCAGGTCGCACTCGAGCCGATGTCGTCATATGAGCGCAAGCTTGTGCACGACGAGGTTGCCGAGCGTGGTTACTTCTCCGAGTCCAAGGGTGAGGGGCGGGATCGCCGCCTCATCATCAAGCGTCCATAGGTCACCAACTGGTCAGGGCTGTTTCACGTGAAACGAGCAGTCGGGATCGTGCGGGTTGACGTGTAGTTATTTGAGCCGCGGAATCGGAGAGCAATGATCGAGACGGAACCTTCGGTAACCGCGGAGCTTGCCGGTGATCGTGTTGACGTACTGCGAGCGTTCACTGCGGATCTCGCTGCCCGCGGTGAAGAACTCGGGCTCATCGGGCCCCTCGAACTTCCGCGTCTGTGGACTCGTCACATACTGAACAGCGCTGTGCTTGCGCCGCTCATTCGAAGCGGTGGACGCGTGGCCGACATCGGCACCGGTGGTGGGATGCCCGGGCTGGTGCTCGGGATCATTCGACCCGATGCAGAGTTTTTGCTGATTGAGCCTATGGAGCGCCGCTGCGCCTGGCTGAACGAACAAATCGAAGGACTTGAACTGACCAACGTTGAGGTTCGCCGGGGCCGCGCCGAGGAGTTTCATGGTGCCTTCGAGGTGGACCAGGTCACAGCTCGTGCCGTAACCGCGCTGCGCAAACTCGTTCCGCTGACCGCTCCCCTGCTGCGCGACGGCGGAGAGATGTTGTTCTTGAAGGGGGCCGCGATCCACGACGAAATTGAGGCGGCCCAGAAAGTGCTCAAGAAGTATCGCCTGCAAGATATTTCGGTCGAAGAGCTCGGTGAGGGTCAGCTGACCGAAACAACACGCGTATTTCGGGCTAGGCTTGGTACCCATGGCTGAAGTGGAGAATTCGCTCGTCGGCGACCACCTCGTCGACAAGATTCGGCGACGCCGCAGACTCGCGGAAACACGATCACCCCTGCCCGAGACAACGCGGGTCATTACGGTCTCGAACCAAAAGGGTGGCGTGGGTAAAACGACCACCACCGTAAACCTCGCTTCGGCCCTCGCGCGCCGCGGTGCGAACGTTCTCGTGATTGACCTTGACCCGCAGGGCAACGCGTCGACCGCGCTCGGTGTGCAGCACCGACCCGAGGTGACCAGCATCTACGATGTGCTGCTCGGCGACAACAGTCTGCAGGATGCGCTTCAGGTCTCGACCGACAACGAGAACCTCCACTGCGTACCCTCAACGATCAACCTGGCCGGAGCCGAGATTGAACTCGTTTCGCTTGTTGCGCGTGAGCAGCGCCTGCGCACGGCCCTCGAAACTTTCCTGCGTGAGTCAGAGCGCACGTACCACTACGTGTTCATTGATTGCCCTCCCTCACTGGGGCTGCTGACGGTTAACGCGTTTGTTGCGGCAAACGAGGTGCTGATCCCGATCCAGTGTGAGTACTACGCGCTTGAGGGTCTGAGTCAGTTGCTTGGCAACATCCAGTTGATCCAGAAGCATCTCAACCCTGGCCTGCAGGTCTCCACGATTCTGCTCACCATGTACGACGCGCGCACCAACCTCGCCCAAGAGGTTGCTGGCGAAGTGCGATCTCACTTTCCAAACGAGGTGCTGAACGCCGTGGTTCCGCGATCCGTTCGAATTTCTGAGGCACCCAGCTACGGCCAGACGGTGCACGCGTATGACGGTGCTTCCATTGGTGCGCTGGCGTACTTGGAGGCGGCGGCCGAGATGGCCGATCGTGGCGCAAGTGGAAAAGAACAGGCAGACGCCGCGAACAACGAGAGGGCATAGCGATGGCGACCAAAAAACGAGGCGGACTCGGCCGTGGCATCGGCGCGCTGATCCCCCAAGCGCCATCAAACGGAGAAGAGCGTCCTGTGGATGTGTTCTTCCCCTCGAACGGTGCTGCTGCAAAGGTCGCAGCCGAGGCCGAGGAAATTTTGGACGCGGCTGAAGCCGCGGAGGCAGAGCTCCGTGAGGTTCCGGGTGCTCGACTTACCCGTCTCGACGTTGCTGACATCGTGCCCAACAGTGCGCAGCCGCGTACTGAGTTCGATGAAGAGGCTCTTGAAGAGCTGACCCACAGTGTGCGCGAGTTCGGTGTGTTCCAGCCGATCGTGGTGCGCGAGATTGACACTCCCGCCGCGGACGGCCCCCGCTATGAGCTGATCATGGGTGAGCGCCGTCTGCGCGCCTCGAAGCGGGCAGGCCTCGAAACGATCCCCGCGATCGTTCGCAGCACCGCCGACGAGCACATGCTGCGCGACGCACTGCTCGAGAACCTGCACCGCGCGCAGCTCAACCCGCTCGAAGAAGCATCGGCCTACCAGCAGTTGCTCGCAGACTTCGGGATCACACAAGAGCAGCTCGCAACCCGAATCGGTCGCTCGCGCCCGCAGATTTCGAACACCATTCGCCTGCTGAAGCTGCCCGAGACGGTGCAGAGTCGGGTCGCCGCTGGAGTGCTGACTGCCGGACACGCGCGCGCGATCCTGTCGCTCGATGGTGACTCTGACTCAATGCAGCGCCTCGCCGACAAGATTGTCAACGAGGGACTCTCCGTTCGTGCCGCAGAGGCGGTCGCGGGTGAGACCCCCAAGCGCAAGCTGCCGAAGCCGCGAGCCGGTGGGGTGCAGTCGCAGCTCGGCGAGATCGCTGAGCGTCTGGGTGATCGCTTTGATACCCGCGTCGCAGTGAAGCTTGGGGCGAAAAAGGGTCAGATCATCATCGATTTCGCGACGATCGCAGACCTGAAGCGGATTCTCGCAGAGTTGGATGATCCGGGGTTTAGTTAGGTTCCGGTGGATCGGCGAAGGCGATACGCCGTTCGCTTAAACGGGGTCCCCCGCCGTGTCGCTTCGCGCCACGCCAACCCCGATGCGCTCATCGCCGCACCGCCTTCGCCGATCCACCTCGCCTGCTGAAATTGTGGAGCCTTTCGCCTGCGTGTGTTTGACTTGGCCTCATGACTGAACAAGCACGAGTTGTTTCTGCCGAGCGCATTATCGCGGCCCAGCCCGAGGTTATCTTCGAGCTGATCGCTGATCCATCACAGCAGCCGCGTTGGGACGGCAATGACAACCTTGCCGAGGCGGCGCCCGGGCAGCGGGTGCACAAAACTGGCGACGTGTTTGTGATGCGGATCACCAAGGATCAATTGCGAGAGAACCACGTCGTCGAATTTGATGAAGGTCGTCGCATCGCCTGGTTGCCCTCCCCCGTTGGGGAGACACCACCCGGCCACCTGTGGCGCTGGGAGCTTGAACCGAGGGGTGATGGCAGCACAATCGTGCGTCACACCTACGACTGGACCGCACTCACTGACGAAAAGCGCATGGTACGTGCGCGAGCGACAACGGCAGATTCGTTGCGGGCGTCGATCGATCGCCTCGCGGCGCTCGCCGAGACTGCTGCTTAGCGCCGAGCTTGCGCACCACCGCCGAGCCTGCGTCTCACCGTCGAGCCTGCAGTTCTGAACCACAGGTTCAGCAGTGAAATGCAGCCTCGGCGAGGTTAGTTGTCGAACGCGGGCCAAGAGCGAGCGGCTCGGTCATCAGAGGCGAGGATCCCCGCTATCCAGCAGTCTTGGCGCGTGTCCGGGTGGGCGATTCCTAGCCGAAGGATGCCCTCGTAATGAAATCCGAGGGCTTGTGCTGCCCGAGCCGAAGCAACATTTCCAACTACAGCGCGCCACTCGATCCGCCCAAGCGCGGCCCCCGCTGGTGAAAAGCTCCAGTCGATCACGGCTCTCGCAGCCTCGGTGAGCAATCCCTGCTTGCGAGCTGTACGGGCAAGCCAGAAGCCGAGCATTACGTTGCAGTCTAATGAAGCGGGGCTGCAGCCGCCCAGGTGACGGTCAAGTTATGGCCCAGATCATTCGTGAAGCATCGCACCTTTTTACGAGTTAGTTCTACCGATCTTTCATAGAACGAAAGCGGTGGCTTGCACCTGGGGAAGCGGGCGCATCAGGGTTGGCGCGGCGTCGCGAAGCGGCGACGAGCCGGGGTTCCCTGCTAAGCCCGCGTCCGGGTGCAAGCCACCGCGTGGCAACTTCGAAGGAGAATCGCTGAAAAATCGCCAACAAAAAACGGCGGGCGGCCACCGAAGTGACCGCCCGCCGCAGTGCGACTCAGACTAGATAATCCCGTTGAGGTGCTCCACAATCATGGGCTTCGGCATTGCGCCGATGATCTCGCGGATCTCCTCGCCGTTCTTGAACACCTTCATCGCGGGGATGGAGGTGATGCGGTACTGGGCCGCGAGATTCGGGTTCTCATCAACGTTCAACTTCGCGATGATGATCTTGCCCTCGTTTTCGGCCGCGATCTGATCGAGAATCGGAGCGACGGCGCGGCACGGGCCACACCATTCAGCCCAGAAATCGACCAGCACGGGAACTTCGCTCTTCAAAACTGCGGCGTCGAATGAGTTCTCGTCGACGATGATGGCTTCACTCATGATGATTCCTTTGCTCAAAAATGTTCTGGACTAAACCGTGGCGGGAACAGCGTTTTGCTTCTGCTCAAGCGCCGCGATGTAGTGTTCGGCGTCGAGTGCGGCTGCGGTTCCTGAGCCGGCCGCGGTGATGGCCTGCCGGTAGTGAGGGTCGATCACGTCGCCCGCCGCAAAGACTCCGGCGACCGACGTGCGTGAGCTGCGACCGTCAACGGCGATTGTTCCCTCGTCGGTCAGGTCGAGCTTGCCATGCACCAGGTGAGTGCGAGGATCGTTGCCGATCGCGATGAAGAGGCCCTCGATCGCAAGTTCACGCTCCGAGCCGTCAACGGTGCTCTGCAGAGTGAGCCCGGTCACCTCGGTTTCACCGTGAATCGCGCTGACACCCGAGTTCCAGATGAACTCGATCTTCGGGTTGTCGAAGGCACGCTGCTGCATGATCTTCGAGGCCTTCAGCTCGTCGCGGCGGTGGATGACGTACACCTTGTCAGCGAAGCGGGTCAGGAACGTTGCCTCTTCCATCGCTGAGTCTCCGCCGCCGACAACGGCGATGGTCTTCTCGCGGAAGAAGAACCCGTCGCAGGTCGCGCACCATGAGACGCCGTGGCCGGAGAGGCGCTCTTCATCTTCGAGGCCAAGCTTGCGGTAGGCGGATCCCGTTGCGTAGATGATGGCGTGGGCCTCATGGACCGTGCCGTCACTGGCGGTGACGCGCTTCACCTCGCCGGAAACATCCAGCTCAGTGACGTCGTCGTAAACGACCTCGGTGCCAAATCGCTCTGCCTGCTCCTGCATCTTCTGCATGAGATCGGGCCCCTGGATACCCTCGGGGAAGCCAGGGAAGTTTTCGACGTCGGTCGTGTTCATCAGTTCGCCGCCGATACCGATGGCGCTTGCGAACATCAGAGGCTTAAGACCGGCGCGAGCCGCATAGATAGCAGCGGTAAACCCTGCCGGGCCGGATCCAATAATGATGATCTGGTTCATAAGACTCCTTGCGCGGGGCGGTGTGATTGCGGTGCGTAACCGCTCAGTGGTGTACAACCCATCCTAGGTGCGCGCTATTCCCGCGGCGCTGTGACTTTGGTCGTTGCTTGGCGTCTGCGAACACTGCGCCAGATGCCAAAGCCGAGGAGCAGTGCCGCGAGTACACCGAGCGTCCAGAGTGCGATCGTTTCGACCACGCTGCTGATCGAAATGGAGAGTGTGGTGGTGTGGACCGTCAGATCACCGGAGTTATCGGTGACATTCACAACCAGCCCGGACTCTCCCGAAGACACGCGACTGCGGACGGGCACCAAGACGCGGCTCGTTCCCTCGGCGGCCACGGCCACCTCTGAAAAGTGCGATTCCGTCACGGAAAGTGCCGCTGAGGCGGGAACCACGTCGACCGATACTGTCGCGTCAAAGGGCAATGAGTTTCTCAGCTGCACTGGGACCCGGGTCGAGGTGCCGACGAGCTGGGTATTTTGTGTGTTGATCGTGCGCACACCCTGCATCAGCTCGGCGTCGCGCTTTCGATAGTTCCGAGCGACCTTCTCAAAGTCGGCGTCTTTGTCGGCGTAACGAGTGGCGAAGAGATCGAGCAGACGAGTTCGCTGGTAGCCGGTGAGGTACTCAGGGTTAACGAGGATCGCCGAGAACTCGTCAACTGACGGCTCTCTGTTCACGGCGGCTCGCAGTAGCTCTTGGCGATCCTCGGGGGTGCCGGCTGCCTTGAGAGACGCCGTCCCCTTTGCCTGTGCTGTTTGTGGTGTTGCGGTGACCCAGGCGAGGGCTGCCAACTCTTTGATCAGTGAGGTGGGATCGTCTGCCTCTGCCACTGCCCCGCGATCGAGGCCGAGCACGAGGCCCTGAGAGTCGGTCTGCGCAGCGAGAGCGAGTTGGGCTGCCGCGCTTGCCACGCCGGCCGAGCGCTCGGTTTCGGTGCGCGCCGTGAGCGCGTCGCGAGCGGCCGTCGCCAAGCCCGCATCTGTGACGAGAGCGGAGGTGTTGCCGAGGCTAGCCTGGGGGCCGCCCTTCAGCGTGACGTTACCCGAGTCGAGCACGACGGTCGAGATATCACTTGCTTCCAGTAGAGCAAGGGTGCTCGAGTCTGCTTCACCCTCGGCGGGCCAGGCCATTGATGTGCCCTCTGGCCACGCCATCAGTTGCTTGAGCGTTGGTGCCGATCCTGAACCGCCCGTCGCATTTCCATCTGTTGCCTCGCCGTTGTTGTTGGCGCCGTCGGTTGGACTTGGTGTGGCATCAGTTGTGGGCGCTTTTTCCCTCTGGTCGACCGGGACCTCCGGGTCAGCCGAACCTGAAAAGGTGCCAAATCGAGTGACAAAGTCGAGGCTTGTCGGTTCGAGGAGTTCCTTCAGGCCAACGGCCGATTGCGCAGCCGGGTCGGCGTCAGCGAACTGCAGGAGGAACGTGGTGAGCGACGTGGATTCGAGGCGCTTGAGAAAGTCGCGCGCCGCTTTGGGGCTCTCGTCACCGTAGGCACGAATTCCGGCGATAATGCGAGGATCAATGGCCAGTGTCGCCTGCTCGGATATTGCTACCGTGAGCAGCTCGTCGAGCTTCGGCACGACCTCACCGAGCTGATCTGGGTTCGGCATGGTGTGAATGTTTGAGGGCAGCACCAGAGGCACGATAAAGCTGAGCTTCACGGAGGATCCGCCGCTCCCCCGCCAAACGACAGGAGTGTCACCCGAGATATCGGCCGCGGTCTCGTCTGCCGCGTCCGGTGTCGTTGGACTCGGAACCGTCGGAGCCACGGTTGTTGGTTTCGGAGCATTGGGGTCAGTTTCGGGCGTAAAGACAGCGCGAACCCGATAGACACCCGGCGCCGAGCTCGCACCGAGGAGCAGATCTGCCCGAGGCACCGAAACCGTCACCGCGCGTTCGCTCTTGCCATCGATCTGGTTCAGCTTGCTGGTCTTGAGCACAACCCCGGGCTCACGAAAGGTGTCGCTGAGCTCTTTTGTCGACTCGACTCGTTCGGTATCGAGTGAGAGTGTCAGGGTTCCGGCTGGAAGGGCATCCTCACCCGGGTTGCGAACGAGCACACTGAAGTCGTAGTTCGTCGCTAGCTCGTCGAGCAGGGGTGCGGGTGGTGACACAACCAGTTCGGGCAGCGTTTTCGCCCCTTTTGTTTCAGTCGACGTGGTTTCTGACACAACGGGTCCGTTCGCCTCCGCTGCAGACACGCCACTCGCAACAAGCAACACGGAAAGAGACGCCGCTGCGACAGCACGCCAGGCATCGCGAGTGCGGATCGGCCCACGCGAAACTCGGGGGCGGGTCAAAAGAGGCATGGCGACAGTCTATGGAGTGCCTCTGACATGAAGGTTTGAGTACGCTTGAGAGATGCTTTCTCTCGCCGAATCGATGGACGCACTCCGCACCATTGCCAGTTCCAAGGCTGTCGCTACGCTCGCTGCGGCGTTTAGCGAGCAGGGGCACGAGTTTGCGCTCGTCGGCGGGCCTGTTCGAGACGCGCTGCTCGGCAGGGCGGTCACGGACCTCGACTTCACGACCTCGGCGCGACCCGACGAAACGGCGGCGATCCTCAAGGGAATCACCAAAAATGTGTGGGACGTCGGCCGCGACTTCGGCACGATTGCAGCGAAGGTTCACGGCGAAACTGTCGAGATCACCACCTATCGCGCAGAAATCTATCGCGACGACTCGCGGAAACCCGAGGTCAGTTACGGCGACACAATTGAGGGTGATCTGGTGCGTCGTGATTTCACGATCAACGCGCTCGCGCTCATGCTCCCCGAGCTCAAACTTGTTGATGTGTCAGGTGGAGTTGAGGATCTGCTGGCCGGGACGATCCGCACGCCCGGATCCCCCGCCACCTCGTTCACCGATGACCCGCTGCGCATGATGCGCGCGGCGCGCTTTGCCGTGCAGCTTGGTTTTGAGGTGGCACCCGACACGCAGGGCGCCATGGTCGAGTTTGCCGAGCGGCTCGACATCATTTCGGCCGAGCGGATCCGCGACGAGTTCGTGAAGCTGCTCAGTACCGACGACCCCGTGCCCGGCATCCGGTTGCTCGTTGACACCGGGCTCGCCGACCGCTTTTTGCCCGAGCTCACCGAACTGCTCACCACACAAGACGACCACGGTCGCCACAAAGACGTGTACGAGCACAGCCTGACCGTGCTGCGCCAGGCGATCGAGATGGAGCTTGTGCGCCGCGATCCCGAAACGACGGAGGCCGACATCGTGCTGCGGCTTGCCGCGCTGCTGCACGACATTGGCAAACCCGCGACCAGGCGCTTCGAGGCCGGCGGCGTGACCTTCCACCACCACGACGTCGTGGGAGCCAAGCTCGCGAAGAAACGGCTGCGCGAACTGCGCTTCGACAACGACGCGGTCAAGCGGGTCGCGCGGCTCATTGAGTTGCACCTGCGGTTTTTCGGATACAGCGACCAGCAGTGGAGCGACTCGGCCGTGCGCCGCTACGTGCGCGACGCGGGTGGCGAGCTCGAGCAGCTGCACATCTTGACGCGCGCTGACGTGACCACGCGCAACAAGCGCAAGGCTGAGCGCCTTGAGCATGCCTACGACGACATCGAGCAGAGGATCGCGGAGCTTTCTGAAGCCGAAGAACTCGCGGCAGTGCGGCCAGAGCTCGACGGTGCACAGATTATGGAACTGCTGCAGATTCCGCCGGGGCCACTGGTCGGCCGCGCCTACAAGTACCTGCTTGAGGTGCGTCTTGATGAGGGTCCGATTGGCGAGGAGGCCGCCGAAGAGCGGCTGCGTGCCTGGTTTGCAGAGCAGGGAGACAACTAATGGCGCAGGATCCTCGAGCCTGGTTTCACGGTGTGCCGCGCGTGATGTTTGTGCACGCGCACCCCGACGACGAGACGATTACAACCGGAGGCACGCTCGCGGGCCTCACTGAGGCGGGCCAGGAGCCGCTGCTGGTCACGCTCACGCGTGGTGAGCAGGGTGAGGTGACCCCTGGGCCATTCGCGCAGCTACAGGGCACTGACGGTCTTGCGCCGCACCGCCAGGCTGAGCTCGCCGCGGCGCTCGCCATGCTCGGTGTGGAGCGCCACGTGTTTTTGGGGGTGCCCCCGGCGCGCGCCGATGAGCTCCCACCAACGATCTACGAGGACTCGGGCATGGAGTGGGGCGCGGACGGCCGCGCAACCGCCTCCCCCAGTGCGCGCCCCGATGCGCTGACTCAGGTGCCAGCGATTGAGGCGTTGAACGACCTCTTAGCTGCCGCGTACACCGCAGGAGCAGGCGCGATCGTCAGCTACGCCGACGACGGGGGCTATGGCCACCCAGACCACGTTCTCGCGCACCGCCTGGGGCGTGCTGTCGCGCAGGGGCTCGGGATCCCCTTCTGGGCAATTGTTTCTGAAGAGGCTGCGGCCGATCCTGAACCAACAGATGCTGGCGACGAGGATCGCGAGCGCCACGACATTTCCCCGTGGTTTGATCGCAAGGTCGCTGCGCTGCGCTCGCACGGCACTCAGCTCACTGTTGATGGCGAAGACATCGTGCACGTCGGTGGCCAGCGCCAGCCCATCGACCGCGTGGAGTCGTTCCAGCTGTTGCAGCCCGTAATACCCACCACCTAGCTTGTCAGCCGGTGCTGGCGCGTCAGCCGGATGGAAACGGGCGATCCTGACCGGCCTTTGTGCCGGTACCGGCTGACACGCCGGACAGAGTGACGGCGGAGGCCGTGATCAGAACGAGCTGTCGCGCGACCTGTCGTTCAGCGATCTTGAGGGTGTCGGGCTCGCTGGAGTGCCGGTCGTAGAGCAGTGAACCGTCTAACACGAGCGCGACGAGATCGGCGTCTTTCGCATTTGCGAAGCCGCACTTTTCGAGTACCTCGGTGAGCACGGCGAGCAGCTTGGGGCGTGACTTGCCCATGACGGCGCCGAGTTCGGGGTCGTGGAGGGCGTCAATCATGGGGTACAGGCGAGCGCGAACGACGTCGGGCCCGACGTGTGGGGCGTACCAGGTCTGAATGAGGAGTTTGGCTGTTTCGGCCGGGGTTCTCGGCGCTGGTGCGAGGGAGTCGGCCATTTGCTGGGCTGACTGGAGTCGCATCGCCTCTGCAGCCTCCACCGCAAATGCGTAGAGCTGCTTTTTGGTTGGAAAAAAGTAGTTGGCCGAACCAAGGGGCACGTGTGCGGCCTCGGCTACCTTGCGATGGGTAATTGAATCGGGGCCCTGCTCAATGAGCAGGCTGGCGGCAGCGGCAACCATTTTTTCGCGGCCGACCGAGGCACTCCCCCGCAACTCATCGAACGTTTTTTCCATGGCACCAGTCTAGGTAGCGAAACTTCAATGTATACAAGCGTATAGTCGAGGTTGGGTATACGAGCGTATACACATGTGCGATCTGCCCTGCCAACGCCGGCGCGGCAGCTGAAAGGAACACACCATGTTGCATCTTGAAGCGGGCGGTCTGGTCATCGACTGGACCCAAATGACGACTTACAACACCATCATGGCGCTGGCCGCGGGTGCCGGCCTCATTACGCTGGTCTACTTTGGGCGTGCGCTCGCCACCCAAAAAGACATTCACCTTGAGTCGTGGTCGCTGGCCTTTGCCGCCCCCGGTCTCATCCTGTTCATTACTGGCATGCACATGACACTCACGTGGCCATTCGCAAAGTACTTTCCGTTCGACAACATCATTTTTGGCGAGCCCAGTTTCGGGTTTGGTGTGATCCTTCTCATTGCGGCCTTCTATCTCTGGAAGCGGAGTCGCACGATCACGGAGAGCGGAGATCCTGCCGCCTATCTCGCCAAGGTCAGCCGCCCCCTCTCGCTGCTCGTGTTCGGCCTGGGTCTGTGCCTCATTGCCATCGCGTTTGCGGGCATTATTTTCCAGCTCTTCGCCGCGCCGCCCGAGGAGCCGATTTCCGGCGCCTTCGCTGAGTACCCAATGATTGAGGCCACATTCATGTCGGGGCTGTTTGCGCTTGTAGGCGTGGGCGCGCTGCTATTTCCGTTTGCCAGTCGGGGATTTAAGACCGGGGCAGCGTTCACAAAGACGCAGTGGGTGATGGCGATCGTGTGGGGACTTTCCGGCCTCGGGTTCTTCCTCTTCGGTGCACTGAACTTCTTCACCCACATCGGACTCATCGTCAACACGATGGGCTAGGGCGCTCGTTACGGAACACAAGGAGCAGCCTCAGCGACGAGATGCTAGTATGGACAGGTTGTCTGCATAGCGCGCGATCTGCGTAGCGTGTGGGCACGATGCAAAAACACCCTCCTGCCACAGAAATCCTGTGGCCGTGAAGTCCGAAGGAGGTGGGTCAGTAATGCATCCGTATGAACTCATGGTGATCCTCGATCCCGGTATCGACGAGCGCACCGTCGCTCCCAGCATCGAGAAGTTTCTCGGTGTTATCACCAAAGCTGGTGGCGAAATCAAGAGCACCGATATCTGGGGCAAGCGCCGTCTTGCTTACGAGATCAACAAGCAGACCGAAGGCATCTACGTTGTAGTGAACTTCGACGCTTCGCACGAAGCAACGGTTGAGCTCGATCGTCAGCTGGGCCTGTCTGAAGCAGTGCTGCGCACCAAGGTGCTCCGCGCTGACGAGCTGATCGCACAGCGTGCAGCTCAGTCCAAGCGTGACCAGGCCAAGGCAGCTCGCGCTGCTGCGAAGCAGAGCGCTTAGCTCATGGCCGGCGAGCCGCTGATCACTGTTGTCGGTAACCTTGTTGCCGACCCCGAGCCTCGCGTGTCGCAGGCCGGTAAGTCGTGGGTGACGTTCCGTATCGCCTCGACTCCGCGCGTGCGTGATCGCCAGTCCGGTGACTGGTCGGATGGCGAGGCGTTGTGGCTGGGTTGCCGCGCATACGGTGAGTATGCCGACAACATTGCCGCGTCGCTCACCAAGGGCACTCGCGTCATCGTGCAGGGTCGTCTCACCCAGCGCAGCTACACCGATAACCAGGGGCAGCAGCGCACCTCTCTCGACCTTGAGGTCGAAGAGATTGGGCCGTCGCTCCGCTTCGCCACAACACAGGTCACTCGTGGCCAGTCGCGTGGTCAGGTTGGTGGCTTCGGTGGGGCCGGTGGCGCACAGCCTGCCGGTCAGAGCAGCTGGGGTCAGCCCGCAGCTCCCGCCGCAGCTCCGCAGGATAGCCCGTGGGCCAACTCAGGCCAGGGCGATGCCGGCGGCAACTTCGGTGGCGGCTTCGACGACGAGCAACCCTTCTAAATAACTTCATGTTCCCGGCACCGCCGGGACGCATTACGAAAAGAGTCCAGAAAATGGCAGGCAAGTCCAGCGGCGCAGCCCGCAAGCCGGGCCGCGGCAAGAACGCAAAGGTTGTCGCACCCGCTAAGAAGCAGACCGTCGGCGTCATCGATTACAAAGATGTCGCAACTCTGCGCAAGTTCATCTCTGAGCGTGGAAAGATCCGCGCCCGCCGTATCACCGGTGTGTCCGTCCAGGAGCAGCGTCTGATCGCGAAGGCCGTTAAGAACGCCCGCGAGATGGCACTCCTCCCCTACGCCGGCTCTGGCCGCTGAGGAGTAGAGAAACATGGCTAAGGTAATTCTTACTCACGAGGTCCAGGGCCTCGGATCCGCCGGCGACGTTGTTGACGTCAAGACCGGTTACGCACGCAACTACCTCGTGCCCCAGGGCTTCGGTATTCACTGGACCCGCGGTGGCGAGGCTCAGGTAGCACAGCTCCGTGCTGCACGCGATGCTCGCGCGCTCGCTTCGGTCGAGGACGCTCAGGCGCTCAAGGCAAAGCTGCAGGAGAACAAGATCCGCATGCAGGTGAAGACCGGCACTGGTGGACGTCTCTTCGGTTCGGTGAAGCCCGCTGCTGTTGCTGCGGCTGTTTCCGCTGCCGGTCTCGGTGAGATCGACAAGCGCAAGGTCACCCTCCCGACGATCAAGACGACCGGCGAGTACAAGGCAACCCTGCACCTGCACGACGGTGTTGACGCGGTTGTAACGCTTCAGGTTATTTCGCAGCGCTAGTCGCGGCTTAATCTGCCCAAACGGGGGCGACGATTCCATTGAGGATCGCGCCCCCGTTTTGCTGTCTGTTGGTGTTTGGGTGGCGGGTCGGCTGGTTTCGGTGGCGCCCGGCTACCGATTACGTTTCAGTGCCGAGCTTGCGGTTCGCGGCCGAGCCTGCACTTCGCGGCCGAGCCTGCACTTCGCGGCCGAGCCTGCACTTCGCGGCCGAGCCTGCGGTTCGCCGCCGAGCCGGCTGTTGCTAACCGCAGGCTCGGCGCTGAGATGCAGGTTGGGCGGAAATGCCGTCGGCACGAATCCAAATTCTCGACCAAAACGACCCTCGTGGTCGATCAAAAGTAGTGTGAACACGAGGTAAATGAGAGGGCGACTAAGCCCCACTCATAGACAATAAAAAGCGAGAAGTTCTCCACATGTTGGCGTGTCGCTGAAGCCTCAAGGTCAACCTGAGACTTGAATAACTTTCATTTTGTGGAAACTCTAAAACCCTGATCAGCGATTAATAAATAGCCATAAGTTTACCGTTCTCCACAGGTTGTCCCCAGGCCTGTGCAGAACATCCGGCTCAAAGCAGTGAGTTACACACATAGTTATCCACAAGCTAAAAAGTCATCGTTTTGCATTGCCCCACGGTGCCCATACCGTGAATGTCTGGGGTCTGGTATCTACTGGACGTGACCTTAGATCCAGCGTCCATTGAAGAGGAGTGACCGCGTGTCAATTGCACACTTGGGAATCCCGGATCCCTTCGTTGAAGATCAACACCGAGGGCATGAGCGGATGCCCCCTTACGACCTGCTTGCTGAGCAGAGCGCGCTCGGTGGCATGCTGCTTTCCAAGGACGCGGTCGCCGACGTCACCGGTCTGGTGAAGGGCGTTGACTTCTACGTGCCAAAGCACGAGGTCATCTACGAGGCCGTTCTCGCGCTGTACTCCCGCGGCGAGCCGACCGACGTCATTACGGTCACCGACGAGCTCACCAAAACCGGCGAATTGCAGCGTGCCGGGGGAGCCGAGTACCTGCACTCGGTCACCAGCATCGTGCCAACGGCCGCAAACGCCAGCTTCTACGCCGAGATCGTTGCGGAGAAAGCGCTGCTTCGCCGTCTCGTCGAGGCGGGCACCCGCATCGTGCAGATGGGCTACGCGGGCGAGGGCGAGGCGATCGACCTTGTCAACGTGGCACAGTCAGAGATCTACGGTGTTACCGGTGAGGCGCAGGGCGAAGACTACGTTCCCCTTCACCTTGCCGTCGATGCGGCGCTCGAAGAGATCAACAAGGCGAACAGCTCCGAGGGCGGCATGCTCGGCGTGCCAACCGGCTTCAGCGAGCTTGACGCCATGACCAACGGTTTTGCGGGTGGCCAGATGATCATCATCGCGGCCCGACCCGCAATGGGTAAGTCGACGCTCGCGATGGACGTTGCCCGCAACGCCTCGGTGCACGCCAACGCGCCGACCGTCTTCTTCTCGCTCGAAATGGGGCGCGCCGAGATCGCGATGCGCTTGCTCGCGGCTGAGGCGAGCATCCCGATGCAGACCCTGCGTAAGGGCTCGCTCGACAACCGTGACTTTCAGAAGCTTGCTGCAACACAGGCCCGTGTCGCAGAGGCGCCGCTCTTCATTGATGACAGCCCGAACCTCACACTCGTTGAGATCCGCGCCAAGTGCCGACGCCTCAAGCAGCAGCACGGCCTCAGAATGGTCGTCATTGACTACCTGCAGCTGCTTTCCAGCGGTAAGAAGTCAGAGAGTCGTCAGCAAGAGGTCTCCGAGTTCTCGCGTGCGCTGAAGCTGCTCTCGAAAGAGCTCGATGTGCCGGTGATCGCGCTCTCGCAGCTGAACCGTGCCTCAGAGCAGCGCGCCGACAAGATGCCAGCGATCAGCGACCTTCGTGAATCGGGCTCGCTGGAGCAGGACGCCGATATGGTGATTCTGCTGCATCGTGAGGCTGTGGGGGATCGGGATAGCCCGCGCGCGGGTGAAGCCGACTTCATTCTGGCCAAGCAGCGTAACGGACCAACCGGCACGGTTACCGTGGCCTTCCAGGGTCATTACTCGCGCTTCCGCGATATGCCACAAGGGGTTTGAGCTTGTGGCGCATCCCGCAAGCCGAGATGTGCTGGCCCCAAGTTCGGGAGCCGGCACAGGGCATGGCGCCCTCACGGGCTAAGCCACAGCGCGGCAAGGTAGAGTAGTTGCAGTCTGAGGGAAGGGAAGCCATGGCAGCAGAGACATCAACTGTCACTCCTTCGCAGACCCCACTTCCCCCGCGCTCCGTTCGCCTCGTGCGGGTGGGCGTTCTGGCGGTCGTTGGCATTGTCATCGCGTTCTCCGCGACACTGCACGAGCAACTCGGCTTTGACGTGCTGGTTGCTGCTGTCGCAGTGGGCGCCGTTGGTATCGCGCACGTCATCGAGTGGGTTTCGATTCGCGCCACCGCAGGCAACACGGTTCCTCTGCTGCTTGGCGTCATTGGCCTCGCTGCTGCCATTGGGCTTGCGTTCGTTTCGACCACGATCGGCTTCGCCATCGTCATTGCCGCTTGGGCCCTCGCGAGTGCGCTGCTCGAGTTCATCGGGGCGGCAACTCGCCCCGGCACTCGCCAAGACGCGACGCTGCTCGGCGCACTCGGTGTGCTGCTCGCCATGCTTGTTCTGTTTGTTCGAGAAGACCAGGTCGCGATCCTCGGCTTCCTCGGCACCTACGCAATTGTCGCCGCGGTCTTCCTCGGCATTTCAGCCTTTGACAACGGCCGCGCGGCCGCAAAGCGCACTCACAACTCAGCTTCGGCCACCCAGGCCTAACCCCACCCACTGCAGTACGTAGAAAGCACACGATGACCCAGACGCCCGAGCCCGCATCCCAGAACCCTGTGACCCCGTCACGCCGGGATCGCCTGCGACCGCTTGAACTCGTCGGCTTCGCTGGCGTGCTTGCCGTGTTCGCCGGTCTCATCGTGCTCATGGCTACGCGCGACATTTTGCTCGCCGCTATTAGCCTCGGTATTGCGTTTATCGCATCCGTCATCATGGTTGCACTGGTCGGCCTCGGCAAGAAGCCAAGCCAGGAAGACATTGTGGCACGCGGGGATCTGCAGCACCCCGAAGATGACAAAAACTGGCACTAGCGGGGGAGCCCTCAGCCAGCACTAGCGGGGGAGTCGCCTCGCCCAGGCCCTGGCATCGCGACTTGAGAGTGCGAGCAGCACCAGAATGTCGAGCGCCAAGGTCAGCAGTGTTGTGCGAACGGTGATCTCTTCGCCGTTCACAAAGTAATCGATCGCCGAGACCGTGATGCTCAGTGTGGTCCACACCATCACGAGCACACGTGCCGTGTTACTGCCGCGCCACACCCAGCGCGCAAGTAGCACCAAGAAGATGGTCCAGACTGCACCAAATCCAAGCAAGATGATGAGCAGAATTCGAGCCGTAGCTGGCTCTTGAGCGAGTTCCGTGTCGGAGATGACCCCGGGCCACTCGCGCACAAACCCGATCCACCACAGCACGGCTGCCACGGCGCGCAGCAACACGATGACGGTGCCACCAACAATGGGTCCGGGCCTAGGCGCGTCGTTGGGCAGTCGGGCCTCCTGCCGAAACAGTTCTGCCGCTGGCTCGATGGCCGACCGTTTTGCGTGCCGATCAGTCATGGCTCACCTCCGTCACTCGATTGACGTCGAGAACGGGCAGGTTGCCGTCGGTGCGGATGGAGTCGCCGCCCCCGTTGCGTGAGTGGTAGCCGGTGGAAAAGTTCTCGAGGGTCTGCACGGTCACGTCGGTATTACCCGCGAGTACGGTCGCCACGACGTGATCTCGCTCAACATCGGTGTTCGCGTCAATCTTGTGGGTCACCTGCAGCGTAAAGAGCGACAGCCCAACGGCGCGGTCGAAGGTGCCTGCGGCAAGCCAGTCAACCCGCGTGCCGCCGGGCAGCAGCCATCCCTCGGGTGTGCGCCAGAACCGCACGTGGTGGCGCTTCGCCGGGTTGCCCGCCACCTCCTGCTGGTACGCAAAATCGTGAACGCGCCCGAACAAAAACAGCGGACTGACGGGTGCCTCATCGTAGCTGCGCCTGTTGAGGGTCGCCGTGATGATCCGCCACGAAGATTGCAGGGTGATGGGATCCGCGCGGATCCACCCCGCTCGCTCCATGGCCGCGTGCAGCTGCGCGTCGTCGCCCAGCACTGCGAGGTTGATCGGGTCGCCGAGCAGGCCGTCACTCGTGCGGGCACGCCCGATGAAGTACTCGGGCACGTAGATGGCGGTGAGGATCCGGTGCAACCGGGGGAGTACCAGGTACGCGAGCATCACCCAGAAGGCGATGAAGAACAGGATCCCGAACCAGCCGAACTGGAAACTCTCGGTGAAGATGAGCCAGGCGAGCCACACGGCCGCGACACCCGCGAACACAAAGAAGAACTGGTCGAAGACCGCGGTCACCGAAAGGCGCCTGCGCGGTGGCGACTGGTCGTCAACGTTGCTCCCCATGTTCACATCGTAAATCAAAGCGGGGGCCGCGTGGGTGATCGAGGAGGCTCAGCCCCCATCCGGTGTAGCCATATTGCTAGTTCAGCACCGCCCAACTAGCAATATGGCTACACCGGAAGGGGGGGCGGGCAAGCAGGGGGCAGCGGGGCCAGGAGGGAGGGGCAGGGCTGGCAGAGCGTGGAAGTGTGGACACACAAGAGGGGGCGAGCACCTGCGTGCCCGCCCCCTTTTGTTTGCCCGCTAGTGAACTAGCCTATCTCGCCCCGCTGCATCCGGCGGCGGCGGTACGTCAGCACCACCAGCGAACCGAGCAGGGTGAGAACCGCGACCCCTCCGGCGAAGGCCATGTTGGCCTCAGCGCCGGTGCGAGGCAGGTTGCCTCCCGGTGGGTTCGTTCCCGGAGGTGGCGTCGGCGGATCGTTCTGCGGAGGCTGAGCCGCGCAGTTCGGTGTTGCCGGCGGGTAGACGAGCACTGCTGCCGAGGATGGGTTGATCCTGATCTCCATCACGGCCTCGCCGCGCAGGTTGTAGAACGGGGCATTCGGATCGAGGATCCAGGTGCCGTCAGGCAGCTCCGTCCAGCCCGGCCACGCGATCGGGTTGCCAGCGGCGTCAACCTTGGCTCCCGGCCAGAGGATCTGGCCCGTGATCGGCGTTCCGTTTGTCCAACCTACCGGCGCCTCGATCGGGTCGACCTGCGAGGCACCGTCTGCAAGCAGCGCGGCGGTATCGCTTGCGTCAATCGAGGGATCGCGCTTGTCGTACGCGTCCTTTGTCCACCAGATCAGCGAGATCGTTGGCACGGTCTGCAGATTGGTTGGAGTGACCGAGTACGACGCGATCGGTGTGTCCTTCACACAGACGGCCGACGCGTCCACGGCGATCGTCTTCACCGGTGTGGTGTCCGATGCGCAGTTGTCGGCCATGTCGGAGTCCGTTTCACCCTCGGAAACACACGCGGTGTTGACGATCGGTGCGTACGGGTCCGACTCGTTTGCACGAGGCAGATTGCCAACACTCACTTCGAAGGCGAACTCAGCGGTTGCTTCTGGATCGAACGGACCCTCGAACGTCGCGGTGAAGACACCGTCGACAATCTCTGCGGTCCAGCCGTCCGGAGCCTCCAGCGTGCCGTCAACGTAGGTGAGGCCAGTTGGCAGTGTGTCTGTCACGACAACCGCGCTCGCCGCATCCTTACCCTTGTTGGTGACCACGAGGTTGTAATCGATCTTGTCGCCCTTGCCGGAGTCGACTGCAACCTCTGGGATCGGATCGTGTGACTTCTCGATCATGAGGTTCACGTCGCGAACCCGCTCGGTCGTGTCGCAATCATCACCCTCGGCGAGGATTCTGACACTGTCCGGTTGGATGATCTCCGGGATCGGGCACTCACCACCGGGGCCGGGAGTCACGACGTTCAGGATCGACTGCCCGAAGGCATCTGCCTTCACTGTGACTTTGTAGCTCACGGTGACCTCTGGATCGCCGACCTGCATGGTGGGAAGGTTCCACCTGAGGGTCTTTGCGACTGCGTCGTAGGTGAGCGCCGGATCCAGCGGTTCGACCAGCGTGGCCTCGTCGAGCACGTCACCCAGGGCGTCGAGCGCGATGCCACCCGCCACAACCGCTTGGCCGGTATTGCGCGCGTGCAGTGTGTAGGTGATGGTGCTTCCCGGATCCACAACACTGCCGTCAGCCGGGTCGCTCGTCTTGAAGAGCTGCCACTTTGGCGTGTAGTGCGTGGTCTCACAATCGCCGACGCACGTTGATCCCTCCGGGGGAGTGACCACGTTGTGCAGGGTCGCGCCCCACGCGTCGTCGTTCACCTTCACCGTGTAGGTGACGGTGGCCGTGTTGGTGAGCGTGTCCATCTTCCACTCGAGGTTGGTGCCGTTGAGTGTTGCGGTGCCGACCGAGGCACTCGGCGTGCCCTGGAGCGTGGCGTCATCCAGCACGTCCGACAGGTCGTCGGTGATGGTGATGTCGTCAGGATCCACTCCCGCTGTGTGCTTCGCGGTCACCGTGTAGGTGATCGTTCCGCCGGGAAGTACCGTGGATCCGCTTGCCGGGCTGCTCGACTTTTCAACCGTCCAGGCCGAGTCGGTCGCGGTGTTGGTGATCTGGCAGGTCACGTTGTCACCCTCGGCGAGGGTGATGGTGCTTCCTGTCAGCTGACCGCCGTCACAGGTCCAGGATCCCGCGGTGTAACCCGTTGGGGCCCCTGCTTCTGAGAGGGTGTAGGCGCCAACCTGAAGGGGCACGTTAGTGATACTCGGATCACCAGTCTTGCCGCTTGTCGGTGTCGGTCCCTGAGCGGTGAGCGTCCAGTCCCTCGGAACCGCGTCGCCGTCAGTGTCGCCGTTGTCGACGTTCTTGATGAGCGTCAGCTTGGGTGAGACCGCGGTGTTGGTGATCGTGCAGACCACGTTGCCACCGTTGAGAACCGTGACCACGCCATTATTCACGGCGCCGCCGTCACAGACCCAGTCGCCGGCGTCGAAGCCCGCGGGACCACTCTCAGAGAGCGTGTAGTCACCAGCGAAGACGCTGACCGACTTTACGCCGCCGTCGGCCGTCACGCCCGTGCCGTTTCCGGTTACGGGATCCTGACCGGCAATGCTGTTTGGCGTTGCCGTCAGTGTCCAGTCAGCCGGAGCCTTCGTGCTGCCGGAGTCATTGTCATCAACGTCCTTGATCAGCGTGAGGGTGGCGGGTGAATCGGCGTTGACAAATGTACACACAACGTTGTCGCCGAGCCCGAGTGTGACCTTGGGATCGTCAACGCTGGTACCGGTGCTAGTGCCGCGGTTCTCGCAGGACAGGTCGGTCAGCTTGTAGCCGAGCGGATCGATGTTGATCTCACTCAGGTCGTACGTGCCGACCGGTACTGGCACCTCGGAAACGTCAGGGGTTCCTTGGAACCCGCCGAGCACTGTGGTGGCTCCGCGTACCGCTGAGAGGTGGAAGTCTCCCGCAACTCGCTTGCCGCCGTGTGAATTGACAACCTGCTTCTGCAGGGTCACCAGCGGCTTTTCGGCCGTGTTGGTGATGGTGCAGGTCGCGTTCTGACCTGGCGTCAGCGTCACCGAACTCTCATCCGAGGTTTCGGCGCCCGTGCAGCTCCAGTCTGAAGCGGTGTAGCCGGCCGGGCCGTCTGCCTCGCTGAGATCGTAGACACCCGAGGTGACCTGCTGGTTGGTAACAGCTGGGCTGTTGCCAGCGCCGGTCACCGTGTCGGGGCCGTCCGCGGTCAGCGTCCAAGCTGCGGGCTCGGTCGTTGCGCCGGTCGTTCCGTTGTCGACAACCTTGACCAGGCTGAGTGTGGCTTTCTGGTCGTCGTTGACGAACACACACGTCACGGTGTCGAGTGCGTTCACTGCGACCGAGGTGGTGTCCACGTAGGTGCCGCCTGGGCCGGTGTCGCACTTGAGCGAGCTGAGCGAGTATCCCGCGAGGTTTGACTCGCTGAGGTTGTAGGTGGTGCCTGGGCGAACCGAGATGGTTTCGCCGTCAACATTGCCCTCAACCGTCTGAGCCACGAGTCCGGCCGGGAATGTTCCGGTCGGGGTTGCGGTCAGATCCCAGTCAGCCGGCACCCTCTTGCCACCGTCATCATTCACAACCTGCTTGATCAGGTGGAGCGATGCTGTGCGGTTCACCGCGGTGCAGCGCACCTTGAAACCAAGCGGAACAATAACCGCGCCGTTGATGCCGTCCGCGAAGCCGGGAACAACCTGGCCCTGCGAGTTGATCTGCACACAGCTCCAGCTGCCGGTAGACGGCGGCTGTGGATTACCGCCCGTGATGATGCTCTGGGTGTAGAGCGGGCTGCCACCCGACTCAGCGAGCGGGTAGGAGGTGTTGGGTGTGACCAGAGCGGTTGCGCCCGGTGATCCCGAAGCACCATTTGGTCCTGGCAGCGCCCCACCTGGTGCGACCGCATCGAGCGTCCAGCTTGTGGGATCGGCGTTGCCACCCTGCACCTGCTTGACCAGCGTCAACTCTGAATTACAGGTCACCGTATTCGTGATCATGTACTCGTTTGTTGCCGCGATCGTCGCGTTGTAGGGCAGTGCCAGCGAGACCGTTGTGCCGTTCTGTTTTGTGACCTTCGAGTCTGTCAGCGTACACAGATCGCGACCGGTGAACGTCGTGGTCTCTGAGATCGCCACGTTACTTCCGACGACAAGACCGGTACGCGGGGATCCCCACGCCTGGTTTGTGCCAGCCAGCTTCAGCTGAGCATCGATGCCGATCGGCTGGTTGCCATCGGCGTAGGTGACGCCGTTGACGACCCAGGTCTTGTCGACCACGAGGCTCGCGAGAGGCTGCGGCGCCCGGTTGTACACACGACAGCTGATGGCGGCCGTCGCGGGAGCGTCAACGCTAAAGGCGTTCGGATCGACCCCATCGTTTGTGACGGTCACTCCTGCCCCGGTCGCGATGTTGGTACACACCGCCCGTTTACCGCTCTGTGTAACGAGGGTGTAGCCGGGCTGCTGCGACTCAGCAAGTTTCACTGTGCCAGTGGTGGTACCACCCGAGTAGCTCAGCGGGAAGTTGACCGCGCCGGTGCCGTCGGTTGCGCCGCTCTGCGATACCGGAGTGACACCCGGTGTTGTGGTGGTTGCGGTGAAGTTCCAGCCGGCCTCCGGTGTTGCGCCGGTGATGTTCTCACCGGTGTTGCCCGATGGTACGACCTGCTTGACGACCGAGACGGATCCCGCACAGTTGCCGAGGGCGAGCTGTCGGAGCGTGGCTCCGGCTGTCGCGTAGTCATCAGTTTGGTAGTAGTCACTGTTTACAGTGGGACCCGAGATGGCACGTAGGTTGTCGGGCGAGCCGCCGACACCGTCGCCGACGCCGAAGGCGATGACCTTGGTTCCCTGCGCCTTCAGGGCGTTAGCCGAGAAGATACCGTTCTCCACTTCGCGGAAACGAGTGCGGTCACCGGGACCCTCTGCGCCCGCGTACACCGTCGGGTTACCGTCGGTGATGACGATCGCAACGTCGTACATGGTCGGGCTACCCACGGCCTGGAAGATGCCGCGGTCCCAGTTGGTGGTGCCGCCGGCCGTGTAAGTGTCGATACGGTTCTTCACCGTCGTGGCACCCGCCGAGGTTGAAACCGCCGTTGTGGTGAGGTTAGCGCCCGTCGGAGCAGGTGCGACGTTTGCGAAGGTGTACAGCGCGACCTCACTCGGTGTGCCGGTGAGAGCGTCGACGAACCCCTTTGCTGCGGTGCGCAGCTGAGATACGTACGGCGAAACCGAACCCGAGAGGTCCATGATCAGCGCAACGCTCAAACCACACTGCTGCGGGAACGCTGGGTTGTTGCGCGAGTTCTGCCAGATACCACCCGATGCCGAGTTGTTCGTTGATCCCGAAGCGATCATGAAGTCAACGGTCGAGGTGTAGGTGGTGCCACCACGAAGCTGGTCACCAGTGCGGAACTGGTAGGCCGAGCTAGTGGGGCTTGATCCCGTAGCGAGCGTGCTGTTCATGAAGTAGCCGCTGGGCGCGCCCGACTGCTTGATCCAGAACCGCAGGTCGCGGTTTGCGCCGGCAGGAACGCCGGGTGCGGGATTCTGGGTGTTCGGGACGGTGAAGCTGCAGTCACCGTCGGCATCAGAAACACAGGTTGCCCAGGAATCGGTGCGCGGAGTGGCATCGGGTCCGCCTGAGCCACCGTTATACAGACGAAGCGTCACACCAGCGAGTGGTGCAATGCTGGTGAGTGTGCTGCGGTCGCCGCCCACCTTCACGGTGATGACCGAGGTGTTTGGAGTTGCAGCTGGAACCGAGAGTGGCGTAATGACTGCGTCGTTCGTCGCCTTCGCGGTAAGTTTGCTGGTCTTCGGCTGATCCTTTGGCTCTGGCTCCGGCTCTGGAGTTGGCTCAGGCGTTGGGTCTGGAGTTGGTTCAGCGTTTGGATCCGTGCCCGGGTCGGTGGGAGTCACGGGATCTGTAGGTGCGGGCGTCTCCACCTTTGGAGTATCTGCAGGGTCTGCTGCGGGTGTCGTCTCCGCGGGCGTCGTTGCCTCAGGAGGTGTGGTCTGATCTTGCGCGGTCTTCGCTGCCGCGGTGTTGCTGTCAACAGGGACTGTTGTCATGCTCTCGTCGACGGCCTGCGCGGCGAGCACTCCACCCATATCGGTGAACGTCAGCCCAAATGCAAGTGCCGGAGTAAGAATAAGAGCCGCAATAGTTTTAGGACTACAGAGTCTCCTTGATTCACCCCCCGGGGGGCTCTTGCGTCTGCCAGACGATGATGTTCGGCGTTGCCACCGCGGATTTGTGTCCTCTGAAAAACGCATGTTGCGCCCCTCCCCTATTTACATCCCCCAATGGCACCACGCAAGTGGTGCCGTGGGGTAAGCGTAAATCCTGGAGGTGATTTTGCGTAAGGCCCTAAAACCCCTTGAATAAGTCAACTCTCTTGGTGTATATGCAATAAGTCGAAATATGGCGTTTTTACGCGACGATCGTGGCACTTATCTTGCGTTTTGAAAGGTTTTGCATAATTTCAAGGGGGTTACCCCATGAAATATTTACCAAAAAGTAATCTAACTATTGGATTTTCTACGCTCGTCTACGGGCTGCGGAGGTGATTCCTAAAGGTTTGCCAATGTTTATCCACACTCGTAGTCGAAAAGTGCGGCCCACGGCACTCTCAACCCCATGCGATGGATTGGCTGGCGAGCTCAGACGCGGTGCCAGGCTCCGTCACGGTGTTCAAATCGCACGTCGAACTCCGAATTGACCTCAGAGCCTATGTAGCTGAGCGTGATCTCTCGGTCGTTATTCATAACGATTGTTGAGAGGTCGAACATGAAGTTCTTGGCCTCGTGAACGCTTACCCTCGATGCTTCTTCTAGTTCGGCCTGAATAACGTCATCAAATGCGGTCAGCTGTGCAATCACCGAAGCTGCGGTGTCAAGTGACGGAGCTTCAGAACTGCCGGGTTCGTGGGGAAACCAGACTTCGATATCCAGCTCGCCAACCTGGATTTCTATCCAGCATTCTCCATCGGGGCTGACGTTGACCGGCGCGGATCGCAACGCGACTGCAGCTGCCGCTGCATCGTAGCGGCCGCGAATCCACCTGGGTTCCATGCCTCGAGTATCTCGCGCACGGCTGGGGGTCGTCCGTTACTTGAGCGACAGGGGTGTGGCACTGGATTTCCACCATGACTTAGGAAACGAACGTTAACGCCACAATTCCTTAATCTTTTCACTCATTTTCTTGGTTGTTGTTCCAATCCTTGTATGGCCCTCGAAGCCCATTGCGCGATGAATGGCTCTGGGTCGTTGATTGATGTCACCCGACGTTCCTGCAACAAAGTTTCTCCACCCCGAGAAACCACCACGATCACGGTTTCATCATCCAGCGCTGTCGCTGCAACCGTGTCTGAGTCCACAGCCCAGAGCCTCATGTCTGAATCACCCTGAGAGCCTTCTAAAACGATCGCCCCCTGAACCGGCATCCAGGAATCACGGTCACCAAGATGAAGTCGCCAAAGCAGGTTATCTATTTCTTCTGCAGGGGCAGTAGCCACGATGACATCAGCAGAGCCCAAAAGCGGGCTCTTGCTTGAGCTCCAATACCCAACCCAAGCATGGTGCTGCTCTCCATTGAGAGGAAACTCTACGTACACCCCCGGACCCAACCCGCTCAATGAATAGGAGACAATAGGCTGTGCACGCATTTGATCTGCGATTTCAAGGAAGTACTGCTTGGTGACGGGTATATCCGTCACATTCATTCCAGCTTTCACTTTTTCTCCTTCGAAATAAGTTCAAACCAACCCTTAGCGCCAAGAGTGCCGGGGGTGAAGGTGGGGGCTTCAAGCGCGACGCTACTCTCGCGCCACTCCACCACCCAACCGACTCCCAAAAAACGACACCGACATTCCAAGCGGGAAAAATCCTTGGCGTTTTCTGCACTCACTCGCCGCGCCTCAACGGATTTGCGGTCCGCAATTTCGTTATTTGTACTGAGTCCAAAAAACGTGTACATTAAATTCGCGATCTTACTTCAAAATCGCTTTTCGAAATCGCTAGGAACGATATCTATTGAAGAAAACGCTCACGAGTACCGCACTTGCCGTCGCCCTCGTTATTGGGGGAGCCGTCTGCGTGGCGAGTCCGGCACAAGCAGCAATTACGCTGTGTGCGGGGTATAACTACTCAGGTTGTAAAGCCTTCTCGGACAACGGGTCTAAGAATCTGAAGCCAGCGGGGTGGGAAGACGTCACGAGTTCATTGAAGGTGAGCGCCCCAGCGGTGTACACCGACGTGTACCGAGACCGGAATCATAAGGGCCCGAAACTGAGGTTTAGGGTCGGATCACCCGACCTCCGTGGTTGGTGGATGACAAAAACCAGGAACTGGGACAAAGAGATCAGCAGCATGAAGTAGTTCTTGCTCTTCTTGGGATCCGCTCCGGCATCTATGGCTACGGGTTGAACTCTAATCGAGTGTGCAATCAGGCGCTTTGATACCGGAGCGGTCCTTTCCGCTCTCACCGCGACCACCGAACGAGTCGGGGCGCACGATTTGAGGAACATCACTCAAACATGAACTTGAAACAAAAGACAAGTAAGACCGCGAAAGCGAAGGTGCCGGCAGCGATTGGCACTGCAATTGGATTCGTTGTATTGCTCAATGGCTGCAGTACAAGCGTCGAAGACACCTCGCCTGGGGATGGCCCTCGGGTGGAAGACAGCGTTTCGATTGAGGCGTACTCCAATGTCACCGCAGAGCTCGACTTCGAGCGCGGGACGGCGTCCCTTCCACTCGATCCCTATCTAGTCAATGGCGACGACGAATTCTTCGCAAAGGCCACCCATGCAGACTTTGCATATGTCGAGCGCTGCGTTGCCAAACATGGATTCACCTACCTCTCAAACATTGACTGGAGCGCTGTCGAGAAGCCCGAGAATCAACTCTTTGGCGAATGGAGTGTGCCGCTAGCCCAGCAGTATGGCTTGGAGGCACCCTCCAACAGTGGCATCCCGAAAGTAATGCCAAGCCAGGCTGAGCCCGCAATTGAAGAAGCGGCTTCTGCGTGCATGGATGAGGCGAAAGCTCGCGCGCAGAACACGGCTGAATTTCTCGAGAGTCCCCATGTCGACAGCGACATCGAAGTCATGTCTTACGACTTGACCCTTGCGCACCCCGAGGCAAAAGCCGCTATCAACAAGCGATCGGAATGCGTGAAGAAGAAGGGGATCGTTCTCGAAGACGATGGCTATCTCGCGGAGAGCTATTACGAGCAGGATCCAGCAGCGCAGATCAAGGCTGCGACGGTGTTTGCTGAGTGCCAGGTGAGCAGTGGTGCAGTGCAGAAACTCTTCGACCTGTATGCGCGTTACCAGGCTGCGTATATCGATAAGCAAGAGGCGCAGCTCGGAGAACTGCTGAAGCAGAAGCAAACTCATGAGGCCGAGCTGGATCGGATGATTGAGGGCGGAAGCTAGCAGGTTATGGTCGATGGAGGAGTAAAGCTCCGACGGATTCGCCAGCCGGCTCGGCTCGTATCGTTTCTCGCGGTAGTTGGGGTTTGCATTGCCGCCGCATTCTGGGGTGGCACTCTTGTGCATTCACCGCAGCGAGACGCGCTCGAAACGGCAGAACGTAGCGTGCCGGTGTTTGCGAAAATCGAGAAGAGAGTCGTTGCTGAGCAACTGCGTGCACCGCTCACATTTGTCGCCGGAACGACCTATAAAGCGTTTGTGCTTGAGGCGTCAAAACAGGCGGAAAGCGTCGCTGCGGCGGCGCCCGCTGCGGCGAATGCGTCGGTCGACAACACTGGGGCCGCGGCCGAGGCGGAGGCCGGGCAAGATAGGCCCTCTCTGCCAAAACCGTATGTTCCCGATATTGACGCCGCCGTTGTGAGCGCGGTTCTGCGGAGCCCGGGCAGTGTGGTGAGCACTGGGCAGGTTATTGGCGAAGTGTCGAACCGACCCGTTATTGCGATTCCCGGTGAGGTGCCGCTCTTTCGCAATCTGGTTGTGGGCACCCGCGGAGAGGATGTTGCTGGGCTGCAGCGAATGCTGATCGGGCTCGGGTACTACGGTGTTGACGACTCGGGCGAGATGGGATCAGGCACACTCAACGCCATGGCGCGTTTGTACCAGGAACAGGGTTATCAACTCCCCTTTGTTGGCGATGGGGTGCGCGGAGTGAATTGGCGAGAGCTGCTTCGTCTACCGAAGCCGACAATGACCGTTGTCTCCGTCGCGCAGGTCGGTGAAAAACTGAACGGCGACACACCTTTCATGGCCTTTGAAGACAAACCAGCCGTGTTAAAAACGGAGTTAACCGTGCCCGAGGCCGAGGCGCTTGCCCCCGGTGTCGCGGTTGGTGTGCAGATCGACTCGGCTCAGCCGCTACGGGCCGCAGTGCACTCCCGCGGAGACGCCGTGACGAACAAGGAATCCGGAAAGGTGACTCGAGAAGTCGTTCTGCCGTTACCCGAGGGAGTGACGTCCGACAGCCTTAAGGGGGCCACGGCGCTGCTTGTGAGCCTCGACACCGCGGCCGAGAGCCTCGCAGTGCCGCTCACGGCGCTTCGACAAGACCGGGGTAAAACCTACGTTCTGGTGCCGACGTCTGAGAACAAGGCGGCTAGCGCGGAGAAGGCGGACAAACGCTCAGCAGCTGGTGGCTCCGAGCAGGTCACTGCTGAGAGCGAGCGAGGGTTTCTACGAATCTCTGTGACGCCGACAAAACAGGCTGCGGGCTGGGTGAGCCTCAAGACAGACGAACTTGAGGTTGGTGCAGAGGTGCTGGTCTCCAAGTTGGCTTCTCAATGAGTCATGCAGAACGGAGTACACCGCCCGGTGATATTGTTCTTCGCCTGGATCATGTCGCACGCCGCTTTGGTACAGGGGCTTCGCTAACTCATGCGCTTCGCGCAGTGACCCTCACGGTTCGCGAGGGGGAGTTCGTTGCAATTGTTGGCCCGTCGGGTGCGGGTAAGTCGACGCTTCTCAACATTCTCGGTCTGCTCGATCTAGCAACTTCAGGATCCTATGTGTTGAACGGGCGCAACGTTGATGAGATGACCGAGCGGGAACGCAACGAAGCCAGGTCGCGAGATATCGGCTTCGTGTTCCAGGCTTCGCATATGCTGCTGCACAGCACCACGGCGGAAAATGCGGCACTTGGCTTGGCGATTCAGGGCGCCACGATTTCGGATCGTGTGACACGGGTGCAGAGTGCACTCGAGCGCGTGAACATGCTTGAGCGTCGCAACGAACTGGCAAAAAACCTATCGGGAGGTGAACGACAGCGGGTTGCGATCTCGCGGGCGATCGCAACGGAGCCGCGCTTGCTGCTTGCTGACGAACCGACGGGAGCGCTTGATACCGAGAACTCAAAGAACATCATTGCGTATCTGCAGGAACTGAACCGTGCGGGTATGACGGTCGTCGTTATCACACACGACCCCCTGGTGGCAGAGGCGGCCGGACACCAGATTCATCTGGTTGACGGGGTTCTTGACGACGGAAGCGGAACTCCCGCCGAACCCGGCGCGGAATTCGTCGCAGGGCCCGCGAAAAGTTCTCGGTCTGCGATGCAGCGGGTTCGGAGTCTCGCGAGTTGGATCCGAGGTTTGCAGGTGGACGCGGTGTTTCGAAGGAAGCTGCTCGATGAGATGGGGGAGGCTATCTCTGGGCACGTGGGTCGGCCAGCGAGAAGCCTGCTGTTACTCTTCGCATTTCTTCTTGGTTCCGGTGGTCTCGTTGCGGCGCTTGGGATAAGCCAGAGTGCTGCGCATCAGGTTGCTGATCGTCTTACGAAAGCAAGCCTTGACGAGGTCGTGGTGCACCCGGACCGCCTCATTCCGCTGAGTAGCTCGGAATACGACGAAACAGATCCTTCCGGGGTCGCAGCTCTATTGAAGGCGCTCGAGGGTGTACAAGAGGTTGGCTTGCGCGCGCCAGTTGTCAAAGGGGCAGCGCGGGTGTCCACTCTTCAGCCGGGCACCATTCCCAAGGAAGTATCGTTCGAGGGCAGCGTTGTTGTTGCGGATGCCAGCCTGCTGCGCCTGCTGAACTGCGCCGTCGCGCCCGATGGGGCAGAGGGGCTCCTCAGCAATACGTGGGAGGGTGCGGTTGCCGTGGTGGGCGCGGAAGCCGCCGAGTCTTTGGGGATGCGCACTCCAGCTGATCCAAATGGCACATCTAATGTGAGCGAAGCCATCGAGTCACTCTGGGTAAATAATCGCGAAATCGATGTTGTGGGTGTTATCCAGAACCCCGGAAGAGACTCGCGACTTTCGAATGCCGTTGTGTTGTCACGCACCGCGGGAGAAGGCCTTGAGACGAGTGAGCGCTCACTGGTGGTGCGAACAGAGGCAGGTTTTCCCGCCCCATCGCGGAGGCAGCGCCGCTTGCGATTGATCCGGCTAGGCCCGCAACGACCAAGATTTCTACCGTGGCAGACCTGCGAAATCTCAGCATCGGAGTATCCACGGACCTCGGAGCCCTCGTATCGGTGATGTCGTTGGTGTTGCTTGTTCTCGCGTCGTTGAGTTCAGCAACCGCGATGTACCTTTCAGTGCAGTCGCGTGCTGCGGAGATCGCACTTCGAAGAGCGATCGGGGCGAGTCGCATGGTCACCTGGCGAATGTTCACGTTTGAGGGCTTGACCATCGGTGTTGCCGGGGGAATAGCCGGCTGTGCCGTAGGTGTGGCGGGCGTCTTACTCGTGTGTGCGCTGCACGGCTGGACCCCCGTGTTGGAGGCAGGAATTCTGGGGGTGGGTTTGGCCGCCGGGGCATTGTCGGGTGTCGTCTCATCGATTTATCCGGCCCTAGTGGCCGCAAATGCGTCGCCAGCGGAGGCGATTCGGGGGTAGTGCCCACCGATCTAGTCGCCGCCGGGAGGCCGCCGCGGGGGAGAGTAGTTCAACGGAAACACTCACTTTCTTGAATCATCGGATGAATGTAAGTATATGCTTACTTTGATCGGATGATTCAAGAAGGAGTTAATGTGAGCTGGCCAACGAGCCCAAAAACCGCAGTTACCCGCAAGGCCTCGATTGTGCTGGCGCTGGGAGCTGCCCTGTTGCTCTCAGCGTGCAGCGGTGATTCCCCAGCCGAGGCAGAATCCAGTGATGGCTCGGGATCCACAGCCACGGTGACCATCACCGACAATCACGGCGAGGTCGAGGTGCCGGTGAACCCGAAGACCGTTGTCGCTCTCGACAACACCGTCTTTGAAACCCTCAGCGAGTGGGACATCAAGCTGGCCGCGGCCCCCAAGGGTGTGATGGGTTCAGCGTGGCCCGGTTACACCGACGACACGAAGGTCGCCGACGTTGGCAACCACCGCGAACCCAATCTCGAGACGATCGTTGCGGCGCAGCCCGACCTCATCATTGGTGGGTACCGCTTTGGCGATTACTACGACGAAATCAAAAAGCAGAACCCGCAGGCCGCCGTCATCGAGATCGCACCGCGTCCAGATAAGGATGCCTTCACCGAGCTCGAACGGCAGACCGAGATCCTCGGCCAGATCTTCGACCGTGAAGACGAGGCGAAGGCGCTGAATGACAAACTCGACTCGGCCATTGCGGGCGCAAAGGCCGCCTACAACGGCACGGACTCGGTCATGACTGTCAACACCTCAGCCGGCAAAATCGGCTACATTGCGCCCGAGGTTGGCCGGTCTCTCGGACCGGTCTTCCCCGCGCTGGGCTGGAAGCCCGCCCTTGAGGTCGACGGCGCAACCGACAACCACCAGGGCGACGACATTACGGTAGAGGCGATCGCTGACTCCAACCCGGATTGGATCGTTGCGCTTGATCGTGACGCGGCCTTTGCCGCGGCTGACCGGGAGGCAGGATCGGCTCCCGCGACCGAGCTCATCACGAAGTCGGAAGCGCTGAAGAATGTGCCCGCGGTGCGTGAGGGACACATCGTGGTGCTTGATCCGAACTTCTACCTGGAAGAGGGGATCCAGTCGTACACCGATCTCTTCAACCAGCTAGAGAAGGCGTTCGCCGCCTAGTTCACCCGATGCTCCAGACCACCATCGAACCCCCACGTCAGAAGCGCCGCTGGCGGGCGCTCGCGACCGCGATCCTTGTTGTCTGCGGATTGCTCGTTGCCTCGCTCGCCATCGGTGTGTATGACATCACGGCCGACGACTTCGGCGCCGAACTGGTGTGGATCACGCGGGTGCCGCGAACGCTCGCGCTCGTGCTCGCGGGTGCCGCGATCGCCACGAGCGGGCTCGTCATGCAGATGCTCACGCAGAACCGCTTTGTCGACGCAACGACCTCGGGTACGACAGAGTGGGCGGCGCTTGGGTTGCTGCTGAGTGCCCTGTTGCTGCCGGATCTTGGGCTCGTGGGCAAGATGGTGGTCGCGAGTTGCTTTGCCTTCGCCGGGGCGATGCTGTTCATGCTGATCCTGAGCCGCGTGGTGATTCGCTCGACGCTGGTGGTGCCGCTCATCGGGATCATGCTGGGGGCGGTCGTGAGCGCCGCGACCACGTTTCTTGCCGCGCAGTTCAGCCTGCTGCAGATGCTCGGCACCTGGTTTATGGGCAGCTTCACGCAGGTGGTTCGCGGCCGCTATGAGGTGCTGTGGGTGGTCGCGGTCGTGACGATCCTGGTGTTTGTGCTGGCGGATCGCATTACCGTGGCGGGCCTCGGTAAAGACGTGGCGACGAGTATCGGTGTGAACTACCAAACGATCCTCGTGAGTGGCACGGCGCTCGTGGCGGTTGCCGCGGGCGTCACGGTTGTGGTGGTCGGGTTCTTGCCGCTGCTCGGGCTGGTCGTGCCGAATATCGTGTCGATGGTTCGTGGTGACAATGTGCGCGCCAACCTGCCGTGGGTGGCGCTCGGTGGCATTGCGCTGGTCACACTGTGCGACATCATCGGGCGCCTGATCATTCGGCCGTTTGAGGTGCCGGTGTCGATGGTGCTTGGACTTGTCGGCGCAGTCGTGTTTATTGCTCTGCTGTTTCGGCAGCAGCGGGCCTAACTCGGTGAGAAGAGAGTGGGAGATATGACCAGCACGCTTGCGGCTCCGGATGTCGCTGCGACGGGTGTTGAAGGTGCCCCGGGGCATTCTCGTTGGCACCGGCTGTGGCCGATCCTCGCGGCGCTGACGCTTGCCGTCGTGTTTGCGATCGCGATCCTGAGTTACGACAATCCCGCGCCGCTTGGCAGCGCTGGTTACTGGATCATCGTGCAATCGCGACTGACCGCCCTCGCCACGATCGTGTTTGTTGCGGCGAGCCAGGCGCTCGCCACCGTGCTGTTTCACACGGCGACGAATAACCGGATTCTGACGCCCTCGATTCTCGGTTTTGATGCGCTGTACGTGCTGACCCAAACCGCGCTCGTGTTTGTGTTTGGCACGGCGGCATCGAGCCTCGAGGGAATACCGAAGATTCTCGCGCAGAGTGCACTCATGGTGCTCTTTGCGACGGCGCTGTACGGCTGGTTGTTTTCGGGCAAGCGGCAGAACCTGCACCTGCTCTTGCTGGTGGGGGTGGTGCTCGGAATCGGGTTTGGGTCCGTCTCGACACTCATGCAGCGGCTGCTCACCCCGAGTGAGTTCGACGTGCTGAGCGCGCGGCTGTTCGGCAGCATCGGGAAGGGCAACCCCGAGTACCTGCCGTTTGCGGCCGGAATTGTTGGCGCGATCCTGCTGTTTGTGTGGCTGCGGCGGCGCACCTACGACGTTGTTGCGCTCGGCCGAGATGTCGCGATTGGGCTCGGCGTGAATTACCAGCGCGAGGTGCGCACGATCCTGATCCTCGTTGCCGTGCTGGTTTCGGTCGCGGTGACGATGGTGGGGCCGATGACCTTCTTTGGGTTTCTGGTGGCGACGCTCACCTACCAGTTTGCGCGGGGTGACTCGCACGCTGAGACGATCCCGCTCGCCATCACGATCGGACTCGCGACGCTGTTGGGTGCGACGTTTGTGCTGAAGCACGTGTTTGCAGCGGCGGGACTTGTCACGGTGATTATTGAGTTTGCAGGCGGGGTTTTGTTTCTTGTTGTGTTGCTGCGAAAGGGGATGAGGTGAGTTTGGCTGTCGTTGATGCTGCCGTTGCTGCCGTTGCTGGCGGGGGTATTGAGGTCGCCGGTGTTGCGAAGCACTACGCCGGGCGCCAGGTTCTCGGGCCGATTGACTTGAGTCTTGAGCGCGGCGGGGTGACCGCCCTGATCGGGCCCAACGGGGCAGGCAAGTCGACTCTGCTCACGATCATCGGGCGGCTGCTGGAGCCGGATAGCGGCAGGATCACCGTCGGTGGTCTCGATGTGCGCGTGACCAAGTCGCGGGAACTCGCAACGGTGGTGTCGATCCTGAAGCAAGAGAACCACTTCACCGCGCGACTGACAGTGCAGCAGCTGGTCACGTTTGGTCGGTTTCCGCACTCTGCCGGGCGGATCACGGAGGCTGACCGGCGCGCGATCCACGCGGCCATCGCCTTTCTCGATCTGGCCGGCATGGAGGATCGTTTTATCGACGAGCTCTCGGGTGGGCAGCGGCAGCGCGCGTTTGTGGCGATGGTGCTGGCGCAAGACACCGAGTATGTGCTGCTCGACGAGCCGCTCACCGGGCTCGACATGCGGCACGCGGTCGGCATGATGGCGCAGGTGCGAGCAGCGGCCGACGCACTCGGCAAGACGATTGTGCTGGTGGTGCACGACGTGAACTTTGCGGCTGCGTATGCGGATCGGATCGTGGCGCTCGCCGACGGGCGTGTTGTGGCCTCGGGCACGCCTGACGAGATTGTGGTGCCGGAGGTGCTCGAGCGAATCTTCGAGACGCCGGTTGACGTGATCCGCCACGGCGATCACCCGGTCGCGGTGTACTACCGGCCTTGAGGGACAGTCCCTCGACGCATGCAGCCCCTCAGCACACCGGGCCTGCGAGCTAGCCGCGCACGTCGAAGAGCAGGTCGACCGCGGCGTGGGCCGCGGGCGCGTTGCCTGCGCGGCCTGCCTCGCGGATGCGCACCGAGGGGCGGTGTAGCAGGCGGCCAGCGAAGTGGCGCAGCGCGGCCTCGATGGCGGCACGCTCCTTGGCGGCTTCACCGACGTGTTCGTTGCTTGCGGCGGCTGTGGTGCCGTCAGGATCACCGGGCGCCTCTGCTGAGCCACCCCCACCGGGTGCGAGACGCTGCAGCTCGTCGTCGAGCAGCTCGTACACGTGGCTGCGCAGCGCGACGAGCGCCGGCATCGCGTCGTTCTCGGCGCGCATTGCAGAGAACTCCTCGACCGCGTCGCGCACAATTCCGCGTGCCTCGGACTCGGCGCTCAGCTCGGCGAGAGGGGCGTGTTTTGCGATCAGGTCGAGGTCGAGCAGCTCGATGCCAGACACCAGCTCGGCTGCTTGCTCAACATTGCGGGGCACGCCGAGGTCGATGATGAGGCGTGGCCGGGCAGCACTGAGCAGAACGGTGCGCCCCGGTTTTGCAGTCGTCGTGCGGCCGCGCTTCGGGCCAGTGGAACTCGGGCCAGCGGAATTCGGGCCAGGCACCAGCCCCGCCACGGTCTCGCAGAAGGGCCGCCGCGCGGGGCGCTGCGTGCGCGAGAGCAGTTCCGCCTGCAAGATCGGCTCTTGGGCGAGGCTCGTTGTGACGATCAGGTCGGCCTCGGCGAGAGCCTCCTCGAGCTCGTGCGCCGCGATGGCCGAGATGCCGTGCGACGCCGCGAAGCCCTCGGCTCGCCCCGAGGGGGAGTAGACCGACACCCGGGTGGCACCGCGTGCGCGAAGCGCAGCAAGGCTTGCACCGGCGTACATGCCCGTGCCAACCAGTACGACCCGCGTGGTGGCCCAGTCACCGATGCGACTCTGCGCCATGGCGAGCGCGAGCCGAACCAGCGAACGCCCGGCAGTCTGCACCCCGGTACGGTGCTTGATCTGACGAGAGGTTCGTGCCGCAAACTGAAACAGTCGCTCGAGCTCGCTCGATGTGCTGCCCTGATCCCGAGCCTGCTCGAGGGCACGACGCACCTGACCGGCAATCTCGCCCTCACCAACAACCACCGATTCGAGGCCACCGGCAACCGAGAACAGGTGCTCAACCGCGTCGAGGTCCGAGCGGAGCACCAGGCGATCTCGCAGGCGCCGCTCCTCGATGCCGGTAACTCCCGATATGCGACTGATGCTCCGATTGACCGCGTCGGGCGAGTCGACGTCGAGATACGCTTCAAAACGGTTGCAGGTTGCGAGCACAACGGAGCCGTCTGTGAGCGTTGGATCTGTGAGGGCCTCAACCACGGGCGCGGTGTGGCGTTCGATGGTCCCTAAAAAGTCGAGGTCGACGTTGCGGTGCTCAAGAGAGAGGCAAACTAACACGTCGCGCGGCCAGCTTTCGTCGAATCGTAACGGGTGCGGAGGGTCGAGAAAACGGCCCAATTCTGCCGTTCGCAGCGGGCAAGATACACCCGGTTCCTGCGAACTACTTCATCAGATGAACATGCTAGCATCAACATCTGATGAATACGTTACCCATCACGCACCCCCTCAGCGGCGGTCTCACGGCGGCGGCCCCGCTGGTTCAAGCACTCCGCGGCACCCGCCCGAGTCGGCTTCCCGTGTGGTTCATGCGCCAGGCCGGCAGGTCGCTGCCCGAGTATCGCGAGTTGCGTGCGCAAACCTCGATGCTCGATGCCTGCCTCGATCCCGCACAGGCCGCCGAGATCACCCTGCAGCCGGTGCGTCGCCACGGAGTTGACGCCGCGATCTTCTTCAGCGACATCGTCATTCCGCTCAAAATGGCGGGTGTTGAGGTCGACATTGTGGCGGGACGCGGCCCCGTGTTTGCGCGGCCCGTGCGCACTGCAGCCGACGTTGAGCGGCTGCGGGCCGAGCACCCCGTCGAGCGCCTGCGCGAGGCGATGTCGCCCATCCGCGAGGCGGTGCAGCTGGTAACGGCAGAGCTCGGCGGCACCCCGCTTATCGGATTTGCGGGCGCCCCCTTCACCCTCGCCGCCTATCTTGTTGAGGGCGGACCCTCTCGCGACCACCTTCGCGCACGCACGCTCATGCGCGCCGATCCCGCTGCCTGGAACGCCCTGCTCACCTGGACCGCCGAGCTCAGCGGTGTGTTTCTTGAGGAGCAGGTGCTGGCGGGGGCGAGTGCCGCACAGCTCTTTGACTCCTGGGCGGGCTCGCTCGGCACGCACGACTACGCCCAGCACGTCGCACCGTCTTCGGCGCACACACTCGCGCGGGTGCAGCAGTTGCGCTGGGTTGATCCCGCGTCGGGTGACGCGACGCAGCACCAGATCCCCACGATTCACTTTGCGGTGGGGGCGGATCACCTGCTCGAAGAGTTCGCCACACTTCACACGAGTGCGCTCGGCATCGACTGGCGTATTCCCCTGGATCACGCGAGCGCAAGGCTCGGCCATCGAGTGCCACTCCAGGGCAACCTCGATCCCGCGCTGCTGTTCGCGCCGCCGGCCGCGATCGAGGCCCACCTCAACGAGGTGATCGAGCAGGGGCGAAGCGCACCGGCTCACGTGCTTAACCTCGGCCACGGGGTGCCTCCAGAAACGGATCCAGAGGTGCTGACCCGCATCGTACGACTGGCCCATGGCGAGTGACGTGGTCCAGTCTGTTGCCGCGGCGGAGGCTGCTCGCTCACGGGGAGGATTCCCGCGGGTAGCGGTGATTGGCGGAGGTATCGCCGGGCTCGTTGCCGCCTGGGAACTCGCCCGCAGCGGCGCCGAGGTGCAACTTTTTGAGCGGGCTGACCGCTTGGGGGGTCGCGTGTGTGCTGGGCAACTCGGTGGGGTTCACTTCGACCTTGGCCCCGAATCGTACGCGACGCGCGGCGGCGAGGTTGAGCGGCTGTTGGCTGACCTGGGGCTCGCGGGCAGGATCACCGCCACCTCCGGGGGTCGAAGCTGGGTGGTGAGTAAAGGCCGCGCGGCGCCGCTCCCACCGGCGGGAGCGATTGGAATTCCAGCAAGGCCGTGGGGCGCTGAGGCCCGACGTGTCATTGGTGTGCAGGGAGCCCTGCGCTGCACGATCGAGCCGTGGTTGCCGCGGAGTATCGGCAAGCGCGAGTCGTCACTCGGCGGTGTCGTGCGCGCGCGGCTTGGGCGCCGAACGCTTGATCGTCTAGTCGCGCCGGTGGTGCGGGGCATTTACTCCGCGAATCCCAGTGCGCTACCGATCTCTGCCGTGCCCGGATTGGCTCAGACCTACGTCGAACGCGGCTCCTTGCGCGCGGCGGCCCAAAAGCAGCGCGGCAGTGCGCGAGCCTCGGGGGCCGCTGTGGCTGGGGTGCGTGGTGGTGTGCACAGTGTCGTTGCCTACCTGGAGCAGGAGCTTGAGCGCCTTGGTGCGCGGATCTACCGGGAGACCGAGGTCGCGGCTGTGCGGGCGCCCAAGGGGGCTTTGTTCGAACCCGATGGCGATTCGGTGGATGCCGCGCCGCACCAGTTCACCCGAGGGTTTGAGGTGGTGGTCGACGGCGGGCGGGTGCACGCGGTTGACGCGGTGCTGGTGACGGTGCCGGGGATCCTGCCGGTGATTACCTCGGACCGCGGTCACGCTGCGGAACCTTCGAAGCGGGCGGCAAGTTCATCTGATGAATTCGTCATGTCTGATGAAGTCTCGAACGCGGAAGCGCGCAAGGGCGAGCGCGTGGGCGGGACCACTGCTGGGCCCGCTGACTCGTCCACCTGGGTCGAGGTCATTGCGATCCTCGTTGAAGATGAGCGCCTTAACGCGGCACCCCGCGGCACGGGCGCGCTCGTGGCGGAAGACGCGCGGCACGCGACCCCTCCTATCGCGGCGAAGGCGCTCACCCACGCCAATATCAAGTGGGCCTGGCTGGCCGAGCAGTTGCCAATGAACACCCACCTGCTGCGGCTCTCGTACGGCGAACACGGTGCCGATGCGGTGACCCTGCAGATGCCCGACCCGGCAGTCGAGCGCTTGGCCCTCGCCGATGCGGGCGCGATCCTGGGCATCGACCTACCCGAAGCGGCGCTCAAGGGCATGGCGAGGCAGACCCACGAGATCCCTCGTGCTGGTTCGCGTCCGTCCGCGACTCCGCAGCGGGCCGCCGACGAGCCGATCGGTGCAGCCGAGCAAGGTCTTGGTCCGTCCCTGCCTCGGGGCATCTTCGCAACGGGTGAGTGGGTTGCCGGCACCGGCTTTGCTGCGGTCATTCCCTCCGCTCGCGCCTCAGCACGGGCGCTGCTCGCGACGGTGGCACCAGCGCAACCGAGCCACCCCTGAACCACACGTCCACACGCCAGCCACACGAAGGAGTCACACATGAGCACCGGTCACACGAGTGAGCCGAGCACTGAGACAGCCACCCCGCAGGGGTATGCGCTCTGGGCGATTTACCGGCGGGATCCGCACCGCACTGCGAACGCCAATGCAGGATTTGATCCCGCAGCCGAGACCGCCGAACTTCAGCGGGCCCAGGCCGAGGTTGAGGCGAACGGCGTCACGGTGCGCGGCTGGTACGACGTGTCGGGGTTGCGCGCCGACGCCGACCTGATGGTGTGGCTGCACGGACCAACCGCCGAGGGCCTGCAGGCCGAACTGCGCCGCCTGCGCCGAACCGCGGCGCTCGAGCGACTGCTTCCCACCTGGCAGGCGCTCGGTGTACACCGCGACGCGGAGTTCAACCGCGCGCACGTGCCTGGATTCTTGCGTGGAGAGCGCGCCCGCGAGTGGCTGTGCCTCTACCCCTTCGTGCGCAGCACCGAGTGGTACCTGCTGCCGACCGAGGAGCGCAGCGCGATGCTCGCCCACCACGGCCGGGTTGGTGCGGCGCACCGCGGCGTGGTTGCGAACACCGTGTCGGCGTTCGCTCTCGGCGACTACGAGTGGCTGCTGCCGATGGAGTCCGACGAGCTCACCGAGCTGGTCGACATGATGCGGGATCTGCGCGCGACCGAAGCGCGTCGACACATGCGCGAGGAGACGCCGTTCTACACGGGCCGCCGTATTGAGGCGGCAGAGATTCTGGAGGTCGTACGATGAGCACACGCGAGGCAGACTACGGGGTTGCCACCGCCCAGGTAACCGTTCCCCACGCGAGTGAGGCTGCGCGATCCGGACCCGAACACGTTGAGACCCCCACAGCCTACGACGCGATTTTGCTTGCTGGCTTCGGCGGGCCCGAGGGCCAAGACGACGTGATCCCGTTTCTGCGAAACGTGACGCGCGGCCGCGGCATCCCCGATGAGCGCCTTGAAGAGGTCGCGCACCACTATCGTCACTTCGGCGGCGTGAGCCCCATCAATGATCAGAACCGCGAGCTGAAGGCTGCCCTCGAGGTTGAACTCGCCTCGCGCGGCATCGATCTGCCGGTGCTCTGGGGCAACAGGAACTGGGACCCGTACATCACCGACGTGCTGAAGGATGCCCACGAGCAAGGCCACAAGCGCGTCATCGCGATCGCGACGAGCGCCTACTCGTCGTTCTCGTCGTGCAGGCAGTACCGCGAAAACTTTGCCGAGTCGCTTGAGAATGCCGACCTTGTCGGCAGTATGACGATCGATAAGGTGCGCCCGTTTTTCGATCACCCCGGGTTCGTTGAGCCGTTTATCGAGGGTGTTCGGGCGGGGATCCAGCAGCTGCGCGAGCAACTGCCCGACCTTGATGTTGCGCGCGAGGTGCGGATCCTCTTCGCCACCCACTCCATCCCGACAGCGGATGCTGAGCGCTCGGGCGCCCGCGACCGTGATTACGGCCCCGGTGGCGCGTACGCCGCTCAGCACCTCGCGGTCAGTGAGGTCGTCGCGCACGCGGCGGGCGAGGGAGCCGCGTGGGATCTGGTGTACCAATCGCGCAGTGGCCCGCCGTCGCAGCCGTGGCTCGATCCCGACATCAACGACGCCATCGCGCTGCTGCCAGCCGAGGGTGTGCGGGCGGTGGTGATCGTGCCGATCGGATTTGTGAGCGACCACATGGAGGTGCTGTGGGATCTCGACACCGAGGCCCTCGAGACCTGCCGCGAGCACGGGCTCGCCGCCGTGCGCGTGCCGACCCCGGGCAAGCACCAAGCCTACGTGCGTGGTCTTGTTGACCTGGTGCTTGAGCGCCGTGACGGCACTCCCGCGAGTGAGCGGCCAGCCATGACGAAGCTCGGGCCGTGGTTCGATGTGTGCCGACCCGGGTGCTGCGAGAACGTGCGGGCCGGGTTCAAGCCGGCGGCTGCGGGGATCGCGCCGTGACCGGGCGTGTGTTCGCGCCGGGGGAGCATCCCGACTCCAGGCTTGGTGTGCGCGGAGACACTTACCTGTCTCCGCAGCGCGGTTTGATTCGTATTGGTACCCGCCGCAGTCGCCTCGCGATCGCCCAGACGACGCAGGTCGCGAAAAAGGTTGCACGTGAAACGGGCGCCGATGTGGCCCTCGTAACGGTGACCACAAAGGGTGATGTGTCGCGGGCCCCGCTCGCGCAGCTCGGCGGTACGGGTGTGTTTGTGAGCGCGTTGCGTGACGCGCTGCTCGACAACCGATGTGACCTCGCAGTGCACTCGTTTAAGGATCTGCCGACCGGGCCCTGCGAGGGCATCGTGGTTGGCGCGGTGCCCGAGCGCGCCGATCCGCGCGATGCACTCTGCGCGCGCGACGGGCTAAGCCTGCGTGAGCTGCCCGCGGGGGCTCGTGTTGGCACCGGCTCGCCCAGGCGGGCGGCGCAGGTGCTGGCGGTGCGTCCCGACCTGCAGGTCGAAGACATTCGCGGCAACATCGACACGCGGCTCAGCTTTGTTGGTGACTCGCTCGACGCGGTTGTGCTCGCGGCGGCCGGGCTTGATCGTGCTGACAGCTCAGACGTGATCACCGAGCGCTTCGACCTGGCGCGGGTACCAACCGCCCCCGCGCAGGGTGCACTCGCGGTTGAGGTGCGAGGCGTGGGTGCGAGGCCCGGGATCTCAGACCTCACCGAGCCGCTCGTTGCGGCGGCACTACGCGCCCTCGAGCATCCGGCGTCGCGCCTCACGGCGCTGGCCGAACGGTCAGTGCTCACAACACTCGAGGCGGGGTGCGCGGCGCCGATCGGCGCAACGGCGCACATCGCGGGTGGCACGCTGCAGCTTCGTGCGATCGTGTACCGCACTGACGGCACCGAGCACTTGGAGGTCGTGCAGTCGACGGCCCTCGGGAACGGCACGGCAGGGGAGGCGCTTGCGCTGCAGCTGGGTCGTGATGTCGCCGGTGAACTGCTGAGTCGGGGCGCGGCCGAGCTGACCGATCTCGGGGCGGTGCTCGCGCGTCAGGGCAACAGGTAGCGCCGATTGATGACTGAGACGGCAGAGCGGTTGCTCGCGGACGCATCGCTTCGTGGCGCACGGGTGTTGATCCTGCGCGGTGGACCCTGGGGTGATCGCGTCGCGGCCCAGGTGCGTGATCGCGGCGGTGAGCCAATTGTCTACCCGCTGATTGAGATTGAGCCCGTCGATACTCCCGAGTTGCGCGCGGCGGTCGAGCGCTGGAGGCGAGGCGCCTATGACTGGGTTGTGCTGACCAGCGCGAATGCGGTCAACGCGGCACTGGCTGTAGCTGATGGCGCGTTCGAATCGATTGCTGATGCTGGAGGTGCCGCTACGCCTGGCTCAGGATCGGGCTCGGGAGCGGGATCGCGATCCCGCATCGCCGCGGTCGGGCCGGGTACAGCCACCGCAGCACGGGCTGCCGGGCTTGGTGTTGACCTCATGCCCGAGCACGACTTCTCGACCGACGGCCTGATTGCGGCGCTCGACGCCGAACTGAGCAGCGGGCCTAGCTTTGAACAGCAGCGAATCCTCCTGCCGCTATCGAACCTGAGCGATGACCGCCTGCAGACTTGGCTCGCCACCGCCGGGCACCTCGTTGACCGTGTCACCGCTTACGAGACCGTCCAGATTGAACAGGATGTGCGATCCCGAGCCGCATGCGCCACCGCTCTCGCAGACAGCGACCTCATACTCGTGACCAGTGGGTCGGCCGCCCGCGCGCTCGCCGCAAATCTCAGCGCGGTTGACGCTGCTGTGCCACCCACCATCGCGGCCATTGGCGAACCGACCGCAACCGCTCTTCGTGACGTCGGGCTCGCGCCGCAGATTGTCGCGGGCACCCAAACGATCGACGGGCTGCTCGACGCGATTGTCGCTCAAGTGAACGAACCGAACCACCAATAGAAATGACAGTGATGCACACTCCCGCTCCCTCTAACTCTCGTTCGCACCGACCCCGGCGCCTTCGCAGTTCGCCTGCCATGCGCCGTCTGGTGGCCGAGACCAGACTGCACCCGGCAAATCTTGTGCTGCCGGTGTTTGTCCGTGAGGGTATCGACGAACCACGTCCGATCACCTCCATGCCCGGGGTGATGCAGCACACGCTCGAGTCCGTGAGACCGCTCGCCGCCGAGGCCGCCGAGGCCGGGCTGGGAGGCATCATGCTGTTTGGGGTGCCGGCCGAGCGCGATCCACTGGGGAGTGCCGCGGCCGATCCCAATGGCATTCTGAACCTCGCTATTCGCGCGGTTGCCGACGAGGTCGGCGGCGAACTTGTGGTGCAGAGTGACCTGTGCCTTGACGAGTTCACCTCGCACGGACACTGCGGTCTGCTCGACGATGCGGGCCGAGTCGACAACGACGCGACGCTGGAGAGCTACGCGCGCATGGCGGTTGCGCAGGCGGAAGCAGGGGCAGAACTGCTCGGCCTCTCGGGCATGATGGACGGCCAGGTTGCAGTCGTGCGCGAGGCGCTCGACGCGGCGGGGCACATCGACACCGCGATCTTGGCGTACGCGGCAAAGTACGCGTCAGCGTTCTACGGGCCGTTTCGTGAGGCGGTCGACTCGCAGCTGCAGGGCGACCGACGCAGCTACCAGCAGGATCCCGCCAACCGTCGCGAGGGCCTGCGCGAGGCGCTGTTGGACCTCGACGAGGGCGCAGACATCGTCATGGTGAAGCCCGCGATGAGCTACCTCGACGTGCTCTCTGACGTCGCTCGGGTGAGCACGGTTCCCGTCTGGGCGTATCAGGTGTCGGGTGAGGCCGCGATGATCGAGGCGGCCGCGCAGAACGGCTGGATCGACCGCGAGGGTGCGATCCGGGAGTCGCTCGTGAGCATTGCCCGCGCCGGGGCCGACACGGTTCTGAGCTACTTCGCGCTTGAGGCTGCGGCTTGGTGGCGGTGACTGATGGGATCGCTCGCCGCGACTGACCCTCACACCTCGATCTGAACCACTTCAACCCCCAACCACTTGGAGTCACACCCATGACACACCTCACCAACGCAGAACTTGAGACCCGCGCAGGCCGCGTCATCCCTGGCGGAGTCAACTCCCCGGTGCGCGCCTTCGCCTCTGTCGGTGGCACGCCGCGCTACTTCGCTTCAGGCCGCGGACCCTACGTCACCGACGTCGAGGGCCGCGAGTATGTCGACCTCGTTGGGGCCTGGGGGCCCGCCCTGCTGGGGCACGCCTTGCCCGAGGTGGTGTCTGCGGTGCAGGAGGCTGTTGGCCGTGGGCTCGGCTTCGGCGCGTCGGCTCCGGCAGAGGTCGAACTGGCCGAGTTGCTCGTGGCGAAGCTGCCCGATGTCGACAAGGTGCGCCTTGTTTCGACCGGAACCGAAGCCACGATGACGGCCATTCGGATCGCTCGCGGTGCGACCGACAGGCCGCTCATCATCAAGTTTGCCGGTCACTACCACGGTCACTCGGACGGCCTGTTGGCGGCTGCGGGATCGGGGCTCGCGACGCTTGCCCTACCCGGATCAGCCGGGGTGACCGCCGAGACGGCGGCCCAGACCATCGTGCTGCCATACAACGACGTGCTCGCGCTTGAGCAGGCCTTCGCCGAACACGGTTCGCAGATCGCCGCGGTGATCACGGAGGCGGCGGCGGCGAACATGGGTGTTGTCGCGCCGCTGCCCGGATTCACCGCGAGCATGCTCGAGATTGCGCACCGCCACGGCGCGCTCGTGATCACTGACGAGGTGCTCACCGGGTTCCGTGCCGGGCCGACCGGGTACTGGGGATTGGAGCGGGATCAGGTGCCCGCCGAGCAGCGGCCCGATCTCTTCACTTTCGGCAAGGTTGTTGGTGGCGGGTTGCCGCTCGCGGCGGTCGCCGGTCGGGCTGAGCTGATGGACCTGCTCGCTCCCACCGGCCCCGTGTATCAGGGCGGCACACTCTCCGGTAACCCGGTCGCGGCTACTGCCGGGTTGGCGACGTTGCGCGCGGCCGATGACGCGGCGTATTCACGCCTGGGCGCGGCCTCCGATGCGCTCGCCGCAGAGGTGTCGGCGGCGCTCTCTGCTGTTGGTGTTGCGCACCGGGTGCAGCGCGCGGGCACACTCTTCAGTGTGCTGTTTGGTGACTTTCCCGAGGCGCCACGCGGCTATGTCGAAGTACAGCGCCAGAACACTGCGCAGTACGGCGCGTTTTTCCACGCGATGCTCGATGCTGGGGTGTCACTGCCGCCGAGTGCCTACGAGACGTGGTTTGTGTCGGCCGCGCACGATGCAGCCGCGCTCGATCGGGTGGTGCAGGCGCTCCCTGAGGCCGCGCGCCGCGCTGCGACGGTCTGAGAGTCGCGCGCCCGGTGATCCTGTGCGCCCGGTGATCCCGTGCGCTCGGTGATCCTGACCGCAGAGCCCTGACCCAGGCACCGCCCGCGATCCTGCGCTGGCCCCTGACCCCTGACCCCGTGCGGTGAACGCATCTCAACATTATGAGATTCCATAATGTTGAGATGCGTTCACGCGAGGGCGTTCGCTACCGCTTCAGGTAGTCGAGCAGGCGCACCGCGTCGCCGATGTAGGTCGCGGGCGTGAGCTCGAGCAGACGCTGCTTCGCCTCATCGCCGATTTCGAGAGCCTGCACAAACTCGATCAGGTCCTGCTGACCGATGCGGCGACCGCGGGTCAGCTCCTTGAGTGCCGCGTAGGGATCGCTGATGGTCGAGCGGCCCGAGGCCACCTCGGCGCGGATGACGGTCTGGATCGCCTCGCCCAGCACTTCCCAGTTCGCGTCGAGATCGGCAGCAAGTGCCTCGGGGGCCGCGTCGATCTGGCCGAGCCCCTTCAAGATGTTGTCGAGCGCGAGCACCGAGTGGCCAAAGGCGACGCCGATGTTGCGCTGCGCTGAGGAGTCGGTGAGGTCGCGCTGCCAGCGGCTCGTCACGAGTGTCGCCGCGAGCGAGTCGAGCAGCGCGTTCGACAGCTCGAGGTTTGCCTCGGCGTTTTCGAAGCGGATCGGGTTGACCTTGTGCGGCATCGTTGAGGATCCGGTAGCCCCCGCAACCGGGATCTGGCGGAAGTACCCGATCGAGATGTAGCTCCAGATGTCGGTCGCGAGGTTGTGCAGGATCCGGTTCGCGTGCGCGATCCTCGTGTACAGCTCTGCCTGCCAGTCGTGAGACTCGATCTGCGTGGTCAGCGGGTTCCAGTCGAGGCCGAGGCCCTCGACGAACTCCTGCGAGACCTGCATCCAGTCGGTGTTGGGGTCGGCCGCGAGGTGCGCCGCAAACGTGCCGGTCGCGCCCGAGAACTTGCCGAGGTACTCGACGTCGTCGATCTGGTTGAGCTGGCGCTCGAGGCGGTACACAAAGACCGCGAGCTCTTTGCCGAGGGTTGTCGGGGTTGCGGGCTGGCCGTGTGTGCGGCTCATCATCGGCAACTCGCGGTACTGCTCGGCCTGGCGCGCGATCTCCGCGATGACCTTCTCGAAGCGCGGGCGCCACACGTCGGCGACGGCCTGCTTCACGGTGAGCGCGTACGACAGGTTGTTGATGTCTTCGCTCGTGCAGCAAACGTGAGTCAGCTCGGCGATCGTGTCGAGCCCCTGCGCGCTCAGCTGATCCCGAACCAAGTACTCGACGGCCTTCACGTCGTGCTGTGTGGTCGCCTCGATCTCGGCGAGCTTGTCGATCTCGGCCTGGCCGAAGTTCGCGGCCCACTCACGCAGTGTCGCGACCTGCTCGGTGCTGAGGGGCGATCCACCCAGCAGTGAGTGCGAGGTGAGGTAAATCAGCCACTCGACCTCGACGTGCACGCGTGCCTTGTTGAGCCCCGCCTCAGAGAGCGTGTTGCCGAGGTCAGCGACCGCCGCGCGGTAGCGTCCGTCGAGCGGGCTGATGGGCTGCGGGGGCATGGGCGTCATTGGGTCTCCGTGCTGGTAGGGGGCTCGGCGTGCGAGCTTTGTGCATAGGCCGGGTCTATTCTCCCATGCCTCTCGGATGCCTCTCCCATCCCTCTCGCGTGAGGCCTTGTGCAGCCACATGTCAGCCGGTGTTCACATGTCAGCCGGTGCAGAACCCGCGATCCTGTCCGGCTGACATGCCACTACCGGTTGACGTGCGGCGGCCTAGTGAATGGCCGCAGCAACGAGCATTCCCACGGAGCCCATCGGCCCAAAGATGCCCTTCGCGTCGACGAAGCTCAGAAAAATGAACAGTGCGCTGAGTACCGCGAGGATCAGTCCGGCCCACACAAACGCTGAGACGGGTTCGAGCTCTTGCGTATCTTCCATCAGTTCTCACCTCTCAGACGCTCAAGCAGCACTCGGCAGCTGCGCTCAACCTGCTCAAGCACCCGGTCGAACGCGTCGTCGTCAGACCAGTACGGGTCGAATACGTCGGGATCGTCGGGTTGTTCGGGATCGAACTCGGTCAGCAACACAACACGATCGGGATCCGCGCCGCGCTCCAGCATGAGCTCTTTGTGCCCGCGATCGAGCGCAACGAGCAGCTCATTGCCGGCGATGTCCGCGTCGCTGAGCTGCGCGGCCCGGTGTTGTTCACCGTCGTAACCGCGCCTCGCGAGTGCGGTCAAGGTTCGCGGATCGGCCTGGTTGCCAACATGCCAGTCGCCCATGCCGCGCGAGGTAATAACGAAGCGATCGCCGATCCCCGCCTCTTCAACCATGCGCCGAAACACGACCTCTCCCATAGGGGAGCGGCAGATATTGCCGGTGCAGACGAAGCTGAGGTGGAGTGGCGATGGAGTGGTCATCTCTCCAGTCTGCCTGAGATTAGTGATCCCGGTCGTGCTTGCGGTTTGTGCCGAGCAGGCCGTTGAGAATTCCGGACAGAATCGACAGCACCAGCGCCGCGAGCACGCCCCACCAGAAGTTATCGATGCGAAGTCCGAAGCCAGCGAGGTCCGACAGCCAAGCGACGATCGCAAACATAATGCCGTTGATGATCAGGCCGAAGAGCCCGAGCGTCAGAATGTAGAGCGGGATCGACACGAACCTCACCAGTTTGCCGAGCGTGCCATTGACGAGGCCAAACACGAGAGCCACGAGCACCAGCGTGATGAGGTACCCGTCATTGCCTTCCCCGAACGGCTCGACCCACACGCCGTGGTTACCGCTGCCACCGACGATGAGCGTGGTGAGCCACAGGGCAAAGGAACTGACGAGAATGCGGGCGAGTGTGCGCATGGGTCTATTGTGCCACTGGTGGAGTCTGCCCGCGCGGTTCTTGCACGAGGTCCTGCCTTAACGACGAGAGGCCTACTTAATCACGGGTTGGAAACCGTGCCTCTCGTCGGATTCCTGTGCACTCGTCGTGGGGTGGCGTGGGGATTGGGACTGGCAGCGTGCCGAGTCGCCGCTCACTACACTGAATCCCATGACCGACACCCCCGCACCCGCCGTGCGCCTGCGCGCAGATGTACTCGCTGTTCCCGCGTACCGACAGGGCGCAACCCCAACAAAGCCGGGGTACAAACTGTCGAGCAACGAGAACCCGTTTCCACCCCTGCCCGGAGTGCTCGAGGCGATTCGGGATCGCGGTGACATCAACCGCTACGCCGCAGCTGCGATGCCCGACCTGCGTGCTGCGATCGCCGCACAGTTCAGTGTCGGCAGCGACCACGTTCATATCGGTGCAGGATCGGCGGCGCTGCTGTACCAGCTCGTGCAGGCGGCCGCCGGGCCGGGCGACGGGGTGCTGTTCGCGTGGCCGAGTTTCGAAGCGTACCCGTCTCTTGGGTTGGCCTCGGGTGCCGAGAACATTCCTGTTCCGCTGAACGATCGTGCCGAGCACGACCTCGACGCTATGGCCGCTGCGGTAACCGAGCGCACCCGCGTGATCCTGCTCTGTAGCCCCAACAACCCAACGGGCCCAAGCATTCGCCGCGATGCGTTCGACCGCTTTATGCAGCTGGTGCCTGCCGACACGCTCGTGATCCTCGACGAGGCCTACCGCGAGTTCGTCACTGACCCCGAGGCCGTGTTCGGTGAGCACGTGCTTGGGCTGCACCCCAACCTCGTTGTGCTGCGCACTTTCTCGAAGGCGTACGGGCTTGCCGGGCTGCGACTCGGCTACGCCGTCGGGGCTCCCGCGATCCTCGCCGCCGCCGCGAGTGTTGCCGTGCCGCTTTCGGTGACCGGGCTCGCCGAGTCCGCTGCTTTGGCCGCACTTACGTCGGAATCCCAAAAGGAGCAGCGCGCCCGCATTGCCGTGCTGACCGAGCGCCGAGACGCGCTCGCCGCAGGGCTGCGTGAGCTGGGTCTCGACATTCCAGTGCCGCAGGGCAACTTCGTGTGGATTCCGCAGAGCGCTCGTGTCGACGCGGCGTCGCTGGCAGCGGTGTTCGCCGAGGAGGGCACCCTCGTGCGGCCATTCCCCGGGGCGGGAGTGCGCATCTCGGTCGGCGAGGCGGAGAGTGTGCCCGTGGTGCTTGAGGTGGTGCGCGGGTACCTGGCCTCTTAGAGTGAACGCTTCTCAACTTTATGCTTCGTCATAAGGTTGAGAAGCGTTCACCGCGCGGTGCCAGCCAGCACCCACCCGCCCACATTCCCTAACGAAACGCTTTATATCCGCCCGATGTCGGTGGTGCTCGTTACACTTGGTCGGGATGAATACGCACACGATTGATGCCCCACTTCACGGGGGTGCAGATCCCGAGCCGATCCGCTTTCTCGACGAGGCTGGCAACTACGCTCCGTCCGATTCGGCGGCCGCATTTGCCGACGAGCTTGAAGGTGTCGGGGTTGAAGAGTTCAAGCTGTGGTACCGCGACATGGTTACCACTCGCGCATTCGATACCGAGTGCACGCACCTACAGCGCCAGGGCCAGCTCGCCCTCTGGGTGCCCAGCGTTGGGCAAGAGGGCTGCCAGGTCGGGCTGGGTCGCGCGAGCGAGCCACAGGATCACATCTTCCCCGCGTACCGCGAGCACGCAGTCGCTGGGATCCGCGGTGTTGACTTCGTGAACGTCGCCAAGCTGTTCCGCGGTTTGACGCACGGCGGCTGGGACGTCACGGATCCCGCCAACGGCAATTTCCATCTCTACACGCTGGTGCTCGGTGCGCAGGCGCAGCACGCCACCGGCTACGCGCTCGGGCAGTTGCTCGATGCAAAGCGCGAGGCGGGCGACACCTCCCTCGACCCGGGCGAGGCAGGCACCGCAACCGGCAACGCCACGATGGTGTTCTACGGTGATGGCACCTCAAGTCAGGGTGACGCCAACGAATCGATGGTATTCGCCGCGAGCTACCAGACCCCCGAGGTCTTTGTCGTGCAGAACAACCGCTGGGCCATCTCCGTTCCCGTCGCACGCCAGTCACGCACACCGCTCTACCGCCGTGCACTCGGGTTCGGGATCCGGGCCGTGCAAATCGACGGCAACGATCCACTCGCGGCCTACGCCGTCGGGCGTCGCTTCCTCGGACTCGCGCGCACCGGCCAGGGCCCGGGTTACATTGAGGCCCTCACCTACCGCATCGGCGCACACACGACGAGCGACGATCCCACCCGCTACCGCGAAGACGGCGAGCTTGAGAGCTGGCAGCAGCGCGACCCCATCGAGCGCCTCGAAGCCTACCTGCGCTCGCTCGGCGTGACCGACGACTTCTTTGAAGAGGTGCGTGTCGCCGCCGACGTTGAGGCGAAGCGCGTGCGTGATGTGATCCTGACGCTGCCGTCCCCGACAGCCGACTCGATGTTCGCGAACGTGTACTCCGAGCCCCACCCGCGCATCGAAGAGCAGCGCGCCTGGTTGGAGCGCTACGAGGCCTCGTTCGAAGAAGCAGATGTACAGGGAGGGGTCGCCAAGTGAGCGCCGACATTCAGGCTCTAAGTGAGCGCGCGAACCTTCCCCTTGCAAAGGCGATCAACGAGGGCCTTCGCGCCGCGATGCTGGCCGACGACCGTGTGATCCTCATGGGCGAAGACATCGGCCCTCTGGGCGGCGTCTTCCGCGTGACCGACAAGCTGCAGGCGGAGTTCGGATCCGCGCGGGTGCTCGACACTCCACTCGCTGAGTCGGGCATCATTGGCAGCGCCATTGGCCTCGCAATGCGCGGCTACCGCCCGGTTATTGAGATCCAGTTCGATGGGTTCATCTTTCCCGGGTTCAACCAGATCGTCACGCAGCTCGCAAAGATCACGAACCGCCACGACGGTACGGTGTCGATGCCCGTGGTGATCCGCGTGCCTTACGGCGGCCACATCGGCGCGGTTGAGCACCACCAAGAGAGCCCCGAGGCCTACTTCGCTCACACGCCCGGTCTGCGGGTTGTCGCACCGTCGACGCCGCACGATGCCTACTGGATGATTCAGCAGGCCATCCAGTCAAACGACCCCGTGCTGTTCTTTGAGCCCAAGGCGAAGTACTGGCACAAGGGCGAGGTGGATCCGGCTGCCCCGGCGGGCGAGCTGCACCAAACGAGGGTTGCCCGTATCGGCAGCGACGTCACCGTGGTTGGCCACGGTGCAATGGTCGCCACCCTGCTGCAGGCCGCAGAGGTCGCCTCGCAAGAAGGCACGAGTCTTGAGGTGGTTGATCTGCGCAGCATCTCGCCGATCGACTACGAACCGCTGCTCGCCTCCGTGCGCAAGACGGGGCGTCTCGTTGTCGCTCAAGAAGCGCAGGGTGGCGTGAGTCTCGGCAGCGAGATTGCCGCCCACGTTGCGGAGCACGCCTTCTACTCGCTGCAGGCCCCGGTGCTGCGGGTCGCCGGTTACGACGTTCCCTTCCCGCCCGCGCGGCTCGAAGGCCTCTACCTGCCCGACGCCGATCGTGTGCTTGAGGCCGTCGACCGTACAATGCACTACTAGACCCTGCATCACAGAAGAACCAAGGAGCTGCCATGAGCGAAATGACGTTCCCCCTTCCCGATGTGGGCGAGGGATTGACCGAGGCCGAGATCGTCACGTGGCACGTGGCGGCGGGCGACACCGTCGAACTGAACCAGGTGATCTGCGAGATCGAAACCGCGAAGTCGCTGGTCGAGCTGCCGTCGCCGTTCACCGGTGAGGTGACCGAGCTGCTCGCCGAGGTGGGCCAGACGGTTCCCGTTGGTGATCCAATCTTGAAGGTGGCCGTGAACGATGGGGTCGAGGCTCCTGAAGCCGCGTCGCCCGCTGCCCCCGCCATACCGGCCGCACCCGCGGCCGTCAGGGAAGACTTTGCGCACACGAGTGCCGATGTCGCCAACTCGATCCAAAAAGACGACGAGGGCGGCGCCGTTCTCGTCGGCTATGGCACCGCGGGCGCAGTGCAGTCGCGCCGTCGCAGTGGTGGCGAGCCGCTGCTGGGTGGCGCAGGATCGGCGAACCCGTCGATCCCCGTGGCTCACGCACTTCCGGTCATCGCAAAACCGCCGATCCGCAAGCTGGCGAAAGACCTGGGCGTAGAGCTCTCCCACATTTCGGGCACCGGGATCGCGGGCGAGATTTTGCGCGACGACGTTGTGCGGCAGGCCTCGCAGGCCAGTGTGTTCCGCAATATCGTCACCCCCGAGGTGCCGTCGGAGCGCGAAGAGCGCATCCCGGTTAAGGGCGTGCGCAAGCAGGTTGCTCAGGCGATGGTGGCCTCGAAGTTCACGGCTCCCCACGTCAGTGTGTTCACCGAGGTCGATGCGACCCGCACGATGGAGTTCGTGAAGCGCCTCAAAGCCTCAACCGATTTTGCTGGCGTGAAGGTTTCGCCGCTGCTCATCTTCGCAAAGGCGATGCTGTGGGCGGTGCGCCGCAATCCGCAGGTCAACTCGAAGTGGACCGACGAAGAAATCATCCGCCACAATTTCGTGAACCTCGGCATCGCGGCCGCAACGCCACGCGGCCTGCTCGTGCCGAACATCAAGGACGCTCAGGATCTGAGCCTGCTCGAACTCGCGCGCGCTATTGAACAGCTCACCATCACCGCGCGCGACGGACGCACGCAGCCCGCCGAGATGGCGAACGGCACAATCACACTCACCAACATCGGTGTGTTCGGCATGGACTTCGGGCTGCCGATCTTGAACCCGGGTGAGGTCGCGATCCTCGCGATGGGCACGATCAAGCAGAAGCCGTGGGTTGTTGACGGCGAGGTGCGCCCGCGCATGGTGACGACGGTTGGTGGATCGTTCGATCACCGCGTCGTTGACGGTGATGTGGTGTCGCGCTTCGTGGCCGACGTCGCCTCGGTGCTTGAGGAACCCGCGCTGCTGCTCGACTGATTGGTGTTCGACTGAGAGCTGCTCGACAGAGTACTGCGGGCCAGCACGGCCTGCGCTCAGTCGTGCTTTGCATTGGCTCAAAAGCCTCGCACTGGCGGCAAGGAAACTAACCATGGGCAAGGAAACGAACTGGTTGGGATCCTTGCCACCAGTTAGTTTCCTTGCCTCTCATGAGTGGGTTTTCCTCTGACCGCCGCTCCGGCTGTCCGCGCTTCCTTGCGAGCAGTTTCGTGCGAGCGCGCCACTAGCCTTTCGGATCAGAGAGACTGACCTCGCCCGTGTCGCCGTTATATTCGAAGACCTTGCCGTCTTGCATGGTGTATTTGACACTGGAGCCGAGGGGCCTCTGGGCGAGGAGCTGATTTTCCATGTACTTCGCCTGTTTGGCCCATTGCGTGGCGTCCGCGTCGCTGACCGGGCCAAACCGCGTGGCTGATTTCATGTCGGTGAGGATGAATTGCATGGCGAGATAGGCGCCGGTGTTTTCCTTTGTCTCGGGGATCTTTTGCCAGAGGGTGCCGTCGTCGTAAGACTGCTTGAGTTGCGCTTGGAATGCCTCGATCCGCTCGCCGATAGGACCCGTGCCCTCAATCTCGGGGTCGTTCGGGCCGAACACCCTCTCCCCGTCGTTGGAGTCCTGCGGTTCTGGCTCTGACTCGGGCGTCTTTGTGGGTGCGGGTGTCGCCTTGTCTGTTGTGGTTGACGAGGGTGCGGCGGTGGTATCTGCAGAGCTCTGGCCAGAGAGGAGAACCACAACCGTCACGGTCGCCGCGGTGACCAGGAGCACACCGCCAAGAATGGAGCCAATCAGGATCCCGGTTTTCTTCTTCTGAGGATTCTGGCCGGGACCTCCCGCTGCGCCGAAGGTCGGCGGCTGCATTTGGGGCGGAGCGTACTGTGGCGTTGGAATGCCCGGGGCAAGCGGTACAGCGTACGGTGACTGCTGCTCGGGCGGCAGCTGCGGCTGCGGGTGCATCGGTGGCTGGATCTGCGGTGGCTGGGCCTGCGGCGGCTGATGAGGCGCGTAGGGTGACCCTAGAGGGGGAGCCAAAAGTTGCGCCTGATTCGGATCGAGGGTTGACGGCTGCGGGTTGGCCGGTGGTTGTGCGGCCGGAGCTTGGGGTGGAACGCCATTCGGGTTTGGTATTTGCGAAGGATCCTGGCCCTGTTGGTCTGTCACTGCTTCTCCATGGTCATTCTGTACGGCCGTTTTCTGAACGTGCTATTGGCGATCTGTGGACTTCCCCGACACTCAGAGTACCTAGTTTTGGCGGATAGTTTGCGCGATGCCGATGCACTGATGCCGCTCACCAGCGGCCCCGGGCTCCCCCGCGGGTCGCTTGGGCACAGTATTCTGCGCTGAAACTGTACCTAAGTGACCCGGAAGGTTCAGCACGAAGAGCCGAATCGGCTCGCTGTAGAAATAGAAGAGGGGCCGCTCCAGATGGAACGGCCCCTCAACGCTGCGCGGAATCCCGCGCTCAGCGTGTGTGACTAGCGCAGATCGAAGCGATCCAGGTCTGCAACCTTGGCCCACGCCGCGACGAAGTCGGCGACAAACTTGTCTGCCGCGTCATCGCTCGCGTAGACCTCGGCGACCGCGCGCAGCTCGCTGTTCGAGCCGAACACGAGGTCGGCACGGGTGCCGGTCCAGCGCTCGGCACCGGTGGCCTCATCGGTTCCGATGAAGGTGCGCGAGTCCGCGTCAGCCGAACGCCACTGCGTGTTGAGGTCGAGCAGGTTCACGAAGAAGTCGTTCGTGAGCACACCCGGGCGCTCGGTGAGAACACCGTGCTTCGAGCCGTCCCAGTTCGTGTCGAGCACGCGCATGCCACCCAGCAGCACCGTCATTTCGGGAGCCGACAGGTTCAGCAGGTTCGCGCGATCGACCAGCAGGTGCTCGGCGGGCATGCCGAGTGCACGAGCGCTCTCGTAGTTGCGGAAGCCGTCTGCTGCCGGGTTCAAGTAGTCGTACGACTCGACATCGGTCTGCTCTGGTGTGGCATCGGTGCGACCCGGGGTGAACGGGATCGTGACGCTGTGACCGGCAGCCGCAGCCGCCTGCTTCACGCCAACGTTGCCGGCGATGACCGTCAGGTCTGCGAACGAGACCTGCTTGCCACCCGCAGCCGAGGCATTGAACTCGGCCTGAATCTTCTCGAGCCCGGCAACAACGCGAGCCAGCTGCTCGGGGCGGTTGACCTCCCACGAACGCTGCGGCTCAAGCCGCAGACGGCCACCATTGGCGCCACCTCGCTTGTCGCTGCCGCGGAACGAACCCGCTGCAGCCCAGCCGGTCGAGACGAGCTCGCCAACCGAGAAGCCTGCGTCTGCGATCGAGGCCTCGAGCGACGCGACGTCTGCCGCGTCAATGAGCTCGTAGTCGCGAGCGGGAATCGGATCCTGCCAGATCAGCTCTTCTGCGGGAACCTCAGGGCCGAGGTAGCGCGACTTCGGGCCGAGATCGCGGTGGGTCAGCTTGAACCATGCACGACGGTAGGCCTCGGTGAAGGCCTCGTGGTCTTCCTTGAAGCGGAGCGAGATCTCGCGGTAGGCGGGATCTTCACGCAGTGAGATGTCGGTGGTCAGCATGCGGGGCTCGCGGCGCCCGTCACCCTGCGCCATCGGAACCATGTCGGATCCGCCGCCGTCCTTCGGACGCCAGTGGTAGTGGCCACCCTCGCCGGTCACACACTCCCACTCGTAGGCGAAGAGAATGTGGAAGAACTCGTTGTCCCAGCGCGTGGGGTGGTAGGTCCAGGTGACCTCGAGGCCCGATCCGATGGTGTCGTTGCCAACACCGGTGCCGAAGTTGCCTTTCCAGCCGAGACCCATCTGCTCCATCGGAGCGTCTTCGGGGTCTGGCCCGACGTGCTCACTGTCGGGAGCAGCACCGTGGGTCTTGCCGAAGGTGTGACCACCCGCGATGAGGGCGACGGTTTCTTCGTCGTCCATGGCCATGCGCTTGAAGGTCTCGCGAATCTGGTCAGCAGCGAGGATCGGATCCGGGTTTGCGCCGGGGCCCTCGGGGTTGACGTAGATGAGGCCCATCATGGTCGCGCCGAGCGGCTTCAGCAGCTCCTTGTCGCCATCGAAGCGGGCGTCATCACCGAGCCAGGACTTCTCTGAGCCCCAGTACACGTCGTCGTCTGGCTCCCACACGTCGGGTCGTCCGCCAGCAAAGCCGAACGTGGGCATGCCCATCTGCTCGTGAGCGACGTTGCCAGCGAGGATCATCAGGTCACCCCACGAGAGTGACTTGCCGTACTTCTTCTTGACGGGCCACAGCAGGCGGCGAGCCTTGTCGAGGCCGACGTTGTCTGGCCAGCTGTTCAGGGGAGCGAAGCGCTGCTGCCCGGTGCCACCGCCACCGCGACCGTCGAAGACGCGGTAGGTACCGGCGCTGTGCCAGGCCATACGAATCATGAGGGGGCCGTAGTTGCCGAAGTCGGCGGGCCACCAGGGCTGCGACTCGGTGAGCACGCCCGCGATGTCCTGTTTGACCGCGGCCAGATCGAGGCCCTCAAACGCGGCCTTGTAGTCGAAATCTGCACCCTGGGGGTTCGCAACAGCGGGATTCTTCGCGAGGATTTTCAGGTTGAGGCGCTCGGGCCACCAGTCGGTGTTGCTCGTCGCTGCCATGGGGGAGGCGGATCCTGCGCCGCCGTGATCGACGGGGCATCCATTCTCTGCTGACACTGTCATTCCTTTCTTCGGGGTACTGCTGTGAGTGTGGCATGGGCCACAGACATTTAGGGTTGAGGAGTTTTGTCGCACTCCGCGCACACTCCGCGGAACGTCACGTCGGCCTGCAGGATCCGCATGCCGTGTGCGTCGCTCGGCGTGAGACAAGGTGCCGCGCCAACCGCGCAGTCGACATCTTCGATGCGACCGCAACGCACGCACTGTAAGTGGTGGTGGTTGTCGTCGGTGCGAGTCTCGTAGCGCGCGCCGCCTGGGCCGAGAGGATCGATGCGCCGAATAATGCCGTGCGCCGTGAGATCTTGCACAATGTTGTGCACCGACTGCAGCGTGAGTGCGGGCAGCTCGTTGGTGAGTGCGGTGTGCAGTTCATTGGCGGTAGTATGCGGATGCGCGGTGAGGTGTTCAAGTGCCGCGATCCTGCCCGATGTGCTCTTGAGCCCGTTTTCGCGCAGGCGCTCGCTCCACGCGGCGGAGTCGAAAGCGGTAAGCGGGAGCACGTTCCCACTCTATCTTATTTTGAGTCATTCAAAATTAAGCGACGCGCTGTGTGGCGCTTTCGTCGACCAAAGGCATGCTTAGTAGCGAGAGGCCATCTAAATTGCGGTGTTTAAGCATGCCTCTCGTTGGGAAGCATGCCTCTGGTCGGGATAAGGGCGGCGAGCCGCCGTCTGCAAAGATGGGAGGTGGCAGGGCCAAACGCAACACCCGCCCGGCCAGAGCGCAAAGGAGACTCCATGAAACTGCAGAACATGAGCGCCGTCGTTACCGGCGCCGCCTCGGGGCTCGGTGCCGCAACGGCGGCACGCCTCGCCGCGCAGGGAGTGCATGTGCTCGGGATCGATCTTGCCGCGAGCATCGAAGCAGCCGGAACGCCACCAGAGCGGGTGCAGTACCGATCCGCAGACGTGACCGACGAGCAGCAGGTGGCCGAGGCGCTCACGGCACTAGAGAGCCACACGATCCCACCCCTGCGCCTCGCCGTGAACTGCGCTGGCATCGCGCCCGCAAGACGGCTCCTTTCCTCGCGCGGCGTACACGACCTCGAGACCTTCCAGCGCACCATCAACATCAACCTGGTGGGCACCTTCAACGTGCTACGGCTTGCGGCCGAGCGCATGGCCGCGCAGGACCCCCTCGACGAGTCGGGGCAGCGCGGAGTCATCGTGAACACCGCCTCGGTCGCCGCCTACGAGGGGCAGATCGGGCAAGTTGCCTACGCCGCTTCGAAGGGAGGGGTTGTTGCGATGGGCATCGCCGCGGCTCGGGATCTTGCGCGCAGCGGCATTCGCGTGAACACCATCGCGCCGGGTGTCGTGGAGACCCCAATGCTTGCGGGGCTCGGTGCAGAGGTGAGCGACGCGCTCGCCGCATCCGTGCCGTTTCCGCACCGGCTCGCGCGGCCCGACGAGTTTGCGCAGCTCGTCACCATGATCGCCGAGCACGACTATCTCAACGGCGAAACGATTCGCATGGACGGTGCGCTGCGCATGCCGCCGCAGTAGTTGATCCCGAACCGCGTTGCCACACCAAACCCCCAAAGGAACACACATGGACGTCTTGTTTCGCCGCCTCGCCGAGAACCGCTTTCTCGCGACGGAAAAGGTCGGTGGTGCCTGGGATCCGCGCGAGCAGCACATTGCTCCGTCGCTCGGGTTGCTCGCGCACCTGGTCGAGCAGGATCGCGATGCGCGTCGCGGAGATGATCTGCAGCTTGCCCGGGTGTCCTTCGATATTCTGGGGCCGTTTCTGGTGGGCGAGGTCGAGACGGCCGTGCGTGTGCTGCGGCCGGGTCGCACGATCGAACTCGTCGAGGCAACCCTCGCCTCTGAGGGGCGCGTGGTGCTGACGCTTCGCGCGTGGCTCATGCAGCGCACCGGCACAGAACAGATCGAGGGATCGGCACTGCCCGCGATCCCGAGCCGCGACGAGATGGAACCGGCCCTGATGGATGACGGCTGGCCGGGAGAGTTCGTGCGCAGCTTCGAGATGCGCAGGCAGCGTCTCGGCACGGGGCGCGCGCAAGCCTGGATGCGCCCCAAGTATCCGCTGCTTGATTCAGAACAGGTGAGCCCGATGGCGCGTATGATCGCGCAACTCGATCTGGCGAACGGCATCACGCCGCGGGTTGACGCCACTGAGCTGCTCTTTCCGAATCTCGATCTCGACGGATCATTCTTTCGCACCCCGCAGGGGGATTGGCTCGGCTTTGACACCTCGGTCTCGTTTGGACCGAGCGGCGTGGGGCAGACACAGAGCACGCTGCACGACGAGCTCGGGCCGGTGGGCACGGTGTCGCAGACGCTGACCCTGCGGTATCGCTAGGGGGTGAGGGGGTGACCCGGGGCCGCCCCCTCACCGTTTACTTCAGTCGTAGTTTCTTGCGAGCCACCATCGCGGCTGCACCAACGGCGACGAGGCTGAGGCCACCGATCATCAGCCAGAGGGGGCTCTCGCCACCCGTAACCTCGAGTGTGGTTGTGTGGGTGTTCGAGAGTTTCGCCTCGGGGGCGTTCTCGGGGGTGGGTTTCTGTGCCTGCACGTAAGGAGCAGTGGCGGGTGTGCTGCCAGTAGACGCCTCCGGAGTGCTGCTCGGGGGTGTTGTGGGGTCTTCGTTATGCGGCGGGTCCGGAACAACAGGAACAACCGGTACAACAGGGCTCAGTTTGGTGTCGACGAGGCGCCCGAGGTCACCGACGAGATGGGTAGCGTCGAGAGTGCCGGTTAGTACGACGGTGTCGATCTTGTAGCCGGCGGGACCCGTGGTTTGGGTGAGCGTGTAATTGCCCCAGGGCAGCCCCTCGATGGTGATCTCACCGTCTGCCGAGTTGGTATCGAGGTCACCGTTGTCGGAAATGACCCTTTGGTATCCGTTGGGGCCCTCGAGTGTGAAGGTGCCGCTAGGAAGAGGATTGCCGTCGGCGTCAACAAGCCTCCAGGTCACGGTGCCAGGCAAAGGAGTGTTGACGATGGTTCCGAATGATCCTGCCAGCTGAGTGCTGGAAACCGTTGCCTGCCAGTTTTGCTGCTCAAGTCTGTAGCCGACCGGTGCCGTGACCTCGGTCAGGGTGTAAACACCAATCGGAAGGTGGTCGAGACCGAACTTGCCAGCTGCCGAGTTGGTGTCTGAGCTGTCGTTGTCGACGATGGTTTTGTCGAAACCGTAAGGGCCGACGACGTGGAATGCCGCACCGGGGAGAAGCTGACCCTTTTCGTCTGCCTTCGTCCAGGAAAGCGTGCCCTGGTCGCCGCCACCTCCGCCGCCACCGCTGAAGTACGTGTAGTCGTACGAAAAGGTTTGTTCGCCCGCAGCTACCGTGTTGTTGAGTGGAGAGCCCCCGGTTGCCCCGGAACTCGGCTGCATGATGTAGACCATGCGATAAGCGAGTGAGCTGTCACGAACGGGATCAAGGAATTTAACGGAGAAGGTGTGATTCGCGTCGTCAAAGGTGACGGTGTATTCGGAAGGGTCGATGCTGACCCAGTTATTGAACGCTGGGGTTCGAGTCTGCACGGCAACGGTCGATTTATTCAGAATGAGTCGAGAATCGTAGGTGTCGGTCCACTCGGAGTAGTTCGGACTCAGCACCGTGCCGGGGAAGCCGGAGTAGTACCTGATGGTTCCGTCGGCCAGGGTTTCACCGTTCTTTGCGAGACGCCATGGAAATCCGCCGGGAGAAGCAGCAATCGTGTTCGCTGTGTGAAAAACGGTGCCTGTTCCCGTTGTCCAGTCGAGGCCACTGGAGCCGTTGGATCGATTAGCGGTCGTAATAAACCGAACCGTACCGGTAACGTTTGCGTGGGTTTCTACGTAGTCCGTATACGTGCAGGTGATTGCGGTTGATGTTGAGGCGCAGTTGGCAATCACATTGTCGTCGTTATCTTTCACCTGCGCACTGTCAAGGCGCGCACTGACGTAGCTGATCGGAACATTGAGCGTGAACGTATCGCCAGCACGGGTTCCGCCCGGGGCTGAAAAGGTGACGTCGACCGAAAATTGCTCTCCGATGCGAACGTCACTCGGATTGGCGGCAACGCTGGTGATGGATTCAACTTCCGCCGCGACCGCAATTGTGGGCACGGCAAAGGTGCCGAGAAGGGCGAGTCCGATGACGCCCATCGTGGCACCCAAGTGGGTTATTTTCTTCTGCATACTGAATGGTCCTATTTAGCCGATGTTGTGCTTGCGCAGCGCGTTCTTGCTCTTTGGCAAGAGCGCGGTCGCAGGTAGACATAGGGGAATGTCACGTGTTGAGAACGAGTTCGCCAGAAGAATCGGTCTCAGTTTCAGCAAACTTGCAGAAACGATTTATTCGAAGACTTGCTGCCGACCGCTCGCCGTTCCAGAGACGTCGAACCCTGACAGTGTGCGGGCTGTAAATGAGAGTTGGTAGGTAAACGGCTCCCGAGGGGCTGTGAGTGCAACCCCGAAGTGGCCGCCCTCTGCGCTGGGGAGCGAGGTCGTGCACACGCCGAGGGCGCCCTCAAACTCGCAGTCCCAGTGATCTGGTGGGGTGAGCGAGGCGATTGGCGACGAGAACTGGAGGGTGAACCTGTCGACGGTCCACTCCTCGCCGGGCACATCAAACTGCACATTGAAATTCGTCTCGCCGTCCACACTGTCGAGAGCCGTTTCGAAGGACGCTTTTGGTGGTGCCGCAAACCACAGCGTGTTTGTGGCATAGGCCGACACAACAACGGCGAGGGCGGCTAGCCCCAAAACGAGGACCGCGGAAAACAGGATCACATACGATCTGCTGCCCATTGTTGAACGCGCCCAATTCGACATTCTCTTCGGGCCGCTCAGGAGCCCATTGTTGGATCCTGCTGAACCGCCTGAGTGCGGCGCAGTTCCAGTTTGGGGAGTGGACGCCTGTGCACCCGAAGATGGTCCCGCTGACAGATCCGCAAGCACCAGAAAGGTCGAGAGCCCCAGCGCCGAGAGGTATCCAAAACGACCCCACCCCGCTTTGCACCTTGCACACTCGCGAAAGTGTGCGGTCCGTTTCTCGACCGGGAGCTCGGCTAGGTGCAGTGGCACCTGCTTGGGAAGGCGTCGCGCGGCCTTCCTGCATTCCTCGGGAGCATCCTCCAGAAGAATCGTTTCCAGAATGAGCTTCCGCAGCTTCAACTTGGCCCGGCTGTTGAGGCTGTAGATCGCGGGGGCGGGCCGTCCAAGTAGCTCTTCGAGCTCGCCCGGTTTTCTCTCTTCCACCACAGTGGCGATAAGCAGCTTGCGTTGGTCCTCCGGCATCTTCGCGAGGGCGCGTCGAACGATGTCGAGATCCGAACTGATCTCGAGCTCTCGTATGCGAGGATCAGCTGGCGCGACAAAGTCGAAATCCTCAACCGCCTCTACGACCTTTGAGCGTGGCGATCGTGCAAAATCTCTGACCCGATTCCGCATGCTTTGGGCAAGGTAGGCGATGATCTGCTCCGAGGGGCCTCTTCCCCTCTCCCACTGGTCAAGCAGGTTGAGGATCGCTTCACTCAGTAGATCGTCGGGGTCGTACGTTGATCCCGCGACCTTGCGCGAGATGCCCATGAGGAGGGAGAGGTGCTCCTCAAAGTATCGCCCTGCCGCCTTGCGGTCACCCTGAACAGCGGCGAGGAGATCAAGATTTTGGGGGTCGCGAGAGAAGCGCTCAGCGTCGTGTGCGGAACCAGAGTCGTCTGCTCCAGGCATCGCTATCTCCCTTAAGTTCGATTTGTTAATCGACGAGAAATCTAAAGCGCCGGTTGCCATAGCCGCGCTTCTGCGTAGCAAAAGCAGTCAGCAGTTCAACACCGCAAGATTCCCCGGCTAGCAATCATAGAGCGTTGTGGCGATCCTCAGTATCACCCTGCACTCAGTTACCGGTGCGCCCGACTCTCGCCAGCGTGACTCTCGGGTTCGAGCTGCAGCGTGACGTGGTCGGTCGTGAAGTGCAGGCGGAGGCAGGCGCGCAGCTCGTCGAGGATGGCGTGGTAGCCGAGCTCGTTCCAGGCCTTGTCGCTGATCGTGACGTGCGCCGAAAACGCGGGAACGCCCGAGGTGATGGTCCATGCGTGCACGTCGTGCACCTCCGCGACACCCGGAACCGCGAGCATGTGAGTTCGGGCTACATCGATGTCGATGTTCTTTGGTGTCGCTTCGAGCAACACGTTGACAACGTCGCGCAGCAGGCTGATGGCTCGAGGGAAAATGAGTACCGCGATGAGCAGTGAGGCGATCTGGTCGACCATATTCCAGCCGGTAAACATGATGATGAGACCGGCGATAATCACCGCGACGGAGCCGAGCAGATCGCCCAGCACTTCGAGGTAGGCACCGCGAATGTTGAGGCTCTCCTTCTGGCCCGATTGCAGGATCAGCAGTGAAATGAGGTTCGCGACGGCGCCGATAATGGCTGCAATGAGCATCGGGCCGGACTCGATGTCGACCTCGGTGCCGAAGCGGGCAATGGCCTGCGCAAAGATTACGACGGCGATCACGCCCAGCACGATGCCGTTGACGAGGGCGGCGAGCACCTCAACGCGCAGGTAGCCGAAGGTGCGCTTCGACGTCGCGGGCAGCGCCGCGATGAGGCTCGCGATCAGCGCGATCGCAACGCCGGTCGCGTCGGTGAGCATGTGCCCCGCGTCGGCGAGCAGGGAGAGCGAGTTTGAGATCAACGCGCCAATGACCTGGATCACAAAGACGCTGAGGGTGATCGAGAGAACGAGGATCAGCTTCTTGCGGTGTTTGCCGGTTGCTGTGCCTGCCCCGCTGAGACCGTGGTCGTGGCTGTGCTCCTTTTTGGCGGAGTTTTCAAGCGCGATCGGCGATCCCGGGTGACCCTTGCTGAACCCGGATTCGCTGAACTCAGCCTCGCAGTTTTCAGGCTGCTCGGCGTGATTATGATCCTCTGCCATGTTGGTAACTATACCCCCTCGGGGTATCTGCCGTAAAGGGTGACCCGGAACTGGCGAGATCGCGACTTAGGTTTTATCTATGGTTTTGCTGAGTATATGCTTGTTCTTCAGGAAGAAGGGAGCCTCGTGGGGGCGGTTAGGCGCACGGCTTGGGTGTTTCTTGACGAGTCAGGCACGCCTGACTTTGACCCCGCGGCGGGCAGCACTTATTTCGCGTTCGGATCTGCGACCTACTCGACGGATCGCCCCATTCCTCTGCAGGCTTTTCATGACCTCAGAACCGGGACTCGGTCAGCGCTACTCAACGGGTTTCATGCGGTCGATGATTCATTGACAACGCGGGCAGAGATGTTCGAACTTATCGCCCAACACCCCGCTCGATTTGGTGCGACGTTCATGCTGAAAGCAAATGCGCATGATCACGTCAGGCAGCGAGAAAAGATCTGGATGTACAAGTACACGCTCTATCGTCACCTCGCTTCAATCTTGCTCGAACTTCGAGGGCGGTACGACACGATTCATGTTGTCGCCGCAGAGATTGGAATGCAGGCCAAGCGCTCCGCGGTGCGTCTGGCGGTTGAAGATGTATGCCAGCAGCTCGAGAAAGGTGCTGATATTCGGCCCCATATCTGGCGTTCGTCAACCTCGGCGGGTCTGCAAATTGCAGATTATGGGCTGTGGGCAATCCAGAGGCATGTTATTCGAGGCGAGTCGTGGCAATACGAGAAAGCTGTTGCTCCGACGATGAGAAGCCTGCTCTATCCGTGGGGAGCGAAGGCATGAGGAAGGCCGGCTATCCGGAGTTTCCTCAGAAAAACCCCCCTGGGGTTTTTGTCGCCGACCTTCACCTCAAGTCTACGGGGTGGAATTTGAAGTGGCAACAGGGATGAAGCTGGGTGGCTAAAGGCCTTACTTGTCGATTGTAATCGGCCTGATGCCGACGTTTCTGGCGGCTTCTGCGAGGCGAGTGTCGTAGGTGAGGATGCCGTCGAGCTGGCTGCCGAGGGCGAGTGCCGCCGCGAGGTGGATCGCATCGAGTGAGCGAAGCTCGTGCGGTTCGAGGCGGCCCGCCTCTGCGTAGAGGGAGGGGTCGAGATTGACGATCCCGCACATGCGGAGTTGCTCGTACGCAGTGCCGAGAACATTGGGATTTGTTCGCATGACTGCGCGAGGCAACTCAGTCAGAGTGAGCGAAGACGTCATGAACCGGACCTGAGCGCTGCGGATCCACTCTTCAAGCTCCGCTGATTCCGCCTCGGCTATGACGAGCTTTACGAGGGCCGAGGTGTCGGCGTATACGAGCACTACAGACGCTCCTCTTTGAGTTCTTCCAGAATCTGCTCCATGCTGAGCCCGCTGGTGTTGCCAGTAGGAATGCCCTGTGCGGCAAGCTCGCTGAATAACCGGTCTCGTTCTTCGACAAACGTTTGGAAAGGCAAGCTGGGCGGCGTAATCTGCCCAGACTCGACCATCTCTTGATACTTGCTGGTGCGCAGCGGCACGATCTTGGCAACGGGGCGACCGCGATCGGTAATCTCGATCGTCTCTCCCTTTGCTGCACGCGCGACCACCTCAGAGGCGTTTTGCTTGAGTGCTCGAATTCCTACAGTGCTCATGTTCTACATTGTAGATCATTGGCGATTCCTTGAATAGGGCCGACGGTACCCGCAACGCGATACCCTCGTTCTATGGATTCCCCTCCGCTGTCAGTCGGCTTTGTCATGGTGCACACGTCGCCGCTCGACGTACCGGGTACCAAAGACGCGGGGGGTATGAACGTTGTTGTCAGCGCGCAGGCGGATGCCCTGGCGCGCGCGGGCCACAGGGTGCACATCTACACGCGCCGCTCAGATGAGTCTTCGCCGGAACGCGTCGAACTGCCATCGGGCGTCACCGTTGTGCACCTTGACGCTGGGCCGGCGCGGCTGCTGGCGAAAGGTGAGCACGAGGGTGTAATCGCGGAGTTTGAGCGCGCGCTCGCCGCGGAGCTCGCGAGCGAACCGACACAGATTCTGCACGCCGAGCACTGGTTCTCTGGAATCGCCGCGCTTGAACCGGCGCGCGCAGCGGGGATCCCGCTCGTGCAGAGTTACCACTCGATCGCGGCGGCGCCCGAAACGCCACTCACCGAGGGGGAGCGCCCAGAGTCACCCGGTCGTCTGGCTGGTGAGCGCCTGCTCGCACACGAGGTTGATCTGGTGATCGCGGTGAGCGAGGCCGAGCGGCACACGGTGTTGGATCGTTTCGGCGCGGATCCCGCCCGCGTGCGAGTCGTGCCGCTTGGTGTCGACACCGAGCTGTTCCACCCGGTGCTGGGTGGCGAGAGCGACGAGCAGCGCGACTGGCTGGAGCACGGTGGTCGCCCAGAGGTGCTGGTTGTCGGTCGGCTGCATCCCCTGAAGGGATTTGACCTCGCCATTGAGGCGGTCGCGGCCATTCCCGAAGACTCACGCCCGGTGTTGCGCATCGTGGGTGCTCCGCCACCCGACGGTGATGACCACGCGCGCGAGCTGCACGAAGCCGTAGCCAGACACGGCATGATCGCGACGACCGCGTTCGACGGCGCCCTGCGCCGCGGTGAATTGGCCGAGAGGATCAGGCGCGCGACGATCCTGCTCATTCCGTCGCACACGGAGACCTTTGGGCTGGTGGCGCTTGAGGCGTCGGCCTCGGGGATTCCGGTGATCGCGCGTGACACGGGCGGCCTGCGCGAAGCCGTGCTCAACGGCGAAACCGGTGTGCTGGTCTCGGGCGATGACCCCGCCGACTGGGCTGGCGCCATCGAGAAACTACTTGCAGATCCCGAACTGCTCGCAAGCATGGGCGCCAAAGCCCGCGAGCACGCGCTCTCGACCAGTTGGGAGTCCTCGGCTGAGCACCTGCTTGAGGCCTACCGCGCCCTGCTCGCGTCTCGCTAGCGCACCCACCCCGGCCACCCACCCCACTGACAGGCCATGGTTTCGTCGAGAAGCCATGAAATCCAATGGCCCCTCGACGAAGCCATGGCTTCTCGATGAGAGGTGTTGAGGGGGTGCTAGCGCGTTACTTCGCGACGAGCGTCGTTTCGAAGCGGTAGAGCTCGGGGCGGTAGCAGTGGTGACCGTACTCGATCGCCTTGCCTGAGTCGTCGAACGCGATGCGCTCCATGGTCAGCAGGGGGCCGCCACGTGACTCGCCCAGCAGGTCGGCCTCGTCGGCGGTCGCCCGGCGGGCACTGATGGACTGGTTCGCGATGCGGATCGTCACGCCCCGGGCACGCAGCAGCTGGTAGAGGCCCTTCGACCTCAGGTCCTCTTCAGTGATGTCGGTGAACTCCTGCGGCAGATAGTTCTCGAGGATCGCCACGGGTGCTCCGTCGGTGCCGCGCAGTCGGCGGATCCTCAGTACATCTGACCCAACCGCAATGCTCAGCTTCTCGGCAACCTCTTCGGGGCCGGAATGACCTCGTAGCTGAGCACCTCGGTGCTGGGCTCGTGGTGACCGTGCTGCAGATCCTCGTAGAGACTCGTGAGCTCAACCGGCCGGCTCACCTGGCCCTGTACGACCTGGGTGCCGATGCCGCGTCGCCGCACGAGGAGGCCCTTATCGACCAGTTCCTGGATCGCGCGCCGCACGGTGGGTCGCGAAAGACCGAGTCGCTCTCCAATAGAAATTTCATTCTCGAGACGCGACCCGGTTGGGATCTTGCCACTGCGGATCGCCTGCTCAAGCCGGCTGGATACCTGGTAGTACAGCGGCACGGGGCCTGTGCGATCGAGATCAGTGAAGAGCTCGTCCGGCCAGACTGGGGTCACACTCACGGGGTCCTCTTCCTGCACGCCTCGTCGATGCGGCTATGTACCGACAATAATACGTCTAGTGGGTGTGCTCCCAATCACAGGATTGTGATATTGTTAGGACATATTGGCTTGAAGGTGCGCCGGTGGTGGTGCCAGGGCTTTGAGAGGCGAAGATTGCACTATGACTGACGGTTTGGGTTTCGACGTTCTGGCGTTTGGCCGACTCGGTGTGGATGTGTACCCCCTGCAAGACGGGGTCGGGCTTGAAGACGTTGAAACGTTTGGCAAGTATCTGGGCGGTAGCGCGGCGAATGTGACCGTGGCGGCTGCGAGGTACAACCACTCGAGCGCACTGATCTCGCGTGTGGGCAACGATCCTTTTGGACGCTACCTGCTGCGCGAACTCGACAGGCTCGGGGTGGATCCACGATACGTCGGCACGGATCCCGAGTACCCGACGCCCGTGACGTTCTGCGAGATCTTCCCGCCAGACGACTTCCCGCTCTACTTCTACCGCAAGCCCAAGGCTCCGGATCTACAGGTCGCATCGACCGAGGTCGACCTGCAGGCTGTGCGCGACGCAAAGATCTTCTGGTTCACGCTGACCGGCCTGAGCGAGGAGCCCAGCCGCGCTGCACACCACACGGCGCTCGAGGCCCGCGCTGGCAAGCAGCACACCATCTTCGACCTCGACTACCGCCCGATGTTCTGGGCCGATCCGGCCGAGGCCACCGCCCAGGTAGCGCGAGCCATCGAGCACGTCACCGTCGCGGTTGGCAACAAGGAAGAGTGTGAGGTCGCCGTCGGCGAAACCGAGCCGATGCGCGCCGCCGATGCGCTGCTTGAGCGTGGCATTGAACTCGCGATCGTGAAGCAGGGCCCGAAGGGAGTGCTCGCGAAGACCCGCGACGAGGCCATCGAGGTGCCCCCGCACTTCGTCGACGTGATTAACGGACTTGGATCGGGCGACGCCTTTGGTGGCGCGCTCTGCCACGGCCTGCTTGAGGGCTGGAACCTGGAGCGGATCCTGCGCTTCGCCAACGTCGCCGGCGCGATTGTCGCCACCCGCCGCGAGTGCTCGACCGCCATGCCCGATGCTTCAGAGGTCGAAGCGATCCTACAGAAGGGTGCGTGATATGACTTCCGCACACGTTCCAACGGCCGAGGACTTCGCGCAGCTGCGTCGCACCCGCGCCGAAAACCCCGAGGCTATCGCCCAGGCGTTCGCCGGGCGTCGCCGCCGCAAAGTGGTTGAGGGTGACGGCCGCCTGTTCATTGTGGCGGCGGATCACCCGGCCCGCGGCGCGATCGCGGTGGGATCGAACCCGACCGCCATGGCCAACCGCTACGAGCTGCTTGAGCGCATGGCGCTGGCCATCTCGCGGCCGGGTGTTGACGGTGTGCTCGGCACCCCCGACATCATCGACGACCTCGCGGCGCTGGGTCTGCTCGACGACAAGATCGTTGTGGGCTCCATGAACCGCGGCGGCCTGCGGGGCGCCTCGTTTGAACTCGACGATCGTTACACCGCGTACAACGTCGACTCGATGGTGCGCGACGGGCTCGACTTTGCCAAGACGCTGATCCGGGTGGATCTCGACGACGCTGGCACTGCCCCGACGCTTGAGGCAACTGCGCGCGCGGTAGACGCTGCCGCTGCGGCGAAACTGCCGATCATGCTGGAGCCGTTTATGAGCAGCCGTGTGGGCGGTCGCGTCGTGAACGATCTTTCGGCCGAGGCCGTGATCCTGTCGACCGCGATCGCCTCGGGCCTCGGCAACTCCAGCGCTTACACCTGGATGAAGCTGCCGGTCGTGCCCGACATGGAGCGCGTGATGGAAGCGACAACCATGCCGACGCTGCTGCTCGGCGGCGACAACGGCGGCGATCCCGACGACATCTTCAGCTCGTGGCAGAACGCGCTCGCCTTACCCGGTGTGCGCGGCCTCACCGTTGGCCGTACGCTGCTCTACCCGGCCGACGGCGACGTCGCGGCTGCCGTTGACACTGCCGCCCGACTCGTTCACCCTGGACTTGGGTCTTAAGTTTCTCAATCACAAAGGACAAAACATGACCACCACTCCCGTCATCCCCCACTGGATCGAAGGCGCTCGCCGCGTCTCGACGAGCGGACGCACCGCTCCCGTGCACAACCCCGCGACCGGCGAGGTGCGCGCGCAGGTTGCGCTCGCCGACGAGGCTGAGATCGCCGAGGCGATTGCTTCTGCCAAGAAGGGCTTCGAACTGTGGAGCGAGTTCTCCATTGCAAAGCGCCAGACCATCATCTTTAAGTTCCGCGAGCTGCTGAACGCCCGTAAGAGTGAGCTCGCCGAGATCATCACGGCTGAGCACGGCAAAGTGCTCTCTGACGCAATGGGCGAAATTCTGCGCGGCCAGGAGGTCGTGGAGCTCGCAACCGGCTTCCCGCACCTCATCAAGGGTGCGTTCTCTGAGAACGCCTCGACCGGCATCGACGTCTACTCGATCAAGCAGCCCATCGGTGTTGCCGCCATCATCTCGCCCTTCAACTTCCCTGCCATGGTGCCGATGTGGTTCTTCCCCGTCGCCATCGCTGCAGGCAACGCGGTTATCGTGAAGCCGAGCGAGAAGGATCCCTCCGCTTCGCTGTGGATGGCCGAGATTTGGAAGGAAGCCGGTCTGCCCGATGGCGTCTTCACCGTGCTCAACGGCGACAAGCTCGCGGTTGATGGCCTGCTGACCTCGCCCGACATCGCCTCGATCTCGTTCGTCGGCTCGACGCCGATCGCGCAGTACATCTACGAGACCGCCTCGAAGCACGGCAAGCGCGTGCAGGCACTCGGCGGCGCGAAGAACCACATGCTCGTGCTGCCCGACGCTGACCTCGACCTCGTCGCAGACCAGGCGATCAATGCGGGCTACGGTGCCGCGGGCGAGCGCTGCATGGCGATCTCGGTTGTGCTGGCCGTTGAGCCGGTCGCTGACGAGCTGATCGAAAAGATCAAGGAGCGCATCGCTGGGCTGCGGATCGGCAACGGCGCTTCGACGCCCGAGCCCGACATGGGCCCGCTCATCACCGATGTGCACCGCGACAAGGTCACCGGCTACATCGACATTGCTGAGAAGGACGGCGCGACCATCGTGGTCGACGGCCGTGGGCTGAAGGTTGAAGGTCACGAAGAGGGCTTCTTTGTTGGGCCGACGCTGATCGACAACATCCCGACCACCTCACGCGCCTACACCGAGGAGATCTTCGGACCCGTGCTCGAGGTTGTGCGAGTGAAGACCTTCGAAGAGGGCGTCGAGCTGATCAACTCGGGTGCGTTCGGCAACGGCACCGCGATCTTCACGAATGACGGTGGCGCAGCGCGTCGCTTCCAGCACGAGATTCAGGTCGGCATGATCGGCATCAACGTGCCGATCCCCGTGCCCGTCGCGTACCACTCATTCGGCGGCTGGAAGGCCTCGCTGTTCGGCGACGCGAAGGCGTACGGCGTGCACGGCTTCGAGTTCTTCACTCGCGAGAAGGCGATCACGAGCCGCTGGCTTGATCCCGCGCTGCACGGCGGCATCAACCTCGGCTTCCCGCAGAACGACTAGTAAGACTGTCGGCGGGGTGGGGTTGTGAGCCCTCGAGAGGGATCCCGGCCCCACCCCGCTGCCGACATCCCGAAAGGGGAACACATGACTGAGCAGCGCTGGTTCCACCGCCGCGGCGAACTTGCCGAGGCCGGTTGGGAGACCGTCGTCGACGAGCGCACTCCCGGCTGGGAGCACACCGGCATTCGAGTGGGCAGACTCGAAGCCGGAGCCTCGCTCACACTCGACGGTACGGGTGTTGAGCGGCTGATTGTTCCCCTTTCAGGATCGTTCACGGTGTCTCGCGTCGAGGGTGGCGTCGAGAACCGCACCGTGCTGAATGGTCGCGCCTCGGTCTTCGACGGCCCGACAGACGTGATGTACCTCTCGGCCGCCGCCACCGGCACGGTCACCGCGACCGGCGACTCCAATGGTTCCGGCGAGAGCCGATTCCTCGTAGCGACCTCACCCACCGACATCGTGCGGCCCAGCTGCTACATGCCCGTCGAAGATGTGCCGGTCGAGCTGCGCGGCGCAGGCGCCTCAAGCCGCCAGGTGCACAACTTCGGGCGCAAGGAATCGCTCGATGCAGCACGCTTTATCGTGGTCGAGGTGATCACTCCGGCCGAGAACTGGTCGTCGTACCCTCCTCACAAGCACGACGTGCACACGCCGGGCCACGAGTCCGAGCTTGAAGAGATCTACTACTTCGAGGTTGCCCCCACGCGCGACGCCCCAGAGGGCGTCAGCGAAGAGCACGCCTTCGGCATGTTCAGCACCTACTCCTCGCCCGCGGGCGACATTGACATCGACGCCCGCGTGTTCACCGGCGACGTCGCCCTGGTGCCCTTCGGTTACCACGGTCCCGCCGTCGCAGCCCCGGGCTACGACATGTACTACCTCAACGTGATGGCAGGGCCCGATCCCGAGCGCAGCTGGTTAATCAGCGACGACCCCGCTCACGGGTGGGTGCGCGACACCTGGGATGGACAAGAACTTGATTCACGGCTTCCTTTCACGGCTAACGACGGCAGTTGAGCTGACACCGTGAGACTATTCGCCACCTCCGACATTGACACTGACACGAAGGATGCAGCATGACCACGCGACGGATGACGGTCAGCCAGGCGCTCATTGAGTTTCTGGCGAACCAGTGGACAGTGGATCGCGACGGCGAGGGCCGCGAGATTCGCGAGCGCACCATTCCGGGTGTCTTCGGTATCTTTGGCCACGGCAATGTGGCGGGGATCGGGCAGGCGCTGAAGCAGGCGAACGTCGATGATCCTGCCCTGATGCCCTACTACCAGGCCCGCAACGAGCAGGCCATGGTGCACCAGTCGGTCGGATACGCGCGCATGCATCGCCGCCGCGGTACCTACGCCTCGGCCGCGTCCGTTGGCCCCGGTGCCACGAACATGCTGACCGGCGCCGCGCTCGCAACGACCAACCGCCTGCCCGCGCTACTGCTGGCGAGCGATACCTTCGCAACGCGCGTGGCCGATCCCGTGCTGCAGCAGCTTGAGCAGCCGCACGACATCGGCCTGACAGTGAACGATGCGTTCCGTCCAGTATCCAAGTTCTTCGATCGAGTGCAGCGCCCCGAGCAGCTCTACTCGATCGCGCTCGCTGCCATGCGGGTGCTGACCGACCCTGCCGAGACCGGTGCCGTGACGATCGCGCTGCCGGAGGACGTGCAGGCCGAGGCGATTGACGTTCCCGTTGAGTTTTTGCAGCCGCGCGAGTGGCGCATCCGCAGGCCCCTGCCTGAGCGCGACGCGTTCGCTGCGGCGGTTGAGGCGATTCGTTCGGCGAAGCGACCCCTGATTGTTGCCGGTGGTGGCGTGCTGTACTCGGAGGCCGAGACGCAGCTGCGCGCGTTTGTGGAGGCGACCGGGATCCCCGTCGGGTCCTCGCAGGCCGGTGGTGGTGTGCTCGACTGGGATCACCCGCAGTACCTCGGTGGTATCGGTGCGACGGGTACGCTCGCTGCTAACCGACTCGCTGCTGAGGCTGACGTCGTGATCGGGATCGGCACACGCTACAGCGACTTCACCACTGCCTCGCGCACCGCGTTCCAGGCTGAGGGCGTGCGGTTTGTGAACATCAACGTGGCGTCGTTTGACGCGTACAAGCACGGCACGCAGTTGCCCGTCGTGGCGGATGCGCGCGAGACGCTGGTTGCGCTGCTTGAGGTCTCTCACTCGCTGCGGGTCTCTGAGTCGTATGCCTCGCAGATTGCCTCGGAGAAGGCGTCGTGGGATGCGTCGGTTGACGAGGCGTTCGCGCCGTCGGGCCTTGCGCTGCCCGGTCAGCCGGAGATTATCGGTGCGGTGCAGCGATCCTCAGCCCCGAAGACGTGATTGTGCAGGCGGCAGGATCACTGCCCGGAGATCTGCACAAGCTGTGGCGCGTGCGCGATCCGCTGGGATACCACGTCGAGTACGCGTACTCGTGCATGGGCTACGAGATTGCGGGTGGCCTTGGCGCGAAGCGGGGGCTGGTGGCTGCGGGCGATGACCGCGACGTGATCGTGATGGTCGGCGACGGCTCCTACCTGATGCTTAACACCGAGCTCGTGACGGCCGTGGCCGAGGGGATCAAGCTGATTGTGATCCTGATCCAGAATCACGGATACGCCTCGATTGGGCACCTGTCTGAGACGGTCGGATCCGAGCGCTTTGGCACGTGGTATCGGTCGTACGATGCTTCGGCGATGAATTTCCAGGGTGAGCAGGTGCTGCCGGTTGATCTCGCAATGAACGCCCGCAGCTACGGCATGGACGTGATTGAGGTTGAGCCTGGCGCTTCGGCCATCGCTGACCTTGAGGCCGCGATCGCCACGGCGAAGGCCTCGGATCGTGCGACGTTCATTCACATCAACAGTGACCCGCTGATCTATGCGCCCAATGGCGCTGGTTGGTGGGATGTGCCGGTGGCCGAGACCTCGACCCTCGACTCGACCCGCCGTGCGCGCGCCGAATACGAGGTGCAGGCTCAGGATCAGAAGCCGCTGCTGGGGTAGAACTGCTGTGCCCGTTGCGACACGGCGCCCATTTCGGCGACCAGAGGCCAGGTAAGCAACGAGAGGCCACCTTAATGACGCGAGGTTTTCCTTGCCTCTCGTCATTAAGGTGGCCTTTGGTCGTGGCGACGGCCGCTGCAACGAGGGCGAATCACTATCCAACTGGCAAAGTTTGGGAGTATGGCCTATTGTCATATCAAAGGTTGTGTGGCGGGGATCTGACGGACACGCGCAGCGGGATTTCTCAGCGCGAGTCCGTCGATATGCCACCGCACAACACCCCGCAGACGATGGAGTTCGATCGTGAACGATTCCCCCGCAGCAAACGCCCCGGCAAGCGAGCCAGCAAACGGTGCACCAAACCCCGGTCTCCGCATCGGCACCGCCCCCGACTCGTGGGGCGTCTGGTTTCCCGATGACCCCAAGCAGGTGCCGTGGCAGCGCTTCCTCGACGAGGTCGTCACGGCGGGCTACGAGTGGATCGAGCTCGGACCCTACGGCTACCTGCCGACCGACCCGCACCAGCTCGAAGACGAACTCGGCAAGCGCGGACTCAAGCTCTCGGCGGGCACCGTGTTCACGGGCTTTCACAAGGGTGAGGATCAGTGGCAGCGTGCCTGGGATCAGGCGCTCGAAGTTGCAGGCCTCGCCTCGAAGCTCGGTGCAGAACACCTCGTTGTGATCCCGGACCTGTGGCGCAGCGACGCGACGAGTGAGCAACTCGAGCCGCGTACGCTCACCGATGAGCAGTGGAAGAAACTGGGCGCAGGCCACGACCGCCTCGGCAAGGCGCTGCTCGAGGAGTTCGGCATGAAGCAACAGTTCCACTCGCACGCCGACAGCCACATCGGCACGACCCGCGAGGTGCTGCGTTTTCTCGACGAGACCGACCCGCGCTTCACGAATCTCTGCCTCGACACCGGCCATTTCGCCTACTACGGCGGTGACAACGTCAAGCTGATCGAGGATCGCCCTGACCGCATCGGCTACCTGCACCTGAAGCAGGTTGACCCGACGATGCTGTTCGACGTGCTCAAGAACGATCAGCCGTTCGCGGAGGCCGTCGCCGACGGCATCATGATCGAGCCGCCGAACGGGATTCCCGATCTCGCGCCCGTCATCGAGGCGGTCGCCAGGATCGATCCCGAGATCTTCGCGATCGTCGAGCAAGACATGTACGGCTGCGATGTTGACCGGCCGTTCCCGATCGCCAAGCGCACGCGCGAGCACATCTTTGGGTGCACGCATTTGGCGCGGATCTCTTAGCCCCTGTCATCCTGCGCGAGGAACGAGTCGCAGGATCAACCGCGTCTAGGCTCTGACAAGAAGTCAAAGTTCTGCCGACACGATTCTGCGACTCGCAAGCTCGCGCAGAATGACGAGAGTAACAAGGACAACACAATGACCACAGAACTCCGCATCGCGGTCGTCGGCGCCGGCATGATGGGTGCCGACCACGTCAAGCGCATCACCAACAGGATCGCGGGCGCCCGCGTCTCCGCCATCGTTGAGCCCGACGCTGGCCGTGCAGAGGCCGCAGCGGCGAACGCTCCGGGATCCGCCGCCTTCACCAGCATTGAAGACGCGATCGCGGCCGACGCCATGGACGCGGTGCTCATCGCGACACCGGGTCAGTTCCATGCACCCGTGTTGAAGCCAGCGCTTGATGCGCGGCTGCCGATCCTGTGCGAAAAGCCCCTCACCCAAGACTCGACCTCGTCGCTCGAGATCCTTGAGCTTGAGCAGCAGCTTGACCGCCCGCACATCCAGCTCGGATTCATGCGCCGCTTCGACACCGAGTACCAGGCCCTGCGCGAGCTGGTCGAGTCGGGAGAGAGTGGCGAGCTGCTCATGGTGCGCGCGCTGCACCGCAACCCCTCGGTGCCCGAGAGCTACACCGAAGACATGCTGATCACCGACTCTGTCGTGCACGAGTTCGATGTGGTGCCGTGGCTGGCAGGATCGCGGGTCGTGAGTGTTGAGGTGAAGCATCCGCGCCGCAACTCGCTCGCACCCGAGCGCCTGCGCGAGCCGATCCTGGTGATTATGGAGCTTGAAAACGGCGTGCTTGTCGACGTTGAGATGAACGTGAGCGTGCAGTTTGGCTACCAGGTTGCGACCGAAGCTGTGTTTGAGCGCGGCATCGCGCGCATTGGGCAGCCGTCGGGCATGCAGCGCTGGGATGCAGGGTTCTTCCGCGTGAAGGATCACGAAAGCTTTGTGACCCGCTTCGCGGCGGCGTACGACACGCAGATTCAGCGCTGGGTCGATGCGGTGCGCCGCGGCGACCTGATCGACGGACCGAACGCCTGGGACGGCTACCTCGTTGCGCTGTCGTGCGAGGCGGGCGTGCGCGCGCTGCACGACGGGGGTATCGTGCCGGTGGAGGCACCGGAGCGCCCCGCGTTCTACGCGTAGGCGATCCCGAACCAACCTGACCGACCCTGACCGCCCCGACCCAAACCGCGAAGGAACCCCATGGTACGCATTGCCCTCGATCCGACGCCGTACAACGGCTCGGTGCACCTGCTCGACTTCCCTGATCTCGTGGCGCGGCTGGGGTACGAGTACCTGCAGCTCACGCCGAGCCCCGACTTCGGGCGGCACTTCCACTACCCGAAGGTCGACAGCGGTATGATCGCGCAGCTGAAAAAGCGGGCGCGCGACGCGGGCGTGACGATCACGTCGGTGCTGCCGGTGCAGCGATTTGGGGGTCCCGACGCGCAGCAGGTTGAAGCCGCGGTGTTCAACACGTCCCGCTACATTCAGATTGCCGCCGAGCTCGAGGCGCCCGTTGTGAACACCGAGTTTTCGGGGCGGCCGGAGCGCGAGGAGGAGTCGGAGTACGCGTTCTATCGCTCGATGGAACAGCTGATTCCGGTGCTTGAGCGCGAGGGTGTGACGCTGAACTTTGATCCGCACCCTGACGACTTTGTTGAGGACGGGCTCGAAGCCTGGCGGATCATTCGCGGGCTCAACACTTCGAGCGTCGGATTTGTGTACGTTGCCTCGCACACGTTCCACTACGGGGATCGCGCCGCGACGCTGCTGCCCGAGATCGGCGATCGACTCGGTGCCGTGTACGTCGCCGACACCTTCGACCACCGCCGCTCGAACGGGCTGCGATACATTACGAATCCTCCCGGCAATGCGGTGCGGGTGCATCAGCACCTCGCGATCGGTGATGGTGACGTTGATTGGACGGAGCTGTTCGGCACGCTGCGCGCGACAGGCTATCTGGATCGGCCGGACGCGCTGATTGTGTCGAACGTGTTCGCGGAGGATGAGCGCGCCGACGAGGTATCGCGAACGCAGCTGGCGCGGGTGCGGGAGTTGGTTGCTGGGACCTAGGGAGACCGCTCCACAAGAACGGTGCGCAAAAGACGCATATGGTGGACCTGATGAGTTTTGGCGAAACGGGGACACACGATGGCGCTTTCCAAATCCGAGGTGTGGGGGCTCGTGCACGCGGAACGGCAGCGCCTGCTCAGCGACCTTGACGCGCTCCCTGCGGCACGCTGGGAAACTCCGTCCCTGTGCCCCAATTGGACGGTCCACGATGTTCTGGCGCACCTGATCGATACCGCAAAGATGGGCAGACTCGCCTTCGTCTGGAGCATGGTGCGCGCAGGGGGAAACTTCGATCGCGCCAACGAGCAGGGTGTGCGGCGCTGCAAGCGCGGCGATCCCGAGCAAACTCTGGCAGATTTTCGACGGGCGAGTGGACTGAGAAGGACCCCGCCTGCAAATCTGGCGACTCGCCTCGTTGAGGCGATCGTTCACGGAGAGGATATTCGTAGGCCGTTGGCAATCGTGGGCGACTATCCCACCGCCGCGGTACACGAAGCACTCGCCTATCAACTTCGCACCCCTGATTCGTTTGGTGGAGGTCGCGAGCGGGCCGCGGGGCGTCGGCTCGTTGACTCTGACACCGGAAAGAGCTGGGGTGACGGGCTCGAAGTCCGGGGCAAGGCTGTCGACCTGCTCCTCGCAGCTTCGGGTCGCAAGATTGCACCAGAGCTGCTGGATGGCCCAGGTGCTTCGCTAACAGATCGACGTTTTGGGTGAATGTGGGAGGGTTATCCACAGATTGCGTTTTTTGCCCTTGATCTGCCTTTTAGCTCTGGCATTCTGATCTGAAACCGATCAGAATAGGAGGCATGATCACGATGAACGAGCCGCAGGTCTGGACCCTGATTGGGGTGTTTGCTGCAACGATGATCGGCATGGTCACGATTACCACGCAGTCATTCACGAGAACGCTGTCGTCGAAGTTTGATGGCATCGATTCAAGGTTCGACGCTATCGACTCCAAGTTCGACGCAATCGACTCTAAATTCGATGTGGTGAACGAGCGTATTGACGGGCTCAAAAACGAGATGGTGCTGCGCTTCGAGCAGGTTGACCACCGTATCGATCGGCTCGAAAAGCAGTTCGATGGACTCGAAAAAGATGTGCGGGCGATTTCGCGAAAGGTCTTTCCCGGCTGATCGGGCTGTAAACACCTCCGCCCACCGAAAGCACCAGAGCCGGGTGCTCTGAACTGAGCCGGGTGACGCCCCTGCCTGAGTGCCAGTCCCGGCTCCGTGCGCTGCGTTAAACCGAGCACTGAGGTTGCCGCAATCAACACGGGAGTGACCCGTATTTCTACGGAATCACCGCGCGAGCACACGGGCAAATGCCTTCCTGCTCAGTACGGCGGGCAGGAGCACTCTAACGTCGAAAGTGCACAGGTTCGGATCTTGGTGGGACGCCGTTTAGGGGTAGAGGCCTCCCGCTCATTCAGGCCTTTGAGGTCTGCAGCGCTGCCCATTTACACGCGCAAAGGCGAGAGCTGAGTACAGGAATACAGCTTTCAAATAAAGGGGGTGGCGATGAGCGACCTATTCAAGCTACAGTCGGCGGCATCCGGGGGGAACGGGTTGTCTGCTGGAACGTGGGGCCAGCGAAGGAGTCTCGCAGCACATGTTGCGCTAGATTTCGAAACCGACTCTCAAGATGAGAGGAGGCGGGAGATGACCAGATCCGAGCAGTTTCTGGTGGTGGTCGACGTGCTTCAGAGCGGTCGGAACGTCGAACTCGTTGGTGAGTTTGGGAGCGGGCGAACGCATCTCTTGGAACGCGTTCGTGAGCACTTCATCATGATGGGGTGGCAGGTCATTGAGGTCACGGGTATTGAGACCTTTCGCAACTCTCCGCTCGTTGCGCTCTCCATCGCGGGGGTCGCTGGAACCCTTGATGCCCGCTCCTCCTCGCACGTTGGCGCCTATCGGGCGCTGCTTGACCAGGTTCACCAGGGTCGCACGATCTTTATCGTTGACGACAGTGATTCTTTGGACGAGGCCTCTTGGGGCATACTTACGTCGCTGAGCTCGCGAGCGCACGTTCCGATGGTCGTTTCTCGACTCAAGCATCGCCCCCCGCACCAGACCACCCACCCGACGAGTGGCTTCTCGTCGATGTTCACTCTTGAGCTGCAGCCTATGGGGTACGCGGAGCTCGAGAAGAGCCTTGAAGAGCTCGTGCAGACGAAAATTGAACCCGGCACAATGAGCCGCATCTTCGCGAAGTCGGGTGGCACGATCGGCCTCGCAGAAACGATTTACAGCACGGCGCTGCGCGGTGGCCGCATAGTTGTTGAGGCCGAAGACGGAGTCGCGCGTGCGGTGGGCACCAGCCTGTGGTTGCCCGCGCTGCGTGCCGTCGCCGACACGATTCTGCAGCCCCTTCACGCCGACGATGTCGTTGCACTGAAGACCCTGGCCTTGCTCGGGCCTGCCGACCTGGCCACTGCGATGAAGGTGGTTCCGGTAGAGCGCATTCTCAGTCTTGAGGAGCGGTCTTTTTTGACTCTCGTAAACGCCGGTCCCGCAAGACTGGTCACCGTCAACCCGCCACTGCTGATTGAGCACTTTCGGCACGACGGGCTGCCCGCGCAGAGAACCATCCTGCTTGACGAGATCGATCACTCCCAGGTGGTTGAGACAGTCTCGGCGCCAGAAGAGGTGGGTATGCGCGAGACCGCTGCGCTCATCCGCCTGCTGCATGAGCGAGCAAGGTTGCGCACGCTAAAGGCGCGTGAGGGCTGGCGGCAGAGACCATCGCTGCGAACGGCAACGCAGTTTTTGGCCGCGCTGGAGGCGGACAACGCCCATTCAATTGACGAGGTCAACGCGTTATTTAACGACGTGCGCGGACTTACGGGAACCGAGAGTGACCGCGCGGAGTGGGAAGTCGTTCACGCCATGCACATTGCGAGTCATCACGGCCAGGCCGATGAGGCGGTGCGCCTGCTGCACGCGGCCGCGGAGGCCCTGCCCTCTGAGAGAGAGGCCTTGATCGCGCGGTCACTCATTATCGAGATGACCTTTTTTGCTGCGCCAGAGAAGTGGCCTCTTGATGACGTGGATATTTCCGTGCTTTCCCTTAAGAGCAGGCAGACTGTTCTCTACGCCCACGCTCACTGGTACTTGCAGCGGGGAGCACCAGACAAAGCTGCGGGATTGTTGGAGACGTACGACGACTGGGACGCCTCTGATCCTCAAGTGGGTGCGTTGATCATTTACACTCAGATCGCGCTGGGAAGCTACAACTTCGGGTACCGCATTGCGATTGACCGACTTCGCGATGCACGTGCAGATTTGGACGCCTCGCGCATTCGCGTCTACGCATTTTTGGCGGCGGTCTCTGCGCTGTTCGCCAGGCGCTACGACGAGTCCGAGATTCTTGTCGCAGATGCGTCCGCCCTTGGCCTTCCAGTGGGCGGGGCGCCGAGCAGTTACATCGGCATCACCGTTTTGAGCGCGTACTTCGCTGTCCGTAGAGGCCAGAGGGGACTCGCGACGCAGTATCTGGCTGAACTCGACTCGAGCGGTTTGAGAGACGGTGCCCTTCCCGGGCTTCACCGAGCGTTTGTGTATTCGCGGTTGGCGCTGCTCGAGGGAGACATTACGGCGGCTGCACGCATTCGGCGCGAAAGCGGCGACGAGCTTTGGGGTCGCCGCTGCGAGCTGGCGGCGGGCTACGAATACCTCGACGGAATTCTTCTTGAGCCGACGCAGGATGCGTGGGATCAGGTTAAGGATCGGATCGCCACTATCACGAGCCCATCGATCGTTCATATCGCTGAGTTCAGCGAAGCATTCGTGCGACGAGATGGCCAAGCGATGGTCGACGTCTTACAGACAGGCATCAATATCGGTCGTGCAGCGGAGTCGGTTCACCTCGCGAGAAGGGCGATGACCCAGCTTCGCGCCGAAGAGTCGAGCGACGATGCTGCGCTGTCGGGTTTGCAGGCGGTCATTGACGCGGGCGGACCGATCGGCGCAGGCACCATGTCGGGTGCTGAACTTACGCCGCGCGAGCGTGAGGTCGCAGAGCTTGTGGCCTCGGGAATGTCGAACCCAATGATTGCGGAAGCCCTTGTGGTGTCGACCCGAACCGTCGAGTCACACATCAACAAGCTCATGAAGAAGATTGGGGCCAAGAGGCGTCAAGATATTCGTGACTACCTCTTGGCAATCGGAAACCGCGCCTAGGCGAGGCCTAGACGCGGTTTCCGGCCCACGAGGATCGTCTAGCCCGCGTGCTTTCCGGTCAGTGAGAACCGGCGCACCACGTACACACCGCTCACCGCGAGCAGCAGCACACCGAACAGCAGCACCCATTGCCACGGTTCTGACCCCGACTTCGGTAGGGGCGTCGCGCCCGGGTCGCGCACGACGAGGGTCCGCTCGTCCCATGAACTGGTGTTCCAGTCGTTGGTCGCCGCAAAGTAGCCAGACCGACCCGAGAGGGCCTGCACCTCGCCGTTTGACCGCACGCGGAACTGCACGGGTTCAGCCATCAGCTGGAACCCCTTCGGGGCCTTCGTCTCAACGAGCCAGTAGACGCCTTCCTTCAGCTCCGCCGTGAACCAGCCCTTTTGGCGCTCGGGTGCTGAGGTGTTCGGGTTGGTCACCTCGGTATCGAAGCCCGCGACGGTCTGGTTGTAGTCAGGCGTGTTTGGTGTTGTTGTCGAATCAGGGTGGATCAGCCACTCCGATCCCGACATGCCAACCACCGCATTTTTCACTGACTCGCCGGTCTTCCAGAGGTGCACTTCAAAGCCAGTTGGGGGCGTAAACCGCACCCAGGGTTTCGGGGTGAGTGCCTGGTTGCTGACAACCTGAGCGGTTGTGTCTGTGACCAGCGAGGTGCTGGCTGCGCTCGAGGGGATCCACGCCAGCGCGGAGTCGGGATACTTCCAGTCGCCGTTCGCCTCTGTGGGCGCGGGCCACGGTTCACGCAGTTTCACCTTGGTCGTGGCCTTGCCTGCATTGAGGGCGAGGCGCGTCAGCGACTGCCCAGGCACCAGCTGCAGTTCGTTGCCGACCGCGGGGATCGAGATATCGACCACGGCGTTTCCGGTGAGGGTTTCCTCGCCGGCGCCAACGTAGGCCGTTACGAGGACCTCGCCGCCCGCTGTCTGCGGGTCAGGATCAGGGGTGATGTAGAGCGACAGTCGGTAGTCGTAACAACCGATGAGCTCTTGCGTGCTGGTTGCGCCACCCCAGTCGGTGTAGACCTCAACACCACCAACCACGTGCTTTGGAATCTTTACGAGGAAGTACTTCTTGCCGCCCTCGGTGATGATGTCGTCTTTTGTGACGGCGACCTTTTCTGAACGATCAAGGCCCATGCCCTTTTTCGGATCGCCGAAGTACACGGTTCCTGATTCGATGGGCGCTGAGGTGCCAATCGTCAGCTGGTAGGGAACGTAGGTCTCAACGTCCTTGGGCTGTGCCACACCGAGCTGGCCAACCTGGTTGCCACCCCAGCCGTAGGACTTGCCGTCGGCGGTGTAGGCGATCCGCGATGTTGACAGCACAGGGTAGGCGAGTGTGCTGCCGCGCCCGCCGCCCGCGATCTGTGTGATGCCCTTGCCACTGAGGCCGGGAACCTTCGCCGGAACCTCGAGGTACGGGAAGTCCCAGTAGCTCTGCTCCGTACCCAAGTCACCGATGGGAGAGGTGGTGTCAGTGCGGCGGTTATTGCCGAACGCGTAGACCTCGTCGTTAGCGGTCGTCAGGTAGGTGTAGCCCTTGCCACCAAAGACACCCGTGATGTCCCTGCCGGTGAGGCCCGCAGGCAGGGATCCAATCTGCGGGGTGTACTGCACACCTGACCACACACCCGCCCACTGGGCAGGCATCATGGCGAGGCCCCACTCGCGCGAACCCCAAGCGTAGAGTGTGTCACTCGTCAGCACGTAGGAGTTGTCGGGGGTCGCCTCAATCTGACGGATAATCTTTCCGTTGAGCGAGGGGATGCTGTAGGGAGTTGTCTGCGGCGGCGGCGCAAAGCCGTTGTTGGTTACGCCATTGCCAGATCGGACGCCTTCGCCCCAGCCGTACACTCGGTTACCCGTCGAGGCGAGCGCGTGGATCGCACCGGCTGAGATGTCCGTAACGGTTACTCCCAAGAGAGTGGGTACCGCCAGTGGGGTTGGGTACCGGTTGCTGTCGGCTACCCCTCGCCCGAGCTGAGCCTGGCCATTCGTGCCCCAGGCATAGACCAGTCCGCTTTTCGATAACGCGAGAGTGAATGCCGCACCCGCCGATACGTCCTTAAACGTTGCGCCGGAGGGGGTGTTGTTCGTTGGCCTGGTAACGGCGGTTTCGGCGCCCGCGATCCCCAGCTGCACGCTGTTGCCCCACTGGTACAGGGTGCCGTTTTCAGTCACCGCGGCCGAGTGACTGCCACCAGCTGAGATGCGGGTTACTTTGTCGCTCGTTCGCACGACTGCGTCGTTTGAGGGGCCGAGTACCTTCACAGGGGTCGTGAGGTTGGACGTCGTGCCGTTGCCAACCTGCCCGTAGTTGTTCAAACCAAGGCCCCACACGTTGCCCTCGCGATCGAGGTAGAGCGTGTGCGCGCCGAGAGACGTCACGGTGTACAGCTGCGAGTGCCCGGTGAAGGGGCGATTACCGTACAGGTCGGGTGCGGGAGTGGTGTTGTCGCCGGCACCCATCGAAACCTGCACGATGTCGAGGCCAGGATCGGGCGCGGGCACCTTGATGAACTCGTCCGTACGGCCTGTTCCGTAACCGAGAACGGTGCCCTCGGTTTTGTCAGAGTTCAGCCATTTTGGCGCGACGTCGCAGGTGTAGCCGGGCCCCGGGGGTGGGGGAGTGATGCCGCCACCGTCATCGTAGAACTGCACGTCTCCGGTAGGAGTGTTACGCGTGACGGAGACCGGGCCGCTCGGGGAGGCCACGTTTGCAGTGGCGCGAGTATCGTACTTCCACTTGCCAGCGCCGTTGTTTGCGGGCGGGTTTGGCGTGACGAGTTTTACGTCTGCGGAGGCCCGGCCACTCGCGAGCGACAGTCCGGACACCCCGAATCCGCCGACCTCTGTGAGGTGGGGGTTTGATCCGCCAAGCTGCTGAACAGTCAGGTCGGCCGTTGCCGCACCAGCGTACGGAGCCTCTTTTAAGTCGTAGAACCAGGTGCTCACCGTCGCCTTTTCGGAACTCGGCGCGGGGTTCGGTGCCGAGTCGATTTTCAGTGCGAAGTTATAGGTGTAGCAACCGGTGAGTGACCACTGGTTTTTCCCATCGTTCCACCACAGGTTGACCGGAGTTGGCCCTGAGTTGTGTGCGGGCACATCACCGCGCAGATACTTCTTGCCGCTCACTGTCACGACGTCGATGTTTTTCGCGAGCTGCCACCCGGCGGGTGAATCACTCGCTGCAGGATCACCGAACACGATTTTGCTGCCACGCGCTTGGGTGTCGGTCATTGAGGTTGATGTGGTGATGGTGACCCAGGGTTTTGCAGGCGTGCCAGCAACGCCGCTGATGGTGCGGGGTGCCTGAATGACGCCAAGGTCGCCGTAGCCGACCTGCATGCCCTTGCCCCAGGTTGCGGTGTTGCCGGCTTTTGCGCCAGCCGCCATATCGCCCACGGTTACCTCACTCGCACCCTGCAGACGGGGGCCGGTCCAGCGTTGCGCGACCGTTGCGTCGGTTCCGCCGCTTGAGCCGAGCTGGGCGTTGGTGTTGGTACCGGCGGTGTATACAGCTCCGCCGGTTGTGACAAACGCGGCAACGTACTGGCTACCCGAAACCTGCTTCACGCCGCTCATCAGGGTGTAAGTGGGGGTCGAACGATCAGTCGTGTCGCCCAGACCCAGACGGTAGCCCGCGTTGTAGCCCCAGGCATACAGCTCACCGGCTTGAGTAACCGCATAGGTGCTCGCGTTCGCCGCGCTCACCTGCTTCCACTTCATCGTGCCTATTTTCTGCACACCGCCGATGCCGCTCGTCTGGCCGTTGCCGAGGCGTCCGTTGAACTGGTACCCCCACATGTAGAGATCGCCGGAAGACGTCACTGCGCCGGAGTGCTGATAGCCAGCACTCACCATGTTGACGCCGCTCAGACCCGGAATCTTGGTCGGAGTGCCCCGGTGCCGACGCCGGCCGTGGCACCGTTGTTGTTCTTTCCCCATGCCCAGGCGTTGCCGAGAGTGTCCACCGCGAGGCTGTAGTCCCAGCCGCCGCTGATTTGCTTGAATTTGACCCCCGGCACGTTGATCTTGAGCGCACGCGACTGACCGCCTGAGATCGTGGTCGTATTACCCTGCCCGAGCTGGCCGTAGTTATTGATGCTGCCCCAGGCGTAAATATCGCCGTCTTTTGTCAGCGCTAGCGCGTGCCCCGAGCCCGCGCTCACCTGCACAAACTGCACGCCCGCGGGTAGTGTCGACACTCTCGCCGGAGATGCCGAATAAGAGTTGGTGTTGCCACTAGTGCCGTTGCCCAGCTGGCCGTAGCGGTTGCCACCCCAAGCCCACACGGCGCCGTTCGCGTCGATTGCGAGACCAAAATCGCCCGCGTCGCCGTTTGTGTACTTCGACAGAGAGACTGTCTCTTGGAATCCGGTCGGGTACTCAACCTCTGTGCTTGTGTCGGGCAGCGGGTAGTACACGAAGTGCTGGTTGGCGGTGCCGAGATCGGTGGGTACGCCGTTGTAACCGAGCACGGTCCCTTCTGGGCGGTCGCTGGTTGAGTAGCTGGAGCCCTTACCGAAACCGAACTCCTGGGTTACGACCGGGCAGGTGCCCGTCGCGCGGTTGACGACGCTCGGCTTTGACGGGTCGGTCTTGAGCTCGTCGGGTGTGTAGGGCTCGAGCGTGAGCAGGTCGGGGTCGTCTGCAGTGGCTTGATCCTCTGCGGCTGCATCATCGTTTTCGACGGCTGCCTCGGCACCTTCAGGGGTTGTCTCCTTGGCTAGTGCCGTGTCACCGCCGGGTTCGCCAGACTTGCTGGCCTCGCCAGCGTTGCCACCCTCTGTCGCGGGAGCCTCGTCTTTTGCACCCTCACCGTTCTCGGCCGCATTTGGGCCCTCGTCAACGACCGCCGTCTGCGGGTTGGGTGATGGCTCGGGGACCTGTGCGATCGCTGCAGAGACGTCTGCCCCCACAATTCCGACCGCAAGGGTCGCGCTCACTATCGTCGCGAGCACGCGCTTGCGCCATGCTTTTGAACTGATCCCGTTCATTCCGCAATTCCTCTTCGTTCGTGTTGAGAAGTCTTCTGGCGCCGCGAGCGCTTGTCGGCCGCGGCAAGTAACAACCACACGGCGATGGGAACACCCACCACCACGGGAATCCACCATGGAAAATCTGCGATGTAGTCAGCCGCTCGAATCTCCTTCAGCGCTGACTCGGCCTCGGGACCGTCGATGCGCTCTCCGCGCACGAGCAAGCGGTGCGAGTTCACACCCGTGGGTGTGCACGTCAGCAGCGTCATGTAGTCCTTGCCGACGACCTGCCGCAGCTTGTCGCCCGAGTACACGGGTTCGACAACGTCGATGTTGTCGACCCGGTAGTAAAAACGTTCTCCCAATACCTCTGAGAAGAACACGTCGCCCTTCTTCAGTTTGTCGAGATCCGTGAAGAGTTTTGAAGTCGCACGGCCCGAGTGCGCGGTCACAACTGAGTGTGTTGACGATCCGCCCACGGGAAGAGCGGAACCATGCAGGTGCCCCGCGCCCTTATCCAGAGTCTTCGCGTCGGTGCCGTGGTTGATGGGCAGAGAAACGTTGATCCGCGGGATTTCGATCCAGCCCATGGACCCGCCGTCACCGATGCTCAGCTGGTTGAAGTAGTTCTCGTTGTCGTCGCGGAGGTCGATGGTCTTGCCCGAGCCATCAAGCATGTAGGGATCGCGCAGCGGTCCGCCAGGAAGGTGCGCGTTGTAGTCGCGCGCGGCAGAGAAGAGTTGTGCGCGGGTTTCAGGATCGATCTCGTCGACCGCTTTTTCGTAGTTGATTCGCTGGTCTTTGAAGTCGAGCGAAGAGAACCAGTTGGAGATGGTGGGGAAGAGGAGAACGAGAACTCCCACGAGGGCGATGGCAGAGACCATCACGCGGTGAAGCCGCCCAGTGGGCTGCTGTTTCGTAGGCGTGGCCGCTCCACGCGGTGCTGCCGTGCGCTCCATCGTCGGTGCCGTGGCGTTCATGATTCTCCCCCTCTCCAACCACCTATGTGTGCTGGCCGGTGCGGATTGCTCCACACCGGCCAGGTTGGTGCCCGGCCGCTAGGGTCGGGTACCGGTTGTTACGCCTGAGCCTTGCGCTGACGTGACCGGATAACGATCATCGACGTTGCGCCGGCGAGCAGTGCGATACCGACCACCAGGAAGGCGACCGTTCCGGCGCCACCGGTGAAGGGCAGTTCGAGGCCTGCGCCGCGAATAACGTTGACAACCTGAACCGGGTTGGTGAGCTGGAAGCTCGGGTTGACGTTGTCCTTGGTGACGGTGAAGCCCCAGGGCTCTGCGAGCAGTTCGTAACCCTTAGGAGCCTTGGTCTCGACGAGCCAGTAGTAGTTGTAGCGAGCGTCGGTTGTTCCGAGCTGAGTGTTCTCGGCGAAGTCCGAGAAGCGCACGTTGAACTCGCAGCTGCTGCCAGCACCCATGATGCAGGTGACGCCGTCCATCTTCACGAAGCCGGTTGTGGCGTTGCCGACGAGTGAGAAGTCGGGGGTTGCTGAGTGCGAGTAGTACACGTCGAACTCGGCGCCGTTCAGCAGTTCCTTCGCGTCGTTGATCTTCTCGACCTTCACGTCAGCGTACTTCGTGATAGACGGGGGAGTTGCTGACTCTTCGGTCTCAGTGTCGGAGCCGGGCTTGTTGGTGATGACACCACCGGTGTTCTCGAGTACACCCTGACCCGGGTAGCTTGCGTTGACCTCGGTGAGCACGCGAGTGAGCAGCGTGGCGCCCTTGTTTCCGTTGGCCTTTGCGAGGCCAGTGGGGGTAAGCGTTGCAGAGATCTTGCGGGTGGGGCCATCAACAGCAACGGTGAAGTCGGCCGGAGTGCTCAGCGCGACGTTGGTGCCGATCGGGTTCTGCCAGGTGTTACCGATCTGCATGGTCACACTCTTGTAGTCGAGCATTGCGCTCGGCGTATCGGTGACGGTCATGATCTTGACGTCGTTTGTGCCGTCGCCGGGGATCGTCGTGCGAATCTCCCAGGTGAGCTCTTGGCCGACGGTGTACTTGTCGGTGTCGAGCGGCACCTTTGCGGTGTCGTCCTGAATGTTCTTCGGGAAGACGTGAACGTCGTACATCCACGTGTTGAGGTTGTCGGGATCGGTCATCGGGATCGTCACGAAGAACGGTGCCGAAGCCTTGTGGCCAGCGGGCACGTTGGTCTCGAGAACGTAGTAAGCGCCGATGTCGAGGTTGCTCCACTTGGCAACACCGGTGCCGTCTGCGCCGGTCACCTTGGATCCCTGGGTGGTGAGCGTAGCGCCCGCACCCGTGATGGCCGCTGCGGTCGGGTTTGCGCCGACGTTCGAGATCAGGCCCTCAAGGTACTGCCAGCCGGAGTTCTTGGTGAGGTCAAGGGCGGCGTTGCCAACCTTGAACACCTCGAACGTTGCGCCGTCGAGCAGCGTTGAGTTAGCGGAGGGTACGAAGCCGGGCTTGCCGTTGCCCTCGGTGGTGGGGCGCTCGTCGTCGGGCGTCGAGAACTTCGTGACGGTGATCGAGCCCTTCTTGGAGGTGTCGATCATCTGTGCGGGCGGTGCTGCTGCCGCGGGAGCCGCGAACGCGACAACGCCGACTGCGCAAGCTGCGAGCAACGCAACTGCGCCGCGCCAGCGCTTGTTTTTAAGGTTGTTAGTCACCTGGTTATCCCTTTCTAAGTCGAGAACGCAGCGCTTGCGAACTCACATCTATGCAGCACTCAGAACGGTCGCGCAGAGCAGTGTTACTCTGTGTCGTCAGGTAGACAGATTGAGAAGGCTGGGCGCTCTCACATTGGTCGCGGGAGGCCCAGGCTCGACCGCGGTGTTCGAGTGCATCTGAAGAACTTCGGCTCCGCGGTCTTAATGTGTGACCGTCATGAACCCGTGGTTATGCCCTCAGATATCACTTACCGTAAGACGTCGGCCCTTTAGTGGACAATGACTCGATACGGATCCCCGTAAGCCAAATTCATTAATCAGTGTGCCGCTGGGGGTGCGTGCGTGAAGGGGAAAAGCTTCTCCGTAAAGGGCGATCTGGTGTGCGTGTGTGGTTTGGGGTGCTCTTGGGGCGTTGTGCTGAATCGTCGTGTTTGGGTCTGTGGTTCAGTCGCGGAGTGCTTCGATGCACTCCGTCAAGTAGTGCTGCAGATCTTCGCGCTGCTGCGGGTTGAGCCTGCTCACGAGCTGTTGCTCGACGCCGTCTACCGCTTCTGCCGCGCTGGTGAGGAGCTGCTTGCCTTCTGGCGTGAGTGTTGTTGGGAGTGCTCTCCCGGCCTGAGCTTCTGTTGCTCGCTCAACGAGCCCGCGATCCTGAAGGCCGCGCAGCAGGGTGTTCATGGTCTGCCGTGTGACGAAGGCGCCGCGCGCAAGGTCTGAGTTGGAGGCGCCCGGCATGCGGCTGAGCACTTCGAGGCAGATGTATTGGGGTGTGGTGAGGCCGCGCTCGCGCAGCACCTCGTCCATGCGGGATCGCAGTACCGACTGCGCTTCTTTGAGTCGATAGCCGATCATCGATCCCAGGGGTGCGCTGACTTGCTCCATGTAAGCATTCTGACATATAGTTGTCATGTCAGCATGCTGACATTCGCGTTTTGAAAGGATTATCATGACCGTCACCGGACCAGACTTTATTGCCCTTCAGGTGCGCGACCTCGAGCGTGCCGCAGCGTTCTACGAGACCAAGCTCGGGCTGCGTCGGGTGCCTGCTTCGCCTCCCGGAGCTGTGGTGTTTGCGACTACTCCGATTCCGTTCGCAGTGCGCGAGCCGCTGCCTGGCGTTGATCTTGATCAGGTTTCGCGACCGGGTCTTGGAGTGGCGCTCTGGCTGCACTGCGATGCGGTGCAGGACCTGCACGACGCACTTGCGGCTGCCGGTACTGAGATTGTGCGTGGGGTTGAGCCGGGGCCGTTTGGGGCGATGTTTACGTTTGCTGATTTGGATGGGTATTTGGTTACTTTGCATGAGAACGCGTAGTGGGTTTCCCGCTAATGGCTAGGAAACTATCCATATCTCAACGGTGTGGTCACTTCCGTGGCCATTATCTGATGCCTTCAGGTGTCTATTGAGGTGGTTTTGCAGGGATGGTGCTGGCGGAACTATTATCTGGAAGTTCAAGGCGGGGTAGGCCGGCTGGCCTACCCCGCCTCGAAGTCGCTACTTAGTAGCAGCCGCCGATACTGAGGAGGCTGCTGCCCCACCCGTTGCAGCCGCCGACGCTGACGAAGCTGCCTTTGAGGGCGTCATTGCCGGAGTTCTGAGGGGTTTCGGTTTTCATTGTCTGGAGGGCCAGGATCTGCTTTGACATGGTGTGTCCTTTCAATATGTACTGCTTTGGGCGAATTGCCCGAAAATGTTGGAGATGCGCCAAAGGCGACTCGGGAGAAGGGTAGAAGCTAGGTCAACGTTGACCGATGCCCAGATTCCCTTGAGGAGGACGCTTAGTAGCAGCCGCCGATACTGAGGAGGCTGCTGCCCCACCCGTTGCAGCCGCCGACGCTGACGAAGCTGCCCTTGAGGGCGTCATTGCCGGAGTTCTGAGGGGTTTCGGTTTTCATTGTCTGGAGGGCCAGGATCTGCTTTGACATGGTGTGTCCTTTCGGTTGTTATTTCTTCGAGCGGTTACCCGAAGTTTGGGCGGTGTCCAGTCGAGCTGGACACCAGGCTTTTGATTGCGGAAATGGGAGTTGTGGACTCTCTAGCCGGGCGGGGAAGAATTTGGCAGTCGCTTCGTGATAGTGAGTCATGGGCCAGGATCAGCCCTGCGCTACCAGAGGCGACATCCGTAGTGAGCCTGACCCCCGCATCGCCGGCGACATGAAGTCCTGAATCGCTAGCGAGTAGGTAGAGGTTCAGCGCATTCTCGAGATGTTCGGTAGTGACGGGAGACGCATCAATGAACCTCGCTAGTCCAGCGCGACCGACGAGAAGGCCTGAATATCCGTTAAATAGACCAGGAAACATGGACATAGTTCCAGCCGTTGCTTGGTAGAGCGCAGGGGCCTTGCTGATGATTTCTTCGGGAAGGTCGGTCCTGTCCCATTCATTGATCACAACCCCGAAACCTGCGCTGCCCATGGAAAGGTAGGGGAGCTGGCGGTGACCTTGACGTAGCTGCAGAGTCTCATAGCGGTCATCGAAAACATATCCACCAAGTTCGTTCTTAAGCGAATGTTGGACTAGTTCAACCCACGCTTCATCAGGTGCCAGCCGTTGGAGTGCGGTGGCTAGCCATGCAATTCCGAGGTGCCCATAAAAAAGGCCAGAGTTCTGGTTATCCGGATGATTGCCGAGCATCGGCCTGTCTGCACCGAGCGGAGCAAATCGTGCGGGATCGCTACGGTATTCTGCCGCGATACGGAGCGATTCACCGAGTATCCTGTTGCGTCGAGCAGAGGTGTCAAGTTCAGGACGATTTGCGAGTAGATGAGCGAGGCCTAGTAACACACCGGGCCGTCCGTCGTAGACTCGTTTCCCGGGGGCAGATAGCCAACGACCGGCATTGTGCTGCAGATGTTCATCCGTTGCGGCAGGGCCGCGAAGTATGTCGTTCATGATGAGATCTCCGATCTCTCCGGTGAACAGGCCCACTGGTGCGCCAGGAAGATTAAACTCTGGAGTAGGAACTTCGGGTTGGTTGGATTCAGAACGTGATCGAGTGAGCACATCGATCGTGAAATCACCGTAGGCAAGACCCCTGTTGGGCTGTTGCAGGCCATACGGGTGGACTGGATAGGACCGTTTAGGAACCATGTCTCGCATGGATTGGGTGCCTTTTGCGAGCTGAGACGGTAGATCAGCCAAAGGCATCTCGTTTGCAATAAGAAATCGTCGGCGGAGACCTTGTCGCGCTTCTACTCCATGGGAAGGAATAGGCGCGAGGGACGTGATGGCAGTGCGGGCATGCTCGACGAATTGTCCTACGGACTCCATCTCTTTTGAGCTAGAAGCTTGAGCTCGGTCTTGGAGGAGTTGTCCGGGAGCGAAGTCCAAGACTTGTTCGCGATAGTCGGGGACGAGATCACTGAGTTCGACGGCCGGTGATAACAAGTACGCTGTGAACTGGGCGAGGCAGTAGCGGTCGATCTCCTCAGGAGTGCACTTTCCGGGAGCACGGAATCCTGGTGCAGCAATATCGTGTATGAATAGTTCGTCCGTAACTCTCCGCGCGCACTCAAGGTCGATCAACCCGACCGTAAGATCATCTGCTACAAGGACATTGCGTGGATGGAGGTCGAGATGCGCCCACCCCTCCCCGTGCATATTGGTAACCGCTTGTACAAGATTGTTCAGCACGGTTGTTGCATCTCTGAAGTACCGGGGAAGGGTTTCCCCGTCAGCTACGTAACCTGGATAGTTATCGGTTACCCACTGATTCAAGGGTTTGCCGGGCATCGATTCGATGGCAACGAAATAGTGTTCCCATAACAGACCCGACCAGAAGATGGCAGGCACAGGAACCTTGCCGGAAAGTTCTTCTAGTACAGCAGCGTGGTCGATCAGTCTGGCAACGGCGTCGCGATTTCGCTCATCCCACCCTGCATGGGGCCTGCCTTCTTTGATAATCGCAGCTCTACCTTGAGCTGTGCCTCTATATGTACCGCCGGAGTTTGAGAACTGTATAGCCGAAGTGATGTCGAACGGCAACGTATCGACGTCCGATTCTGAATCTTCTTCTCTCTCCAACCAAGGCGCCAGCACTCCTGGTATTGCTGCCCAAGATGGAACCTCAAACCCTACGGAACGCGTGTCTGTCTCGCGTTCTCCGCTCGGCGTATGCAAGTAGATTGCGGTGTCGATGTCCTGACCATCATCCGGTCTGAAGGAACCATAGCGCAGGTAAATTGGCGCTTTGTCCCACCGACGATCACTGAGGATGTACGGACCATCGAACTTGGAGAGACGCTTCTCAAGGCGCTCAAGCAGGGTGCCAAGCTGAGACTCCGACGGGTAGCATGTAATGAATTTTCCAGCGTGTTCTCGAGGGCAACTGATGCTATTTCGGGCATGGAGCCGTTTCTCCGAAGGCAGAAATTTGAAGCTTACGCTGAGAGGAATGCACTCGGAAGTGACGATCTCGAGAATTTCTTGAGCGTTTTTCATGACGGCACTGACGTGGATTTTCCATCCCTGCCGCAGTAACGTCTGATTTGGAGCGAAGCAAGATGTCCAGTGAAATCCAGAGTGCAATTGCCAAGAACCCGGTAGCTCGGCGATGAACCTTCGAGTCGTGTCGCGTTCATAGGACTCGTCGACGAAATAGAGCGGGTGCGCTCTCATATATGGAACGAGCTCATCCATGATTACTCCTGTTCGTTAAGGATTGTGCTTCTCGGAGTTGATCCCGAATCCACTGGTATTCGAATACAGAATGATTGAGGCGGGCAGCCGGCGCAATCGGACCTAGGTGTCCGCTTCCATACCCAAAAGTCCTTAGGAGCACCGAGTTTCCAGCGAATTGCAGTCGGGCAGCCCATCGTGCGGATTCATGAAACGCTACGCGCGAGTCATTTTTGCTGGTTGTCACGAAACATGGAGGGTATGTGACGTCATCTCGGATGTTTTCCAAAGGCGAGTACAGCTTCATCGCTCGAAGAATGTGAGGTTCGGTACTGGGGTTACCCCACTCGGCCCATTCCGTCGTAGTTAGTGGCGCAAGAGGATCGCTCATTGTTCCAACCGGATCTAGGAAGGGTGAACGGAGTAACACGCAGCCGAAGATCTCTGGAGCGTTATTCAGTGCCGCTCCAAGCGTGAGCCCGCCTGCGCTATCGGCTTCGCCGGCTATCCATCCTTGTTCTGTGTGTTTAGCGGCGATGAGCTTGTGAGCACAAGCGACATAGTCAGTAGCGCTTCGTATCTTGTGCTCCCTTGTCGCAGCTTGATGCCAGGAAGGACCCTGCTCACCTCCACCCCTGACATGGGCAATGCCGACTGAGATTCCGTTATCAAGCAGCCATTGAGTGGAGGGGGAGTAGCGGCTTCGAGCGGTTGCTCCATATGCTCCATAGACGCGGAGAACCAGTGGTGTAGGGCCCTTGTGGTCGCTAGGAGTTAAGAGCGTGATGGGGATGGGCACCCCGTCATTTGCAATGGCTTGTAAGGTTTGGTGACGCACGCTCAGAGATCGCTGAGACTCGAGGCTTGGTGAGTGAATGACCTGACATGTTCCTGTCGAAGTATCAAAGTGATGTAGCTCACCAGGTTCTGTGGGGGATTCGAGGCCATACAAGATTTGTCTGGCATGCCAGTCGCTGTTCTGAACGAGACCTAACACACTGAGAAGCGGCCCTTTAGCGATGGGCGCAAAAGGCTGTGGCCCCATGGCATCGATGGCAGCTGCGCTAATGACCCGACTGGTCTTCGTGTGATGGGTTAGTACGAGAGACGAAGCGAATGCGTCTATTGCGTCGATTGATCCAGCTGCACCTCGCCAGAGTTCTTGGGAGATCTCGGGACAATTGAGCTCAGATGCCGTGATGCGATCGATCTGTTGGGAAGATTCGAGAAAGATGAGTTGATCGGAGTTGGCCCAGAAAGAGTGCTCTAACGTGACCCGAACACCTTTTCGGGCCGTCCGTATTGGCCTGGGGTCACCCTCTTCCGATTGCAGGGTGTCGAATATAAAGACTTGACCGCTTTCCTTGTCAAAGGAATGAATGACGATGAATCTGCGGCTTCGAGTCCTCGTGATCGCGAGCCGACGAGTTAAGTCGGGCTCATGGAGGATCTCTCTATGTAGCCACTCCCCATCCAGGCAGCGAGAATGCCACAATCGATCTGGACGACCGCCATTGTCACTGGTTAGATAAAAAGCTGTCTCTTCCTCATCCCCGATGAGAGCTCCTGGAACGATACCCCGAGCTAAGAGTTTTGATGCGCCAGTCGCCACTTCCCGGATGAACAGATCTTGGCGGTCAGCGTTGTCGTAACCCAGCTGATAGAGCAAGTGCGTCCCGGAAAGATTTACATCGACGTTTCCTACCCCAGCGGCCCGTGCGGCAGAGACTTCGGATGCAACGTCGAAGACCTCGGTGAAAGCCGCAAGATCTGATGGTGAGGTTGGCAGCACATCCGTGCCTTCTGCAGCACATTTTCTAAGATAGGTAACGTTCTCACGGTTAGGTAGCTGTGCGAGAGTGTAGAACCATTCGCCGATGCGTGAGAGCGGAGCAGCGATAGGTGCGGTGGGGTCAAGGAAGAGCGGATTGATGCCTTCTCTTTCTTCGCGAGATAGGGCCATGATTTCGTCGACACGACGATTGTTGTCTTCGAGAAACTCATCGACAAACGAGGCTTGTGTGTCGGCCACCCACGCCGAACGCCGAAGGTCAATGGGGAGAGTCTTGTTGTTCATGCGGATGTCCCCATTCCGAGCAGTTCACGGTAGTAGGCATTCTCGGATTTCAGTTTTTCTGGCTGGCCGGTTGCAGTCACTCGTCCTTGTTCCAGAACATGGACGCTGTCAGCGATGCCGACTGCGGCAGCTCGATGGCTAGTAAAAATGATTGTCATGGTGCGGCGGAGGTCTCTCAGCACATCGTTGAGTATTCTTTCGTTGAGGGAATCAAGCCCCGAGGTCGGTTCATCGAGAAGCAGAAGACTCCGTTGCGCGAGTAAAGAACGCGCGATCGCAAGTCGCTGCCGCTCGCCACCTGAGAGAGTTACTCCGGAATTTCCGACTCGGGTATCGAGTCCGCCCTGTCGCGTGCGAAGCATCGAGCCCAGACGCACCATGTCCAGCACCGCCCAGCAAGCTTCGTCGCCCACCGGGCCCGCGCCCAGGGTGAGATTGTCGCGAACGGATCCAGTCAAGATCGGAGCTCCTTGCTCCACGTATGCCAGCTGACTCCGAAGGCTCTCACGGGAGCAAGTTGAAATATCGACACCATCAAAATAAATCGATCCGCTAGATGGTTCGTCGAACCTTTCAAGGAGCGAGAAGAGCGTTGACTTACCTGCACCGGAGGCACCGACGATTCCGGTAATCGAGCCCGCCTCGGCTTCGATTGATACGTCCGTCAGTATTTGACGGTCAGCGACTGACAAACTGACGTTATTAAACTGTATTCTCGGGGGACGCTGTCGCGGCGTACACAGTCGGGGAGACATATTCATGTTGCTGTCGCTTTGGCCTTCAGTTGGGCAATCGAGGATCTCTTGAATGCGTTGTGTCCCTCCTGCTGCCATTCGCATTGCTGCGACGGCGCTGATCACCTGTCCAAGTGGCCCGGCCATGATCATAAGGAAGAGCACAAAGCTGATTAACGTTGCGATTGATAGCTCTCCCGAAGCGACACGAATTCCTCCTATCGCGAAGACAACCATCAGAAGTAGCTGAGTGCTGAGGTAGTTCATAGGTGCGAACGGGGCGGCCGCGCGGGCAAGCTTGATGCCCGCACCTCGTGTGGAGTCAACGGCAGCAACAATAGATGCCTCCTCGCGGTCCGTGGCGTTGAAGGCGCGGATCGTGGTGACGCCTTTCAAAGCGCGGTCGATAAGGCTGCCAATGCGACCCACCGCCGACTGATAGGCGTGGGCTGCGGCCTGGAGACGCGAACCCACGTGCTGAACGGCCCACGCGGTGGCCAGCAGAACCGTGAGCGCGATTGCTGTTAGTAGCGGGTCGATGATTAACATCGCCACAACTGCACCGCCAACCGTCAGGACCGCACCGACCGCGTCAACAAAACCCGCTGCGACTGCAGTACGGATGCTGTTTGTGTCGTTGGTGGCGCGAATTACAAGGTCGCCGGGTGCTCGGTGGTGGTACTCGGCTATTGGCAGACGAAGCATACGGCCGATCAATGAGGTTCGAACTCCGACAACGACATCTTCACTGACACGTCCCATCAGCAGCGCCTGCCCATATTGAAGGGCCGCTGCGACGAAGACGAGGCCGACGCCAATCAGCACCAGAGTCACGCTAATGCTTGTTGTCGCTTGCGCCTGGTTGATGAGTTCCTGGACTATGAGTGGTTGGGCCAATGAGACAGCCGCGGCTGATATAGCGAGAATCATGCCACCAACGATGGCTCGCCAATGTGGCGTGATGAACTTGAAGAGTGTTGACCAGCTCTTGACTCGCGTTTGCGACGCTTCTGTTTGTGTCATCATTTCATTCCTTCTCGGATTGAACTCAAGCCGGGGTGAGAGCGGATCTCAGATCCTTATGGCTGGCTGAATAGGCGGGCAATGCGACGACAAGGAGCATGGCTACATAGGCGACTGGAAGGAGTAACGCGAACTGGGTGAGGTCCAAGCTGGGAGCAAATGGTCCGCCGCTGAGTACGTAGGTGACGCTCTGGGTGAGCACCGTTACGATGGTTGCGATGAGAGCCACGATTCCAGCAGTAACGACATAGATAAGAGCCTCAAGCGCGACTTGTGCACGCAGGGTGCCCGGTCGGGCTCCAGCTGTTCTTGTGAGGGCGAGTTCCCGTTGACGATCCCGTCCGGTCATGAACAGGTTTGTGACGCTGCCGACGCCAGTGATTACGGCCACAGGGGTCAGCACAACATAAGTGTCCAGTGTGTTGAGCGGTTCGCTTATGCCGGTGATGTTTAGTGCAGTTTGCCATGTCGCGATGGATCCAAAAATGACACCAAAGAGTGTGAACCCGACGGTCAGCGGGACGATGGTGGTTGAAGACAGTGCAAAACGATGGAACGCCGATTGGCGGGCAAGGTACCATGCTGGTCGGGTCGGCGGAACGATGGACGTCCAAAGACGCATGATCGCGGGGATCATCAGAGGTGCTGCGAACCCGAACGTGGCTGCCAATGTGATGCCGAGGGTGATTGAGTTGCTTGCTCCGGCAGCGAAGGCTTCACCCGGTGATGAAACGTAGAATACCGACGCGATTGCACCGATCAGGATCATGAAAACCATCGAGACGGCAAGTCCGAACCCAATCCACCGAACCACGCCCATTTTCTTTGATGCCTGAGGTTCGTCGCGTACTGCTGCTACGGCCGGAGTCTTGGCTGCGATGCGAGCTGGACGGAACGAAGCAAGCCAGCAGACGACGAGTGTGCAAGCGAGTGTGAACAACAAGACAACACCATCCGCAACGGCAGTGATGTGAGTATCCGTACGGGTGGACATTCTGGTGAGAGTATCCGTGGCCGGTTGGACAAGTGGCAGGGCGAGAAAATACCCAAGGAAAGTACCCACGAACGATACGGCAAGGACCTGAAGCGTGATGGCGGCTCGCACTTGGCGGGGGCGAGCGCCGGCCAGTCGCAGAGTGGCGATCTGGTATCTCTGTGCACGAATGGTGACGGCGGTGTTTGAGCCGAGCACGATGACAACTGAGAGCGCAATGACAACATAGAGCATGTATGACGACGCACGGACCTCATCTAAGGAGCGACCGAGGGTTGCTAGCGTGGATTCCGCTTGAGGAGTGCCGAGTGACCACCAATATGTCACCACGAGTGTTAGGAGTAGCGCAGTGCTACCAACGACAATGACTGGACCGATCCAGAGTCGCCAGTCAGCGCGAAGAGTTGTGAAGGCTACACGAATCATTTGCCATTCCTCGCTTCGGGTTCGCTCACCAAAGCGAGCAGTTGCTCTGCTGAAGGGCGCATCAGCGAGTGGGTGATTAGGCCATCGCGCATGACGAAAACGGTGTCTGCTCTGCAAGCGGCTTCCAGATCGTGAGTGACCATGACAACGGTGTGACCAAGGTCTGCATAGCTGCGCAACTGGTCGAGCACGGTTCGTGCATTCGTCGAGTCGAGGGCTCCAGTAGGTTCGTCAGCGAACACAATACGCGGCTGTGCATACAGGACTCGTGCCAACGCAACCCGCTGCTGCTGTCCGTTCGAGAGACTTGATATTTCGGACAGGCCCTTTTCAGCGAGGCCTAAAGATACAAGAATCGAGTCGGCTCGTGCAAGATCAGCGCGACGGCCAGCGAGACGATCAGAGATGACGATATTCTCGCGAGCTTTGAGTGACGGGACCAGATTGAAGGACTGAAACACGAAGCCCATTGCTTCGCGGTAAAGGGTGGCCTTCCGCTCATCGTTCATGGAGGTGATGTCCTCACCCTCGATACGCACTTCCCCTGCAGTCGGTCGTTCAAGCCCGGAGAGGGCGTACAAGAGAGTTGATTTTCCGCACCCACTTGGACCGACGATTGCCGCCATCTGGCCTGACGCGATGGTGAGGGAGATCCCGCGTAGCGCCTGCACCTCAGGTATGCCATTACGCCCCCCGAACGTTTTGACGAGAGACTCTGATTGCACCGTTGCAAATTTGGAATTCATGCTTGTCATTCAACCACCGTAGGGACAAACTGGCACTATGGAAAAGTAGTTGGCAAGGTATTGAAAACCATACCTTTCGGTGGGCGGGCTGAAATGGATCATAAGGTGGTTGCATGACCAGAATGAGCCTCGCGAGCGCAATTAGGCTGACCCCCTGGCGATTCCTTCTTTCTCGATGGCCGTACAGTGCCGCCCTTTATGTTGGTGTGTGCATCCTCCTCGCCCCGATAAGTGTTGCTGCCGTATCAACGGTCTTTTTGATCCCTCTGTGGGGTGCGGTGTTGGCTCATATTGACCGACGAACAGTGACACTTCTGGGCCGTGAGCGCATACAAGAGGCGAGAGTGCGGGCGCCATTTGAGCGTTTCGGTGATCGAGTGCGAGCGCAGCTTGCGGAGCCGATAACGTGGCGTGAGAGTGGTTATGAGTTGATCCATCTCGTCATTGCAATCGCAGCGTTTGGCCTCTTGAGTCTTGCATGGACGTTTTTCGCGACAGGGGGTCTGGTCCCAGTCATTTTGTTCGTCAATGCTGTGAATGACGCGCCTTCGCCACTCGGTGAGGTGACTAGTGGCAGTCTGGTTTGGGCTATTCCACTCGCTTTGCTCAGTTTGCTACTGGTGCTGTATGCCACGTCAGGCATTGCGTTGGGGCTTAGCTCCATTGCTGCCAAGATGCTCTCCCCGCGGCCTGAAGCTTTGCAGCGTCAAGTCGCGCAACTCGCGCGCAGCAATGCGCTCATTCAAGATGAGTTCGATACTCGTCTGCGTGATCTTGAAAGGCAGATCCACGATGGTGCACAGATACGTCTTTCCACTGCTGCGCTCCACTTAGGGCTTCTCGAACACCGGCTTCAGAGTGCGCGGGGAACGCAGGATGACGCCGACGAGTGCCTGGCGATCCTTGAAACCGTGCGCTCGGAGAACGAGATGTCGATGGATGCGCTCCGCGACTCAATGAAAAGCCTCCGCCCACGTACGTTGCAGGAGAGTGGGTTGGTCTCAGCAATTCGCGAAGTGTCCCGGACCCTTCCGATGAGCATTCGGGTTGAAGGAGCTGAGGGGCTGCGGCTCCCTGTCGGAGCCGAGTACTCGCTACTGCAAATAGCGAAAGAAGCGCTCAATAATATCGCCAAGCATGCCAACGCTAGCGAGGTCGACATTGAATTTTCAGTGACCGCGAGCCAGAGTGAACTCGTGATCAGTGACAACGGTAAAGGCGGTGCCAATCCCTTCGTGGGTACAGGAATTATCGGAATGCAAGAACGAGCTCAACTTCTCGACGGCTCTTTCAGCCTCTCCAGTCCTCCAGGAGGGCCAACTAGGCTCACAGTACGTGTTCCTAGCTCTGCAGCAAATGACTCGAAGGGTCCGTGACATCAATGAGGATCATACTGGCCGAGGACGACGTCCTCTTTCGGGAAGGGCTTTGTGCGCTGCTGCCCCAGTTCGGACACGAGGTTTTGGAAGCCGTCTCTGATCGGCCAAGTTTGGAGTGCTCGATTGAGAGGTGGATGAATTCTGATGGCAAGGTCGATCTTGTTATTACTGACGTGCGCATGCCGCCGACTCACACGGATGACGGACTGGCCGCAGCTCTTAAAATACGCGCGTCGTACTCGGAACTCCCGATCCTCGTTCTCTCTCAGTTCATCGGCGATGCATACGCTATCCGGTTGCTGACAGACTCTGAGCAGGTGGAGCAGGGAGGAACTGGCTACTTGCTGAAAGACCGTATCGGGCGTATTGATGAATTCCTGCGGTCGGCGCAAGTCGTCGCGGATGGAGGTGTCGTTATCGACCCCAAGGTTGTTCGCGCAATGCTGAAGGAGCAGCGAGCGAGCGAGCTGACCGCTCTGACTTCTCGGGAACGTGACGTTATTGAGTTACTTGCTTCGGGACGAACGAACGAACAGATAGCGAGCGAGCTATTTGTCACTCCGACGGCCGTGGTGAAGCACATTGGAAACATCTTCACCAAGCTCGGACTTCAGCCTGCCGACGGAAACCGTCGAGTGCTGGCGGTTCTGCGTTACCTTGAGGGGAATCAGGATCGAAATTCGGCAGAAGTCCTTTGAGGCTTTGTCGAGATTAGGCTGCAGGGAGTGTTCATGGCTACTGCTTCGATTGAGGGCGAAGCGCTCATCTTTGACGCAGCAGCACTCTTTGCGCGGCCGATGATTGATCCGATCGTGCTAGGTTATGATCATTCTTGGTCGGACGTCAGGAAAGGCGCACAGCTCTCGCTGACGGTGCTCTGGCGGAGCGTGTACCCAAACCCTGAGTAGTCAGCGGAGGTGCTCGAACACCTCGCCATGAAGGGCAGGGGTGCGCTCGTTGAGACGCGGATCATCATCGGTGTACTCCGCACGAGCGACGAGAAGCTTGACGGTTCGCTCGACGACTCCGGTTACAACGTGCCTCTGCTCGAGAATCTCGTCGAGGGTTTTGTGCCGCTCACTTGTCGGTGGTGCTTGTACGGGAGAGTGTCACTTCGGCTCTCGCACCCAACCTACAAACGGCGGTGTATCTGATCGCTCAGGAACTCCTTACTAATGCGCTGCGTTATGCTGTGCGTCACTCCAGAGGTACTGCGTATCGACAGTTGTTTGGTTGCCGTGACCCAATAGATATTGAAGGATAAGTACCTTGTGTCAATTTGCAGAATTGGGAAATATGGGCCCTTAGTACCTATGCCTGTTGGTTGGCACTTCGATGTCTGCCAGCTTGATTCGAAGCTAAGGGAAGTAATGGTGCCAATTTTTCCCGATACGATGTGCACATGAATACGCATTTGGCGTCGATTCCCCAATGGTGCATAGAAGCAATCGATAAGCTCTCTGCTTCGCAATCCCCACCCATTGAAATGATTGCTTCGCTTGCAATGCGATTAGCTACTTCCGGCGTAGTTCTAGAGAAAGATGTTTGTGCTACCGATGTTGCTTCGACCGGCGGGCCCGCAAGTCTAACGACATTTCTTCCACCCTAATTCTTGCTGCATGGGGCATTCCCGTTCCCAAAATCGGAGTACCCGGCCGACCTGCGGGAGTTCTAGATACACTCGGAGTTCTTCCGGGCTACCGAACGGAGCTTTCTCGCCGAGAGTTCGAACATGCGGTCAAAAAATCGAACTTTGGAAACACGCGATCAACTGGTGAGTTTGCCCCAGAGGACAGCCTGCTTTTTGATGCCCGTCAAATTCGGGGAGCTCAGGCTGTCCCAGGTTTGGTTGTCGCCAGTCTTCTAGCAAAGAAGGTAGCGGCTGGTTTGACCCGCGTTGTCTTTGACATCCGTACCTTTCCGGGTGGAAATTTCGGGTCCGATGCGCTGAGGGCCTCGCAAAATTCTCAACTACTTATTGACACTGCAAAGTACCTGGATATTGAAATAACGTGTGTGATCAGTGGCGAAGACTTTCCTGCGCAACCATTCATCGGACGACGGGAGGCACTTCAAGGGCTCCTTGCATTTGTGAACGACGAGCCAAAGACTTTGTTGGCTCCCCACGTTGCGCACTGTCTTCAACTAGCAAATGTGGCTAGCGGGGGCAGGCTCGACAGGGTACCGACAAGTGGCAGCTTGAGGGGAACCTTAGATTTGCATCTTAAGGCGCAAGGGGCGAAAGGCCTGTCGACGCTTGAAACGTATCTCAAGCACACGCAACTCACACATTCGTTTGCGGTGGTGCATGCGTCTGCAGGCGGGGTAGTTCGATGGGATTTGATTGCAATCCGAACAGTTCTGCTTTCTTATCAGAACAGAAGTGCTGTCTCCGTTGGGTTTTCGGATGATTGTGGGATTGAACTGTTGGCAATGAGTGGCACTCTGGTCGCTGAAGGAGAACCCTTGGCAGTTGTAAGAAGTAGAAACTCTAGTTTTCTCCAAGATGAGTGTCAAGGTATCTCGCAGAGCTACAGGCTAGTGGCTGAAGAACAATCGATCGAGTCGAAAGGAGGTGCTGCATGGAATACATCTGTTTCTTCCACCCGCGCCTGAAGGGTTTCTCTCCTGAGGAACTTTGCAAGGAATGCGGGAGGCGTTTTGATTTTCCGAGCCAGAATCCTCCGAAGACTATTCATGGACTAATCGTAGAAAGTGAACTTGGTCGAGGGTTCTATGCGGTTTCGTATCGTGTCAGAAACCCACGTACCGGAGTTGCCACGGTGATGAAGGTCACTCCCAAAGGTGTCTACGAGCCACCGGATCCAAATTGCGAAGCGCGAGGTGGCTACGGTGAGCGTCGCGATTTCGAGAACGAGTCAAAAACCCACGTCGCTCTACAAGAGATCTCTGAGATTGCTCACATTATTGAGTGGGGTGGAGATACTGAAGAGTTTGGTGGTGTACCGCTCGAGGTCTTCTGGACCCAGATGGAGCTAGTACGAGGTGAGACCATCGATCATTACTACTCTAAAGGTGACATTTTGTCGCCAAGAACGATTGCCCAGGTAGCAGAGGATCTTTTAACTCTTAGTGAAAAGCTCGAACTTAAGGGAATTTATCATAATGATCTGCACGGTGGCAACGCGGCAATTGTCGAATTGGCTCCGGAGAATCAAAGGCGAAGAGCTATTGACCCGTCGATAGCCGTGAAGGTATTTGATATAGGTAGCGCGGCAAAGACGGATGGGGCCGACTTTGCCCCCAAACGATTTAGCGACCTCGAACAAATCTCTAGCCAAATTCATCGTCTTTTAGATAGGTTTGATGACTCAGTTTCCTCATCGGAGATTGTCCCCAGCGATGTGAGACTTTCAGCGCAATTGCGTAAAGTGGCGCAAACCTATGCCCAGGTTGATTGGAAATCACGCCGTTCAACGGCTTCAGATATGCTCCATGAGGTTAGACGAGCTTACACGCTCTCCGTAAACCCCGAACAGTATCGGCCTATTGAGTTTCAGTCAGTCCAGGACCACTATAACGCGCAGACTCTGCCACCTGCATATGCCAAAACGTTGATCCATGACCCTGACGGGCTTTGGACGAAGGCAATGACTTCTGCTGGACCACAGCTGGTTGTAGGAATGCGCGGATGTGGTAAAACGATGTTGCTTCGTTCTCTTGAATGGTCTGCACATGCTGTTCTCAACCGGGGTGAGAACCAGAATGATGCGAGAGTAAGACTTGAAGAGCAGAGTTATCTTGGCCTGTTCGTCTCCTGCGCCTATTTACTCCGTGCTCCACGTGAACAGGTCGGACGAGGTGCGCTGCAGAGGCTTTACCTTGCATACGCACGTGAAGCGGTCAGGGCGGCACTTACCTGTGAGGTGCACAATCTAGGTGAAATCCAACCCGAAGCCATGGACAGATTATGTGAGTTGATTAAGGCGACGGTCCCGACTTTCGAGCTTAAGGGTGATGCTGCTTCTTTCCATCAAGTTGAGTTGGAACTAAGCAAAGCCATACAAAGAGATGTGCCCGATCACGTCCGACGTGCATTCGTGCCATTGGAGGCGTTCACTGAACTTGCGAAGGGCATTCGCTCGTTGGTTGATATTTGGGAAAGTAAAACCGTGCTTTTCCTTCTTGATGATGTAAGTAAGAGATTTGTGAGTGAAGAAGATCTTACAGACCTGCTTACGCAATTTTGCTTGAAAAGCGAGACTTTTGGGTTCAAGATCAGTACTGAAACGCAGACGCAGGTTTTGCATTCACCAAGTGGAGAACGGGCGCTAGAAGGTCGCGACTATCAGGTGTTTGATCTTGGTGAAAGAGTGCTCCAGGCGCTGTCTGGAAGAAAAGGCAGCCGATTCTTAGCGGAAATATTAGATCGTCGTCAAAGGCTGGTGGGCGGAGAGCTCTCGATATCCGCAAAAGCCAAGTTGGGCGACCAGAGTCTTCGTGCTCTTGCTGAGGCAATTCGGACTTCAGGGCCTGAGGATTCTCCGGGTAGAAAGAGTTATTACCATGGGCTTTCGGCTCTGGCTGCAGTCTGTGTGGGCGACATAGGTGATGTCCTTCAGATCTTCCACAAGATGACCACAGATGTTTCTCCGACTGAAAAAGTTAGCCCGAAGCATCAGCATCGCGTATTTGTTGACGAAGGTCGTCTGCGATTACTTTCCCTAGTGAAGCTTGAAGTTGATGATGCCTGGTACTTCAATCACAGTGTCGCGTTTGCTAGCGCAAGTTATCAGGAGTTGGTGCAGCGGGAAAGAATCCGCCAATATGCTGACATCTTTATTGAAATTGATAGCAGTGATAAATCGGCCTTCCAGAGACTTATGGCTTTGGTGGACAAGGGTGTTTACATAATCATCGGGTTTAGGCAGCGTTCTAAGACGATTGAGGGTGACCCCATCTATCAGTTTGCCCTGAGATTTCGAAAACTATTTGGGCTATATCATGGCATGCCGCTCAGTAATCGCGACCGGTTCGAGCTCAACGGGGAAGACGTTCCGAAGTGGCTTAAAGAACCTACTTCAGAGATCTTGACGTCTTTGGGCGGTTCCAGTGACAGTGGGGCCTACGGTTGGTTGCCGCAGATTCTGGATGACGAAGAGGAGTTACTAGACGTTCAGCCCGGTCAGTCAATTTTCGAACTTGAAGCGGCCCCCGCCCCGACCTTGTTTGATGATAAGAGTTTCGCTGAAGATAAAGGAGACGAGGCTAAGTCTGGCGCACCGCGCACGGCCAATAATGTCGCAATTGATGAACTGCCCATCGGGCCGGACACGCTCAACTGGGCGAGCGCAACTCTCGTAGCTGCTGTTGGATTTGAAGACAGGGCGTCTGAGTCGCTTGAGATGCTTGCTAAGCAAGGAGTGACGAGTGTCGGATCGTTGGTGCTGGCGAGGTATGCAGAGGCTGGAAATGCTGTCGATATTGAGACCGCTTGCTCTAAACTCTCGTCGCGCATCCAGCACTTTGATGTGGATACCGCTCGGGATCCTTCCAAGATGGTGGAAGAACTTGTCGAGTCGTTTCCGGAAGGTCCAGTAATTGTCGATGTCTCCGGGTTAACCAAGCCACTAATTTATTGCTTCACGAATACGGTTCTTAGGTCCCGGCATCGGCTCTTTATTGTGCACAGTGCGGCAAAAATGTATTTCCCTGCACCGGAAGAACTCAGCCCAATGCTTAAGCTACTTGACTCAGGAAAGTTCCCAGAGGGATTAAGGGGCCTCGATGCGATTACGCCTGGGGAGGGCACTTCGTTTCAGTCTGTGACAATTGGGGAGCCGTGGATTGATGCATCGCTTCGCTCACTCTTAATTGCATTCGTAACTCTGAAGTATCGCCGACTTGATGCGATCCTTGGAGGTATCTCGGCGGATAAAATTATTGGGGTGCGGACGACTCACTCGACAGCGCCGAAAGGAGCAGAAAGTCGTGCGATCGGCATGATTAGTGACTATCTGGTTTCAGGGCAAAACGGTGTTTTGAGGTCTGCAGGTGCGATGGATGCCAAAGTTACCTATGACTTGCTCATGGAATACTATGATGAATATGTTCTTGATGATGCATATAGAATTGATGTTGCTTTGACTGGGACGAAAATGCAGACTGTTGGAGTCGGCGCTTTTTCGGCAGTAGGCAAAATCGCGAGTGTGCTTTATTCGGCTCCTGCGAATCGTGACACCACTCGATTTACGAAGGGCATCGGGCGGACCCGTCTATTTGAGTTGACGGTTAAACGGAGTCGTTGAGGCAGGCCGGTTGTCCTGTGCTTTGGTGATTTGTTTTTGGAGCTGGCGTCTCATCTCCTAAACCAACAACCACCCCGCACCCAACACGGTAACCACCAAAACCCCAACCTCAAACACCCGCTGCGGCACTCGCGAAGCGACCCACCGCCCAAAGAACGCTCCCGCAATCACCCCGGGAATCAAAACCAGATCAAGCACCAAACTCTCCCAAGTCACCAGCCCGAGCCCCACCGAAAGAGGCAGCTTAGCCACGTTCACCATGGCGAAGAACCACGCCGCGGTGCCCAGAAACTCCTTGACGGGAAAGCGCGCGGCCAGAAAGTACATGGACATGACGGGTCCACCCGCATTGGCCACCATCGTCGTGAATCCGCCCAGCGATCCATACCCCACACTGGCCAAGCGGCTGCCAGCCACAGATCCAGAGCCCTGCGAGATCCACCGCCTCCAAACGGTCACAGCAACGACCAGCAGCAGGATTACCCCGATCACCCGTCGCACCGACGAGTCATCGGCCAGAGCCAAAAACAGCACACCGAGCAAAAGCCCACCCACAACAGCAGGAGCCAGCCGCAGCAGAGCAGCCCAGTTAGCGTGCCGACGATACGTCCACACGGCAAAGATGTCGCCGACAATCAGCAGCACCAGCAGCACGCCGGTCGACTGCTTCGCGGGCATCAGCGCCGCAAAGATCGCAATAGAAACCGTATTGACCCCGGGCAGCGCGGTCTTCGAGAAGCCCACAATAAGCGCGGCCACACCAAGCAGAACCCAGGCGTAGACAGGCAGTTCGGGCAAAAGGAGACTCACCTGCCCAGCATAGGCCCGGATTCATGTTGCATTGTGTAGACAAACCAAAAATTACTCCGAATACAAACCCCAAAAATACGAGACCAAACACCCACCGCCCGTCAATTTGTCCTTTTGATAGGACATTGTTAGGCTCGCGAACAGCGCCTCCGCGCAACACCGCTCGGGGCTCGTAAAATGACGACGCGGTAGTTGCATTCGCCGTGTCAGGCAGGGGAAACCATGGCCGTACATTTAGATCAGGGCGTTTCGAAGCTCCCTCCGCTCACGGACGGATCGCACCGCCGCAGACTCGGCGTTGTCGCTCTGATCGCCACGTTCGGCGGTCTCCTCTTCGGTTACGACACCGGCGTCATCAATGGCGCACTCCGCCCCATGGCGGCAGAACTCGGGCTCACCCCCTTCACCGAGGGCGTCGTAGCGAGCTCTCTCATCTTCGCGGCAGCGATCGGCGCCATCTTCAGCGGCCGACTCTCTGACGCCTGGGGCCGCCGCAAAACCATCATCTTGCTGGCGGTCCTCTTTTTCGCCGGCACGGTCTTTGTAGTTGTCGCACCCGGCCTCGACATCTTGGTCATCGGTCGCATCCTGCTCGGCCTCGCGGTCGGCGGCGCCTCGACGGTCGTCCCGGTCTTCCTCGCCGAGCTCGCTCCCTACGAGATCCGCGGATCCCTCTCCGGTCGCAACGAACTCATGATCGTCGTCGGCCAGCTCGCCGCTTTCGTCATCAACGCGTTCATCGGCAACGTCTTCGGCCACATCGAGGGTGTCTGGCGCATCATGTTCGCGATCTGCGCGCTGCCCGCGATTGCCCTCTTCTTCGGTATGTTGCGCATGCCCGAATCACCACGTTGGCTTGTGGATCACGGTCGCAACGAAGAAGCGCTCGTTGTACTCAAGTCGGTGCGCTCCGAGGATCGCGCTGTTGCGGAACTAGGCGACCTGACGGCTCTCGCGAGCGCCGAGAAGGAGCACCGCTCCATCAGTTGGCGCGCCATCTTCACGAACAAAAACCTGCTCAAGATCCTGCTCATCGGCATTGGGGTCGGCATCGCCCAGCAGCTCACCGGCATCAACTCGATCATGTACTTCGGTCAGACCGTGCTCATCGAGTCGGGCTTCGACGAGAGTGCGGCCCTCATCGCGAACATCGCCCCGGGCATCATCGCCGTGGTTGGCGCCCTGATCGCCCTCTCGATGATGGACCGCTTCGACCGCCGCAAAACCTTCATCCTGGGCTTCTCGCTCACCACGGTCAGCCACCTGCTCATCGGTCTCGCGTCGATGCTGCTGCCTGTCGGCAACCCGCTTCGCCCATACATCATCCTGCTGCTCGTGGTGATCTTCGTGGGATCCATGCAGACCTTCCTCAACGTCGCAGTCTGGGTGTACCTCTCCGAGATCTTCCCGCTGCACATGCGCGGCTTCGGCATGGGCGTTTCGGTCTTCATGCTCTGGATCGCGAACGGCTTCCTGTCGCTCTACTTCCTCTCGCTGGTCGACGCGGTCGGGATCACCGGAACCTTCTTCCTCTTCGCTGCTGTTGGTGCACTCGCGCTCTTCTTCGTCTGGCGCTGCGTGCCCGAGACTCGCGGCCGCACGCTCGAGGCCCTCGAAGAAGACGTCACCACTGGCGCGATCTACCTGAAGAAGTAGGTTCGGGATCCGGGCCTTCCTCGGCTCGGCCTCTCGCCGCAAAAACACCAAAACCGCACGGGCACCTACATTCGCAAGAAGTAGGTGCCCGTGCGGTTTTCGGTGCCGTACTGGAGTGTGGTTCGGGATCCGCGGGCGATCCCGAACCTACGCCGTCTCAGCCTCACCGACCAGCCGGCGAACCAACTGGATGAGGGCGGCGCGACGGTCCTTATCGGTGCCGCCCGGGGCCCCCGCCATGATCATGCGGACGAGCTGCGGCGATGTGAACCACCAGGTTGTGATCGCCATGACGGCGGAGAAAACGTACGGGGCCGACGGCTCGGCGGCCACGGCACCGCTCTTCTGGGCCGCTGACACCGCGGCGACCTTATCCGCGTAGTGCGCCGCGCGCTCGCTCTCCGCGACGATCCCCTCGTCAAGATTCTGCAGCGCCTCCCACGACATGAGCCTGAGCAGGCGGGGGTGTTCGAGGTGGTAGTCGTACACTCGACCGGCGTAGTCGCCCAGATCCATCGCTTGCTCTGCGGTGAGCGGGATGGCGCTGGCGAGTTTGGCGAGCTCCGCCTCAAGAACGGCGACGAAGAGCTTCTGTTTGCTGCCGAAGTACTGGTAGATCCGCTCCTTGTTCACTCCGGCCGCTGCCGCGACACGATCGATCCGTGCTCCCTCGGGTCCGTGTGCCGCGTACTCCTCGACGGCTGCATCGAGTAGGAGTTGCCGAGTGCGTTCCGTGTCCCACGCCATGCTGACCTCTTTCACAATCTCCAACTGAGCAGTTGCAAATTATTCTATCCCGCCCTAGACTCCAACTGTTCAGTTGGATAATGAAAACGAATAGGACAGGTCATCATGACTAATACCCGCGAAACGGTAGACACCTTCTTTGCGCACTTTGGCTCGGGAAATCTCGAGGGCGTCGTTGCCGCATTCGCCGACAACGTCGACTTTTTGGTCGCAGGTGCTCCCAACGTGCCTTGGACCGGTGCCCGCAATACTCGTGACGAGGTGGCGGATTTCTTCACGCTTCTCATGCAGGGTGGATTGACCGAGCCGGAAGAGTTCGTTGTTGAGGCCACGATCGTGGATGGTGATCAGGCCGTTGTGACAGGGCACTCGCGCTTCCGTGTTGTTGCCACCGGCAAGAGCTTCGAGAACCCGTTTGCGATTCACTTCACCGTGCGCGACGGGCAGCTGACCCGGTACTACATGCACGAAGACAGCTACGCGATCAGCGAGGCATTTGCTGCCTGATTGGGGGGGGGGGCTTGGCCCGCGCGGTGCGAGGCTCAGGATCCGGGCCGGCAGAATCCCGCAGCGCGCGAGCCCGAATCACACAGCCGCGAGCCCGAACCTACAGCGCCGCGTTCGCCTCGCGCAGCACCTTTGAAGCGACCTCAAGGCCCTCGATGCGGCCGAGCGAGACGTCCTCGTGTTCAATGTTGACCCACATGTTGGGGTCGACGTCACGCAGGGCCCGCAAGAATTCAGTCCAGAACGCGGTGTCGTGGCCTTTGCCGAGCGCGACGAAGTCCCAGGCCGACGGCTTTGGCCACTCGTTGGCCCACTCGTCGCCGCCGAGGTTGGTGCGGGGCTCGTCGGCGGGGATCCTGCGGAAGCTGTTGTCGAGCACCCCGTTGAGCGCCGCGGTTTCCGTGTTGACACGCACGTCTTTTGCGGCGGCGTGGAACACGAGTTCGCCGAGGTGTCGTACGACCGCCACCGGATCCATCTGCTGCCAGAACAGGTGCGAAGCGTCGAGTTCGACTCCGACGTGGGTCGCGCCTGTTAGTTCGATCAGCTTGTGCACGTCGGCCGAGTTGAAGACGAGGTTCTGAGGGTGGAGTTCGAGCGCGACCTTGACGCCGTGGTCGGCGGCGAAGCGGTCGATCTCACGCCAGAACTTCGCCGCGATATCCCACTGGTAGTCGAGCACATCGAGTGCCGCCGAGTTCCAGGCGTTGACGACCCAGTTGACGGTGGTCGCTCCGGGTTCTCCACCGGGCAACCCCGACATGGTGACCACCCGATCCTGACCCAGCCGCTGCGCCAGCTGGATCGACCGCCGCACATCGCTCGCGTGTGCGTCGCCGATCAGTGGCTTCGGGTGCAGCGGGTTTCCGTTGCAGTTGAGCCCGGCGATCCCGACCCCGGTGCCCTCGAAAAGTCCGAGGAACTCATCACGGGCGGTGTCGGAACTGAGGATCTCGCCGTACGTTGGAATGTGTGTTGACGGCAGGAAGCCGCCCGAGTTGAGCTCGATGCCGGTCAGGCCGAGGCTTTTGACGACCTGGATTGCTGCGGGCAGGTCACGGTCGTGCAGGATTGCGTTGTAGACGCCAAGTTTCATGGTGAAGCTTTCTTATAGCAGTGAGTTGGGGCTACCGAACCGCGACCGTCGCGCCGCCGAGGGCCGCGGACTCGGCCACCGCCGCGAGAAACTCCATGTTGTGCACGCCGTCAGCGAAGCTGCGGCAGCGCGGCAGGGATTCCGCGGCGGGAATCCCGGCAACCTCCTCGAGAAAAGCGCGGGCCTGGTGCACAAACAGGTCATTCTGGCCAATACCAATGCCCGGCGCATCCATCGCCCAGCCGCCCGCGTAGTGCGGGTGCGCGGGTCCGAGTGGCACGGTGCGGTATCCGGCGAGGTCAGCTTGCTCGTCGTGCAGCATCACCTCGACGACCGCCGGGTTGGTCTGCGACCAGCGCGCGGCGCCCTTGGATCCGAAGACCTCAAGGTACAGATCGTTCGGGTGCCCGGCTGCGACGCGCGACACCTCGAGGGTGCCGACGCAGCGCTCGAAGCTCGCGTTGAAGGTTGCGTAGTCGTCGTTGGTGACCGGTGCGGTCTCGTCGCTGACGTTGCCGCGAGTGTGGCCGACCACCTGGCCGAGGGGTTTCGGCCTTTCAGTGATTGACGTGTGGAACCGCCCGCCAGACACTTCGCGCACCGGCCCGCACAGGTACTCGGCAATGTAGCTGAGGTGGCTGCCGACGTCGCCGAGCGCGCCGGACCCCGCGGGCCCCTGGTAGCGCCAGCTGATCGGTGCGTCGGGCTGGCAGCCGTAGTCGGTCCAGTAGCGGCCCGAGAAATGCAGCACCTCGCCGAGGCGGCCGTCGTCGATCAGCTGGCGGATGAGCGCGATGCCGGGGGAGCGCAGATAGCTGAATCCGATGCGCGCGACGATGCCGTTTGCGACGGCGGTTTCGGCTGCGGTGGCCATCGCGCGGGCATCCTCGATGGTGTCGCTGAGTGGCTTCTCGCAGAGCACGTGTTTGCCGGCGGCGAGCAGTCCCTCGACGATCTCGCGGTGCAGCGAGTTCGCGACGACGACACTCACCACGTCGATGTCGTCGGCGGCCGCGATCTCACGCCAGTCGCTGACGTGACGTTCGAAGCCGAAGCGGCGCGCGGTCTCCTCGCCGAGCGGGGCGTAGACATCGCCGATTGCAACGAGCCGGATCTCGGGGAGCGTGGGCGAGTAGACGGTTGAGGCGGCGCGGTACGCGGCGGCGTGCGCCTTACCCGCCATGCCTGCGCCGATGACGGCGACACCGATTGATGCGTTCACGGGGTTCCTTTCGAGGGCTTCATTGCGGTGGGGATCGAGGCGCCGCTGTGTTACGGTGACAGTATTGGAGCGCTCCAATAAGGATCACCGTAACCCCTTCACCTTTGTCCTGTCAATATGCATGGGGCCACTGAGGAGGGTTATCGCGATGCGAGGTCGTGGGATGCGGTGTGCCTGCCTGGTCCCAGTCGCCGAGCCCGCGTTTCAAGCTCGAGCCTGCGTTTCAAGCTCGAGCCTGCGTTTCAGGCTCGAGCCTGCGGTTCTGGGGTGCAGGCTCGGGGCTGGAGTGCGGGTTCGGCACTGGGATGCAGGTTCGGCACTGGGATGCGGGTTCGAGGCTGGGATGCGAGTTCGGGGCTGAGATGCGGGTTTGAGGTTGTGGGATGCAGGGTCGGAGTCGTGGTGCGGGGTTCGGGCTCGGTGCTGGGGCGCTAGGTCCCGGAGTCCCGTCCCCTCGGACCTCCGGACCCCCGGCCCTCTGGCCCCCTGGCCCCGGAAAGCCACCACCAACAACGACGAGCGCCCACCTTAACAACGAAAGGCCACCTTAATCGCAGGTCATTAAGCGGGCCTTTCGTTGGTAACGGGTGCTCTGGTGAGTTGCAACGCAGAGACAGTGACCCGCAATACGATGAGACAGAGCGCGACACCCGCCAAGCAGAAAGGCGCAGCATGAAACGACCCACCATCTACGACGTCGCCGAGCGCGCCGGCGTCTCGAAGTCGCTCGTGTCGCTTGTGCTGCGTGATTCCCCAAGGTCAGCCCCGAAAAGCGCGAGGCGGTTCTCGCCGCGGTCGCCGAACTCAACTACACCCCGAGCCGCCTCGCCGCGGGCCTCGCGGCAACCCGCACCCGCAGTGTCGGAGTGGTCATCGACGACTTCGACAACCTCTGGTTCGTTGAGGCGCTCGCGGGCCTGCGTGCCGCGCTCGCCGCAACGGGCACATCGCTGAGCGTGGCCGACACCCGGTTGAACGCGCACCTCGGGCTCGACCCCGTTGAGGTCTTCCGCTCGCAGCGCGTCGACGGCATTGTGTTGGCCGGTGAAGCCTCGGCCGAGGCCGCAGCCCGCAGCGGGGTACCGACGGTCGTGCTCGGCACGCGGGCGCTCGCGGATTCGGGTGGAGCTCAGGATCACGCGCGCGATCCCAAACCCGTGGCGCTGAGCGCGGGGGATGGCGGGTCCAACTCGCCAGTCGAGGCCTATGGCTTGGACGCTGAGGCCGACGGACCCGCAGTTTTGACCAAATCTCTGGCCAATGAGGATCACGCTCGCGATCCCGAATCAGGCACCCCGGCTGAATCCTCGCACGGTGAGGGAACCGCGCCGCACTTGCCCCCGGTCTTTGCGAGCGACGAAGCCGCGGGAGGCCGCCTGGCCGTGCAGCACCTAGTCGGCCTCGGACACCGCGAGATTCTCTGCGTCACCGGACCGGGAGCGAGCGCCGCCGAGCGCGAGCGCGGATACCGCGAGGCCATGTCCGAGTTCGGCCTCGAGTCACGAGTGTTGCGTGCCGAGGCAACGAGCGAAGCGGCCGCCCGGGTCGCAGTGGCGGGGCTGTTTGGTTCGGGATCGGCGCCGAGCGCAGTGTTTGCGGTCAATGATCCGATGGCCGTCGGCGTAATCGGAGCGGCGCGTGCGGCCGGGGTCGTGTGCCCGGCGGATCTCTCTGTGGTGGGCTACGACGACTCGCCCCTGGCCGCCTACGAACTCGTGTCGTTGACCACAATCAGCGGCGATTCGCGTGAACTGGGTGAGGCCGCGGGTAGAGCGTTGGTCGCCATGATCGAAGGCGCGGATCCCCCGCGATCCCGCAGCTTTGCGCCCCGATTGGTCGAGCGCGCCTCAACGGCGGCGGTCCCCGGGATCGGATAGCCCAGACCCCATTTCGATGTGCGATGCCGTACCTCACGGGGTCCACCACGTACGAAATCGCCCACTGCAGAGAAGCTGCCCTTGAAGTTCAGGGCCGCAACACCCCGAAGTCCGCGGCAAGCGTCGTACAATAGACCTATTGTCCTATCAAACTAGATCGATGGGTCTACCGAGACCCCCAGATCCTCACCCTAAGGGAACCGCAATGACGCAAACACCTGTCCGCTTTGGACTCATCGGAACCGGCCGCATCGGCCAGGTACACGCGGCCAGCATTGCTGCCGCACCCGACGCCACCCTCGCCTGGGTCGCGGATCCCTTTATCGACGGAGCCAACGCGGTCGCCGCAAAGTTCGGCGGCACCGCCACCGCATCGGCCGAAGAACTCATCTCGGCTGGAGCGAAAGGCGAGATCGACGCGGTGCTGATCGCGTCGCCCACCCCCACACACGTCGACCTCATCGAGGCCTCGGTGCGCGCGGGCCTGCCGGTGCTGTGCGAGAAGCCGATCGACCTCGCCATCGCCCGCGTCGACGCGCTGCGTCCACTCATCGCGGAGTCGGGGATCCCGGTCGCCCTCGGATTCAACCGCCGCTTCGATCCCGACTTCAAGAGCGCCCGCGCCCGCGTCGCCGCCGGTGAGATCGGCGATCCTGAGCAACTCATCATCATCAGCCGCGACCCGGCCGCACCCCCGGCCGACTACATCAAGGTCTCGGGCGGCATCTTCCGCGACATGACCATCCACGACTTCGACATGGCCCGCTTCTTCGTAGACGACATCGTCGAGGTGCACGCGACCGGCACCCGCGCCTTCGATCCCGGCGCTCGCGAGCACGGTGACTTCGACACGGCGGTGACCACGCTGCGCGCGTCATCAGGCGCAGTAGTCACGATCATCAACTCGCGCCACAGCGCAATCGGCTACGACCAGCGCATCGAGGCCTTCGGCGGCCGCGGCATGTTGCAGGTCGCCAACGCGCCGACCAGCCTCGTGAGCCTCTCGACCGCTGAGGCCGTCGAGGCGAAGCCCGCCTACGGCGAGTTCTTCCTGGAGCGCTACGCTGAGGCCTACTCCGCCGAGCTCGGTGAGTTCATCAAGCTCGTGCGCGGCGAGGCTTCGACCAGCCCCACCTTCGAAGACGGCCGGGCCGCACTGATCCTCGCCGATGCCGCGCAGCGCTCGGCAACCGAGGGTGTTGCCGTCGCTGTGGATCTCGGGGCCTAACATGGGCTACCGTCTCGCGGCGTGCGCCGAGATGATATTCCTCGACCTGCCCTTTGTGGAGCGCGTCGAGAGGATTCGGGATCGCGGCTTGCTCGTCGAGATCTGGGACTGGAGCACAAAGGACCTCGCAGCACTCGCCGCAACGGGAGCCGAGTTCTCGTCGATGACCGGTTACCTGCGCGGCGACCTGACCAGCAGCGAGGGTCGCGCTGAGCTTCTCGCCACTGCTCGCGAATCGCTGCGTGCCGCCGAGGTTCTCGATTCGCCTCGACTGAACCTGCACGGCACCGGTCTCGGTGAGGGTGGACTGCCGGTTGTGCCACGTGAAACGGTGAGCGGATCCGACTGGCTGCACGCCGCCGACACCCTGCGCGAGATCGCAGAGTTGGGGGCCGAGGCCGGGCGCATCTTTGTGCTTGAGAACCTGAATCTCGCGGTGGATCACCCGGGCGTTCCCTTCGCAAAGGCTGCCGACACACTCGCGCTCGTGCGCGGCGTCGACCACCCGAATCTGCGGCTGAACCTCGACCTGTACCACGCCCAGATCGGCGAGGGGAACCTCATCGAGCTGGTGCGCGAGGCGCTGCCGTGGATCGGCGAGATCCAGGTCGCCGATGTGCCCGGACGCTGTGAACCCGGCACGGGTGAGATTCGCTATGAGGCGGTCGCGCGTGCGCTGCGCGATCTCGGCTACACCGGCGTGATCGGCATGGAAGCCTGGGCGAGTGGTGATCCTGAAGCCGCGCTCGATGCGTTCGAGGCGGCCTTCGCGGTCTGAGCTGGCGTGCGGGAGCGCAGGATCCTGCTCGCACTCACTTCGGCATCGCCACCCCCTGCGGTGAGCGCAAATGGACCTTATGCATGACCAAAAGGTCCATTTGCGTTCACCGCAGGGGTGCCATGGAACTCGCCCTGAAACCCGCCTCGAAAGCGGCAACCTCATCCTCTTTGTGTGAGGCGCGATAGGGCACGTGGGTGTGAACTCGAAGACAGACGACTGGGCAGCCTGCCCGAATCGTCTGAGTTCTCGAGGAGGAGCCGTGTCTTGGTTTCGCAGGCGCAAGACGGCAAGTGCACAAAGAGGGGCGCAACCGGCAGGTACCGCTGCCCAGGGTCCCGCCATGGCCGACTCGTCAAAAGGCACGACGGAAACTCAGCCCGAGAACGGCTCCAAATTCGCAAATTACCCGCGAAGCGCCCTCATTCTCGCGGGCCTCGGCGGAGCGACGCTCACGGCCGTGGGCCTGTGGGCCATCCAGTCGTTTTTTGCGCCGTTCTTTCTGGCGCTGGTGCTGACGATCTGTGCGCACCCGATCAGGGTTGCCCTTGAGCGCTGGGGTGTTGCGCGCGGTTTCGCGACCGGCTCGGTGATTACCGTGGTGTTCCTGATGCTGGCCGCGTTTGTGTTCGCGCTGGTGGTCGCGTTCGGGCAGTTTGCCGCGCTGTTGCCGCAGTTTGGGCCGCAGATCATCGACATTGGCACGCAGATCGGGGACTGGCTCAAATCGATTGGCCTCACGCAGGAACAGGTGAGCTCAATCACCAGCGGCTTTGACCCGGGTCGCATTCTTGGCTTCGTTGCAGCCCTGCTCGGCAACGTGACCAGCGTGACGGTTGGGCTCGTGATCGTTCTGACCTCGCTGATCTTGATGGCCATGGACGCCGTCTATGTGCCCCTGCTCATGCGTCAGGTTGGACGCACAAGGCCCAACATGGTCGCGGCGCTCGCGGGCTTTGCGACCGGGGTGCGGCGCTACATGGTCGCGACGACCGCGCTGGGTATCGCGCAGGGCCTGCTCAACTGGGTGGCGCTCGTGATTCTCGATATTCCGGGGGCTTTTCTCTGGGGGCTGCTGTCGTTTCTCTGCAGCTACATTCCGAACATTGGCTACTTCATCGCGATCATTCCGCCGATTGTGTTCGGGCTGTTGGTCGGTGGCTGGCCGGTTGTCATCGCCGTAATTATCATCTACGGGGTCATTAACGCGGTGGTGCAGTCGCTGATTCAGCCGCGTGTGGTTGGCAACGCCGTTGCGCTCGGACAGACGATCACGTTTGTGTCGGTGCTGTTCTGGGCGGTCGTGATTGGCCCGATCGGCGCGATTCTCGCCATCCCGCTGACGCTGCTTGTGCGGGCGATCCTCATCGACTCGAACCCGTCGGCTGCCTGGTGGCGGCCCGTGATCGGCGACCTCACCGAGACGAAACGCATCATGAAGGATGAGGATCTGCGCTCGAAGCAGGCCAAGAAGTCTCGCCCGCGACGCCGGGCCGTCGGTGTGGCCGAGACACGTTCGCTCGAGACCGACCCGAAGCCCTCGCCGCCCGCGTAGGCGCGCGGCCCCGTAAGATGAACGGGACGCTAGGAGGGTGATGACGGAGCAAGGCAATCCCGCGCAGGGCACACCCTCAAAACCCTCAAAACCCTCAAAACCCGCGACTATTCGCGATGTCGCGCGTGAGGCAGGGGTCTCGAAGTCGCTCGTGTCCCTCGTATTTAACGGCGGCGAGAACGTCAGCGAGGAACGCCGTAAGCGCGTCTTGCACGCGGCCGAGCGCCTGGGATACCGCCCAAACCTCGTCGCCCAATCCCTGTCGGCGGGGCGTCGAGACGTTGTGGCGATCCTCGTTTCGAACCTGCACAACCCGCTCTTTGCCGAGATCGTCAGCGCCGCGAAGGCCCGGCTGGTCGAGGCGGGGCAGCGCACGCTCATCGTGAGCGCGCAGGTTGATGACGATGGTGGATCCGCGGTGCTGGATCGCGACAACATCGCTATCTTGCGGGATCTGCGCCCCTCAGGGCTCATCACCGTAGGCACCATCAACGGCTTTGCAGAGCTCGCAGACCTGACCGCCACGACTCCAACGGTCGTCGCGAGCGCGATCGATACCACCAAAGACGTCGTCGCCATCGTGCGCAGTGACGACGAGGCCGGCCTGGACCTTGTTGTCGCCCACCTCGCGGAGCAGGGGGTCGAGCGGATCGCCTTCATCGGCGGCGACGGTGGCACGGTTTCCGCCTCGCGCGAGGCGGCGTTTCGGGCCTCGGCCGCCAGGCGAGGATTTGGCGACAATGCCCGGGTCGAGCGGGCCGACTTCACCGAGGCGGATGCCCGCAGGGCCGTGGCCGATCTGATCGCCCAGGACCGCCTGCCGCAGGCCATCATCGCGGTGAACGACCTCACCGCCATCGGCGTCATCACGGCCCTCGAAGAGGCTGGCGTTTCTGTTCCGGGCGACTGCCTGGTGACGGGCTACGACGACACAATGCTCGCGGCGATCCCGCGCATCTCACTCACGAGTGTTGACCCCGATAATCGCAGGATCGGCACGGCGGCCGCAGAGGCCCTGCTCGCGAGCGGCGAGAAGCGGATCGGCGAGGTGCTGGTGGCGCCGCGCCTGGTCGTGCGGGGATCCTCGACCGCTCGCTAGTTCGCTAGCCCGTTCGCCGCTGCCAACGCCGCCCCCCGCGTGTGTTGACTAGTGCCTGCGTGTTGACTAGTGCCTGCGTGTTGACAGGTTGAAACTACTTGCGGGTCAGCCAGTGCAGGCGTAACTACCGCGCCGCACGTGTCGACCGGTGTAGGCGTTACAACCGCGCCGCGCGTGTCGACCGGTGCTGACATGTCAGCCGGTTGAAAAGGGCGATTCTGGACCGGCAGAGGTATGAGTACCGGCTGACAGGGTGGGCAGGGTGGACGGGGAGGGCAGGGTGGGCAGGGTGGGCAGGGTGGGCAGGGTGGGCAGGGTGGACTGGGAGCGCCGGGGAGCACCCGGGGGTGCCGGGGAGTGCCAGGGGTGCTGGGCCTGGTTGCGGCAGCCGTGGATGGAACAGGTTACCGGTCCGGTCAGGGGCACCAGACCCTCGCGACACCCACCCAGTTGACATTCGTCGCTCGCTGTGTTTACAATTTGGACCGGTCCAAGTCAACGTTGAATGGCGGTTTAAGTGAGCGAGCAAACAGCAAACGAGCAGGGCACGACGCGCAGTTTTGGGCTGCTCATCGGCGGAGAATGGCGCGAGGCCGCGGGCGGGTCTCGTGCGGAGGTGCGCTCACCCTACGACGCCACTGTTGTCGGAGAGGTCGCCGTCGCCACCGAGCACGACGTTGACGCCGCAATAGCGGCAGCCGAGCGCGGTGCGGCCACCTGGCGGCGCACCCCCGCGCACGAGCGCGTCGCGATCCTGAGCCGCGCCGCCGACCTCGCCGATCAGCGAGCCCACCTCATCGCGGCCACCATCTCGGCCGAGAATGGCAAGCCGCTCGCGGAGGCGCTGGGCGAAGCGCGTCGCTCCGGAGCCATCATTCGACTCGCCGCCCAAGAGGGAAGCCAGCTCTACGGCGACAGCCTGCCCCTCGACGCCAACCCCGGCACCGGGCAAGACAAGGTCGGCTTTACGCTGCGTCAGCCCGTCGGCATTGTCGTGGCCATCACACCGTTCAACTACCCCGCGTTGCTGGTTCTGCACAAGGTTGGCCCGGCCCTCGCGGCCGGCAACGCGGTCATCCTGAAGCCCGCGGGTGCGACGCCACTGACGGCCCTCGCGCTCGCCGAACTCTTCGTTGAGGCAGGCCTGCCGGAGGGCGTGCTCTCCGTGATCACGGGATCCGGTGCCGCAATTGGCGACGCCCTCGTGCGCGACCCCCGGGTTCGCAAGATCTCCTTCACCGGCTCGACCGCTGTGGGCGAGCGCATCTCGGCACTCGCTGGCGTGAAGAAACTCTCACTCGAACTCGGTGCCTCCTCGCCCACGCTCATCCTGCCGGGCGCAAACATTGAGCACGCGGCGACCGCGGTCGCTCTCGGCGGCTACGTCAACGCGGGCCAGGTCTGCATCTCGGTGCAGCGGGTCGTGGTGCACCGCGACATCGAGGCCGATTTCCTCGATGCCCTGCTGCCAAAGGTAGCCGCGATCCGCACGGGTGATCCGTTTGCCGACGGCACCACGCTCGGGCCGCTCATCACGGCGCGCGAGGCCGAGCGCGTAGAGCGCAGCATCGCGCAGGCCGTGGCCGAGGGGTCGCAGTTGCTCACGGGCGGCGCTCGAGACGGCTCGTTCATCTCACCGGCGGTGGTCGCGGGAGTGCAGACCGGCCAGGCGCTTGCCCAAGAGGAACTCTTTGGCCCAGCGGTCGCCGTGACCACGGTTGACTCCTTCGACGCCGCACTCGACGCGGCAAACGGCACCCCCTACGGCCTCGCGGCCGGGGTCTTCGGTGGCACCCTCGCCGAGGGGATCCGCGCAATGCGCGAGATCGACGCGGGCAGTGTGCACCTCGGCTGGACCCCGCTGTGGCGGGCAGACCTGATGCCCTACGGCGGCTTTAAGGCCAGCGGCTACGGCAAAGAGGGCGTGCGATCCACGGTCGAAGAAATGACCGAGGTGAAGACCGTCATCTTGCACAGCTAACGGGCTCGAACCGACACACAGACTTAATCACGACAAAGGAGTTCAGGCATGGTGCAGGGAATCTCGGGCGAAACCGTCCGGTTGACGGTTGCTCAGGCGATCATTCGATACATCGCGGCGCAGTACTCGGTGGCTGACGGCGAGCGTCGCCGCTTCGTGCCGGCGGCGCTCGGCATCTTCGGTCACGGCAACGTGGCCGGGCTCGGGCAGGCTCTCGCCGAGCACGAGGATCGCCTGCCCTTTGTGCAGGGTCGCAACGAGCAGGCGCTCGGCCACATGGCCACCGGCTTTGCCAAGGCATCAAAGCGCCGCCAGACGCTCGCGGTCACGGCATCGATTGGGCCAGGATCGACGAACCTCGTCACGGCGGCAGCGCTCGCGACGGTCAACCGCATCCCCCTGCTGCTGCTCCCCGGCGACACCTACGCCACCCGCCGCCAGGGTCCCGTGCTGCAGCAGCTCGATCTTCCCGGCACCCCCGATGTCACGGCGAACGACACCTTCCGCCCGGTCTCGCGCTTCTTCGACCGCATCAACCGCCCCGAGCAGTTACTCACGGCGCTGCCGCAGGCCTTCCGTGTGCTCGCGAACCCCGAGGAGACGGGCGCCGTTGTGCTCGCACTGCCGCAGGACGTGCAGTCGCACGCCTACGACTTCCCGATCGAGTTCTTCGCGGAGCGCGACTGGGTGATTCGTCGCCGGGTGCCCGATCAGGCCGAGGTTGCCGAGGTCGCCGCGCTGATCCGCACTGCCGAACGACCACTCGTCATCGCAGGTGGCGGGGTCATTTACTCGGACGCGCAGAGTGCCCTCACCGAGCTCGGTCGCCAGACGCTGCTGCCCATCAGCGAGACCTTCGCGGGCAAGGGCGCCGTTGTTGAAGACGGCCCGTGGAGTGTGTTCGGGATCGGCCTCGAGGGTTCACCCACTACCAATCGACTGGCTGAGAGCGCCGACCTCATCGTGCACATCGGCACCCGCCTGACCGACTTTGCGACGGCCTCGCAGTCGATCTTTCAGAACCCCGGCGTGCGTTTTGCGTCGATCAACACGGTCGAGCACGACGCGGTCAAGCAGGGCGCCGTCGCCGTAGTCGCGGACGCGCAGCTTGCCATTTCGGCGCTCGCAGCAGAGCTCGCGGACTACCGCGTGCCCGCAGACTGGGCCGCAGAGGTTATCGCAGCCCGCGAAGCCTGGCTGCCCGTGCGAGAGGCCGCGCTTGATCCTGACGTACTCTTCCCGAAGGCCGATCACCCCGAGCTGCCGCAGACCGACGCCGTGCTGACGCAGGGCCAACTGATCGGGCTGCTGCAGGAGCACTCGCGCTCGGGCGACACCATTGTTGCCGCGGCGGGTGGCCCTCCCGGAGACCTGCAGAAGGTGTGGGACGCGACCGACGGCCGCAACGCGCACCTTGAGTTTGGGTTCTCGTGCATGGGCTACGAGCTGCCCGCGGCCATGGGCGTGAGGGTCGCGGATCCCGATCCTAACCACCGCGTGACCGCGTTTATTGGTGACGGCACCTTTGTTATGATGCCAACGGAGATCGTCACCGCCGCGCAAGAGGGCATCCCCTTTACCGTGGTCATTTCAGAGAACCACGGCTACCAGGTGATCCGGCGGCTGCAGATGTGGCGAACGGGCGAGCACTTCGGCAACGAGTTCCGGTATCGCGAGCAAGGCGGATCCCTCGCCGGTTCCGACGCCGCGGGCCTAGAGGGCGACTACCTGCGCATCGACCTCGGCAAGATTGCCGCTGGTCTCGGCGCGGAGGTGCGCACGCCGAGCACCGCGGATGAGGTGCGCCAGGCGCTCGCCGAGACGCGAGACGTGCGCGGACCCGTTGTGATCGTGGTTCCCACGATTCCGCACGCCGACCTGCCGTCTTCGGACGTGTGGTGGGATGTCTCGCCCGCCGAGGTGTGGGAGCACGTTGACACCTCCGAGAAGTTGACCGAGTACGCCGAGGGCCTGGCGCAGCAGCGCTGGCACGGATAGGGGCGGCGCATGAGTGAGAACACAGCGAAACTCAGCGGCCCACTCGCCGCGGGCCGAGCACTGCGAGAGCGCATTCTGGCTGGCGATCCCACCGTCGGCACCTTTCTTGGCCTGGGGTCGGTCACGGCCGCAGAGGTCTGCGCCTCGGCCGGACTCGACTGGGTGCTCATTGATCTTGAGCACGGCGGGGGTGACGAGGATCAGGTCGGCGCGATCGCTGCGGCCGCGGGTGCCTACGGCACCGCGACTCTCGCGCGCGTCGAGCAACCGGAGCGCATTCGCATAGGGCGCGTGCTCGACGCGGGGGCCGCCGGCGTGATGCTGCCCCGCATTTCGAGTGCAACGGAGGCCGAGCAGGCGCTGCGGCACAGGCTGTACCCGCCAGAGGGCGACCGCGGCGTTGCGACCTACAACCGTGCCGCTCGCTGGGGCGGTGAGGTGACTGAGATGGATCTCGCGAACGAGCGAGCGCTCGGCATTGTGCAGATCGAAACCGTCGGCGCGATGGCCGAGCTGGACGCGATCGCGGCGGTGCCCGGCGCCGACGTGCTGTTTGTTGGTCCGCAAGACCTCAGCTACGCGCTCGGGGTGCCGAGGCGCTTTGACGATCCTGAATTCCAGCAAGCGCTGGATCGGGTGGTCGAAGCCTGCCGCGCGAACGGCAAGGTTGCCGGAATTCTGACGAACAATCGAGCCGGTGCAGACGCCTATCTCGAGCGGGGATTTGGGTTTATCGCGATCGGCTCCGATGCGACGCTGCTTGCGGCGGCGATGGGATCGGCGATCCCCGAGGCCCTGGGTGGCGCCGCATGAAGCGAGTCGTTGTGGGGCTCGGCCCGGTTGATCCCGAGCTTGTGCTCCCGTATCTCGGCGACGAGGTGCAGTTTATTAGGGAGCCTTCGGCCGGTGACCTCGCCGTGGCCGAGGGTGCGATCGTGCGCGCGGCCTACGACGTTGACCGGGCCCGCCTCGACACCATGCCCCGCCTGCGCGTAATTGCGCGCACCGGAGTTGGGGTCGAACGGGTTGACCTTGCTGCCGCTGCCGAGCGCGGAATTCCCGTCGCGGTTACGCCCGGCAGCAATGCTCAGGCCGTTGCCGAAGGGGCCTTTGCCCTGTTGCTCGCCCTGGTAAAGCGGGTTGGTGAGTCAAACTCCTACGTTGCAGGGGACCGCTGGGGTGTAGATCCTGTTCCCGTGCCGGGAGACGTGTTCGGCAAGACACTCGCGGTTGTTGGGTTTGGCAGGATCGGCAGGATCGTCGCTGGGTTTGCCACCGCGTTTGGCATGCGGGTGCTGGTGCACGATCCCTTCGTGCGGGCTGATGAGTTTGAAAACGTGACGCTCGAAGAGGCGCTTCAGCGCGCCGATGCGATCACGCTGCACCTGCCAGGTGGCGACGGAGAGCTGCTCGGCCGGGATCGGTTGGCGCTCGCCAAGCCGGGGCTCGTGCTGGTGAACTGCGCGCGAGCAGAGCTTGTTGCGACGGAGACGCTCGAGTGGGCGCTTGAGCAAAAGATTCTCGGTGGAGTTGGCCTCGATGTCTTCGCCACCGAACCGATGCGCGAGCACCCGCTGGCGCATCATTCTCGCGTGCTGCTGAGTCCGCACACCAGTGGATTGTCTGAGGCAGCGATGGCGAAGACGTTCCAGATGGCGGCTGAGGCAGTGCGTGAGGTGCTGGAAGGTCGTTATCCAAGCTTTACCGAAGAACTCGCCTGACCGCGAAAGTTACGGTACTGTAAAAAGCAAGCGAAAGCTTTGTAACGACATTAGTTCAATTACACGATGGAGTGAAGCGATGTTGAAATCACGAAAAACCCGCTGGATGAGGTTTGGCCTCGCCACGATTGCAGCCGGTAGCGCGCTACTTCTGGCGGCGTGTGGCAGCCCTGCAGGTAAGGATACCGGTGACGGCGGCAGCAGCGCGCCAAAGACCGAGAAGCTGAAGGTTGCGCTCATCACGCACCAGGCCCCCGGCGATACCTTCTGGGACATCGTTCGCTCCGGTGCTGAAAACGCAGCGGACCTCAACAACATCGAACTGCTGTACAGCTCCGATCCTGACGGCGCTCGCCAGGCCCAGCTGGTGCAGCAGGCTGTTGACCAGAAGGTTGACGGCATTGTTGTGACGCTCGCAAAGGCCGACGCCATGTCGGGTGAGGTCAAGAAGGCCGTTGACGCGGGCATCCCCGTCTTCAGCATCAACGCTGGTGAAGACGAGTACAAGGCCATGGGCGTGCTCGCCCACTTCGGCCAGAACGAGTTCATCGCGGGCCAGGCGGTCGGCGAGCAGCTCAATAAAGAAGGCTCGAAGAAGGCCATCTGTGTGATCCAGGAGCAGGGCCACGTCGGCCTTGAAGCGCGCTGCGCCGGTCTCAAGGACACCTACAAGGGGCAGTCCGAGATCCTCTACGTCAACGGTCAAGACATGACCAGCGTCGCCTCGACCATCACCTCGAAGCTGCAGACCAACTCCGATATTGACTACGTTGTTACCCTCGGTGCACCGTTTGCAATGACCGCGGTCGACGCGATCAAGGATGCCGGTAGCAGCGCGAAGCTCGCCACCACCGACCTCAACGCAGATGTCTACAAGGCACTCGGTGACGGCTCGATCGTGTTCGCCTCGGATCAGCAGCCGTGGCTGCAGGGATACTCCGCAGTTGAGGCAGTGCGTCTCTACAAGGAGGGCGGCTACGTGCTCGGCGGTGGCCAGGCAGTGCTGACCGGCCCGTCGATCATCACCAAGGACAACCTCGATACCGTCTCGGCTCAGTTCAAAGACGCCAAGTAACGGTCGCACCGAAAGAAATTGAAACACTGATGTCTACTGCAACAGCCCCAAAGGCTGACGAGCGTCTGGCCTCCGCCAACTGGTTTGTGAGCTTCTTCACCAAACCAGAGGCGGGGGCCACCGCCGCGGCCCTGGTTCTCGCGATCATGTTCGCGGTCGTCGCGCCCCAGTTCAGCAAACCTGAGTCGATCGCCACGATCCTCTACGGCGCCTCGACCGTCGGCATTATGGCCGTCGGTGTTTCGCTCCTGATGATCGGTGGTGAGGTCGACCTTTCCGCCGGTGTCGGCGTGGTGTTCTCGGCGCTGTCTTCTTCACTGTTCCTCTACTGGTTCGGTGGCAACGTCTGGTTCGGCGTCATCATCGGCCTGTTCACCTCGCTGCTCCTCGGCTTCGTGAACGGCTGGTTATTAACAAAAACGAAACTGTCGAGCTTCATCATTACCCTGGCCACGTTCTTTATGGTCACGGGTCTGAACCTCGGTGTGACCCGCATGATCACGGGTGGCGTTGCCGCTCCGTCGATCGAGCGGTGGCCCGGCTTCGACTCGGCCGCAGCGATCTTCGCCTCCGATATCCCGGTCTTCGGTGTCAACGTCAAGATCACGGTGTTCTACTGGATCCTGCTCGTGATCATCGCGACCTGGATCCTGCAGCGCACCAAGGCTGGCAACTGGATCTTCGCGAGTGGTGGCGCTCCAGATGCAGCCCGCGCCGTCGGCGTACCCGTGGTGTGGACCAAGATCTTCCTCTACATGGGCGTCAGCTTCTGCGCGTGGTTGCTCGGTATGCACCAGCTGTTTGCGTTCAAGACCGTGCAGTCGGGTGAGGGCATCGGCAACGAGTTCCTCTACATCATCGCCGCGGTTGTTGGTGGTTGCCTCATGACGGGTGGCTACGGCAGCGCAATCGGTGGTGCGATCGGTGCACTGATCTACGGCATGGCTCTGAAGGGTGTTGTCTACGCCGAGTGGAACCCGGACTGGCTGAAGTTCTTCCTCGGTGCGATGCTCCTGGGTGCGACCGTGCTGAACTACACACTGCAGCGCCGCGCTGCGAGGGGAGGCAAAAAGTGAACGCCGTAACCGATACCAAAACCGTGCCGCTCGTTGAGCTGCGTGACGCTGAGAAGCGCTACGGCAACATCATCGCCCTGCGCGATGTGAGCCTGAAGGTCGCCGCCGGCGAGGTCATGTGTGTGCTCGGCGACAACGGCGCTGGCAAGTCGACCCTCATCAAAATCATCGCGGGTCTGCACCAGCACACCGACGGTGAGTTTCTCATCGAGGGCAAGCCGGTCAAGCTGGGTTCGCCGCGCGAGGCGCTGAACTACGGCATCGCGACGGTCTACCAAGACCTCGCGGTGGCGCCGCTCATGCCGGTGTGGCGCAACTTCTTCCTGGGTTCCGAGGTAACGAAGGGTTGGGGTCCGTTCAAGCGCCTCGACGTTGAGTTCATGCGGAAGACCGCGAAGAAAGAGCTACTCGACATGGGCATCGATCTGCGCGACGTGGATCAGCCGATCGGCACCCTCTCGGGTGGCGAGCGTCAGTGTGTGGCCATTGCCCGCGCGGTGTACTTCGGTGCCAAGGTGCTGATTCTCGACGAGCCCACTGCGGCGCTCGGCGTGAAGCAGTCGGGTGTCGTGCTTCGCTACATCATTCAGGCTCGGGATCGCGGCCTCGGTGTCATCTTCATCACGCACAACCCGCACCACGCGTACCCGGTGGGTGACCGCTTCCTGCTGCTCAAGCGCGGCCAGAGCATCGGTTACCACGAGAAGTCCGAGATCACGCTCGAAGAGCTGACCGGGTTGATGGCGGGTGGCGCTGAGCTGGAACAGCTCGTTCACGAGCTGCGCCAGGTTGGCACGAGCACCGACACGGTGCGCACGATCCGCGACGAAATCGAAGAGGATCCCTCTGCCGGTGTCGGCCGCATTACCGTGACCGAGGTGGTCACAGTGGTGCCGCCGGAGGATGACGGCCGGTAGCTGTTTGGTTGCCTGATCCCGCCGCGAGCGCCCAGATTCCCGACGAGCGGCCCCCTTACCAACGCGTGGTTAAGGGAGGCCCTCGTTGGTAATCTGGGCGCTCGTCGTGGGTGCGGGTGGTGTGTGGCGGGTCTCGGTGCGAGCGGTAGAGAAAGGGTAGAGCATGGCGGTGAGTAGTGCCGGGCGGCGATTCCTCATCTTTGCGCTCGCGTGCGGTGGGTTCGGGATCGGCGTCAGTGAATACCTGGTCATGGGTTTGCTGCCGCAAATCGCCGCGGATCTGCTCCCCGAACTGAGCCGCAGCGATCCTGATGCCGCGCTCGCCGCAACCGGAGGCCTCGCCTCGGCCTACGCCCTCGGGGTGGTGGTTGGTATGTTTACGACCCCGATTCTCACCCGGCGACTCTCGGAGCGGGGAGCGTTGCTGGTCTGCGCGGGCGGCATGCTGCTGTTTACGCTGCTGACGGCCTTCGCCCCGAACCTGACGATTGCCATTGCGCTTCGTTTTCTCTCGGCGCTCGCCCACGCGAGCTACCTCGGGGTCGGCGCGATGGCGGTTGCGCACCTGCTCGGAGGTGGCAAGTACGGGCGAGGCGCCGCCGTTGTGCACGGCGGTTTGGCCGCGGCAAACCTCGTGGGTGTGCCTGTGCTCACAGCGCTCGGTGCTGGCGGGGAGTGGCGGCTGATCCTCGGGGGAATCGTTACCCTGTTCTTCGCGGTGCCGTTTGTGGCTTTGCTGCTGGTAAAGCTGCCTGACGAACCGGCCGCGGCCGCGACTCAGTTGGGTGGTGCCGTGCGCAAGCGGCGCCTGCTGCTGCTGATAAGCGCGGCGGTGCTCGCAGCCGCGAGTAGCTTTGTGATCGTTACCTATATTGCGCCCGTGGTCACCGCCGCTCGCTCCGGTGATGTCTGGCTCACAACCGGGCTCGCGATGTTCGCGTTCGGGATCGGCATGAACCTCGGCAACCTCGGCTCCGGGTGGCTGGCCGACCGCGCTCCAAGCGTCGCGTTCTCCGGCGTGGCACTCGCCGGGGCCTCCGGTGCGGCGCTTCTGCTCGTGCCCGACGCGGGTGCAGTGATCGCCGTGATCGCGGTGCTGCTGCTTGGCGTGTGCCTCGGGGGAGCGAGCCCTTCTGGGCAGGTGCTCTACATGCGGGAGCTGCGTAAGTATCCACGCCTGGCCTCGTCGTTGCCCTCGGGTGCGGGCAACCTCGGCAGCTTCTTGGGTGCGCTGGTGGGTGGCGCGATCCTTGCCGGATCGGGCGTCGCGTTATTGCCGGTGGGTGCCCTCGCGCTGATGGCCGTGGGAATGGTGTGTTTCGTTGCGTATCGGGTGCTTGGCCGTGCTCGGCCTGAAACCCCCTAGGCGGGTCAGTTGGGCACAGTGATTTCGCAAAACACTATGCCCAATTGACCCGCGCTGCACCGGTCGCATCGAGCAAACCTCCACTTTGGAGCAACGCGCCCGCCCGCTTGACATCTTCGCCATGACGTACTTACAATTTGGACCGGTCCATATCAAACGGGCCCAGCGACGACGCTGCCGATTCTGACACCAAACGAAGGCCCACAAGATGCAGAAGAACGACGACGGCACCATCACAATCGGCGTGGGCCTCATTAGCGTGGGCTGGATGGGTCAGCTGCACAGCCGCGCATACTCCAACCTGCGCTACGTGTATCCGGAGCTCGGGATCCGCCCGCGTCTCGTGCACGCTGCCGACACCGCGCCAGCCCGCGCCACAGAGGCCGTCGAGGTGCTCGGCTACGAGCGCGCCTCGGCCGACTACCACGAGGTGCTCAACGACCCCGAGGTCGACGTCGTCTCGATCTGCGCCCCCAACTTTCTGCACGCCGAGATCGCGGTTGCCGCGGCGAAGGCGGGCAAGCACTTCTGGGTTGAGAAGCCCGTTGGTCGCGGTGAAGATGAGACCCGCGCGGTCTCCGAGGCTGCTGCCGAGGCTGGCGTCGTCAGCTCGATCGGTTTCAACTACCGCCACGCCCCCGCGATCGAGCACCTCAAGAAGCTCATCGCAGACGGCGAGCTGGGACGCATCACCAACGTGCGCGGCAACATGTTCGCCGACTACTCGGCTGACCCCCGCGGCGCGCTCTCGTGGCGCTTCATTCGTAACCTCGCGGGCTCCGGTGTGCTCGGCGACCTGATGGGCCACCTGGTCGACCTCGTGCAGTACACGCTCGGCCCGATCGCCGAGGTCAGCGCCATCACCTCCACCGTCTACACCGAGCGACCCGAGCTGCCAATGGGCAGCGGCACGCACTTCGCGGTGATCGAAAACGGTGAGATGAAGCCGGTCGAGAACGAGGACTACGCTGGCATGCTCGTGCGACTCAGCGGTAACGCGGTCGCCGCTGACGCCGTCGGCACGCTCGAGGCCTCGCGCGTGGCCGTGGGTCCGCGCGCCAGCTACGGCATCGAGATCTACGGCACCAACGGCTCCGCCCACTGGGATTTCGAGCGTATGAACGAACTGCACATTTCGAGCGGACTCGGTGCCGCGCACCAGGGCTACACCCGCGTCATGGCGAGCCCGGGCATGGGCGACTTCGGGCTGTTCCAGCCGGGAGCGGGCACATCAATGGGCTACGACGATCTCAAAGTGATCGAGGCGAAGAAGTTCCTCGAGGCCGTCGCGGGTCGCGCAGCGCTGAACTCCAACATTCAAGACGCGCTCTCCGCGTCCCAGGTCATTTCGGCCGCCGAGCGCTCCGCCGCCGAGCGCCGCTGGGAGTCGAGCGCTCCCGTCGCTGGCACCACCGCGGCGATCGCTGACTGACCACGGGCGTGGAGCCCCGATCCCGAACCACCCCTCAAAGAAAGCACCGCACATGAACGCACGTATCGCATCGGCCCCGATCAGCTGGGGAGTCATCGAGGTTCCCGGCTGGGGCCTGCAGCTCGACCGCGAGCGGGTGCTCGGCGAGATGAAGTCGCTCGGCATCACCGCAACCGAGTTCGGGCCCGAGGGATTTCTACCCGACGCTCCCGCCGAGCGCGCTGCCGTGTTGGCGGAAGCTGGTCTGAGCGCCGTTGGCGGTTTCTACCCGGTCGTGCTGCACAAGGCCGATGAGGATCCGCTGCCCGCCATGGAGCGCGAGCTTGAGGCGTATGTCGCCGCCGGAGCGAGCACGATTGTGCTGTCGGCCGTGACTGGTGAGCAGGGTTACGACGGTGCCGCCGAGCTCACCGAGGCCGAGTGGCAGACCCTGTTCAGCAACCTGGATCGGGCCCAGCGCACCGCCGCTTCCGTGGGCGTTGTGGCGACGCTGCACCCCCACCTCGGCACCGTTGTCGAGAAGCCGGACGCGGTTGCGCGGGTGCTGGCTGGGTCAACGATCGGGCTGTGCCTCGACACGGGCCACTACACCCTCGCTGGTGGTGACCCCGTCGAGTTGGTTCGGGATCATGCCGACCGCATCGTGCACGCCCACCTGAAAGATGTGAGCCTGGCCGTTGCCGAGCGCGTGCGCGCCGGCGAGATCGACTACCGCGAGGGAGTGCGCCAGGGCATGTACCAGGCGCTCGGTGCGGGCGATGCGCGCGTTGCCGAGATCGTCGACGCGCTCGCCGCGGCCGGATACGACGGCTGGTACGTGCTTGAGCAAGACACCGTGGTGGAGTCCGATGAAGACGCCGCCGTGGCTTTGGAGAACGCGCGCCGCAGCGTCGAGTTCATTCGGGGCGCTGTCGCGTAGCTCCCCGAATGTCGGAGGGGCCTGCGAGACTGATTTCTGTCATCCTGCGCGAGGTACGAGTCGCAGGATCAACGACGTACGCAGCAAGACATAACATCAAAACTTGAACGGAGTAGTGGCAATGCAGGCACTCATGCAAAACAAGGTTGTGCTCATCACCGGGGGCACCCAGGGCCTCGGCCGGGCCATCGGTGAGGCCGCGGCGCGCGAGGGCGCTTCGGGCGTCGCGATCGTGGGCCGCAGCGCAGAAAAAGCTGAGGCCGCTGTTGCCGCGATCCGCGAGAGTGGTTCAGGATCGGGCACCGAGGTGATCGCGATCATCGCTGATCTCAGCATCCCGGGCGAGGCCGAGCGCGCCGTGGCCGAGACCATCGCACGCTTCGGTCGCATCGACAGCCTCGTGAACGCGGCGGGCGCAACGAGCCGCGGCACACTGCTCGACACGACACGCGAGCTGCTCAACGAGCACCTGAATCTCAACACCGTTGTTCCGTTCATGACCATGCAGGGCGCCGTTGCCAACATGCGCGACCGCGGGGCGCCCGGCACAATTCTGAACATCATCACCATGTCGATGCACGGCGGTCAGCCCTACCTCGCGCCGTACGTCGCCTCGAAGGCGGCGCTCGCCGGTCTCACCAAAAATGCCGCGTTTGCGCACCGCTTCGATCGCATCCGCATCAACGGTTTGAACATCGGCTGGACGGCGACGCCGGGTGAGGCCGTTACCCAAAAGACCTTCCACGACGCCGAAGACGACTGGCTCACCAAGGCCTCGGCCGCGCAGCCCATGGGCAAACTCGGTCAGCCCGACGAGATCGCCGACGCGGTCGTGTTTTTGCTGAGCGAGCGCAGCGGAGTTGTTACGGGATCAATCATTGACTGGGATCAGAACGTTCCCGGCGCATACGAGTAACCACTCAACTCAACAGCAGGGCGAGGGAGCAAGCATGAGAATCGGCATCATCGGCACCGGAGTGATGGGCGCCTTCCACGCGCGGCTGCTGCACGAGCAGGTGTCAGGAGCCACGGTGACTGCCGTGGCGGATCCCGATGTGGAGCGCGCGGGGGCCGTGGTTGCCGCGATCCCGGGAGCTGTGGCTCTGAGTGATCCTCTTGAACTGATTCAGCACCCCGAGGTCGACGCCGTGTTGATTGCCTCACCCGATGTGCTGCACGCCGAGCAGACGCTCGCCTGCATTGCCGCCGGAAAGCCAACCCTCTGCGAGAAGCCGCTGTCATACTCCGTGGAGGAGGCGGAACGGGTGATCGTCGCGCATCGCGAGTCGGTCGGCGATGGGGTGCCCCTCGTGCACCAGGGGTTTATGCGTCGCTTCGATCCCGGGTACGTCGAGCAGAAGCGCGCGGTCGACTCGGGAGCGCACGGCCGCCCGGTGATGGTGCACTCGGTTGGTCGCGGCGTCACAACCGGGCCGGGTGCGACCGACGAGACTGTCATCTTCAACTCCGCGATCCACGACTTCGATATCGTGCCGTGGCTGCTCGGATCGGCAGTCACCGAGGTGAGTTGGCACGCTCCCGAGACGCCGAGTTCGACCGGTGGCGGACTGCGGGATCCCTTCTTTTTGCTCTTGCGAACCGCCGATGGCGCTCTCTCAACCGTTGAGAACTACCTCAACGCGCGCTACGGTTACGACATGCGTTCCGAGGTGGTGTGCGAGACGGGGGCCGTCTCGATCACTGAGCCGCACCGCGTGCAGACACTTTCTGCGCTCGCTGCGAGTACTCCTATGCCCGAAGATTTTCGACCGCGCTACGCGGAGGCCTACCGACTTGAGCTGCAGGAGTGGGTGTCGGCCATGAACGAGGGCCGGGCGCCGGCTCTCGCGACGGTGGAAGACGGGGCGCAGGCCACACGAGTGGCCGCCGCCGCGGCCGAGTCGATGCGTTCCGGAGGACGTTTTGTACGAGTGGAGGGTGCCTGATGACTACTGAGCAAGAACTGAAGATGCCGAGTCCTCAGGTGCCGGACCCGCAGAATGGTCCGTCGTTGCGCTGGGCGATTCTCGGCAGCGGTTGGATCGCGACCCAGTTTGTAGACGCGTTGCGGTCGTTAACCAATCAGCGCGTGGTGGCGGTTGGATCGCGCAGCCTCGCTCGCGCCCAAGAGTTTGCGCGCGAGCACGGCATCGAGCACGCGTACGGCTCGTACGAAGAGCTCGTCGCAAGCGACGTCGACGTTGTCTACGTTGCAACCGGGCACCTCGACCACTTCGCGCACGCGATCCTCGCGCTTGAGGCGGGCAAGCCGGTGTTGGTAGAGAAACCGATGACGCCGCGACTCGCGGAAACGCGCGCCCTCGTTGACCTTGCCCGATCCAAGGGGCTGTTCGCGATGGAGGCCGTGTGGACCCTCGCACTGCCACGCTTCTCGGTCGTACGCCAGGTGCTGGAGAAGGGACTGCTCGGCGAGATCGTTGAGGTGCACGCCAATATGGGTGAGTACCTGGTCAATCATCACCGGGCGATGGATCCCGCGCAGGGCGGTGGTGCGATGAACGATCTGGGTACCTACCCACTGATGTTCGCCAACGAGGTGCTGCCCGGGCTCCGAGTGTTGGCCGCCAGCGGGCAGCAGCACGCGGTGCACGGCTCCTACGGTCAGTTTCACGCGATCCTGACCGACGAAGATGGGCGACAGGTAACCGTCAGTGCGTCGATGCTGGCTGACACTCCTTCCAGCGCCTATATCGCGGGCACCGAGGCGACGCTGATTCTCGAATCGCCGTTCTACCATCCTGGGCCAGTCACGGTGCGCTTCCACGACGGCCGGGAGCTGCGCTACGACGAGCCCCGACTCGCCCACACTCAGCTATTTTGGGAGGCGCTTGAGGTGGCACGCTGCATCGACGCGGGCCTCACCGAATCACCGCTGCGCCCGCTCGATCAGTCGCTCGCAAGTATTGCTCTCATGGAGCGCTGCCGTGAGTTGATGGGGGATCCGCTGCCCGTGGTGTGATGAGACACCCGCAGCGTGATCAGAGATACCGCGGCGTGATGGACACCCCTCTGCCGTGAACGCAAGTGAACATTATGGGTGACCATAATGTTCACTTGCGTTCACGACAGGATGAAACTCCCCACCCCAGCCCCGGGCGAGCGTGCTATCTTTTTACCAATCGTGAAGTTCCGGCAGGAGGTGAGACCCATGTACGCAGTATCGACAGTGGGCGCTCCCCTGCAGCTCACGATCACGCGACTGAGGTAGTCGCCGCCGGGAGCGCCAATAGGCAATTCGCGAGAGGCACTCCCATGCACACAACTTCTTCTTCAACTCACTTTGTTACGTCGAGGGTGATCCTCGATGCCCAAGCAAAGGCGAGCTACGCTCCGCTCGAGAACCACGCTGGTAAACGAGCACTTGTGCTCGGCGGTGGCGGTTCGGCAGGCAACGCCTGGTTGATCGGTGTACTCGCCGGGCTCGCGCAGGCGGGACTCGATGTCACCGAGACCGACCTCATGGTCGGCACCTCCGCGGGCGCGACCGCCGCCGCCCAGCTCGGTGGGGCGAGCGCAGCGCAGCTATTCGAAAACATCCTTGCCGCGACGCTTCCACAGCCTCGCACAGCCGCGGTCGGCGGTAGCGGCGCATCAAGTCGACAGACCAGTAACCACATGGAGCGCACCGCCAAGATCATCGCGGCGGCCGAGAACCCGACGGATATGCGCCGAGGGATGGGCTCGGGGGCACTCGAAATGGCGGAGGCCTGGGGTGAGGACGGCCGATCCAGCTGGCGCCGTACCGTCGCAGCACGGTTCTCAAGCCAGGACTGGCCCGAGTGCACAACGCTGCTGACCGCGGTCGATGCCGGCACCGGAGAACCGGTTGTGTTCGACAGTGAAAGCGGCGTGGATCTGGCCGATGCGGTGGCGGCGAGCTGCTCCGCAGCCACCGCCTACTCGATCGGAGGTAGGGGGTTCATCGACGGTGGCTATCGCCGCAATGAAAATGCAGACCTCGCCGCCGGCTTCGAGCGGGTGTTGGTACTCTCGCCGTTTGGGGGCAGAACGAGGCACCCCCTGGAGTGGAACATGCAACTCGCGGCACAGGTAGACGAACTGCGTTCGGGCGGTAGCGCGGTGGAAACGATCGCGCCGGATCCGGCCTCGCTGGAGGCCTTTGGCACCAACATGATGGATCTCTCCACCCGCATACCCGCAGCGCGCGCAGGCCACGGCCAGGGTGAAGCACTCGCCCCACAGCTGGCTGAGTTCTGGGGCTAACAGTTAAAGGGGGTTACGCCCTCAGAACCTCCCATTCGAGTCGTTTCGCGGCATTCTTGTCGAAGGTCACGACCCGTTCGATCATGAACTGCTCCATTGTCGTGTGAATGAGGGCGTCGGGAAAATCGGCGCCCTCTTCGGCGAGAGCCACGGCACGGATGATTCCTTCTGCGTCTTCAAACTCAATCATGGCTAGTTCGGTGAGTTTTCGAAGGACCGCGAGGCACTGGTTCTTTGGGGTATTGAAGGTTCGTGTCATCACCCAGTGCATTTCAATGAGAGTTGCGTGAGCAATGAATCCTGGTGCACTGGGTGTGAGCGAGCTCAAGAGCTTCGTGGCGACCGGAGACTGAACGGGGTCATCTTGCAGTAACGCCCTGAGCAACACGTTGGTGTCGATGCCGGTGAGCTCGCCTGACCGTTTTGCCATTAGCGGGACTTCTTCGCCGCGCCGTTGCTGTCGCTCGCGGAGACCGTGTGGTCGGGATCCAGCCCCCTCATGCCACGCGCGCCCGCGGTCGCCCAGCCGTCGGCAATTGCATCATTCATTTCGTCAATGCTTATTGGCTTGCGGTTGGGATCGTGAAGGATTCCAATGAGGTCTTGCATGCTACCTGTCCTTGGAATCAACTCAACACGTCCGTCTGACATGTGAACAAAACGAAGCTGGCTGCCGGGTTCGAGTTTCATTTCGTCGCGAATGGACTTTGGGATCGTCACTTGCCCCTTGCTGCTCAGTGTGACGTATGCGCGGTCTAGGTGCGCAATTGACATGACTTTCACCTTTCTATCCAATTGCATTGTAACTGATAAACATAAGTTAATAAAGTAAAGAATGATCGAATAAGTAAAGGTAAACGAGCAAGTTGGGTTCCAAAAAAACCGGTTCGACCGGGTGCGTGGCACCCGGTCGAACCGGCCTTTTTGTGCGGGTTGTTGCGACTAGCGGGCTGCTCCCTGCAGCGATCCCGTGGTCTTACCCTCGGCCTCGTGAACCAGGCAGGTGATGTCGCGATCGCCGACCGTCCAGCTCACCGACTGCGGGTACATGAACGAGCCGGAAAGGGTGGAGTCTGTGAACGGGATGCCAATAAAGCTGGTGAAAGCATCTCCCGTGCAGACCGTGTTGGCCTGGTTGCTGATGGCCTCCTCGCCGGGGTAGTCACCATCGGGCAGGGTTTCAACGTGGGTCACCTGGCCATCGTGTTCTCCGGCGCAGTCCACCTTCTCTGAAGTGACCTGCCCGCCCGCGTTTGTTGTGGTGTTGATGCAGTCTCCGACCGCGTACTTCGGCATTGCGAAGATGCCGCCGGAAGAAGAATCGTTCGAGCTGGCATCGTCTGCCGAGGCGGAATCGTCATTCACGGTCATGTACATATCGCAGTAGGTGGTGCCGGTGCCGACATTCTTACCGACCACAACACCGTCAACCTCAAGCTCGCAGGTCACCTTTGCGCCATACGTATCCGCTAGGACATCGATCGTAAAGTCCTTGCTGTCTTTGTCGACCAGGATCGTCTTGGTGAACGACTTCTTGAACTCGTTGTCTGACTGGTCAGCGTTCTCGAACTCCTTGCCGCCGAGCGTTCCACTGAACGTGCTCCGTGCGCTGCCCTTATCGACCGTCAATCGAATGACGACCTTATTGGTGGGGCCGTCCGCCATGGATGCCGAGTAGCTGGGAATCTCGTCTTTGGTGGGGCTCTGCGACGCGAGATCCTGAGGCGCGGAGGCGACCACTGCGGCCAAAATAAGGATGTTGCACAGCAGAATCAGCCCGCCGACGATGGTCGCGATAATCGACTCAGTCTTGGCGGTGCGGAGAAGCTTCACGGCGGAGGCGTTATCCCCGGCTGCTACTGCCTTTTTCGCCTTGACGGTCTTGAGGATCGCAAAGAGCCCGACGGGCCAGAAGAGCACCGTCGCGATAATCGGAAAAACGAGGGACGGTCGAGCCGTCGCGGGCGCACCCAATTGGGCCCCGGCCCAGATGGGCGGCGTCGTCTGGGGTCCCTGTTCAGGTGTGGGTGTTTGGGGCTGTTCGCCGGGGTTGTCAGTGCCGTGTTCCATGGCTTTTGGTTCTCCTATAATTCTCAAAACGATTTGGGTCCAGAATCTTCTCGCCCTGTTTTGAAGACGACGGTTTGCGCGAGATCTGACGACAAACGCGCAAGGAATTCGCTGTGTGGGGTGTACTCCCAGGAAGCGAACGAGAACTAGGTGGCCGAATGCCGGCGAAACGAGACGTGCGTACACACAACAATGCCGGTTCGACCGGGTGCGTGGCACCCGGTCGAACCGGCATTGTGTTGGGAGGGGGGAGTGGCTAGCGAGCCGCGCCCTGCAGCGACCCGGTGGTCTTACCCTCGGCCTCGTGAACCATGCAGGTGATCTGGCGATCGCCGACCATCCAGTTGAACTCCTTCGGGTACAGGAATGAACCAGAGAGGTTGGAGTCGGAGAACGGGATACCCACGAAGCTGGTGAACGAATCGCCCGTGCAAACCGTGTTTGCCTGCGCGCTGATCGCTTCCTCGCCGGGGTAGTCGGCCTTGGGAAGTGTTTCGACGTGGGAGACCTGGCCGTCGTGGGCGGTGGCGCAGTCAACCTTCTCGGCGCGGGTTCCCTTGTCGTCGGTTGTCACCGTATTGATGCAGTCACCGACAGCGAACGTTTCTGTTTTGAATGCGTCTGGCACTGTCGCGTCTGACGCGGTGCTGTCGTCGGCAGCCGTGTCATCTTCATCGTCCATGTACATGTTGCAGAAGGTTGAGATTTTGCTCGAGTCCTTTGCGACCACAACACCGTCAACCTCGAGCTCGCAGCTCACCGTTGCTCCGGTCTCCAACGTTGAGACGTGGACCGAAAAATCGGTGTTGTCCTTGTCTACCAGGACGGTCTTGCTGACTGACTTCTCGAACTTGTTCTTCGACTCGTCGGTGTTCTCAAACTCTGTGTCGCCAAGAGTGCCGCTGAAGCTGTAGGTGGCAGTGCCCTTGTCGACCGCCAACCGGAAGACGACCTCGTTGGTCGGGCCGTCTGCAAGGGACGCGGAGTACGCGACGGTCTCATCGTCATCTGAGATCGACGAGTCGAACTGCGATGCCGCGAGGTTTACCGAGATAACGAGAAGCACGATGCTGAGCAACCAGCCAAGCGCACCGAGGCAGGTCGCAACGATAGACAGGGTCTTGGCGGTGCGGGCGTTCTTTGCTGCTGTGACGGTATCGAGAGCGTCAGCGGCCTTTCGTGCCGAGACGGTCTTCAGAATCGCAAACAGCCCGACCGGCCAGCAGAGTACGGTCGCGATGATCGGGAAGACGAGGGATGGCCGAGGGGCGGCCGGTGCGGGCGCACTCATGTGCGGTTCAACCACGGGGGCTGGCGCGGGGGCTAGCTCGGGGGTTGGCTCAGGGCCAGTGGCTTGTGGCTGTTCGCCGGGGTTGTCAATGCCGTTTTCCATGGCGTGTGGGTACTCCTGTAAATCTCAAATGTTTCGGGCCCAGAATCTTCGTGCCCGATTGTTTAAGAGCGGATTTGGGCCCTTTTGTTACGCGGAGTCCGCAAGAAAACGGCGGCGTTCGGCCGACTCTCAGCTAGCGAAAGGATGTCTCAGTGCCCATCAGCTGCGTTGCCAGCTGCAGCAACTGCACCTCACTGCCAGCACGACCAATGAGCTGCACACCCATAGACAGGCTGCTGGGCAGGCTCAGGATCGGCACCGCGATCGCGGGCAAACCCGACACGTTGACCATCGAGGTAAAGGGTGCCCACTCGCACTGCAGTCGGTAGTCGTCATCGGGAGAGAGGGCCGTGAACGCGCCGACCCGTGGCGCATCAAAGGCGAGCCCCGGAGTCAGCACCACGTCGTAGCGCCCCCACTGCTCACGCACGTCGCTCGCGAAACCGCGGAGCCGTGATCCCGCGGCGTGGTGTTCGGACTCGGATCGCGCGAGCGCCCGCTCGCGAAACTCGCGTGTGAGAGGGGTGAGGCGATCCTCAGCCTCTGCATCCAACATGAGCTGGGAGAGGCCCGCGGTCCACGCGGTCATAAAGGCCTCGGGGTAACCGGGGTCGTAGGCGATTCTGGCCTCTTCGACTCGGTGGTTGCGCTGTTCAAGCAGTTGTGCGGCCGCGACCACCGCGGCCGTGGCGTCCGGGGAGAGGGTGATCGGGTAGGCGGATTCGAACGGCGAGGCCGTGCTCACGCCGATGCGCAGTCTGCTCACGCGGTCGGCGGTGCGAACCGCCGCCAGGCTCGGTTCACCCTGCGCGCCGCGCATGGCGTCAAAGAGCATTGCGGCATCGGCGGTGTTGCGGGCGAGCGGCCCACTCACGGTGAGTCGGGGCGCGCCAAAGGGGTCGCGGGCACCGTTACGAAGGTCGCTCGGGATCGTGCCCAGCCCCGGCTTCAGCCCAACGATTCCGCAGGCAAGGGCAGGGATCCGGATCGACCCACCCCCGTCACTGCCCGGAGCGAAGGGGAGCAGGCCGGCGGCAACGGCCGCGGCTGATCCTCCCGATGACCCACCCGCCGTTCTGCTCGGATCAAGTGGGTTTCGCGCGGGATCGACGATCAGATTTTCGGAGTATCCCGTGAGACCGAACTCGGGCACCTGGGTCTTGCCGAGCGAGAGAGCCCCGGCCCGCCGCAGTGTCCCGGCACCGGGGCTGTCCGTCTTCGCGAGCTCGTGCGGCACGGCCGCACTGCCGTGTGTGGTGGTGGCACCAGCAACATCGACCAGGTCTTTGTGCGCTAGGGGGAGGCCGTGCAGCGGGGGGAGTGTGAGTGTCTCGTTGGATCGGCCAGCGCGCTGATACTCGGCGAATCTGTTGTCGGCCACTGTCGCCTCGTGGGTCGCCTGCTCCGCGGTCACGCTGACGAACGCTCCGAGATCTGCGCGCTCGGTGATCCGGCCCAAGTATTGCTCCGTTACCTCGCGCGTGGAGAGCTCACCCGAGCGCAGGGTCGCACGCAGCTCGAGAGCGGTGTCAGGGAGCGAGCTCACTCGAAGCTGTCTCCGCACGATTCAGCCAGCTCTTCCATCAACTTTTCCGTGGGTTTTATGCCCACCTTCGATCGCGCACAGTAGCGAAACCCGAGTTTGCTCTGGGGTGCGGCTTTGACGTAAAGGTAACCCGCGTTGTCTGGTCCGTTACCCGCGAACCCCACGTCGTCGCCGTCCTTCGCCGATACGCTGCCAGTGACCGTCCCGCCGTCGTAATAGATGACCCCCGCGATGCCCCGCTGCTAGTGCGAGCGGCGAGGAATGTGGTGCCATTCGGGTCGGTCTCGAGAACGCGCAGCGAGTTGAGATCGAGCGCGTCACCTGCGGCGGGGCTGGAACTCTCAAGCGATTGCTTAGCCCGCTCTAGAGGGGTCTGCTGTTTCGGCATGGTGTTCACGAGAGCAAACGGGAACGAAATGGCGAGCGCGAGCGCCACCAAAACCGCGATGACCATCAGCGGGCTAAATCCAATTGAAGTTTTTTCTCGACGGCTCATAGGGCACCTTTCCGTTGTCGCACAAGCTTAGTCGGGGCACCTGTCACCAACTCCTGTCGGAAAAATTCGCGGGCTCACGGCATTTCATGAGAAAACACGGTTATTCTGAACCTCGCTTGACAGGCCTATAGGGAACTGCGCGCGGGGGATGCGTTGCGTAGGGGGTCGTCAAAGCTTCTAACAATGGGAGACCGTCAACGTGTCAATTGCACGCAACAAAACGATTTGGCGAGCCACCGCCATGGGAGCCGGACTGGCAGTTCTTGCCGGGCTGGTAGCACCAACCGCGGGCCAGGCCGCCGATCCTGAACTGGCCTACGAGATTGCCATCGGCTCGGTTCAGACAGGATCGGGCAACTTCGATGCCGATGACGGACCCGGTAACGACTCGGGGCCGGGCAACAACATCGTGCGCTCCTATGACACCGTGACGTATGAGCTTGAGGCCTCCGTCAACTCGACGACCGGCGCGACGGGCACCGCTTCAAACGCGGCGTTCACCTTCACGCTGCCCGAGGGCATGACCTGGAACACGCTTCCCGGCACCTGCCTCACCACTACGACACCCGCATCGTCGATCAGTGCTGATGGCAGAACAGCCGTCTGTAACATCGGCGACGTTGCTCTGGGCGCCGCTCGCAGCGTTGCGCTGAGCGCAACTGTTGCGAACCTGCCGAATGCGACACCCCTCAACTTCGCGCCGGATGCACTGAGCTTTGCGACTGACAACGTCACCACACCCGCCGTGACCGTGACGCCCGGTTCGCTCGTGAGCTCTGGCGCCCCGAACGTCAACATGACCAAGCTCGTGCCGTATGTTGCAAAGAACCAGCTCGGACCCGACGGTGTTACCCGCGGTTGGCTGCTCCAGTACGGTGTGACGTTCTCGATCCCCGACATTCAGGGGAAGGGACGTAAGGGATATCTCACCCCCACCGGACCGCTGACCTTCACCGATGACTTTTCGCAGATCAGCCCGAACGCCCAGTTTGTGCGAGTCGAGTCTGGCGACGTGACAAACCACGGTGAGTTGCCGCTTTTCAGCCGAGCGAACCTCAACCTTCCAAACGCGATCAACGACGGTGGTGTGTGGACGGCGACGCCGGACCAGGCAAACAAGCGTGTGACCGTGACTGTAACGGGGGCCGATCTGACGGCCTCGCACATCCCAACCACGAGTCGCGCTGGCCAGCCGATCACCGACAAGGGTTACTTGACCTTCGGTAAGGTCATTATCTTCGTTCCGCTGACCGATGTGCCCGTCGACGACGCAACTGGGGAAGGCAGTATTCCCATCAGCAACCTGGTCACCGACTTTGCGCCGACCGGGCCACACTTTGACGGCTCGACCGTCCCCAACGTCGGTGAGAACCCAGCTGACAACCGTCAGTCGCAGAACCTCGTTCGTCAGGCGGCCGGTGAGTTCTCGAAGCGCTTTGCCGACGTGGTGAATAGCCCAGCCACTCCGTTTCTCGTGGAGGGTATGGTCTCGGATCGCTCGGGCAACGGCACACTGACGCAGGGCCAGCAAGTACAGAGCTACATGGCCCTCACAAACACCTCTTCCGACGGTGAGTACAGCGCCACCAAGGTGTGCGACATGTGGGACTCGCAGTACCTCGATTTGGCGAGGTGGAGTGTGACGCCGCCCTCGCGCTGGGCCAACCCTGACGGTAACCCGACGAGCGCAACAGGATCGGCCGCGGCCAAGGGCCACTTCGAGTACCTGACCAATTACACGCTCTCGGGCACCGACGCGCAGCGCTGGCAGACCATACGAACGTTCAACTGCGCCGATAACGCGGGTACCTGGACCACACAGGCCGCGGCGCTTGCGAACCCCAACTTCGACCTGACGCAGGTGCGGGCCGTGCGCTGGATTGCAGATCAGCCGTTCCCCGCGGGTGACACCGTCACCATGCTCATCAATCTTGAGGCAAAGGCGGCAATTCCTGAGGGCCAGATCGTGGCCAACATGGCCGGCTGGCAGGCCCCAGAGCTGCTGAACGGGGCGTATCGATACCCCAACTACGTGCCCGAGACCGCAAAAACCACCGGAGGATTCACTCCGTCGGCGGGTGACCGTTTGATCGCGGTGCAAGCTCCGCTGGCGCTGACCAAAACTGTGACCGCACCGTCAACCCCGAATCCGCGTGTTGTTGCGGGTGGTGCTGCTCAGTTCACGATCACCCCCTCGTTCCGCACCGTCGGTCGGCCGGGGCCGTTTACCGCCAGGGACGTGACGGTCACCGACCGGATTCCGGCTGGCATGTCGATTGTGCTTGACCCGGGAAATGTCGACGGTCAGGCCGTGACCCCACCCAATCACGCACCGACCTCGGTCACCGTGCTGCCCGATGGCACAACAGAGGTGGTGTGGACCTTTGACGAGATTTCAACGGGCAACATTCCGTCCATCGTCTACTGGGTGGCGACCGAGTCAACCAGCCGCGGTGACTTCGTGAACACCGCCATTATTCGCTCTCCCGATGATGCGCAGTCGCCCGCGGTGTCAGACACGGCACCGTCGACAACCGATGTTCACCGCTCCTCCGCGAACATCGGCATCGACGGCCAGGCCGGTATCGCCGTGAGTAAAACGGTGCTCAATCCGTTTATCTCTGCGGGCGATGACTTTGCGTTTGAGATCACCACCTCCAACGGTTCGCAGGCGGTCACCCAGACCGGCGCAACCGTGATCGACGTGTTCCCGTTTGTCGGGGACGGCGCGGCCGGTGTTGTGAGCCGTGTGCCAGCGACCGACAATGCTTCGCAGTTCAAGCTCAAGGCTGCACCCACGGTGCCCGCGGGCGCGACGGTTGACTACACGACGGACCCGGCGGCGACCGTGCAGGCCTCGCAGACGATCGGTGCCGGGCAAGCGCCGACCTTTGGTGCCGGCGTTAACTGGCAACCGTTTGCTGCCGTGCAAGCGAACCTTGAAGACGTTACGGCGATTCGGGTCCACCTGCCTTCAATGGCGCCTCAGACAACGCAGAAGTTCCGTTACACCCTCACGCACATGGACGGGGTCGAGGGCGGTTACTTCGCGAACAACGCGACGTTCCGCACGACGCAGGCTGCGCTCGGTGTTGTCTCGAACACGGTGACGACCCGCATGCTGCCAGAGCAGCCCGCGATCGAGCTGATCAAGAGCGCGTCAACCCCCGCCAACGGCGAGCAGTTTGGTGTTGGCGAGACGGTGAACTTCCGCTTCAACGTCACGAACAACGGGCTCGTTCCGCTGACCGGAGTGACGGTCAACGAGAGCAACTTTGTGAACGGCGCCGGGGACCCGCTGACGCTCACCACTCCGATCGCGGTGATCGATCCTGTCGGATTTAACGGCACACTTGCCCCCGGCGCGAGCGCCACCTTTGGTGCAAGCTACGTGGTGACCCAGGCCGATATCGACGCGGGCGGCCAGATCACCAACACCGCAACCACCACGGGTCAGCCACCCACGGGTGGCCCCGTGACTGACGAGAGTGACGTGTCGGTGAGCATGGGTGATCCTGAACCCGCGATTTCGCTGATCAAACGCGCCGAATCAGAGCCAGCCAACGGCACCGGGTTTGTGGTCGGTGAGAAGTTGAACTACTCCTTCACCGTGCGCAACGAGGGTAACGTGACCCTGAGCGGCGTCAACGTTGCGGAGGGTGACTTCACGAACGGAGCGGGCGAGCCACTCGTGCTTGACGACGGACCGACGCCACCCGCAAACTTCAGCGGTCAGCTCAGCCCGGGTGAGCAGGTGGTGTTTACCGGAAGCTACACGTTCACGCAGGCGGACATCGACGCCGGTGGAGTGATCACGAACAACGCGACGGCCTCGGGCACGGATCCTTTCGGAACCGGCGTTGACGACGACGACACCGTCACCACCAGCACGGGCGCAGCGCCGTCTTCGATCACACTCGTCAAGAGTGCGTCGGCCGCGCCGAACGGGCTTTCGTTCCAGCCCGGTGAGACGGTGACGTACACCTTCGTCGCCACCAACACTGGTGCGGTGACGCTGCACGACGTGACACTGGACGAGACCAGCTTCACGAACGGAGCGGGAACGCCGCTGAACCTCGTGAAGGCTCCGGTGGCAACCGACCCGAGTAACTTCGATGGCACTCTGGGTGTTGGTAAGAGCGTGACCTACACCGCGAGCTACGTGGTGACACAGGCAGACGCAGACGCGGGCGGAAGCATCGCGAACAGCGCCCGCATCACGGGTACACCGACTACGGGCGTACCGGTGACTGACGATAGTGATGTCTCGGTGAGTGTTGATGCACCGGCTCCGGCGCTCAGCCTGGTCAAGTCGATTACCAACCTGCCCGCATCGGGCAAGTTCGCTGTCGGCGACACCGTGAACTTTGCGTTCGCCGTCAGAAACACGGGCAACGTGCCGCTGAACGGTGTTGCGGTGAACGAGAAGACCTTCACCAATGCGGCGGGGGACAAGCTCTCGCTCACCTCGGGGCCGACCGCAGCGCCAGGCTTTAGCGGATCCCTAGCGCCCGGTGAGCAGACCGTGTTTACGGGAAGCTACGTGGTTACATCGGCTGACCTTGGCGGATCGCTGACCAACACAGCAGCTGCCTCAGCTGAGACCGTTGCCGGGGATCAGGTCAGCGCAGAGTCGACGGTTGCCGCGCCCATTCAGGCCGTGAGCACTCCGGTTCCCGGCACACTGCCGGTGACCGGCGCGGCTATCGGCGGTCTTGCCGCGATCATGCTGGTCGCCATTGCGGCGGGCGGGGTGCTGCTGCTTCGCCGTCGCCGTAGTGCCGTGAGCGGGGCTGGCAACGGGGTCGGGATCGACCTCTAGCGGCCACGCCGAAACAAATCCTGGGTGCGTCTTTTGCGAGACGCGCCCAGGATTTTTGCGTTCAAAAAACTTTTCACCGTTTTCGTAAGCAAGATCAGACGAATCTGTCTTTACCTTCTGATGCCACTGTGTGGGCCCGAGTGCCCATTGTTTGACGATGTGGCCTGCAAAGAAAAATCAGGAGTTCGATGGTTCAGGAAAAACGGAGACGGGCCACACGGTTCAGTCTGCGAAGAAGTCTTTCAATAGCAGTTATCTCGGCACTCGCATTGGGGGCGAGCGTCGGTGGAGCCACCGTTGCCCAGGCAGCGAACGGTGTTGATATTTCACTCTCGGTGCTGGCAGACGGCAGCCCCGCGTGGGACGACCTCGACACGGATGCCAATGGCGCAGCCAACGGAATTGTGCGCACGAACGATACGATCTCGTACAACTGGAACATTCGTACGGACCGTGTTGTCAAGGGCGTTAAGTTCGAGCAGAGGCTTCCAACGGGTGTGACCTGGGACGCAGGCATGGCTTCGCCTGACTGCGCGATCACTGAGGCGGGCGCGCTGCTCACCTGCACGCTCGACCTGGCAGCAAATGCGTCGAGCTCGTACACGGTTGTTGCGAACGTGAGCAACACTATTCCTCGCGGCACCTCAATCGATACTTTCCTGACCACCACGCTTGACGATGGCAGCGTAGAAACCTCCGCGACCGTCTCAACCAAGGTCGTGGCGCAGCCACGTGTTGACCTCACTATTCCCGCGGTGGCGGGCACGGGTCTCAGCACCTCTCCCGAGGGAGAGCCAGGCTACGTCTACACCATCTACGCCGGTGTGATCTCGAACAACACGAACAAGGCAAAGGGCAACGAGCCCATCGTCTCCGACTTTTCGTTCCAGCAGTTTGCAAACGAAATCGCGCCCGGTGCGCGGCTTTGGACCTGGGGCTCGAATACCTGTGGCGTGAACGGTCGCGGTCAGCAGACCAACGCGATGCCCTACGGAAGCATTGGCATCATCGGTGCAGCAACGGCTGCCAACTCGACGCCAAACAGCGGTACGTGGACCTGCTCGCAGGCTGCGCCCGGCGATCCCATCACCGTTTCGGTGACCGGCGCGGACACGACCGTTCCCAGCCAGCCAAACAAGACCGTTGGTGGAACGACCATCGCCGATGAGCGCGCCTACATCGCGGCCGGTTACGTTTCGGTGTGGATCCCGCTGAGCGCTCTCGGGCCGACCGGCGAGATGAATGTCAAGATGCGCGTCGGTGGGTTTGACCCCGATTCCATTACGGGGCAGTCGAACTATGGCGCTGGCTTTGAGCAGGGCAGCGAACCAAACTTCGTGCCCTGCAGCAACACTCCGGGTGGCGCCAACGGCACCGCCGGAAACGACAACTGCTACACCGTGCGCATGACCGATCGCGGCGGGCAGTCAGACGTTGGGTTCGTGCGTAATCCCACACTCGACACCACTTCAGCCAACATGGTGAACGCGCAGGCAAAATACCAGTCGGGTGAGGGTGTCGTTGGTACCGGTGAGCAGTTCTACCTGCGCACCGGGCTCGGCAACACTGGTCTGCTGCCGATGACAAACGGCCAGCTCTGCGTGCGTATTGATCCGAAGCTGCTGCAGTTTGATGACTCGCGACCGATCGTGATGATGTCGGGCGGAAACCCGAGGCCGCTCTCTGAGGCGACCATCGAATACGGCTCGCAGAGCTATGCCTCTGAGGCGGAACTGCGTGGCAACGAGTGTGACGCCGGCCCCTGGGCAGACTCAGCGAGCGCTGTTGCCGGAGGCGCCTCTGCCGTGACCACGATTCGCGTGACCTTCCACAACGACATTGCCCCCGGTGGCTCCATGCGCTTCTTTGTGCCCATGGTCGCTCAGGCAAACCCGCCCTCTACGGTGCTGCCCGCCTACCTCGTTTCGAAGTGGGACGGTCGTTCAAACTGGGCAAAGGGAACCTACGTTGCCGCTGATCACTCCGGTTACGGTGGGGATCGCGTGAACCAGGCCGGTGCGCTCGTGCGCACCTCCATCACCTCACCCGGAGTATCGAGCGCTTCGCCCGGTAGCCCCGTAAAGTTTGAGGTGAACTCCACCATCACGCAGTCGTCTCAGGCGACAACCGTGCGTGACGTTCGGGTGGTCGTGAATATTCCGTCGTGCCTTGAGTACATCGCAGGATCAGCCATCGCAATCAACGGGGTCGAGCCCGTGTTTGTGGCTGGCGATCCTGGCCCCGACGGAATTGCCTGCACCGCAGACGACAAGGACTCCTACTCGACGCTGACCTGGATTCTCGGTGACTGGCCAGTGGCCGATCCACTACCAGTGCTGACGTACGAGGCGCAGGTGCCGGTGAATGCGCCGGTTCCCGTGACGCTGCCGACCACTGCAGTCATCTCGTCACCGGATGATGCTTCGACGGAGCCCTACCGCACGTCGACGTCTGGCCTCGCGGTCAACGGCTTCAGCGAGTTTGCTGTCGCGAAGCGCGCACCCGCAGAGATTGAGGTGGGCGATCCCGTGCCGTACCGCCTGTCGTGGGCAAACCGCCTGTCGGCACCGGTCGGCTCGGCCGAGCTGGTCGACATTCTGCCGAACACGGCCGATGGTCGCGGCACCACGTTCGCTGGCACGTTCAGCTACCTGTCGACCGAGGGCTCGCTGGGCGTTGAGTCCCTGTGGTTCACGAACGCTCCGATTGCTGATCTGCAGGCTGATCCCCACAGCGCAAGCATCGTGTGGAGTGCGACACCGCTGCCCGACGCAACCGCGATCAAGGTGCGTACCCTTCCGGTTACCCCGGGTGGGTTCGGGTACATCGACCTCAATTTTGAGGCAGCGAACTCGAAGAAGGGTGACCTGCTGAAGAACTCGATCGCGAGCACCAAGATCGAGGGTCTCTCGCTCATCATTGGCGAGGCGGGCCGCACGACCACTCGCGTGACCGCCTCTTCAGTCGGCAACACCGTCTGGAACGACGCAAACGGCAACGGCAAGCACGACAAGGGTGAGGCCGGTGTTCCCGGACTCAACCTGGAGCTCAATGGCTACTCGTTCGGGCCTGACGGCGTGGACGACGGCGGTGCCGGTGACGACGAGGCTGTTTCGTTGACCACCACAACCGACGCAAAGGGTGAGTACTCCTTCGACGGCCTGCACTCCGGTTCGTACACGGTCACCATTACCGACGACCTCGCGGCAATGGGCTGGCGCATGACGGCTGACCCGGCGGCAAACGCGGTGCCGCTGCAGACGTACAGCACCGAGGTGAACAGGAGCGCAGACCTCACCAACGTCAACTTCGGCATGCTTGAGGTGCTGCCGGCGCTGACACTCGTGAAGACCGAGAAGTCGTGGGCTGACACCAACGGCAACGGTCTGCGTGACGAGGGTGATGTGCTCACGTTCAACTTTGCCGTGAGCAACACGGGCAACGACACGGTCACGGGCATCTCCGTGACTGATCAGCTCGCCGGTGTGAGCGCGGTCACCTGCGCTGACAGCACACTCGCGGTTGGTGCCTCCACCAACTGCTCGGCCACCTACACGGTGACCGAGGGTGATCAGCTGGCTGAGACGCTCACGAACACCGCGACAGCCGACGGAACCGACGCGCTCGGTCGCCCCGTCACAACGGGTCCCGCTGACGTCACCGTGCCGCTCGACGCGGTTCGCGACATCACCCTCACGAAGACGGTTGAGAAGGTCGATACCGACGCCGATCAGCTCGTCGACGAGGGTAGTGTGATCCACTACCTGTTCAAGGTTGAGAACACGGGCAACACCCGCCTGCTCAACGTTGACCTCACCGATGACCTCGCAGGTCTGAGTGCACTCGACTGCAACACTCCAGCCGGAGACGCCAAGGCCGCCGAGCTGCTGCCCGGCGAGGGCTTTGAGTGCCGCGCCACGGTCGACGTGACGCTTGCCGACGTCACCAGCGGCAAGGTCACGAACACCGCCAAGGTCACGTCCGTTGACCCGAACGATGTTGTGGTGAACGACGAGGACTCGGTCACCGTGCCCACCAACCTGATTGTTGGGCTCGAGCTGAACAAGAAGATCACCGGCGTGAAGGACGAGAACGCAAACAAGCTCAACGACGCGGGTGACGTCATCTCGTACGAGATCACGGTGAAGAACACGAGCAACGTCAAGCTCACCGACGTCAAGGTTGTCGATGAGCTCAAGGGCCTCGGCAAGCTCGACTGCGACGTGACAAACGGCGAACTTGCTGCCGGCGCGAGCATGGTCTGCAAGGCCGACTACACGGTCACCGAAGCAGACACCTACGCGGGTGAAATCGTCAACGACGCGCACGCTGTTGCGAAGAGCCCGACCGGTGACGCGGTTGAGAGCCTTGAAGACACCGTGAGCCAGCCGCTCGATGCTCGTCCGTCGCTGAAGGTCGTTAAGACCATCGAAAAGGTAACGGGTTCCACCAAAAAGAAGGTCGCGTACACGGGTGACACTGTGACGTTCGGTTTTGACATTACAAACACAGGAAACCTGTCAATGTACGATGTTAAAATTGTTGACGGCTTGAAGGGTCTCTCAGGGTTTACCTGCGAGAGCCCGCTGACAAAGATCGCACCCGGTGACACCGTTCACTGCACCGCGAGCTATGTCGTTACCAAGGGGGATGAGCAGGCCCGCAAGGTGACCAACACGGCCTTCGTTACCGGACACCCGTCCGCAGCGTCGAACCCCCTTGTCACGAGTGCCGACTCGACGGTCGTTAAGGCTGTTACGAAGGCGCCCGACGAGGTGGTGCAGCCAAAGAGTGACGGCACGAAGAACGAGGAGACTGGCCTCGCTCTGACCGGTGGGGAGATCGGTGGAGTTGCGCTGGCCGGAGCACTCTTGCTGTTGCTCGGTGGCGTGCTGCTCGTACGTCGACGGAAGTCGGCTGAGCAGAGCTAGCTCGCAGAAAAGCGCGTTGTAAGACGCGCCGCAAGACACGTAGCGGTGGCCGCGGTAGCACAGACATGTGCTGCCGCGGCCATAGCCCGTTGCGCCGCCACTGGCGGAAACTAGGGGGATTGGGAATGTTGGAACAAAAACGCGGTTGGCAAAAGCCGCTGAGATTTGCCGCGCTGTCACTGACAGCGCTTCTTGTGTTTTCTGATGTATCGGGGAGTCTTGTCGAGGCCGCGGAAGCAACGGTGCCCGCGCCCAAACTCGTTCTTGACACTTACGCTGGCGCCCCCGGGGTTGGCCCGGATGGCCTGCAAACGGGCACGCTGCCGCTCTTGGATCCCGAGCGCAACTGCCCGGCTCCCGTTGCCGGAAACGACTGTTCCACCAGCGACCATCGAGTACTCACCAACGACACAACCTCTGCCTTCCTGGCCGTTTCGATCGAGCAGGATCAAGAAACCCCGAGCGAAACAGCCACCGTCGTCGACGATGTCGTCATTGAAGCGAGGCTGTCGCAGCGAGACGGCGCAGATGCCCACTTCAAGACGCTGCCAAAAACCGGCCTTCCCGCAAGCTGCGAGACGGGCCGCTCGCCAGCCTCCAGCATCGAGACCGACGCTGACGGCAACTCTGTGCTGTTGTGCAACATCGGACGGGTTGAGAGCAGCGGAGTACGTGCGGTTCCCATCGACGTCATTGCGTCAGGAAATTCGGCGAACGGCTCAAGCTTTTCACTGACCGCACGGGCAGTCGCGGGCGACGGACAGGGTGAGGATCCCGCAGCCACCGCGAGCGAGGAGTTTACTTTCGAACCCGTCGAGATCTCGGCGAGCCCGCGACTCAACCTCGTCAACGGCGGCACTCCCGGCGGGGCGGCCGATGCCGCCGGGCGCGAAATCGTCGTGAACCCGGTCACCGGCGAGACCGAAGAGTCAATCGTGGTGCACTACTCGACGGCGATTCAGGCGCCCGATGATGCCCGGGGCATGGCTTCCGTCGGATCCACCACCTCGTTCGGCGTGCGCCTCGACGAACGACTGGCCGCCTACGGTGCTGCCCCGTTTGAGTGCTCACCGATGACCGACTACTGGGCGGGCCGCTGGAAGCTGCCAGGCGCGGCATCTGCCACACAGCCGCCCAGCGAGAATCGTTTTCGCTCGGGATCGTTTAGCTGTGATCCTGCCGCCTACAACCCCGCGACGGGCGCATTTGGCGTAACCGTCAGCGATCTCGACACCTCTGGCCAGCACTTTGCCACAAAAGCGATCAACGGTGAGTCGCTTGACAACACGAAGTTTGTTGGGCTGGGCCGCTTCGCCATCAGCTATCCCATCTCGGCGATCCTCAAGGCGAACGCCGCACGCAACCCCGACGGCTCTCTGTGGTCGAGTGGTGACCCGATTGTTGCTGGCACTTACGCTCTCACCACGTGCCTCACGGACTTCGAGCCGCAGAGCCTCGACGGCCAGGCGAACTTCGCTGGTGCGCACGAGCCGGGTTGGAACGGTAGCGAACCGAGCGGCGATAACTGCCGCACCTTCGATCTGCTGGTCGACGCGCGCGGCAGCGTGTCTGCGCTGTGGGGCAAGATTCCCGCGTCGGGCGACCCGGTCGCCGGAGATGCCTACGGATCCCCGCACCCTGAAAACACCTCGGGTAAACCACTGGTGCCCCGCGGGGTTGTCACGCGCCACGACGGGGTTGGGGTGACCTCGCCCGGAGAGGCGCAGTACGCGTACCTCTCGCTCAACAACGCACACGGCGTGATTGCGCTCGACCAAGCGCAGGGTTGCAGCGTGTGGGACAACTCGCAGCAGACCCTCACCCCCTACACCGCGGGTGCCTCAAAAGGCCAGTTGGTGTCGCTGAGTCACAAGGTTGCGGATACGTTTAAGCCGTTCACCGGGTTCGAGCCTTCGAGCCGCGGCATCGGTCTTGAGTACGGCCGTTTGGTCGGCGGTGGATCGTGGTCGCAGAACGTGCTGCAGTCTTGGGACACCACCTCGCACCGCTTCCTTGGCGACTGGAGTGCGCAGCGAACCGTTGCGAACGACTGCGGAACCGCTGCAGCCGCGGCCGGGCAGCTGGAGTTCAGCACCGACCCCGTTGCAGACGGCTGGCCGATCGAAGACGTGTTGATAGTGCGGGTGACCGCGCCGGGATCCAAACTGAACCCTGCCGACAGCATCACCGTGCGCCCCCGTCTCGAAACACGCGACACCTTCTACGGCGGGCCGCACGGTGGCGACACAATTCCGAACGGCTCCGTGATCGCGTTTTTCGCCGGGCACAAGTGGGACAACGGCTACACAACGCCGCTGAACTACAACCCCAACAACCACCGCGTCTCTGCAGACCACGGCGACAAGATGACGCTGCAGCATTCCACGGCCTCGGTTCAGGTCGATCTCGCGGGATCAGCGAAGCCCGATGCTCCGGTAAACGCGGGAAGCGCGGTGAGCTGGACGCTCACCCCCAAGCTCGCAACTGGCACCTCCGCGGCGGGTGAACCGAGTCGAGGTACAACCGTTGTTGCCACTCTGCCGGAGGGTCTGCTCGTTGACTCCGAGTGTGCGGCGTGGACGGACGGTGGAGCCCCCACCGTTGAACGGAACGCGGCTGGACTCACCACCCTGACCTGGCACCTGGGTGATGTACCGTTTGGCGCCGAGCTGCCGCAGCTGACCGTCTGCGCGACAGTGTCGCAGTTTGTCGCCTCGGGCACCTCGCTCGAGGTCAACGCGGAGTTGCGCGCTGACAACCTCGTCTTCCCCCCAACGTTGAACTCTGGCAGCGACGCGATCACCGTGTTCGCCACGGAGGGGCTGCGCACCGAGCTCAGCGTCGGTACCGCCGTCGAGCAGAAGAACAGCGCCCAGCAGTGGGATCTGCGCTGGGCCAACACAACCGGTCGCACGACCGTGGCCGCGCCCGATGTGCTCTTTGTGCTGCCGTACTCGGGTGACCCCAATGGCTCGCAGTTTGCGGGCCGCATCGGGCTGACGGCCCTACTCGCGGCACCGACCGTTGAGGCGAGTGGTGATGCGGTTGGTGGGGAGTGGCTCTACACTTCTGCGGCTCCCGCTCAGCTCGCGCAGCCGGTCAGTGTGTTCGCGAGGGCCGCGCGTTCTACCCCGGTGAAGTGGTGCGAGGCCGCGGAGATTTCGACGGCTGGCTGCCCCGCGTCACTCGCTCAGGTGACGGCCGCGCGCTTTGTGCAGTTGGAATCGCTGGGCGCGGGAGCTACCGTCGTCGCCCATGTTGGACTGCTCCCGTCGGGCAGCTCTGCGGGTGACGTGTACGTGGCCTCGTTCGGTGCGTCGTCGACGACCTTCGCGGGTCAGCAGATCGTCTCGAATGCGGCCTCGACCCGGGTGCTCGGTTTCGCCCTGGGTGACCGCCTCTGGGTCGATGTCGACCGCGACGGAGTCTTTACCGAGGGTGTTGACCGCTTGGGGCCGGCCGGAGTTGCAATTGACGTGCTTGAGATCGCGGCGAACGGCTCGGAGCGCGTCGTGCAGACGGTCACGACGTCGGCCGACGGCAGCTGGCACGCGAAGAATCTTGATGCTGGCAGCTACGCGGCGAGGATCAAGGCTGATCGGTTTGGTGAGGGCCAGGTGCTTGACGGCTTTGCTGCCGCTCAAGGGTGGTCGACGACTACCGGGGCGCCAGCCGAGTCCACCGAACTGCGCAGCCCGGTTGTCACGTTTGCGGCGTCGCGGATTGGGGGCACCCTTGTCGGTAACGGACCAGACGGCAATGGCTTTGCCAACAACAGCCTGCGGCTGGCGATAAACCCCGTTGGCACCCTCGTGGTGTCGCAGTTGCTATCGGGAGCCGGAGTTGACGCCGAGGCGAGTTTCGGGCGCACGGATCTCAGCGAGTACGGCGTTGAGTGCAGCTTTGGTGGGGCGATTGTCGCGCGGCAGCGCCTGGCGGTGTCGGCGTCTGGCGGCAACGCCGTTCTGAGCAAACCGGTGACCCAGCTGCCCATCGGCGCCGAGTGCGCGATCACCGGACCAGCCGTGGCCGGCACGGATCCCGAACCAATTGTGGTCACGATGGTGGAGAGCGCGGCCAGCGCTGGCTTCCGCCCGAACACCGTGGTGGCATCGGTGACGCGGTGGGTGTCCGCGGGAACCATGAAGCTGAGCCAGCGCGAGAGTGGGGGAGCCGACTACGCCGGGCCCACGTCGGTGAACACCGTGCTGGTCACCTGCCAGGTGTCGGAGAAGCTCGCAAACGGGGCCGACTCTCACACGACGCTGTACTCCGGTCTCGTAAAGATGGTGGGCACCCAGACCAAACAGATGGTTGGGTCTTCGGGCAAGCCGCGGCCTCTGCCAGTCGGGTCACGCTGCTTCGCGACCCCCGGTCAGGCGAGCGAGACCGCGGCGGTGCGGATCAACCACGCAAGTTTTGGGCGGGCAGCCGTTGTGACGGCCGGAAGTCCCACCGATCTGCAAGACATTCGCGTGACCGTCGACCGGGTTGTGGCTGAAAACGGGTCACAAACCCCCGGTGGTTTCTCGGCCAGCGCGACACACAACGGTGCGGGTGCCGCTGCGGGAAGCGGACTGAACGGACCTTCAGCAACGGCAGGAGAACTTGCGGGTGCCGAGGGTGTCAGTGCTGGGGAGGCGCAGGGATCAGCGCTCGCCGCAACGGGTAGCTCGTCGCTCGATTCCGTTTGGTCGGCGGGTCTGATAGCGGCTGTGGCGATTCTGCTCGGCGCGACGATGTACGCCGTTCGCGTGCGGCGGCGCTTGTTGGTGCGAGCCCAAGAGCGGCGGAATGCGTGGTGAGTGTGATGAGCGAGCAAGAGGAACTGGACCGTATTGAGGCGCTTGAGCACGAGGGCGCAGAGACCGATCGCAGCGACGCTGAGCTGAGCAATGCCGTTCGTGGCGGGGACTCTGCCGCGTTTGCCGTGCTGTACGAGCGCCACAACGAGGCTGCCCTTCGTCACGCGAACTACCTGACGCGGGACTCGTCGCGCGCAGAAGACCTCGTGGCGGAATCTTTTGTGAGTATCTTCAGCGCGCTACAGCGCGGACTCGGACCCAAAGAGACGTTTCGCGGGTACCTGTTCACGACGATCTCAAACAGAAACCGCAGTCGCCCCAACCAGAACGAGGTGCAACTCTTCGAGGACGCCGACGAATACATCGAAGAGCTCTCAATCTCTGATTCCTCCGAGAAGATCGCGGAGAGCAACGTGCTGCACCGCGCGTTCCAAACGCTGCCCGAAAAATGGCAGCGAGTGCTGTGGCTCAAAGAGGTCGACGGGCTGAGCCCCGAGATCATCGGCAGCCGCCTGCAGATCAATGCAAATGCCGCGATACAGCTCGCCTTTCGCGCGCGCGAGGGCCTGCGGCTTGCCTACCTCGCCGAGCACATTGACGGCGCCGCAGACGCAGGCTGCGCCAAGCTGCGACCAAAGCTCGTGCGTTACGGGCGCGGCCAGCGCATCGGCGCAAAAGACAAACTCCGGGTGGTTGACCACCTTGAAACCTGCGAATCGTGTCGGGCCGTATTGGCCCAGCTCGAAGATGTTGGTCAGCACATGCGCGGCATCGTGGTGCCCATCGTGATTCTGGGTGCTCCAACGGGTCTCGCGGCCTGGCTCTTCGGGGATGTCGCCCCGGCTTCTGCGGCGAGCCGATTCGGCGCAGTCGTCAACTGGATTCTGGGGCACCGCGCCCTCGTTGCCGTGGTTGGGGTCGGCGCGGTTGCGGTGGTGGTCGGCGTGATCATTGCGCTTTCGGGTTCGGGATCCGATGCTGACCCGGGGTCGAAGCCGCCGGTCGAGCAGTCGCCTGCGCCAACCCAATCTCCCGCGGCGCCAGCGAACCCCACTCCCGGTTCTGACGAGCCCGCTAGCGGAGGGGGAACTGCCCCGACCGGTCAGCCACCCCAGAACTCCGGGGATCCCGAGCGAAATGACGGTTCGACTGCAACCTCGGATCCGCTTGATGGCGAGACCGATGGCTGGGTCGTTATCGAAGACTGACGACACCTAGTTGCGAACGATTATCAATTGCCGCTATGGTTGAGATTCATTCTCATTTAGAAAGCTTCTCATGACTCGACCCTTTTCCGCACTTACCGCGCTCGGGCTTGCCGCTGTCGCCGCCCTCGCCCTTGCCGGGTGTGGCGCAACCACCTCAAGCTCCGCGTCCGACGGAAAGCTCAACGTCGTCGCTACGACCACGCAGTTGACCGACTTCACCTCCGAGGTTGGTGGTGACCACATCGAACTCACCGGCCTGCTGCACGTGGGAGCCTCGGCGCACCACTTCGACCCCACCCCTGCTGACCTGCTGGCTCTCGGCAAAGCCGACGTGCTTGTGGTGAACGGTGCGGGCCTTGAAACCTTCGTAGACAGCGCTGTTGAGGCCTCGGGCTTCAAGGGCACCGTGATCACCGCGAGTGACGGCATCGACCAGGCCGAGGCGAAGAAGATCAGTGCTGAGTCTGAGGCAGATGAAGAGGAGGCGGATCACGATCACGCCGCCGAAGAAGATCACGACGATCACGACCACGGTGACCTGAACCCGCACATCTGGACCTCTCCGAGCAACGCCGAGGGTATGGTCACCGAGATCTCGAAGGGCCTCTCGAAGGCTGATCCCGACAACGCCTCCGATTACTCGGCCAACGCCAAGGCCTACAACTCCAAACTGCAGGATCTCGACACCTGGATCGCCGCGCAGTTCAAGCGTGTGCCCGAGGCCGAGCGGGTGCTGGTCAGCGGCCACAACTCACTCGCCTACTACCTGCACGACTACAACATCGCATTCGCCGGGTCGATCCTGCCCAGCTTTGAAGACAACGCCGAGCCCAGCGCGGCCGACATCGATACCCTGGTGAAAACCATCAAGGAGCGTGGCGTGAGAGCGGTCTTCTCCGAATCCTCGATGAGCCCGAAGCTCGCGCGCACCATCGCAAAAGAGGCCGGTGTGAAGGTCGTTGACGCCGAGTCCCTCTACGCCGACTCGCTCGGGGCCAAGGGCAGCGGCGCCGACACGTACATTGACGCGACGATTCACAATACGCAGGTGATCCTCGAAGCTTGGGGTGTGACACCCGACGCGGTGCCCGCTTCACTGAAATAATGGCCGATGTGAATACAACGCCAAACGCTGCGCTCTCTCTGAAGGACGCGGCGTTTGGCTACGCCGGAATCACGCGGGTGCGCGGGCTGACACTCGACATTCCGGCGGGCGCTGCGGTGGCGCTCATCGGGCCGAACGGTTCGGGCAAGTCGACGCTGCTGCGCGGCATCCTGGGACTCGCCGAGCTCACCGACGGCAGCATCGAGGTGCTCGGGGAGAGTCCCACCAAAGCGCGGCGGCACATCGGATCGCTGCCGCAAGCCGACAGCCGCGACGTGACACTGCCCGTGACGCTGCGCCAGGCAGTGACGATGGGCTTGTACCGCTCGCTCGGGCCGCTCGGTCGGGTGGGTCGCGCCGGTCGCGCCGCGGTCAACGACGCGCTCGAACGGGTAGGCCTCGACGCTTTCGCTGGGCGTCGCTTTGGTGAGCTTTCGGGTGGCCAGCAGCAGCGCGGGATCCTGGCCCGGGCGCTCGTTTCGAACCCACAATTACTGCTGCTCGACGAGCCGTTTAATGGCCTCGATCGCGAGAACCGCGACGTGCTGCTTGAGCTCGTTCGCGGACTGCGCGAGGAGGGCCGCACGGTGCTTGTGTCGACCCACGATCTCGAGATCGCACAGGCCGCCTGCTCCCACGTGCTGTTACTCGCGAGCGGCCACGAACCGGGGCAGCCCGGGCACCCCGCGGGTTTTGGCACCGTCGAAGACGCGCTCACTCTCGACGCGGTGCAGCACGCCTTCCACGATGCAACCGTTGAGCTCGACCAGCACACGGTCACGACGAACCGCGAGATGGAGTAGCGGTGGAATCGCTGCTCGACATGTTTGCGCTGCCGTTTATGTGGCGCGCGCTCGTTACGGTCGCGGTGCTCGCCGTCGCCGCGGGGATCATCGGGCTGTTTATTAGCTTCCGCGAGCTTGAGTTTGTGAGCGACGGGCTTGTGCACGCGGTGTTCCCGGGACTTGTGATCGGGGCCGCCATCGGTGGCACCGCCGGGTTGCTTCCCGGTGCCGCGGTCGCCGCGATCCTCGCAGCCATTCTCTTCACCGTGATCGATCGCCGCGGGGGCGCGGGCACCGACGCGGCGATTGCCGTGGTGTTGACCGGCCTGTTCAGCCTGGGTGTGGTGCTGGTGTCGAAGCAAGACGGGTACGTCTCGCAGCTGCAGGAGCTGATGTTTGGCCGACTGCTGACGGTGACCGAGGCGCAGCTCTGGCAGATTCTGGTGGTGGCGGTTGTCGCCGTCGGAATCGTTGCGTTTACCTGGCGCGCGCAGCTGTTTCGGGCGTTTGATCCTGCTGGGTTTGAGTCGGCCGGGTTTCGGCCGCTCGCGACCGACATCACGCTCAGCATTGCGGTTGCGCTGCTCGTGGTCGCCGGGGTGCAGGCGCTCGGGGTGCTGATGGTGATCGCGCTGCTGACGGTGCCGATGGCCGCCGCGCGACTGCTGACCCGGGGGTTTGCGCTGTTGATCCCGCTCGCGATCCTCACTCCGCTGATCGCGGGGGTTGCCGGGCTCTGGCTGTCGTTTGAGTTGTCGGTCGGGGTGGGGGCTTCGGTGTCTCCCGGCGCCGTTGTGGTGTTGCTGCTCGTGGCGCTGTACGGCATCTCGGCGCTCGTGCGGGTGCTGTTTCGGCGCAGGGCGGTGGCCTCGTGAGTTACTTTGCGCTCGCGACGATTGAGATCGTGCTGCTCGGTCTGCTGTCGGGCATCGCCGGCACGCTGATCGTGATTCGCCGCCGCTCGTTTTTTGCGGTGGCCCTGAGCCACTCGACCTTTCCGGGCGGCGTCGCGTTTGCGGTGCTCGGCTGGAACCTGCTGCTCGGGCAGGCGCTGTTTGCCGTTGTGCTCGTGCTGATCATGACGCTGCTCAGCCGCATTCCCGGTCAGGGTCGCCAGGTGACGAGCGGGGTTGTGCTGTCGTTCGGGTTCGCCCTGGGCACGCTGCTCGCCGGGCTGAACCCCGGGCTGGGGGTGCCGGTTGAGGCGCTGCTGGTCGGCTCGCCGCTGGGAGTCGATCTGAGCGACATTGCCGCGACGGCTTCCGTGCTGGTGATTGCGCTGATTGCCGTTGGTCTGACCGGCCGCAAGATCTTGTTCCACACCTTTGACCCCGTCGGGTACGCCGCCGCGGGTTTTCGCACCTGGCCGGTTGAACTCGTGGTTACAGGAATTATTGCCGCCTCGACGGTCGTGGCAATGCCCGCGGTCGGCGCGATCCTGGGTGTTGCGATCCTCATCGGACCAGCAGCAACCGCGCGGCTGATCGCCCCGCAGCTGAGCTGGATCCCTCCGATCGCCGCGGTTGTGGGCGTCGGCAGCGGAGTCGCGGGTCTCTGGATCTCAAGAGACTTCGGGGTTGCCGCTGGCGGCGCGATCGGCCTGGTCGTGACCGCGGTGTTTGTGCTGGTGCTGCTGGGTCGGGCCGTGTTGGCGCGGGTTCGCGGTGCTGGCCGCACGAACTTCGTTACGGTGGGAACAAGTCGTTCTACTCGAGAGGTGCGAGATGCAGCAGCCAAAGCGTAATACTTGGCAGCGTGAGGCCGTGCGGGCGGCGCTGGCCGAGAAGCGCGGTTTTGTGAGCGCACAGCAGCTACACCAGGTGCTGCGCGACGGAGGATCGACGATCGGACTCGCGACCGTGTACCGCGCACTCGCCGGCCTCGCCGAATCGGGAGAGGCCGACTCCCTGCAGTCACCCGAGGGCGAGAACCTGTTCCGATCCTGCGCCACTCAGGGCCACCATCACCACCTCATCTGCCGCAGCTGCGGCGACACCCGCGAGCTCTCCGCGACCGTGGTCGAGGAGTGGACGCAGCGGGTGGCCGCCGAGCACGGCTTCACCGACATCGAGCACGTGGTCGACATCTTCGGCCTCTGCGAGCGCTGCCGCGCCGCGGCCTAACTAGAAGCCCCAGCCTTCAGCGCCCGCTGCGCTTCCCTCGCCTCGTCGCGCTCTGCCCTGCGGGCCTCGCGTCGCTCGGCACGCGCTCCGCGCTTCGCCAGCTTGCGGTCGCGGCGCCGCTCGATCAGCGTGTACAGAATCGGCACGAGGATCAGCGTCAGCAGTGTCGACGAGATCAGCCCGCCGATCACCACGATCGCCAGCGGCTTCGAGATGAACACACCGCCCCCGGTCAGACCGAGCGACATCGGGATCAGCGCGAAGATCGTCGCTGCCGCGGTCATCAGGATCGGACGCAGCCGCAGGCGAGTGCCGTGCTCGACCGCCTCCTCAAGTGAGGCGCCGCTCGAGCGCAGGCGATTCACCAGGTCCATGAGCACAATCGCGTTGGTCACGACGATGCCGATCAGCATCAGCAGACCAATAAGTGCTGGCAGCCCAAGTGGCGTGCCGGTAAACAGCAGCCCGAGCAGCGCGCCCGTCGCCGCGAACGGAATCGAGATGAGCAGCACGAGGGGCCCGCGGAAGCTGCGGAACGTTGCAACCATCACCAGCAGCACGAGCAGGATCGCCGCGAGCATCGCGAGACCGAGCTGAGCGAATGCGTCGTCTTGCTCGGCGCTCACACCACCCAGCTCAAAGCTCACGCCGGCTGGCAGTTTTGCGGTGGCGATAGCGTCTTCGACCGCCAGGTTCGCGGCGTCGAGCTGACCCTTCTTCGGAGCCACGGTGAGGGTGACCTGACGGTTGCCGTCTGTTCGCGTGATCGTGGGGGCGGTGAGCTCTTTCTCGATCTTCGCGATGTCGCCGAGAGCCACTGCCGTGCCGGTGATCTTGGTGACCGCCTCCTGCTCGTCTTCGGCCTCCTGCTGCTCAGCCAACTGCGTGGCCGCGTCAGACTGTGCCTCGCGCAGCGCCTTCATCTGCTCATCGAGGCCCTCGATGCCACCCTGCGCTCCCGCAATGGCGCCCTCGAGTGCGGCCAACTGCTCAGCGCGCTCCTGGTTCGCCCGAATCGCGGCGTCGTCTTCGGGGGTGCGCGGATCCTGCGGCACGATCGGCATATCTCGCAGCACGGCGAGCTGCTCGTTCATCGCAGCCAGCTGCTGAATCAGCTCGGCACGCTGCTGAGCAGCCGTATTGATCTGATCGGTGAGGTCGGCATTGCCCTTCAGGCGCGCCTCTTCCGCGGCGGCCTTTGCCTTGTCTTGCAGCGCGTCCGCGGCGATCTTTTGCGCTTCAGCGGTCTGCTGCGGGGTGACCGGCAGCCGGATCTCACCGAGCTTCTCGGCGGTCCGCTCGGCGCCGGGGGTGCGCACGATGATGTCGCGCTCCTGCCCCTCAAACATCATGCGACCGACCTGCTGACCCTCGAGAGCCTCCTGCACGGCCTTGGCAACGAGCGTGCGGTCGAATCCGAGGCGAGCGGCCTTCACCTCGTCCACCTTGATGCGAATGACCGGCTGCTCACCGGCGAGCTCACTCGTCACCGACTGCACACCGTCGGCCTTTTTGAGCTGCTTCTCCAGCAGGTCGCTCGCCTTTCGCAGCGCCGCCGGATCGTTGCCGCGAATCTGCAGTGCGATGCCGCTGCCGCCGGCCCCGCCAACAAAGGCATCCTGGGTGGCCAGCTGGATCGAGCCAGCACCCTTGAGGGTCTCAAACTTCTTCTCGACCGCCGCGCTCACGAGCTGCGCATCGACACCATCATCGAGCTGCAGATCGTAGGAAATGGTTGACGGTGTTCCCGCAGTGGCCAGCGGAATCGTGGTGATCACGTCGCGCACACCCTCGACGCTGCCGAGTGCCTTTTCAACGGGCGCCGCAGCCTCAACGAGTTTGCCGTCCGCCTCCTCGGGGGTCTGGGTGACCTGCAGGCTCTCGTTGCCGGATGAGCCGAGGAAGTCGGTCGGGATCATGCTGCTCAGCACCAGGGTCGACACGAGGATCAGGCCCGAGGCAACCAGGGTGATCACCGGGTGGCGGCGGGTCGCGTTCAGCGCTGGCATGATGCGACGCTGCAGGCGATCCGGTGCCGTGTGAATTTCGGCGAGATCGGAGTGCTCGGGTTGCTCTGCCAGAGCAGGATCAACGACCCCGTCACTCGCCGCAGCGACCGCACCGTGCGGTGCGCGGTTTCGCATGAACCAAAACGCGAGCACGGGCACGATGGTCAGCGCCACGACCAGAGACGCGAGCAGCGCGATCGTCACGGTGATGGCGAACGGCCGGAACAGCTGCCCTGCCATGCCTGAGACGAACGCGATCGGCAGGAACACGGCGACCGTCGTGAGGGTTGAGGCCGTAATGGCACCCGCAACCTGGCGCACCGATGCGACAACACCGCTCGGGGTGAGCGGCCCGGATCCTCGCCGCCTGCTGATGTTCTCGATGACCACGATTGAGTCGTCGACCACGCGACCGATGGCGATGGTGAGAGCGCCGAGCGTCAGGATGTTGAGCGTGTTGCCGCTCGTCCAGAGGCCAATGAGGGTGATGAGCAGGGAGAGCGGGATCGACACCGCCGCGATCAGGGTGGATCGCCACGAGCCGAGGAACGCCAGAATAACGAGCACTGCAAACAGCAGACCGAGACCGCCCTCAACGGAGAGATCGTGAATCGACTGCTCAATGTACGGAGCCTGGTCAAAGAGCGTTACGAACTTGGCGTTGAGCCCGGGAGCCAAGCGATCCAGCTCTGCCGTGACGCCGTGGGAAATGTCGACCACGTTGGCACCCTGCGCGGGCATGACCTGCAGCGTCATCGCGGGCAGGCCGTTAACTCGGGAGATGGGCGTTGCGGGCACGGTCTCGGTGCGCACGTCGGCGAAGTCGGAGATGCGCACGACCCCGTTTTCGACCGGGATCGGCAGCGCCGAGATTTGTTCGACTGAGGAGAGCGCCGTGCCGACGGTCACCGAGAGCGGACCCTCAGCGGATTCCGCCTCACCCGCGGGCAGCGCAGCTCCGTTGGCCTGCAACACGGGCGCGATCTGCTCGGGGGTAACCTTGAGTTTGGTCATGTCGCTCGGGCGCAGGTCGATCATGATGCGCTGCTCTTCGCGGCCCGAGAGTGTGACCTGCTTGACGCCGTTGACACCCTGCAGTGCGGGCACGACGGTCTGCGCGAGCGCGTCACCGAACACGGCTTCTTTGTCGCTGCTGCCAGCCGAGAGCACCATCGCTGGCATATCGTCGGCCCCACCCGAGAAGACGTTGACCTCGGTGCCGCTCGGGAACGTCGGCTTGAGCGCATCGGCCGCCCCACGGATCGCCTGGAGCGTGTCGGTGTCGTCCTCGTCGAATGGCCACTCGACCGTGATGTCGGCGGAACCACTCGAGGTATTGGAGGAGACCTTAGTGATGCCCGGCACCGCGGAGAGCGCCTTCTCAACCGGTTCGGTGACGGTGCGCGACATCTCTTCGGGGGCGAGGCCCTGCGATTGCACCGAGATGAAGGCCATCGGCACCTGCATCGACGGCATGAGCTCTTGTTTGAGCGCCCCCATCGAGAAGATGCCAACCACGGCGATCGCCAGGGTTGCGAGGCCAACAATGAGACGGTTTTTGAGGCTGACGCGCGTAAGGAAGGTCATGATCCTCCTATGCTGGCTGAACCGCAGCTGTAGCGCATCGTCCCCAGGTACTACACCCATCCTCCGAGAGGATGATTTGGTAGCATCCGTTTATGAGTGACGAGCTAGACGAGGGCTTTGCAGAGGTTCTTGAGTCGGCGGCTCGGCTGCAAGAGCTTGTGCCCGATGCTGTTCTCGTGGGTGGCAGTGCTGCAGCGTTTTATGCCCGACACCGGCTCTCTTACGATCACGACCATGTCGTGCAATCGCTTCACGATCGGTTTGACGTTGTGTTTGACGCGCTCGATCGCGAAGGAGACTTTGTGCTTGCGCGGGCAATTCCTCAAAAGATTATTTTGGGTGAACTCGGTGGCATTGAGGTGGGTATTCGCCAGCTCATTCGAAAGCGCCCTCTTGAGGTGCAGCAGATCGAGTTGCCCTCAGGTAAGAAACTCACGATACCGACCGAGGCTGAAACCGTAAGGATCAAGTCCTATTTGATCGTGAAACGGAATCAAGTGCGGGACTATTTGGATGTGGCGGCGATGTCGAGCCGTTATGGAGCCCCGAGTGTTGCCGAGTGGATTAGTGGGATTGACGATTATTACACCGACGACACGGCCCCTCCTGGTTCCAGTCCTGTGTTGACTCAGCTCATGAGACAGCTTCTTGATCCTCAGCCGAGGGACAGTCGCACATTGAAAGATTTGGGAGGCTACAAGGGGCTCGCAAGCCGATGGTCGGACTGGGATCGTGTGCGCGAGGAGTGCCGGGAGATTACCGCAGAGATTCTCGGGAATAGTTGACTCTGGTTTTGGCGTATCAAGTTTGATACGCTAATTATGTGTTGAAGTTTCGAAACCTCAATGTCACCCCGGAAGACTCGATTGAGGATTGGGGTGTCGAGGGTCTACTAATTGCAATCGAGCGCGGCTCAGTCGATGATTGGCGGAGAGTTGCCCAGGCTGCACATAGCGCGGGTTCCGGGAGTGAGCTTCGTCAAGAGCTTAATGAAGCTCTCGATATCGCTGAGGGCGGTGGTCGGGGCGTCATTGTGAGCTACATAGGTATGGTCGAAGAGAGCTCGGCAGAGCGAGTGCAACGACGAATTCGCAACGCGTTTGGCATGGCAGAAATGACCATTACTGAGTTCGCCAAACGCTGCGGTACGAGCAGGTCCCGTATGTCTGCCTACCTCTCGGGCAAAACTGAGCCGCTGGCAACCATGCTTGAGAAAATGGAGCAGGTCGCGCGAAACCGTCGGGACATGATCATGTTTCGCTAGTGAGAAGGCTCTTGTCTGATGGGCTTTAGCCTGCGGCACCCTTCAACCCAGACCCGGTCAGCAGCACAACGACGGTTTCGTCGGTCGTGATGCTTCCTTCAGCGCGCAGCGTCGTCAGCGCCGCGGCGGCCGTCGCGCTGGTTGGCTCTACGAACAGGCCCTGCGCCGCGAGTTGCTGTTTCGCCGCGATGATCCGCTCCTCAGTCACGGTGACCGTGCCGCCCCGGCTGTCACGAAGCGCGGCGAGAATCTGGTGCATGCGCAGGGGGTTCCGGATCGCGGTGCCCTCGGCAACCGTTGGGTGAACCGGCCGGGGCTCGCTCTGGGCGCCCGCCTGCTCAGCGCGGAACGCTGCATCGATAGGTGAGCAGTTGAGCGGCTGAGCCGCGTAGAGCCTTGGTAGGGTGTGGATCTGCCCCGCCCGCAGCAGCTCGCCGAAGCCCATTGAGAGACCGAGCAGACTACTGCCCGCACCGACCGGCACGATGATCGCGTCGGGCACGGTGAAACCGAGGTCTTCCCAGAGCTCGTAAGCGAGCGACTTGGTGCCCTCAAGAAACCAGGCCTGCCAGTTGTGGCTGGCGTAGAAGCCGCGGCCCTGATCCGCCGCGGCGATCGCAGCCTGCTGGGACGCCTCGCGTGGCCCCTCAACCGCCTCCATGGTCGCGCCGTACGCGCGGGCCTGGGCCAGCTTGGCCGGTGAGGTAGAAGCTGGCGCGAATACGGTGACATCGAGCCCACCCGCGGCTCCATAGGCAGCGATTGCGGATCCGCCGTTGCCCGAGCTGTCCTCGATGACGGCTGTAATTCCTTGCTCACGAAGCACCGACAGCATCACGCTCGCCCCGCGATCCTTAAAGGACCCACTCGGGCTGAACCATTCAAGCTTGAAGAGAGCCGTGCTGCCCTCCCAGACGCTTGCGACCAGCGGAGTGCAGCCCTCGCCGAGTGTGATCGGATCGGAGACGTGCAACGGCAACGCGGCCCGGTATCGCCACAGGCTTCGTGTGCTGGTGTCGATGTCTTCCGGACGCAGCCCTGTCGATGGTGTGATGAGCAGCGGCCGCTGTGCGTCGGAACGCCACCTCGGGGTCGTTAGCGGATACTCGGAGCCGTCAACCGGATCGTAATAGTGTGCGCTGGTGGTCATTGTTCCCTTGGGGTGATCCAGGTCCACTCACCAAACTTGGCGGTGCGGCCATCACCGCTCGACTTGCCAGTGAGGCGCCGCTTCACCCACGGCAGCACGTGCTCGCGGGTGTAGGTGAGTTGTTCGCGGCGGGTGGGGTTTGGGATCGGCGCCGCGTCAATCACCCAGTCGCTCGGGTGCGGGTGGCCGAGTGTGCGCAGCACATTTGATGCGACACGGTGGTGGCCGACGGGGGCGAGGTGCAGGCGGTCGTGCGACCAGTACTGCCTCCCCGCCAGTTCCGTGTCGTGCCAGTTGTCTGAGAAGCGCACACCGAGCTGCGCGGCGATCTTGCCCGCTGCCGTGGTGAGGGCGTCACCCTTGACCGCGACCCGCCCGCCGCTCGGCAGGCTTCCCGTGGGGTTCGCGCCGGCAAGCAGCAGTGGCTCAACGCCCGCCTCGATGATGCGCTGCAGCGCGCGCTCGGTTTCGCTGATGATCCAGGCCATGTCGGTTCCCGGACGCAGCATGTCGTTGCCGCCGCCATTGAAGCTGAGCAGCGTGGGGCCGAGGTCGAGCGCGGGTTGCAGCTGCTCAGCGATGATGCCTCTGAGAAGGCGACCGCGAATCGCGAGATTCGCGTACTGAATCGGCTCGCCGGTCGCGTCGGCGAGACCCTGCGCGACGAGATCGGCCCAGCCTCGCACGGAACCGTCCGGCTGCTCGTCGCCAACCCCCTCGGTGAAACTGTCGCCGATCGCCACGTAGCGAATGGTTGCGGTGCCTGCGTCGTTGCCTGGTTCGGGGAGATTCTGTGCCACGGGTCCACCCTACGCCTGATACTTCTGCTTGCGATCTCGCCGATCCTGATCTAAGCTTTCTCTTTGGCTGTGCAAAGTCCCATTGTGCAGACCGCTAGAGCATTTCGCGCAGGATCGGCCCCGGCCGCTTTGGTGCAAAAGCTCTCGCAGACAAGAAATCTTGGGTGAGGCCGTCCGGTCTCACGGTATGAGAGGAAAAACCATGGCAGCAGTGTGCCAGGTGACAGGAGCCGTTCCCGGTTTCGGTCACAACATTTCGCACTCGCACCGTCGCACCAAGCGTCGGTTCGATCCGAATATCCAGAAGAAGACCTACTTCGTGCCTTCACTCGGCCGCAAGGTGACACTCACCCTGTCGGTTAAGGGCATCAAGGTTATCGATGCACGTGGCATCGAGTCCGTCGTTGCTGATCTGCAGAAGCGTGGGGTGAAGATTTAATGGCTAAGGATAAGGACGTACGTCCGATCATCAAGCTCCGTTCGACGGCTGGCACCGGGTTCACTTACGTGACCCGCAAGAACCGTCGTAACACCCCCGACCGTCTCGTGCTCAAGAAGTACGACCCGGTGGTCCGCAAGCACGTTGAATTCCGAGAGGAGCGCTAAACATGGCTAAGAAGAGCATGATTGCGAAGAACAAGCAGCGCCAGGCCATCGTTGATCGGTACGCCGAGAAGCGCGCTGAGCTGAAGAAGGCACTCGTTGATCCCAACGGCACCGACGAGAGCCGCGAGGCTGCACGCGTCGGCCTGCAGAAGCTGCCCCGCAACGCATCGCCCGTGCGCGTGCGTAACCGCGACGTCATCGACGGCCGCCCCCGTGGCGTTCTGTCGAAGTACGGTGTTTCGCGTGTTCGCTTCCGCGACATGGCACACCGTGGCGAGCTGCCCGGCATCACCAAGTCGAGCTGGTAAACAGCTGAGCTGGTAACAGCCCAACGCTTAAGAGGCGGGTGTCACGAGAAATCTCGTGGCACCCGCCTTTTGCGTCCCTAAAGGCTTTTGCAGACGACGAGCGGCCCCCTGAGCGACGAGCGGCCAGGCTGCCGACGCGTGGGTAAAGGGGTCACTCGTCGCTCAAGGGGCCGCTCGTCAGCCTGAGCTGCGTCCACAGCTCAGGCACCGAGTGGGTAACTCTCAAAAACTTCCGCGCGAGTAGAAACTTTGTAGGCGGGCGTGGGTTCTATAGACCCCACACCCGCTTCTTTTGTATTTTCAGCACTTACGCAACAGAAACTTCCGCAATTTTGCGTGAAAATCCGCGAGATCATGCCGGAGTAGGGTAGATTCGAACCGATCAACCGATCGGACCCCTCAAAATGGGGGGAAACCTGAACCAGATCAGGGGCCCGAACAAAAGCTTCGTTGCCCTGGAAGGACAAACACATGGCACTCAACAAGACTGAGCTCGTAGCAAAGATCGCCGCAGAAACCGGCCAGAGCCAGGCTGCTGTTTCGAGCGTTCTCGACGGCCTGTTCGCCGCTGTTTCCGAGACTGTCGCCGGTGGCGAGAAGGTCTCCATCCCGGGCTGGATCTCCTTCGAGACCGCAACCACCGCTGCTCGCACCGGCCGCAACCCGCGCACCGGCGAGAGCATCGACATCCCCGCTGGCAAGCGCGTCAAGGTGTCGGTTGGCAGCAAGCTCAAGGCAGCTGTTAAGTAACTGACTTTTACGAAACCCCCGAGGCGCGCAAGCGTCGAGGGGGTTTCGTTGTATCTGGGGCAGCCCGCGCCGTCCGACAATACACACATCTACAAGGCCGTAGGCTTAAGGGGTGCCTCGTTATCTGCGTATCGTTGCCCCCGCTGTTCTGATCGCGGTGGCGCTTGCGGCTCTGCTGCTTGGTCTCGCTATCGGTGGTGCTGCTGCCGAGCGCACTCTGCTTGATCCGGGTGTTGTTGTGCGCTTTGCGCTCCCGATCTCCCGCACCATCGTCAACATCGCCATCGCTGGGCTCATCGGCTCGGTCGTGATGGCGGTCTGGGCCCTCGCGAGCGAAAAGCCCGAGACTCGCACGGCGATGGACCTCGCGGCAGGATCCGCTGCGCTTCTGACCGTCGCGAGTGCTGCCACGCTTCTCTTCACCTATGTTGACGTCTCTGGCCTCCCCTTCTCGGGTGATGCAACCTTCGGTGCCGGTCTCGCCCAGTTCGTTACCGAGGTCGAGTTGGGCCAGCTGTGGCTGCTCGAACTCTTGTTGGCCGCAGCCACAACGGTCATGGCATTTGCGATCCGAGAACGCCGCCTCACGCTTCTTGTGCTCGTCGCAGCGCTCGCGACGACTCTGCCCCTCGCGCAGCAGGGGCACGCCGCGGGTTCCTCGGGGCACGCGCAGGCCGTCAACTCGCTGCTCGTGCACCTGATCGGCGCCGCGGTCTGGCTCGGCGGTCTGATGACCCTGGTGTTCGTCGCGCGGGTTGTGGATCGCAAGCGCCTCGCCGTACTCACCTCTCGCTACTCGACGCTCGCTCTGTTCGCCTTCATCGGCGTGGCCGCCTCCGGTGTCGTGAGCGCCTGGCTGCGCGTGGGTGACTTCGATGCGCTGTTCGGAACCGGCTACGGCCAGCTTGTGATGTGGAAGACCGGCGCTCTCGTGGTGCTTGGTGTGTTTGGTGCCTTCCAGCGCACGCGGCTGATCCCGCGCATTGCCAGCTCGCCGAACGGTGGCCGCGTATTTGGATGGCTGGTTGTTGCGGAGCTTGCCGTGATGGGTGTGGCGAGCGGGATCGCCGGTGCGCTTGGTCGCACCGCAACCCCCGTGTCGTTTGAGCCGGCTCAAGATCAAGGCAGTGGGGTTACCTCAGCCCAGTGGCTCACCGGTGATCCGCTGCCACCGGAACTCACGCCGATGAGCTACATCACCGGCTGGAAGTTTGACCTGGCCTGGACCCTGGTGTGTGCCTTTGGTCTCGCCCTGTACATTGCCGCTGTGATCCGCCTCCGGCGTCGCGGGGATCGCTGGCCGATTGGCCGATCCATCGCCTGGTTCCTCGGTCTGGCCGCGCTGTTCTACACGACAAACGGACCCTTCAACCTGTACGAGCAGTACCTGTTCAGCGTGCACATGCTGGGCCACATGATGCTGACCATGGTGATTCCGATTGCCCTGGTACTTGGCGCGCCCATTACGCTGCTGCTGCGTGCGACGGAGAAGCGTAACGACGGTTCGTGGGGCGGTCGCGAGTGGGTGCTGTGGATGGTGCAGACGCCGTACTCGAAGTTCATCACGCACCCCGCGGTTGCGGCCGTTGTGTTTGTCGGGTCGCTCTGGGTGTTCTACTTCACGCCGATCTTCCGCTGGGCCATGTCGGAGCACCTTGGGCACCAGTGGATGATTATCCACTTCTTGATCGGTGGGTACCTCTTCGCCCTGTCGATGATCGGGATCGATCCCGTGCCATACCGCTTCCCGTACCCGATGCGACTCATCACGCTGTTCGCGACGATGGCCTCACACGCCTTCTTTGGTGTCACCATGATGACAGGTGACTCTCTGATGCTCGCCGACTGGTTCGGTGCGATGGGGCGCACCTGGGGTGCAACGCCGCTCGCGGATCAATCCCTCGGCGGCGGTATCGCCTGGGGTATTGGCGAGTTGCCGACGCTCGCCCTCGCGCTGATCGTGGCGGTGCAGTGGTCGCGTAACGACACGAAGGTGCAGAAGCGTAAGGATCGCGCGGCGGATCGTTCGGGCGAGGCTGAACTGCACGCGTACAACGAGATGCTGGAAAAGCAGGCCGCGCGTGACGAGCGGGCGCAGAAGGCTCAGGAGAACGCGCGAAGCGTCTGATCCTTTCTGACTACAGCGGCTCTCCCCAACGCAGAAACTGGGACCGCGGCAGCATTACCCCTCGATAACCCCAATCTCGGCGCTCGCTGAGACGTTGGTGCCGGGAGCCACACTGTGCCGCAGGATTCCGGATCTCGGGGCCTTCACCGGAACCTCCATCTTCATGGCCTCGATCACCGCAACGGTGTCGCCCTCGGCAACTTGCGCGCCCGCGTCGACCTTCCACGCGCTGAGGGTGCCCGTGAAGGGCGCCAGCACCGCGTTGGGGTCGGCCTGTGCGGCGCCGCCTGCGGCCCCGGCGTCCGCCGGGGAGCCGGCCTCTAAGCTCTGGCCGCTACCGCTCGCAAGGCGCGACAGCAGCGCCTCGGGTAGACCGATCTCAACCAGTCGGCCGTCGATCTCAAGCGGCATGCGGGTGAGTCGCGGCGCGGCGGGCGCAGCAACGGCGGCTGCGGGCTCGAAGGTGGCAGTGCACTCCTCCTCGATCCAGCGGGTGTGCACTCCAAACCGCCCGGAGGCAGCGGTGAAGGCGGGATCGGTCACAACGTAGCGATCGAAGGGCAGCACGGTTGCGACTCCCTCGATCTGAAACTCGTCGAGCGCCCGTCGCGCGCGGGCGAGGGCCTGCTCGCGATCCTTGCCCCAGATGATGAGCTTGGCGAGCATCGAATCGAAACTACCGGGCACCGCATACCCTGCGTACACACCCGAGTCGACACGCACCCCCTGCCCGCCGGGCACGTCGAAGCGCTCGATCGTGCCGGGGGTCGGCAGGTAGCCGAGACCGGGATCCTCAGCGTTAATACGAAACTCGATGGAGTGCCCGAAGCTCGGAATCTGTTCGGGCACACTCATGGGCTCGCCAGCCGCGATGCGGAACTGCTCTTGCACGAGGTCGATGCCGGTGATCTGCTCGGTGACCGGGTGCTCGACCTGCAATCGGGTGTTCACCTCGAGGAACGAGAGGGTGCCGTCTTCGCCGAGCAGAAACTCGACCGTTCCCGCGCTGACGTACCCCGCTGCGGCGCACACGTCGGCGGCGGCCTGGTGGATGCGCTCGCGAAGGGCGTCATCGAGAAATGGAGCGGGTGCCTCTTCGACGAGCTTCTGGTTGCGTCGCTGCAGCGAGCAGTCGCGCGTGCCGAGCACAGCAACGCGTCCGTGGCGGTCGCCGAGCACCTGGGCCTCGATGTGACGAGGGCGATCAAGAAAGCGCTCGACCAGGCAGTCGCCCTGGCCAAATGCGAGCTCTGCCTCGCGCACCGCGGACTCGTAAGCCTCGCGGATCTCGGCACGATCCCGCACCACGCGCATGCCGCGGCCGCCGCCGCCATACACGGCCTTGATGACGAGGGGCAGGCCGAAGGTGTCGGCGAATGCGATGACCTCGTCTGCGTCTGCAACCGGACCTGGCGTGCCGGGAACAAGGGGAGCCCCCACCTGCTCCGCGAGTGCGCGGGCGCGGGCCTTGTCGCCGAGGGCCTCGATGGTGCTGGGATCCGGGCCGATCCAGTTCAGTCCCGCGTCAATCACGGCGGCCGCGAAGTCGGCGCGCTCCGACAGAAAGCCGTAGCCCGGGTGGATCGCATCGGCGCCTGACCGTTGTGCCAGTTCGAGAAGCTTTGTGATGTTCAGATAGGTCTCGCCAGGGGTGACGCCGCCCAGTGCGTAGGCCTCGTCAGCGAGCCTCACGTGCAGTGCGTCAGCATCGGCGTCTGCATAGACGGCGACACTTCCGATGCCGGCTTCGCGGGCTGCCCGAATCACGCGTACCGCGATCTCGCCACGGTTTGCGATCAAGACTTTTGTCAGGGGTTTTGAGGGGGTCATGAGGGGTTCTCCTGGTCAATCTCGGTCACGTTTGGCGCGGGTACGTTCGGCACAGTCGTATTCTGCACAGCCTCTGTTGATGCGGAGCCATCGCGGAACAGGTCGAAACGAACGCGGCACCCCGGTGCGAGTTGTGCCGCGAGTTCAATGTCGTCATCGTGAACGACCGCGATCACCGGGTATCCGCCGGTCAGAGGGCGGTCGGCGAGAAACAGTACGGGTTGTCCGTCAGGCGGAATCTGGATCGCACCGAGCACCATCCCCTCGCTCGGCAGTTCCTTGCCGTCAAAGTCGGGGGACCGGGTGAGCGCATCACCGGCGAGGCGCACGCCCACGCGGTCGCTGCGCGGGGTGACGTCCCAGCTCTGAGCAAAGAAACGATCGATGCTCGCCTCGTCGAACCAGCCGTCGCGCGGGCCGAGGATCACCCGCAGCGTTGTCACCTCGCCAGCTGCGGGAAGCTGCGCTGCAGTAGCCTCGGGGGCACTGACGGGAAGGATCGCTTCGCTGGCGACGCTGATGGTGTCGCCCGCGATAAGTGATTCGGGGCCGAGGCCGGCGAGGGTATCTCGGGATCGGCTGCCGAGCACCGGGGTCGCCGCTACGCCGCCGCGCAGAGCGAGCACGGATCGTAAGCCGGCTGAGGGGGCGCCGAGTGTGAGCCGCTCGCCAACGCTCAGACGGAAAGCTTGACCCTCGGGCACGCCGCGTGTGCCGAAGGGGCCGGTGATCTGCCCCACGCGAGGTGCTCCCGCGAGCGCCAGCACTGTTGTGCTGACCGCCTCGACCGCGAAGCCGCCGTGGCTCAGTTCGAGTGCGGCCGCGCCAGGACGGTTTCCAACGAGACGATTAGCCTGTTGGTACGCGCGGCGAATGCTGACCCCTGACTCGCCAACACCCATGCCTGAGGCGCCCAAGCGGCCGGCATCTTCGATCAAAGTCTGTAGCCCGGCATCGATGACGGTGAGGGCCGGGGCGCTGGGGACACCACGGTCCAGGCGCTTCGCCTTCGCGGGGTGGTCGAGGGAAGGCGCAGGAACCTGCGCTGAGCGACCTGGGTCAGCCGCAACAACGCGCTCCCTCTCCGCAACAAACCGCACGCCCTCGCCCGCGAGCAGGGCTGCGGGCCGCTCGCGATCGAGATCCCACATCGGGTGATCGGTGTGGCCGATGATCTGCCAGCCACCGGGGCTCTCGCGCGGGTACACCCCCGAGAAGGGGCCGGCCAGGCCCACCGATCCGGGCAAGATGCGCGGTCGCGGGGTGGCCCTGCGCGGCACCTCAAGTAGGGGATCCCCACCCGAGAGGTACGCGAAACCGGGCGCGAAGCCGGTGAACGCAACGGTGTAGGCGGCCGCGGTGTGCCGCTGCACCACCTGTTCAGCGCTCATGCCGGTGAGCGTGGCGACCTCGTCGAGGTCTTCGCCCCGGTAGAAAACGGGGATCACAGTTTCAGCGCTCGCTGCTGCCCGCGCGCTCGCCGATCCTGAACCCGACAACAGGTCGCGCAGTTTCGCACGAAGCGCGCGCGGATCCCGAGCCTCACCACCGCTCACCAGCACGGTTTCCGCCGCAGGTACCAGTTCGGCGACGTCGAGCTCTCCGCGATCCCGAGCCGCGGTCAGCGAAGCAAACACCTGCAGCGCGCGGTCGAGCGTGCCGCACTCAAGCAGCACCGCCGTGGCCCCCGCGGGCAGAATTCTGGGTTCACTGGTCACAGGGACCTCGAAAAGCTCGAAAGCTCGACGCCCGCCCCAACCAGCGACACGCTTACTGCCCGCGCCAGTTCGACGGCTGCGGGGCTGTCTCCGTGCACGCAGATCGACTCGGCGCGTACGGTGACCTCGCTGCCGTCGCGCGCGGTGATGGTGCCGGTCTGCACGAGGCGCAGCATGCGCTCGGCGACGATAGCGGGATCGTGCAGCACCGCATCTGGCTCCCGCCGCGAGACGAGAGCCCCGTTCGGCTCGTACGCGCGATCCGCAAAAGCCTCTGGAATCGCGCGCATGCCCGCGGCTTCCGTCTGCTCCACGAGCGGTGAGGCGGCGAGGCACACAAGCGCTAGCTCGGGGTCAACCGCCCGAATCGCACGGATCACGGTGTCTGCCTCGGCCTCGTTGAACGCGATGCTGTTGTAGAGTGCGCCGTGCGGCTTGACGTAGCGCACCTCGGTGCCCGCGACCCTCGCGAGGGCCTGTAGCGCACCGATCTGGTAGATGATGTCTGCCTCAAGTTCGGCACGAGCGAGTGTCATGGGGCGCCGCCCGAAGCCGACCAGATCGGGGTAGGCGACGTGGGCGCCCACGGCCACCCCGCGAGAGGCCGCCGCGCGGAGCGTGCCGAGGATCGAGCGCGGGTCACCCGCGTGGAACCCGCAGGCGACATTCGCGCTCGTGACAATCTCGAGCATGCTGGTGTCGTCGCCCATGGTCCACGAGCCGAAGTGCTCGCCGAGGTCGCTGTTTAGGTCGATTCTCATTGGTGTCCTCCTGGATTCAAGTATTGCGGTAGCCACCGACAATCACGCGGCGAGGAACTCAAAGATCTTGCTGAACGACACCACACCCATGTACCAGGTGAGAACCGTCGCGAGGGAACCGAGGCACAGCAACCACATCTGAATGCGATGACCACCGAGCAGATCCCTGCGGAACCAAGCAATGTACATAAAGACGGTGAACCCGATGGGAAGGATCAGGCCGTTGAATCCACCCGCAAACACCAGCAGTGCAACCGGTGTAGTGCCCATGGTCAGGTATGCGGCGAGGCCGATCAAGATGAACACAACCGTGACCCAGCCGCGGCGGCGCTGATCGAGCTTCTTGCTGAATACCGTCATGAACGACACCGAAGTGAACGCCGCGCCGATCACACTTGAGATGCCCGCGGCCCACAGAACGAGCCCGAACGCCCGCATGCCCCACTCGCCCGCGGCCGACTCAAAGGCCTGCGCGGCGGGATTTGCGGCGATGTCGAGCATCACACCGCTTGCAGTGACACCGAGGAATGCCAGGAAGAGCACGTAGCGCATGATTCCGGTCACCGCGATGCCCATAAACGCGGAGTTGGTGACCTGCTTGATGTGTTCGGGGCCCGCGGCGCCCGAATCGAGCAGCTTGTGAGCGCCAGCGTAAGTGATGTAGCCGCCGATCGTGCCGCCGACGATCGTGGTGATTGCGGCAAAGTCGATGGTGTCGGGCATGACGGTCTGACGCAGGGCCTCACCGACGGGTGGGCTTGCGATGATCGCAACGACAACGGTCAGGGTGATCATCAGCAGGCCGAACACGATCATTGCGCGGTCCATGAGCAGACCCGCGCGACGCGAAAGGAAAATGGCGATCGCGAGCAGTGCACTGATGGCACCACCGATCTTCGGGTCGAGCCCGAGCATGGCGTTGAGCCCGAGGCCGGCGCCCGCGATGTTGCCGATGTTGAACACGAGCCCGCCCACGATCACGAGCACCGAGAGAATGAACCCGCTGAACGGGATCGCGGCGTTGGCGAGCTCGGCCGCGCGTTTGCCCGAGAGCGTGATGATCTGCCAGATGTTCGCCTGCACGATGAAGTCAATGACGATCGAAACGAGGATGCCGAACGCGAAGGCTGCCCCCAGCGTTGCGGTGAACGTGGCCGTCTGCGTGATGAAGCCGGGGCCGATGGCCGAGGTTGCCATCATAAAGATTGCCCCGATGAGGGAGGCCCGACGCGATTTCACGAATCCGACCGTGCCGCTGGCTACGGTTGCGGGTCCGGGGACGGAAACTTCGCCCTCGCGTTCCTTTTCGGGTGAGACTTGCTCGTTCATTCGGGAATTCCTCTCGCACCATTGCGCCGGTTTCTGGGGGTTCCTTTACTTTACATTGATTGTTGAACAATGCAAGTCTCTTCTTTCAACAAACAGCATGCGTTTGTTGCGGTTGTTACACTGCACTCATGGTGAGTGGTGTGAGTGTAGGGGCCGAGGCCGGTGGCGAGCCTGGCTCTCACTCGCGCGCTCTAGATGCCGCTGCCGAGATCCGCGCCCGCATTTCTCGAGGGGAGCTCGCACCCGGTGAGCGCGTACCCGAGGCCAAACTGGCCGAGTCGCTTGGCGTTTCACGCAACACGCTGCGCGAGGCGTTTCGTGCGTTGAGCGAGGAGGGGCTCATCACGCAGATTCCGAACCGTGGAGCTTGCGTGGCGATCCCGAACATCAACACGATCATCGACATCTACCGCGTGCGTCGCCTCATCGAGTGCCAAGCGGTTGCCGAGGCGATGCCGCGGCACCCGGCCATTGCTCGCATGCGGCGCGCGGTTGAGGCGGCTTTAGAAGCGCGGGATCACGACGACTGGCCCAGCATTGCGACCTCGAACATCGAGTTTCACCGTGCCATCTTCGAACTCGCGGACAGCGCCCGACTCAATCGCATGTACACCCAGCTGACCTCGGAGCTGCGCCTCGCCTTCGGCCTGATCGACGATCCCGCGTATCTTCACGCGCCGTTCCTTGAGCGCAACGAGAGGATCCTTGAGCTGCTTGAATCGGGCGCGACCGACAAGGCGTCGGCCGCCCTGCGCGACTACCTGCTGCTTGCGGAGCGGATCCTGCTCGCCGGATATGAGCGGGCGACTGCCGGGGTCTGATTGCTCGGGACTTGGGTTTGCGTAGGGCTTGGCTTGGGTGGCTTGGACTGGCGCGGCCTGGTTGGCTTGGACTGGCCTGGCCTGGCCAGCCTTGCCCTGCGATCGAGTGTTGCCATATGGCTAGTTGAGACGCGACCAACTAGCAATATGGCAACACTCGAATGGGGTTTGCGGGGTGCGCGGGGCTTGGGGGTGTGGGCGGTTTGGGCAGCGAGGAGCGGTCGCGTCGACGCTAGCCCCCGGTGTGCCCCGCGTCTGTCGCCGTCACGTCTGCGCGGTGAAAGTTGAGGTGCGAGCGCGAGGCTGTCGGGCCGCGCTGTCCCTTGTAGCGTGAGAACGTTGCGCCGGATCCATACGGGCGCTCCGCGGGAGAGGTAAGTCGGAAGAAGCACAGCTGACCGATCTTCATGCCCGGCCACAGGCGAATCGGCAGGGTTGCGACGTTCGAGAGTTCGAGCGTGACGTGGCCTTCAAAGCCGGGATCAATGAATCCGGCGGTTGAGTGCGTAAGTAGGCCGAGGCGACCGAGCGAACTCTTGCCCTCGAGGCGCGCGGCAACGTCGTCGGGCAGGCTGACCTGCTCGAAGGTGGATCCAAGTACAAACTCGCCGGGGTGCAAGATGAAACCCTCGGCGGGGTCGACCTCGATGAGGCGAGTCAGCTCGGGCTGATCCTCTGCGGGGTCGATGACGGCGTATTTGTGGTTGTCGAAGAGCCGGAAGTAGCGGTCGAGCCGCACGTCGACGCTTGACGGTTGCACCATCGAGGCTTCGCTGGGCGAGAGCCCGATGCGGCCAGATTCGAGTTCGGCATTGATGTCACGATCAGATAGCAGCACGCTTCGATCTTAGCGGGCACGGGACAGTCGGCGTTTGTGGATCCTCGGGTCAGTTTCTGGTACTAAGCAGCTGTTTAGTACCAGAAACTGACCCGCAAATGGATGCTGCGGTGCGTGGGGCCGCTCGTCAGGAGCGGGACCCGCTAGGCGGATCCTTAAAGTCCCGCTAGTCAGATCCTGAAGATTCTCGGGTCACTTTTGTGCACTAAAACCGGGTTTAGTGCCAGAAACTGACCCGCAAATCGGATGAGGAGCGGGCGGGCGCGAAACCCCTACCCCTCATCCTCGGTGATCGCGAACAGCAGTTCCGCGATCCTGCCGCCCAGTTCATTCAGGCCCTCAGGGGCATCCGGGCCAGCCAGGGCCGTGATGCGAAACGCCCGCTCATAGATGCCGCCGAGGATCGGCATTGCGCGGTCGACCGGGATCGTGAAGCGGCGTCCCGCGGCGTGCAAGATGCCCTCCACGAGCTCTTCGAGATCGAGGCGAGAGCGAACGATGAAGCTGGCGAGGCTGAGCGAACTCGTGGGCTCGCGCATGGCGAGCAGCATGAATTCTGTCTCGAGCGCGAACCACGTCGATTCCCAGCCGGTGGGGGCGAAGAACTCGGTGACATACTGCGCCGTGTCTTCGGGGGTGAGCAGGCACTCGCGGCTCGCGAGCAGCGGAATCAGCTCGGCCGCGCGCTCCTGCAAGAACTGGGTGCGCTGGTCGTACTCACGATCGAGCAGCGCGAGAAACAGCTCTTCCTTGCTGGAAAAGTTTGAGTAGAACGCTCCGCGCGTGAACCCAGCCCGACTGCAGACACTCTCGACAGACGCGCCCTGCAGGCCAGATTCGGTGAACACCTCGGCCGCCGCATCGAGCAGGCGGTTTCGAGTCTCCAGGCGGCGGGCACTGAGGGCTGCCTCGGGAACCTGGTTGGAACCGTCGGCTGATCCCGCGCTTACGCGCGCGTCGGAGGCCTCGGGATCGGGGAACATGTGCAACATCATCGCACACTCAGCGAGCTTGAAGCGAAGAGTGGATACATTTGTGTATCGGAAACGGATACACTCGTGTATCGAAATACTTGGATCCCGCAAGATCGCCAACCACCGTGCTATTTTGCAGTCCCGCCAATCCCACAACCGCACAAGTCCCGCCAACCACCGTGACCGGAAGGCCCGCATGTCCACGCTTCTTTACGCCCTCGGACGATGGGCGACGCGTGCAAGAACGCTCGTTCTGATCCTCTGGATCGCACTGCTCGCGCTGCTGGGAACGGGTGCCGCGCTGTTCGGACAGGGAGCGAACGCGCCCATCTCGATTCCGGGAACCGAGTCGCAGGATGCGATCACGCAGCTCGGCCTCACATTTCCAGAGGTCAGTGGCACGAGCGCCACGATTATCGTGGTCGCTCCGAAGGGCGAAAAGGTCGACGCCGAGCCCTACAAGGGAATTGTCGACGATGCCGCGAAGGATCTCGAAGACGTCACCGCCGTGACCGCGGTGCAGACTCCATTCAGTGAGCAGGCGAGCGGGGGACTCTCCAAAGACGGCGAGGCCGCGCTCATCACGGTGCAGATCGAGGGTGAGGTCAGCACCGTCAAAGAATCGACCATCGAGGGACTCAAAAAGGCAACCGAAGAGATTCGGGATCAGCTGCCCTCGGGCGCCCAGGTCTCCTACGGCGGTGAGGCGTTCTCGGCCTCGGTCCCCGGCATCAGCCCGACCGAGGGTGTCGGCGTAATCATCGCGTTTGTTGTATTGATCCTCACACTCGGCTCGCTCATCGCAGCGGGCATGCCGCTGATTATCGCCATGCTCGGCGTCGGCGTCTCGATCGCGGGACTCTTCTTTGTAACCGCCTTCGTTGATCTCACATCGACCACTCCCATGCTTGCCCTCATGCTGGGCCTCGCGGTGGGCATCGACTACACACTCTTCATCGTGAGTCGCCACCAAGAGCAGCTGCGTGCGGGCCTCAGCGTCGAAGACTCGATCGCCCGCGCGACCGCAACCTCTGGCTCTGCCGTGGTGTTCGCGGGCCTCACGGTGATCATCGCGCTCGTTGGCCTGTCGGTCGCTGGCATTCCATTCCTCACTTCGCTCGGGATCGCCGCCGCCGCAGCGGTTGCCATCGCCGTGCTGATTGCGGTGACGCTGACCCCCGCGATCATGGCGATGGTCGGGCTGCGGATCCTGCCGAAGAAACAGCGGATTCGCTTGCGGGGGAGCGTAGCTTCGGTCAACACAGTAGGTGGCGACAACTCGAGCGATGATGCTGCGACTGCGCGCAGCATGACAAGGGACGAGACCGCGACCCACAACCCCGAACCAACTGACGGTTTTGACCCGCACACACCCTCCCGGGCCGACCGCTTCTTCGGCGGCTGGGTGCGCACGGTCACGAAGAAGCCGATCGTCACGATTCTGACCGTGCTTGTGCTGCTCGGCATTGCTGCGATCCCCGCTGCACAGCTGCGTCTCGCGCTGCCGAACGCAACTTCGCTCAGCGCGGATGATCCTGCCCGCGTCACCTACGAGCTCACGGGCGAGCACTTCGGCGAGGGCTACAACGGCCCGCTGCTGCTGACCGGATCGATCATTACGAGCACCGACCCCGTTGGCCTGATGAAGGATCTCGCTGACGAGGTGCGAAAGGTTCCCGGTGTTGCTGAGGTGCCACTTGCAACACCGAACCAGGGGGCCGACACCGGCATTATCCAGGTGATCCCCGACGAGGGACCGCACGCCGAGAGCACCACGGAACTCGTGCACAAACTGCGCGACATGCACGACACCTGGGAGAAGAAGTACGGTGTGAGCCTGGCCGTGACCGGCTTCACCGCGGTTGCGATCGACGTATCCGCGCTGCTGATGAACGCGCTGCTGCCGTTTGGCATCCTGGTAGTTGGCCTGTCGCTAGTGCTGCTCGCCATGGTCTTCCGCTCGGTGTGGGTGCCGATCAAGGCGACGCTCGGCTTTTTGCTGTCGGTCGGGGTCGCGTTTGGTGCTGTTGTGGCTGTATTCCAGTGGGGTTGGTTCTCGAACCTGCTCAACGTCAGTTCGACGGGGCCGATCCTGAGCTTCATGCCGATCATTTTGATGGGTGTGCTGTTTGGTCTCGCGATGGACTACGAGGTGTTTTTGGTCTCGCGCATCCGTGAGGAATACGTGCACGGCAAGACGGATCACCACGCCGACGCGCAGAGCGCGATCCGCAACGGCTTTGTTGGCAGCGCGAAGGTTGTGACCGCCGCCGCTCTCATCATGTTCGCCGTGTTTGCCGCGTTTGTGCCCGAGGGCGACCCGAGCATCAAGGTGATCGCGCTCGGCCTTGCAGTTGGTGTGTTCGTCGACGCGTTCATCGTGCGCATGACCCTCGTGCCTGCCGTGCTTGCACTGCTCGGGGATCGCGCATGGCGCATGCCGCGCTGGCTGTCGAAGATCCTCCCCTCGTTCGACGTGGAGGGTGAGGGCCTCGCGCGCGAGCTCGAGCACGCTGGCTGGCCCGAAGACATGCCCGACGCGGCGATTGCCGCCGAGCGGCTGCTGCTTCCGGGAAGCCTCCACGTGGATCATCTGCGTATCGCCCACGGTGAGACCCTGATGCTCGATCCGCGGGATCCCGTTGCCCTGCCACTCGCGCGACTGCTGACCGGCCGCGGCGCGATCGTTGCGGGCACACTCAAGGTCGACGGGCTGCTGCTGCCCGAGCGGGCCTCGTCACTGCGCACACGTTCGGCGTGGGCCAGCCTTGAATCCCTACGCGACGCCCTGCAGGATCGCGCCTCGGTTGTGCTGCTTGACCTGCGAGCGGCGGCTGAAGCGCCCATCTCGCTCGAGCGGATCGACGCCATGCACTCCGCGCTCGCCGCAAGAACGGTCGAGGCGGATCGCGGGGCCGCGCCACCCCTCACCCTTATCGTGCTCGGGGAACGAAGCCTGGCGGAGCGGATCCTGCCCGCCACCATCACCCTGCGCGAGCGCACCCTGTCTGACACACGACCCGCCGCACCTGCGTTCACCGCAGCGATCGCAGAAGGAGAGCTCGCATGACGCTCCCACTCACCAGGCTCAAGGGTGCAAAGCCCGTGAGCTGGACAACAATTCTCGGGATTGTGCTGGTGCCGCTGACCGTGGCCGGAATCCTGCTGTGGGGTCTATGGAACCCGAGTGACCGCCTCGAAAACGTGACCGCGGCTGTCGTGAACAACGACAAGCCGGTCGAGGTGAACGGGCAGACGGTGCCGCTCGGGCGCGTGCTCGCGGGTGAGCTGATTGGCGGCGACGCTGACACAAACTTCACCTGGCAGCTGACCGATAAGGATGACGCCAAGAAGGGTCTGAAGGACGGCCGCTACACGACGGTCATCACGATCCCCGAGAACTTCTCCGCGGCCGCGACCTCGCTGTCTCAGGGCCCTGAAAAGGCGAAGACCGCGCACATCGACATCGCGGAGAGTGACCAGGGGCGGCTTATCGACACTGCCCTCTCTGGCATCGTGACCCAGACGGCGACTTCCGTGCTGAACCAACAGTTGGGTGCCCAGTTCGTCGGCAACGTGTTCGTTGGCATGAATGAGTTGCACACCGGAATCGGCAAGGCCGCTGATGGGGCCTCGCAGCTTGCTGACGGCGGCACACAGCTCTCAGAGGGTGCCACGCAGCTCGCGGACGGGACCTCGCAACTTTCTGACGGTGCGCAGCAGCTGTCGAGCGGAGCTTCGGAGCTTTCGACGGGGGCCGGGGCGCTGGCTTCTGGGGTGAGCCAGTACACGGCGGGTGCTTCCGCGCTCTCTGAGGCTTATGCGCCGCTCAGCCAGGGTGCAAGTGCGGCGGTGGCACAGTTGAAGACAATGATCGGGGCGCTTGGGACATTGCAAGCGAACTCGGCTGGGCCCCAGGGTCAGGTTACGGAAGGACTTACCGCAGCCGGTGCCGGTGCGCGGGGACTCGGCGAGGACCTAAAAACGCTGTATCCAAACTGCCTGGCCTCGGGAGCCACCAAGGATTTCTGCGACAGCATGCTTACGACAGTTGGTGGGCGTGGCACCGAGATCGGCGGCGGATTGGCAACGACGCAGACCGGATTGCAAGGTCTAGCCGCAGCACAGGAAACGTTCCAGAACACCATAACCGCCTCGAACAGCAATCCCGGCGGCGATCCCAACGCGCAGCTTGATCAGCTCAGCGCTGGAATCACTGCCTTTGGGACTGGGCTCAATGAGCTTGCCGCGCAGGGTGGCCAACTTTCAACCGGTGCAACCCAGCTCGCGGCTGGAACAAGCCAGCTCTCGACCGGCGCGACCGCACTTGCCGAGGGCACTCCGGAACTAGCTGACGGAGCTTCGAAACTGGCCGACGGTGTGACGAAGTCCGCCGATGGCGCGAAGGACCTCTCGAAGGGTCTCGACGAGGCAGTCACTGGGATCCCGAACTACACGAAGGCGGAGCGTGAGACGCTCTCGGAGAAGGCCGTGACCCCCGTGGAGACCCGCGGTGGCAGCGACGAGATCTTCACCTCGTCGGGTGCGCCTCTCTTTGCGGGCATTGCACTCTGGGCGGGTGCGCTCGCGAGCTTCTTGGTGCTGGCTCCGCTGTGGCGGCGCACGAGGGACGCTGCACGTGGCATCGGCTACATCACCGTGCGCAGTGCGTTACCAGCACTCGCCATTGGAGCGGTGCAGGGTGCGATCGCGGGTGTGATCCTGCCCGCAGCGCTTGGCTACGACCTCGCACAGGCAACCGGGTTCTTCGGATTCGCGGTGCTCGCGGGCATCTCGTTCGCGCTCGTTGTGCAGGGTGCCTCGGCGCTGCTCGGCGGCTTCGGTCGATTTATTGCGTTTGCGTTGCTGGTGGTCGCGTTTGCTGTTGGTGTGGTGTCGACTGTGCCCGGCCCGCTCGCGACGATCGGTGATCTGAGTCCCGTCGGTTCGGCGCTCTCTGGCTTCCAGGCGATCGCGAGTGGATCGGCGGGCGCGGGCGGATCTGCCCTGCTGCTGGTGGTGTGGGCAGGTCTGGGCCTGATCCTGACCGCGCTCGCCGCGGGCCGGGTGCGCCGCGCGAAGCAGTAGCCGTTCTGCGCGCTCGCCGAGAACCTGGGTTCTCGGTGAGCACGCGGTGGCCTGCGCTGCAGGGTCCGTGGCAAGCCGGTCCAACAGTTAAATGCCGACCGCCACGTACAGCAAAGGCGCTACCCCGCGAGGAGCAGCGCCTTTGTCGTAGAAGTGGTGTCTTACGACTGTTTTTGCGACTTGCGGCGCATCATCAAGGTTGCTCCGAATCCGAGTAGAACGATACCGCCAGCAACTTCCCACCAGACCAGCTGAAGGTTTCCGCCGGTCAACGCGAGCTGCTCAGCTGACGCCGTGGCGCCATTGGAGGACGGGGTTGTCTCGTCCTTCGGCGCGGACGGGTTGGCCGGTGTGACCGGTGTGGACGGCTCGTTGGGTGTGGACGGTTCGCCCGGTGTGGAGGGCTTGCCTGGCTCATCTGGTGTGGATGGTTCGCCTGGCTCGCCTGGTGTGGAGGGTTCGCCTGGTTCATCTGGTGTGGATGGATCGCCTGGTTCATCTGGTGTGGATGGTTCGCCTGGCTCGCCTGGCTCGCCCGGTGTGGAGGGATCGCCCGGTTCGCCCGGTGTGGAGGGATCGCCCGGTTCACCTGGTGTGGATGGAACGCCCGGTTCGCCTGGTGTGGAGGGATCGCCCGGTTCGCCCGGTGTGGACGGTTCGCCCGGTTCGCCTGGTGTGGAGGGATCGCTCGGCTCACCCGGTGTGGATGGATCGCCTGGCTCACCCGGCGTAGAAGGCTCTTCAGGTGTGCCTGGCACACGTGCCTGGATGGTGGCGATGTCAGCGTGCTGGTTCGCGCCCTCGGCCGGCCAAAGAACTGCGGAGCACATGATCATCGCACCGGGCTCCCACAGCACCGGGTTCTCACCGAAAGAGGCTTCCCAGCGAACAGACCACGTCTGAGTCGCGTCGTTGAATGTTCCCGGCACCTCATTTTCGTCATCGTCAGGGAAGTAGCATCCCATGTCGGTGACTGCATCGCCGACCTTTACCTGGTCAGTGAGCACAACCTCGGACAGTGCCTCGGTGCCGTTGTTCACCGCCAAGAAACGTACCGTGGAGACCACGGTGTTGTGCGACGGCGTCTTCGGGGTATCACCGTCATACCAGAGGGTTCCGCCACGAATTGCCTTGGACAGGCTCAGTGAGCCCGAGTTGACCGGAACAGTTGGGACGGGTGCGCCAGTTTCAATCCGCGCAACCGATTGCCCGGTGCGAATGCTCGAGTTTGTGGCCGATGCTCCGGTTGCCGTCGCCGAGTTCTCAACGAGGCCCTTTTCAAAGTCGTCATCTGTCACAACGTATGGCGCGACAGCTTTGCAGGTCATCTGCTCCATCGGGGCCAACGTCGTTGACGGGCAATCCACCGCGCCACCACTGGCCTGCTCCACCGCGATCGAGTCGACCTGAGCATTGCCCGTGTTTGTGACCACGAACGTGAAATCGATCAGGTCGCCCACGGTGACCAGCCCGTTGTCGTCTGTGTCGGTCACGGAGGCGAACTGCTCCATGAACAGTTCCGAACCGTACGGCGTGTTATACAGCGCATCCGATACTGTCAGAACATCTCCGGCATCTGCCATAGCGGCAGACGGGGTAATCACAAGTGCGCCCCCGCCAACAACAGCCGACACCAGCACTGCGGCACCTAGAAGTGCAGAAGTGCGCGATCGCCACCCCACGGCCACCGACTTAAGCTTTATTAAGTCTTTCCCCACGTTATTTCATCCTCAAGGTCAGAGCACAGATCCCGGATGGGGGTCTGGCGTATGGCGTCATTGTTCACGCAGCGGCCTAATCCCCTTTTGAGGTGGCTCGGCGTGAATATAAAAGTAGCCAGCATCGATCGGCCAGAGGCCTCACTGCGAACCAACCTCAGTACGTTCTGACGGGGATGTAAGTGGCCCTCAGGCGCAACATACGTACGCCTGAGCGGTAGGGACTGTTGTCTAAGAACCCGGTCGGTGAGGGGCACCGTCGTTTGCGGTGTGAGCGGCAGAAGACTGGGGAAATGTCCTGTCTATTGCGACCACGTAGTTGGCTACGTAGGTGAGCTCCCTGAAGCAGCTTGACTACTGATCGACACGATTTTCGTTCTTAGATCAACCGCAACCTCACCCTGGGCACCTGTGCAGAACGTAGCCTAAACCTGTAATTACTACAGGCGGGGACCTGTAGTTCTGGATGGGGAACCTCTCAGAGGGGGTTCCTCTCGGCAGGAAGATCTGCCCTGCCGACGCTCACCTCAGCGATCACGGCAGGTCGGCTGAAGGGGAGATACGTGAAGTTCAAGAAATCAGTTTCAGCGCTGGTCGCCGCACTGGTGTGCGGCGTGCTTGCGATACCAGCTACGTCTGCGATGGCTGCTCCGGGAGATCTGGCATACGCCGTTTCGATCGGCGAGGTTCGTACCGGCACGGCACCGTTCGATGCAACAGCGGGGCCCGGTAACGACGTCTCACCGACCGACAGCGTACTTCGTTCACACGACACCGTTTCCTGGGATGTTGCCGTCTCCGCGAACTCGCTCATTGGCGCATCTGCGGACGCAAAGAATGCAACGATCACGTTCACTCTGCCCGAGGGCCTCGAATGGAACACACTTCCGGCGCAGTGCATCTCGCCCGCTGGCGGACCTGCTTCAGAGATCAGCGCAGACGGCAAGACAGCCACTTGTAACCTGGGAGATATTCCACTTGGATCGTCACCAGTTGTCACTCTCTCGGCGACGGCACAGAGCCAGCCCGATGGAACAGAACTGAACTTTGCACCCGACGCCGTCTCGTTTAAGAGCGACGATCCTGATGCCCCCGCGGCAACGACCGCCCCGAAAGCGGTCACGATTACTTCGGCACCGCGCCTCAACATGACAAAGGTTGCAGCGCCATTCATTGCGACCAACGTGCTTGGGCCGGATGGCGTGACGCGTGGCTGGAGTGTTCAGTACGGCGTGACAGTCTCGGTGCCCGGCATGAACACCAAGGGTGTGCGCGGCTACCAGACGCCCGATCAGCCCGTCAGCTTTGTTGACGATCTGAGCGGGATCAGCCCGAACGCCCAACTGCTCGAGGTGAAGGGTACCGACATTACCAACCACCCAGAGTTTCCGGGCTTTAGCGTGACCTCTGTCAACGCTGATTACGCCGTTTCGAACGGTGGCGTGTGGACCGGTTCGGTTGATCCTGCAAACCCCCAAAAGGTCACCGTGTCGATCGCCAATGCCGACCTCAGTGCAAATCACCTTCCCACAAAAACCCGTGGTGGTGCAGCTATCGCTGACAATAAGGGTTACCTCACCCTGGGCACAATCACGGTGTTTGTGCCGCTGAGCGATGTGCCCGGCTACGAAACCGGTGCGGGATCCATAGCGGCGAAGAACGTGATTCGAGATCTCGTGGCGAACGGAACCAGCGCAGATGGTGCGACGGTTGAGAACACGGGAGAAGATCTCTCAGACAACACCTCGACCGCGAATCTGACCATCACGACGCAGGGCGCAATGTCGAAGCGGTTCGTCGACATTATTAACAACCCTGATCGCACACCCTTCTTGCCGAACGGCACCACCTCCGATCGTTCGGGTGACGGCCCCCTCATTGCGGGTCAGCAGGTTCAGTCCTATATTTCAGTGCAGAACGTTTCAACGGCTGCGGCACTGAACGACGTAAAAGCTTGTGACGTGTGGGACTCAACGGAGATGAGCCTCGCGAAGTTTCAGACTGCTCCTACGGGCAGGTGGGCATGGCCGAGCGGAAGCGAGGGATCTCCCGCCTACGTGCGTGGCGGTGTGCTGAAGGGCCACTTCGAGTACCTCACCGGCTACACGCTGAACGGCGATGAAGATGCGCGTTGGGACCAGATGCGCTCCTTTAACTGCGCCGACAACCTGGGCACCTGGACCGACCAGGCAACCGCTCTCGCAGACCCGAGTTTTGACCTGGATAAGGTCAGCGCGGTCCGGTTTATCGCTGACGCTGATGCAGATATCGCTGCAGGCCAGAACAATGTCATCCTCCTTGTGAACCTTGAGCGTCGCGCAGATGTGGCCCCCGGCTCCGTCATTGCGAACATGGCGGGCTGGAGTTCATCAGACCTCAACGGCGGTAAGTATCGCCCCGCCGGCTATGGCCCGGGCACAAACGAAGAGCTGACAACACTCACGCGGATCCCGACGACCGGTGACCGCATGATCGCGGTTGACGCAGCCGTTGGTGTGGCCAAGACCGCTGCCGTGCCCCGTATTGCTGTAGGAGCGGCTGGCCAGTTTACGTTGACCCCGAAGGTGCTTGACCTTGGAACGGCTGGCGGAGACGTGGCTCAGTCGGTGACTGTGACGGACACCGTTCCGGCCGGGCTGTTCTTCATCGAAAAGGCCACAACGATCAATGGCCAGGCAGTTGCCGCACCGAGTTACGAACCCAGCTCGGTGGTTGTCAACGCTGATGGATCGACGACCGTTACCTGGAAGTTCGATTCGATTACCCGTGGCGAAGAGCCCGTGATCACGTACTCGGCCCAGGCGGCAGACACGGCGCATGGCGACTACGTCAACACCGTTGCGATTGCTTCGGTCTCAGATGGCGCTGCTCCCGCCCCGGGAGAGCTGCCGACCCTCGCAAACGATCGTCATATGGCCCAGGCCACGGTGAGTGTTGATGGCCCCGCAGGCATCGCAGTGTCAAAGGTTGCCCTGAACCCGGTCATCGAGGCGGGCGAAGACTTCGCGTGGCGCGTCAACGTTGCGAACGGTTCGAGCGTCACGACGCAGACAGACCCTACCGTGATCGATGTGCTGCCCTACATTGGAGATGACGGAAGCGGTGCATCCGCTCGAGTTCCGGGCACGACCAATGCGGCGAAGTATCGCTTGACCGGCCCGGTGAGCATGCCCGCTGGTGCAACGGCCATGTATACGACCGATGACTCGCGCACAGTGCAGCTTTCGCAAGAGTTGGGTGATGTCGCACGCGCTAACTTTGGCACGGGCGTCAACTGGGTGGACTACGTCGCGGTTGCAGACCAGCTCGACAAGGTCACCGGCGTGAAGGTGACGTTCGCTCCGATGGCGCCGCAGACCGATGGATTCTTCACCTACTCGCTCACCCACGTTTCTGGCAACGAGGGCGGTATCTGGTCGAATAACGCCTCCTTCCGCACGGCAGAGGCGCCCCTCGGTGTGCTGTCAAACACGGTCACTACGACGATGGAACCCGGACCCGTTGCGATTGACCTGGTGAAGTCGGCCTCGGCACCCGCAAATGGTGTGAGCTACACCGCCGGCGAAACGGTCAACTACACATTTGTTGCAACGAACACCGGTTCGCGTGAACTGCGTGATGTGAGCGTGGCTGAGGATCAGTTCACGAACGGCGCGGGGGATGCTCTCTCGCTCTCCACCCCGATCACAGTGGTAAAGCCAGCAGACTTCAACGGCACACTCGCGCCGGGTGCGTCGGTGACCTACCAGGCGAGCTACGTTGTGACCGTGGATGATCAGGTTGCTGGCGGAGAGATCACAAACTCCGCAATTGCCACCGGTAAGTCGGCTACGGGGGATCCTGTGGAAGCATCGTCTGAAGTTGCGGTGAACGTTGATCTGGCGAAGCCCGGAATCGACCTCGTGAAGTCGGTTGCGAACAAGCCTTCTAACGGGACCGCCTTTACCCCCGGTGAGAAGGTGGAGTACAGCTTTACCGTGCGCAACACCGGCAACGTGCCGCTGAGCGCTGTTGAGGTAACCGAGGATTCGTTTACCAACGCCAAGGGTGACGCGCTGAAGCTCGATGGCCCACTCGTGGCGCCCCAGGGATTCGACGGCCTGTTGAACCCGGGTGAGACCGTGGTGCTGAGTGGCACCTACACCGTGACCAAGGCGGATGTAGCTGGCAAGCTTGTCAATACCGCCACCGCAACGGGCGACGCACCGAAGGGGACGACCCCGGGCACGGTTACGGACACCTCAACCGCCGATGCCGATGTGGCACAGGAAGCTGGATCGACAACTTCGACCAGCCCCAAGACTCCCAAGTCCACCACCAACACGGAACCAGGCACATCGGGCGCCGTGAGTGAATCGGGCACGTCAGGCGCACCGGTACCGGCTTTGGCGGTCACGGGTTCATCACTCGCCTGGGGCGGAGCTATCGCGGGTGCACTCTTGCTCGGGATCGGTGCCGCGCTGTTCGCCCGGTCGCGTCGCAAGCAAGAGGCCTAGGCCTCGTCGCGGGCCGTCGCGTCTCCTGTCCCCCTTCACCCGTCGTCCCGCTGACAAGCCATGAACTCGTCGAGAGGCCATCACGTTCGATGGCCTCTCGACGAGTTCATGGCTTCTCGGCAGGGGTGGCGCCGCGCAGGGGCGCCGCGCAAGCGGCGCGAGCTACTTCGCGGGCATGTCCTTGATCAGGTTTGAGATGCGCACTGTGCAGCAGCGGCGGCCCTGGTCGTCGGTGACGACGATCTCGTGCACCGCAAGCGTGCGGCCCAGGTGGATCGGCGTGCACACACCGGTCACGTAGCCCTCGGTGGCGGAGCGCGTGTGGGTCGCGTTGATGTCGACTCCCACAGCCAGGCGCCCCGGGCCGGCATGCAGGTTGGCCGCCATCGAACCGAGCGATTCACCGAGCACCACGTAGGCGCCGCCGTGCAAGAACCCGACGGTCTGGCGGTTGCCCTTCACCGGCATGCGCGCCACGGTGCGCTCAACGGTGTACTCGAGAAACTCGATCCCCATCGCGTCTGCGAGCTCACCCGAGCCGTTCTCTGCAACCCAATTCTTGTCATTCACGGGGATCATTCTTCCTTGTTGGGGGTGGGAACACCACCGGGCGAAGTTTTGGCGCTTTGGGTGGGGCTTGGCTCAACCGAAGGCAAGGAAAGTGGCGAGTGGCAAGGAAAGCGGCATGTGAGGATCCTTGCCACTCGCCAGTAACCTTGCCGCTGGTGGCGGATGGTGGGTGGCCGCCGGTCACTGATCGGTGGTCGGCGACCAGCTGGCCGCTGGTTCGGGATCAGGCACCGCCCGAATGCCCACCGCCAAACACCGGCTTCCGCTTCTCCTGGAACGCCGCAAAACCCTCCCGGTAGTCGTCGGTGTCGCAGAGCGCGGCCTGCGCCCGGTTCTCCTCAGACATTGAGTCCCACAGGCCGACGCGGCGATCCCGCAGCTCGGCCACCAAGGCTTTCGACGCCAAGAACGCCTGCGTCGCTCCGGCGGCGGCCCGCGAAGCCGCGGCCCGGGTCTCCGACAGCACCTCATCATCGGCAAAGGACCGCGAGAACAGCCCCGCAGCCACGGCCTCGGCGCCGCTCATCAACCGACCCGTGTAGATCAGATCGAGCGTGCGGTGCGCCCCGAGCCGCTCGACGAACAGCGCGTGCCCACCCGAGTCGAGTGTCGCCCCAAGGTTCGCAAACGGGCTGCCGATCTTCGCCGAGTCGGCGACGTACACAACGTCGCTCGCGATGAGCAGCCCAAGACCAACACCGAGACATGCGCCGTGCGCCACCGCGAAGGTGGGTGCGGGGAAGGAACTCATCTGCTTCATCAGCGGCTCGACGAGCCCCTCAAGATAGCCGAGCACATCGTCTTCCCGAGGGTCCACCCCAGAGATATCCCGCCCGGCGCAGAACGCACGACCCTCGCCGCGCAGCACCAGCGCGCGCACCCCGGCCTGCTCGGCCTCGGTGTACGCGGCAGCCAGCTCGCGAAGGTCAGACGGCCCGAGAGAGTTCAGCCGATCCGGCGCGTCAAGAACCACCTCGGCAACGCCGTCGGCAATAGAAAGTTTGATCATGTTGTCCCCCAAAACCTAAGCGTCGTAATCGACAACAACGTGATCCGACTGTGGATGCGACTGGCAGGTGAGTACGTAGCCACGGTCCATCTCTTCGGGCTCGAGGGCGTAGTTCTCGGTCATCGATACCGAACCTGTAACCACGCGGGCGCGGCAGGTGCCGCACACCCCACCGGCGCAGGCAAACGGCACATCGGCGCGCACACGAAGCGCCGCGTTCAAGATCGTCTCGTTGGCGCTCACCGGGCTCTCGACCGTGCCGGAGGTGCCGTCGAGGGTGAAGTCGATCCGCACCGCCTTCTCGCCCGCCCGCATCTCAACTGGCCGCGCCCGTGTCGGGGCCTCACCCGGCTCACCCGTGCTGAACAGCTCGAAGCGCACGTGCGACGGCTCGACCCCGTGCTCGGCCAGCAGATCCCGACACAGCTGCACGAGCTCGAACGGTCCGCACAGCACCCACTCGTCGGCCATGCCGACAGGAATCACAGAGGCCAGGATCGTGCGCAGCCGCTCCTCATCGAGGCGTCCCGACATGATCGGCGCCGAGCGCTGCTCGCGCGACAGCACATGGTGGATCGCGAAGCGCTGCGGAAAGCGATCCTTCAGATCGGCGAGCTCTTCGACAAACATCACGTCGAGCGAGGACTTGTTCGTGAACAGCAGGTCGAAGCGGCTCGTGTCGCTCTGCAGCAGTACCTTGTGCGCGATCGTGATGATCGGGGTGATGCCCGATCCGGCGGCAATGCCGACGACGTGGCGGCCGTCGAACTCAGCAAGGTTTGAGGTGAACGCTCCCTGCGGGGTCATCACCTGCAGGGTGTCGCCAGCCTTGAGGGTGTCGTTGGCCCAGGTCGAGAAGAGCCCGCCCTGGTCGCGCTTGATGGCGACCGAGATGCGACCGTTCGCTGGCGGTCGGCAGATCGAGTACGAGCGACGAATATCTTCGCCGTCGAGGGTGGTGCGCAGCGCGAGATACTGACCCGCGAGGTAGACGTAGTGCTCGGCGAGCTCGTCGGGCACCTCAAAGGTGACCTCGACGCTCGTGTCGGTGAGGTGGCGCACCTCTGCGACACGCAGCTCATGGAACGTCGCGCGCTTCGTGGTGCGTAGCCGGGCGGGCGTCGCACCGAGGTTGATGGCAGCCATGGGAACTCCCTAAGTTTTGGGTGGAACGGGGGTAGCGGGCGGTCCGCTCAGTGAACCTTGAAGTAGTCAAACGGTTCGAGGCAGGCGGTGCACTCGTAGAGCGCCTTGCACGAGGTCGAACCGAAGCGGGCGATCTCGCGCGTCTGCGTCGAGTGGCAGCGCGGGCACTTCACCGCGAGCGGCACGAGCACAGGACCCTGCCTCGCCGCCGAGCGGAAGTCAGGCGGCGCGATCCCGTAGGCCTCGAGTTTGCGTTTGCCGTTTTCGCTCATCCAGTCGGTCGACCACGCGGGGGAGAGCGTGGTGGTCACGCTCACCTGCTCGTAGCCGGCGTCGCGCAGTTTTGCCGTGACATCGTCGCGCATCTGGTCGATAGCTGGGCAGCCCGAGTAGGTCGGCGTGAGCGCAACCTCGACCCCGGTTTCGCTCAGGATCACAGTGCGCAGCACCCCCAAATCCTCGATGGTCAGCACGGGCACCTCAGGATCCAACACCTGCGCGGCGAGATCCCACACCCGCGCCTCGGCGGGGTCCGTTGGCCTGAGCGAGCTGTCTGGGTGTGCGGCGTCGTCGGCGTGCGGCGAGTCGACTCCTGGCACCGCGCTGTCGGCGCGCGTGGCGGTCATGGTCACCACTTCGCTCCGGGACTGCGCCGCGGCAGCCACTGCATCTCAGTGAGCAGGTGGCCCAGCTGTGTGCTGTGAATGCCGGATCGGCCGCGCGCGTAGGCGGGCTTCACCTCGGGTACTTCGATCGCGGCCTCGGCGAACACTGCCGCGACGGTCTGGTCAAAGCCAGCGCGCAGAGCGGAGGGCTGGGCAGCGACGCCCGCCAGACGCGACGTCAGCTCGTCGTCGGAGAAGAGCTCGTCAACGTAGGGCCACAGATCCTGCAGCGACACGAGAATCTTGCCGCGCGACTCCTCGGTGCCGCCTGCGAGGCGCAGGATCCACTGCACCGCGTGATCCAGGTGGTAGCGCACCTCGCGCTCCGCCTTGCCAGCGATTGCCTGCAATGAGGCGTCGGTGCTGTTGAGCAGGGTCTTGTAGAGCTCTGCCTGATACGCAGAGAAGATGAACTGCCTGGCGATCGTGTCGCCGAAGTGCCCGTTGGGCTGCTCCACTAGCCAGCAGTTGAGAAACTCGGGCTCGTCGCGCCAGAATGCGAGATCGTCTTCGGAGCGTCCGGTCGCGGTACCCGCGTAATGCAGCAGCGCGCGGGCGTGGCCGAGCAGGTCGAGGGTGACGTTCGCGAGCGCCATATCTTCTTCGAGCTCGGGGGCCTTCGCGACCCACCAGCCGAGCTGCTGCGAGAGGATCAGCGAGTCGTCGCCGAGCCGCATCGCGTATTCGGCCACGTCGGCGGTCGCGGTGGCGCCCGAGCCGGGTAGCTCGTCGGCGAGACGAAGCTCGTCGACCGTTACGTCGCCGTGGGCAGTGGTTGTGGTGTCGGTACTCACAGGTGCTTTACCCCCTCGGCGAGGGTGTAGTACACCGCGTGACGGTAGTTCTTGCCAGCGGGTGACTCAAAGAACACACCCTTCGAATCGGGGTCGCTCGTGGTGATCGCGGCGGCGGGCACCACCCAGATCGACACGCCCTCGTTGCGGCGCGTGTACAGATCGCGCGCGTTGCGCAGGGCCATCTCCTCGTCGGGGGCGTGCAGCGATCCCGCGTGCACGTGGCTCAGTCCGCGGTTCGCACGGATGAACACCTCCCACAGCGGCCAGGCTTCGTTACCCTTTTCACCGGGTGTCGACATCGTCGTCTCCTTTAAGTTTTTGTTGTCAGTTCGGGGCGGGATCACGCCGCGAAACGCTGGCGCTCCCGCTGCTTGCGGGCGTACTCGACCGCTGCCTCGCGCACCCACGCACCGTTCTCGTGGGCCTCGCGACGGTTGCGCAGGCGCTCGGCGTTGGCCGGTCCGCGGCCGTCGAGTACGGCGTAAAACTCGTCCCAGTCGAGCTCACCGATGATCCACTTGCCGGACTCTTCGTCGTAGCGCAGATCCTTGTCGGGGCACTCGAGGCCCAGCGCCTCAAACTGTGGCACGCACATACCAACGAAGCGCTGGCGCAGCTCGTCGTTCGAGAAGCGCTTGATCTTCCACGCCATCGACTGCGCCGAGTTGGGTGAAGCGTCGTCGCTCGGTCCGAACATCATCAGCGCTGGCCAGTACCAGCGATTGACCGACTCCTGCGCCATGGCCTTCTGCTCGGGGGTGCCGTGCGAGAGCTCGTAGAGAATCTCGAAGCCCTGCCGCTGGTGGAACGATTCCTCTTTGCAGATGCGCACCATCGCGCGGCCGTATGGGCCGTACGAAGCGCGGCACAGCGGCACCTGGTTGCAGATCGCGGCGCCGTCGACCAGCCAGCCGATCGCGCCCATGTCTGCCCAGGTGGGCGTGTGGTAGTTGAAGATTGACGAGTAGCGGGCCTTGCCCTCGATCAGTGCGTCGGTCATTTCTTCGCGCGTGATCCCGAATGTCTGTGCCGCGGAGTAGAGGTAGAGCCCGTGCCCCGCCTCGTCTTGCACCTTGGCAATCAGGATCGCCTTGCGCTTCAGGCTCGGTGCACGCGTGATCCAGTTGGCCTCGGGCTGCATGCCGATAATTTCGGAGTGGCCGTGCTGCGAGATCTGCCGGATCAGGGTCTTGCGATACTTCTCGGGCATCCAGTCGCGCGGTTCAATGCGCTGATCCGCCTCGATGAGCGCGTCAAAGCGGGCCTGCTTTTCTTGCTCGGTTGTCGCCATCTGCTGCCTCCTTGCATCAGTTCTTGCGTACGGTGGCTCTCCCGGAGCCGGAAAACTAGTGGTAGAGTCTCGGAGAAGTAATTACTTACCGATCATTCAGTTAGTATAAACACACTTCGGAGGCATCCGCAAAGAACCGCGGAACCGTCACCCACGAAACGCAACGGAGCGAAGATGAGTTCAACGACGAACCTGACAGAACAAGGCAGCATCGAGGATCGCATCGAGCTTGATCCCAGTTGGTCTGCAACGGCGATGCTGCGCACCGACACCGCCAAGAAGGCCTTCGGCATCAGGCTCGAAGAGCTCGAACGCGGTCGCGCGGTGCTCACCATGCAGGTTCGCGACGACATGGTCAACGGCTTCGGCATTACCCACGGCGGCATGGTATTCACGCTCGCCGACACCGCGTTCGCCTACGCCTGCAATGAGGGCAGCAACGCCGTCGTCGCCTCCGGGGTCGACATCACCTTCACGCGCGCCAGTCGCTCGGGCGACACCCTCACCGCAACCGCCGAGCGCCGCTGGCTCTCCGGTCGCAATGGCCTGTACGACATCACGGTCATTGACCAGAACGACCAGGTGATCGCGGAGTTCCGCGGTCGATCCTTCGCGACCAACAACCCACTGCCCACGGTGGCTTAAGCCTCCTGCCGCCCCGCGATCCTCACCCCTTCACCGCACAAAGGAACACCATGTCTGAAACCGCTACCCTCACTGCCGAGCTCGGTCTCCACCCAGAAGAACGCCTCACCCGCGAAGAGCTCGAGGTGCTGCAGCTCGAGCGCCTGCAGTGGACCGTGCGCCACGCCTACGAAAACGTGCCCTTCTACAAGGAGAAGTTCGATCGCCACGGCGTGCACCCCGACGACATTCGCACACTCGCCGACATTGAGCGCCTGCCGTTCACCACCAAAGACGACCTGCGCCAGAACTACCCGTTCGGCCTGTTTGCGGTGCCGATGGATCAGGTGCGGCGCATCCACGCTTCCTCGGGCACGACCGGACGCCTCACGGTGGTGGGCTACACCGACCAGGATCTCGAGAACTGGGCCGACCTGATCGCGCGCTCGCTGTATGCCGCGGGTGTGCGCCCCGGTTGGATGGTGCACAACGCCTACGGCTACGGCCTGTTTACGGGTGGACTCGGGGCCCACGCGGGCATCGAGCGGCTCGGCTGCACCGTGGTGCCAATGTCTGGAGGGCAGACCGAGAAGCAGGTGCAGCTGATCCACGACTTCCGTCCCGACGCAATCATGTGCACGCCGAGCTATCTGCTCACCATTGCCGACGCGTTCGAAAAGGCGGGGTTGGATCCGCGCGCCTCCAGCCTCAAGGTCGCGATCTGCGGCGCGGAGCCGTGGACCGAAAGCATGCGCAGGGAGCTTGAGGATCGGCTCGACATCAAGGCCGTCGACATTTACGGCCTGTCAGAGATGATGGGCCCGGGCGTCGGCAACGAGTGCGTTGAGACGCAGGATGGCCCGCACATCTGGGAAGATCACTTTTTGCCCGAGATCATCGACGAGGACTTGCGGCAGGTTGCCGACGGCGAACAGGGTGAGCTCGTGTTCACGACGCTCACTAAAGAGGCGTTCCCGATGATCCGCTACCGCACCCGCGACCTGACCTCGCTGCACCCGGGTTCTGCCCGGCCTGCGCACCGCCGCATCGCGAAGATCACGGGCCGCAATGACGACATGATCATCTTGCGCGGGGTCAACCTCTTCCCGACGCAGATCGAGGAGATCGCGTGCGAGATCGAGCACCTGACGAGCCACTTCATCTTGGAATTGACGAAACGCGGCACCATGGACCACCTCACGATGAAGATCGAGCCGGATCCTGCCGCGACCGCTTCTGAGGCGGAGGCCGCGCTGAAGTTCATGCAGAAGCGCGTGAAGGATCGTGCCGGAACCACCATTGGGGCCGAGCTTGTCGCTGTGGGATCGCTGCCGAGGTCGGAGGGAAAGCTCAAGCGGCTGTACGATCTTCGGTAGGCGCGCTCGTCATTCTGCGCGAGTTTGTGAGTTTTGTCATTCTGCGCGAGCGAAGCGAGTCGCAGAATCTAATGAGGGGGAGGTTACGCATGTTGGAGAGCACTGCCGTGACCCCTCGCCGCGGGCGCCCCGGGCACGACCGAAACAGCATGCTCGAGGTGATCGTGCAGGTGTTTAACGATCACGGTTACGACGCATCGTCGCTCGGCATGATCGCGGATCGGCTGGGGCTGTCGAAGTCGGCCGTGTACCACCACTTCGCGTCGAAAGCGGAGATGCTTGAGATCGCGCTTGAGCGGGTGCTTGGCGAGCTGGAACGTGTGTTCGACGAGGCGGAGGCGCAGACCGGCGACGCTGTTCTGCAGATTCGCCATGTTGTGCTTGAGGCCGTGCAGGTGGCGTGTGTGCAGCAGCAGTATCTGACGCTGCTGCTGCGGTTGCACGGCAACTCTGACGTCGAGCTGCGCGCGCTTGAGCGGCGGCGCTTGCTCACGGCCCGCCTGCGCAAGATGTTTGATGCTGCACGTGCAGAGGGATCTCTGCGCGACGACATGGATCCGGGACTCGCGGCACGCTTCACGTTTGGTCTCGTGAACTCGCTCGTTGAGTGGTATCGGCCTGACGGCCCTGACACCCCCGAGGAACTCGCAACCGCGGTGCTCGGCTATGTGCGAACGGGCCTGCGCGTGAACGAGACCCGCGACTTTCGGTAGGGCGCTTGCGCGCCTGTTCCCAAGAGCTCCGGGGTGCCCCTGACTCCCTGACTCCCCTTGACGTCAGCCGCCCCTGCGGTGAACGCATCTCAACATTATGCCCATCCAAAATGTTGAGATGCGTTCACCGCGTGGGGTGAGCGGGGCGTTAGGCTGCTCGCTAGGCTAGTGCCTTGCGGGCGGCACTGAAGCCGCCCACTTTTGTCAATGATGATGAGAAAGGGCACCATTCGTGTCTACGAAACCAAAGCTCCCCGAGCAGTTGGACGACGGCGAGCACCTCGCGGTTCTCGGCTACGAGGATTCGTTCAGTCGATCCATGAGCCTGTGGGGCAACTTCGCCCTCGGCTTCACCTATCTCTCCCCGCTCGTGGGGGTCTATTCGCTGTTTGCGGTCGCGCTGACTACCGGCGGCCCACCCTCGATCTGGTGGATCGTGATTGTCGCGTGTGGGCAGCTGCTCGTGTCCCTCGTGTTTGGTGAGGTCGTGTCGCAGTACCCGATTCACGGCGGGGTGTATCCGTGGGCTCGCCGACTCTGGGGCAGGCGCTACGCCTGGATGGCCGCATGGGTCTACATCTGGGCCATGGTCGTGACCATCACCGCGGTGGCCGAGTTTGGCACGGGCTTCTTCGCGAGCCTGTTCAATATTGAGCTGACTCCGGCAATTACGCTGCTGATCGCGCTCGGCTTCCTGCTTGTGGCTCTCGGGATCAACTTCACCGGCACGGCCTGGCTCGCTCGCATCGCCCGCCTGGGGCTCTTCGCCGAGTTGATCGGCGTGATCGGGGTTGGCCTCTACCTGCTGATCTTCCAGCGCAAAAACGACTTCGGCGTCTTCTTCGACTCGATGGGTGTGCAGGGTGACGGCAGCTACGTTCCCGCGTTCTTCGCCGCAGCTATCGCCGGACTCTTCCTGTTCTACGGCTTTGAGGCCTGCGGTGATGTCGCAGAAGAAGTGTCGAACCCAGCGCGACGGATCCCACGCGCCATGCAGCTGACCATCTTCGTCGGAGGCGTGTCGGCGCTGTTCTCATTCGCGGGTTACGTGCTGGCGGCACCGAATCTGCAAGAGATTGTGAATGGCGAGGTTGAGGATCCGATCCCCGCGATTCTCGAATCCACTCTGGGCGCCGTCGGCGCAAAGATTTTCCTCGTGGTGGCGCTGCTCGCCTTTATCTCGTGCGTTCTGAGTTTGCAGGCCGCCGCGAGCCGCCTCATCTTCTCGTTCGCGCGCGACGGCATGCTGCCCGGCCACCGCTGGCTGTCGAAGGTGTCGCCGAAGAGTAAGGTGCCGAACAACGCGCTGATAGTGGCGTGCACGATCCCGGCGCTGTTCTGCCTGCTGATCTTCTTGAACGAGAACCTGCTGGTGCCGATCACCTCGTTCGCGATTCTCGGCATCTACGTGGCGTTCCAGATGGTCGTGCTCGCAGCGCTCAGGCAGCGCTTCAAGGGCTGGCGTCCGGCCGGACCGTTCTCGCTGGGCAAGCTCGGCTTTGTCATCAACATCGTCGCGCTCGCGTACGGCATCTTTGCCTTCGTGATTCTGGCGACTCCTGGCAGCAGCGGTAGCTTCTTCGAGGACTACGTTGTGCACATCGGCCTCGGCGTTGTGGTGATCGTTGGCCTGATCTACCTGTTCATCGCGCGCCCCGACGCGAAGTCGAGTGCGCCCGAGGGTGACGCGATCCGCGTCGCCACCGAAATTCGCGAGCGCACCGGTCAGCTCGAGGTGTCGCGCCGCTAGCGCGGCCTGACGGCGTCACCTTCGCAATGCGGCGGCGATGAGTTGGGCTCGTGTGGTCACGTGAAACTTTGCGAAGATCGAGTTGATATGAGACTTCACTGTCGCGACTGATAGAAACAGCTGCACCGCGATCTCGCTGTTCGAAAGACCCTCGGTAATGAGCGCGACGACCTCGCGCTCACGCGCGGTGAGTAACGGAAAACGGAGTGCGAGATCATCGTCAGCCGCAGTATCGGCGGTGTGCGAGGTTTGTATGCCCGAGAGGGCAGCCTCGCGCACCGCCGGCGCAAGGGTGGTTTGCCCGGAAGCGACAGCACGAATGCCGGCCTCGAGCTGCTGTCGACCGGCGTCCTTCGTCAGGTAGCCCCGAGCCCCAGCTCGTAGTGCGTCAACGATCGACTCCTGATCTGCAAACGTTGAGAGCACAAGCACTGCAGTATCGGGTAGCAGTTGGTGAATTTGAGCAGTGGCCGCAACACCGTCAAGTTTTGGCATGCGCAGATCCATCAACACAACGTCTGGTTTGCTGTCGAGAACAAGCTCCAGGCCAGCCTGCCCGTCGGCGGCCTCACCGACCACCTCGAAGTCTTCGATGAGCCCGAGAACGGTGACGAGGCCATCGCGCACGATCGCCTGATCATCGACGACGACGATCCTAATCATGCGGAATCCGCCGTTGCCACGATGCTGAACGAACTCGGGTTCTCAGTGACAATGAGTGACCCGCCCGGGCACGCCGACATTCGGGCTCGCATACCCGCGAGGCCCTGGCCTGATCCCGATGCGTGCAACGGCATGTCATTCTCCCTGTTGTGCCCCCGTGCGTTCTCAACGGCGAGGGTGATGCTGCGGTCGTCGTAGTTCAGATTGAGACTGAGCGGTTCACCCGGCGCGTGCTTTCGAGCGTTGGTGAGTGCCTCCTGCGCAACGCGGCGGAAAGCCGACGCTGTCTCAGCCTTGATCGTAGCGGGAACCGAATCTATCGAGGCAACGATGGTTGCGCCCAACGACCGCTCGAGATCGACGAGGGTGCGGATTGCATCGTTGAGGCGAATGTCCTCCTTGCCGAGGGGGTCCTCCTTGAGAGATGCCACGGCCTCTCGAGCCTCGACCAGTCCATCTGCGGCCATTCCGCGTGCCGCCCGGGCGCGAGTAATCACGTCGTCAATTCTGCCGGCCTCTGCCAATGCCTCTACCGCGTCAAGCTGAACCACAAGACCACCGAGGGTGTGCGCCAGAGTGTCGTGCAGATCGCGTGCGATGCGAGCGCGTTCGTCGAGGGCTGCGGATCGCGCGCGCTCGGTTTGAGTGGCTGCGAGTTGCTGGGCGAGGCGCAACTCCGCAACGCGCGTTGCCGTCTGCGAGCGCCGGGTGATCCCCAAGACAACTCCGAGGACCACAAAGCCCAGTGCGGCGAGAAGCGATTCCGGTTGAAGCGGTGCACGAAGCGCGATCACGGCGATCAGGGCAGCGGCCGATCCCGCGGCTACGAAGGCATAGAGCCAAGCGATTCGTGCATCTCCGATGAGCCCGAGCAGACCAGCGATAAGCAACACTCCACCGGCAACGGGAATGGAAGTCACGAGAAGCGCACCAACTGCAATGAGTGTAGAGCGCAGTATCACCTCGACGGAGAGCCTCGTTCGCGAGCGCAGCAGGGAGAGGAGCACCCAGGCCAGCAGCCCTATCGTGGCCACAATCAGCGCCCACAGGGGGTTGGGGTCTGGATCCAGAAAAACCGAGGCGGTCACGCCAACTGCGGCCAGTAGAGACAACGCCCTTGAAAGTGGGTGCGCGCCAATGCTCATCGCAGGGTCGGGGGAAGGACGGGCCATCTCTGAATTATGCCCGAGCCAGGGCGAGAACTCGCGATGTTCGCTGCGTGATCACAACCGAACGCAGCAGCCGGTTCGCGGCGAGAAACAACAGGATCGTGCCGCTCGCCTGAGCGAGGTGGCCCCCGATCGATGCCTCCCAAAAAGAGAACCCGATACGCGCCGCGATAAGCAACACCCAAATAATGAGGCCCAGTGTGCCATTGCGTGCCTCGAATTCGGGAGCAGCCCCGCCCTGCTGGTTCTTCTTGCGTGACTGCCACTTGTGAAGCCCCTGCTCGGTAATGGGGCGAAAGTGGGCCACAGCCCCGATCAGTGCACCGATAGCTGCGCTCGCTACAAGCTCGACGACGAAGAAGGCAATGTCGGTTGTGTTGAATGTGTTGCCCTGGCCTCCAAAGGTGATGAGGCCGACCCCGATGACACCCAGGATGACCGGGCCGCGCCAGATCTGGTCGGCGCTGATTGCGGTCCAGCGTGTTTGCCGAACACTGACAAGTGCGACTACGGCGAGAACAAGAAGAATGCTGGTGAAGTTGAGTGAGGTCAAGTGGAGCTCCTGGATCTGATTGATACCAAAAGCTTGCCGTTTGTGCTCGTTCCGAGACACCACCCTCGGGTGGAAACGCGGGTGGAGATCGTTCGACGCGCTCCACCCCGGCCGACAAGCTACGAACTCGTCGAGAGGCCATGCTAGTTGAGGGCCTCTCGACGAGTTGATGTGTTGTTGGCGAGGTAAGAGTGAGGGTGAGGGTGAGGGCGCGTGGACGGGGTCTAGGGCGTCTTCGACACCAGAGTGAGCACGTCGTAGGTCGCCACAATCTCGTCGTCCTGGTTCTTGAGCACGGCGTCCCAGTGCACCTCGCCGTAGTCGTCGGTCTCGCGTGGAATGATCTGCTTTGCGGTGAGCGCGACCCGCACACGATCCCCAGGTGACACGGGGGTGATGAAGCGCAGATTCTCGAGCCCGTAGTTCGCGAGCACGGGACCGGGTTCCGGCGACACAAACAGGCCAGCCGCAAACGACAGCAGCAGGTAGCCGTGCGCAACGCGCCCCGGGAAGAAGGGGTTCGCCGCGGCGGCTTCCTCGTCCATGTGGGCGTAGAAGGTGTCGCCCGTGAACTCGGCGAAGTGTGTGATGTCGTCGAGTGTTACCTCGCGCTCGTCAGACAGTACCTGATCGCCAACGCGCAGCTCCTGCAGCGACTTGCGGAAGGGATGGCGGTCGTCGCGAGTTGCGGCGCCCGCGTGCCACACTCCCGTGATCGCGGTCAGTGCCTCGGGGCTGCCCTGGATCGCGGTGCGCTGCATGTAGTGGAACACACTGCGCACACCACCCAACTCCTCGCTGCCACCCGCGCGACCGGGGCCGCCGTGCACGAGGTTCGGCAGGGGCGAGCCGTGGCCGGTCGAGCTGCGTGCGTCCGTGCGGTCGAGCACGAGCATGCGCCCGTTGGCCGAGGCAGCGCGCAGGGTGAGCCCGGCAACAAACCCGGGATCGGCCGACGCCACACTCGTGACGAGGGATCCGCCGCCGCGCACCACCAGATCAGCCGCCTGCTCGGGGGTGTCATAGGTGATGATCGACGACACGGGGCCGAACGCCTCGGTGTCGTGCACGCGCTCGGCGAAAGGGTCGTCAAAACGTAGCAACATAGGATCGAGAAACGCGGTATCGAGGCCCGCGGTCTGGCCCTCTCCGAGCACAATCCGGCCGCCGCCATCAACAAGCTTCTGCACCTGGCGCAGCACCTCGTCGCGCTGTTCGACCGAGGCGAGCGACCCCATGGTGACGCCCTCCTCAGGAGGATCACCGACAACCACCTTCGACGCGATGCGATCCCGAACCGCCTCGACCAGCGCGTCAGCGCTCGCCGCGGGCACGATGGCCCGACGGATCGCGGTGCACTTCTGGCCTGCCTTCGTGGTCATTTCGGCGACGAGCTGGCGCACGTAGGCGTCGAACTCGGGCGTGCCAGCGACGGCGTCGGGCCCGAGCACGGATGCGTTGATCGAGTCGGTCTCCGCCCCGAAGATCACGCCACCGGTCTGCACGGCGTCGTGGCGGCGCAGCGCCTCTGCGGTAGAGGCTGAGCCGGTGAACGCGACCACGTCACCGAGGCGCGCGTGATCGAACACGTCGCGCACCGATCCCGAAACCAACTGCAGCGCACCGGCGGGCAGCAGACCCGACTCAATCATGATGCGCACCATCTGCTCGGCGAGGTAGGCGCCCGGAGTCGCGGGCTTAATGATGGTCGGCATACCGGCGAGGAACGCGGGCCCGAACTTCTCGAGCGCACCCCACACCGGAAAGTTAAAGGCATTGATCTGCACGGTGACACCGGGCAGTGTGGTGCGGATGTGGCGGCCGAGGAACGTGCCGTCCTTCGAGAGAGGCTCGACCGGACCGTCGAGCTGCACCCTCGCATTGGGCAGTTCGCGGCGACCCTTGCCCGAGTAGGTGAACAGCACACCGATGCCGCCGTCGATGTCGACCCAGGAATCGCCCTTCGTGGCGCCCGTGTGGGTTGACAGAGCGTAGAGCTCCTTCTTGCGCTCGGTCAGCGCGAGCGCAAGCTGCTTCAAGATCACGGCGCGCTGGTGGAACGTGAGGGCGCCGAGGCTCTTCTGCCCGACGGTGCGCGCGTGCTCCATGGCGGCCGCGAGATCCAGACCCTCGCTCGATACGAGCGCGACGGCCTCGCCGGTGACGGCGTCTTTCACCTCGACACCCGTGACGCCCGCGGCGGGGCTCCACCAGGCATCCTGTACGTAACTCTGTAGTATGCGCGTCATTGCGATGACTCCTTCAAATTGTTGGTCTGTGTGCTGGGGGCTGTTCCGCCGAGCTTGCGCCTCGCTGCTGAGCCTGCCCCTCGCCGCCGAGCTTGCGCCTCGCCGCCGAGCCTGCATTCCAGCGCCGAGCCTGCGGTTAGGAACTGCTGGTTCGATGCTGAAGTGCAGGCTCGGCATCGAACCGGGGACTCAATTCCAGTCGTAAAATCCCTGGCCGCTCTTGCGGCCGAGCTTGCCTGCCGCGACCATGTCGCGCAGCAACTGCGGCGGCGCAAAGTTCGGGCCGAGGTCGCGCTCAAGCTGCTCGGCGATGCCGAGTCGCACGTCGAGTCCCACGATGTCGGTTGTGCGCAGCGGACCCGTCGGGTGGCGGTAGCCGAGCTCCATCGCCAGGTCGATGTCTGCCGCGCTCGCGACACCCTGCTCGACCATCCGCATCGCCTCGAGCGCGAGCGCGACTCCCAAGCGGCTCGACGCAAACCCCGGGGCATCCTTCACGGTGATCGGTGTCTTGCCGAGTGCGCGCACCCAGCCGCACGCGATTTCGGGCAGCTCGGGATCCGTGAGTTCACACACCACCACCTCAATCAGCGAGGACGCCGGCACGGGGTTGAAGAAGTGGAGACCGATGAAGCGCTCGGGCCGATCCAGTGCCTCCGCGAGCTGGGAGAGTGGGATCGACGAGGTGTTCGACGCGATGATCGCGTCACCCGGTAGTTGCTGCTCGATGTTGCTGAGCGCCTCGATCTTGAGGTCAAGCGATTCGGGTACGGCCTCGATCACGAGGCGGCACGCGCCAAACGCGGTGACACTCGTGGCGACCGTGAGGTTCTGCTTCAGCAGCGCCGCGTCGGCGTCGAGGCCGCGCGCGATTGAGGCGTCAATGCTCTGCTCAATGCGCTCGCGGGCTGCGTCGGCCGAGGCGACGTCGCGCTCGACCACCACAACGTAAGCGCCTGAGGTGAGGAAGGCGTGGGCGATCCCGCCGCCCATGCGCCCGCCGCCGAGCACACCAACGCGCGAGGGCACGGCTTCTTCAGCGGCTGGGATCGGAAGGGAAGGGTTTGTCATTTCGCCTGCTTTCGCTCAAGAAATTCCGTCATGCGGCGCATCTTTTCGGGGCTTTCGAAGAGGATCGCCTGCTCGTCGAGGTCGACCTGCGGGTGGGCCTCGCGCGGTGCGTGGAGCACTCGCTTCGAGGCACGTGTTGCCGTAGGGTCGAGCTTTGCGATGCGGCCCGCGATCTTTTCTGCTGTCGCCAGGGCTGCTTCACCGTCGTCGTGCAGGTGGGTAATGAGCCCTGCGGCCAGTGCCTCGGAGGCGTCGAGGATGCGCCCGGCGAGCAGGATTTCGGCCGCGAGTGGCTCGCCAACGAGTTCACGCAGGCGCCAGGTCGCACCGGCAGCGGCGATGATGCCGAGGCCCGTTTCGGGGTTACCGATCTTGAGCGTCTGCGTGCCGACCCGAATGTCTGCCGCGTAGGCGAGCTCGGCTCCGCCGCCGAGGGCGTAGCCGTCGAGCACCGCGATCACGGGCATCGGCAGGGCGTTGATGCGCATGAACGCGCGGGTGTTGATGCCGGCCTTTGCGTCGGCCGCGCGGCGCTCGCGCAACTGTGCGATATCGGCTCCCGCGGCAAACGTGCCACCCTCGCCGCGCAGCACGAGTGTCTGCGGCACGGCCTCGAGCCGCGCGCACAGCACGTGCAGGGCATCGATCAGATCCTGGTCGATCGCGTTGCGCTTCTCCGGGCGGTCGAGGGTGGCGAGCACGTGAGTGCCGCGATCCTCGATGCGCAGCGGCTCACGGGCTGCCGTGTCGCTCGCGCCGCTCACGACTCGACCCGCTCGATAATCGTCGCCGTGCCCTGACCCACACCAACACACATGGTGGCGAGGCCGTAGCGTGATCCCTCGCGCTCCATGCGGCCGAGCAGGGTGACGAGCAGTCGGGATCCCGACGAGCCGAGCGGGTGGCCGAGGGCGATGGCGCCACCGTCGGTGTTGACGATCGCGGGATCGAGGCCGAGACGCCTGATCGAGGCGAGTGACTGGCTGGCAAAGGCCTCGTTAATCTCGATCGAGCCGAGGTCCGAGACGCTGAGCCCCGCGCGTGCGAGAGCCTTTTCGGTCGCGGGCACCGGACCGAGCCCCATGATCTCGGGGGCGAGCGCGGCAGAAACGCTGGTCACGATCCTCGCCCGCGGCTTCAAGTTGTATTTCTCAACGGCCTCACCGCTTGCAACGAGCAGTGCCGAAGCGCCGTCATTGAGCGAGGAGGCGTTGCCAGCGGTAACCACTGTGCCGCCCGCGACAACGGGACGCAGGCCCGCGAGCACCTCTGCGGTCGTGCCGGGGCGGGGGCCCTCGTCGGTGTCGACCAGCTGGGTCTTGCCGCGGCCAAGAGACACCTCGACGGGCACAATCTCGTCGGCGAAGTGCCCGGCCTCGATGGCGGCGATAGCGCGGCGGTGGCTCTCGACGGCGAAGGCGTCAGCGTCTTCGCGCGAGATGTTGTCGACGCGAGCGACCTCTTCCGCGGTCTCAGGCATCGAGAACGTTGCCTTGTCGCGCTTCAAAAACTCGGGGTTGGTAAAGCGCCAGCCGATCGAGGTGTCGAACTGTGCGCCCGGCTTCGCCCAGGCCTTGCCCGGCTTCTCCTGCACCCAGGGTGCGCGGGTCATTGACTCGACACCACCCGCGAGGATCAGCTCGGCGTCACCCGCACGAATCGCCTGCGAGGCGTTCGAGACCGCGGTCATGCCCGAGGCGCAAAGGCGGTTGACTGTGTATCCCGGGAGGGTATCGGGTAGACCCGCGAGCAGCGTGGCCATGCGTGCGACGTTGCGGTTGTCTTCGCCGGCCTGGTTCGCCGCTCCGAAGATCACCTCGTCAAGGGCGCCGGCGGGGATCCCGGTCCGCTCCACGAGCGTGCGCAGCACGAGGGCTGCGAGATCGTCTGGCCGAACGCCCGCGAGCGCACCGCCATAACGACCGACGGGCGTACGAACACCATCTACGAGAAATGCCTCGGGCATAGGCGATAGACCTCCATGTCTGCCGCGTCAGTCGATTTAGTGACTGATCGTTCGGTAATTCATCTCAGGATAGACGGCTGGGGTGCTCGGTGCAAACACCGGCCGGGTTGGGTGAGGCGCTGCGCATGATCCTGCGCGTGCAATTCCGGTGGATTCGTGTAAGCTTCATTACTTGCCGAACGTTCGGCAAGAATCACCAAGCAACCACAAGAACAACGGAGTTCACATGACTGCTGAAACAATGACGACCGTCGACCGACGAGCGGAACAGCGCAAGGTGCTCGCGGGAACCGTCGTGGGTACCACGATCGAGTGGTACGACTTCTTTATTTACGCGCAGGCGGCGGGTGCTGTCTTCGCGACGCTCTACTTCGCCCCCGCGGGTGAGACCGTCGGGCAGATTGTCGCCTGGGCCTCCCTCGGCATCTCCTTCCTCTTCCGCCCGCTCGGTGCGATTGTCGCGGGTCACCTCGGCGACAAGCTCGGGCGCAAGCGCATGCTTGTGCTCACCCTGATTCTCATGGGCATCTCAACCGCGCTTATCGGTGTGCTCCCCACGTATGCCCAGATCGGGATCGCCGCACCCGTGCTGCTGATCCTGCTTCGCGTGATGCAGGGCTTCTCTGCCGGTGGCGAGTGGGGTGGTGCCGCGCTGATGTCTGTCGAGCACGCTCCCACGAACAAGCGTGGATTCTTTGGTGCCTATCCGCAGATCGGTGTGCCGCTTGGGATGATCCTCGCCACCGCCACGATGTGGGTCATCACCACTGTGCTTAGCGAAGAGCAGTTTCTTGCTTGGGGCTGGCGAATCCCGTTCCTGTTCTCGATCGTGCTGATTCTTGTTGGTTACTTCATTCGCCGTGCGGTCGAAGAGTCGCCCGTGTTCAAGGAGCTGCAGCAGCGCAAGGGTGAGTCGGCGACTCCGCTCAAGACGCTCTTCGCAAAGCACGCCAAGCAGGTCATTCAAGCAGCACTCATCTTCATTGCGAACAACGCGGCCGGTTACCTGCTCATCGCCTTCTTCGCGGCGTACGCGACGCGTCCCGTTGCCGAGGGCGGCCTCGGTCTCGAGCGCCCACCCGTGCTGCTCGCGACCACCCTCGCCTCGTTCGGTTGGCTCGGGTTCACGCTCTACGGTGGCATCCTCTCGGACCGCATCGGGCGCGTGCGCACCTTCCAGATCGGCTACGTGCTGCTCGGGATCTGGGCCATCCCGATGTGGTTCCTGATCGACACAGGCGACATCTTCATGTACTTCCTCGCGCTGTTCCTGATGACGGTCGGGCTGGGTCTCTCGTACGGACCGCAGGCGGCACTGTACTCGGAGATGTTCCCCGCTGACGTGCGCTACTCGGGTGTCTCGATCGGCTACGCGATCGGTGCGATCTTTGGCGGGGCCTTTGCGCCGATGATCGCAGACCTCGTGTTCAAGTCGACGGGCCAGTCGTGGACCATTGGCCTCTACATTCTCGGCGTCACGATCATCTCGCTGGTTGCGGTGTCGTTCGTGAAGGATCCGAAGGGTGTGGCGCTCAACACGCGGTCCAATGAGGTTGTGCCGCAGTAGGGGTTGGGATCCTTCGCTACTGCTGCCCTGGGGTCCCTGGCGTCCCCGGGCGCCGGGCCCCGCGCCTTGCGCCGCCCCTCCACGCCGACCCCTCCGCGCCATCCCCGTCGAAAAGCTATGGACTCGTCGAGAGGCCATGAATTGGGATGGCCTCTCGACGAGACCATGGCTTCTCAGCGAGGGGTAGGGGCAGGGGCAGGGTTGGGATTGGGACCGCGAAGCTGAGCAGCGAAGGCTTGGTGTTTGATGCGGTGACGCCCAACTCGGGCGCTGAGCCTGAGTAGTGGCAAGGTCAGTAACCTGTGGCAAGGAAACCTCCGCGTGAAGATCCTTGCCACAGGTTACTGACCTTGCCTGCAATTGCGGGGCGGCGGAGCGCCGGCCCGAGAAGCGCACGGGCGGGCGGGCGCGCTACACCAACGGATACGCCCGCAGCGGGTGCTCCAACAGGTCGACGACCGCCCTCAAGAACCCCGCCGCGTAGCCGCCATCGCACACGCGGTGGTCGAACACGAGCGAGAGCTGGGCGATCCTGCGCGGCACAATCTGGCCGTCGACCACCCACGGGCGTTCGAGTACCCGGCCGATGCCAAGCAGCGCGACCTCGGGATGGTTGATGATCGCCGCGGATCCGTCGACCCCGAAACCTCCGTAGTTGTTCAGAGTGAACGTCGAGTCTCGCAGCTGCTCGGGAGGGGTGCGTCCCTCGCGCGCGACGCGGCTGAGTTCACGAAGTGAGCCATCGAGCGCGCTCACGCTGAGGGCGTCTGCGCGATGGATCACGGGCACCATCAGGCCCCGATCCGTGTCGACGGCGATGCCCAGGCTGACCCCGTCGAACACCTGGATCTCATCGCCCGACGCGCTCAAGCGCGACGCGAGCAGCGGATACTGCTCGAGCGCGAGCAGCGTGTAGCGCGCGAAGAGGGCTGTGAGCGAAGGTGGCTTCTCTCCCTCAGAAGCCATGCGCGGTCGCAGCTCCCACACCTCTGTGAGGTCAACATCGACCCACACCGTCGCCTCGGGAATCTCGGCGCGGCTGCGGCTGAGCTTCGCGCTGACCGCCTTGCGCAGCGGGGTGAAGCGCTCGGTGCGCAGCACCTTGAGCGGGCCCGTGGGGTGTTGGTTCGGGATCGCGGCCGATCCTGAACCAGGCGCTTCGGCGGCCGCAGCCGGAGCCGCCGAACCGGCCTCGGCGGCACGCAGCACGTCGGCGCGTGTGACGGCGCCGTCGAGTCCGGTGGGTTCAACGGAGCGCGGGTCGATGCCGAGCTCGCGCGCCAGGCGGCGCACAATCGGTGACCGCACGGCGACGGTTCGAGACGTCGTGGTGCTTGATTCGGGCGTAACTCCCTCGTCGGGCGCGGGGGAGCCAGCCGAGGCGACGCTTCCGCCAGCCCCTTCGCGCGAGGCGCGAGGCGCTGCTCCGGCCCCCCGACGCTTCCGCCGACCCTTCGCTGGCCCGGCCCCGGTGCCGTACCCGATCAACACGTTGCCCGATCCGGCTTGCTCCTCTTTGCGATAGGCCTCGTGTTCGTCGTTCGTGTGACTGCGTTCTGAAGCCTCGGAACCGGCCATGGTGGCAGACCCAGCGGCAGTCCCAGCGCCAGGCTCCACACCAGACGACACCTCAAGTACGGGCGCCCCGGTCAGAATGGTGTCGCCCTCTTCGCCGTGCAGGGCGATGACAGTGCCGGCATAGGGCGAGGGCAACTCGACGATGCTCTTGGCGGTCTCGACCTCGGCGATAGCCTGGTCGATCTTGATGGTGTCGCCCACGGCGACCATCCAGCGCACGAGCGCCGCCTCGGTGAGGCCTTCGCCAAGATCGGGGAGACGAAATACCTGCGTGGTCATGTCTCAGTCCTCCCAGTGAAGTGTGTCGATGGCGTCGAGCACCCGATCCACGTCGGGCAGATACCAGTGCTCAAACTTCGGCGAAGCGAAGGGTGTATCGAAGCCGGTCACCCGACGCACGGGTGCCTCGAGATACTCAAAGCACTGCTCGAACACGCGCGCCTGAATCTCGGACGCAACACTCGCGAACCCGGGTGCCTCGGCGATCACAATGGCGCGTCCGGTGCCGCGCACGGCCTCCATGACCGTCGCGTCATCAAACGGCGTCAGCGTGCGCACGTCAATGACCTGCACACTCCGCCCCTCGGCAGTGGCGGCCTCGGCGGCCTCCAGCGCAATCGGTACTGACGGCCCGTAACTAATCAGCGTCAGGTCACTGCCCTCGCGGATCACCTGAGCCTGTCGCAACTCCGCGGTCACCGAGGTATCGACAACACCCTTCGACCAGTACAGCTTCTTCGGCTCCAAAAACACCACGGGATCCGGCGATGCAATCGCGGCGCGCAGCAGCGAGTAGGCCTCCTGCGGAGTCGACGGTGACACCACGGTGAGCCCGGGTGTGTGCGTGTAGTAGGCCTCAGACGAGTCGCAGTGGTGCTCGACGCCGCCGATCCCGCCGCCGTAGGGAATGCGAATAACAAGGGGCAGTCGCACGTCGCCGCGCGTGCGGTTGCCGAGTTTGGCGACGTGGCTGACGACCTGCTCGAACGCGGGCAGCGCAAAGGCGTCAAACTGCAGCTCAACAACGGGAACAAGTCCGTTCATCGCCATGCCAACAGCGGTGCCGACGATCCCCGACTCGGCCAGCGGCGTATCGAAGCAGCGGTTCTCGCCAAAGCGGGCGGTGAGTCCGTCGGTGATGCGGAAGACACCGCCGAGTGCGCCGACATCTTCGCCGAAAATCAGCACACGCTCGTCTTCAATAAGCGCATCCGCGAGCGCACGATTGAGCGCGGCGGCCATGGTCATAGTCTCGACGACGGGAGCACTGCGCGGGTGATCGGTGGGTGCGTCAGCGACAGAGCTTGCGGGTGTGGCATTCTGGGTCGCTGCTGCGGGTGCGGATCCGGTCTGCTTGGGCAGGGTTGCGGTACTCATGCGCTGTGCTCCGTTCGCTCGATTTCGTCTTGCAGCAGCGCCCACTGGGCGTCGAGGGTTGCGGGGCGCTCGGCAAACACGTGGGCAAAAAGCTGCTCGGGATCGAGCTCGGGTTCCGCGTTCATGACCTCTCGAAGCTCTGCCGCGATCCCCTCGGCATCCTCTGCCAGGGACGCTTCGGCTGCGTCATCGAGCAGGCCTGCACCGGTCAAGTAGGTCTGCATGCGGGTCAGCGGATCCCGCGCGACCCACGCCTGCACCTCTTCGCGCTCGCGGTACCGGGTGTCGTCGTCAGCGTTGGTGTGCGCGAGCATGCGGTAGGTGTGGGCCTCGACAAGGCTGGGTCCGCCACCGGAGCGGCCGCGATCCACCGCCTCGTTCAGCACCGCGAGGAGAGCTGCAACATCGTTGCCGTCGACCCGCTGGCCGGGCATGCCGTAACCGATCGCCTTGTGGGCGAGCGAGGGGGCCGCGGTCTGGCGCGACAGCGGAACGGAGATTGCAAACTCGTTGTTTTGCACGAAGAACACGACGGGCAGCTGAAACACGGCCGCGAAGTTCATGGCCTCGTGAAAGTCACCCTCGCTCGTTGCGCCGTCACCGCACATGGCGAGCACTACGGTGTCTTCGCCCCTGAGCTTTGCGGCGTGCGCGAAGCCGACCGCGTGCAGCAGTTGGGTTGCAAGAGGTGTCGCTTGTGGAGCGACGCCGTGCTCGTGCGGGTTGTAGCCGGAGTGCCAGTCGCCACGCAGCAGCACCATGGCGTTGGCCGGGGCGACGCCGCGTGTGATGACGGCGACGGAATCGCGGTAGGTCGGAAAGATCCAATCGCCCTCCGCGAGCGCGAGGGCCGCGGCGACCTGACAGGCTTCTTGCCCATTTGACGACGGGTAGACGGCGAGGCGCCCCTGTCGCACGAGCGCGTTGCACTGGTCGTTGATCCTGCGCCCGTTAACGAGAGCGGCGTACGCGCTCAACAACTGTTCGCTGGACGGCAGGGCGTAGTCGGCGTCGCTCCCCACGATGCCGTCAGAGTCCATCAGCTGCACGGGAGTGTCTCGCGGCAGCAGTGAGGTGCCTGGTGTTGACACGATTCCTCCTCGAATCATTGGTCAAGACGATATGCCGATAATTCTGCCCCAGTTCTGAATGTTTGTGTCTCAGAATTCGTGAGGAATGTATATTTGATCGAAATGCTTCCATAAGTTTGGATGAATGGCATCTGGTAACAACGAAGTGTGAGGTGCGACAGATGAGCGTCGATGACATTGACCGGGCAATTCTCGAGGTGCTGCGCGAAGACGCGCGAGTATCAATGACGTCGCTTGCGGAGGCCGTGCACATTTCGCGGGCCGGAGCGCACGCGCGGGTAAAGCGGCTGGTCGACTCCGGGGTCATTGTGAACTTCACGGTGCAGACCGATCCGGTGCGAGCGGGTGCGCACGCCTCGGCCTATGTGACGCTGCAGATTGACCAGACGGGCTGGAAGGAGATCCGCTCCACCCTGGGGGCCATAGAAGAGGTCGAGCACATTGCGCTGGTTGGAGGGGAATTCGATGTGCTGTTGCTTGTGCGAGCCGACGACAACAGCCACCTGCGGCGCGTGGTGCTCGAGGGGATTCAGAAGATCCCGTGGGTGCGCAGCAGCCGCACCATTTTGATCTTCGAGGACTTTCCCGGCGGTGTGCCGGAGGAGTAGCAGCAGGTCCAGTTGCCGAACCTGCATTCCAGCATCGAGAGTGCGGTTCTGAACCGCAGGTTCGACACTAGAGCGCGCTCTCGGCGTTGCCCGACAGGTGCAAAGTCGAGCCAGGCGTCGTAGGCTCGCATCATGCGCGCAATCACCGTGAAGCAAACTGGCGGCCCCGAGGTTCTTGAACTTGGCGAGGTGCAGGATCCGGCGGTCGGCCCCGGCGAACTGCTCGTGCAGACGGCCGCGGTCGGCGTGAACTTCATTGAGGCCTACCAGCGCACGGGACTGTATAAGATGACACTCCCGTTCACCCCGGGAGCCGAGGCCGCGGGGACTGTGCTGGCTGTTGGTGAGGGCGTGTCGGGTTTCGAGGTCGGCGACCTCGTTGCCACCGCCGAGGCCCGGGCCAGCTACGCCGAACGGTTCATCGTCGCTGCCGACGCCGCGGTGAAAGTACCGGGCGGGATCGATGCCGAGACCGCCGCCGCGCTGCCCCTTCAGGGGCTGACCGCGCACTACCTCGCAACCTCTGCATCGCACCCGCAGAAAGGTGACACCGTGCTCGTGCACGCTGGCGCGGGCGGTGTGGGGCTGCTGCTGACTCAGATCCTGACCGCGCGTGGAGTTCGTGTGCTCACCACCGTGTCGACAGGCGAGAAGCGAGAGCTGAGCCTCGGTGCTGGCGCCGAGGTTGCTATGGACTACGAGGGCTTCGCGGAGCGCGCCCGCGAGCTCACGGGAGGCGAAGGGGTTGCGGTGGTTTACGACGGTGTAGGCAAAGACACCTTCGACGAGTCGCTCAAATCTTTGCGAGTGCGCGGCGAGATGGTTCTCTTTGGTGGGGCGAGTGGTCCGGTGCCGCCGTTCGAATTGCAGCGGCTGAACGCGGGCGGATCCCTCTCGATCACTAGGCCCTCGCTTGGCCACTTCTTGCGCAACTCCGAGGAGCGCGCGTGGCGCTACGGCGATCTCTTTGACGCGATTGCGGCGGGTGATCTCGATATCAGGATCGGCGCGCGCTTCCCCCTGGAAGACGCTGCAGATGCGCACCGTGCGCTCGAGGGTCGCAAGACCACGGGCAAGGTGGTTCTGACGGTGTAGGTCAGCTGTCTTGGCTCGCGAGGGGGTCGATTCGCGTAACTCCGGGAATCTGGTCGAAATCTTTATCAGGAGACAGGATCTTCGGGATGCCGTAGATAAGCGCGGTCGCCGCATGCACCGCATCGCGGCCGCGCACGTTTGGTAGCTGTTCGATGAGGTTAAGAGAGGTGTCGAGCACTTCATCGTCAAACTTCAGAACCGTGAATGACCGAATGAGCCCGCGGCCCTCTTCGATCGACTGTGCGCGGTTTTGGGTCCTTCGCATGCGATGGAACACAACTTCTTGAACCATCTCCGTGCTGATGTACCCACGGCTCTTCCCAGAAGCAAGGTCCAGCAGCTTTGCTTGACAGGAAGCGCTTCGTGGATCGCTCGGGCTTAACGCGTAGAGTGCCGTGGCGGCATCAATGAGCACAGCATCTTCCATGGCTGCCACACTCATGCTGCGAGGTCTCCCTTGTTTTGGGCCTCGCGATAGAACGGATCCGTCTCGTGTTCGTAAGCTGCCTGCGCTTCCTCCCAATTAAAGGGAGGGTAGTTGTTTCGCTTTTCGTCTTCAGCTGCCCTTGCGAACATGTCTCTGAGGCCCTGCCGGGCGTCATTCCGCTGCGTGTCGAGTAGCTGGTCGGTGGCCAGGCGAATAAGGGCACCCACGCTTATATTGCGTGCCCGCGCCTCCGCTTCCAGAGCGGCATATTGCTCAGGATCAAAGAGCACCTGTACCCGTTTCTCAAGAGTTGCCATAGTGTCAGGGTACGCGAGATGACTCACATACACAACGGGTGTGCATGTGTAGCTTGCTTCGGAATCAGGGCCCTACGGCACCCGCCGAAGCCACTCCTCCGTCGCAAACTTTTGCTCGACGAGCCGCTCGGCCGCGTCCCACTCGCCCTCGGTAACCTCGCCCATCACGCCGCCGTGACGCTGCTGGAACACCTCGATCATCTTCTCGACGATCGTCTCGCGCGGGAGGCCTGTTTGGGAACGCAGCGGATCCACCCGCTTCTGTGCGCTCGCCGTGCCCTTGTCTGACAGCTTCTCTCGCCCGATGCGAAGCACCTTGGTCATGGCCTCTGCGTCCATGTCGTACGCCATGGTGACGTGGTGGAGCACTGCGCCGGAGCCGAGTCGCTTCTGCGCAGCGCCGCCGATCTTGCCCTGCGGGCTCGTAATGTCGTTGAGCGGCTTGTAAACGGCGTCGATGCCGAGCGCCTTCAGGGCCTCAATGACCCACTCGTCGAGGTACGCGTACGAGTCGGCGAACGTCATGCCGCGCACGAGTTCCCCAGGTACGTAGAGCGCGTAGGTGATGCTCGCGGCGGGTTCCATGAACATGGCGCCGCCACCCGAGATGCGCCGCACGATCTTGGCCCCGTGCGCTGCGGCCTCTTCTTCGTCGACCTCGTTCTTGACGGACTGAAAGCTGCCGATAAACACCGCAGGCTCGTTCCACTCCCAAATGCGAAGTGTTGGCCCGCGCAGCCCCTCGCCGACCGCCGCCGTCAGCACCTCGTCGAGGGCCGCGTTCAGCATGGGTGAGATCGGTGGCTCGTGCAGGATCTGCCAGTCATAGTCGCGCCAGTGGGCCGCCCCTGTGACGGCACGCCGGATCGCCACACCCACCGAATCGGGAGTGAACCCGAGCAGGTGCACCTCACTCGGCAGGGCAGTGTGGATCGCCTCGCTGAACTCCTCGATTGTGCCGTTCGGGCTCATGCCCTCGATGGCCGCGTTGATGCACTCGAGGGCGTCGTCGGGCTCAAGGAAGAAGTCACCCGAGAGGCGGAAATCGTGGATCTGACCGTCGCTCAATTCGAAATCTACGACGACTAGCTTGCCGCCGGGCACCTTGTATTCTCCGTGCATGCTCATGGCCCTAGCGTACGCCGAACGGGCGGTCAGTGGGAGGGTTTGCAGCTACCCGTTAACCTGCTCCAGCATCCAGGTGATGATGTCGGCCTGCACCTCGTCGCGATTCGTCTCGTTCAACGTCTCGTGCCTCGCTCCCGGGTAGAGCTTGACTGCCACCTCACGGACTCCGCGCTTGCGAAGGGCATCGGCGAGGTGACGCACCCCGTCGTTGCGGCCAACGGGATCATCGGTTCCCGAGATCAGCAGCATCGGAATCTCGGGGGCGAGCCCCGCCGCGGGCCTGCCGAAGAGACGCAGCCCGTCGGCAACACCGAAGAGCTTCAAGATGTCTGCCGGGAAGCACAGCGGGTCGCTAGCAAACGCCTGTGCCACGGCGGGATCGCGGCTGAGCCACTCGTTGCCGTTTGCCTCGGGCCCGGCCCAGCGCTTGTTCAGGTCACCGCTCTCCATGTGCTTGAACGTGCGAAGTGTGCTGCCCGAGAGCACCACCGCGTCCCAGGCGCGCGGGTGTTCGTTCAGGATCCGCTGCGCCATCAGAGAGCCCCACGAGTGCGCGTACATGATGAGCTGTAAACCGGGGTGCCGATCCCGAATCAGCCCAGTGAGCTGCAGGATCGCGCGCTCCGTGGCCCGAAGTCCGCCGGGCCCAAGACGCCCGAGACGGGCGATGTCGCCACCCCACTGCGCGCGCCCGGTCTCGCCGTGACCGCGGTGATCGTCGGCGTAGACGGTGAACCCTGCCCCGACGAGTGCCCGAGCAAAGGCGTCATAGCGTTTCGCGTGCTCGCCCACACCGTGCGAGATCTGCACGACACCTATTGGATCCGCCGCGTCCCAGCGATAGCAGAAGATTTCAATGCCGTCCGCGTCAACAAAGCTGAACTCGGTGGGGCCCGTCGCACTCTGCTCTTCGCTACTCATGACCCCATTCTGCCGTGTAATGCGTCAGGCGTCACCCAGCCGCCGTGAATGCGACCTCACCATCGACGATCGTGAGCGCTGCGGCCGAGTCGAGCAGGGCTTCGGGGGCGTCGGTCAGCGGATTTGCGGTCCATACAATCACGTTCGCTCGGTAGCCGGCGGCGATGCGTCCGAGCTCATCCTCGCGGTGAGTCGCGAACGCGGGGCCGAGTGTCATGGCTTCCACGGCATCCGCCGGGGTGAACACACGCTGCGGCTGGTAGGCGCTGCGGGAGCGGTCGATCGAAGACTTCGCGGTCAGGGCGATGAAGAGGTTGTCGGGCGCCTCGTGCGGTGCCGTCGGGGCATCGGTGCCGAGTGCGAGGGCCACACCAGCCTCGCGGAACTTGTGCCACGGAAAACCGGAGTGCGCACGCTCGTCGCCGAGCACTGCCTGCCAGTTGTCGAGCACCGCGGGGTCGCAGTGCACCGGCTGCATCGAGGCGGTCACACCGAGCGCGGCCATGCGCGCGATTGTGTCGTCGGCGACCGATTCCAGGTGCTCGACGCGGGCGCGACGGTCGGCTCGTGGGCCGTTGACACGAATGCACTCCTGCACCATGTCGAGGGCGATCGTGCTCGCCTCGTCACCGATCGCGTGCAGCGCGAGCTGCAGCCCTGCTGCGTCGGCCGCGACTGCGACGGGCAGCGCGAACTCGCGTGTCCAGATCGCCTCGGGCAGGGCGCCATTGGCGTAGGGCGCGCGCATGGCAGCGGTGCAGGCGTCAATGACGCCATCGAGAATGAACTTTACGCCGGCGATCCGCAGCCACTTGTCGCCGTACTGCGCGGCGACCTCATCGCGGATCTGTGCGACCTCGGCGATTGCGGCGAGGTCGGCCTTGGGGTTGCCCGACGCCGTGAGCAGCCAGTGCGCGTTGACCAGAAATGGCAGCCGACCGTCGCGGTCAAGGCGACGGCGATAGGTTGCGAGATCAGCCGGACCAAACGCCATCTCGGTGGCTCCCGTGACTCCGGTTTCAAGGTACGCACTGAAGGCGTTCTCAAGAAAGCGATCGCGGTCGGCATCACTCGCGACCGATTCCAGGTAGGCCCAGACGTACTTGATCGCGGCCGATTCGAGCAAGAAGCCGGTAGCGTCACCGTTCTCGTCGCGCACAACCTCGCCTCCGATGGGATCGGGGGTGTCGCGTGTGATGCCCATGACCTTGAGCGCCGCCGAGTTCACCCACACCGAGTGCAGGTCGTTTGCGTCCATGAACACCGGTACATCTGGGATGACAGCGTCGATCAACGCGGCGGTTGGGCGCTCACCCTCTGCGAAGATGTCGAAGCGCCAGCTGGTGCCGAGAATCTGCGCGGCGCCCGGATTCGCCGCGTGGGCAGCCGCGAGGCGATCCTGTACCTCCTTGACGGTGTTGCAGGCCCGCAGTTGCACCTTGTCGAGTGACTCGCCAAGCATGAGCATGTGGGCGTGGCCCTCGATAATGCCGGGGCTCACAAACGCGCCGCCAAGATCCACCTCGACAGTGTTTGCTCCAGCCGCGTCTGCACCCGCTGCGAGTCGCACGGCGTCAAGGTCGCCAGCGGCAAGGATACTGTCCCCCCGCACCGCAAAACTGTCGCGCGGTTTCAGCGCGGCCTCGCCGGTGAAGACCTGGGCGTTACGGTAGATCGTGGTGGGTGCAGTCATTGGAAACCCGCTTTCGTGGTGCTGAGATGGTTCGATGTTATCGGCGCTGAACGGTGCGCAGCCGTGCGTAGCTTGTGATCAGGCAGAGGTGGAGGTTGAGGATCGCGCCAGTGCCTTTTCAGCTCCCACCGAAACGCGGGCGATGAGCACGGTCGGCACGATGATGAGAAAGCTCACAAGCCCGGCACCGAGTGTGAAGATTCGAATGCCGAACGCCTCGGTGAGTGCCCCGCCGAGAAGCGGGGCGAAGCTTGAGCCCACGAGGTAAGCGCCCAGAAGTGGGCCAGACCAGCGGCCGCGAGCGTCGAGCCCCGCCGAGGTGGCGATGAAGAGCGCAAACGCGAAAGCGTAGATTGTGTTGACGCAGATGATGAGCACGGCGAGCACTGTCGGGTCGGCGGTGAAACCGATGCAGATTTTGAGAGTGCCACCCAGTACGAGTGCGATGGCGAGTGGCACGGCTCGTCCCATGCGATCGCCGAAGAGCGCGACAAGAAACATGCCGATGATGCCGCTCGCTGCGGCGAGGCTGAGCGTGAACCCGAGCTGCTGGTCACCGAGCCCGACGGCATCGCCCAGAACGGGAGCCATGGTCCAGATGGCATCCTCGCTCGCGCCCCAGATGGGAAAGATGAGGAGCAGCGCGAAGCCCGCGATCGTGATGCGGCGCGGCTCGGCGATACGCAGCGTTGCCGTGACGTCGACCGGTTCGGCGTGCTCGGGAGAATCGGGAAGCCAAGCGGCGAATGCGAGGGCAACCAGTGAGATGAGGGCGAGTGTTCCGAAGACACTGCCCTGAGTGATGCCGAGAAGCGGGATCACCGCGAGAACGATGGTGACCAGAATCCGGTTGGTGAGACCGCTCGCGGCCGACACCCGATTCGGGTTGCGCAGCGCCGCAATGGCGGCACCCGAGGTTGAGATGGCTGCGCCCACGCCCGCGCCACCGATAATGAGGCCCCCGACCACAACACCGGGCGAGGGAAACACGGCTGCGGCAACAAACGCGATCGTCGCGACGGTGAGCCCGATATACGCGAGGGGCCTGCGCTGTTTGCCCGATGCGAGTCGTGCCGTGCCAAGACCTGAAACGGCGGAGGCGAGTAGTGCCCAGGTCAGGATGTTTCCGCTGCTCGTAATGTCGAAGCCGAGTGCACCCAGCGCTGTCATGATGAACGGGGCAAGATTTGCCATCATCAGGCTGGCGAGAGCGACGACAAAAACCGCGCTGCCATTGCGCAGCGTAAGCGGTTGACGCAACTCGATAGAGGCTGCTGGTGCGGAGACGTTTGTGCTCACGAGTTCTCTCTAGTTCTTCTTCGACGACGGTGGCGACGGGTGCGAAATTAATCGAAACAGTTTCGATGCGCGCGTTCATCTTGCCTGCTGTGAGAGGATCTGTCAAGACGCGCAGCAGACAATGAACGTGAGGTTGGTATGGCGAGGCCACTCAAGGCTCTTCTGAGTCAAGAGATCATCGGACAGGCAGCAATTCAACTCGTTGACTCCGGGCGCGAACTCCAGGTGGTTCCCCTCGCGAAACAGCTTGGCGTGAGTGTTTCCTCTCTTTACCACCATGTAGATGGCCGCGAGGGCATCATCCGCGCCATGCGGCAGGTCATGGTGAGCGAATACAAAAGCCCAGAGAGATCAGCCGCCGACTGGCGCGAGACGTTGCGCAGGGAGGTCGAGCAGACCTGGATCATGTACGTGAGTCACCCGCGGGTACTGCAGCTCCTGATCACGGTGGTTATCAACGAGCCAGACGCGCTGAGCTTCTACGAGGTGTTGGCCGAAGCGCTCGAGCGGGCAGGGCTGCCCGACGAGGAAATCCTCACCACCATCGAGGCCATTGAGGCCTTCTCCATTGGTGCCGCGCTGGACGCACTCTCACCCGAGGTGCTGATCGATCCTGCCCACTCGGATGGCAAGCTCGCCACGCTCCTCCCGCACCACTCGAGTGGTGAGGTGCGAAACCGCGAGGTCTTTGAGCGCGGTCTTGAGCTGATCATTGATGGGATCGCCGCTCGGGTGGCTGCGGCCGCTGCGCGTTCGAACTGAGTCCCGTCGCCCATCGCTACACTCGAATGCATGACTGAGCTGATTGTTTCCCTGCCGAGTGACCCCGGGCTGCGCGAGGCTCTGGCGGATCAGCCCGGCGTCACTTTCGTCGATTGGGATCTCGAGGGGCCAGCTCCGAGCGAGCGCATCGACGTCGTGGTGCCGCCCTACTGGGGTGGCGCGAAGGAGTTCCATCTCCTCGCCAACATCGATGTGCAGCTCGTGCAGTGGCAGTCGATCGGCTACAACGGTGTCGATCGCTATCTGCCAGAGGGCATTCCGCTCGCGAACGCCGCGACCGTGCACGAGACCTCAACCGCCGAGCTCGCTCTTGCGCTGACGCTCGCTGCGCAGCGGGGCATCGCTGAGTTTGTGCTCGATGGTGAGGCGCACCGTTGGGACCTGCGATCCTTCCCAAGCCTGGCCGATAAGCGCGTGCTGTTGATCGGATACGGCGGAGTTTCAAAGGCCATCGAGGCACGGCTCGCCGGGTTTGAGGTGGCGATCACGCGGCTCGCGCGCACGGCCCGCGAAGAAAAGAATCTCGCCGGCGAGACGGTGCAGGTGCTCGGCTTTGATTCGCTCCACGGTGCGCTCGCAGACGCAGATGTTGTCATTCTTGCGGTACCCCTCACATCAGAAACGAAGGGGCTCATGAACGCAGAAGCCCTCGGCGCCATGCCCGACGGTGCCCTGCTCGTGAACGTCGCCAGGGGTGCCGTGGTCGACACCGACGCCCTCGTTGCCGAGCTGCGTGCGGGCCGCCTGCGTGCGGCGCTCGACGTGACCGATCCCGAGCCCCTGCCCGAAGATCACCCACTGTGGGACTGCCCTGGAACCCTCATTACCCCGCACGTTGGTGGCGATTCAAGCGCGATGCTGCCGCGAATGGTCTCGCTGATCCGGCGCCAGATTGCGCATCTGCAGGCGGGTGAACGGCCAGAGAACCTTGTGCTCGGTGAGTGGCCAAGCGCTTAGTTGCCTCCTGGCCTGCCGTTTGCGGGTCACTTTTGTGCACTAAACGAGGTTTTAGCGCACAAAAGTGACCCGCAAATGCTGGGCTGGGCTGGGCCGGGCTGGCTGGGCCGGGCGGGACCGGACTGGCCGGGCTGCGCGGGCAGACAAAACGACAGTATTCGCCTGACAAACTGCCACGGGCGAGCGCAACATGGGCCAATTCGATAGTGTCGGAACGGTGCGCACGCACCGAAAGACGTACGCCCCCATCCCGCATATCGCACCCACTCACTCGTAACTACCCGTTCGCGAGTGATAGCCACGGCTCATAGGCGAGCCCGGCGCCCAGCCACGACGGCTGACCCGGATGGAGCACGAGAACACTCAGCACGTTTGTCAGAGAGGACAGCACGTTCATGCATTTACTCAATCCATCTCGGTCGAAGGCCAGGGGACGGAACAGAATTCTCGGCGCCGTGGGGGCCGCCGTCATCATTGTTCCGCTTGCGTTTACCTCGACCACCGCGCTCGCGGCGCCCTACACGCCGCCGGGCGCGGCCGAGGCAATCGCCTCAAACACCTACCTGCCCGACTACGTGAAGGAGTACGCGAGCCAGGCCAACGCCGCCAACGCGTTTGAGCACGTTCGCCACCTCGCCGTCGACATCGGCCCTCGTGTTGCGGGAACGGCCGCGGAAGACGCCGGTATCCAGTACGTGAAGTCGCAGCTCGAGTCGTACGGCTTCACGACCGAGGTCGAAACGTTCCCGGTGAGCGCGTCGACATACGCCAATGTGACGCCAAGTCGGGACACGGGGTTGCAGGTGAGCTGGCAGTATCGCCCCGCCGCGAACGCACTCTTCACCGGATCGGGCGCACCAGTAGTCGCGGAGGTAGCCGATATTGGATCCGGCGCGACTATTACGCCCGCCGCCGTGAACGGCAAGTTTGTGTTGGTCGATTGGAACGCAACCGCGGCGACGCGCAACGCCATCATCACCGACCTGGTGGCGGCTGGTGCCGCGGGCATCATCTTCACGATGACCACCGACAATAGCTCGCTCGCAAACCCTGGCACCGTTCCCGCCGCGGCGGCCGGCATTCAGGTGCTCGGGGCAGCGTCGGGTCAGGGGGCGAGGATCAGGGAACTCCTGGCGACCGGCCCTCTGACACTCAGCATCAAGACCGAGCAGAGCCGCACTACAAGCTCCAACGTGGTCGGTGTTCGCCCGGCCGTTGGCGACACGAACGGCACCGCCCCGATCGTGTACATCGGCTCGCACATCGACTCCGTTGTGGGCAGCCCCGGCGCGAGCGACAACGCGTCTGGTGTTGGCATTATGCTCGAGACCGCGCGCATCATGAGTAAGTACTCACTCGACACCGAGATTCGTGTTGGGGCCTGGGGTGCCGAAGAGAAGGGTGTGGTCGGCTCGAAATTCCATGCGCAGAGCCTGACCCCCGAGGAGATCGCACGTACCTACGGCGCTTGGAACATGGACATGGCTGGCACCTCGTTCGCGGGAACCGCTTCGCAGCCCACCGAGTTCTGGGGTCTCTCCGTCGACGAGAATGATGACGACAACAAGGTGCTGAACCAGGCGAACGCCGTTTCCGAGCACACCGATCGCGGTGCGATGAACCGTGGGTATGTTGGCCGGAGTGATCACCAGTCGTTCCGCGACGTTGGCATTGACGCCGCCGTGTTCAGCTGGATGTACTGGTCGAAGCCGACCTCTATTGTGCTCGAGCCGACGTACCACAAGCCTTCCGACACCATCGATAACATCTCGCAGGATCGTCTGGGGATCGCCTCGGAGTTGATCGGTGGATCCGCCTTCCGTGCCTCGCTGAACACCGTGAACGTGAAGGTCACCGACGAAAACGGCGGCAAGGCCGAGGGTGTTCCCGTTGCTATGTCGTGCGGTGACGATGATGGCTGGCGTAAGGTCGGCACCACTAACGACGAGGGTGTTGCCTCGGCGCTCGCCCCGCACGTTGACTGCGACGTTGCGGCTGTTGCCACGAACGGAGCCGTTGGTGCCACACTCGGCAAGACCATCGCGGGTGAAACCGATGTTGAGATCCCGTTGATCCTCGATAAGACAGCCCCCGCGGTGTCGATCACGACGAACAAAGCGGCACCGGTTTCGGGTTGGTACACCGGCCCGGTAGATCTGATCGTGACCGCTCGTGACGAGGTTGACCAGGCGCCCGACCTTGAATACTCACTCGACGACACCACCTGGAGTGCCTACGCGGCGCCCGTCACGGTGGCCGCCGAGGGAACAACCGCGTTCAAGGCCCACGCGACTGACGGGGCAGGTAACGTCGGCGAAGCCACCCACGAGGTGAAGATCGACTCCATTGCGCCGACACTCACCGCGACCGCGAGCAGCGTCACGCGCGGAACTGTGTCGGTGTCGGCTAAGGACGAAACCTCGGGTGTCGACTCCATTGAGTATCGCCTGCTGCCGAAGGGCAAGTGGACCTCGTTTGAAGCGGCAGCTCCGGCGGCCACAGCTGGGATGACCGCGGCGCTCGCGAGTGGTGACGTGATTCGTGGAACGTTGCCGATTGGCGCCGACGCCACAAGCGTCGCGATTCGCGCAACCGATGTCGCTGGCAACACGAGTGCACTTGCGAGTGTGGAGTTCGAAGCGGGACCGCCCAAGGTGATTCCGCCCGAGGGCATCACGAAACCCAACGATCCGCTCGCCACAACCGGTGCTGAGCAGTCTGTCGGCATCGGTGCGCTCGTTGCGGCATTGCTGACCGCGGGCGGTATCTCGCTCTACGCAACGCGCCGCAGGCGCGCAAAGGCGTAATAGGCGCGATCACCCGGGCCCACCTTGCCAGGTCATTGAACCGTGCAAGGTGGGCCCTTAAACGGTCTAAATCGTGACAATCCGGCGCCCTCGCATCCAAAAGGTAACGATTTGTCTATCAGATTGCTGCTTTGCCCTCACAAGTGTTTGGCGCAACACTAAACTGCTGGAAAGCGGCGGCGATGAGGCCCGCACGCTTCCCCCTCAGCAACGAAGCTTAAGGATACAGAAGGCACAATGGTGTACCAGCGAGAAGTCGTCGCGTCGCTCCCTGCATACGTTCAGGGCAAGTCGATCCCGAACGCGGTCAAGCTCTCATCGAACGAAAACCCGTACCCTCCACTGGCGTCCGTGCTTGAGACGGTTCGTGAGCAGGCCGGTTCCTTCAACCTGTACCCAGACATGTCGGCTCGGGATCTGGTCGAACGCATCGCGCGTCACCTCGATGTGAGGCCCGAAGAGGTTGCCGTGGGTGCCGGATCCGTTGAGGTTGCCGCCCAGCTGATTCACGCGTGTGCAGGCGAGGGCGACGAAGTGATGTTCGCGTGGCGCTCGTTCGAGGCGTATCCGATTTTGGTGCGGGTTGCCGGGGCGACTCCCGTGCCGGTGCCACTCACCACGGACGACCGGCACGACCTCGACGCCATGCTTGCCGCGATCACCGAGCGCACGAGACTGATCCTCGTGTGCACACCGAACAACCCGACCGGCGCCGTGGTGACCCGCGACGAGATGCAGTCATTTCTAGACCGTGTGCCCAGCGACATCCTCGTTGTTATTGACGAGGCCTACACACACTTCGACGACGACCCCGATTCGGCCAGCGGCCTCGAGTTCTTCAGAAACTACGACAACGTTGCCGTGCTGCACACCTTCTCGAAGGCGTACGGCCTGGCGGGGCTGCGGGTCGGTTATGCGGTGGCTCACGAAGAGGTCGCCGCGAACCTGCGCCGTGTCGCCGTGCCCTTCGGAGTGAGCGCGCTCGCGCAAACAGCCGCGATCGCCTCGCTTGACGCCGAAGAAGAACTGCAGGATCGCATCGACCTTATCCGCGAGGAACGTTCCCGGGTGCTGGCAGCGCTCCGCGAGGGCGGCCTGGAGGTGTTCGACTCCAGGGGCAACTTCATTTGGCTGCGCACGGGAGCAAACACTGTGGCGATTGACGAGGCGCTGCGTGAACGCGGTATCGTTGCTCGCGCCTTCCCAGGAGACGGTATTCGGGTCACCATCGGCACGCCCGAGATGAACGATGGCTTTATCGCCGCTATTCTGAGCGCGGCAAGACTAAACGAACCTTCCTTGATTTCCTGAAATACATCCGCAATACCAGTTAGGAGAAGAGTCACTATGAAGAAACGAAAGCTTGCAGCAGGTCTCGCCCTCGCGGCGGCCAGTGCACTTGTTCTCGCGGGCTGCAGCAGCAGCGGCGATGACAAGGGTAAGACCGATGACAGCGCGAAGTCGTACTCGATTGGGGTTATTCAGCTGGTGCAGCACCCCGCTCTTGATGCCGCAACCAAGGGCTTCCAGGACGCATTCAAAGATGCCGGCGTTGACGTCAAGTGGGACGTAAAGAACGCAAACGGTGAGCAGGCAACCGCCGTCACCATGGCACAGGGCTTCGCGTCCGGTGGTTCAGACCTGGTGCTCGCGGTGGCAACCCCCGCTGCGCAGGCAGCCGCGCAGGCGATCACCGACAAGCCGGTTCTGTTCACCGCCGTGACCGATGCTGTGTCGGCCGAGCTCGTGAAGTCCAACGACAAGCCCGGTGGCAACGTGACCGGTACGAGCGATGCTGCTCCGATCGAGGATCAGCTGAAGCTGCTGAAGGAGATCGTTCCCGACGCAAAGACCGTTGGCATCGTCTACAGCTCGGGTGAGGTGAACTCTGAGGTGCAGGTAAAGGCCGCGAAGGAGGCCGCGAAGGGTCTTGGTCTTGAGATCAAGGAAGCAACCGTCACCACCGCAAACGACATCGCGCAGGCCGCTGAGTCGCTCGGTGACGTTGACGCGTTCTACGTACCGACCGACAACACCGTCGTGTCGGGCATCTCCGCACTGGTGCAGGTCGCAGAGACGAAGCAGATCCCGATCATTGGTGCCGAGTCGGGCACGGTCGAGGGTGGCGCTGTTGCGACACTCGGAATCGACTACACCAAGCTTGGTCACCAGACCGGCGAGATGGCACTGAAGATTCTGCAGGACGGCGCGGATCCCGCAACCATGCCCGTTGAGGTTTCGAAGGAGTTCACCTACGTGGTCAACCCCGACGCCGCGAAGCGCATGGGTGTGACGATCCCGAAGGATATCCTCGATAAGGCCGACACTGTCGGATAGTTGTTCGATCTGCTGGGTGGGAGGGCGCTCGCTCGGCCCACCCAGCAGACCAACCACTCCATTCGACGCAACATAGAAAGACCAGTTCATGATTGGTGCACTCGAGCTCGGGCTCATTTACGGAGTGATGGCCCTCGGGGTCTATCTCACATTCCGTGTCCTCAACTTCCCTGACCTGACGGTTGACGGGAGCTTCACAATGGGCGCCGCGGTCGCTGCCGCGCTAATCACAAACGGTCAAAACCCCGTTATCGCCACCATTGCTGGCGGTGCGGCGGGGGCGCTCGCCGGTGTCTGCACGGGGCTGCTACACACCAAGGGCAAAATCGACGGCCTGCTGGCCGGTATTCTGACCATGATCGCGCTCTGGTCAGTCAACCTGCGCATTATGGGCACGGCAAAAGAAGGATCGGCCGTCGCTGCCAACCTGCCGCTGCTGCGCGCAGACACTGTGTTCACCCCCATGAAAGAGGCCGGTCTGCTCGGCACCTGGGTCGGTGTGCTCATCCTCTTTATCGGGGTCATGATTTTCAAACTGTTCGTTGACTGGTTGCTGTCGACCAACCTCGGCCTCGCTATTCAGGCGACCGGCGACAACGGACCCATGATTCGCAGCTTCGGTGTGAGCACCGACCGCACCACGATCCTGACCCTCGCCGTCTCCAACTGCCTCGTCGCGCTCTGCGGTGCCTTCATCGCGCAGTACCAGGGCTTCGCCGACATCAGCATGGGTATCGGCCTGATTCTTGTTGGCCTCGCGTCCGTGATTCTCGGCCAGGCCGTGTTCGGGCAGCGCTTCATCTGGCTCGCGAGCTTCGCCGTGGTCTTTGGTGCTGTGCTCTACCGCATGATCATCTTCTTGGCGCTGATGGCAGGCCTCGACCCCAACGACATGAAGCTCATCACCGCGGTGCTTGTTGTGGCAGCGCTGCTGCTGCCGCGCTGGGGCTTCTTGAAACGCATACCGTCGCTCAGAGGGCGCGGGGGTCGCGCCGCACCGCGGTCGGACTCTGACCCGAACGTAGCTCTCACTGCCGGGGTTGGTGTTGTTGGGCTCGAGGAGTCCGAGAAATCTGCCGCCATGGAGTCCTCGACCAGCGCCGGAGAAAGGTAGCTCACGATGCTAGAGATCAGCAACATCAGTAAGACCTTTTTCCCGAACACCGTCAACGAGCGCAAGGCGCTTGTCGACCTCAGCCTGAACCTCAACGAGGGTGACTTCGTGACCGTCATCGGCTCGAACGGTGCCGGTAAGTCGACGCTGCTCAACGCCGTTTCGGGCCGATACACGGTCGACTCGGGCAATATCGAGGTCGACGGGCAGCGAGTCAACCGTCTGAAGGAGTACCAGCGCGCCAAATACATCGGCCGTGTCTTTCAGGATCCGATGGCCGGCACCGCGCCAAACCTCACCATCGAGCAGAACCTGTCGCTCGCCTTGCGCCGCGGCAAGCCGCGCGGTCTTGGGCTCGCACTGACCTCCAAGCAGCGGGAGCGCTTTCGCGAAGAACTCAAAGCGCTTGAGCTTGGCCTTGAGAACCGGCTCCCCGCAAAGGTGGGTCTCCTCTCCGGTGGCCAGAGGCAGGCACTCTCGCTGCTGATGGCCGGGTTTACGCACCCGCGCATCCTGCTGCTCGACGAGCACACGGCCGCGCTCGATCCGCAGCGAGCCGAGCTCGTCTCGAACCTCACCGAGCGCATCGTGTCGCAGGGTGGGCTCACGACGCTGATGGTGACCCACAACATGGAGCAGGCCCTGCACCTTGGTAACCGGCTGATCATGATGCACGAAGGGCGCATTGTGTTCCAGGCCTCGGAAGAAGAGAAGCGCCAGCTCACCGTGCCGCTGCTGCTTGCCGAGTTTGCCAAGATCAAGGGAGCCATGCTCGACGACCGAGCGCTGCTCGCCTAGGCCAGTGACCTATGGACCTCGACGAGATCGATCGCGAGATACTTGACGTGCTCGCGGCCGACGCCAGAGTCTCGATGACGACCCTGGCGGAGGCCGTGCACGTCTCGCGGGCGAGCGCGCACGCACGGTTTCGGAGGCTCGTTGACAGCGGGGTGATTCGCGGCTTCACGGTGCAGATGAACCCCGTGCTCGCGGGCAAACGGACCTCTGCGTACGTGACCATCTCGGCGGATCAGACCGAGTGGCAAGACCTGCGAGACCGCTTGACGGGAATTCCTGAGGTCTGCCACATCGCGCTGATCGGGGGCGAGTTCGATGTGATCGCGCTCGTGAGGGCCCGGGACAATCAAGATCTGCGGCGAGTGGTGCTCGAAGAAATCCAGGCGATTCCGGCCGTGCGCGGCACGCGCACCCAGCTCATTTTTGAGGATTTCGACACCGCCGGCGTGTAGCTGTTCGCGACGCTTTTCGCCTCTTCCGTTTGCTCAGTGCCCACCGATACGATGACCCATACAGGGGTCGTTTCGAAGAAGGTGGGGCCATGAGTTTCGGTTCGGATTTGCAGGGGACACACAACGCGCGCGGTTTGGCAGGGTTGCCCACCGACGGAGGGCAAAGCATCGCGGAGGGTGTGCTGTTTCGCTCCGACTCACTCTCTGCGCTTACGCCTGAAGGGGTTGCCGCGTTTCGTGAGTATCGCATCGGCACGGTGATCGACCTGCGCACCGACGCCGAGCGCAGCCGGGCCGCCGACGTACTTCCGACCGACAACAGCGTCACGCTGATCCCGCTCCCCGTGCTTGGCGGTGCGATGGACGAGATGGCACGGGGGCTCATGCCCGCAGCAACTGCAGGTTCTAAGACTCAGCTCTCGTCTGAGCAGCTCTCAGCGATCCTGGATCAGGTGCCGACGCTGCAGCAGCTCTACGTTGGTATCCTCTCAAGCAGCGCACGCCAGTTTGCTGAGCTCGGTCGTGCGGTGCTCGCGGGTGTGGCGACGGATCGGCCGGGGGTGCTCTTTCACTGCACCGCGGGGAAGGATCGCACGGGTCTTGCAGCGGCGATTCTTTTGATGCTGGCAGGGGTGGATCGCGAGACCATCGTCGCCGACTACACCCAGACCGAAGAGAACCTTGCCGGCGCGTTTGCCGAGGCGCTGACCGGGCTCATTACGGGGTTTGGATTGCCGCTCACCCCCAAACTCGATCAGCTCGCGACTAAGTCGCCCGCGGCAGCGATTGAGGCAGCCATGGACTGGATCAGCGAAAACTACCGTGATGCCGCCGGGTACCTGCAGTCGGGCGGCATGACGGTTGAAGAGACCGACAAACTGCGACGCACGTTGCGGGTGTGATCCTGACCGCCGCGAATGCCTCAGAATAGCTGAGTGAGCAACAACGAGTTTCTGCGCATTCACGACCCCGAACGGCTCGCCGCGGGGGAGCGAGTGCTCGGCCCAGAGTTTCGGGCGATGAGCGAGCGTGTGATCCTTGCCACCGAGCTCACCTCGCGGCTGAACGTGCTGCCGTTTGACGACGAGGCTGGCCGGGCTGCACTGCTGGAGCAGATACTGGGCCGCCCACTGCCGCCGCGAGCGACCATCTACCCGCCCTTTTACACGGACCACGGCTTAGCCATTGAGCTCGCAGAGCGGGTGTTCATTAACCAGGGCTGCACGTTTCTCGACTACGCGGGCACCCGCCTTGGCGAGGGTGTGATGGTCGGGCCGAAAGTGACGTTTATTACCGTCGGGCACCCGGTGGACCTCGAGGATCGACGTCAGTTTCTTTCGGGCGCACCAATCGACGTTGCGGAGAACGTGTGGATCGGGGCCGGAGCCATGATCCTGCCGGGTGTCAGTATCGGTCGTGACGCCGTGGTTGCGGCGGGCACGGTTGTCGCCGAAGACGTTCCGGCGGCGAGCCTTGTCGCCGGGCCGAAGGGGAGCGTGAAGCGCCGGTGGTAGCGCCTAGGCCTGGCCGTTGACCATGCGGGTGCGCAGGTCTTCGCTGCGGGCGATGTCACCCTGAAGTGACTTCAGCAGGTCGCGATCGACGGGCTTTGACTGCTCGACTTCTTCAACCTGCGCTTTTGCGGCCTCGATCTCTGCGTCGAGACGCTCGAGTACGAGGGCTTGAACATTTTCGGGGAGCCCGAGAAAGCCAGGAGTTTTCATCCACTCAGCATACAGTCAGTCTGTCTGTTATGACAGACTTGAACGTCGAGTGTTTCGGTCATGACGGAGGAGTCAACTTGCTGCAGCATCCAGGTACCCTGCGAGGTCGAATCGTCACGCTGGAGCCCCTCACCGCTGAACACGCGGAGGGGTTGGGCGCTGCGGCCGAAGACGGTGAGGTGTGGCGACTCTGGTACACCCAGGTGCCACGGCCCGAGGGCATGGCGGCAGAGATCGAGCGCCGTCTCCAGCTGCAGCGTGAGGGCTCAATGATCGCCTTTGCCTCGCGACGCAACGACACTGGCGCGTTGATCGGCATGACCACCTTTATGCACATCGACGCGAAGACCCCGCGTGTGGAGATTGGTTCCACGTGGAACGCGGCAAGCGCGCAGGGCACCGGCACCAACGCCGAGTCGAAGCTGCTGCTGTTGCAGCACGCCTTTGATGTCTGGGGCTGCACGGCGGTTGAGTTTCGCACTGACTTCAATAACCACCAGTCGCGCGCGGCGATTGCGCGCCTCGGGGCGAACCAGGACGGTGTGCTTCGTGCCCACCAGAACAGCAATGGTTACCTGCGCGACACGGTTGTGTTCTCGATCACGCAGCCAGAGTGGGCCGGGGTGCGGCTTGGGTTGGAGCACCGGCTTCGCAAGTACTGAGTGCGCCGAGTGAACGCATATCAACCTTCTGATCGTTCAGAATGTTGGCTTGGGTTCACTCGAGCGGGTTGCTGGGTCTACCCCTGCGTGTGTGCCCACACGACGGCCTGAATGCGGTCGCGCACCCCTAGCTTCTGCAGCAGGTTCGATACGTGGGTCTTCACCGTGGCTTCACCGAGAAACAGCTCCGCCGCGATCTCAGAGTTCGACTTTCCCTCCGCGACAAGGCTGAGCACTTCTCGCTCGCGATCAGTGAGCCGGGCGTCGTCCATTGCATCCTTGAGGGTGTCGGATCCTGAACCCCCTTCGGCGGTCACGGCAGCACTGGGCGCGGCCTCGCGGTCCGCCGAAACCCGCTCAATCACCGCGCGTGTAACGTCTGGGCCGAGGAGGGCGTTGCCCGCGGCGATCGTGCGCACCGCATCGATGAGCTGTTCGGCCCGCGAGGTTTTGAGCAGAAAGCCGCTCACGCCCGCCGCGAGCGCATCGAACAGATACTGTTCGTGGCCAAAGGTGGTGAGGATCAGCACGCCGGTCTCGGGCTGCTCGGCAAGAATCTGGCGGCTCGCCTCGATGCCGTTGAGCAGGGGCATCTCGACGTCCATGCAGATCACGTCGGGTGTGTGTTTCGCCGCGGCAGCTATGGCGTCCTCGCCATTGACGGCCTCCGCGATCACCTCAATGTCTGGCTCAGACTCGAGAATGATTCGAAACCCAGAGCGCACAAGCTCCTGATCGTCAACCAGCATGACCCGGATCATGCGCCGCCCTTCTGTGCGCCCTCAAGGGGCACCGATGCTCGAACAATAAATCCGCCGCGTTCGCGACGCCCCGCACTGACGGTACCACCGACAGCACCGATGCGTTCCTGCATGCCGCGCAAACCGAGGCTTGATCCGTTTGGTCTGGCCGAACCGGCGCCCCTTGACCCGCGGAGTGTCTGCCTGACTCCGTCGTCGCTCACCTCGACCTCGACGGCCTCTGGTGAGAAGCGCAGCCGTACGTCGGCGGCGGCTCCCCGGCCGGCGTGCTTGCGCACGTTGGTGAGGGCCTCCTGCACGACCCGGTACATCGCGACGTCGACGAGCAGCGGCAGCGGTCTCGTGTCGCCGGCGACGATCAGTGTTGTCGGTAACCCCGAGCTCTGCGATTCGGCGACCAGGGCCCCGAGCTGCGCGATGCCGACGGTTGTGGATCCGCTCTCCGCCTCGGGCGTGCGCAGTGTGTGCAGGAGGCGACGCAGTTCTTCGACCGCGGTGTGTGCGCTCTCTTCAACAACCTCAAGCGCGCGGGATGCCTGATCGGGATCGCGCTCCAAACTGCGGCGAGCCGCAGCCGCTTGAATGCCCATCACCGAGACGTGGTGGGCAACAACGTCGTGCAGTTCGCGGGCGATCGTGATGCGGTCGAGGGCCACTGCCTGTGCTGCGCTTGTTTGCCGCTCAAGGTCGAGCTCTCGCCCCTGCGCTTCGAGGCGGGCCACTGTTCGGGCCGCGCGCCAGGAGCGCTCACCAAAGAGGAAGGCGCCGACAAAATAGATCAGGTTGGTGAGCACCTGCAGCACCGCAAACGTGGCGAAGGCCGAAAAGAGGCCGGTGCGCGGGACGCCGGGGTAGGCGTCGGGGTCTGAAGAAGAGATGACGAGCGCGATGACGACCCAGAGCAGCATTGCTGCCGTGATCCCGAACCTGCTCCAGAATGCGAGGCGACGATCCTGCTCCCACGCACCAACGGTGTACAGCGCAATAAATAGCGAGACGTTGGTGACCAGTACCTCCGGCACGTCAAACTGGCCGCAAACAAAGAACCCGATCGCAACCACAATCGCAACCGGCACCGGGTAGCGGCGCCTAAGTGTGAGTGGCAGCGTGCAGAGTCCAATACCCAGCACGATCACCCAGAGGTCAGCGGGGTGTTTGTAGAACTCCATGCGCTGATAGAGCAGGGTTGTCAGTACCGCTGAGAGAGCGAGACCGAGCGCTAGTGCAGCATCGGCCCGGATTCCGGTGCGATCGGGTTTCGGGCGCACCCAAACGGCACTCGCGGTTGATGTCATGTGTTCCAGGCTAGAGCTTCACGGGGGAGGACGCCTCCGCCCAGAGGGGGAGCAGCCGGTTTGTGTGCTTGCGCAGATTCCACCTTGCGGGGGAAGCGCCATGTCGGTGGTCACCCGTAGCGTTGAGGTAACGAAAGGGGCGAGATGATCGACATCGCAGGAATCTCCCGCAGTTTTGGTAGCCGCACAGTGCTCAACGACGTGAGCTTTAGTGTTGAGAGTGGCCGTATGACCGGCTTCGTGGGAGGCAACGGGGCTGGCAAAACGACCACCATGCGCATTATTCTCGGGGTGCTCTCGGCAGACAAGGGCGAGGTGCGGCTGAACGGCTCACCCGTCACCCAGGCTGACCGTGCACGCTTCGGCTACATGCCCGAAGAGCGTGGCCTCTACCCGAAAATGAAGGTGCTCGAGCAGCTCACCTACCTCGGCCGCTTGCACGGCATGGCTGCAGGATCCGCGAAAGCGTCTGCGACCGCACTGCTTGAGCGACTCGGCCTCGAAGAGCGCATGAACGACACGCTCGAGAGCCTCTCGCTCGGCAACCAGCAGCGCGCCCAGATCGCGGCGGCCCTCGTGCATGAGCCGAGTGCGCTTGTGCTCGATGAGCCGTTCTCGGGCCTCGATCCGATGGCCGTTGAGGTTGTGCTCGCCGTGCTTCGCGACTACGCATCGAAGGGGGCGCCGGTGCTCTTCTCCTCCCACCAGCTCGACATCGTTGAGCGACTGTGTGACGACGTGGTTGTGATCGGCAACGGTCGAATTCTTGCCAAGGGGTCGCGCGAGGCGCTGCGGGCAGAGCACTCGGGGCGCAGCTTCGAGCTCGAGCTTGCGGGAACCGCGGCCGACGCGGGCTGGGTTCGGGATCAGCCCGGTGTGTCAGTCACACACCTCGATGGCGGATTCGCGCGCTTTGACGCCGACACCGACGAGGCGGCCCGTGCCGTGCTGGTGCGAGCAACCTCGGCTGATCCTTCCGTGGCGACGGTGCGCAGCTTCGCGCCCGTCACCCCCTCACTCGCTCAGATTTTCAAGGAGGTCGTGCGATGAGCACACAGACCGAAGTACGTTCGAACCCGGCAGCGGTCTCTGCACCGGGTGGCCCCCGTCCGATGAGTGGCGCGCAGGGTGCGTGGCTCGTCGCCGAGCGCGAGATCACCACCCGCCTGCGCAGCAAAGCCTTCCTTATCTCCACGGGTCTGTTGCTGCTGCTTGTGCTGGGATCGGTGCTGTTCAGCGGTTTCATGGCGAAATCGGGCGGGTTCGGCGACGCGACGAAGGTCGCCGTGGTCGGTTCCTCCGCTGAGGGCTTGAAGGGTGCAGACTACGAGGTGACGGAGGTCGCGGATCGTGCTGCAGCTGAGAAGCTGGTGCGCAATGGCGACGTAGAAGCCGCGATTGTGCCCGGCGGTGAGGGTCCCGTTGACCTCACGGTGATCGCACTCGACAGCGCCCCGATGGACCTGGTGCAGTCGCTCTCGGCCGCACCCTCGGTTGAACTGCTTGACCCCTCTGCGCAGAACCCGTTCCTCGCGTACATCATCGCGATCGGTTTTGGTGTTGTGTTCATGATGAGCGCGATCACCTTCGGTACGACCATCGCGCAGAGTGTGGTGGAAGAGAAGCAGACTCGCATCGTTGAGATCTTGCTTGCCACGGTGACCGCTCGAACGATTCTCGCCGGAAAGATCCTCGGCAACAGCATCCTTGCGCTTGCTCAGGTTGTGGCGATTGCGGCGCTCGCTTCGGTTGGCATGCTCGCGACGGGTCAAGACCTGTTGCTTGGTGAGCTTGGTAACGCACTTATCTGGTTCGGCATCCTGTTTGCCTTCGCCTTTGTGCTCCTCGCCGGGCTCTATGCGGCGCTCGCATCCCTCGTCTCACGCCAGGAAGACATTGGATCGGTCACGAGCCCCGTCATGATGCTCGTGATGCTGCCCTACATTGCCGTCATCATGTTCTACGACAACCCGCAGGCGCTCGCGATCATGAGCTACATCCCGTTCTCGGCACCTGTTGGCATGCCGGTGCGACTGTACCTCGGTGCCGCTGAGTGGTGGGAGCCGATCGTCTCGCTCGGCATCCTCGCCGTCACCATCGCAATTGTGCTCTGGATCGGCGCGCGCATCTACAGCAACTCGATCCTGCGCACGGGTGCCCGCGTGAAGATCGCTGACGCGATCAAGGGGTAGCTGCCCTGCAGGAGGGGCCAGTGAGCGTTCCGCTCACTGGCCCCTTTGCTGTTGCTGCGTGCTGCAACTCTCGGTGTCTAGTTTCGCGCCGGGGTGCCCCCACCCCGCTGAGAAGCTATCAACTCGTCGAGAAGCCATCGTCTAGGGTGGCTTCTCGACGAGTTGGTGGCCTGTCGGCGGGGCAAATGTGGGGGTGGGTCGGGGCCACTACGATTTGGGCATGGATCTTTCTGTCGACTGGGCTGTTCTGCGCGAGGCGTCGCTCGCTGCAGCTCACCAGGCCTATGCGCCTTACTCAGGGTTTGCGGTTGGGTGTGCGGCTCTCGTGGACGATGGCCGTGTGATCTCCGGCTGCAACGTTGAGAACGCGAGTTATGGGGTGACACTCTGCGCGGAGTGCGCCATGATTGGGCAGTTGCACCTTGGGGGAGGTGGCAAGCTCGTGGCCTTTGATTGTGTGGGGGTGCCGAGGAAAGAGGGTGACGCTGAAACTGGAGCGGATACTGAGCGCAGTGCCGATCCTGCCGCACACACCATCACCCCCTGCGGACGGTGCCGCCAACTGCTGTTCGAGGCCGCCGCTCCTGGGCTGCTTCTGAACACTCCCGACGGCGTGCGCACCATCGAGGACTTGCTGCCGCAGGCGTTCGGCCCGGCAGCGATGGCGTAGGCGAAGTGCCTCTCCGCTGTGAATCCCCTACATCTGTCGTGATTTAGTTGTAGGTGAAACTAAATTTCTGTCACGATGCTCACATGAGAAATTTCAATTCATCTGGAATCGCAATTGTCCGAGTCGTTCTGGGTGTCATCATGCTGGCCCACGGCATTCAGAAGTTCGCCGTGTACACCGTCGCCGGGTTTGAGGGTGTGCTGGGTGAGCTCGGTGTGCCGTTTGCCGGTCTGCTCGCGTACGCCGTTCCGATTGTTGAGGTTGGCGCGGGTGTGCTGCTGATCCTGGGCCTGTTCACGCGCGTCGCCGGAGTGCTGACAGTCGGCGTCGGGCTCGCGGCGCTGTTCACCATGCACATCGCAAACGGACTGTTTGTTGACGACGGTGGTTACGAACTCGTGCTGCTGATCGCGGCTGCGGGCGCGGGTGTGGCACTGCTCGGTGGCGGGCGATTCTCGCTCGATGCAGTTGTGCCGTTTGGCAAGAAGCCGGTGGCGCAGACTGCGTAACGAAGAAGCGGCGCAGATGTTCTGCCCGGTCGACTACCGCGAGGGGTCGGCCGGGCAGTCTTGTTTGGGTGGAGCAGGATCCGCCGCGCAATCAGAGACCGACTCTGCCTCGGCATCGGTGGCGCTGAATCGGTGCCCTGGATCAAGTTTGGCGAGGATCGTGTAGGTGATTTCAGCAAGGGCCGAGGTGCCCGCGGAACCGAGCTCGTCAAAGATGAGGGTGCGCAGGGCGGCATCGTAAAGCGGTCGAACGCTGAGAAAAACTCGCTCACCCTCAGCGGTCAGCTCGGCGTTGGTCGCCCTGCCATCGTGCGGGCACGCGACTCGAACGATCAGGCCCTTACGCTCAAGCCCACTGACCACGCGAGACAGCCGGGGGAGCGTGGCGTTGGTGCGTGTTGCCAGCGCGCTGAGCTGAAGTCTGCTGTCGTCGGCCTCGTAGAGCGCTTCCAGCAGGGTGTATTCGAACGAGTGGATCCCGGAGTCGGCAAGGTGGCGGTCCAGGGTAGTGGGCAGCAGTTCGATGAGTGCCCGCAATCGCGCGATCGCTACCCGTTCCCCGTGCGACAACTCGCTCATGGCCTCATTATAGGAGGGTGCCGAGGCGCTCCTGATCCCGAGCCGACTACGCTGTGATGCAAAGCCCCTCGATCTGAAAGGCAACCTAATGATTCTTGCGTTCTCTGTTGCGCCAATGGGAGGCGAAAACGCCGATGGTTCTGTGAGCGAGGCCGTTGCCGCCGCGATTCGAGTGGTGCGCGACTCCGGTCTGCCGCACCGCACCTCGAGCATGTTCACCGAGATCGAGGGCGAATGGGACGAGGTGTTTGACGTGGTCAAGCGCGCGACCGAGGCGGTGCTGCCGTTTGGATCGCGGGTTTCACTCGTCATGAAGGCCGACATTCGCCCCGGGTTCGAGAACGAGCTCGACGCAAAGCTTGAACGGCTTGAGCGGGCGGTTGAGCGGTCGGGCGACTAACCACGTTCGTCGAACCCCAGCTCACCCCCTTGCCCCCGTTCCCCACAAAATGCGACACTGTACCAACAGTTGGTAAGGTGTGGCGGGGGGAAGCCGCCGCAACTTATTCCTAGGGGGAACTGGGAGTGGTATGCGCGCTGCAACGACGGCGGAAAAATGGATGCGGGCGTTTGTAGCGCTCGCAATTGCAGTTGCTGGAACCCTCATCGGCGCGGCCCCGGCAAGCGCAGCACCGACCCCGCAGGGATGTAACTATGCGGCGGCTGGCCAGGGCACCTATGCCAGAACGCTGTGCTGGATCGACATGACCGCCTACTCTGACGCGGCCGCCGGTGTGGGCAACGGCCAGCAGATGGTGTTGAATCTGCCGGGCGGCTACACGATGACCTACACGATCCAGCGCAGCGGCCGACAGATGTCGTCGTCACCACTTCCGCTGATCCCGAGCGCCTACATTGGCACCGGCGGTCACTACGGAGGTGTCGCCGGACGACCGGGCCTCTACCAGGTCAATCGTGCGGTCGATCCCTCAACCAGCACCACGCTGCAGATGACCGACATCCGCATGCGCGACGTGAACGGCAACCCCGTGACGGCGTTCTCCATCGTTGGTGTCGACGTCGAACAGACAACGACCGGTGAGACTGACACCTGGACCTCCGATAAGCCGATGAACCAGATCATTCCGAAGGGTAACTCCTGCCCGCAGACGTTCACGGGTGTCGGCACAACAACGGTGGTGTGCGCCTCGAATGACACTCTCACACGCACCGGTACGGCCATGCTCGCGGCCGAGAACCCCACGTTCATGGGCCAGCGCATGCAGAACGCGACGCAGGGTGTGCAGGGTGTGGCCTACGCCGTGCTGCTGCCAAAGGTGGAGCTGAAGAAGGTGGTCGACGGGCGCATCGATCCGAACGATGCGTTCTCCCTCTCGGTCGCCACCCAGGGCGGCAGCGTGCTCGCGACGGGGACCACGGGCACAACAGCCACCGGCACGACGGGTGAGGTTGAGACCATTGGCACTACAAAGGGCGACCCGTTTACCCTCGCCGAAACCTCCGCGCCCGGCAGCCTCTCGGGGTACATCACGAGCTGGGCCTGTACACGCGACGGCAAAGCTGATCCGAGCCTGCCGACGGGCCAGGTTGGATCCTCGGCGACCGTCGCCCCGGCAATCGGCGAGCTGATCTCGTGCACCATCACCAATACCGCCAAAGAGGTGGGGCTCACCCTGCAAAAAACCGCGGGCACTCCCGTGGACGTTAATGGCAACGGGATCACCGATGCGGGAGACACGATCGGATACACCTTCACGGTCACCAACACCGGCGTGCTGCCGATGGAGAACGTCGTGGTGAATGATCCTCTGCTCGGATCCGTGACGTGCCCGACCGGGCCGCTTGCCGCGGGGGCGACGAGGGAGTGCGCGGGCTCGAGCGACTACACGATCACTGCGGCAGACGTGTCGAGAGGTACGGTGCTCAACGTAGCCGTTGCGACCGGCACCCCCACCGGCTCCAGCGCAACAATCACCTCGAACACCTCCTCGACCTCAACTCCGGTAACGGCCGCGGCGCCAGCCCTGCAGCTGGTGAAGTCGGCGTTCGTCAATTTCATTTCGCGGGCTGGTGACTCCTACATCTACGACTTCGAGGTCACAAACACGGGCAACGTGCCGGTCTCTGACATCGTCATCAACGAGGTTTCTTTTTCGGGTTCGGGATCAGCGCCGGCCATCTCTTGCCCCACAACCTCGTTGGCGCCGACCCAGGCAATGAATTGCCGGGCCACCTACACGGCCACTCAGGCGGATGTTGACCGCGGCTCCGTCACCAACACGGCGACCGCGAGCGGAACAGCGAACGGTCCGGTGGTGTCTGACCCCTCATCGGTGGAGGTCTTGGCGAACCAGGATGCCTCGCTGCAGCTGACCAAATCAGCTGACCCCAGCGATTCGGCCTCGTTTGTGGTGGGCCAGGGAATCTCCTACACCTTTGTGGTGACGAACTCGGGCAACATCACCGTCAACGATCTTGCGATCGAAGAGCTCGCGTTTACGGGAAGTGGTCCCATCGGTCCGATCGTCTGCGACCCAGGTGCTGATTCTCTCGAGCCGGGTCACCAGCTCGTGTGCCACACCAATTACGTGCTGACGCAGCAAGACGTTGACGCGGGGACACTCAAGAACAGCGCTGTCGCGCTCGGCACGCTGCCCGACGGTGATCCGATCACATCGCCGGAGGCATCCGTGGATCTTCCGGCCGATCAGCTGCCGGCCCTGCAGCTCGAAAAGTTTGCGGATCCCACGACCGTGAACGCAGCCGGCGCGACCGTAAATTACCGCTTTGTTGTGACGAACACCGGCAACGTCACGGTGAACACGGTTGCGGTCGCTGAGACGCAGTTCAGTGGATCCGGGCCTGCTCCCACGATTGATTGCTCAGCGGGCCCGACCACACTGGTGCCGGGAGAAACGCTGACCTGCACGGCGAGCTACGTGACTACCGTCGCCGATGTGAACGCCGGTACGCTCACGAACACGGCAACGGCCTCCGCTATAGCGCCCTCTGGCGCCGGAGTTGATGCACCGCCCTCAACGGCGACGGTTGACATAGCGCCAATTCGGTCGCTTTCGCTCGTGAAATCGGCATCGCCGACCGTGGTGTCTGCCGCGGGCGACTCCGTTGACTACTCCTTCCTCGTGACCAATACGGGAACGGTCACGCTGAGCAACATCACCGTTGCCGAGACCGCATTTTCAGGATCGGGCACGGCGCCAGTAGTGAGTTGCCCCGCGGGGGCGGCGTCGCTCGCTCCGAACGACTCCGTCACCTGCACGGCCTCCTACGCCATTACCCAGGCGGATATTGATGCGGGGTCGGTTGACAACACCGCGGTCGCCTCGGGTACGGCGCCCGCTGGCGGGGGAACAATTACTTCCGACCCCTCAACGGCGACCGTCACGGCCGGGGCTACCCCGAACCTCACGATCATTAAGACCGCCGACGTCGGTACCGTTTCTGCGGTCGGTGACATCATCGAGTACTCGTTTGAGATAACGAACACGGGCAACGTGACCCTGCACGACGTTCGTGTGGTCGAGGGAATCTTCACGGGTGTGGGCGTGAGGAGCGCACCGAGCTGCCCCACCTCAACACTTGCACCCGGTGAGAGCGTTACCTGCACCTCGACCGTTGCCGTGCAGCAGCGCGATCTCGACGCAGGTCGAGTCAGTAATACGGCCTCTGCCTCTGGGGTGCCGCCGGCGGGAGGGGATCCCAAAATCTCACCACCGTCGACCGTCATCGTGCCGGTTGTCGCCTCACCCGCGCTTGAGCTTGTGAAGTCGGTTTCTCCCGCGGCGGTCACACAGGTGGGTGACACGGTGCAGTATTCCTTCGTCGTGACCAACACCGGTAACGTCACACTCTCCGGCGTCGAAATCGCTGAGGGAGCGTTCTCGGGGAGCGGGCCGGTTCCGGTGGTGACTTGCCCCTCGACGCAGCTTGCTCCGCAGTCGTCTTTGACCTGTACAGCGTCTTATCGGGCGACTCAGAGTGATGTAGACAACGGAACCGTCACGAACTCCGCAATCGCGCTCGGTACACCGCCGGGCGGGGGCGCGGCTGTCGAGAGTCCAGAATCCGAGGCGACGTTTGCTTCGATTGCGACCCCCGCGCTGTCAGTGGTGAAGACGGCTGACAAACCCAGGTATGGCGAGGGCGATACGATCCACTATTCGTTCCTCGTGACAAACACGGGCAACACCACACTCGCTGGTGTCGCCGTTGACGAGATCAACTTCAACGGTTCGGGCCCGATCCCGAATGTGACCTGCCCCGCAGTGGCGACCCTAGCTCCCGGAAAGGCGCTCACGTGCACCGCGGATTATCGGGCCACGGCGCGAGATGCCGCCACGGCGCATCTCGATAACGTTGCAACGGCAAGGGGCAGCAGCACGAGTGCGGCACGAACGCCAGTCGTGTCGGATCCCTCGGCGGCTGTTGTAACCGCGGACCCGCCCGCCGTGGGCGCGGCGCTCAGCCTGACGAAGTTTGTCGACCCGGCGCAGCTCACGGAGTTCAAACCCGGCACCGTGCTGAACTATCGATTTGTGGTCGCGAACACCGGAGACGTTGCGGTGAACAGCATCACGATCGAGGAGACCTCGTTTAGCGGTTCGGGCGCCCGGCCGGTGGCCAGTTGCCCCAGTTCGCCGGCGATCCTGAACCCCGGTGAGAGTGTTGTCTGCACCGCGAGTTACGTGCTCACGGAGCAGGATTCTGGCGCGCAGCGGATCGAGAACACAGCGATCGCGCACGGTTTCGACGGAGACGGTGTGTCCGTTGATTCCGCAGCTTCGACCGCGGTTCTGAAACTGGTGCCTGCCATGCCGGTGACCGGGTTTGGCGCGACTGACTGGCTGCTGGCGGCGGTTTTGCTGGGGCTCGGTGGCGGGGTGCTTGCCGTCCGCGCCGCACGGAGGAGATCCGCGCTGAGCGCATAACTGCCTACGCCTTCAGCGTACGCAGCCGCAAATGTCTGAGGGCAGGACTATCCTGCGAACTATGAGCATGGCGGGTGGTGTACGAGGCGGGCGAGGCTCCCGCGTGTCTGGTGGCGACACCAAACTGCAGCGCGAGATGAACAAAGAGGCGCCTGAGATCCCAAGACTGGGAGGCAGGATCGCCGAGCTCTTCCAGCCCTATCGTGGTCGGCTGGTGGTCATCGTTGTGCTGGTGCTTATCTCAGCGGCACTCGGCATTGTGCCCCCGCTGCTCACCGAGAGGGTGTTTGACGACGGGCTGTTCCCGCCGAGTGGTGCCCCGAACATGACCGTGCTCGCCTGGCTGGTGGGTGGCATGATTTTTGCCTACGTGCTCTCCAGTGGGCTCGGCATCGTGCAGACCCTGTTTACAGCCCGCGTTGGCAACCGGGTCATGGGAGACTTGCGGATCCGGCTCTTTGAGCACCTGCAGTCGATGGAACTGGGGTTCTTTTCCCGCACGAAGACCGGTGTGATCCAGTCCCGCCTGCAGAACGACGTCGGTGGGGTCGCAAACGTGCTCACCAACACGGTGTCGAACGTGATCGGGAACACCGTCAACGTGATTGCGGCCGTTGTTGCGATGCTGCTGTTGAGCTGGCAGTTGACGCTGATCGCGCTCGTGCTGATGCCCGTGATTGTGTTCGCGCAGCGCCGGGTGGGTCAGGTGCGCGCGAAAATTGCCGGTCGCACCCAGGAGTCACTGTCAGAGATGACCGCGATCACACAAGAGACACTCTCGATCTCGGGGGTGCTGCTCGCGAAGACCTTTTCGAGGCAACAAGCAGAGACCGAGCGCTACTCGGGGGAGAACGACACCCAGATCGAACTGCAGGTGCGGCAGACCATGAGCGGTCAGGTGTTCTTCGCGCTCGTGAGTGTGTTCATGTCTGCGATTCCAGCGATCGTGTATTTGGTGTCTGGCTGGCTGATCTCGGGGGCGCAGGGATCGGGATTTGATCCCGGCATCACCGCGGGCACGATCGTGGCGTTCACCACGGTGCAGTCTCGGCTGTTGTTCCCGCTGATGGCGCTGATGCGTGTTGCGCTCGATCTGCAGACCTCACGCGCACTGTTCGCCCGCATCTTTGAGTACCTCGACCTGAAGCCCACGATCGTCGATCTGCCCGATGCGCGTACGCCCTCGATGGAGCAGTCACACGACGGCAGCGTTGAGTTTGAAGAGGTCACTTTCCGTTACCCCGACGCCAGTTCTGACGAGCCGCCCACACTCGACCGAGTGTCGTTCAGCGTTGCGCCCGGCGAGTTCGTCGCGTTTGTGGGGGCGTCAGGATCAGGCAAGACCACCATCGGCTCGCTCGTTCCCAGGCTCTACGACGCGACCTCGGGTGTCGTGCGCTACGGCGGCGACGACGTGCGCGAGCTGCGGCAGGGTGAACTGATGGATCGGATCGGGGTGGTTACGCAGGAGGCCTACCTGTTCCACGCCTCGATCGCCGCGAATCTGCGCTACGCCAAACCCGATGCGACCGATGCTGAGTTGGAGGCCGCGGCACGGCTCGCGAACATTCACGACACCATCGAATCGTTTGCTGACGGCTACGACACGATCGTTGGTGAGCGCGGTTACCGGCTTTCCGGCGGTGAAAAGCAGCGGATCGCGATCGCGCGGGTGCTGCTGAAAAACCCGCGAGTGCTGGTGCTCGACGAGGCGACGAGTGCCCTCGACACCGTGAATGAGCGCATCGTGCAGCGGGCCCTGGACGGTGCACGTAGCGGCCGCACGACAATCGCGATTGCGCACCGGCTCTCAACCATCTTCGAGGCGGACCGCATCTACGTGGTCGGCGGGGGCCGCATTCTTGAGCAGGGCACCCACGCAGAGCTGCTGGCCCGTGAGGGCGCCTACGCGACGCTCTTTGAGCAGCAGCACCGTGCTGGGTGACGGGTTGTCAGGCTTGCCACTCGTGTTCTGAAGGGCTCCAGGTGGTGCCTGTGACCCCGCGCTCACTGGCCAGTCATGCTCCCATGGCTTCGCGTAAGATCGCGATGTCGTGTGCATCGAGCGGCACGAGTCCACGACGCAATTGATACCCCCAGTTTGGCCCACTCGTGAGATGAAGTAAGGGTTTTACCTCCGCGAGGGGAACGGCCCGCGTTTCCAAATATTCCGCTCGCCGCCGGAACGGCTTGAAGCAACCCTCGTCGGATTGCCAGATCTCGCCGTCCTCGATCTTCGCGAACGCGGTGAACATGCGTAGTGGTGTCGTGTCACCGAGCTCTTCAACCGAGGAGTAGTAGATGAATGGGTCCCCGGGGTTCATTCGGGCGAGCGGCGCACGCTTTCCGTGGTTGACCTGCACTATCCCAAGGGAGTGCGCACGGCGCACATGCGCCGCTGACACGACCCCGAGCCAGCCGTTCTGAGCCATAAAACACCATCTTTCCAATTACTAAGCGCACTTAGTATAAGTGGATCGATGAAGCAGTGCAAACCCCTTGTTGCGGAGGGCTATGTGAGGTCCGCTGACCGCGCAATGTGCGACCTCGCGTGCGCGAGCGCGGGATCGAGGTCGCTGAAGAGGTGATTGGGGTGCCGCAGCGCATCGATGGCCCCGAGCTTCTGCAGCATAGGGCGGTGCTCAGGGCGAATCCCCTTCAGCAGCACCGTGACTCCACGCTGTTCGAGGGCACCCACAAGCTCAGAGAGTGCATTCGCCCCGGTGGCATCGATGAACTGCAATGCGGAAAGCTGCAGGATCACCACCTCTACACCCGGTTCGTTGGTGATTTCGTCGACGAGGCGATCGGCGGCACCAAAGAAGAGCGACCCCTCGATCTGGAAGAGTGCGATGCGCTCGTCGCCGGGTTCGGGATCGCCGGGCAGTTCTCGACGGTGAGCGCCGCTCAGGCGGCTGAGCGCGCGCAGCGCGAAGAAGGCGGCAACTGCGAGGCCGATAAAGACCGCGATAACCAGGTCGAAGGCGACAGTAACAAACAGGGTGATCGCAAACACGGCCGTGCTTGAGCGGCCGGAGCGCCCAACCCGCTTCATGGTCGAGAGTGACACCATGCGAGCCGCGGTCATCATGAGCACCCCGGAGAGCGCGGCGAGCGGTACCTGCGCTACGACGGACGCCGCCGCGAGCACCACCAGCATCAACACGAGCGAGTGGATAACGGACGAGAGTCGTGTCTTGGCTCCGCTGCGCACGTTGACCGCGGTGCGTGCGATGGCGCCCGTTGCGGGCATGCCCCCGAAGAGCCCCGACGCGAGTGACGCGAGCCCCTGACCAACGAGCTCGCGATCCGCGTTGACCTGCCCGGTGTCTGCAAGCGTGGCGGCGACTCGCGCCGACAGCAGCGACTCGATGGCGGCGAGTGCGGCGACCGCAAGGGCGGGGCCGGTGAGGCTCGCGAGCAACTCCGGGCTCAGCGCCGGGAGTGAGGGGGCCGGGAGCGACTGGGGCAGCGCGCCGATCGTGTCGAGGGGCAGCTGCGTCAGCACAGCAATGAGCGACACAACAACAATGGCAATGAAGGAGGCAGGCAGAGCGGCGCTGATCCTGCCCGACAGCAACATGATCGCGGCAACCGCAAGTACCGCCCCGATTGGCAGCAGGGCTCCGGGCCAGCTCGCCTCACCGATTGACTGGAACGCTGCGACAACGGCGTTGGTGGAGTGGCCCGTGCCCTCAACCCCAACCGCGGCGGGCACCTGCTGCAAGAAGATGATGACCCCGATGCCCGCGGTAAATCCCTCGATCACCGGCCACGGAATGTAGCTCACCGCTCGGCCGAGCCGCACGATCCCCGCTGCCAACACGATGATCCCCGCCATAATGCTGACGACGGCAACCGCGCCAACTCCGTGCGCCGCCACAATCGGAGCGAGCACCACAACCATCGCCCCGGTTGGGCCGGAGACCTGCACGTTGGATCCACCAAACACCGCAGCAACGAGCCCCGCGACAATCGCTGTGATGAGCCCGGCTTCGGCTCCCGCGCCCGAGCTGACCCCGAAGGCGAGAGCGAGCGGCAGCGCGACGATCCCGACCGTCAGACCCGCAACGAGATCTGCCCGCCAGCTTTTGCGCAGCCCGCGATAGTCCGCCCGTGAGGGCAAGAGAGTTCGTAGCTGGGAGAGCGCGTGACCCTTCCGCAAATTGGCCCGCATACCTCCACCCTACGAGATGCCGAGAATTCTCGCGGATCGGGCAAGACCGTAGGGATCCCGTTAGCGTTCGATGTCTGACCGTATGGATACCGTTAGGATCCCTCAAACCCTCCCCGCGGAGGACTAAACCTGATCTTGCACCCCCAAGGGTGCCCGGTGAAAACCGGCGAGTGGCATCGGAGAGATTCAAAGTGTTCGACATCCTGGTTGTAGTTGGCGTGATCGCCCTGTTTGCTGCCATCGGCCTGCTGGCTAAGGCGGTGGAGAAGCTGTGATCGTCTTCGAAATCATCGCGGGTGTGCTCGGGATCGGCGCGCTCGTTTACCTGGTGATCGCCCTCGTGAAGCCGGAGAAGTTCTGATGGCTTGGCTTCTTGCGCTGCTCTCATATGCCACGGTCGCCCTGATTATTGCGGTCATCTACCGCCCGCTCGGCGACTACCTGGCCTGGGTCTACACCTCGGGCAAAGACTGGTGGATCGAGCGCGGCTTCTACAGGCTCATCGGTGTTGACTCGAAGGCGGAGCAAACCTGGCGAGCCTATCTGCGGGGTGTGCTTGCCTTTTCGGCGGTTGGCCTGCTGCTCGTTTACACACTGCAGCGGGTGCAGGAGTGGCTGCCGTACTCCCTTGGCCTGAAGGCACCCTCGCCCGATCTGGCTTTCAACACGGCCGCCTCGTTCGTCGGTAACACGAACTGGCAGTCGTACTCGCCCGAGACCACCCTCGGCTACACGGTGCAGTTCGCCGGGCTCGCCGTGCAGAACTTCGTTTCGGCGGCCGTTGGGCTAGCGATCGCGATCGCGCTCGTGCGTGGCTTCGCGCTGCGCCGATCCGGCACCATCGGCAACTTCTGGGTCGATCTGACCCGCGGCACCGTGCGTGTGCTGCTGCCGTTGGCCACACTCGCCGCGATTGTGCTCATCGTCGGCGGCGTGATCCAAAACTTCAACGGCTTCTCCGACGTCACGACGCTGGCGGGAGGATCGCAGGCGATTCCGGGCGGACCCGTCGCCTCGCAGGAGGCTATCAAACTGCTCGGCACCAACGGTGGCGGTTTCTTCAACGCGAACTCGGCGCACCCGTTCGAAAACTCGACCGCGCTCACCAACCTGTTCCAGGTGGTGCTCATGCTCGCGATCCCGTTCTCGCTGCCGCGCACTCTCGGCAAGATGATCGGTGATAATCGCCAGGGCTACGCGATCCTCGGTGTCATGGCGACGCTCTACACGGCGTCGTTTGTGATCCTCACGGCCCTCGAATCAGCCGGCGGTGGCGCAGCCCCGCAGCTCGCGGGCGCCGCCATGGAGGGCAAAGAAGCGCGCTTCGGCATTCTCGGTTCAACCCTCTTCGCAGCGACCAGCACCGGCACGTCGACCGGCGCGGTTAACTCGATGCACGACTCGTACACGGCACTCGGTGGCATGATGCCGATGCTCAACATGATGCTCGGTGAGGTTTCGCCGGGCGGGGTCGGCTCGGGGCTGTACGCGATCCTGATCCTCGCCGTCATTACGGTGTTCATCGCGGGTCTGCTGATCGGCCGCACCCCCGAGTACCTGGGCAAAAAGCTCGGGCCGAAGGAGATCAAGCTTGCGGCGCTCACGATCCTCGTCTCGCCAACGCTGGTGCTTGGCGGGACCGCTCTGAGCTTCGCGCTGCCCGGGGTGCGCGAGCAGCTTGAACAGGTGTCGATTCTCAACCCCGGTATCCACGGCATGAGCGAGGTGTTGTACGCCTTCACCTCGGCGGCGAACAACAACGGTTCCGCGTTTGCCGGGCTCACCGCCAACACCCCCTGGCTGAATGTCGTGCTCGGCGTGATCATCTTGCTTGGGCGGTTCCTGCCGATTGTGTTTGTGCTGGCGCTCGCCGGGTCGCTCGCGGCTCAGGATCGTGTGCCCATCACCGCCGGCACACTGCCAACGCACGGCCCGCTGTTTGTCGGACTGCTCACCGTGGTCACCGTTCTGGTGAGCGCACTCACGTTCTTTCCCGTTCTGGCGCTGGCTCCACTGGCTGAAGGGCTGCTGTAATCATGTCTCTCACTACTGTTCCGAACACCGAGGCCGAGCACGCTGTGCAGGCTGAGGCGGCCGAGCATCACCACCACGAAAAACCCGCTTCTCGCGGTCTCTCGTGGTCGCAGATTCGCGCGGCGCTGCCGGGTGCGTTCCGCAAGCTCAACCCGCGCGAGCAACTGCGCAACCCCGTCATGTTCATCGTCTGGGTCGGCGCGGTGCTCACGACGCTGCTCGCGATCGCGGAGCCGTTTCTGGGAGGCCCGGCCGAGTCGGGTGGCACGACGGTGCCCGGATCATTCACGGCCGCGATCGCGATCTGGCTGTGGCTGACCGTGCTATTCGCCAACCTCGCCGAGTCGGTCGCCGAGGGGCGAGGCAAGGCGCAGGCGGAGAGCCTGCGGAAGACACGCACGAGCACGATCGCCAACCGGGTCGACGGCTACGACGAAAAGGCCGATCCCGCGGCCGAGCACGCGACCATCACCAGCATCGCCTCGTCTGAGCTGGGCTTGGGCGACATCGCCGTAGTGTCAGCGGGCGAGCTGATCCCGGGCGATGGTGACATCGTGTGGGGCATCGCCTCGGTTGACGAGTCCGCGATCACGGGTGAGTCAGCGCCGGTCGTGCGCGAGTCGGGTGGTGATCGCTCGGCGGTAACCGGCGGCACGCGGGTGCTCTCGGACCGCATCGTGGTGAGGATCACCTCAAAGCCGGGGGAGACCTTCGTCGATCGCATGATCTCGCTCGTGGAGGGTGCGGCGCGGCAGAAGACGCCCAACGAAATCGCCCTCAATATCTTGCTGGCCAGCCTGTCGATCATCTTTGTTGTGGTCGTGCTGACACTCAACCCGATTGCCTCGTACGCGGCGGCACCAGTGAGTGTGCCGGTACTCGTCGCCCTGCTTGTCTGCCTGATCCCGACCACTATCGGCGCACTGCTGAGCGCCATCGGCATCGCGGGCATGGATCGTCTCGTGCAGCGCAACGTGCTCGCGATGTCGGGCCGCGCGGTTGAGGCGGCGGGCGACGTGACCACACTGCTGCTCGACAAGACCGGCACGATTACGTACGGCAACCGCCGGGCGAGCGATTTTTTGGAGCTGACCGGGGTGGACCGCGAGGAGCTGATCCGCACCGCCGCGCTGTCATCACTCGCTGACCCGACACCCGAAGGGATGTCGATCGTGGAGCTCGCCGAAGCGCTGATTGCGCAGGGCAGCGGTGAAGCGATTGACCACAACACAAGCGGCGAGATCGTGCCCTTCACCGCGCAGACGCGCATGTCGGGGTTGGATCTGCCCGACGGTACCGAGATTCGTAAGGGCGCAGGATCGGCGGTGGCCGCCTGGCTCGAGGCCGACGGGCAGGCGCCGTCTGCCGTTTTGGCTGCCGAGCTCCAGGAGAAGATCGCCCGTGTCTCGCAGAGTGGTGGCACCCCACTCACGGTCGCGGTGAAGGACCCGGCAGGCAGGGGCCGGGTGCTCGGGGTTGTGCACCTGAAAGACGTGGTGAAAGAGGGCCTGCGCGAGAAGTTCGTCGAGATGCGCGCCATGGGTATTCGCACCGTGATGGTGACGGGCGACAACGCACTCACCGCCGCGGCGATCGCTGAGGAGGCTGGGGTCGACGACTTCATCGCCGAGGCGACCCCCGAAGACAAACTCGCCTACATTCGCAAGGAGCAGGAGGGCGGCAACCTCGTTGCCATGACGGGCGACGGCACCAACGACGCCCCCGCCCTTGCGCAGGCCGATGTGGGTGTCGCGATGAACTCCGGCACCTCGGCGGCGAAGGAGGCGGGCAACATGGTCGACCTCGACTCAGACCCGTCGAAGCTGCTTGAGATCGTGCGCATCGGCAAACAGCTGCTCATCACGCGCGGATCGCTCACCACTTTCTCGATCGCCAACGACCTTGCGAAATACTTCGCGATTGTGCCCGCGATGTTCATGGGGGTCTTTCCGCAGCTTGCCGCACTCAACCTCATGGGGCTCCATTCCCCGGCCTCGGCGGAACTCTCGGCGATCATCTACAACGCGGTTGTGATTGTGTTTCTGATCCCGCTCGCCCTGCGCGGCGTGAAGTACCGCCCGGGCGATGCCTCCAGCATTCTGCGCCGCAACCTGCTGGTCTTTGGCCTCGGCGGCGTCATCACTCCATTCATTGGCATCTGGTTGATCGACCTTGTCGTTCGACTGATCCCGGGATTCTAAGGAACACACCATGAACACCTCAATGCGCTCGACCAGCCGAACCCTGTGGGTCGCCGTTCGTGCGGTGGTGCTGTTCACCATCGTGCTTGGGATCGCCTACACCTTCGTGTTGACGGGCATCGGCCAGCTGCTACTGCCCGCCCAGGCGAACGGCTCGCTGGTGCACGATCAGTCGGGTGCGGCTGTCGGATCCTCGCTTATCGGCCAGAGTTTTACCGATGCTGACGGTGCGCCGATCCCGAAGTACTTCCAATCGCGGCCGTCGGCAAACGACTACGACGGCCAGGCCTCGGGCGGCACCAATCTCGGCCCGGAGAACCCGAAACTGGTTGCGGCCATTCAAGAGCGCAAGACAATGATCGCCGAATTGGAGGGTGTGCCCGAGAGTAAGGTGCCCGCCGATGCCGTCACCGCGTCTGCCTCTGGGCTTGATCCCGACATCAGCCCCGAATATGCCGCGATTCAGGTCAGCCGAGTCGCTGAGGCGCGCGGCATTACAGCCGAGCAGGTGCGTGAGTTGGTAGATGCGCACACCGCGGGCCGGAATCTTGGATACTTGGGAGAGCCAACAGTAAACGTGCTGGAGTTAAACCTTGCACTTGACGAGCTGACAGAGGGGTAAACGTGTCGAAACGCGGGCGGCTGCGAGTGCTGCTCGGCGCTGCCCCCGGCGTCGGTAAGACCTACGCGATGCTCGAAGAGGGGCGTCGTCTCGTCGGCGAGGGCAAAGACGTCGCGATTGCGATTGTCGAGACCCACGGCCGCGCGGCGACCGCGGCAATGACCGCGGGACTTGAGCGCTTGCCCATGCGCACCCACGGCCACCGCGGCATCGAGCTCGATGAGATGGACCTCGAAGCCGTGCTCAAGCGGCACCCGCAACTCGCACTCGTTGACGAGCTCGCACACACAAACGCACCCGGCACCCGCAACGAAAAGCGCTGGCAAGACGTGGAGGAGATGCTCGAGGCGGGCATCAACGTCATCACCACGGTCAATATTCAGCACATCGAATCGCTCAACGACGTCGTCGAGCGCATCACCGGCATCCCGCAGCGCGAAACCGTACCCGATGAGGTGCTGCGCAGCGCTGACCAGGTCGAGGTAATTGACCTCGCCCCGCAGGCCCTGCGCGATCGACTCTCCGACGGTTACGTGTACCCCGCCGAGCGCATCGACGCCGCGCTCTCCAACTACTTTCGCCTGGGCAACCTCACCGCCCTGCGTGAGCTCGCGCTGATCTGGCTCGCCGACGAGGTCGACCAGGCGCTCCTGCGCTACCGTTCCGAGCACAAGATCGACAAGACCTGGGAGGCGAGGGAGCGGGTGGTGGTCACCCTCGCGGGTGGACTCGAGGGTGAGACACTGCTGCGGCGAGCGGCGAGGATCGCGTCCCGATCCTCGGGTGGCGAGTTGATCGCGGTTCACATCATTAGCCCGGATGGCCTTCGTGGCAACGATCCGGCAGCGATCGCCCAACAGCGAAGTGTGGTCGAGCAGCTCGGCGGCACGTTCCACCAGGTCACGGGCGAAGACGTGCCCACCGCCCTGGTCGAGTTCGCTCGTTCGGTCAATGCAACACAGCTCGTGCTCGGCGTGAGCCGCCGCAGCCGACTCTCCGCGCTGCTCACGGGCCCCGGGATCGGCGCCACCGTGATCCGCGAGGCCGGCGACATCGACGTACACATCGTGAATCACGAGGCGGCAGGCGGGGGAAGCCTGCTGCCGAAGATCGGCGGAGCGCTGTCTCCGAAGCGCCGCATCGCGGGTTTTCTGCTCGCACTCGCGGGTGGTCCGCTGCTGACCTGGGCGCTGAAGGTGATGCACGTGCCCGAGTCGATCACCTCCGAGGTGCTGAGCTACCAGCTGCTCGTGGTGATTGTCGCGCTCGTCGGCGGGATCTGGCCCGCAGTCTTCGCCGCGTTGCTCTCCGGCTTAACTCTTGATTACTTCTTCGTAGATCCGCACCACACCATCACGATCAACGAGCCGAGGCACCTTGTTGCGATCCTGCTCTACGTCACGATTGCGATCATCGTGAGTTTTGTGGTCGATCGCGCCGCGCGCCAGACGCGTGTTGCTCGCCGGGCGGCGGCTGAGTCCGATCTGCTGCAGACAGTTGCGGGGAGTGTGCTGCGCGGGGATGAAGCGATCCCGGCACTGGTTGAGCGCACGCGGGAGTCCTTCGGGCTCGACTATGTGCGACTGATGGAGCAGGACCGAGTGCTTGCTGAGTCGGGCGGGCCGAGCGAATCCGGTGGGATCACCGATGGCGCGGGTGATCCCGAACCCGATTCGGCCGCAATCGTTGACGGCCCTGCCGTGCCTGCGGCCCTCCCCACCAACGTTGTGGAGCTTGAAGACGGCGCGTCTCTTGAAATGTACGGCCCCGAACTGCAGGCTTCCGAGCGACGCCTGCTCGCGGTCATCGCTGCACAGATCAACGCGGCGCTTGAACACAGCGATCTTGAAGATGCGGCCAGTGAGGTCGAACCGCTCGCCGCGAGTGACCGCGTGCGCAGCGCACTGCTCTCCGCGCTGAGCCACGATCTCAGGCGACCCCTCGCGAGTGCAGCCGCTGCCGTCGGTGGTTTGCGCGCCGCCGGTGGTGCCATGAGCGAGCAGGATCGCAAGGAGCTTCTGGCCACCGCCGATGAGAGCCTGCAGGCCCTCGCAAAGCTCGTCACTGACCTGCTCGATGTGAGCCGATTGCAGGCCGGGGTGCTGGGTATCACCCTCATGCCGGTGGACTGCTCGGGGGCCATCGCGACCGCGCTTGACGAACTTGAGTATGGGCCTGACCAGGTTGAGATCTCGCTCGACGCAGACGTGCCGGCGGTCGCGGCCGATCCTGTGCTGCTGCAACGGGTCATCGTCAACCTTCTGCTGAATGCCTCTCGGCACAGTCCACCAGACAAGCGACCGCGCATCACCACGAGTGAGTTCGACCACGTGGTTGAGATTCGCATCATTGACCACGGGCCAGGGATTCCGCCGGAGCGACGCGACGACGCGTTTGTGCCCTTCCAGCGCCTAGGCGACACCGACAATTCGACCGGTCTCGGGTTGGGGCTGGCGCTCTCGAAGGGTTTTATCGAGGGGATGGGTGGACAATTGCAGCCAGAGGATACCCCGGGAGGGGGTCTCACGATGGTGATCGCGCTGCCCGAAGCCTTGGGAGAGTCGGCCGCAGAACGGGGTGACGGAGCAGATGATTAAGATCTTGATCGCGGATGATGATCCGCAGATTCTGCGTGCACTGAGCATCACCCTCACCGCAAAGGGCTACGAGGTGTTCACCGCCCAGGACGGCGCGGCAGCGGTGTCGGCCGCCGTTGATCACCAGCCCGACCTCTATCTGCTCGACCTCGGTATGCCAAAAATGGACGGCATGACGGTGATTCAGGGGATCCGGGGGTGGACGGCCGCGCCGATCCTTGTTGTGTCCGGCCGCACCGGAGCCGCCGACAAGGTTGAAGCGCTTGATGTTGGAGCCGACGACTACGTGACCAAGCCGTTCTCGATCGAGGAGCTGCTTGCGCGCATCCGCGCGCTGACGCGGCGTGCGCCGCAGCACGAGCCGGACCCCGTGGTGGCCTTCGGTGAGGTGTCGGTTGACCTCGCCTCCCACAGCGTCACGCGCACCAGCGGTGGTGAAACGCACAACGTGAGGCTGACCCCTACCGAGTGGCACGTGCTTGAGCTGCTGCTGCGTAACCCGGGCAAACTCGTGACGCGGCAGACCCTGCTCTCGAGCATCTGGGGCACGGAGCACGTGAGTGACTCGGGGTATCTGCGGTTGTACATCGCCCAGCTGCGCAAGAAACTCGAGCGGAACCCGAGTGACCCGGTGCACATCTTGACCGAAGCCGGGATGGGGTATCGGCTGCAGCTTGAGGGCTGACCTCGGCCCCCGGGGCCTGCCCCACTCCCGGGATCCGCTCCACCACCCCCCCCGGGATCCGCTCCACACCCCCGGATTTGGGGTCAGTTTCTGGCACTAAAACGCCGTTTAGTACCAGAAACTGACCCCAAAACTGGGGCTTGGGCTGGAAGTTGGGACTGGGGCTGGAGGTTGGGCGGCTGGGACCAAAACCGGGACTAGAGGTCGGGCTGAGGCTGGGGCCGGACCCACGTGCAGGATCAGGCGGGCAGCAGCAGGATGGCGAGGTTCTTCGCGAAACCGTTGTCGAACCCCGCTCCGCGCAGGTCTCGCACCACGAGCGCGCCCATGAGCGCGTCTCCGAGCTCGGCGAGTGGCGTGTCTGCCGGGAGTTGGTCGGCCTCGATCGCCGCGGTGAAGCGCTCGCCGAGCATCTCCCACATGCCAAGGCGCTCATTGAGGTGGGTCGCGACTTCGGTGTTCTCAGTGGCCGCGATCAGCAGCGAACGGAGCAGACCCGAGTTTCCCGGACTCCCCAGAAACCCGATGATGTTCTCAAGCCAGCGAATCACGTCGGCACGCAGGTCGCCCGAGTCCTCGGGCACAAAAAATTCGGTGAGCAGCATCCGCTCGGCGAGGCACTCGGCCACGAGGGCGCTGCGCGACGGCCACCAGCGGTAAATGGTCTGTTTGCTCACGCGGGCGTCTGCGGCGACACCCTCGATTGTGAGCTGGTCGTAGCCGTTTTCGAGCACACGCGCCGAGGTCGCCTGCAGGATCGCGATCCGCGCTTGTTCATTTCGTTTTGGCCCGCGACGCCCCACCTCGGTCATGTTCAGCATGTTACATTGACGAATTGCTAGACGCAACGTATCGTATTGTTTGTTTCAATTCCATAGTGGAGGAGTGCCGAGTGGCCGAGCTGTTATTTCGTGTGGGTCGATGGTCGGCAAATCACGGCTGGAGAGTGATCGGCGCGTGGGTGGTTATTCTCGCGCTCGCCGTAGGTGGGTTTATTGCCGGGTTCGGATCCCTTGCGAACAGCTTCGATATTCCGGGCACCGCCTCCTCCAAGGTGATCGACGAGCTGCAGGAGAAACTGCCTGACTTCAGCGGCGCCTCAGGGCTCGTCGTGATCCACACCGACAACGGCAAGCCGTTCTCCGCCGAGCAAAAGGCCGAGTACGCCAAGATCATCTCGGAGGCGACGGGCGACCTTCCCGACGTCACCTCCGTGGTTGATCCCTTCGCGAGCGAAAAGCAGCGGGCGGATCAGCAGGCCAAGATTGAAAATGGCCGTGCTCAGATCGAGCAGGGCCGCACTCAAATCGAGCAGGGCCAGGCTCAGCTCGACGCGGCAAAACAGATGCTGCCTGCGGATCAGCTCGCGGCCCAGCAGCAGAAGCTCGACGACAGCCTCGCAGAGCTTGAAGCGCAGAGCACCCAACTCGAAAACGGCGCAGAGCTGCTGAAGCTCGCGAGTGACGTAAAGCTCGTCTCGGAGGACGGCTCGGTCGCGGTCATCAACGTCGCCTTCAATGAGCCCCGGCTTGAGCTCTCGGAAGACGCGAAGCAGTCGGTCATCGATTACTTCGACAAGCACGGCGTCGACGGAATCAGCGTTGACTACTCCACGGACATCGCGCAGAGTGTGCCCGCGCTGTTTGGCCCGGCCGAGGCAATCGGTCTTGTCATCGCCGCCGTTGTGCTGCTGGTCATGCTGGGCTCGGTTATTGCGGCCGCGCTGCCGCTCGTCACCGCGATTACCGGTGTGGCGATTGGTGTGCTCGCCTCGCTCGCGTTCTCGGGAATACTGCAGATGGCCTCGATCACGCCGGTCTTGGGTGTGATGCTCGGCCTCGCCGTCGGTATCGACTACTCGTTGTTCATCGTGAACCGCCACCGCAGGCAGCTCGCGCAGGGCATGGCGGTCAAAGACTCCATCGCGCTCGCAAACGGCACCGCCGGCAACGCCGTGTTGTTCGCCGGGGCCACGGTGATCGTGGCGCTTGTCGCGCTCAACGTCACAGGGGTGTCGTTCCTCGGAGTAATGGGAACCGTGGGCGCCGTGTGTATCGCGATCGCGGTTGTGATTGCCGTCACGCTGACCCCCGCCCTGCTGGGACTGATTGGCATGCGTGTGCTGGGTCGGCGATCCCGCACCCGCTTGGAGGCCAAGGCCACCGGCGGCGCCAAAGCGAAGCCGATGAACACCGTGCGCGCGATCCTCACCATCGTTGCCACCGCGGTCGTACTGCTGCTCGTTGCGGCACCGGTGTTGTCGATGCGACTGGGGCTGCCGGATGGCGGTTCTGAGCCCAAGGACTCCACCACCAATAACGCCTACGAAATCAGCGCGGACGCCTTCGGTGAGGGCACCAACGCAACGCTGCTCGCAACGGTGAAGCTGCCCGCTGGCCTCAGCGAGCAAGACACGACGGCGACACAGCTCGAGGTGGCAAAGGCCATCGACGGCCTGGACGACGTGAAGGCGGTCGTGCCGATCGCGGTGTCAGACGACGGCACCCTTGCCGCGTTCCAGGTGAAGCCCGCCGAGGGCCCGAATGCCGAGTCGACGGAGAAGCTCGTTCACGCGCTTCGCGATCCCGACGTGCTCGAAGGCACGAGCCTCAAGGGCGCCGAGTTGGGTGTGGCTGGTCAGGCCGCGATCAACATCGACATCTCGCAGAAGCTCGCTGATGTGTTGCCGCTCTACCTGTCCGTTGTTATCGGGCTGTCGCTGCTGATCATGATCCTCGTGTTCCGCTCGCTTCTCGTGCCGCTTGTCGCGACGGTCGGGTTTGTGCTGTCGCTCTTTGCGACCTATGGAGCGCTCGTTGCGGTGTTCCAGTGGGGCTGGCTGGGCGAGCTGTTCGGGATCACCACGCCTGGCCCAATCCTCAGCTTCTTGCCGGTGATTCTGGTCGGGATCCTCTTCGGACTCGCCATGGATTACCAGCTGTTCCTGGCGAGCGGCATGCGCGAGGCATACGTGCACGGGTCTTCCGCGCGACTTGCCGTTGCGCAGGGCTTCAAGGCGGGTCGCTCCGTGGTTATTGCGGCCGCGCTGATTATGGTCTCGGTGTTCGGCGGCTTCGTGTTTACGGAGTCGATGATGATCCGCTCGGTCGGCTTTGGCCTCGCGGTTGGTGTGCTGCTCGATGCATTCATCGTGCGCTTGCTGCTGATGCCCGCGCTCATGCACCTGCTGGGCAAGTCGGCCTGGTGGCTGCCGAAGTGGCTCGACCGCCTGCTGCCGAACGTCGACGTTGAGGGCGCTTCGCTCGAGCGCACGCACGGGCTGCACGAGTAAGGCCGCTGGCGTCCACGATTTGCGGGTCAGTTTCTGGTACTAAATCTCGGTTTACTACCAGAAACTGACCCGCAAATCCCGGGCCGTAGAGACAACGCAGCGCAGAGCGGGGAGTAGGATCACCTCATGACCGACTTCGTTCTGCCCTCGAATGTTCGCCAGCCCGTCGCCGCTGACCTGCCGGAGATTGCGCGCGTGCTGACGGAGGCGTTCTTCGACGATCCGGTGTGGGGACCGACGTTCCCGGATCCCGAGCAGCGTCGCGCGCAGGCAACCGAGTACTGGACCTTCATGGCCGACCAGGGACTGCGCTGGAATGAGTCGCTGGTCGCGGTGGGTGCTGACGGTGCGATCCGGGCGCTCGCGATCTGGTTTCCGCCGGGAGAGGACGAGGTCGCCGCGGACTCGCACGATGCCTACGACGAACTGGTGAAGCGGATCCTGCCGCCGGAGCCTGCGCAGGCACTGTTTGACGCGGGGGACGTGTTCGGCGAGGCTCGGCCGAAGAAACCCCACGCCTATCTCTCACTGCTGGCAGTTGCTCCCGAGGCCCGCGGCAACGGTGAGGGTATGGGCTTGCTGCGCCTCTCAACCGCGCGCTACGACGCTGCCGGTCTCGACACCTACCTTGAATCGTCCAACCCCGGTAACGATGCGCGCTACGAACGTGAGGGTTACCTGCCACAGGGCCAGATCAAACTGGCTGGCGGACAGCTTGTGCAGACCTACTGGCGCGACGCGCAGTAGGGGCAAAACTTCGGGAGGGTGAGTGCGAATCGCACTCACCCTCCCGTGGTTTGTTAGCTGTTTTGAACTACTTCTTTGCCGGCGGCATCAGCACCGTGTCAACGAGGTAGACCGTTGCGTTGGCCGTCTGCACGCCTCCGCAGATGACACCCGCGTCATTCACCTTGAGTGAGTCGCCCGAGCCGGTGACCGTGAGGGTGTCACCCTCCACCGTCTTGTGGGTACCCACGATGTCGGCAGGTTCGATCTGTCCGGGAACCACGTGGTAGGTCAGGATCGAGGTCAGCGTATCGCTGTCGGTCTTCAGCGAGTCGATGGTTGCCGGATCGATCTTCGCGAACGCGTCGTCAACCGGTGCAAACACCGTGAACTCGCCACCGTTGAGGGTGTCAACGAGATTGACGTCGGGGTTTAGCTTGCCGCTCACCGCGGAGACCAGGGTCTTCAGCATCGGATTGTTGGAGGCCGCTACCGCCACTGGATCCTGCGACATGCCCATGATGGATCCCGCACCGTCTGGCACTGCCTTGGCGTAGGCGGCGCAGCCCGGCCCGACAAGATTCGCAGCCGGATCAGCGGTCGACATGCTGTCACTGCTGTCTGGTGTGGTGGTCTCGGGTGTGGTGGTCTGCTCCTGCTTGTTCGATGCTGACGTGTCCTCCATTGAACAGCCCGTGAGCGCGAACGCACCGACGAGTGTCAGAGCGAAAGCTGTGGTGAGGGTCTTCCGGGTAGTAAACATGGTGTGCTCCTCTTCGAGTGGTGCACCGCGGTGTTCCGCGGTCTGAAAGTGATTCGGAGCCCTCGCGAAAGTGGATGGAAACTTTTTTGAAAAAGTTTTTGGGTGGTGCCCCACATGTCAGCCGGTACTCACGCGTCTGCCGGATCGACGGGGCCGCTATGGACCGGCTGGCTTGCCAGTACCGGCCGACACGCGTGGTGCGGGTGTCCGAGCGCGCGGGATGCAGGCCCGAAGGGAGCGCAGGATCAAGACCCGCACCAATCCAAATGCCCCTCCGTTCCGAATACCTCTGTGACAGCAACACCGGAGGCTCGGAGGAACCCCATGGACACCATTCTGATCGGCCTGCTGGGTGGGCTCATTACCGGCATCTCGCCTTGCATACTGCCGGTGTTGCCGGTCATCTTTCTCACCGCGGGTGCGCAGTCGGCGGGGGCTGGCAGCAAACCCGAGGTGATTGAGGCGCCGCGCAGCAGGCCGTACTTTGTGATCGCGGGGCTCGTCACGAGCTTCACCGTTGTGACGCTGCTGGGATCCCTGTTGCTCGGGCTACTCTCACTGCCGCAAGACGCGATCCGCTGGGCGGGCGTCGCGGTCCTCCTCATCATCGGTGTTGGCATGCTGTTTCCCCGTTTTGAGCAGCTGCTCGAAAAGCCCTTCCAGTGGTTGCCCCGACGCAAGGTGAACGAAAAGGGCAACGGATTTGGCATGGGTCTCGCCCTCGGCACGGTGTTTGTGCCGTGTGCCGGTCCCGTGCTTGCCGCGATCATCGTCGCCGGCGCGACTGGGGCAATCGGCGTCGGCACTGTGCTGTTGACGGTCTCGTTTGCAATCGGGGTCGCGATCCCGCTGCTCATCTTTGCCCTCGCGGGTCGAGGACTCGTTGAGCGCATCAAGTTTTTCCGCAGCAAGGAGCGTGGGATCCGGATCGCTGCCGCCATTGCCATGATCGCGCTGGCCGTGGGGCTCGCATTCAATGTGCCCCAGGCAATACAGCGCCTCCTGCCCGACTACACCGCGGGGTTGCAGAAGGATCTCGCGTCGAGTGACGCGGGGGAGCGCGCGCTGAACCTCGGGGGACTCGTCACCGACGAAAACCGCGATCTCGACAAGTGCACCAACGGAGCCGAAAAGCTCGAATCGTGCGGCACGGCACCGAGCATTAGGGGCATCGACTCGTGGCTCAACACACCAAACGGCGATCCAGTCGATCTGAAGGACCTCAAGGGCAAGGTGGTGCTCGTCGACTTCTGGGCCTACTCCTGCATCAACTGCCAGCGCTCGATTCCCCACGTGGTCGCCTGGGACAAGGCGTACCGCGACGCGGGCCTGCAGGTGATCGGCGTGCACTCACCCGAGTACGCGTTCGAAAAAGAGCGGTCAAACGTAGAAGCCGGGGCCAAGGATTTCGGCATCAAGTACCCGGTTGCTCTCGATAACAATCTCTCCACCTGGACCAACTACCGCAACCGCTACTGGCCCGCGCACTACCTGATCGATGCGACGGGCACCGTGCGACACATCTCGTTTGGTGAGGGCAACTACGCCGCGACCGAGAAGTTGATTCGAGAACTGCTGAAAGACGCGAACCCCGACGCACAGCTGCCAGCAGCGACCGAGGTCGCAGACCGCACCCCCGAGCAGGGCGCGACAACACGAGAGACGTTCCTCGGATCCTCGAAAGACGTCAACTTCGCCGGGCCAGAAAAGTACAGCGCTGGCGAGCACACGTACCATCTGCCCAAAGACCAGAAGAGTGACACCTTCGCCCTGAGCGGCGATTGGCAGGTTGATACCCAGTTTGCGACGCCGGTCGACAGGGAGGGCACGATCCAGCTGGCCTATCGCGCCAGCGAGGTGCGGATCGTTGTTTCGGGCGAGGGAACCCTCGCCGTGAGCCGCGACGGCAAACCAATGCCCGACGTAAAGGTCAGCGGTACCCCGCGCTCCTACAAGGTACTCAAGGGCGACGCCGCCACCAAGGGCATGCTGCAGGTGAAGGTGCCGCCGGGGGTGCAGGTCTACTCGTTTACCTTCGGGTAACAGCTGGGTGTCAAGGGGAGTCAGAGAGGAGGTGGATAGGGCATGCTTATGGAGATGGTTATTGACGGAGTGGAGATACCGGAGGACGGCAGCGGGAGCGATCCCGCCGACACCGCCCTTGCCCGGTCCGCCTCTGGCGACCGCAACGCGTTCGCGGAGCTCTACGACATGATGTCAGCGAGAGTGTTCGGCCTGATCCTCAGAGTGCTGGTGGATCGCTCGCAGAGCGAAGAGGTGCTGCAAGAGGTCTTCCTCGAGGTGTGGCAGTCCGCGGCATCGTTCGATCAGGATCGCGGACGTGCCAGGTCGTGGATCCTCACGATTGCCCACCGCCGCGCAGTTGACCGAGTGCGCTCGGCCTCCTCTCGCGCTCGCCGCGAAGAACGGGTGGGGCTGCAGGATCTGCACTCTCCGGTGGCATCGGTCGAGGATCACGTGCAGGTGCTTGTCGATGGTTCCAGGGCCACCCAAGCCCTCGACACTTTGCCCGAATCACAGCGACAGACCATCGTGCTCGCCTACTTTGGTGGGTACAGCCAGCGGGAGATCTCAGCACTGCTCGGTGCCCCACTCGGAACCGTCAAGACCCGCATGCGCGACGGACTGTCGCGACTCAGAACAGAAATGGAGGTGGCGCGATGAATCCCCAAGAATTCCGCGACCTCTCGTCGGGGCATGCGCTGCGCGCGCTTTCCCCGGAAGAAGAGCAAGCCTTCAAGGCGGCGCTCGCCGCGCACCCCGAGTGGCAGCAGATTGTTGACGAGGATCTCGCGGTAGCGGCCGAGCTCGGACGGAGCATGCCTGAGGTGCCGCCTCGCCCCGAGTTGCGCGAACAGATTCTCGGAGCGATTGATGCGGCCCCACAGCTGCCCGCGCAGTCAACCGCTGAGCAGACAGCTGGCGCGGCCGATCCTGAGCCTGCTGCTCCTGCCAAGGACGACGGCACCCGCTCGCGTCGCACGTGGCGGATCGGTGCGTTTGCGCTCGCCGCCTCGGTGGTGCTGTTCACCCTGGTGCTGTTTGGCCCGAGCATGCTGGAGTCGTTCGCGCCGAAGGCCCCCGCGGTTGCCGCGCTGCAGGAGATCGAGGCCGCGCCCGACGCCGGTTCGGAGACCGCAAAGGTGGGGGACGCCACGGCGACCCTGCACTGGTCTGACTCGCAGGGCCGCGCCGTGCTGGTGGCCAAAGACATGGCTCCGGCCGAGAAGGGCGAGGACTACGAGCTGTGGATCGTACGAGGTGAGCAGGCGATCTCGCTCGGCCTCATGCGACCCACCGACGGCGAGGACGCGATGTTTGTCACCGACTCGTTCACTCCCGGTGACGTGGTTGCCGTGACCGTCGAACCCGCGGGGGGCTCACCCACGGGCAAGCCCACCTCGCAGCCGATCCTGGCGATCACCACGGCGTAGCGCGCGGGTCACAGACTGAACGATTTGAGGCGCAGTGAGAGCTCTGCCCGGTCACTGCTTACGGTCTTCTTCAGCGCGCTAGAGATGTGATTTTCGACGGTACGGCGGCTAATGCTCAGCCGTTCTGCAATCTCGGGATTCGAGAGCTCACCAGCGAGAAGACCGATTTCACGCTCTCGTTTGCTCAGCCGCTCGAGGCTTTCGCGAGCCGTGTCGTGGGAGTCTGTGTCTTGTGAGTCGAGGGGGCGGGGAAATCCTTCTACGAGGCTCTTCGCGTCGTGCTCGCGGCCATCGTGCGCGGCGCTTCGAACGGCAGAACTCCACAGCTGCCCAATCAGGTGCCACTCCTCCGCGTACTCGGGAAGGGTGTGAGCCCAGTCAGTGGCAGCCTGGGCGTCACCCTCCTCAAGAAGGTTGGCGGCGTGCACGATCCTCGCGTAGGAGTTCAGCGGAGCCGCGTCAAATGCTTTGCCGAGTGCAGTGACGGTGCGGGATCCCCACTGCGCGATGAGCGCCGCAACCGCTACCTGGATGGCTCCCACGTGATAGCCCATTTTCACGTGTCTCATAGTGAGTTCGGCCATGGCCCTGTCGAAGTCTTCGGGTTGATCCTCAAGCTCGAAGAATGCGGTGAGAAAGTCGGTGCCCATGCCAAAGAACGGGCCAACTGCCGGTGCGACCGTCTTCGCCTCACGGAGCAGATCATCGCGGTGGGCATGGTGCCCGTGTTGATGCGATTCGATTGCTTTGAGGGCAAAGATCGCGCCGTGGATGGAGCTGAACACGATCCCCGGTCGCCCGATGATGCTCGCCTCAGAGAGCGAGGTCGACATGAGCTGATCGTCGCCGAGGTACTGCGCACCAAGCGCCATCGTGTACGAGAGCGTGAGGTAGCTGACACGATCGAATCGTGCGAGTGCCTCCTTGCGGTGGGCGATGGCGGTGTCGATGCTTGTTCTCACGCTTCCGTCAAGGAATAGCAGCGCCGGCTCAATATAGCTGCGAACATAGTTGAGGCTCAGACGCCCCTTGACCGCTTCCAGCCCCTCACGTATCGCACTGACGTCTCCGTGAATCAAGGCAGTTCCGAGCCGGGCATCGTGCCTCAGAACGTCGTCACTGTCGCCGATCTGTTTGGGCGAGGCCGCCCGAGCGGGAGCGCCGTGCAGGGCCTGCAGGAAATTGAAAATGTCAGAGATTACGGGGCCCCACTGCGGCGACCTCACAAAGAGAGCTTCTACGAGCGCGCGTGCCTGGTCTCGGTCGTGTTCAACAAGCAGTAGCCATTGGACGTAGCGGTAATAGAGCACCGCGTCATTGCGGTCTGATATTGCGCTATCTTTCAGGCTCGCGTCAAACACGCTCAAAATATTGAGACGTTCTTCGTCAAACCCGAGAGCTACGTTGAGATAGTTCAGCGCGTTTTCCGTTGTGGGATTGGCCTGCCAGGTGAGAAAAGACTGTTGGATTGTGGTCTCTTCGTGGGAGGCAAAACCGCGCGCAATGTAGGCAAGGTCGCCTCCTTCAAGTGGCAAAGAAAAGGCGTGCGTTCTGTGTGCAGTTAATCCGGCGAAGACCTCCCCGTGGCTCAGAGGCCTGGGCACGGAGAAGGTGTCTGCCTGCTGGAATCGCGCCGACAGAATGAGTGGCCAGACCTGGATGAGCCCCGACTCTTCGTCGCCAACCCTCGCAACAAATCGCTGCTCGAAGAGGCGATGCAGGGTCTTTTCGGTGTGCTCCTGCAGAACGACGCTCACGGGAACCGGTCCCTCCTTCGCCAGCCAGGTCACGAGGCCGAGCTCTTCCTCGGAAAGGTCATACAGAAGCCCGTCGAGAAGTGAGGTGAGGTTCGCGTTCCAGAGGTGGCCGGTGCGCGACACCCACACCTCGTTGCGCAGCTCAAGTAAGCCCGTGTCTCTTGCGCTTTCAAGCAGCGCAACGATGAGGCCGGTGTTGCCGCCCGACTTCGAGTAGACGAGCGACAGCAGGCGCGTGTCAACCGGCCCGTCCAGGGTGTGGTGCGCCAGAAGCGCGCTGCTCGTGAGGTCAAGATCGGGCACCCAGATGAGCGTTTCGGGCCATACCGGCGGTAGGTCAGCGATTCGGGATTTCCCGGGGAGCTCGGTTGTCGCAAAACGAAGGCCGATCCTCTCGCGAACCGCTGAGAGCACCTGCAACGAGAGCGCGTCCATATTGTGCACGTTGTCGAGGGCGATCACGGTTCCCGGGCTGAGCGCCTGCGAGAGGGAATCGACCGTGGCAAAGGCGTTGCGAGCGTCAAGCTCGAGGTTGAGACTCGCGGCGACCTGGTCGATGGTGTAGCCGACTTGGCCGTTTGCGATGGTGCCGCCTGATGCTGCAATGACGGGGATTCCCGAGCTCTCCAGCGCTGAGACAAGCTCGCGCAGCACAGAGCTGCGACCGCTGAGGCGCCTGCCTACAACGCGCACGTGCTGACCCGCGCGAATTGCCGCAAATGCCCTCTCTGATGCTTCCTCGAAAATAAACATTGTCCCCCGACCGTTCCCCTGGGTTGAGTCTAAATGGGTTCGCCGGCTCCGCCTCGAAAAACCCTCTCAAAAATGGGGGGTTGACAGGGCTGTAGAGGGTTGTGTGTGCGTATTTGGTCACTCATTTTTCAGTACCAAACTCACCTAGTTGCCAGCATGGGGGTCACTCAAAAGCAGCATTTTGGCTCCCAACCGAGATCGAATCTGCACCTATTTCGACGACCTCCTATACGCCCACGTAGAACCCCGGCTCATGATTGATTTCGAGACTGCCTGGATAGGGGCCGGCAGCAAAAAACTGGGGGACAAAAAGTTTTTATGAATAATTCTTCTCGAGCGACCGTGTCGGGTAAGCGAGCGCTAGCTGGTCTAGTTGCCGCAACCCTGGCTTTCACGGGGCTCACGCTCACCGCGCAGAGCGCGAGTGCTGCACCGACCGATCCTGTAACGCTCGAAGCTGGACTGCAGAGCTGCGTCAACACCAAACTGGTGCGACCGGTAGACACGGTGGTGACTGAAAAGGACCTTGAGGGCCTCACCGCGCTCGTGTGTTCAAACGCCGGAATTACCTCGATTGAGGGTCTCCAGTACGCTACGAAGCTCTCGACGCTTCAGTTCTCGAACAATTCGGTCAGCGATCTTACGCCGCTGTCTCAGCTATCGAGCCTGCGGTCACTGACGTTCTCGTCAAATCAGGTGAGCGATCTCTCGCCGCTCTCGGGTCTCACCGGGTTGACGAGCCTGTACTTTTCCACAAACCAGGCATCAGATCTTTCGCCACTCGCGGGCCTGACCGCGCTGACGTCGATCAACGGGTGGAGCAACGAAATCTCGGACCTCACCCCGCTCTCGGGATTGGTCAACCTCAAGTCTCTTGAGTTTGGTACGAACTTGGTCTCTGACGTGACTCCGATTTCTTCGTTGCCGAACATGACCAGCCTCACGCTTTCGCAGAACAAGCTCACCGACGTCTCGTCGCTTGTGAACGCACCCGCGCTCACTAAGCTCAACGTGGCGCAGAACAACATCGGTGATCTGAACCAGGTTGCCGCCATGACGAAGCTGGTCGATCTGTCCGTTGGGTTCAACAACATCACTGACCTCACTCCGATCGCGGGCCACACCGCGCTCACGAATCTCATGCTCACGGGCAACAACATCAGTGACATCACGCCGCTTACGGGTCTCACGAACCTGACTTCGCTCTTCCTGCCGTACAACCAGATTCTTGATGCCAGGCCGCTGGCGGGCATCACGAAGGGTTCGACGCGCAACGCCGCTGACCAGATCCTCGAAATCGACGGGCCCATTGCTGGCAAGCCGTTTGAGTTCACGGTTATCGACGTTGACGGCAGCGTCCTTCCGCTGGACAGCGAGTACTACAACGCCGAGACCGGCATGCTCACCTTCCCCGAGGCGGGAACGTACGAGTTCACCTGGAGCTCGGGCAACCGGCCGAAGCAGTTCAGTGGCTTTGTGACGGCGACCGTGCAGGCAGCCCAGACGGCACCGAGCATCATCACCACGAAGGTCGCTAACGGCAAGGTTGGCGAGGCCTACTCGACACAGATCGAGGCGACCGGTTCGGCTCCCTTGACCTACGAGGTGAGCGCAGGATCGCTGCCAACCGGACTGAAACTGGATCCGGCCTCGGGCAAGATCACCGGCAAGCCCTCTAAGGCAGGCAAGTTCACGTTCACCGTCACGGTCAAGAATGCCGCCGGATCCGCGAGCCGCCAGTTCACAACCGAGATCAATACCGCTGTCGTGGCACCGTGCTCGGAGCCGCGTAAGGTTCCGGTGTTTGCGGACACCCCGCTGTCGCACAAGTTCTATAAAGAGATCGACTGGATGGAGTGCATGAAGTACTCCACCGGCTGGCGCCAGCCCGTTGGTAAGCCGCTCTACAAACCGCAGGACAACCTCGAGCGTCAGGCGATGGCAGCGTTCATCTTCCGTATGGAAGCCCCGAAGGGGTACAAGGCGCCGAAGGTGTCTCCGTTTGCCGATGTGAAGCCTGGAGACTCGTTCTACACCGAGATGGCGTGGATGTACGAGAAGGGTTACGCCACCGGTTGGGCTGAGCCGTCGGGGAAGCCGACGTATCGTCCGCACGAGCCGCTGTCTCGTGAAGCGATGGCCGCGTTCATTTACCGTCTTGAGGCTTCAACGAATCCTGCCGCGAAGAGCTACAAGGCTCCCGCGAAGTCGCCGATGGCCGATATGAAGCCGGGGATGAAGTTCTACAAGGAGATCTCGTGGATGTACAGCGAGGGTCTGTCGACCGGTAACAAGGTCGGCAACACCAAGGAGTACTGGCCGAAGGACGACCTGTCGCGTCAGGCGATGGCCGCGTTCATCTACCGACTCGTAACCGAGTACCGCGCGTCGTAGTTTGCGCCGCTCAGGGGTGTGGGGAAGTGGCAGAACTGCCGCGGCCTCACACCCCTTTTGCTGTGTCGGCGACCGCGTAGCGGTGCTCGGGCCGTCCGGTCGCCCCGTAGCGCAGACGCACCTCGACAAGCGAGCGGGCCGCGAGCGCCACGAGGTGACGCTGCGCGGTGGCTCGCGAGACCCCGGTCAACTCGGCGACCTCGCTGGCAGAGGCCTCCTCGGTGCTGAGGGCCTCGAGAATCAGTTTCTCTGTCGCGGATCTCGAGAGTGTGACCGGATCATTTGAGCCGTTGAGGATCGCCAGCGCGCGATCAAGCTCGTCTTGCACGAGTGGGCCCGTGCCGCTCACGAGGTTGCGGTAGCGCGCATAACGATCAAGCCGCTCAGCGAGCAGGCGTGGCTCGAACGGTTTGAAGAGCACGGCGAGAGCGCCGGCCCGCAACCCTCGCCTCAGGGTGGGTGCGTCGTTTGCAGCCGAGATGACAAACGCGTCGATGTTGCAGGAGCGCACGAGCTCGACGCCGTCACCGTCGGGCAGGTGGACGTCAACGAGCAGCAGGTCTGGCTGGTTCACGCGGATCGCCGTCTGTGCCGCGGCGACCGACAGGGCCGGCTCAAGCGCGAGAAAGCCCGGTCGTGCGGCCACAATCTCGCGGTGGAGTCCGGCCACGCGAAAATCATCGTCGACCACGAGGGTGCGAATGGGATCCGTCATGTTCTCTCCTCCGAATGCCCCTCGCCAGAGCGGGGCGGTTCGACAGCGTCTGTGAGTCGCGCGGCGAAGACGGCACCGGCACCCGCACCGGCACCCAATGTGCCGCCGGCATCCATGAGCCACAGTTCGCCGCCCGTTGCCCGGGCGATCTCTCGTGACAGCGGCAACCCGATACCGAAGCCGTGAACTTCGTCGGTGGTGCTCGCGTCTGACGACAGATCCTGATTGTCACCGTGCCCGGCAAACGGGTCTCTGCCCGCTGGAACTCCGTCGCCGGAGTCGGCGACGGTGAGCACCAGCTCTGAAGCGTCATCGAACAGCGCGACCTCGACCCAGCGCGGGGCCGGCCCGCGCACGGCCGCTGAGATCGCGTTGTCGACCAGATTGCCAAGCACCGCGGCGGTGTCTTCGGGGCGGCACACCGTGCCGTGCACGTGCGAGTCTTCGGCGATGCGCAACCGCACGCCGCGTTCTCCCGCCTCGAGCGCCTTGGCCCCGAGGAATGCCTGTAGAAACGAATCACCGAGGGTGTCGAGGCCGGGAACGGGATACTCGACCGATCCGCGCTGCAAGAGCTCACCCAGAAACTCGCGCGCTTCCGCGACCCGCTTCGCGTCGATGAGGCCGGTGGCAACGTGAATCCGGTTGGCAAACTCGTGCCGCTGCACTCGCAAGGCTCCCGTCATGGCGCTCACGGTTTCGAGTCGTTGGCTGAGGGCGACGATGTCCGTGCGGTCGCGCACAATTACAACCCTGCCGAGCTGTTGCCCGTTGCGCTCCACCGGACGCTGCTCGAGGTAGAGGATCCGCTCACCGTGAACGATCCCCTCGTTCAGTGCGCGGGTGCGATCCTCGTCGCTGGTGCTGGGCAGTGCGAGGGAGGCGAGGAGGGCATCTGAAAGACCGAGTGCGGTGATGGGTTGCCCCACGGGGTCAACGAGGTTGAGCATGCGCTCGGCCGCGGAGTTACAGACGCGTACGATCCCGTCAGGATCGATGCCGAGCACCCCGTCACCCACGCCGTCGAGCACGGCCGTCTGGTTTTGCACGAGGGCTGCGAGGTCCTCTGGCTGCAGGCCGAGTGTGGCCCGTTCCAGGCGTCGCCGCATGAGCAGCATCGCCAGGGTTGCCAGAGCCAGTGACCCGAGCGCTGCAAGCGTGATGGAGCCCACCAGCATTGGCAGGTCAGTGAACACACTGCCGCGCTCGAAGCCGACGCTCACCTCGCCAACGGGCTGCTCGCGGCTGGACACGAACTCGCCGGGCTGCAGCGCGTAGATCGGTACCTTGGCGCGGGCAGATTCGCCGAGTGTGCCGACTTCCCAGTCCACAACCTCGTGGCCCTCAAGCACCTTTGCGTATGGCGTGCTCACCTCTTTGCCGAGCCGATCGGCGTTGGGGTGCGCGAGGCGAATGCCGTGGTCGTCGGTGACCACAACAAAGAGCCCTCCGGTGCGGGCCATGATGGCCCTCGCCGTGTACTGCAGCTCACCGTCGCGCAGGTCGGCGGCGAGGGGTGTGCCCGGATCCGCAGAGAACTCGGTGACCAATTGGCGCACCGTCGGATCCTCGGCCATGGTGCGGGCGATATTCAGGGCAGAAGTCTCTGATTCTTTGCGCAGCTGCTGCATGGCAAGCGCGAGGTACACACCCGTGCAGAGGGCCACCACAAGAATCACGGTGCCCAACTGCAGAAACAGGGCGCGAGTCGCGAAGCGGGTGCGCGAGGCGCCGGGCAAGTTCTGACGCGCGCGGTCTGATGAATGCATCGCCTTCATTCTCTCAAGTCACGCATCGAATCATCGTCGAGCACAATGCGCAAAACCAACCCTACGCGCAAAACGTGAGCAAATGCGAGCTATCTCGCCCCCGTGCTGCCGATTCCTTAGCCTTGGCGCGAGACGCCGCTTGTGGCCGATTGACAAAGGAGTTATTCATGCACACGGTTTTGCCCGCTCTCGTGCTCAGAGCAGCCGACGAGAAGCCCGAATACGATCTCGCATTCATACCCCCGGAATGGGTGCTCGTGATTCTCGGTTTTGCCATGGTGCTGGTCTTCATGACCCTCATCATGACGAAGCGACTGACCCCGATGGTCGCGCTCATTCTTGTGCCCACGGTGTTTGGGCTCTTCGCTGGTGCCGGGCTCGGACTTGGCGACATGGTGCTCACGGCCATTGGCAACATGGCACCAACGGCCGCCCTGCTCATGTTTGCGATCATGTTCTTCGGAATCATGATTGATGTGGGCCTGTTTGATCCGCTGATTCGGTTCATCACCCGCCTGCTCGGCGACGATCCCGCGAAGGTCGTGATTGGCACGGCGCTGCTCGCGGCTGCCGTTTCACTCGACGGTGACGGATCCACCACCTTCATCATCACCACCTCGGCGATGCTGCCGATCTACCTGCGCCTCGGCATGAGCCCGGTTGTGCTCACCTGCGTTGCTGGCCTGATGAACGGCACCATGAACATCCTCCCGTGGGGCGGGCCCACCGTGCGCGCCGCAACCGCGCTCAACCTGCAGGTCTCTGACGTGTTTGTGCCCATGATCCCCGCGATGCTCATCGGCCTCGTTGTGGCGTTCGGCTTCGCCTGGATGCTCGGCCTGCAGGAGCGTCGCCGCCTCGGCGCGCTCGACTACGAACGCCTCGACGGCAGCCCGGAGGGTGGCCTGCTCGCTGGGGTACCCAAGCTCTTCCGTGGTGCTGACAGCCGCCCGGGTGCCCGCGCCTCGCTGCACACCGGCAACCTCGTGACGATCGCGGGCGGACACACCCCCGTGGCCGTCGCGGAGGTCGACCCGGCCGACACCGCCATGGCCGACACGATGCTCGACCCCAACCGCGCGACGCTGCGACCGAAGCTGATCTGGTGGAACCTGCTGCTCACGGTTGCCGTGATGGTGCTGCTGGTCATTGACATCATGCCCCTGCCCTACGTGTTTATGGTTGGTGCTGGCCTCGCCCTCGTGCTCAACTTCAGCAAGATGAAGGATCAGGCGGGCGAGATTGTCGCCCACGCCCCGAGCATCGTTGGTGTGGTCTCGATGGTGATCGCGGCGGGTGTGCTCGTTGGTGTGCTCTCGGGAACCGGCATGGTTGACGCGATGGCCAACTGGATCACAACCGTGCTGCCCAACGAGGTCGGTCCGTTCCTCGCGCCGATTACGGGCGTGCTGTCGATCCCGTTCACGTTCTTCATGTCGAACGACGCTTTCTATTACGGCATCCTGCCTGTGCTGTCGCAGAGCGCCGCCGCCTACGGCATTGATCCGGTCGAAATGGCGCGCGCGTCGATCATCGGCCAGCCGGTGCACCTGCAGAGCCCACTCGTGCCGGCGATCCTGCTTCTCGTCTCGCTCGCCGGGGTGAACCTCGGTGACCACCACAAGAAGGTGCTGTGGCGCGCGGCGATCGTTTCGCTCGTGATGCTTGCGATCGGGATCCTTACCGGCGCTATTCCGTTCTTCGTGTAGGGGGGCAGCGCACAAAACAAAACACCCGGTCAGTTTCCACTGACCGGGTGTTTTACTTGTGCGCCCCAAGGGATTCGAACCCCTGACCTTCTGATCCGTAGTCAGATGCTCTATCCAGCTGAGCTAGGGGCGCATTGTCGGCATGCCAACCAGAAAGACATTACACGAACTCGCGCGAAAATGAAAATCTGAGGCGGTATCCCGGGCATGTGGCGCGTCGCTGCCGACGGTGAAGGGGCCCAGGATCCCGCGATCCTTCGCGGCCAGGTACCCTTGTGTGCGTGGCAACGAACGCGATGAACAATCAGCTCGACCTTCCGCACTTTCCCGAACCCAGCGCTGAGCTGGCACGGGCGGAGTCGCTGATCCTCGAGATTCCCGACTACCCGGTCGAGGGGATCCTGTTCCGCGACATCACCCCGCTGCTCGCCGACGGCGCTGCCCTGCGTGCGACGGTCGACGCGCTCATTGCCCCGTTCGCGGGTACCTACGACTACATCGCGGGTCTTGAGGCGCGCGGGTTTTTGCTTGCCAGCGCTGCTTCTTACGCCAGTGGCAAGGGGCTCGTGCCGATCCGCAAGGCTGGCAAGCTGCCGCGCCCGGCAGCCGCTGTCGGATATGAGCTTGAGTACGGTGTCGCCGAGGTGGAGGCCCACGCCGACATGCCGCAGGGCAGCCGTGTGCTCGTCATTGACGATGTGCTCGCCACCGGTGGCACCCTGGTCGCGGCGCACGAGCTGCTGCGTGAACTCGACTACGAGATCGCGGGCACCGCGGTGCTCTTTGAGATCGAGGGCCTTGGCGGCCGCGACACGGTGAACGACCCGAGGCTGTACACCGTCTTTCACAGCTGAGTTTGGGTCGCGCTAGTTATTTCGAGCGGGTCGGCGCGGGATCCAGCACGCCACCCGAGCGCGATACTCCTCGAAGGCCGGGCCGAAGCGCTCTGCCAGGTCAGCCTCTTCCAGCGGTCGAATCACCCAGTTCCACACGAGTGACCCGCTGAGCGCGTAGACAACAACCAGCCACGAGTTCATCATCAAACCAACGGCGACCCCCTGGGAGATGCCCGCGACAGCCATCGGGTTTCTGACGAGGCGATACGGGCCGCTCACGACGAGGGCTCGAGGCATTGCCGAGGGCAGGGGAGTGCCCTCGCCCTTTGTGGACATGCTGGCTGCCGACCACAGACCGAGCGCGCTCGCGGCAAGGAACAGGGCAACGCCCGCGATCCTCACCCCGTTCGCCCAACCTTCCGGCAGCACGAGCGATACTTTCCAGCGCTGCTCGACGGTCGCGATGATCACCGGAACAACTCCCAGAGCGAGCCCCCAGAACACCACAATCTGCAGGCCGGTGCGGGCGGCGTTACGAGCCGCACTCGCTGGTCGTGCGAGGTGAAACGCGAAGGGACCAAACAGCACTAGCTCCGTTGGTAGGCGTCCTGTTTGTATTAGCAGCGCGGCGGCGACGCTGCCTGCAGCGGCGGCCATCATTGCGAGTGCGCCCCACCCGGCTTCTTGCGTGATGGTCGCGTAGAGCATCATGGCGACTGTCACGCACGCGGTCCAGACGGTGGCTACCCACACGGCCGGGCGAAACGCGGTGGCGGCGACGCCTGATGCGACCACAAACAGCGGAATATCGAGGGCCGCAGTGAGTACAGGATCGAGACCGCCCAGCGTTGCCTCACGAACCTGGGGCAGCGTGAACACGCCAACCCACCACAGCGCCCCGGCAACTGCCTGCACTGCGAAGTATGCCCGCCCGAGCGTTCTGCCGCGATGTTTGAGCGCGAGGAGCAGGGTCATGCGATTAGCCTAGACGCTTCAATCCGCGCCATTTTGTCGCGCCGCACGAGAATGTCGGTGGCACAGGAGAGAATGGACCCATGACCCCCACACATTCCACGGAAGCCACCGATGCCTTCTTTGCCGCGCGCGATTTTCTTCTTGAGGCTGCGGGCGATCCCGACCGCGCTCGAAGCGAGTTCCGTTGGCCCGACGTAGGCGCGCACTTCAACTGGGCCCACGACGTGTTCGACAGGATCGCCGAGGGAAATGACGGGGCTGGCAACGACACCGTTGCTCTGTGGATTGCGGAGGAAGACGGTAGCGAACTCAAGCGCACCTTCGCGCAGATGAAGCAGCGCTCCGATCAGGTTGCAAACTGGATGCTGCGCACCGGCATGAAGCGCGGCGATGTGGCCATGCTGATGCTCGGTAATCGCGTGGAGCTCTGGGAGATCATGCTCGCCGCGATGAAGATCGGTGTGGTGTTGCTGCCGACCTCGGTGGTGCTCGGCGCGCTCGAGCTTGAGGATCGTGTCGAGCGCGGCACCGTGAAGTGGGTGTTTGCGGCCCCCGAAGACGCGGTGAAGTTCGTGGGTGTGCCGGGAGACTACAGAGGGATCAGCGTCGGCATGGACGCGGGCACCGACGATCAGCGCGCGATGCTGTTCAACTGGATCCGCTACGAAGAGTCGAGCGCGGCCTCACTCGCGCCGATCACAAAGGCGACGGCGAGCGAAGATCCCGTGCTGCTCTACTTCACCTCGGGAACCACGAGCCTGCCCAAGATCGTTGTCCACTCGCACACGAGTTATCCGCTCGGGCACCTCTCCACACTCTCCTGGATCGGCGTTCGGCCCGGCGACACGCACCTCGTGATTAGCGCGCCGGGGTGGGGCAAACATGCCTGGTCCAGTTTCTTTAGCCCGTGGCACGTCGGCGCGACGATCTTTGTCGCGAACTACGCGCGGTTTGACGCTGAGTTCTTGGTTGCCGAGCTTGATCGCGCCGAGGTGAACACGTTCTGCGCACCGCCAACCGTGTGGCGCATGCTGATCCAACACAAGCTCGCCAACAAACCGCGTGCGCTGCGCGAGGTTGTCTCCGCCGGTGAGCCCCTCAACCCCGAGGTCATCGCCAAGATTAAGGATTGGTGGGGGCTCGAGATTCGTGACGGCTACGGCCAGACCGAGACCACAGCGCTGATCGGCAACATGCCGGGTGACCCGATTGTGCCAGGGGCCATGGGCAAGGCTCTGCCCGGAGTTGAAGCTGTGCTCGTGGATCCGCTCACCGGGGCCGTTGTCGACGAGGGCGAGATCTGCCTGCCGCTCGGCGCAGTGCCACCGGTCAACCTCATGCCCGGCTACTACGGCAACCCCGAGGCGACCGCGCGCGCGACCGAGGGCGGCTACTTTCACACCGGCGACGTCGCCCAACGCGACGAAAACGGCGTGCTCACGTTCGTGGGCCGCACCGACGACATCTTCAAGTCGAGCGATTTCAAGGTGTCGCCGTTTGAGGTTGAGAGCGCCCTCATCGAGCACGAACTGGTTGCAGAGGCAGCTGTGGTGGGCGCACCTGACGAGACCCGCCTGAACCTCACGAAGGCCTACGTGGCGCTCGCACCGGGTGCGGCGCCCGACGCCGACACCGCCCGCGCCATCCTTGCGCACGCCCGCAAGGCGCTGCCCGCATACATGCGGGTTCGCCGCGTGGAATTCTTCGAGTTGCCGAAGACCACCTCTGGCAAAATTCGCCGCATCGAGCTGCGGCAGCGCGAGGTTGCCGCAGCCGACGCGGGTGAGCGCATCACAACCGAGTGGCGCGAGGAAGACTTCCCCGGCCTGAAGGGTTAGGCGATCCCGCGCCTACTTCGCCTCGGGATCGGGCTGGTGAATACCGAAAATGTTGTTCTCAGTGTCGTGGAAGTAACCCTGCCACGCCATACCGGGTAGCGCCTGCTTCGGAAGTGCCTCGGTGCCGCCCGCAGCAAGAATCTGCTCGGCGATCTCGTCGTACGACTCAACACCCATCGTGATCACGGCCCCGGCAACGGCACCGCCCACAGCCGGGTTGTCGCCCATTCGCTGAATGATCGCGCCGTTGATCCCCATGCCCTCGCCAGTGAGCAGCCCAAAGTAGGGCATGCCCGCAAAATCGCTCCAGTCCTCAATCTTCCACCCGAACACGGTCGTGTAAAACTCGACCGCTCGGTTCGGGTCGGCCGCGTGAATCTCGAAGTGAACCGGGCGTCCCTTGCCGAATGAGGCCTCTTCGGTGGTGTTCTCGTCCATGAGCTGCTCCTTTGGGGTTTATATGCGTGAGTTGATCGCCGAGGATCTCTCAACCTAGTCTGCACCCAATCTGCCCGGCACACTAGGACCGCGCCCCTCGCCCTCGATCGGGTGTAGCCATATTGCTAGTTGGAGGCTTCTCAACTAGCAATATGGCTACACCGGATTGCCGACGGATGCCTTTGAACTTCGCTCACAACTCGGCAAGGGGAGTCGGTTATCCACATTCTTCGGGTTGGGCCCGCGAGCCCCTTCTCGCACCGGAAACATAGAGGCATGGTCAACGCTCCGAAACCTCTGCCCATCAACTTAGGCGAGGTGTTTACTCGAAATCTTGCGATCTCAGAGGGGGCGAGTGCGTCTCGGCTGAGAGCCAAAGACCTCAAGAAACCCTTCCACGGTGTAAGGCGACAGGGACACCCTGCGGTGCAGGATGAAGCGGAAATCAGACACCCGGCAGAGGTGTGGAGAGAACGTCACCGTCTTGCGATGGATGAATACGCAGTTGTGATGAAGAATCACCAGTTCTTCTCGGGCTGGTCAGCGGCTGTGCTCTGGAAACTGCCCATACCGTTCGGCCGAGTCAGAGACATGAACCACATCGAAGTCAGTGTCTTTGCCCCTCGCCGACCCCCTCGAGGGGTAGGCGTGAGCGGATCACAGATCCGGCCCTTTCTCGCGGGAACTAACTACAAAGAGGGCCTGCATGTGCTGGATCCGGCGAGCGTATGGGCGGTGCTCGGGCCGCGGTTGGACCTCCCAGACCGAGTTGCTCTCGGGGATTCCGTGATCCGAACCCCAAGGTTTCCCGGCAATTTGGGCACGCCCAGCGGTGTGCAACTCGCGACGCCTGAGGCTCTGGGCAGGATCGCGCACACAAAAGGCAGGCCTGGTCGGCGACTGCTTATCGAGGCGCTGCCGCTGTTGCGAGACGGAGCTGTTTCGGCGCCTGAGACGCATCTGCGGCTGGCTATCGTTGATGCGGGCATGCCAGAACCTGAACTTGACGTTGACGTTTACGACTGCATGGGCAGATTCTTAGGCTGTTCTGAGCTCGCTTACCCGGAGTTTAAGATCGCGCTTGAGTACGAGGGTGACCACCATCGGACGAAAACTCGCCAGTGGAATCGTGATCTTGAAAAGTATGAAGATTACAAGCGGGTGGATTGGGAAGTGATTCGAGTCACGAAGTGGCTGCTGTATTCCAGGAGGAAAAAGCTTCTCACTCAGGTTCGTGATGCGCTGGCTCGCCGCGGCTGGCGTGGATGACTGACGTCTCGTTCGCCGGTTGCCCCGAAACTGGGATGCCTTGTCAATCCGGTGTAGCCATATTGCGGGTTGAGACGCTCTGAACCCGCAATATGGCTACACCGGATTGACGTGCGACGGGCCCACCGGGCCCACCGGGCGTGCCGGCCGTGCCGCGCCCACCGGGCAGCCCGGGGAAATAGCGTGGCCCCTAGACCGCAAGGATCGCGTAGCAGCGTGCAATCCGCTCCCGCCACCACTGAGTGCGCTCGGGGAGGCGGCCACGCGAGAGAGCCGCTCAGTATCAAGCCGCGGTCTGCGCACCGCGATCCGGCCGTCGACGGGCAAGAGAGGATCGGCGGTGACGTCGCCATCAAGCAGCGCGACCGTGCCGAGCCCACACGCTCCGTCGAGCATGTCGGCGGGTAGCGCGGCGGCCAGGCGCAGACCCATCGAGATGCCGACAGAGGTATCGAGCGCGCTCGACACCACAACCGGCAGCCCCGCCTGGGCCACAATATCGAGCGCGCGGTGGATGCCCCCGAGCGGCTGCGCCTTGATAATCAGCAGATCCGCGGCCCCCGACCGGGCAACGGCGAGGGGATCGTCGGCCTTGCGCACACTCTCGTCGGCCGCAATACGCACGGCAACCCCTGCAGCGCGAAGCTGATCCCGAACCGCAGCCAGCTCGGCAACCGTCGCGCAGGGTTGCTCGGCGTAGTCGATCCCAAACGGCGCAAGCGCCTCGAGTGCGGTGACGGCTTCTGCGATGCTCCACCCCGCATTGGCGTCAATGCGCACCTTCGCATCGTCGCCGAGAGCCTGCCGCGTGGCGCGCACCCGAGCGAGGTCATCTGCGAGGGACTGCCCCCGCTCCGCAACCTTCACCTTGGCGGTGCGGCACCCGGGAAAGCGGGCGAGAATATTGGGTACCTGCTCGGCCGTAACCGCGGGGATCGTCGCGTTCACCTCAACAACATCGCGCAGGGGCGCGGGCTGATCCTGCCACCCGAAATCGAGCGCGGCGGCCAGCCAGGTCGCGGCCTCGGCATCGTCGTACTCAACGAACGGCGAGAACTCGCTAGCTCCCAGTGGAGAATCGAGGATCATGGCCTCGCGCACGCTCACCCCGCGAAACCGAGTGCGGGTCGGGATCGCAACCACGCGTGCGCAGTCGAGCACCTCTTGCAATGGGGGAAGCGGCAGGGACATGGTTTCATCTTAGGCAGGAGGGATCCAGCTGAGACTGCGCGAACGCCCCAGAGGCCCTGACTAGGCTGGTACCCATGACGCAGCAGGTCTCTGACATTTTTGATCCCACGGTGTGGGCGGTCGCTCCCGGAGCCGAGAACTACACCGACATCACCGCTCACCTGAGCCACGACGGGGCCATCGCGCGCGTCGCGTTTAACCGGCCCGAGGTGCGCAATGCGTTCCGGCCGCACACGGTCGACGAGCTCTACGACGCTCTTGAGCGTGTGCGCACCAACTCGCGCGTCGGTGTTGTGCTGCTTACCGGCAACGGGCCGAGCCCGAAAGACGGTGGCTGGGCATTCTGCTCGGGTGGGGATCAGCGCATCCGCGGACGCGATGGCTACCAGTACGCAGCGGCCAACGCTTCGGCCGAAGAGGCAGATACCGCGGTGGATCCCGCGCGCTCCGGGCGACTCCACATTCTTGAGGTGCAGCGGCTCATTCGATTCATGCCGAAGGTCGTCATCGCCGTGGTGCCCGGTTGGGCCGCTGGCGGCGGGCACTCGCTGAACGCGGTCTGCGATCTGACGCTGGCGAGCCGAGAGCACGCCCGCTTCAAGCAGACAGATGCCGATGTCGGGTCGTTCGATGCGGGCTACGGCAGCGCCTACTTTGCGCGCCAGGTCGGTCAGAAAGTAGCGCGCGAGATCTTCTTCCTCGCCCGCGAGTACGACGCGCAGCGCGCCTACGAGATCGGCTTCGTCAACGAGGTCGTGCCGCACGCCGAGCTTGAGACGACCGCGATTGAATGGGCGCGCGAGATCCTCGGCAAATCACCGACCGCGATTCGCATGCTCAAGTACGCCTTCAACGCGGTCGACGACGGCATCGTTGGCCAGCAGCTCTTTGCGGGTGAGGCGACGCGTCTAGCCTACGGTACTGACGAGGCCGTCGAGGGTCGCGATTCGTTCCTGCAGAAGCGCGATCCTGACTGGAGCCCGTTTCCGTACGCCTTCTAGGAGACCCGGCAAACACGCCAGAAAACGGAAAACGCCCCGCGATCGTAGGCGATGGCGGAGCGTTTCGAGTCGGCGCGAGTTCGCTGCCGACGTGGCCTCGGGTCGTGCGTGCCAGCTGCACTTGACTGCGCAAGTTGTCGCATGCCCTCGGCCAGTTTCTCGTTCCTGGTTTTGACGGGTTTGAGCTTGCCGCTCTTTTTGCGGCCCATTCTTTCTCCTGATGTTAGTGATGATCACGAGGTTTCTCGCGGGCGTCCAGTTTATTCGCCCGCGCGATCATCCCCGAAGTTTGCGGGTCAGAAAAAGGTACTAAATCGCGGCTTAATACATATTTCTGACCCGTAAATCGAGGGCGATAGGCACCCGCCCGCCGAATGTCAGAGCCACCGAGTACCCTTAAACCGTGACTTCGCAACACCGACTCCGTGCCATTCCCACCGAGGATCGCGCCTGGCTGCTGGCCGCTCTCGCCGATGCGCTTGAGGGCGGCGCACCCGTACTGCCCGTCGCAGACGGCGTGAATTCCGCAGAAGTCGAGCGGATCCTCGAGCAGCCGCTGCCGGCAGAGACCGCGCTTGTCATTCGCACCTCCGGCTCAAGCGGTGTTCCCAAGGCGGTCGCACTCTCGGCCAAGGCCCTCAAGTCGAGCGCCGAGGCAACCCACGAGGCGCTCGGAGGCCCGGGGGGCTGGCTTGTCGCGCTGCCGATCCACCTCATCTCTGGGCTGCAGATGCTGGTTCGCAGCGCGGCCTCGGGCATCGATCCCGTGTTCGTCGACGGCCCGTTTGATCCTGAAAAACTCTTACATGCCGCTGAGGGCATGAACGTCGGGCGGCGCTACGTCTCCCTGGTTCCCGTGCAGTTCGCGCGCCTGCTCGACCTCGCCGAGAGCGACGAAGAAGCGGCAGATGCACTGCGCCGTTTCGACGCGGTGCTCGTTGGAGGGCAACAGATCTCGCTCGCGCTGCGGCAGCGCGCCCACGAACTCGGCGTCGCGCTCAAGCGCAGCTACGGCATGACCGAAACTTCCGGCGGCTGCGTGTACGACGGCGTTGAGATCGGCGACACACGAGTGCGAATCCGCGGCGGCGAAGTGCAGCTGGCAGGATCAGCGCTGGCTCTCGGGTACCTTGGCGATCCCGAGCTGACCGCCACGAGTTTCATCGAAGAGACGGATCGCAACGGAGAACTCAACCGCTGGTACCGCACCGGCGACGCGGGTGAACTGCTCGGTGGCATGCTCACCGTGACGGGCCGCCTCGACCGGGTGCTGGTCTCGGGAGGGGTCAACGTCTCGCTCGACCAAATCGAGCAGGTTGCCCGCGAATTTGCGGGCTGGGAGACGACCATCGCCCTCGCGACCGAGCATCCCGAGTGGGGCGAGCGGCCAATGCTGGTTGTTGAGACTCGAGAAGGATCCGTGCCGTTCGACGAGGTGCGCGCCGCGATCCGCGAAAAACTCGGACCGGCGGCAACCCCGGAGTGGGTAACCGAATCGCAAGAGATCCCACGTCTGCCAGGTGGCAAACCAGATCTTGTCGCGGTGGAAGAATGGTTGCGGCAACTGCGCGCGAGCTTTAGGGAGACCCGCGCTGCACAGGTCGCCCAGCCAGCGCGGCTGAACGCAGATAGTAAGGACACCAAGTGAGCCACCCCAAGAATCTGAGCCGATCCGGCAATCCCGCAAAGCGCGCCGCCGCCGAGCGTCAGATGGAATCGGGCGAACTCCCGTGCATCACCTGGCGAAACTGGGTTGACGGGGCGCGACTGCGCACGCTGCCGCTCGCGGTCGCGCCGGTTGCGGCGGGCGCGGGTATCGCACAGATGCTGCACGCGTTCTCGTGGCCCCTGACCCTGCTTGCCCTCGCCGTCGCCGTGTTCTTGCAGATCGGCGTGAATTACGCGAACGACTACTCCGACGGCATCCGCGGCACGGACGACTTTAGGGTCGGACCGGCCCGCCTCACCGGTTCCGGTTTGGTGAAACCCAAAAAGGTCCTCGTAACGGCGTTGGTCTTCTTCGGGCTTGCCGCAGTGGCAGGTCTGATCGCCGTGGTGATGAGCGAGCGCTGGTGGTTCCTCGCACTCGGAGCCGTTGCGATCCTCGCCGCCTGGTTCTACACCGGGGGCAAAAAACCCTACGGTTACGCTGGCCTCGGCGAGGTGATGGTCTTCATCTTCTTCGGGCTTGTTGCGACCGTCGGAACGGTGTGGTTGCAGACCGAGATCCAGAATCAGGATGCCTGGGTGGCCGGAGCCGGGGTCGGCCTGTTTGCCGTGGCCGTGCTCGTTGTGAACAACCTGCGCGACATTCCGACAGACACACTCGCGGGCAAGCGCACCCTCGCCGTGCGAATGGGGGATCGGGCTTCGCGCTCGCTCTACATCGCCTGTGTGCTGCTGCCGTTTTTGCTGCCGCTGCTGTACGGCACGCTGCTGCCGGGCATGATCCTGGTGTGGTTTGTGCTGGTGCTGGTGTTGCCCGCAGTCATCATTGTGATTACGGCAAAAACGCCGCGAGAGCTCATCCTGGTGTTGCAGCTGACGAGCTTCGCGGCGCTTGCGTATGGCGTTCTGGTTGGTGTCGCTTTCGCGTTCTAGCGCGGCGTGGCTACCCAGGGGCCGCTACACCCGTGCCCCAAAACCCCAAACCCCCAAACCCCCAAAACGGGTGTAGCCATATTGCTAGTTGGCATTCGCTCAACTAGCAATATGGCTACACCGGATTGAGAAAGGCTAGGGCTTGGACGTCGCGGCAGCCGGAGCCGTCACCGTCTTGCTCTTGCCCGCAAGCATCGGCGGTTTCTTCATGAACAGCACGAAGATCACGCCGACCGCCAGCACGGCGGCGGGCAGCAGGATCGTCTGCGACATGGCGGTCGCGAACGGTGTCGCGATCATCTCGGGCAGTGTGCCGCCACCGAATCCGCCGGAGCCAGCCTCAGCGGCAGCGGGCAGGTTCGCCTCGAGGCGCGCCTGCATGAACGCGGCGATCGCAGCCGAACCGAGCACGGAGCCGATGGTGCGGGTGGTGTTGTAGATGCCGGATCCGGCGCCCGCCTGACGCGGATCGAGGTTTCGGGTCGCACTCGTGGCGAGTGGGCCCCACATACCTGCGTTGCCGATACCCATGAGGGTTGAGGGCAGTAGGAGCATCCAGATGGGGGTGTCAACGTTCATGAGCGACGAGTACCAGACCATCGCAATGACCACGAACGACAGCCCGGGAACGAGCAGCAGGCGCGGGTCGAGGCGATCCAGCAGCTTGCCCGCGAACGGCGACAGGATGCCGGCGGCGAGGGCCATCGGAATCATCAGCAGCGCTGACTCGGTCGGCGTGAGCCCACGGGCGAGCTGCGTGAAGAACATCAGTGGCAGCGACATGCTCGTCACGGCGAAGCCGACGGTCGCGATGCCGAGGTTGGCCACCGAGAAGTTGCGATCCTTGAACAGGGCCATCGGCACGAGCGGTTCGCTGCGGGTCTTCGCCTGCTGCCAGATGAAGAGACCGAGCACCACGATGCCGGAGCCAATCAGCAGCCACACCGAGATCGGGCCCCAGATGACGCCCCAGTTGTAGGTCTGACCCTCTTGCAGGCCAAACACGATCAGGAAGAGCGCGATGGCGCTGAGCACAACTCCGAACCAGTCGAAGCGGTGTGGGTGCGTCTCGAGCTTGGGTACGAGAATCCACGCAAGCACAAACCCGATCACACCAACGGGCACGTTGACGATGAAGATCCACTCCCAGCCGAGTCCGTCGACCAGCAGACCGCCGGCAAGCGGACCAACCAGCAGGGCAACACCCGAGGTAGCGCCCCACAGACCCATCGCCGCGCCACGCTTGGCGGGCGGGAAGGTGCGGGTGATTACGGCCATCGTCTGCGGCGTCATGAGTGCCGCGCCGATGCCCTGGATCGCGCGCATAATGACGAGTGTGGTGAGCGACGTCGAGAGGCCGCAACCCAGAGACGAGATCGTGAAGATCCCGAGCCCGATGAGGTAGATGCTGCGCGGGCCGAAGCGGTCGCCGAGGCGTCCGGTGATCAGCAGCGGCACGGCGTACGCGAGCAGGTAAGCGCTGGTCACCCACACGACGTTGTCGAGGTTGTTGGTATTGGGATCCAGCGCGGCCTTAATTGCGGGATTCGCGACGGACACGATCGTGGTGTCGACCAGGATCATAAAGAACCCGATGACCATGGCCCAGAGAGCGGGCCACGGGCTGCGTGGTTTTGTAGTGGAGTTCACTGCTGTGCTGCCTTTCGGTGCAGTTCATATTTGGCAGGGGTGGCGGTGATGCCGCCACCCCACGGAAAATTGGGGGTCGAGATGCACTCGATCGCTGCGGTGTTGCTGCGTAGGTCGGCATCGAGCAGGATCGCCGTGCGCTCGAAGTTGAGCAGGTACTGCTCGGGCGTGCCCTCTTGGCGGGTGGCCGTGAGCTCGGCCTCCACGGTGACGAGGGCCTCTGCGAGAGCGTCTCGCCGCTGAGTGAGTAGTTCGACGGCCTCTTCGAGCGGCAGATTGTGCGCCTCCGCGAGGGCAACTCCGTAGGCGATGGGGTGGTCGATGCGAGGAAGCTCGTGGCGCACCCAGGTGGTCACGGCCTCGCGACCGAGCTCAAGGAGCGTGTAGGTGGTTCTTTCGGGGCGGTTGCCCTCGCGATCCACGCGCACCTCGGCGATGTACTGCTCCTTCTCAAGCTTCGCGACCGTGTGGTAGAGCGCGCCCTTGGTGACGGAAACGAGCCGATCGCGCTTACGCTGCTTCAGCAGACACAGCATCTCGTAGGGGTGCATGTCGTCTTCGTAGAGCAGTGCAAGCAGCATGATCCCAAGGGGAGTGAGCTTGACGGCAGTGCGAGGCATGAGATGGTCCATTCGTAATAGTTCGTATGGACTATAGCACCGCGGGTGGGGTTGCGCGCAAGCCCGGGGTGGGGATCGTGCGTGTTTCGCTGTGGAATCCGCGCTTTATTGCGGGGCTGCTCGCGTGGGCGCGACCAGTTGCGGTCGGAGAAGCAGAACTAGCCGCGAGCGCAGTTCGATCTCGAAGTTGCGGTTCAGTGTCGAGGCTGCAGTTCGCTGCCGAACCCGCGTTTCACCATCGATCCCGTGTTTCAACGCCGAGCCTGCGTTTCACCGCCGAGCCTGCGGTTGACCGCCGAGCCTGCGGTCCCTAACTGCAGGCTCAGCGGTGAACCGCAGGTTCGGGCCCGAGGCGCAGGTTCGAGCCTGAGATGCAGGTTCGAGCCTGAGATGCAGGATCGCGCCCGAGACGCGGGTTCGGGCCTGAGGTGCAGGTTCGGGCCCGCGATGCAGGTTCGAGCCCGAGATGCAGCGTCGGCTGCAATCTCTTTCGGGCGAAACTAAGCTCGCGTGCCCTGCTCGTCTTGAGGGGCGGGATCATTAGCATCGGCGGGATCGCCAGCGACGTCGGGATCACCAGCGGCGTCGGGATCGCCAGCGGTATCAGAATCGATGCCAACCTCAGAGCCGTCGCTCGCCTCAGCAGGTGCAGCTTCGGCAGCGGGAGCCGGATCCTCAGCGCCATCCAGTGCGTCATCCTCAACGATGTCGTCAGCGGTGCGCTCGCGGTTGCGCCAGTCGTAGATGCTCTCGGAGGCGGCAGCGCGTGGCTTTGCGAGGAAGATGATTGAGAGTGATACCCCGATCAGGGCGGCAAACACGGCGGAGAGCCACGGCCAGATCCCGAGCAACATCAGCACCACAAAAGGCGCCACGAAAAAGAGCAGACGCAGCACGATGTATATGAACCAGGCAGAACGGGGGTTACTCACCCGACCGAGTTTACCCGGGCCTTCTGAGACTTCGCACGCCCCGCCCGATACCAGGTGAAACGGGTAGCATTGCGGTATGGTGCGTTTCGTGATCATCGGAATTGTCATCGCCGTAGCGTTTACGCTGTACGCGCTGGTCGATGCGGCGATGACTGATGGCGCCCGCGCGCGCGGAGTGAGTAAACCCGTGTGGGTTCTGCTTGTGATTGTGCTTCCCGTTATTGGCGGTCTGCTGTGGTTCATGATCGGCAAGGGAGCGACACCGGCGAAGCGACCCACCCCGCCAGACGACGATCCACGATTCGCCGGAACCCGCATGTCGAAGGCCGCCGTAGACGAGCACATGCGTGATCTCGAGGCCCGCCTTCGCGAGCTCGACGACGAGGTTTTTCCGGGTGAGGATCAGGCAAAGGCGAAGGATCCCGCGCCGCAAACGGGCCAGAAGCCTGCGGCTCAGGATCCGGCCCCCCAGAAGCCTGACGACGGCAAGGCAGATACAACCGACCCCGAGGTCAAACCAAAACCTGACGGCGACGCAGGCGCGGCCCGCAAGTGAGCGGTGTTGAATCGCCGGCACCGGCAGTAGCGTCGATGTTTGCGGTGGAGTTGCTCGCTGAGCTGATCCGCCGTGGAGTTCGTGATGTTGTGGTCTGTCCCGGATCCCGATCCCAGGCCCTCGCTCTTGCCGCGGCCGCGGCCGAGCAGGCGGGGGCGATGCGGCTGCATGTGCGCTCGGACGAGCGCTCCGCTGCGTTTTTTGCCCTCGGCGTTGCACGTGAAACCGGGCAACCCGCCCCCGTCATCGTGACGAGCGGGACCGCCGTTGCAAACCTGACTCCGGCCGTGCTGGAGGCTCACGAGGCACGCGTGCCGATGATCCTGCTCACGGCGGATCGACCGCCCGAGCTGCACGGTATTCGCAGCAACCAGACTACGGCGCAGGCCGGCATGTTTGAGCGTTTCGCGCGGCTGTCTCTCAACGTACCCGCGCCTGAGTTCGGCGATGACGGGGATCTGCGTCGTGATGACGACCGGGATCCGAGCCGCCTTGCAATCGCAGCGCTCGCTGCGGCGAACGGATTTCCAGGTGAGGCGCCCGCTGGCCCTGTGCAGTTGAACCTGGCGTTTGCTGAGCCACTTTCGGGCACGGCAGGTTTTGACGAGATGATCGCCGCCGGGTTCGAGCAGGCGGCGGAGGATGCCGCGTATGCGGCCGACGCGGCGGCTCAGCGACCGCGCGGGGCCGTGCAGCGAAGCACCGCAGAGGGCTGGGAGATCCACCTGGGCGAGTGGTCGGACTCGGAGTCATTTGTGTTCGGGGCCGTGAGTGGCTCGGCGTCGAGCGGCGCCGATCCTGAGCCAACCGAACCTCCGTTCGCCGTCGTCGTTGCGGGTGAGGGTGCAGGCCCCGAGGCCGAAACCTTCGCGCACGCAGCAGGCATCCCGCTGCTCGCCGAGGTCGTGAGTGGAGCGCGCTTTGGGCGTGAGGCCATCACCGCGTACTCGACGCTGCTCGACGATCCCCGGCTTGGGGGCCTTGTTGAGCAGGCGATCGTGTTCGGGCACCCCACGCTGACCAGGCAGGTTCCTGCACTGCTAAAACGCGATGACGTCGAAGTGATTGTTGTGGACCCGCACACCAGTACGGACCATTTCAACCCGAGTCGCCGCGCTCGCATCGTGCGATCCGCGATTGTGGCCGATGAACACAATCCGCGTTCTCTGCACGGCTGGCTGGGAGCGTGGGTCGTTGCGGATCGCGCCCTGCAGCGCGAGCGCAGCACCCTGCACGAACCCGATCTTGATGCAGCTCTCGCGAGCGGTTACAAGGAGCGCAACGCTTACGCCCGCGCCGAGGTTGCGGTGATGCGCGAGGGCGTGACCCGTGAACTGCTCGTTGAAAGTGTGTGGCGGGCGACGTGGCCGCACGACCGCCTGATGCTTGCGGCGTCTCGCCTGGTGCGGGTGCTCGACGGCCTCGCCCCCGCGCGCCGTCTCGAGGTGTGCTCGAACCGCGGACTCGCCGGCATTGACGGTACGGTCGCGACGGCCCTCGGTGTTGCTACTGCCAGCCAGGCCGCGCAGGATCCTGCTCAGTCTGTCGGCACCACCCGCGTGCTGCTCGGTGATCTCGCGCTGCTGCACGACGCCGGATCACTGGCCCTAGCAGCGGGTGAGGATCGCCCGCGCATCCAGCTGTTTGTCGGCAATGACGGCGGTGGCACGATTTTTGACGGTCTTGAGGTTGCGGGATCCGCCTCACGATCGGCCTTTGACCGGGTGCTGTACACCCCGCAGAAGGTGTCGCTCTCGGCATTGGCCGAGGCCTACGGGTGGGAGTATCGACTCGTGTCGACCCGCGGCGAGCTTGAGCAGTTGCTTACGGTGCCGGTTACCGGGCCGATGCTGGTGGAGGTTCCGCTGGGGCGGTAGACAGTGTTTAGTTCGAAGCGCTTGGCGGCGGGCTGAACGACGATCCGCCGCACAACCCGCACGCCCCAACGGTCTAGCGCGTGGAGTTCGAAACCGACTCGCTCACACCTGCAGCCTCGACCCGCTGCGCGTCGAGCGGTGCGCTCTGCCGCCCCAGGACCTTGGCGTTCATTTCGGCCTCGTTGTCGAGCCAGTTGGTTCCCTTGTTCTTCAAGAAGAAGATGTAGACGAAGAGCGACACCGCAATGATGCCCATGACGTAGAAGATGAACGTGTTGAGGTGGCCGCTCTCGCCGGCCGCCGCGTGCAGCATCGGGGCTGTGCCGCCGAACACCGAGTTGGCGAGCGCGTAGCCGAGGCCGACTCCCAGCGCGCGAATGTGGGTCGGAAAGAGCTCCGCCTTCACAACCGCGTTGATCGAGGTGTAGCCGGTCAGAATGATGAAGCCGCCGACCAGGATCAGGAACGCAGTCATCGGGTTCTGCTGCTGAGGCAGCGCGGTGAGCAGGAACCAGGTGTAGCAGAGCCCGCCGATCCCGAAGAACACCAGCAGTGACTTGCGGCCAACGATGTCGGAGAGCCATCCACCGAGCGGCTGCAGCAGCATCAGAATGATGAGCGCGATCAGGTTGATAATCGTGCCCGCGATCACGTCGCCGTCGGAGAACGCGTTCTTGACGATACTCGGCCCTGTGACCGAGTACGTGTAGAAGGCGACCGTGCCACCGGCGGTGACCAAGAAGCAGAGCAGCAGCGGGCGCCACTGGTTCACGAAGAGTTCGCGCATCGATCCTGCCTGCTTGGCCTGACCCGAGCGCACTGCGGCGAGGTCAGAACTGCTCAGCGTTTCATCCATGGTGCGGCGCACCCAGAACACGACCACTGCACCGACTCCGCCGATCCCGAATGCTACGCGCCATCCCCACGAGGTCATCTGCTCGGGTGTCAGCGTGAGCAGCATCACCATGAGGGTGAACTGGGCCAGCACGTGACCGCCGACCAGCGTGACGTACTGGAACGACGAAAGGAAGCCGCGGCGACCAGAGATCGCGGTTTCAGACATGTAGGTGGCGCTGGTGCCGTACTCGCCGCCGGTCGCGAAGCCCTGCACGAGCCGCGCAAACACGAGGATGACGACCGCGCCGCCGCCAATCATCTCGGCCGTGGGTGCGATGGCGATGATCGCCGAACACGCCGCCATCACTGAGACCGAGGTCGCGAGGGCAAGGCGCCGCCCGTGGCGGTCGGCGAAGCGGCCGAAGAACCACGATCCAACTGGGCGCATCAAGAACGTGACCGCAAAGATGGCCCACACGTAGATGGTCGAGTTCTTTTCGTCCGCCGCGAAGAACTGGGATTCGAAGTAGGTTGCAAACACTGAGTAGACGTAAACGTCGTACCACTCGACCAGATTGCCGGCCGATCCTTTCAGCGTGTTTGATATGGATCGCCGCAGAGTGGGCGAGGTGAGTGTCGTCGTTGACATGGGTGTGCTCGTCTCTGAATCGGGGTTTGTTCACGTGCTCCCTCCAGTATTCTTGGCGGCGCGCGGTGGCGCCCCTGGCCTTAACGCTTCCTTTACGTTGGCGGGATCGCGGCCCGGCCCGCGGCTAAACTGCTGACATGCGTGTCTTAGTCGCCGAGGACGATCCGTCGGTGGCGGCCGCACTCTCGGGCGCGCTCACCAAAGCTGGCTACAGCTGCACGCGTGTTGCTCGCGGCGCCGATGTGCTCGAGCGGCACCGCGAGTTTGAGTTGCTGATGCTCGACCTCGGGCTCGAAGATATGGACGGCATCGACGTGCTCCGCAGCCTGCGTGAGCACAGCGACCTGCCGGTGATCGTGGTGACCGCACGAGACGACGAGCGATCCACCGTGCAAGCGTTGCGTCTCGGCGCCGACGACTATCTCGTGAAGCCGCTGCGCCTGCACGAGCTTCTCGCCCGCATCTCTGCCGTTACGCGTCGCTACGCGCGCGAAGTGTCGAAGCAGCTGGTGGTGGGGGAACTGCGGATTGATCCTGAAGCGCAGCTCGTCAGCGTTCGCGGCGAGGAAGTAAAACTGACCCCCACTGAGTTTGCGCTCGTTGCCGAACTCGCGCGCAAGGTGGGATCTGCAGTGAGCCGCGAGCACCTGGTCGCACGGGTGTGGGGTGACGACTACCCCGCTGAATCGCGCACGTTCGACGTGCACCTCGCGCAGATTCGCAACAAACTGCCGATGCTGCGCATTGTGACGATCCGGGGGTTTGGCTTTCGCCTGGAAGCGTCGGGTTCGGAGGCCTCGGGCGCTGCGCGGCCGGAGCCCTCGGCGTGAGGCTGCGGCTGCTGGTTCCGCTGCTTGCGTTTGGACTGGTCGCGATTGGGGCGCTGGTGGTTCCGGCGGCGGTCGCGATTGCGCAGCAGCGCACGCAACAGTTGGAGCGGCAGCGGGTGGAGGCGTTCGACCAGATTGTGCAGCGCTCCTATGCTGCCGTGGCGGCGGGCGGGTCAGGATCGGGCGCCGATCTCGCGGTGCTCGATCGATACCTCGAGCGCTTCTACGACACATACCAAGAGCCCGTGATGGTTGCCGATGGTGCCGGAGTCATGCTGACCTCAGTCGGACAAATGCCTGCGGGCGCGGCGACTGACGCGGCCGTGAGTGACGCGCTGCGCGGGATCCCGCAGCTCGAACTGCCGACGGTGTACCCCTGGAGTGATGCGTCGGTTGTTGCAGCCCGCCCGCTGAAGACCGAGGGGAATGTCTCGGCCGGTGTTGTGGTGATTGGCGTCTCGCAGGAGCGAGCGCGTCAAGACGTCGCCCTGGGCTGGGTGCAGCTCGGAAGTGTCGGCCTGATGCTGATCGCGGGGTTGCTTGTGCTCGGTGTCGCGTGGAGCCGCTGGGTGCTGCGCCCCGTGCGGGTGCTCGATGCCGCGGCGAACGCGCTCGCAGAGCAACGGAGGGTGGAGTCGACCGGCGTGACCGGGCCGCCTGAGCTGCGGCGGCTCGCCGCTTCATTTGAGCGGATGGCCCACAACGTTGAGGCGGCTCTTGAGCAACAGCGCGGGCTCATCGCCGATGCCTCACATCAACTGCGCAACCCGCTGGCTGCGATCCGGCTGCGGATTGATGCGCTTGCGCCTCACGGTGTTGGTGAGGGTGTCGTTGGTGCTTCTCGGGAAGCCCCTGGTGATGTCGTAGATGGCGCTACCGCCGACGACATCGCCGCGATCATGCACGATCTCGACCGCCTCGAAAGCACGCTTGAGCGCATGTTGAAGTTTGCTCACGCGGAGCATCGTGCGAGTCGGCGGCAGAGTGAGGTGGCCGAGGTTGCGACTGTTGGTGCTGGTGGGGCTGCCGGTGGTGCTGGCGCAGTCGGCGCCTCTGGGGCTGCTCGCTCCGGCGGGGATGCTCCTGCCGGCCCAGCTGGCGGGGATGAAGCGGCTCCGTTCGAGGAGAGCTTCGTGTCCATCGCGACCCTCGTTGAGCCGCACCGGCACGCGCTCGCCGCAGCTGGTGTTCAGCTCTCGCTAGATGGGGAATCGGAACCGGTGAGGATTGCGTGCAACCCAAGCGACCTTGAAGAGATGGTCGAGATTTTGCTCGACAACGCGAGCAAGTATGCGGGTTCGGGTGCAACGGTGACTGTTGCGATGAGCCGCGAGCCTGAGCGTGGCCGGGTGATCCTGCGGGTCTCGGACTCCGGGCCGGGTCTGAGCGATCGCGATCTCGAACAGATCGGCACCCGGTTCTGGCGAGCACCGCAGCACCGTGAGCAACCCGGCACGGGGCTCGGGCACGCGATCGTCGAACAGATCGCGTATGGCAACCGGGCTGCCGTCAGGGTGGATCGCGCACCAGAGGGCGGACTGCGCACGCAGATCGAGCTGAGGGCGCTGTGAGCGGGGTTCGAGTGGATGTGGGTTCTGTGACCCGAAGAGGGCTGCTTGCCGGGATCGTCGGTGGTTTGGCGGCGGGGGCGATCCCGATGCTCGCGGGGTGTGCCGCGTCGCCCGTGCACCACTTGAAGATGGCGTGCGGTGAGCCGGGAGGCATCTATCTGCAGTTCGGGGAGCTGCTGAGCGCTGCCGTTGATCGGCGCGCATCAAGCAGCGGCGGTTGGGGGTCTGCGCGTGTGGCGGCGCAGTTGGAGCCTCTCACCACCAATGGCAGCGCCGAAAATCTGCAGTTGCTGCAGGACGGAGAGGTGGATCTCGCGATTGCGCTGGCCGACATTGTGCGGGAACACGAAAACGCGCGCCTTGCCGACGGGGGTCGCGCGGCGGGTGGGCGCACGAGCGTGGCGATTGGCCGGGTCTACCAGAACTACCTGCAGTGCGCGGTGCTTGGAGAGGGCGGGCTGCGCGGTCTGTCGGACCTGCGAGGCAAGGTTGTGTCAACGGGCGCGAGTGGATCCGGCAGCTCGTTCACAACCCGCCGGGTGCTCGAGCTCGCCGGTCTCGGTGAGGCGGATGGGGGTCCGCGGCAGGTCGAGCACACCCTGGAAGCCGGGTTGCGGGAGCTGAGGCGGGGCCGCATCGACGCGATGTTCTGGTCGGGAGGGGTGTCGACCCCCAAGATCGAGGAGTTCAGCGCTGAGGTGCCGCTGCGCCTGCTCGACCTGTCGACCGCGGCGGAGAAGCTTGAGGCTGAGTATCCGCTTGTCTACCTGAAGTCGACCATCCCGGCGAATGTCTACGGGTCGGCGGTGCCGACACCAACGCTCGGCATCCCGAACCTGTTGCTCGCGAGCCCCGACCTTCCCGACGACATTGCCCGACTCATTGTTGATGCGCTCGTGTTCGACGCCCGCAGGCTCGTGCCGAAGGGATCGGTGGGGGCGCAGTTCCTGACCCCCGTGAGCCTGATCGACACCGGCGCGGTGCCGTTGCACCCTGCGGCTCGGGATCGGTATCGCGAGGTTTATGGGTAGGGGTGGTTTTGGGGCGGTCGTGATCCCACGACCGCGGCCCGGCGACATCCGCCCGCAAGAGGAAAACTGCACTGCCCGATAAATAACCCATCACTGTTACTTAATCGTTATTCTCAAGCAACCTGGCGAATGAGCTTTTCTGGTAATTTTTGAAACTAGAAAGTAAGAACTCGTGTGTAATTAGTTTTATAGTTACGCCTTCCCGCTATTTTCCTCCCCTGTTTGAGGTAATTGATGACCAGACAGCATTCCATCCCCGGCGTTAAATTTCGCGGGATGACGATCATGGTGCTCCTCTCTGCGGTTGCAGTTGGACTCGCCTCATCTATCGTCTTTCCCGCTTCGGCAGCGCACGCCGCAGCACCGTCTCCATGCAAGAGCATCACTACGCGGGTGACCACGAAGGAGCGTTTCGTCACTGAAACCTGCTTCTCGAATCCGGTGAAGGTGTCGAAGACATTTCGTTCTGGATACAAGCAGGTCTTTCAAGCAAATGGTGTGAAGAATGTAAGAGCGACGTGTAAATCTGACAAAAGCTCTACCACCACATACTCGATTAACGCATCGGTTTCAGCTGAGGGTAGTGCCTGGATCTTCGCCAAAGTGTCGGCCACGATCTCAGGTGGTGCGTCTTGGAGCACAAGCACTTCAGTGGGTAGCTCATTCAGCTTCGACATTCCCAAGGGAAAACGCGCAGCTTGTGAACTCGGCGTCGAGGTCACACAGTTCAGAACTGACAAAACCACCACTTACAAGAAGCTTGCTCGCTCCAATGGTCGACTTCTCTCAAGAAGCAGCACGACATACCGAATCTATGGAGTGGCTCCTGCTCGCACCTCAATCTGGAAATCGTACGTACTGTGAACCGAATCATGAGGCCTGCAGGCATCCTTTTAAGCGCGCTGTTTGTGACAGCTTGCGTTGGATGCGCATCGAGCCAGGAAACTACTCCAACCAAGTCTTCAAAAGAGGCTTCGGCGAAAGAGCTCATTGAAGGGATCGAGTCAAAGCCGGCGAGTACAGCAGATACCGACACGAGCCTCTACAACACAAGCTTGTGGGATCTTAAAACGGGTGAATCCTGGGTCGATGGGGTCGTGTCGGAGCTGTCTGGTGCGTATTCCATGCCATTGAAAGATCTTCTAAAAAAGCGGTACTTCGTTCAGTACGTTTGCCAGAAAGGCGTGACGCTGAAGATCTCGCTTGACCAAGAGGTGGCGGGCACTACAGAAACCAACGTGGAAACCGTTGAATGCGATGAAAAAATGACGCGAAAGAGAGTGGACGTACATTCGTCGGGCGTCACTTCAGCAAACATCGACGTCGATACCGCTGGTGAAGGCAAATGGTCGTTCATGCTGGGAGCTGAATAGAGGGCAAGGGTTGAAATGATGCGACGTCGCCAGGCTGTCATAATTGTGGCGCTTTCCCTGTCACTCGGTTTAGTGTCATGCGCTTCAGGAATCGAGGGGGCTCAGCCGCCAGCGGAGTCCCCTCTCTTGCCGTACCAGAACGCGATTGAAGAGGGGTCCTTGCGGATAAAAGACCCCGAAGCCAGTGCAGACAAGTCTGCTCTCACCTACGACGAGATCGTGGCAGCCTGCATGAAAGAAGAAGGCTTCGAGTATTGGCCAACTTCAGAACCTGACGAAGACGTCACCGGCTCTGAAGCCATTGATGACGACAAGGAACTCTCCAAGCGAGCGCGTGACGGATATGGGATCGTTTTGCCATACGACAAGCTATATAAAGCGTCATCACAATCCCTCGGACCAAACGAAGAGTACTTCTCAATGATGAGTGACGAAATGCGCGAGGAGTACACGCGCGTCCTATCCGGCACTATCTGGGACGAATTGTCCGCCGCATCTCAAACGGGCGAAGAAGTGGACTGGGATTGGAGGCGAGGTGGCTGCGATGGAAAAGCGACGCACCTGATTGAAGAACGTGCCTCGCAAGGTGAGCAAGCTGAGAATGCCCAAACGACACAGTTTGATGATCTCATCGACCAGATGAATGCTCTGCCAGAGCAAATCCCACAGGATAAGGATTGGGAAAAAGTACTCGAACGCTGGTCTCAATGTATGAGTTCGGGAGGGTTCGATTTTTCTTCTTGGGATCAAGCTCAAGATTCCATTGTCGAAGAGTTTGACACGCTTGCTTCAGAAGCGTCGATGGACAAAATTGCTGAAGAAGGAAGTAGTGCAGATCCTTATAAACCCGACAAGGGGGCGTATGAAAAGCTGTACGACAGGGAACGAGAAATCGCGGTAGCTGACTGGCAATGCCAGATCGATACTGGCCGGGCAGAAGCGGAGCGACGCATCCTCTACGGCATCGAAAAAGACTTCGTAGACACCCACTTTGAAAGTCTTGAACGAATGAAGAAATGGTTTGACGCTAAAGGCTAGCGGCTGTTCATGAGGCTTCAGGCTCACTGATGTCGAGGGGTCTGGAATGACTCCATAACATTTGAGAAGAACCCGCCCGGTCTTACGCCCCAAACGCCTCGGTGATCGGCCGGAACTTTGACACCGTTTCGCCGAGCTCGTGTTCGGGATCCGATCCCGCGACGATTCCCCCGCCTGCGCTGGCGATGATCCTGCGCTGGCCACCCTCTGCCTTTTCGACTTGTGCGCAACGCAGCGCGATGACCCACTCGCCGTCGCCGTCGGCGTCGATCCAACCGACGGCGCCCGAGTAGCGACCGCGGTCGAAGGGCTCAAGCGTATTGATCGCTGCGACCGCTGTGGCGGTCGGGGTGCCCGCGATGGCGGCGCTGGGGTGGATCGCGTCGACGAGTTCGAGCGAGGAGCTCTGCTCTTTGAGCGTCGCCCCGAGGTCGGTCGCGAGGTGCCACACGTTGGGCAGCTGGAGCGGGAAGGGCGCTTCGCTCGTGCGCAGCTCGTTGACGTGCGGAGAGAGTGCGGTGACCACACTCTGCACCGCGAAGGCGTGCTCGTGCTGCTCTTTTGCGCTCGTCAACAGTTCGTCGCGGGCCTGCGCGTCGCGCTTGTCGGACTCCGGATGGCGGCCTCGTGTGCCTGCGAGCACCCTTGCTGAGACCGCGCCGTCGGTGGTGCGAATGAGGGTTTCGGGACTCGCGCCGATGAGGCCGTCGACGGCGAAGGTCCAGCAGTCGAGGTAGCGGTCGGCGAGACGCTTGAGCGGGGTGCGCAGGTCTGCATCGTCTGCAAGTGTGCCCGTGATCTGGCGGGCTAGGACGATCTTCTCGGCTTCGCCCCGGTCGATTGTTTCGGTGGCCTTGCGGACGCCTTCGAGGTATTGGTTGACCGTGTCTGTGGCGGCCTCGAAGGTTGTGGCGTGCCAGGGGTTTTGTGGTTTGGGGGTGGGGATCGCGGGCGCTTCTTGGCTTGCGGCTTCTGCGGCCTGTGTTGAGTTTGTGATCTCGTTGATTTCCGTGATCCACGCGGCCTCGCGATGCTGCGCGACGAGGAACCGCGGCACGATCAGAACACTTTCGGCTTCGCTGTGGTCGGCGAACGCGAAGGTGCCGAGCGCGACCAGTCCGGTGCCGGGCATCTGCACGGGGTCGTCGATCTGAGCGTTCTTGGCGATCGCGCGCCAGGTGTTGGCTGCTTCGGCGAAGCGGTTGGGGCCTGTGAAGGTGAGCCTGAGTGCTTCGCCTATTCCGACGCAACCGCGATCCCCGCGGATCCACAGTAGTGGCTCGCTCGGATCGGCGAGTGAGACGAGATCTGGTGTGCCAGCGAGGGGTCCCGTGACCGCGCGAAGTACAGGTACGGCGGGATTGATTGGCACCCTCATAATCTAGCGGGTGGGTCTGGGTGAGGGTTGGGGGCGAGATGTTGGCTGAAGTTCTGAGATCTTGTGTGGTTGTTTCTAGTTATCAAACTCGTTGTAATTTTTCTTCAAAGAGAGCAACGAAAATAAAGAGGGAATGCTAGTTTGAAAGTGTGGATTTTTGTCTAGCGTAGTTCCCGTGCCGAAAATGCGGTCGAAAGGTTGTCGTGTCTCAACGGAGTGAAAATCAACACCAGTCCGTTAACGTACTCAAGGATGTTGCTTGGATCCGTTTGTTTGAAGATGCTGCTGACGGTTCCACATCGACGCGGTGCGTTACCGTGCGAGAGGCTCTGCTTCAAGCCCATATTTTTAAGGGAATCGACACCTCGCTCAACGGAGTGCAATTCGGTGCAATCTCTAGGTTCCTGTTTTCCGTCGCAGCTATTGTCATACGAAATCAAGACCCCAGGCGGCCGTTCTCCAAGTTTAGAGCCATGAAATTCAGTGAGGCGGCAATTGATGCTGCAATAAATCAACTCAGTGAATACGCCGACCTGTTTCATCCAGAGAAGCCGTTTCTGCAAATTGCGGCCGACCTCGAGATACCAGTTACAAGTTCGGTCAAGAAGTTGTTGCCCTATATGCCGCCTGACCGCGCTGAAGAGTTCTGGTCTTCAAGTGAGCAACCCAGGAGCCTTGATTTACCTGAGGCTGTGTTGGCTCTAGCTATAAATAGTTATTACAGTTTCGGCGGTAACAACCGCCTAGATGGCCGTGCATGCGTAAATGGCTCGCCAGGCATTCGATACCCGGGAAAAGACTTCACTGCGACAGAAGTTCTTTGGCATGGTGGCTCCTTGTTTGATTTCATTTGTTTCAACGTCCCTAAGAGCTGGGTAGAAGGAACAGGGTTACCAGCCTGGGCCGATCCTCTTGGGGCCACAGCTTTGAAGGATCAGAAAATTGCGGAACACCCGCTGTGGCGTGCGACTTGGGGGTCTAACACTGCGCGATGCCAGTGGCGGGACTTTCAAATGGTCGCCGCAGCAGTTGGTGGATCACCGTATCGGCCGCCGCTCATGGGAACGGAGAAGCATGAGGCGAAGAAATGGTGGGATCTCCGAAATACCTATGATCCCTTCTACCTTTACCTCCCTGTCAAGGATACCTCGGGAGGGAAGGGAGCTTCCCCTATGGAGGTAAAAGCGCAGCGACTTGACTTTGGTTATGGGGCGACTCAGCTTGAAGCGGAATGGCACGCTAAGAATCTTTCTGCGGCCCTGCGGAACCACTCTCAGGGACGAATTATGGTTGATGAAGAAGCACCGCTCGTTTTTCTGAGACATCTTGTACAGGGGAGCGCTTCATCTCCAGTCGTTCGGCGCAGTGAGATTCTGGTTTCCGCGCGATCACGCTGGCAGATCAGTGAGAGTCGGGCTGATGCGGTTTCGGAAGCCTCGACCAAAGTGAAATTGGTAATGATTGAGCTCGGCAAGCCCTTTTCAAAGAAGGGACGGTTGGCAGCGATTGCAAATAGGCGAGGTGATGTCGAGGCTGAGTTCTGGGCAGAGGTACGGGTGCCCTTTGCGCACTACATCGTGAACGGAAGTAACGATGTGAGCATTGATCCCAATGTATGGGCAGAAGTACGCGAGGCAGCACTAAAGGCGTTCGACACTGTCGCTCAGTCGGTTCCGCATTCAAAAATTGCACCTGCATTGTCAATCGCGCGAAATCGAGTCGGTCATAACATCGCAAGGCTTCTGAACCTTGCAGAAAACTCCTGAAGCTGCTGCGGCTTCGCTTACAAGCGAGAGGAAATTTTGATGTCAGAGAGCGTCAATTCATTGCACATGCTTGTGGGGGAGGTATTGCGACGGAGAGAAACCGACTCAAGATTTCGCGCCAATGTTTCGCGTGGATTGAATCCCTTGACTGAGCAATATGCCTATCCTTGGGTACTGCCGCATGTGCCGTCGCCCTATGAGCAAGTTGTCTATTTGCGAGTCGCGGGCTTAGTCGCGAGTTATCCCAATATCCCGCATAGCGACAAGCCCACGCTAGGTCAGTCTTTTCGAGTGCTCAGCGAACAACGTAGCGGTAAAAGAGTAGACGATGAAACCTACCAGAAGCATGATGCCATTGCGGCGAGACTTGTATCTCTCCAAGATCAAGATCTTGACGGAGCCGTCGACACGCTGCGGAGACTTTTTGATTTGAACAAGAAGGTTCAAGTTCCTGTCAATTACTTTGCACTTGCGCGCATGCTTAGCCGCTGGGGCAGTGGTCAAAGCGAGGCATCGCTGGCAGTTCGTCGGCGAACCCTTGGCGACTATTACGGGGCTTGGTCGATCAAGTCGTTTGCCCCCATCGAATCTGTTGATGATTGATTGTCAGCACTCACCCGCATAGACGAAAGCAGAAAATGAATAACCTCACCCTCCACTTCATAAATACAATCCCTTGGAGCAATCTGAATAGAGACGACACCGGCACGCCGAAGCGTGCCGTTATTGGAGGCACGCTTCGCGCGATGCTTTCGAGTCAGTCGATCAAGCGCGCCGTGCGTACCGATTATGAGCTTCGTTCTGGAGATCAGAGCCTGCGGTCGACCAACCTTGCGGGCATCATCGCTAATAGAGCGTGCGAAATCAATGTGGAACTTGACCCCAAAAAAGCATTGAAGGACAGCGAGAAACTGATTTCTGCTCTCGTTAAGAAGGAGAAAACTGCTAGGCCTGCTGTGGATGAATCCGAGTCGAAAGAGCCGGGTATATCGTCGTGGCTCAGCGCTGAAGAAATTGAGACGGCTGCTGCGGCTGTCGCAGAAGATCGCCTCATGGTAAAGGCTCAGGGTAAAGAGAAACTTACTGAGTTCGTCGAGCCAGGAAAAACGGGTTCACTCTCGATTGCGGCATTCGGGCGAATGTTTGCGTTAGCACCTGAGGCAAACACTCATGCCGCGGTGGCCGTGAGCCCTGCAATCGCCGTACATAAAACGATCATTGAAACAGATTACTTTTCAACGGTTGATGACGATCCAAAAGCTTCTCACGCCGGTGCTTCTTACCTTGGACTTGCGTCATATACCTCAGGGGTTTTCTACCGTTCGATAACAATCGACCGTGCGCAGCTTCGCCGAGCTTGGACAGGCCATGACTCAGAGAACGCCCGCGAACAACTCTCTTTGATGGTTTATTCACTTGTCTACGGACTGCCGAGCGGCAAGAAGAATGTGACCGCCCCGTACGTTCAGCCGTTACTCGTGCTGAGTGAAGAGCAAGCACACCGTGTCGCGTATGACTTTGAAACACCGGTCCTGGCCGAAGCCGACGGTGGCTATGGTGAGCAAGCCGTCAAGACGATTGCGCAACAGGTTGAAGCAGCTCGTGCGTTTGATGCCGCCAATTTTGGACGCAGCGCTGTTGCTGGCACCAGTGCTGCTCGCCTCGAGATTGCCGCTGAACAGGTCGATCTAGATCGGCTGGTGGCTAACGCGGTTGATTGGATTTTGGCGTGAGTGCTTTGTACTTACGGTTTGCAGGTGCTTTGCAATCTTGGGCGGGGCCTCGAATCGCAGGCAACCATGTGCACACAGCCCTGATCCCGACCCGTAGTGGCACCCTTGGAGTGCTCGCTGCCGCGCTTGGTGCCCCACAGGGTGAATGGCCAGAATGGTTACACCAGACCGCGCTCGATGTACGTGTCGAATCGGCGGGTACTGTGCAGCGGGACTATCAAACCATCAACCCGCGAGGTGAGAACCAGCGATTTGCGGAGCGCATCTGGATAGCTTCTGGGCTGAAGCGCAGCGCCCCCTCTTCATTTACGCCAGATGCCGAGAAAGGGACCTCGATTGTCATTCGCAGCTATCTCGCTGGTGCAGAATTTCTCGTCCGAGTTGTCCATTCTGATCGCCTTGATGAAATAGCATCGGCCTGTGCTGGCCCGAGGTTTAGCCCATACCTCGGTAGAAAGGCATTCGCGCCGAGCTTTCCTTTCCTGCTCGGTAAGGGGCCTGCTGAGCTGCTTATGAGTGCTCCCACAGTGCTAGGCGGAGCAAGGGTGCCTGGACAACGAGCTATCGCGATCCACTCTCTCACTGGAGAAGATGAAGATGCCCCTCGGAACTCGATAACGGTCGAGACGGCATCCCTAGAAGAACGCCTGACATGGTGGCGTAAAGAGGCAAGGCTGCCGCAACGCACCGTTTCTTTAGCCAATGATTCGTTAAACAAGTTTGCAACTCGCAAAGGAGAAATCTAGTGCCAGTCTCGCAGTTTCTGTCGCGCGTACCGTTGCATGCACTTTCAGCGAAGAGCGGTGCTCGTACGCGCAGGCACATCACAGATAATCCTGCGCAACAACACTCTGAGGTAATGTCCCTTTTTGGTCATATCGAGGGCGACACCGTGCGTGCTGACACAAACGTGCTGTTCCGTGTTGATCCGCCACATGGAAATCAGGCTGCAACAGTGCTCATCCGATCCAGCATTGTTCCAAGCCGGCCAGCTGAAGGTCTTGAAACGCGCCAAGAGGGTCCCGTGCCGCCTGCAGGCACGCCGGTTGCATTTCGGATTGCCATAAACGCAATCAGAAGGCGTAGCGTCGAGTCATCAACCGCCAAACGCAAAACCATATTGACGCCAGTGCCGAGAGATGACGACCCAGCACCAGACGGCACCACAATGACTGATTGGTTGAGCGCGCGTCTTGCGGGGGGGCTTTCGAGTGTTGAAATTTTGAACCATGATCGTCAGGTTCTTGGGGTAGGCACCAAATGCACAGTGCAAACGGACCTCGTCGATGGCTTTGCAATCGTTGAAGACTCGGCAAAATTGGCGCAGATGCTGATCCACGGGGTTGGGCGAGCAAAGAGCTATGGTTGCGGGCTGCTGTCCCTTCGGCCATTGAGCTAGTGACTATATTAGTAACGAAGGCCATATGACGTGTTGTGGAGCAAAAGCCAAGGCTTAGACGAGAAATACCCTCTTCTAAGTCATCAGCTCGATACAGCAGCGTCTGCTCAGGCGCTTTGGGATCGTTGGCTGCGTCCTGATCTGTGTAAATTACTCGAAGCGACGCTCGGTCCTGAGGCGCGATCTTGGTTTGCGTATGTTGCTGGTCAGCATGACACAGGAAAAGCAAATCCCGTGTTCCAACTTCAGCTTTCTTCAAATAGATCCGAGCCCTGGAGTACAACATTTCGACAGCGGCTTGAGCAAGAGGGCTTTGGCTGCAGTGTGCCCCTTGAACGCGAAGAGAGACTGCGTCGACATGAGCGAGTTTCGGCGCTTGAACTCGCAAGCGCAGATATCAAGGATGGCGGTGAGATTGCATCGAATTGGATCTCGCTCACGGCCCTCGGTCACCACGGAAAGTTTCAGACTCCTGGCACAAAGTCCGATAGAAACGCTTTCCGGGACCATGCGGGTGGTAGATGGAAAGTTGAGCGTGCCCAGAATACGCGGGTTCTGCGTGAGGTATGTGGCTTGCTGCCAGACACCGACCCACCTCCTATAGGCGGGGTCGCCGCGACATTGCTTGCTGGTCTGGTGATCCTTGCGGACCGTACGGCCTCAGAGATCGCTTCTGTCACTCAAGCTCAGGCGCGCATGAGAGCGGGAGCTCTGCGATTGAACGATCCGGCGGGCTGGATCAGCCAGCAGCGTGACTACTTCGCGTCTCGGCTCGAGGAAACTCTTGGTATCTATCAGAACTTCAGTGATCCTGCAGCCGCCCGAACTGCGATAGTTGGCGACTTTGAGCTCCGTCCATTACAAGAAGCTGCTCTTAAGTGTGGTGATGGTCTCTGGTTTGCGATGGCGCCAACTGGCAGCGGCAAAACGGAGGCTGCTTTGCTTCGCCACTCCACCTGCAACGAACGCTTGATTTTTGCGCTTCCGACGCAAGCGACGACAAACGCGATGATGAAACGAATTCAATATGTATTTGCTGGTGGGTCGAATGTTGCTGAACTTGCACATCGGCTTGCGTCCATCGAGGATTTCTATGCAAGGAGTTCCGAGGAAGTAGCCGCTACTGATGACATTTCGGCCGGGACTGGAACAGCCGGGATGGCCTCAGGCCTCGTTCCCTCAGAATTCTTGCGAAACGGAACGGCCCGACTTCTTGCACCAGTATCCGTTTCAACCATCGATCAAGTGCTTGCTGGCAGCCTTAGAACGAAATGGGCTCATCTGCGTCTCTTGACGCTTGCGAACGCACACGTGGTGCTTGACGAGGCTCACCTCATGGATTACTACCAAAGCGCGCTTGCTGAGCAGCTCATGCAGTGGTGGGGAGCTACCGGTACACGTGTGACAATTCTCACTGCAACGTTGCCAACATGGCAGCGGGATCTGTTTGCTCAAGCATATTTGGCAGGAGCGCGGGCTGCGGGCCTGACGAGTGAAGGGGCAAAGGAACTGCCCCAGATCCTGTTCCCATCGCACCACGAACTGCCCGGTGAAGCCAAGCTACTGCAACAGCAGAGTTACACAATTGATCTCGACTTGAGCGAGGCATCCGAGGCTTTGGGCGATTCTCGTGAAGCAGTATCTGACATACATATGCAGTGGGTTTTAGAACACCGAACCCGGTTTCCATTTGCCCGGCTGGGGGTAATCGCGAATACTGTCGACAGGGTGCAACTCATTGCGAATAGCCTCCGTGAACAGGATATTCCAGTTACGGTCTTGCACTCTCGCATGACCGCTGGACATCGCAGAGATGCCACCAACGCGCTACTTGGCACGCTAGGTCCTTTGGCAGAGGCGAACGAACAAACATTACCTCAGGTGCTTGTTGGCAGTCAGGCAGTAGAAGCGTCGCTTGATATCGATCTTGACGCGCTCTCGAGTGATGTTGCGCCAGCCGCTTCCCTCATTCAGCGAGCTGGTCGCGTTTGGCGACATCGTAGTTTGCAACATGTTCAACGTCGCAGGCGACGGATTCCTGGCAAAGCAAACCTGCCGATCCATCTAGTTTATGCAGAAGGGGTTGGTCCTTCACTGCCCTACTTTGCTTCAGAAATGACTCGAGTTCGTGAATATCTTCGTTATAAGCGCTCATTGGTAATGCCCGATGAAAGCCAGAGTTTTGTCGACGGCACCGCGGTGACTTTGGGCGATGTAAGCGAGGAGAACCTGAGGGAGCTCGCTAATATCTCCCGTGAGGTAATTACTTCGCAAGGTATCAAGATCAGCGTCGCTGACTTGCAATACGAGGGTGTTGACTTCTTGGACTTCAGCAAGCTAACGGGTGAAGACGTCGAAGAAGAGTCGTGCACCCGACTCATTGACCAGCCCAGCATCACCGCGATAGTAATTGACGAAGACGGTGCTGCTGGTGTTCCAGGAGCATGGCACGGGAGCCTGCACGAACTTGAAGAAATTGATGCAACTGATCATGCCCGAATACGCCTTGCTATGGAAGCGAGTGTGCCGCTGAGTGGCAAGATTGCGAGGGCGGTCATTTCAAGCTACGACGGTGGGGAACGATGGTGCCATTTACCTAAATCGCGAGTGATCTCATCGATGTGGCCAGTTGTGCTCAGCAGCAGCCCGATAACCTACGATCCACTTTTGGGAGTTCGGCTTAAGGACACGAAATGAGTTATTCAGACAATGCGATTGCGTTCTCAACGTTGCCTGTCAGTCATCAGGTCCGATTTGAAGACCGCGTCTCCTTTGCCTACATAGAAAAGGCGGTCGTATTGCAGAACCGTACTGGGGTCTGGGCGATGCAAGAGGAAGCCGATGAGCTTGTGCAACTGCAAATTCAGCTTCCTGTGGGAGGAATCGCGGTACTTGCGCTGGGCCCGGGTACTTCAATTACGCACCCGGCGATGATGTCGCTCACGAGATCGGGAGCGACGGTTGTGTTTGCTGGCGGAGGTGGAAATAATGCTTATGCAGCTGCAACACCACTCACATCCTCATCTCGTTGGGCATTGGCTCAAGCTCATCTGGTGACCCGCGAAGAAGAAACCAAGCAGGCGGCGATCGTGCTTTACAAGCAACAGCTTGGGCTTGACGTGCTCCCGGGCGGTAGCATCAACACAATGCGAGGCCTTGAGGGCAGAGCGATTCGAGACTTATATAAGAAGCTTGCCAAGCAGCACGGCATCAAATCGTTTCGCCGCGAGGTTGCGGCAGAGGACCCAGTCAATACTGGGCTGAACCTTGGGAACTCAATACTGTACGGGTGCGCCGCCGCGGCCTGCAGTGCGATTGGAGTCAACCCTGCTCTCGGAATCATTCACCGTGGGAATCGTAGATCGTTGCTCTTTGATTTGGCTGACCTCTACAAGCCAAAAATTACTATCCCTGCAGCATTTGCTTCTGCTGCTGAGGAAGATTCTGCGGGGGCGGTGCGAAGGCTGGTTAGAAAGGCGATCCACAAACAAAAAGTGATGGCGGGTATGGTGGAAACTTTGATGACTGTCTTGTCACCTCACTTGCCGGGTCAGGACGATGATCGGCTTGTTGGCGACGAATCCGAAATCCAAGGGCATACTAATTACGGGGGCGACGAGTGATCGCGGTCCTGGTAGCAAAAGCCGTTCCAGAACATCTGCGAGGATACTTCGGAAGGTTTTTGACGGAAGTAGTTCCCGGCGTGTTTGCAGGGAGGACGAGTCGAGTGGTTGCAGAACGGCTTTGGAAGCGCGCGTCTGAAGTATTAGTGACCGGAAATATGGCGCTCGTAGTTACCGACAATACTTTGGAACAGGGCTATTCATTCCTCACGGCGGGCCCCAACCCTCCTGCGGTTGTGGACCTCGATGGCTTGCAACTTATCGCCCATCTCTATCGGCCTAGTGACAGCCAAGATTCGGTGAATCTGGGAGAAAACGCTCTTTCTCCTGGCTAAAACCCCAGATCAGTTAGTCTCTTCTCCGCGTGCGCGGAGGTATTTCCTACGGTCACAACGCGGCCGCTGGCAACTGCCTCTCTTCTCCGCGTGCGCGGAGGTATTTCCAAATGGAGCGCCATTAAGGCCAACTCAAAAGGCTCTTCTCCGCGTGCGCGGAGGTATTTCCGTCGACTCAGCCGAATCAAGACCCGAATCACGCTCTTCTCCGCGTGCGCGGAGGTATTTCCTTCTTAGGCTCAGACTTATCTGCGAACCATCCCTCTTCTCCGCGTGCGCGGAGGTATTTCCTGGGCCTTGTGGCAGAGGTAGCCGCGATCGACCTCTTCTCCGCGTGCGCGGAGGTATTTCCGTTATGCGCGACCATGCAGAGCGTGGCGTCAGCTCTTCTCCGCGTGTGCGGAGGTATTTCCGGCGTTCACCGAATACACGGAACGCATTAACCCTCTTCTCCGCGTGCGCGGAGGTATTTCCGATGAGTGAGGATCAGTGACACTCACTGAGGGCTCTTCTCCGCGTGCGCGGAGGTATTTCCCGAGATGCGTATTTTGACGGTGCGTCGGCCGTGCTCTTCTCCGCGTGCGCGGAGGTATTTCCAAAGCGTCCACAGGGATGACGCGCACCTGGCGCTCTTCTCCGCGTGCGCGGAGGTATTTCCCAAAGCCGCCGACCCTGCCGCCTACATTGCCGCTCTTCTTCGCGTGCGCGGAGGTATTTCCGAAGCCCGTGAATGGCTCACCATCTGCGTGGACTTTTCTCCGCGTGCGCGGAGGTATTTCCGCTCCAAGGCTCGCCCGTCTTCCGCTGCGCTCCTCTTCTCCGCGTGCGCGGAGGTATTTCCATTACCGAAGCCGTCATTAAAGGCATCGTTGACTCTTCTCCGCGTGCGCGGAGGTATTTCCAACGTGATCGAGGTGGTCACAATTGAGGACGACTCTTCTCCGCGTGCGCGGAGGTATTTCCCAGAGTGTGATCTCGACGAGCTTGCCGTGCCGCTCTTCTCCGCGCACGCGGAGGTACTTCCGACCGAGACCCACGTATCGTGGGCAAACAGATCTCTTCTCCGCGTGCGCGGAGGTATTTCCGAGTTTGGCTGAAGTGCGGTAATGTCCGGCAGCTCTTCTCTGCGTGCACGGAGGTATTTCCCCAGCCACCGCAAGATACGACCATTGCCGGTCCTCTTCTCCGCGTGCGCGGAGGTATTTCCGGGTGTTGAGCTCGACCCGACTACCGCTCAGATTCTTCTCCGCGTGCGCGGAGGTATTTCCTTCCATCCTCGCGCAGCCCGTACTTGCCAATGCTCTTCTCCGCGTGCGCGGAGGTATTTCCGTAACCGATCACGTTGCCAGCCTGGACGGGTGCTCTTCTCCGCGTGCGCGGAGGTATTTCCTCGCCATCAAGAAGACAGCTGACCGTGATTCACTCTTCTCCGCGTGCGCGGAGGTATTTCCTCGCCATCAAGAAGACAGCTGACCGTGATTCACTCTTCTCCGCGTGCGCGGAGGTATTTCCTTCTCACTCTGGTGGGAGGTGCGGCGGTAGCTCTCTTCTCCGCGTGCGCGGAGGTATTTCCGTGGGAGGCCGCGAAAGCTGCGTACGTGATCCCTCTTCTCCGCGTGCGCGGAGGTATTTCCTACGCCGCCCCAGCGGGCACCCCGGTACTTGCCTCTTCTCCGCGCGCGGAGGTATTTCCCATGCCTGAGGCAGATCGCCACGAGAGTTCACCTCTTCTCCGCATGCGCGGAGGTATTCCCGGAGAGCTCGTCGACGGGAACCTGCACCTCAACTCTTCTCCGCGTGCGCGTAGGTATTTCCAGTGTAGCGACGCAGCGCCTGCACTACAGGTGCTCTTCTCCGCGTGCGCGGAGGTATTTCCGGGGTAACTCTGGGCCTGGCCCTCGGCTGGATCTCTTCTCCGTGTGCGCGGAGGTATCTCCCTGTTCTTCGCTAGGCTCGCCTACCAACAAACCTTTTCTCTGCGCATGCGGAGGTATTTTCAATGTTTGGATGCTTGACGAGAACGATGCATTCTGATTCTCCGCACATGCAGAGGTATTGCCTTTTATTTTTGCATGAAGCTGGTCTTGCTGAGTTAATATCTACATATGCGGAGAAGTGCCTGAAAGTCAATGATCGTGGTTCAGATCTGGTTATCTGCAGGGTAGTTTTCACGGGCCAGCTCAAGTCCAGGAACGGGCCTTAAGAATTCCAGCTTCTGCACGCTGACCGATTTGGATGAGCCAGAGAAATACAGGCAGCCAGGCGGCTGTCTAAGCAGCCAGCCAAGGAAAGGCTCTTGCTGCGCAGTTCAGCTACTTATGTTTTTCAGCTTGATCTACTTCAACCGGGGACTATTGAAGCCCCGCGGTGAAGCGTTGATTCGCTTCATCATCCATTGGACAGCAACCTACCCACCCCGCAAAACACCAACTGCCTCTCCAGCAACGCTCACGTGTTCTGCAGGTTCACTAGGTAGCACCTCTCGATCGCAGATAGCTGATCTGATCCCTGATCTGCGCCCGCGACAGCGGCGTCGAGATCGATAGCCCGCCAGCCTCGCGGCGTCCGCTGAAGAAGAGCTGTGGGAAGTTCGTTGCCGAGAGCGCACAGTAGATCGCGAAGTCGAACCGCTCGAACGCGGAGTCAGAGTCGCCGCTCAGGGCGGCTCGAAGTTGCATGTGGCCTGAGGTTGCGTGGGGTGACGTGTTCCGTTCTGAGGGTAGTGAAGGCTGGCCGCCCGCCTAATTTCTGATCGTTGCGTTTGTCGACATGGTGAGTCCCTTCAACGCTGAATGGGAAGAATGCAGACTTTTGCGCAGTGTGCGTTCTGTAATGGTTCCTAAATAATTATCGTAAATGCAAACGTTTCCGCTATGCGGAATGGATGTCGTTCGTGATTGCGTGTCTGTCTGATTGCCTCCTTCTTGCGCAGCGGGAGTGCCCAGCCGTGGCAGTGCTGATGGCCCGCGGTCGGCACAAATTCCGTGAAATAATCATCATGTGTGCATCTTCAGTAGACCCCAGTGGCTGAGCGAACGCAATTAGAAAGTACCTCAACACCATGACTCCCACCATTCCCTGGAAAGAGCTGTCCAACGGCAATCGGGCCCTCGCTGTGATCATGTTTGTCTGCGGAGTGATCATTCAAACGATGTTCTCGACCTGGGTTGCGCCAGGGCCAGGAAGCGTCCTAGAGCACCTCTGGCCAGCACTGGCGGCCTCAATACTTCTGTGCGCCTGCCTGGCGCTACTCTTGCCGCGAAGCCATCTCACTCTCCGATCAATCGTCCTCTCCTCGGTAATCGCAACCCTCATCTTCGCCGCCGCATACGCCCTGCTCTCTCAGCTTGCGAGCTACGGACCCCAAGACCTCCTCGGTTCGGCACTAACCCGAATCCTCTACTACTCCATAGCAACCGGCGATATCCCCGTCGCGTTCTTCCTCTGTATGATCCTTGGCGCATTGATCCGCGCACTCCACCTCAACCCCGAGCGCAAATCCCTCCGCTACCGATAGGCCACACCACCCCCCACCAGACCGAGCGCCTCACCCTCCACGCGATCAGCGCCGAAGAGGCGGCACGCATCATCGCGCGCTCGCCGATCCCCGAAGATAACTGGGCAAGCGACTACCCGCTAGAAGACGAGATCGATCCACTCAAAGGCCTCATCAAAAGGACCAAGACGGGCTACGAACCGCACCCCTTCACGATGTACCGGATCAGCGAGCGTGCAACAGGACAAGCCATCGGAGGCCTCGGCTTCTTCGGGCCGCCAGACGAATATGGCCACGTCGAAGTAGGCTTCGGCCTCGTCGAATCCGCCCGCAATAAGGGATACGCCACGGAAGCGCTGCAAGCGGCCGTCGAAATTGCCAGCGCCGAAGGAGCGTACGCAATCCTCGCAGACACAACCGAATCAAACAGAGCTTCCCAAGGCGTACTCAGAAAATCAGGACTCGCAGAAACCCACCGAGACGCCGGGACAATCTACTTCAAGCGGATACTCAACCCCGATCCCATGCCATAATTCCCAGTGTGCGCCTCATCACCCAGTCCCGAAAGCTGAGCGGGGTGCGCTACGACGTGCGCGGCCCTATCTTGCAAGAAGCCGAGCGGCTTGAGCGTGAGGGGCATGAGATCCTCAAGCTCAACATTGGTAATCCGGCGCCGTTCGGGTTCGAAGCACCCGCAGAAATCAGGGAAGCCGTAGCCTGCGCGCTCGCCACAGCCCAGGGCTACAGCGACTCCCGAGGCATCCTGCAGGCCCGCGAAGCGGTCGCGCAATACTACGCAGCAAAAGGCATCGCGGGCGTAACGTCAAACGACATCCTCATAGGCAACGGCGTCAGCGAACTGATCTCGCTCGTGCTGCAGGCCCTGGTCGACGACGGCGACGAGATCCTCGTCCCCTCACCCGACTACCCCCTCTGGACCGCCCAGGTCACCCTCTCCGGCGGCCGCGCCGTGCACTACCCCTGCGACGAATCGAACGGCTGGATGCCCGATCTCGACGCCACCGAAGCGCTCGTCACCCCGCGCACCAAGGGCATCGTGCTGATCAACCCCAACAATCCGACGGGCGCCGTCTACTCGACAGAGCTCGTCAGAGGCTTCGCGAAACTCGCCGAAAAGCACGGCCTCGTGCTGATGTCAGACGAGATCTACGAGAAGATCCTCTACGACGGCGCGACCCACGAGCACGCGGCAGCCCACACGACGGAAACCCTCTGCCTCACCTTCAGTGGGCTCTCGAAGGCGCAGCGGGTCGCGGGCTACCGCGCCGGCTGGCTCGCGATCTCGGGCAATCGCGACCGCGCGACCGACTTTCTCGAGGGCCTCACGCTGCTCGCCAACATGCGCATGTGCTCGAACGTGCCCGCGCAGCACGCGATCCCGGTCGCTCTCGCTGCGGCCACAAACGGGTCGGGGATCGGCGAGCTCTGTGCCCCGGGCGGCCGGCTTCGCGAGCAGAGAGACGCCGCTCACCGGCTGCTCTCGGCGATCCCGGGCGTGACTTGCGAGCTGCCAGGCGGCGCCATGTACCTGTTCCCGCGGTTGGAACCAGAGCAATATCCCATCGACGACGACCAGGCCTTCGTCATCGACCTGCTGCGTGCGACCCGGGTGCTGGTTACGAACGGCCGCGGCTTCAACCTCGCGACGCCGGATCACCTGCGCTTCGTCACGCTGCCGACCGTGCCGGTGCTCACCGAGGCGATCGGGCGGATCGCCGAATACCTCGACGGGGTGCGCGTCTCGTGAGCGTCAAGATTCTCGCCGTTGGCAAAAAACACGAGTCGTGGGTGACCGAGGGCATCGCGCGCTACGAAAAGCGCCTGCGCAAACCCTTCGACGTGAGCTGGCAACTGCTGCCGCACTCCGCGCGTGAGGGCGATGCGGCCCGATCCGAAGAATCCGAGCGCATTCTCGCCAAGCTGGATCGCGGAGCCTTCGTTGTGCTGCTCGATGAGCGCGGACGCAACGTCGATTCCCCCGCGCTTGCCGCGACACTGCAGGGTGCGTTCGACGCCGGTCGCGCGGTTGTGGTGATTATTGGCGGGGCATACGGGGCTGAGGATCGCGTGCGCGATCGCGCCGATTTCGTGTGGAGCCTGTCAAAGCTTGTCTTTCCACATCAGCTGGTGCGGCTGATCCTCGCCGAGCAGTTGTACCGGGCGCAGGAGATTTCTGGGGGTCGTCCCTACCACCACGTGTGATCGCGGATCTGCCCAGCGTCACACCCCCGTCAATGTCCGAGGGTCCCTATACCCTCACCTCATGAACCCGTTTCGACTCACCTCACGAGTGCAGGCGGCGCCCCGAGTGTCGCCGCAGGCGCAGGTTCCCGCGAGCGAAGCGGTGGCCGTTCCCTGGCAAGTAGTGACCCGCTCGCGTTCGGGGGTCATTGAGGTCGAGCACTGTGGCTCGACGCCGCTGCACTCGGTGCGCTTCGCACTCGCGGGGAAGGGCATGCTCGGGTTGTCGTTGCCGCGCACGGTGTATCCGGGTCAGCGCGTGCGGGTGGTGCTGCGGGGGTCACATGCGGAGGGCACGATGGAGGCCGCGGATGCGATGTTGATGATGCGCTGGTTCCAAGTTGACGGGACGGAGATGTTATGGCCAATTGCGTTGTAACGGGGTCTCTGCGCGACACGCCGAGACATGCCTGGGGAGGAAAAATCTTCCGGGGTGACCCGCCTGTGGATAACCCCCGCAGAGGGGCAGAACCGTGCCGAAAGTTGTCCCCAGGTCGAGCCCAAAAGTGGGGGATATCGAGTGGAAAACTACATCGATGTAACTACTGCATGTTGTGGTCGCCTCGGGTATGGTTCACTATATGTAGTGCCTCAAGCGAGGCGCGTGTGATTTTAGAGAAGGGCGTGAAATGGCCATCACGGTGTACACCAAGCCGTCATGCGTGCAGTGCACCGCGACGTACCGGGCGCTCGACAGCAAGGGAATCGAGTACAACGTACTCGACCTCTCAGAAGACGAGACAGCGCTGCAGGCAGTTAAGGAGCTGGGTTACCTCCAGGCTCCCGTCGTGGTTACCGAAGACGAGCACTGGTCGGGCTTCCGCCCCGACAAGATCTCGGAGCTTGCTAGCCGCCTCGCCGACTAACACTCGTTCGGAGCACCCTGGTGCTCACCGCCCACGGGGCACGAGAGTCGACGCAGTAGAAGTAAGCAATACACGGAGCGAAGCCCGGCCCGCAGCCGATGCTCAGGCCTCGCGCCTTTGGATCGATTGCGGGCGTTCGGCGCACCCACCGGGTGCGCGGGGAGGAGCAAACGTGATGCCAGATCTGGTCTACTTTTCTAGCGTGTCGGAGAACACCCGCCGCTTCGTGGAGAAGTTGGGACGACCAGCGCTACGAATCCCGCTCTATGCGAGCGACGATCCACTCGTTGTGACGGAGCCGTTTGTGCTTCTCGTCCCAACATACGGGGGTGGCCCGGCACTCCGAGCAGTGCCAAAACAGGTCATTCGCTTTCTGAATGACGAACGAAACCGGAAGCTGATCAGGGGAGTGATCGCAACCGGCAACACAAACTTCGGTGCAGCGTACGGCATCGCGGGCGACATCATCGCCCAAAAATGCAAAGTACCGCATCTGTACCGCCTCGAACTCTTTGGAACACCGGACGACGTCACCGCCGTCCAAGAAGGATTGGATAAGTTTTGGAAACAGCAGTGATGGAACCGGGGCTCGACTCGTCAAAGATCAGCGAGATGGACTTCCACTCGCTGAACGCGATGCTCAACCTGTACGACGCGAACGGCAAGATCCAGTTCGACAAGGATCGCGAAGCCGCGCGTCAGTACTTCCTGCAGCACGTTAACCAGAACATGGTGTTCTTCCACAACTTCGAAGAACGCATGCGCTACCTGATCGACAACGATTATTACGAGAAGGAACTGCTCGAGCAGTACCCGGAGAAGTTCGTCGAAGACCTCACCGACGAGGCCTACAAGATGAAGTTCCGCTTCCCGACCTTCCTCGGTGCGTTCAAGTTCTTCACCTCCTATGCGCTGAAGACGTTTGACGGCAAGCGCTACCTCGAGCGTTTCGAAGACCGTGTGGTTATGGTTGCTCTCGGTCTTGCGCAGGGCGATCAGGATCTCGCACGCGGCCTGACCCGCGAGATCATCTCGGGCCGCTTCCAGCCCGCAACCCCGACCTTCCTGAACCTCGGCAAGGCACAGCGCGGAGAGCTCGTCTCCTGCTTCCTGCTGCGCATCGAAGACAACATGGAGTCGATCTCACGCGGCATCAACTCCTCGCTGCAGCTCTCGAAGCGCGGCGGCGGTGTGGCCCTCTCACTCTCGAATATTCGCGAGTCGGGCGCCCCGATCAAGAAGATCGAGAACCAGTCCTCGGGCATCATCCCCGTCATGAAGCTGCTCGAAGACAGCTTCAGCTACGCAAACCAGCTCGGCGCACGCCAGGGCGCGGGTGCGGTGTACCTCTCGGCGCACCACCCCGACATCATGCGCTTCCTCGACACCAAGCGTGAGAACGCTGACGAGAAGATTCGCATCAAGACCCTCTCGCTGGGCGTTGTGATCCCCGACATTACGTTCGATCTCGCGCGCAAGGGCGAAGACATGTACCTCTTCTCCCCGTACGACGTGGAGAAGGTCTACGGCGTTCCCTTCGGCGACATCTCGGTGTCGGAGAAGTACCACGAGATGGTCGACGACGCGCGCATCAGCAAGACCAAGATCAACGCGCGCCACTTCTTCCAGACCATCGCCGAGCTGCAGTTTGAGTCGGGCTACCCCTACATCGTGTTCGAAGACACGGTAAACAAGGCGAACCCGATCAAGGGCCGCATCAACATGTCGAACCTCTGCTCCGAGATCCTCCAGGTCAACACCCCGACCACCTACAACGAAGATCTCAGCTACAAGGAGATCGGCAAAGACATCTCCTGCAACCTCGGTTCGATGAACATCGCGATGATGATGGACGGCGGCGACTTCGGCGGCAGTGTCGACCTCGCGATCCGCGCCCTCACCGCGGTCAGCGACATGAGCCACATCAGCTCGGTGCGCTCGATCGAAGACGGCAACGACAAGTCGCACGCCATCGGCCTCGGCCAGATGAACCTGCACGGCTACCTGGCTCGCGAGCGCGTGCACTACGGCAGCGAAGAGGGCATCGACTTCACGAACATCTACTTCTACACGGTGCTGTTCCACGCGATCCAGGCGTCGAACAAGATTGCCATCGAGCGCAAGGTCACCTTCGGTGGCTTCGAAGACTCGCAGTACGCCTCGGGCGAGTTCTTCAACAAGTACACGGACCAGGTCTGGGAGCCCGCCACCGCACGAGTGCGCGAGATCTTTGCTGAGGCCGGCGTCAAGATTCCGACCCAGGAAGACTGGACGGGGCTGAAGGCCAGCGTCATGCAGCACGGCATCTACAACCAGAACCTGCAGGCCGTGCCGCCCACCGGTTCCATCTCGTACATCAACAACTCGACCTCGTCGATCCACCCGATCGCCTCGAAGATCGAGATCCGCAAGGAAGGCAAGCTCGGTCGTGTTTACTACCCGGCCCCCTTCCTCACGAACGACAACCTCGAGTACTACGAGGATGCGTACGAGATCGGGCCCGAGAAGATCATCGACACCTACGCGGCTGCAACCCAGCACGTTGACCAGGGCCTGTCGCTGACGCTGTTCTTCAAGGACACGGCGACGACGCGCGACATCAACAAGGCGCAGATCTACGCATGGCGCAAGGGCATCAAGACGATCTACTACATCCGCCTGCGCCAGCTCGCGCTTGAGGGAACCGACATGGAAGAGTGCGTCAGCTGCATGCTGTAGTGCTCGCGCTCGCGGATCCTGAGCCCGCCGAGTGAGGCTCAGGATCCACCCCCGTTTTAACTGAAAAGACTGAAGAAGGAAGCGATGAACTTCAAACTGGGTCACGCTGTGCAGGCGATCAACTGGAACCGTATCCAGGATGAGAAGGACCTCGAGGTGTGGAACCGCCTCGTCAACAACTTCTGGGTGCCCGAGAAGGTGCCGCTGTCGAACGACGTGCAGTCATGGGCAACACTCACGCCCGAAGAGCAGCTGCTCACCATGCGCGTGTTCACCGGACTCACGCTGCTCGACACCATTCAGGGCACGGTTGGTGCGGTCTCGCTGATCCCCGACGCGATCACCCCGCACGAAGAAGCGGTGTACACCAACATTGCCTTCATGGAGTCGGTGCACGCAAAGAGTTACTCGTCGATCTTCTCGACGCTGTGCTCTACGACCGAGATTGACGACGCCTTCCGCTGGTCGATGGAAAACCCGAATCTGCAGAAGAAGGCGCAGATCATCGTCAACTACTACGAGGGCGAAGATCCCCTGAAGCGCAAGATCGCTTCGACGCTGCTCGAGTCCTTCCTCTTCTACTCGGGCTTCTACCTGCCCATGTACTGGTCGGCACACGCGAAGCTCACCAACACGGCCGACCTCATTCGCCTCATCATTCGCGACGAGGCCGTGCACGGCTACTACATCGGCTACAAGTTCCAGAAGGGTCTCGAGAACGAGACCGAGGAGCGCCGCCAGGAGCTCAAGGACTACACCTTCTCCCTGCTCTACGAGCTCTACGAGAACGAGGTTCTCTACACGCAGGATCTCTACGACAACGTCGGCCTGACCGAAGACGTCAAGAAGTTCCTGCACTACAACGCGAACAAGGCGCTCATGAACCTTGGCTACGAGCCGATGTTCCCGAAGGAGATGACCGACGTCAACCCGGCGATCCTGTCGTCGCTCTCGCCGAACGCGGACGAGAACCACGACTTTTTCAGTGGTTCGGGATCCTCCTACGTCATCGGCAAGGCAGTCGCCACCGAAGACGAGGACTGGGACTTCTAGAGTTCTAGGTTTCAGGTGAGGCCAGAAAAGGCTGACGAGTGGCCAGGTCCTGTAGCTTTCTGCAGGACCCGGCCACTTTTTCGTGCTCCCTGTCACTGAACAAAGGAGGACGTGGATGAACGCTGATATTCATTCGGCAGGGAACGAGGGCTCATTAATGGTCGTCAGCGTCCCCAGGCGTGCATCATGAGTGCCTCGAGTACGAAACAATCGGGTCCGCCCTCGGTTGTGTTGGCTCTGGTGACCTGACCTGCAGTTCCTACCCCGGCCAATGTCGAGCGATGCCGCGCATGACCCAGTCCTGCATCCTGAGTGAATGTTCGACCAGGTTACCAAGCTCCTACCGCGGGGGAGGAACGTAGGCGGGCCGCGTGTCACTGGTCTGATGTTGACTCTTGCCCGGCCCCCTTACGACATGCAGGCCGTGCTACAAGACCGGCAGACGTCTGCTTAGGCAGTCACACGACAGTTCGCGCAAGACACCATCAACGCTGACGCTGCATGAATGAACAGGCTCGGAGGAGCAAGCCTGCCTCAGGCCGATTGCGGTGACAGGACGACTCACATGGCAACCATCGCGCTCTATCGCCACCGCTGTGGCATCACCGGATCTTCACCAATCGGGAACCCGAAAACTGTCACGGCCTAGCGCCAGCCAACGGAATACCAGCTAGCCCACCACTCCGTACTGCATGCCTACAACCAGCACAAGGTAACCAGCGATCGACGTCTACGAGGGCTCTCCAATGGACTATCCCCCGACGAAACCTGTAAGCAGGCTTCCGGTCTCGGTCGCATTAGATGGAGAAGAACGGGGGTGATGATACGAGGTGCCTACTCGGCGAGAAAAAGACGTCTGTCGGTGGAGTCGGGTAGGATCAGGCTGACAAGGATGTCATTTGATTCGGCCAAATTTTAGCGGTGTCGAACGAGCGGAAGGGAGAAATACTTGTGAAGTATGCTTACGAGAATCTATCTGCCGACCAGTTCGAGACCCTTGTCACGTTAATATGCCAGGAACTTCTTGGGATTAGTGTCCAGGGGTTTGCAAGAGGCCCAGACGGTGGCCGAGACGCCCGCTTTGAAGGTACTGCCCAACTCCACCCAAGTGCGGCCGCACCTTGGAAGGGGCGGGTCATTATTCAGGCCAAACACACTAATGGCCTTAATAAGTCGTTCACGGAGTCAGACTTCTATAGCAGCGGAAGCACGACGACCGTCCTGGCTGAAGAATTTCCTAGGATCGCCTCGCTCAAAAAGCGCGGCGAACTAGACCATTACATGCTCTTTTCGAATAGGCGGCTGACTGGAAATGGTGAGTCCGAGATTCGCAATGCGTTGTCTGAGACATGCGGCGTGCCCACGGCTTCCATTTACCTGTGTGGCATTGAGCAGATCGAACTATGGTTGAAGAGATTTTCGGAAATCCCAAATATTGCTGGCATCGATCCGATTGACTCGCCATTGATCGTGAGCCCTGAGGACATTGCAGAGATCGTCTCAGCATTCGCTGAGCGTCGCGATGGAATGTTTACGATTCTGGACGACCCCCCTGTGGCTCGAGTCGATCTGGCGACAAAGGACCGCCTAAACGGGATGAGTGATGACTACTCGAAGGCTCTTCGGCGCAAGTATCTGAAAGACACGGAACAAATTCGAACTTTCTTGGCCGCTCCGGAAAACGATGAATTGTTACAGGCATACGAAGCGGCCGTCGACGAGTTTGAGCTACGCATCATTGCTCATCGGAAGAATTATCAATCATTCGATCAGGTCATGGACTATTTGATCGATCTGTTGTTCGAACGGGATCCTATCTTGAGACAGCGGCAGCATAAGCGGTTAACGAGGGCGCTCCTCTTCTATATGTACTGGAACTGCGACATTGGAACGAAGGAGGACGATCATGCTCCAACCCACGAAGCACTCGCATCCTGATCGGACTGTTCTCAACGTTGCTCTCATCGCACTTGACGTGCTCAAGAAGAAGAGACTTGAAAGTTACTCGACACTTATGTCGACAGCAAAAAAGCGAGTCTCGGGCGGCGATATTTTGTTTCTCCCCGCAGTTAATTTTCTCTATTTAATGGGACTCATTGAGTATCGGCCAAAGACCGACTCCTTCGAATATGTGGGCCCAAATGAAACTGTCTAGACTTTACGCGAACTACGAAGAACGCTTCAGCCCAATCGATTTCCGAGATGGACTGAACGTGGTCGTGGCAGAAATTCGAGTACCCGAGAATAGAAACAAAGACACTCACAACCTGGGGAAGACCACCCTCGGACTACTTCTCGATTTCTGCCTGCTTGCTCGACGCGATGCAAAGATGTTCCTTTTCAAGCACGAGGAACTTTTCAAGGACTTTGTCTTCTACCTTGAGATTGAACTTTCGTCAGGTTCTTATGTGACCATTCGACGAGCGGTTGAGGACGCATCAAAGATTAGCTTTAAGCGACATGTTGCTCCCGGGCAGGACTTTCAAGACCTGCCCGAAGATCAGTGGGATCATTACAAGGTTGCTTTCGAAAGGTCAAAGGCGATCCTTGATGGGCTGCTCGACCTGACCGCAGTGCGACCTTGGGATTTCCGTAAAGGACTCGGATATTTTCTCCGTACGCAAGACGACTATTCCGACGTCTTCCAATTAAGGCGTTTTGCTTCCGAACATGCCGATTGGAAGCCGTATGTGGCGCACCTGCTTGGCTTCGATGCCCAGTTGATCGCAAACTTCTACGCAAAAGAAGCATTGATCTCTGATCTTCGCGCGAACGAAAGCACCATTCAGTCAGAATTGGGCGGTTCTATTGAGGACCTCAGTAGGATCGAGGGGCTTCTGCTGCTTAAGCGCCAGCAGGCTGAAAAGCAGCAGGCGAAGCTGGACGGCTTCGATTTCCGGGATCAAGATAAATCAAAGACAAGAGATCTAGTTGATCGTGTCGATGAAGATATCGCGGATTTAAACACTGAACGATATTCGTTAATGTACAACCGGAAGAAAATAATCTCCTCGCTAGAAGCAGGAGAGATGGTGTTTGAGCCGGAGCGGGCGGCGCGTCTGTTCGAGGAAGTTGGTGTTCTTTTTGAAGGCCAAATTAAGCGTGATTACGAGCAACTGATTTCATTTAATGCGGCGATCACTGAAGAACGCCAAGGGTACTTACTTGAGGAGAAAGCGGAGGTTGAGGCGCGTCTCAGAGAGGTGGGGGCGGAACTCAATAGGCTTGGTAAGCGCCGATCTGAGATCCTTTCGTTCTTGAGCGACACCGATGTTGTCCGGAAATATAAGGAGGCGTCGGATGATCTCGTCGAGTTGCGTTCCGATGTGCTCTCATTGACTCGTCAGCGCGAACATCTTCAGACGCTCCAGCGACTCCGGTCTGAAATTCGAGAGGCTGTTGAAGAGAAGAATCACCTTGAAGCTCGACTCGAGAGGGACTTTGAAGAGAAGAATAGCCCGTCAAACGACAGTATCTATAAGACGATTCGCCTGCAGTTCGACGCAATCATCGAAGAGGTTCTTGATCAGAATGCACTTCTAACCGCATCGTTGAATAAACAGCACCACCCTGAATTCGAGGCAGAAATCCTTGACGAATCAGGAAACTCGACGAGTGCTCAAAGAGGGCATAGTTACAAGAAATTGCTGTGTATAGCGTTTGATCTGGCCATGCTTTGGGCGCATCTCGGTCAAGGTTTTCCGTCATTTGTCTACCATGATGGTGTATTCGAGTCGCTAGATAAGCGAAAGAAATCGAATCTGGTAGATGTGATGCGAGGGTACTCGAATCTAGGGATTCAGCAGATTATTACTCTTATCGATACTGATATGCCGCCGGAGGTCGACGGCAAACCGGTATTTTCGGAGGACGAGATCGTGCTTCGACTTCATGATGAAGGCGTGGAGGGACGGCTCTTCAAGATTCGGTCGTGGTAGAGCTGACCCCGGCGTATGCGGGGTTGGGATGACGTGGAAAAATTGAAGAGTGCGACACGGCGTTGTGCAGAGAATTCATTTTTGTCTCATGATTCCCCTCGAGAGTCATTGATGTGTTTCCCGACCGCCATGCGGTGAACGTTGAGTCGATTGGCGAGCGACAAGACGCTAGCGCTGCTTGCCTTAGTAGTTCTACTGGCGTCAGTCTACTTCGCAATCAATGGTTTCCCGGCGCGCCTGCTTCCATGAGGAACTCAAGCGAACGAACCCCTGTGAGGTTTTCGGTTTGAGTCCAGCCGCTGCCGCGCGGGGAGATGCAAATGAGCATTGAGGATCTCACGCAAGAGAGTGGGCAAAGGGCTTCTTGAGTGGAGCGAGTCCTATGCTCGTATCATGTCTGAGAAGTCTCCTACTGATACCCCCTACCGGCAACCTGAGGCCGGAAGGCGACGTGTTGTTGTCAAGACACCTTCTTTGAATGAGCTTCGGGACCTCGCTAGCCTTCGCCGAGACTTCATGCTGGCAGCATCGTTCCTCGACTTCTACCTCGCATCTGAGATCGAAGACGATGCCGAATCACCGTCGCCCACAGATGCCCTGTGGATCGCAGCTGTCACGGCGTACGGAAGGGCATTCGGCACTGGTCAGCGCCATGCCGGACGTGTAGAAATGACGAGCCTCGATGCTGAGAGCGTTCGAGCGCATATGTACTTCATTGACCTGCGCAACAAGTACATAGCGCATTCAGTGAACGGCTTTGAGGCGACGACAGTCTTTGCTGACCTCACAGACCCTGCGCAAGAACAGGCGGGCATTGAGCTCCTCGGTGAGTTGCACACGAGACTGTCGCGGTTGTCGCGCGAAAGGGCCGTGACGCTCAAATGGTTATGTGACCATCACGTGTCTGCCCTCGCGGTGCGCATTGACCGCTTGCATCGACAGGTGGCTAACGAGCTTACGGAGCTTGGCCAGGAAGCTGCCTATGCCATGCCCGACTTCTCCCCGCCAACACTTGAAGGTATGAATCCCAGGTCAAAACGACGCTAAGCATCGAACCAAGCTCAGAGCCGCGGACCATTTGCCGCGTACATTGTCGAGCGATGCATGACGGGCCGCAGGGGAGCGAAGCATTGTTACAGGAGCAGGCGAGGCACTCACCCAAATGACTTAGTCTGCAAAACCCCGGGGCTCAGGTTTCGTTAGCTGCCGATCTTTGCGTTCTACTTCATGCTGATGGCGAAGAACAAACTTTTATTAGTGTCCCGGGCCACGCTCGCAGATTGAGTCCTCGGGGTTGGAGAGGCAGGTAGGGGATGATCGATGCTTAAGGGGCCGCAGGATCCCTCGCTTCAGGAGGAATAGTGGGAATGTGGGGAATCTTCCGAGCGGCTGAGCGGGCCTGGGGTTTCCTGCGAAGTAATCATTATGCTCTGGGGTTAACCTTGTTCTGAGTACGAAATTGTGGCTTCGCCGGGCTGCAGTTGACCGCTCGGTTTGATTGAGCTTCGGTCGAGCTACTTCCGACTAGTAGATTGTCGTAATAGCGTCACGGCAATTAAGTTGGTTGGACATTAGAGAAGCCCCTGGGCGGCGCAAGAATTAGTGAGCGACGCCGGTAATTGTGCCGTCAAAATCAATGAAACCGGCCGCTACCCCATCCCAAGCGCAGCCTTGATCCCATCCTCGATCAACGCCATTGCGGGGCGCGACAGGCCAAGTAAGGCCTTCGTGGGTTCGTCCGCGTACAGAGTCGTCAGGCTATCGCAGCGCACCCATCCGCTCACACACTCTCCGTCAGGCAGCGCAACCACTGACGGCAGCTCGGCGAACCTGTTTGTGGTGGTGACTCTGACCGCGAGTGCTGAGCCAAGTGAGCGGTTTCGGTTGTTGTTGGAAACTACAACCCAGGGCTTGAGTTCGCCACTCTCAAGGTCTGCCATGTAGACGCGGCCGCGTATGAGATCCATCTCAACCGATAACCCGGTCGCGACCCCGGCGAGCCAGGCGCTGGCGATTGGCCAGGCTACGCGCGGCTTCCTCTTCGTCTTCACCCATCTGCTGATAGGCGCGCTCTGCGAGCCGCTCCATTACGGCGCGGACACCCTCTTCAAATACTGCACGCGCGATGGCGCCTTCGCTATCCGAGGTGGTGTTGAGCTCTCGTTTGAACTCGGGAGAGTTTCGGATGAGCGCAAGATCTTGACTGTCACGCTCGGTGAGCGGCATGGAAATGCGCCGCACGGTTTTCGAATCGGTTGCGATCATGCAGCAATTATTGCAGCAAATAGTGCTGCAATCAAGATTCCAAAACTCCCACCAAACGCATAAAAACAGGTCCCATTATTAGTGAGGGCGGCAAGGAATGCGGGGGCGCCTTAACGAAGGTACATGCATGAATAACGTCGACATTATGGGTGGGTGGTTGCCCTATTCGGTGTATGCGCTCGCATTCCTGCTGGTTGTGATCGCACTACTCGGCAGGGGAAAACGGCGCTGGCTCTTCATCACCATCGCTGCGGCTTTGCTTGGCGCGGGGATCGGGATCGCGCTCATTCCCTTTGTGCAGAGCCCAATCGGCCTCGACACCGTTCTTGACCCCATCGCTCTCACCTGGATGTGTGGCGGGTTCGCGCTGGTTGCCGCCATGGTCGTCGCTCTGGTGCGGGGCAAGGCCAAGCGGCGGGTGCTTGCGGCGTTCGCGATCCCGCTGGTGCTGCTCTCTGCCGCGCTCGGGGTGAACGCCCAATTCGGACAGTATCCGACGCTGGGATCTCTCGTTGATGCACCGATCTCTGGAAAGATGCCGGAATCAGTGATTGCCTCGCAGCACCGGTTGGCGCCCACGGCGGGCACAACCAACGCGGCTGCCGGCGCAGACGCTAAGAGCATGCCGACACAGGGACTCGTTTCGCGCGTGCAGATCCCCGCGACCGTCTCCAAGTTCCCGGCCAGAGACGCCTACGTCTATCTCCCCCCTGCGGCCCTCGGGTCCCACCCCGAACGCATGCCTGTCATGATCATGCTCTCCGGCCAACCCGGGGCCCCCGAAAACGTGGTCCAGGCCGGTTCCCTCAGAGAAATCATGGACGCCTGGGCCGCAAAGGATCACGGGCGCGCACCGATCGTTGTGGTTCCCGACCAGCTCGGCGATCCTGCATCGAACCCCATGTGCGTTGACTCGAAACTCGGCAACTCCGCCACGTACCTGACCGTCGATGTGCCCAAGTGGATCGAATCGAACCTCGGCGTTCTGAGGGGTCCTGAAAACTGGGCCATCGGAGGGTTCTCGCAGGGAGGCACGTGCGCGATCCAGCTCGGCAGCGCTCACCCCGAGATATTCTCGGCGATCCTCGACGTTTCCGGCCAGGTCGAACCCGCCAATGGATCCCAGGCTCACACCATCAAGGTCGGGTTCGACGGCAGCACCACCGCCTACGAGGCCGCCCTGCCGCTCAACCTGCTCAAGAAGAACGCGCCCTACCGCGACACCGTTGCGGTGTTTGGATCGGGGTCACTCGACGGGGTGTATGGTCCGAGAGTGAATACGGTTTCGGAGGCGGCGCGCAACGCGGGCATGGACGTCACCAGGGTGGTTTCGCCCAACACAGCGCACAGCTGGCAGACCGTGCAGTGGGTCATGCGCAACTCACTTGAGCCGATCCTGACCCACCTTCACGTGGGACCCGAGCAGTCAGCGTCCGAGCAATCAACGCCGGAGCAGCCATGAGACAGAACATCAAACGCTGGCTGCAGACCCGCCCGGTGACCCTCACGATCACGGCGATCGTTCTCCTCGGTGGCACCGCACTGCTGATCCTCGGCCCGCACGCTCGGCTTGAAGAGCTCACCGTTGACCTCACCAGCATCACCCAGCGGCAGTGGTGGACGTTCGTCACCTCTCAGCTGCTTGTTGTGGGCTGGGTGAACCTCTTCGTGTCGGTGGTTGCACTGCTCGCGGGACTCGGCTGGGCAGAGGGGCGCATCGGCAGTCTGCGCACGATCATCGCCTTTGTGATTACGGGAACCACCGCGACGCTGATCGGCCTGGGGCTGCAGCTCGTGTCGGCGCGCCTGGACGAGTACTGGGCCATCTCAGTGCGGCACATCGACACTTTTGATCCCCTCACTCCACTCGCGGGAACACTCGCGTGGGCGAGCGCTTCCGCCTCACCGCTGTGGCGGCGACGCATTCGTGTCTTGCTCATCGGCGTCGCGGCGACCCTTTTGCTGTACCGCAGCTCTCCCGCCTACCTGTATCTTGCGATCGCGGTGGGTGTTGGGTTGTTGGGCGGCAGGATCAGCGTCGGCCGACCGAAGCGCGCGGCCTTTTCAAGCTCGCGTCACGAGGTGCGCAGCCTCCTCGCGGCCGTGACGGCGGTGCTTGCGGCGGGCCCACTGTTCCGGCTCATTTCTTCGCCCCACCAGAGGGCGTTTGCCCTCGGACAGGTCATGTTCGGAGAGCTGCCCTCGCGACCCGAACTGGGGCCCTGCCCGCCCGGCGCAAACTCTCTCGCCTGCCCGGGCGTCTTGCTTTGGGACCACAACCCGGCGCTCATCGGGGTGCAGGTGATTGTCGCCGTGCTGTTGCTGCTCTGCGCGTGGGGCCTGCTCAAGGGGCGCCGCCTCGCGCTGTGGACCATGGTGGTGCTATCGGCCGCGGCGGCGGTCATCGTGACAACGCGCCTGATCAGTGCGCCGCGTGACGAGACCTTCTCCGAGCGACACGGGCTTGAAACCGCGCTCTGGCTGTTCTCGGGCATCGCGATCCCAGTGGCCTTCATGATCGTTCTCATCTGGCAGCGTCGCGCATTTCCGCCAAGAGCTCGCGCCGGGGCCGCCGCCCACACTCGTGACCGTGACGCGCTACTGCGCAGCAACGGCAACACCCTCAGCTGGATGGCCACGTGGCCGGGCAACCAGACTTTCGTGACCACCGACGGGCAAAACGCAGTCGCCTATCGCGCCGTGAACGGGTTTGCCATCACCATCTCCGATCCATTCGGTGCGGCCGACACCGCTCAGAACACACAAGCCACCCTCAACGAGTTCATCGCGTACTGCGACAGCGTTGCCCTGCAACCCGCGTTCTACAGCATCCACGATTCCACGGCCGAGCCGCTTCGTAGGGCTGGCTGGTCCACCCTCGAGGTCGCAGAGGAGACGATCCTCGACCCGCGCACCTTCACGCTCAGCGGTAAGCGCGCGCAGGATCTTCGCACGGCAGTGAACCGGGCCAACCGCACCGGCCTGCGCACCCGCATGGCCACCTGGACCGACCTGCCGCTGCGCATCACCACGCAGATCACGAACATCTCGGAGGAGTGGGTCGCCAACAAGGATCTGCCAGAGCTGTCGTTTACCCTCGGTGGTCTCGACGAGCTGCAGGATGCCGACGTGCTCGTTGCGATCGTGCTCGACGAAGAAGACAACGTGCTCGCGATCACGAGCTGGTTGCCGATGTACCAGAACGGGATCGTCACCGGCCGCACCCTCGACGTGATGCGTCGCCGATCCACAGCCCCCAACGGCACGATGGAGTTTCTCATCGCCGACACGATCCGGCAGTTCGGTGAAGACGAGCTTGCTCTGGTCAGCCTCTCGGGTTCGCCCCTTGCCCAGACCGCGACCGCCGCCGACTCGACGCTCAACCGCCTCATGCAGCTGCTCAGTCGCGGGCTCGAACCGTCATACGGATTCCGCTCGCTTGCTCGGTTCAAGGCCAAGTTCTCTTCGAACTCGCAGCCCATGTATCTCGCCTACCGCGACTCGCTCGCGCTGCCCGCAATCGGGTTTGCGCTCGGCCGGTGCTACCTGCCGACGGCGGCGCCAAGGCAGCTCGCTTCGCTGTTGCGGGCGAAGTAACCAACGAAGCTACAGCTCGACACCCGCCCGTGCGACAATCACGGCCACCTGCACGCGGTTCTCGGTGCCCCACTTCACATTGATGGCTCGCAGGCTCGACTTCACGGTCGACTCCGCGACGAAGAGCTGGGCGCCAATGTCGCGGTCGGAGGCTCCCGTGGCGATTGCGATGGCGACATCGCGCTCTCGCTCGGTCAGCAGGGTGAGCTGCGCCTCCGCCTGCCGCTGCGCCGCGAGCGAGGGGGATCGCGAGACCCAGTCACGCAGCTGACGTGCGCTGCGCGGAGAGAAGCTCGCTTCACCGCGGGCCACGTGCCGAATCGCGCGCACGATCTCGTCGGGTCCCTCGTCCTTGAGTAGGAAACCGTCGGCCCCCGCGAGAATCGCCTCGAGCACCGTGCCGTCTTCGTCAAACGCGGTCATCATGAGAAACGCGGGTGTGCCGTGCGCGAACCCCTTTGCCGCGCGCACGGCATCGATGCCGTTCATGCCGGGCATACGCACGTCGATCAGCACGACATCTGGCCGCTGATCCCGAATGATGCGCGACACATCGAGGCCGCTCTCACCCTCAGCAACGATCTGCAGATCCGCCGAGGCGGTCAGCAGGGCCTTAAACCCAGCCCGCACGAGCGCGTCGTCGTCGATGATCGCGAGCCGAATGGTCGGCGCGCTCTGAGACGGGTTCGCAGGCTCTGCGGAAGCGTGATTCGCAGCGGTTTGTGTGAGGGGCACAATTCGAGTCTACGCGGTTGGCGCACTCGGTTCAGGATCGCCCGGCGTCCACGGTAGCCAGCCGTCAACGCGGAACCCACCCTCCGGGGCCAACTGCGCGCTCAGGCTTCCACCGAGCTGCTGAGCCCGCTCACGCATGCCGATCAAGCCGTGCCCCGGAGTCGTAGGAGCCCCGGGGGAAGTGAGCGCGGGATCCACGAAGCCGGCAGAAGCGGCCGCCGGGTCACTCGCCATCGCCTCCGTGTGCACCTTAATAAAAATGCCGTTCTCGGGACCACCCTGCACCGTCACCGAAAGCGGCGCACCGGGTGCGTGCTTGCGGGCATTGGTGAGCGACTCCTGCACGATGCGGTAGCTCGCGTGAGCGATGGCCGGATCGCAGAGACTGAAATCGGAGAGGCTGATGCGGGATCGAACGCTGTTGCCCGAGCGATGCGCCTCTTCGATGAGCTCGTCGAGATCGCCGAGCGAATAGCGGTGCTGCCGCTGGCTCGCCTCAGGGTCGGGATCGCGCAACTGCGCGACAACGTGCCGCAGATCCTCGATCGAATCGTGCACCGCAGACCTCACGACCCGAGCCGAGTCGAGCAACTCGGGGTTCTCGCCGGCCTGCGCCTCGAGGGCCCCGGCGTGCAGCGACACCGTGCTGAGTTTTGCCGCAATCGTGTCGTGCAGTTCGCGAGCGACCTCTTGCCGGGCTGCCTGTGTTGACGCCGCATCGCGCAACCCCTGGGCTTCGTGCTCGGCGCGCGATTCGCCGTTGCGCGCGCGATCCCGGTCGGTGAGTGTGCGGGAAATGAGGCCCCAGGTCACAAACGGCCACATCCAAATGACTGTGCCGAGGGGCAAGATCCAGCCAGCGTTTGCGAACAGCTCTTTGGCGGTGGGCAGCGGGTCTTGCTGCGAGAACGCCGCAGCAAACGCGTGAGGGCCAGCCGAGAGATCCCATAGACCCCCTGCGACGGTCGCGGCAACCACCAACAGAGTCAGCTGAATGATGGTCGACCACGTGCGCTGTTTGAACACGGTCACGAGCGCAACCAATGCCACGAAGGGGGTCGCGGGAAGGAGGATCGCAGCGAGGCTCGCCGCAAGGGTGATCTGCACCGCAAGCGTGCGCCGCCAGATGAGCAGCACAGACGCTGTACCCAGTGCGAAGAAACCAACGATCGAGAGATAGAAGGGCAAGCGGTTCATTCCGGCTTGGCCCTGCTCCGTCATCGGAACGAGTGAAAGGAACACGCCTGTGGCCACGATCAGTACGTTGAGCGTAATCGTGCCTGCGCGAGATGCCCACGCGCTCTTTTGCGCTGGGGGAGGAGCAACGGTCATAGCCCAATCTTACGAAACCCTGACAACGGCTGCGGCCTTCGAACGAACCGAATGTGCCCGCCGAAAATGACCGAACGATCCGCGCGAGTGACCGATCGAGGGCTGCGCGAGTGATGCCGCACGAGGTGAACTGAGAGGGAGCGCGGGAGAACCGCGTCACCACCCCCATCATTCTCTTCAGAAATGAGTACCCCATGTCGCAGCAGATGCCCCCGGAACAGCCCGGACAGATGCCGGTTTCCCCGCAGGCACCTCAGCAGTACGCACAGCAGCCGGCCCCTCCGCAGGTTCCGGCTCCCGAGAAGAAGCGCTCCTGGTTTGCGCGGCACAAGGTGCTGACCGGGTTGGGTGGCGCCCTCGTGCTCATCATTATCATTTCGGTCGCTGCGAGCGGTGGCAAGGGTGGCTCCGATGAGGCCGACGCTGCCACCACCAAGACCTCGGAGACTTCAACCCAGGACTCCGCAAAAACCGCCGAAGAGCCCAAGAAGGAGGACTCGAAGCCGGCTGAGAAGTCCAAGCCCGGACTCGGCACCGCCGTGAAGAGTGGTGACTTCGAGTTCACCGCGGTGAGCATCGAAGAGATCGGCGCAACAGTCGGTAACCAGTTCATGAGCGAGACCGCCCAGGGGCGCTACGTTCGTGTGAACGTGAAGGTTGCCAACGTGGGTGACAAGCCGAAGTACTTCTTCACGAACGACCTCACGATTGTCGACCAGAAGGGACGCTCCTTCAACGCCGACACCACCGCGACGCTCTACGATCAGTCCAACGCAGACACCTTCGTCGCCGAGATCAACCCCGGCAACGCCATCGAGGGCGGTGTTGTCTTCGACCTGCCAGCCGACGTTGTTGCGACGACGCTCAAGGTGAGCGGCGGCGGGTTCTCCGGCTCCGAAGAGATCAGCCTCGCCGGTTAACAATGTGTTGATGGGGCCGCTCGAGTGATTCCCTTCGGCCCCATCAACCACTCTCTCAGCGCCCACCGGCTACGGTTGAGGCATGTCGCCGCGCCTTCTCTTTCGCACGTTCGCAACGGCTGAGGTCGTCACCTGGGCGGGGCTGATCACCGCACTGATCCTCCGTGCGACTGGCACCGCCGATCTGGTGAGCATCGCCGGTGGCCTGCACGGCTTTGTGTTTCTGGCCTACTGCGTCATCACGGTGTTTGTGTGGGTGAACGAGCGCTGGCGCACCTCGACCGGCATCCTTGGCCTTGCGTCTTCGGTGATCCCGTTCGCAACACTTCCCTTCGAACTCGTGGTGGATCACCGCGGCCTGCTCAGCAGAACCTGGCGCTTGTCGCCGGGCGGCGACGCACCCCGAGGCTTCATCGAGAAGCTGCAGGCCTGGGTGCTGCGCCACCCGCTGTTGTCGGTATTGATTCTTGTGGTCGGCGTCACGGTGGTCTTTGTTGTGCTGCTTTGGTTGGGTCCGCCAGTTCCGAAGTCGTAGTTGCTTGGGGGCCGGTACCCTCTAAGCATGCACATGAACGAAACGCGTGCCTGGAACCGCTTCTATGCACCCGGCACGCCCATTGATATCGAGACCGTCACCGGCTCGCTGGTCGATCTGCTCGACGAACGCTGCACACAGTGGGCGGATCGCGACGCCATTGCTTTCTTCGGCGCAACAACGAAGTACCGCGACCTCGGCGATCGCGTCGCTCGTGTCGCCAACGCCCTGCGCAAGTTGGGTGTGAAGGGTGGGGATCGCGTCGCGCTCATCATGCCGAACGCACCCCAGCACGTGATCGCGTTTTACGCGGTGCTGCGGCTCGGTGCCGTCGTTGTCGAGCACAACCCGCTCTACACGCGCGATGAGCTCGAGGTGCAGTTTCGGGATCACGGAGCCACCGTCGTCATCGCGTGGAGCAAGGTCGTTGAGACGATCCAGAGCCTGCCCGCCGATATGGGAATCAACACGATCATCTCCGTCGACGTCACGAAGGCTATGCCTTTCGGCACCCGCATGGCGCTCAGCCTGCCGATCAAAAAGGCGCGCGAGTCACGCGACAAGCTGACGACGGCAACCACCGGCACCATCGCGTTCGACAAGCTGGAGCGCGAGGAGCCGATCCCGAGCAGCCACCCGCGCCCCACCAAAGACGACATCGCCTGCCTGCAGTACACCTCGGGCACCACGGGCACGCCGAAGGGCGCGATCATCACGCACGGCAACCTGTGGGCCAACGCTCGCCAGGGTGCCGCGTGGATGCCCGAGTTCACTCGAGGCGAGGGCAGCATCTACGGGCTGCTGCCGATGTTCCACGCGTTCGGGCTGCTGCTCTCGGTCATCTACTCGGTCGAGACCGGATCGCGCGCGGTGCTGTTTCCGACCTTCGATCCCGAGCTTGTGTCGCAGGCCGCCAAGAAGTTTCCACCTACGTTTGTGCCCGCGGTGCCGCCGATGTTCGACCGGCTCGCTCGTGTCGCGCGCGACGGTCAGCTTGATTTGAAGGGCGTCGTCTACGCGATCTCGGGCGCGATGACGCTGACCCCCGCGATCGTGAAGCGCTGGGAGGATCTCGCGGGCAGCATGCTCAACGAGGGGTACGGTCTCACCGAGACGAGCCCGGTTGCGCTCGCGAACCCCTTTAGCGACGTGCGCAAGATCGGGGCCATTGGGCTGCCGTTCCCGTCGACCGACATTCGCGTTGTTGACCCTGAGGAGCCGACCCGCGAGGTCGAGCTGGGTGAGGTGGGCGAACTGCTGATCAACGGACCCCAGGTGTTCAAGGGCTACTGGAAACGCCCGGAAGACACCGCGGCGACGCTGCTCGAGGGCGGCTGGCTGCGCACCGGTGATCTCGTGGTGCAAGACGAGGACGGCTTTGTGACCGTTGTCGACCGCAAGAAGGAACTCATCATCACGGGCGGATTCAACGTGTCGCCGAGTGAGGTCGAGCGTGTGGTGAACAGCGTGCCCGGCGTTGCGGAGTCTGCCGTGGTTGGTATCCCGCGCGGAGGCGGTGCGGAGGTTGTGACGGTCGCGGTGATCCTCGAGCCCGGCGCAACGTTCGACGAAGATGCGGCGCGCGAGGCCGCCCGCGAGCAGCTCGCCGAGTACAAGCGCCCCAGCACCTACCTGGTGTGGGAGGAACTGCCGAAGTCGCTCATCGGCAAGGTGCTGCGTCGTCGCGTGCGCGACACGCTGCTCGCCGACCGCAAGGCTGTGCGCGCTCCCGCGGAGGACGAGGAGTAGGCCTACTTATTAGGCCCGGTTAACCTGCATCCCGCCCCGAACCCGTCGCCGCATCTCCCAACCTCCGCATGGTCGCCGTGACGCCGCGCCGCCTGTGGCGTGAACGCATTTCAACATTATGCGCGTTCATAATGTTGAAACGCGTTCACACCAGGGGTGAGGGAGGGGTGAGGTGGGGAGGCGGGCAGGAACGGGAAGGACGGGGCAAGTGAGTTGGGTTGGATGAGTGCGCGAGGCCTCAGCCCCGCGCGTACACGCGCTCGCCCGCGATCCAGGTCTCGTCGACCCTTGCCTCGTGTATGTGCTCGGGAGCCAGCTCGAAGAGATTGCGGTCGAGGATCGCGAGATCCGCGAAGAACCCGGGGGCGATCTTGCCGGTGACCTCGTCGAGGTGGTTCACGCGCGCGGTGCCCTGCGTGTAGGCGTTGAGTGCCTGCGCCACGGTGAGGCGCTGGCGCGGATCCCCGAGCGGCGGCCTATTGCCCGCCGAGGAGACCCTGTTCACTGCAACGTGGATCGCCTGCACCGGATCAGGGCTCGACACCGGCCAGTCGCTGCCCGCGGCGAGGTGCGCCCCGGTCGTTGCGAGATCGCCGAAGGGGTAGTGGTGCTGCTCGGCGTCGTCGGCGAGGAACGGCAGTGTCAACTCGTCGAGCTGATCCTCGTGGCACGCCCACAGCGCCTGCATGTTGGCGGTGGCCGCGAGAGGGGCGAAACGCTCGACGTCTTCGGGGCGCACCACCTGCAAGTGGGCAAGATGGTGGCGGTTGCCGCGCTGGCCATTGGTGGCGAGCGCGCGCTCCACGGCATTGAGGGCCTCGGTGACCGCGCGATCGCCGAGCGCGTGAAAGTGCACCTGCATTCCCGCGGCGTCGAGGTCGGTGACAAACTCGGCCATCTCTTCGGGATCGAAGAACGAGATGCCACGGTTCTGCGTGGCGTGCCCGCTGTGGTCGAGGTAGCAGTCGTGCATCGCCGCGGTAAAGCTCTCGGCGACACCATCGACCATCACCTTGACGGACTCCAGCGAAAACTTCTGCGGGTCGAACGCCGCCGCGGCCTCGTCGCGCCGGGAGAGGATCGGGGCGAGCTGATCCCGACCCGCCTCTCGATCCCACCACTGCGCTCCGCGCACCCGTACCTTCAGGGTTCCCTCTTCGATCGCGCGGCGGTACACCGGCACCGTGTCGGGGCTGCCCATAAACTCACCAACCGCTGCGTCTTGCCAGGCGGTAATGCCCTGAGCGATGAGGTGATCCTGCGCCGCGAGCAGACCCGCGTACGCCTGCTCGGGGGTGGCTCGCGGTCGTGTCTGATGGAGAAAGCTCATTGCGCCGTCGTGCAGGGTTCCGGACGGAGCGCCGTCGGGCTCACGCTCGATGCGGCCGTCGAAAGGGTCTGGGGTATCTGCGTTGAGACCCGCGAGTTCGAGCGCGCGCGAGTTCGCCCAGCCGCTGTGGTGGTCGCGGTTCTCGAGAAACACCGGGCGGTCCGCGACGACCGCATCGAGCGCCTGCCTGGTGGGGGTGCCGCCGGGGAACGCGTCCATGGACCAGCCAGCGCCGAGAATCCAATCGAGTTCTGGGTGCGCTTTTGCATACTGTGCGATGGCCTCGAGGGTGTCCTCCGCGGTCGAGCATGCCGACAGATCGCAACTCAGCAGCTCGATGCCCGCGATCACGGGATGCACGTGGGCATCCTGGAAACCCGGAACCACCAGGCGGCCGCCCAGGTCGACGCGCTCGTGGGCGGTCGTGGCGAGGGCTGCGACCTCGTCGGGGTCGGTGGTGAGGATCCTGCCGTTTGCAATCGCGAGGCCACCCGGTGATGGTGCGGAGTCTAGGCCGGTGTACACCCAGCCGTTTTCGAATACGACGTCTGCTTGATGGTCACTCTGCACGGGGCCTCCTCATTGAATGCTGTTTAGCCTAATGGCCTTGGGTGGGGTGCGTGTGGAAAATGTGATCCGACCCTGCTGCCACCTGCGAACTTGGGGTCAGTTTCAGGCACTAAAGCCCCGTTTAATACCTGAAACTGACCCCAACTCTGCGGGTGGCAGGACGGGCGGGGTTGGGTGGGACCGGACCGGACAAGGCGGACCGGACCGGGCAAGGCGGGCCGGGCAGGGCAGGGCCTGGCAGCGTTGGGCCTGGCAGGGTTGGGTCGGGCAGGGTTGGGTGGGTGGGGCAGTGGGGGATGGGGCAGGGGGCGGGCAAGACCCCTCGCTAGACTGAGGGCACCCTGCAGAACCGGAGATCGCATGACAGCAGCAGCCCCGCGGCGCACTCGCCTCGACCAGAGGGTGATTGTCGACGCGCTGCTTGAACTCGCTCGTGCTGAACCCGGTGTTCGCCCCACCTTTAAGCGGCTCGGAGAGGCCCTGGGCGTTGACGCGACCGCCATGTACCGCCACTTTCGCAACAAGGACGAGCTGACCAGGGCCGCGCTCGACCGCCTCGCCGAAACAGCGGTCGCCCACGCGCTCGCCGCCGAGGGATCCTGGCGTGAACGACTTGAGGTCTACCTGGCGCGGGCCGCCGAGCTGAGCCTGGAGTATCCCTCGGTCGCTATTGAGGGTGCGGTGCTTGACCCGGCTGGGCCCGGAGATGTGTCCGCTGACGAGCTGATTCTCGGTTTGCTCAGTGAGGCCGGGTTGGAAGGCGCTGCGCTGATCCGCGCGTATGCCGCAGTGTCTGGGTTTGCGGTTTCGCAGAACGCGGCGCTCGCGCACGAGGTGATGCGCAACGGTGCTGCGGCCAGGGACGGTTCGACCCCCTGGATCAGCACGTTTGGCGCGGTGGATCTCGCGCAGTATCCGCTCGTGCGTGAGCACCGGGACGCCCTGCTCGCCATCGATGGCCTCACGGTGTATCGGGCGGGGGTCGCCGCGATCCTCGACTCAATTGAGCGGTCTGCGCAAGACCTCGGCGAGTAAGCTGGAGCGATCAGTGGGCGTGGCCCAATCGCGAGCGGAGGTGCACCGGGTGTCAACGGAGAACGCGGGGGTTGAGGCGGCAGTTGACGCAACCGTTGAGCTGCTGCGCGAGATGATTCGTGAGGCGTGTGTCAACGAGGGCACGGAAGCTTCCGGGCAAGAGATTCGCAATGTGCGGGTGCTGCAGCGCTTTCTCGCCGATGTTCCCGTCGAGACGCACGTGCTGGAGGCGGCACCCGGCAGGGCCTCGCTGATCGCGCGCGTGCGTGGCACCGATCCGACGGCTCCCGCACTCGGCCTGCTCGGGCACATTGATGTGGTGCCGGTTGATCCTGACGGCTGGAGCCGCAATCCGTTCGGCGGTGACCTGATTGACGGCGAGGTTTGGGGTCGCGGCGCCGTCGACATGCTCTACCTGACGGCGGCCTTTGCGACGGTGCTGCGCGAGGTCGCGCTCGCGCCCGAGAAGCCGCGCGGCGATCTCGTGCTCCTCGCGGTCGCTGACGAGGAAGCCGGGGGAGACTACGGTCTGAAGTGGTTGATGCAGCAGTACCCCGACATCGTCGATGTGAGTGAGGTGCTGACGGAATCCGGCGGCATGCGCATGGGCTCGCACGTGGCGATCGGTGTGGCCGAGAAGGGGTCCGCGGGCAGGCTGCTGACCGTGCAGGGGAAGCCGGGTCACGCGTCGATCCCGTACGGTTCCCGCAGCGCAGTGTTTGCGGTGGGCGAGATTTTGCAGCAGCTTTCACAGGTCGTGCCTGCCGCAGAACTGGGCGAGCTGTGGGACGCGTTTGTGACGGCGCGCATCAGCGACGCCGAGTTGGCTGAGCGGCTGCGAGATCCCGTGCGGCTTGACAGCGCCATTGCGCAGCTTGGAGGCATCGCGGGGTACGCGTACGCGGTGTCACGGGTGACGATCTCGCCGACGGTGTTGCGGGCAGGATCGGCCCACAACGTGATCCCGGGGTCAGGATCCGTGCAGCTCGACATCCGCACTCTGCCGGGCACGAGCGACGAAGACGTGGATGAACTGCTGCGCGCCGTGCTGGGACCGCTCGCTGACGTGACCGAGATTACCCACCTGCGCGGGTGGGACGCGACCGGATCAAGCACCGAAACGCCCCTGTTCGCCGCGATCGAGCGGGCCGTCGAAGCGGTGGCTTCTGCGCCAGTGGTGCCGATTATGGCGGCGGGCGGATCGGACGCGCGCTTCTTCCGCGAGATCGGTGTGCCCGCGTACGGGTTTGGGCTGCTGGGACCCGAGTGGCCGTACGAGCGCTATCGCGAGGGCGTGCACGGGCACAACGAGCGGATTGACCTCACGTCAATTGAGCTCTCGCTTGCCGCGCTGCGCCACATCGTTGCCGAGCGTGTCGGTTAGACGCTAGCCCTCAAAGATGTCGCCGAGAAAATCGAAGGGGCTCTTCTTCTTTTTGCGGTAGTCGCCCTGGCGCGAGTCGTAGCCTCGGTTGTCGCGCGAGTCGTAGCGGCGGTCGTCACGGGAGTCGTGGCCACGGCGGTCGTCGTATCCGCGGTCGTCGTAGCGTGGCTGCTGTGGCGGCTGCTGGCTGTAAGGCTGCTGCTGGCCGTACAGCGGCTGCTGCGGCGCCTGCATCTGCGGTGCCTGCGGCACCTCGGGTGCGGCGGCAACGTCGGACTCGGCCTTCGCGCGCTCAAGAATCTTGTCGAGCTCGCCACGGTCGAGCCACACGCCCCGGCACTGCGGGCAGTAGTCGATCTCGATCCCCTGGCGTTCACTCATGAGGAGGGTTGTTCCGTCAGTAGGGCAGTTCATGCCTCCAGGCTAAGGGAGTGGGTGGTGATCCGTCCCGGTATCCCGCGGACTCGGGGCGAATTCGAAGCTGGTGCCGCTTCTGGCCTCATGTGATCCTGTGGTGTATTCTTGGTGTATGGGACGCACAAACATTGATATTGATGACGCACTCGTCGCGGAGGTGATGAGCCGCTTCCAAGTGTCGACTAAGCGGGAAGCTGTCGATCTTGCGCTCCGACGACTTGTGGGAGTCCCGCTGACGAAAGGCTTTCTGCGTGATCTGCGTGGTATCGGTTGGGATGGAGACCTTGATGCCATGCGTGACGTTCCCGTGAATGGGGTGCGCGATTGATCCTCGTTGATTCTTCGGTATGGATTGAGTATCTGCGCGATTCTGATGACCCCGTCGTTGAGGAGCTTGACCGTTTGCTCATGAGAGAAGCAGACGTCAGAATCACCGAGCCAATCATTATGGAGCTACTCGCCGGGGCAACGACACCGCTCCGTGAATCGCGCATTTCGCAGCTCACGAATGGTCTTCGAGTGATTCCTATTGATGCGGCGATCGACTACCGGGCCGCGGCGCAGCTCTTTGTCGCATCTCTGCAGAATGGACATCCCCTTAGGGGGTTGAGCGACTGTCTCATCGCGGCAGTTGCTATTCGCGGAGATGCGGTGTTATTCCATCGAGATCGAGACTTCAAGTACATAGCCGAGGTCGCGCCGCTTCGGTTGTACGGTGAGTAGGCACAGGATCACGCCCAACCCACCACGAGTCGCGCCGCCTGGGTAGGCACGAGCGGGTCGACGCCGGTGAGGATCGCGAAGCGCCGCAAGCGGTTCGTGATGGTGTTGCGGTGGCAGTAGAGGACCGCGGCTGTCTCGCCGATGTTGCCCGTTGCGAGGTAACTGCGCACGGCCTCCTCGAGTCGAGTGCGCTCGGCCTCGCCGCAGCTTGCGAGAGCCGCGACCACGTCGGAGAGGATCGGATTACCGATCTCGAGCAGGCACCGACTCGCGAGTCGTGCCCAGCCGCGAGACCAGGTCATCGCGCCCTCTTCGTCGGGGCCGAGAATGCGGGCGAGATCACGAGCGGTTGTCGCGGATTGCCGCAGCCCGCGCAACCCCGACTCTGAGGTGAGGAGCCCAATACGGAGGGCGTTCAGACGGTGGCCGAGCTTCTCGAGCCGCGAGCCGGGGAGGGGCCGCAGCCGCGAAAACACCACCAGGGTGTCTCCGAGGTGGTGGGTGAACACGGTCGCTCCCGCGCGCTCCGCCTCCGACACAAACACGCGCAGCGCCGCGATGTCTTCTGAGACGGCCGCAGCAACGGCGAGCGGTGTCGAGACTGGAATGCCGAGTCCGTCGGCAATGACCGATAGGCGCTCTTCGGAGGGCTGCGGATCCTGAAACAACCCCGCAATCAGCCCCTGCCGCACTGACGAGGCCTCATCGTGCATGCGCTGCTGCTCCGCGACATACGCGCGCTGAGTCTGCCCGGCGTACCCGTCGACGGTGCGGAGCACGATTCCGGTGTGGCGCACGATGAGCTCAGCGTCCGAGGGGCGCGCCACCCTCGTGAGCGCCTCCCACAGCACCGTAAAGTCGAGCCGGATCGCCGTCATGAGTGACGTAATCGGGATCCCCGCGCGAGCGCGCGAAACACCCACATCACTCGCTGCGGTCACGGGTTCCAGCTCTCCGCCGGCACCGAGCCCCACGACCAGAGCTTCGAACGAAAGGCGGCCGGTGCGCCGAACCTCGGAGAGTGGAACCGGCGGGGGATCGTAGTCCGGGACCGTGCTGATGAGTGCGAGAAACGTTTCCGTCAGCTCGTCAACGTCGAGTTGATTGACGAGCTCTCGCCAGCGTCGCGCGTCCTCTGGAAGGGGTGTGCCGCTGAGGGGAAGCGGGTGATCCTGACTCATTTCTACAGTTTATGTGCATATGCACTGTTTCTGCGCGATAATCGGGTGACTATGACGCGCCAAAGCGGGCGCATTCCCTGGCATGCTCGAACCTAGACGCTGGGCCCGTGTGCTGGGCGTTGCCGATCCCCACCCGCCCCTCAACGGAGAGACACATGAGCGAGCTCACACACAC